>JBGSTJ010000006.1:0-42678 GCA_041736555.1 Cyclobacteriaceae bacterium
TGGCCAACACCTGCTGATCGGTTAAGCCCCATAGTTTCTGTAATTGGGTCATGTTCTTGTTCTTAAAGTGCTTCTCTTCTTAACTCAAATTTTCTTTCCCTTCCACTTGCCTGATCGCATATAAAAAAACGCCATCGTGAACATACTGAGCCAATATACCCATTCGCTACCCCACCCCCAACCGATCGATAAATTCCAGCGCTCTAACACGAGAAAAACATATATGCAATAAATGACAATCGTAATAAATTCTATCATCAGGTTAACGCGCGTATTTCCTGTGCCCGTTACCGCATTGAGCCAGATTGTGCCTACTGACATCATCAGCAAAGCCACCGACACAATGCGTACAATAGGTATTGCCTCTGCAATAAATTCATCACCCTGACTATAAAAAGATAAGAAGAACTCAGGGAACAGATTTAAAATCACAAAAATAAAAAGCGAAATGCCCAGACTCATTTTTACAACCCTCTTTATCAAAGGCATGACCTCTTCCTGCCTTCCCTGGCCAATGATGTTGCTTACCATTGTATTGGTGGTTGAAGCAAAGGCCCAGCAGAAAATTCCAAATAAACCAAAGATATTGCGCATGGTGTTTGAAATTGCTAATGCCCGTGGACCATGATGTTCAACCAGGATGTAAAAGTATTCCCAACTCATGATGCTGATCGCAAACTGCACAATGAGTGGTGCCGACATAGTGAGGATTAATTTGATAATCGAACCATCTATTTTAGTCTGTTCAAAAAAAGCAAACGACTTGTGGATGCCTTTGAAATGAATGACGGCATAGATCACAAATAAACCCGAGGCCTCAGCGATGATAGAGGCGTAGGCTGCACCATTAAAGCCAATGGCGGGCAACCCCAAGTGTCCGAATATCATTCCATAATCCAACACAATATTTACCAGTGCTTCCGCCAGTGTGCCCCATACTAAAAAACGGGTTTGATTGGTGCCTACCAGCAAGGCATTGCGCATCACATATAAATAAAGAAAAGGTAGGCCCCATATTCTGATTAATAAAAAGTCAACTACCTGATCGGCAATTAAGGGGTCGTGAATAAACGTACGCAGAACAATCGGAGCGAATAGGTATGTTGCACCAATACCCAATGCCGCAATTCCAAGCGCAACCCACACACCATTAAAAAACAGTCGACCAATTTCTTTGGGAAGATTTTGCCCGGCCCTGCGGGCAATCAATGCCTGCAAACCATTGTTAAGTCCGTTGCCGATGACGGCAAAGATTAAATAATACACTCCGGTAATACCGGCACTGGCTAGCTCCTGTTCGCCCAACATGCCTAAAAAGATATTGTTAGTGATGAAGTTGATCTGCGGCACTAGCATAGCCAGCGAAATGGGCAATGCCATGAAAAGTATTTGTCGGTAGCCGGTGTTCAAGCGCAGTTCCATAAGGAAGGTGTGAAAATAAGGATTAAATTGAGTAAACTGAGGTTATCTATTCCTGTACCTTTTGAATTAAGAATCATGATTAAAAAAGGCGCATTTTCAGAAAACCGAACCAAAATTCTCTTTCAGAAAAAACGGATTTGGTTGGCCACATTTATTGTACTAGGCTACTCGCTTAGTCTATACCTGTTCTTTATTTATTGGCGTGAGATGTTGCGATACCAGACAATCGATGAATATGGCGACATGATGATTTTGTCTGATTCCGAAAATTATTTTTATAATTTCTTCTTTGCTGGTTTGGCTATTCTTACAGGCCTCTCATACGGAGCAGATTCCTTGCTCATGACACAATTCCGCTTACGTGGTTACATCAAGTATTCCATGACAAATGATTTTAGCGGACTTCAATGGTATTCAGTTTATATTCTCACTAAACTTGGATTATTCTATGGGATTCTTTGTTGGTCGGCCGAGTTGAATAAAGAATTAAACCTATATAAGGAATACTGGTTTTTATTTCCTTTGATATTAATCGTGTTGTTCTGCAATCAGTGGATTAAGATTAGACTCTACTTTAAAAATACTATAAGACAAATGATGGTAGCTGCATTTGGTTTTATAATTTTTGCGGGAATTCTTATTACAATTCCTTTCTTTGATCATAAATCTTTTAATCATGCAGTGCTAAAGCATACAATTAGTTACAATTATTCAATTGATTTGCCTCATGCCGAAACCTCTTCACTTCTTGAAAGAAGGCTCCTTGCACAAGACCTTTATGTTGGGTATTCTAAAGCAGAAAAAAACGATTCTGCCATTGTGATTGCACCAGGTACAATTAATCCACTAACGAAGAATAATTTGTCACTATGGCTACAGGAATCAAAAAAATCTTTGCCTGAATATGAAGTAGATCAATTTACAATCAGCCTGAAAGCGGATAAGAATGTCAAAATTGGTTCCTTAAGAGTCATTATGGACATTGCAAGAGAGAACAATATTCGTCTATTATATTTCATGACTTCGAAAAGGGACGGAATAAGGGTTAATAGTCGGCCAACTTTTCATGAATTTACAAATGATAAGAATTACTTGCATCCTTCATTTGCTGAATTTCTTAAAGATCGTGAGCAGACAAAAATCTTAACTATTAGGATTGTAAAGGATCAATTCTTCATTGCCGATTCCATGATATCAAAGACTAACCTACGTGGCTTACTAGTAGATTTTGTTAGGGCGAATAGTGGTAATTACTCCATTGATATTGATTGTGATGATGGGTCCACTTATCAGAATTTCATTCTTATTATTGACCAATTGCGACTTTCGATTTTTCAACTTAGGAAAAAGTTTGCGCGCGAGCAGTTTTCTAAAGAATATGATTTCGCGAAAACGTATTGGGAAGATCGTGCACTGGATGACACCCTGTCAAACATATACCCTCTATATTTTTACTTCCCAAATGAAAAAGAACGCGCCTATTTAAAGTAGATACCGAAGAGATAAAATATTCCGATTCAGCCATTCAAATTGGGTAGCTTTCTTAAAACTAAATTTATGCGTATTATCTTTGCTTACTCGCTAGCTCTTTTCTACCTAACCTCCTTCGGCCAACCCACCGAAATGCCAAGCGAGGTTTATCCCTTGATTGTGCAATTCGAAGCCGACCGTGGAAGTCTGGAACGATTCTACTTCGTGCATGGAACGCAGGAGCGCAGAGATCGCTTCAATCAGTTTTACAAGGATTATCTCACGCGTTTACAGCAACTTCCGTTTGAAAGTTTCTCAACCGGAGGCAAAGTCGATTTTATTATGATGAAGCGCATTTTCGAGAACGAACTCACGTTGCTTATGCAAGAAGAAAAAGAATCTACACAGGTAAATAAACTTACTGCCTACGCCAACCCGATTTACGAAATTGAAAAGCAGCGCAGACGTGGTTTGCATTTAAAAAGTGAGGTGGTTGCACAACAATTCAATGATATTAAGAAGCAAGTGCAAACCGCACTTCAAAAATTACCCCAGGAGCCTAACCTTACCGCTGCATTAGCAAGCCGCGCTGCGGCCATCGTTGGGGGTCAACAAGCAGCGTTAAAAAGTATTTATGAATTTTACGTTGGGTATGATCCTCAATTTACCTGGTGGGTTAAACGACCTTACCAGCAATTGGATAGTACCCTTGGTAAATATGCAAGTGCTCTCAAAACCAAAATCGACCCGGCATCCCGTCCCAAGGATGATGGCAGCGGCATCCTTGGTAATCCGATTGGGCGCGATGAGTTGTTGCGTCTGCTGCAATTGGAAATGATTCCCTACTCACCTGAGGAACTGGTTGACATTGCCAATAAAGAATTTGCCTGGTGCGATGCCGAGCTACTCAAAGCTTCGCGCGAAATGGGCTTTGGTGATAACTGGAAAGCTGCGCAGGAAAAAGTAAAACAAGCGTATGTGCCCGAAGGGTTTCAGCCGGAAGCTATGCTGAAACTTTACAATGAATCAATCGACTTCTTAAAGAAGAATGATTTAATAACCATTCCACCTATTGCCGAAGAAACCTGGCGCATGCGGATGATTCCACCCAGTAGACAGTTGATCAGTCCCTTCTTTTTGGGTGGCGAAGTGCTGCAGATTTCTTACCCAACTGATGTAATGGATCACGAAGCCAAGTTGATGAGTATGCGTGGTAACAACCCACACTTCTCGCGTGCTACTGTTCATCATGAATTGATCGCAGGCCATCACCTGCAGGGCTTTATGAACAATCGTAACAAAACGTATCGCCATTATCGCACGCCATTCTGGACGGAAGGCTGGGCTTTGTATTGGGAGTTGATCTTGTGGGATATGAACTTTCCACAATCACCCGAAGATAAAATCGGCATGTTGTTCTGGCGCATGCATCGTTGTGCACGAATTATTTTTTCACTCAATTACCATCTCGGCAAATGGACTCCCCAGCAGTGTATCGATTTTTTGGTAGATCGTGTGGGCTTTGAGCGAGCCAATGCGGAAGGAGAAGTGCGTAGGAGTTTTACTGCCAACTATGGCCCCTTGTATCAACTGGCCTACATGACAGGTGGTTTCCAGTTTTATGCGCTCAAAAAAGAATTGGTTGACACTGGTAAAATGACTTACAAACAATATCACGATGCCGTGTTGCGCGAAAACAGTTTACCTGTAGAAATGGTGCGAGCAATTTTAATGAATCAACCCCTTACACGGGATTTTAAAACGAGTTGGAAGTTCTATAAGTAGAATTATCTTCGCTACTAGTAATTCATAATGCGCATCCGTAAAGAAATCTCTCCTTGGAATGGCAAGATGTTTACCCGTCTTGCCTTGATTCTATTCCTCATTTTAAACGGATTTATTGTTTTGTTTAATACTCTGAATGGGCAAGCATTATTTGGGTCTCAATACAACTGGGTTTTAGGGTTGCTGCAACCCATCTTATTAGCCTCTGTTTTTACTTACCACGGTAGAAAAATTTCTTTGTTTGTAAACGATTATCAGAACATAGATTCCTTCGGAGAAAAGTTGGATAAAAACATTTTGAGCCAGGGAACGACTGCCGTCCAAACCACCGAAAACACCACTCGCTATGTTGCTACAGGGTGGTTTTATAAGCTATTCAACAATTGGGGTGGTGTAGAAACTGTTACAGTACATTGGGGTAGAGAAGTTGTGATTGAAGGTTCATCACGAATCATTTCGCAGGTAGAAGATTCACTTACGTGGAATGCTGCGTTTACGAGTTCGCAGGCTACAACTTAGGCACCAGCCATAAAAATCCGGCAGCGATCAAAAATATAAAATAGAATACCCATAGCGGGATGGGCTTATGTTCCCTAATAATCTGCTCTTCTTTACTATCGGGTAAGTTAGTTTTTGAAAACAGTTCATTGGCTTTTTGTTGCTGTGTGATTCGCAACGCTTGCCACTCGCCAGCGGCCGATACATAGAAATTTTCTAAAGTCGAATCTTGTTCAATTTTTAATTGATGCCACCCTGCTTCGTTTGCCCATGTGCGACCATGCCAAAAATCATCAATCACCACATCTTCGCGCAAAGGAATTTCTACAGCATCTATGGTAAGTTGTGGTTGATCCGCTGAAGCTACAATGTCTACGTCCAAAGGTTCGTCCGGATAAACAGGGAAGGACTGAGTCATTTCAATTTTGAATGTAGAATTTTCCAATCGTGCTGAGCGTTCCAATAATGGCGACCATAAACTAGCATAATCAAATGTCTTCCCTTCAAGAATGAGCCGATAGGTCTCTTGTAATAATTGAAAGCCTAGTTTACCAGTACCTTTGTTTACATACCCGCTCAATACACGCTCATTATTTCTTATCACTGACTCAACACCATCAGCAGTAATGCGAACAGGTACAGCTGGAAAGGTATAAGCCGAGTTTCCTACACGTAATTGCACTGTATCCTCTTTCAATTCAATTTGGGAAAGGGACAAGTACGACTGATTTTTGCTTTTATTTGCCGAGTTATAAAAAACCAAGATGCCTAAACCTTGCTTAACAGATTCTCCCAACACCTTCTTTTCATAGGATGGTAAATCCGCCAACGATTCGTTGTCAATGAGAACGAGATCAAATTGCTTCAATAGCCCGGATGAGAGTCTGTCCAAACGAACTGCTTCCCTGTTGGCATACTCGTACCGAAATTTATTTTTAGAGAGTTGTGCACTGATGGCGAGGGCATGACCCTTTTCGGTAAGGAAATTTTTTAGATATCGCGTCTCAGCTGTTGGATAATTTTGGAGAAAGAGAATGCTTAATTGCTTATCCCCTGTAACTTCTACCGGAAAATTATCATTGTACATTTTCCCGTTTTCCTCAACAATTACAGAATAAGTAAATAAGCCTGCTTGCTTTGGTGTAAACGATAATGTAAAAGTGTGTAAGCCCTGCCTTGTAAAGACTACAGAATCTTCCACACCACCCGGACTAACCAACTTAATTTTTGAGTTGTCTTGTGCACGAAATGTTCCTGTAATTTCGGCTTTCTGATTGATCCTATATTTTTTTGGCGGAGACCAATCGATAATGCCATCTGGAAGTTTGCCCTTTATAAATTGAAAATGTTTCTTTGATTCTGATAACACATATTGAGGAAGTCCATCACCCACCACAAACCGTATAGTATGCCTTGATAAATCATTGAGTAGTTTTTCCTCTGCGTTCGAAAATGGTATAACATCAGGTGTTCTGATTAAAGATAGTTGCTGATTAATTCTTAATAAGCTATCGATCGTAGAAGGCTTAAAATTTGGGGTTAACAACACCAATCCCCCTGATTTCCGTTCACTTTCCCACGATGGTTGTAGCAGCAACCCAACGATACTTACTAGTAATAAAACATTGGCACTGATTCGTAACGGAAGAAATTTCAGGTTGCGCTTTAGCTCCTTCCAAAGAAAAAAAACCAGCAATAGAAAACATCCTAAAAGGATCATCCACAACGGAAATACGGGATGTATCCCCAAGCCCCACTCATTCATGGTGCAATTGCTCAAGGCTGTTTAAAAACTGTTCGTCCAAATTGTGTGTGGTCAACACCTTCTTGCCGGGCGACAAAGATTGTGGTGGCACTACTTTCCAGAAAACTTCTTGAACTGCACTTACTATATTATTAAATTCAGAAGAATCCACAGTATCATCTGTTAGTCTCTTTAACAAGGAGAGTCCCTCTAAATATTGTCCGGGTTGAGCAATTGCAACTCCCGCTAACTCCTGCCCTGCACGATGAAGTTGCTCTTTATGCACGACTGATAAGGCATTTCTCTTTTCTTGAAGCAACACTTCTATCATTAACAAAGCTTTTCTAATCTCCGGATAAATTTCTGCCTGTAGCCGCTCACTATTTCCTACTGAATTAAAAACTTCACTTAAATCAGCCGTTAATCTTTTTTCTTCTTTCAAAGGTGGTGGATCGAATCCGGTGCGATGCACATAAATCCGTGAGTCGTTACTGATTTCTTTCAATAGTTTGAGCGCGGTGTATTGATAAGGTAATGACTTTGCGGGCTCATATAAACGTAAATGTAATTCAGCATCCCACATAACGGTGAGCGCAGCTTTCAGTTTGGCACGTACTGACTGAATAAAAAATGTTGCCTGCTCGCTATCATCATGGTTATGGGCAAAGGCAGCAAGCGGATCTTCTTTCTCACCGGGCTCTTGTTCATCATGCGAATGGCCCGTTGGTGTAGGCTTTTTTTCAGCTACTAAGTTGTGCTCATTCTCTTTATCGTGTACGTGACTAAACTTCTCAATTGTGCTTTCGTGATCATCTTTGACTTCCTCACTTGAAACCGGTCCAATCTGCCCTTCAAACTCTTCACCTAAAAATTGGCCGTAGCGCAAGCGCAACACTTTTTGATCGTACCCCAATTCGTTGCTGGTACTTTTAAACTCCTGTACTGTTTTCTGTTTGCGTTCCTTTAATAATTTTTCAGTATCAATAATCAGCTGGCGCTGACTTCTAAAATAATCCGGCATTAAGTCTACACCCAGACCTTCGTCCTCAATAGCTTCTTGTTTCGTAGTATCTGTCAAGGCAATGAAAAATGTTTCAGTACGGCTGTAGTTGGGTAAAGGTGTTTTATTATCGAACGCTTCCACATAAAAGTAAAGTTCATCGCCTGGCTCCAAACCTAATTTTTGCAAGTCAAGCGTTCGCGAAGCCTTAATGGTTTTACCCGAAATAATGGTTGGCGTTTTAAACATCAGTTTTTCTTCGCGAAACTTTACCGACTCGCCACTGCCTTTACTTACCGTAGCAATAATGGAAGCGCGAGTTAATCCAAAGTCATCTGAAAGTGTAGCTCTTAACGGCACGGTACGCTTATCGGCATAGGAGAGTTTGGTGAATTGATTGAGATTGTCAATCGTTATTTTAGGCGACTGATCGTTTATGATTTCTATTCTGAAATAATCCGATCGGATAGTCTTGTCATCGCGCCATTGAATTTGATAAAATCCTGACTGCGTCAGATTTAATGTGGTTGAATAAGAATTGTTTACCGCCTTTAATCCAATAGAATCCTTTCCTGAAAGAAGTAACGAGGCCTCTTTAATAGAATCGGAGAATTCTATAGACCAGGTTACGGTACTTCCCTCTGGTACTTTTAGATTTGATGATGGCGATTCGAATAACTTTAATCCGGTATAAGCAGGAGGAAAAACAGAAATTGAAAGAAAGCTGATGGTGGCACTGCCTTTCGTTTGATTAGCTAATGTTGTTGCCAGATTAGTTGCATTACTATTACTTGATTTTACGATTGGCGAAACAAAAGAAGTAAGAACAAGATAAGCAGTAACACAAACAAAAAAGACCACGACTGATTGGATGAGGCGATTGGGAAGTTTGATTTCCGGATAAACCTCATCAAATCGCTGCAATACTTTTTGCAGTTGCAGACCTTGCAATCCTGACAAGGAAGCGTTAGTGACCAAAAGTAAATCGGCACTCTCTTCTAATTGCGGATAGTGTGAATTCAGGTATTGAACAAATTTTTGATCTGTAAGCTGAAAGAGTTGATACCTGATAACCCATAAAATAGCAAAAGTAGCGGCAAGACCTGTTGTAATAAATAACTTTATGACGAAGCTAAGGGGAAGTAGATACAATACAGACCCAATCACCAATGCACAGGCTGCAGAAAGCAAAACGATCTCACCACCTCGCAGCAGGTAATACCGGGTCTTTAATTTTTTTATTCTATATCGCGCTTCTTCGGTACTCATTGATTTCTGTGGTAGGCAACCCATCGTTCTATGAGTAAAATCAGAATCAACAGCACAATCAAATATGTATTGACAGGCGGTACTACACCTGCTTGCATTTTCGTGGGCCGAGATTTTCCTGCAAACAAAATACTATCTGGCAGCGCGCGTCTGTCGTGATCCGCTATCTGGCTCCATTTTTCATTTTCGTTAATTAACAAGGTAGCCAAGCGCAGTGAGAGATTTCCCTCACGAGCTGTTTCTATGGTAAGTCGCCTCATTAACTCCCACTGATTTTGAGACACCTGTTTCAAAATTTCAGGAGACACAATTTGACTCCAGCTGATAACCTTTACCGAATCGCTTGCAACAAAATTTTTCTTGGAGAGCCAGATCAGCCAATCGGATGATACTTCAGAAACAGTTTGAGGTGTAGCTTCCTGTAAAGAAATCTTGATGGGCAGCGTTTTTGTAATCGCATCAAGTGAAGCTTTTAGAATCAGCTTATCAGTTTCAAAATCCGTATCACTCACAAGCAAGACGGAAACAACTGGCAATACTTTTATTTCTATCGAATCTGGGAGTAAGGCATTTGCCTGAACCGTTTCAAAGTGCGTGTGTGCAGCGTTGGAAAAACCTTTTCTGATTAAAATACGATCGGGTGTTTGTTGAATTGCTTCCGCGATAAATTCATACACTTCAGCAGGAAACGTAATCCACTGAATGCTGTTATCTATTGCTCTTCGCGCGCCCGTAAAATCTTCTGCACGGCTTTGCGAGAGCACAATGGCTTGTGTTAACTCTTGTTGTTGCAAGGATTCAATCAGGTGCCAATTATTTAGCAAACTTTTTGCTGAAGAAGAGTACTCCAACGGAAATCCATTTTGCAAAACATGTCTTTCAAAGCCTTGCGCTTCCAGACTATCAATTAGTTTTTTAGCTGATGGAATTCTCTCTATTCCGTTCTCGACAACTATCCATCGCCTGTCACCAGAATTATTCCAATACAACCCACTTATCAGCAAAACAAAAAGTATTACCAACAAACTCCTTAAAACCAACAACAAAATTTCATTGAGCTTGATGCCGCGAAATTGCTGGGTACTCGTTTCGCGCAAGTGTCGTAAACTTCCCAAACGAATGACTTGCCCTTCCTTTTTACTTAGTAAATGAATAGCCAACGGAATGGCTAATCCCGCCAGTGCCCACAGTAATATCGGTTGTGTAAACTGCATCATCGCACCACACGTTTACGAATGGTTAAAAAATTTCTCAACACCTCATCCACAGGTTCATTCAAAGTCAACAGCTGATAGTTAACCTGTTTTTCCAACATCCACAAACGCGATTGACTTAACCACGATTGAACTCTCTCCTTATAATCGACTTGTTGGGAACGCGTGTCGGCTTTTGTCTTCAGTCCGGTTTCTAAATCCTCAAACGTAAACGACCCATCAAAATCAAGTTGCGTTTCATGCTTTCCCATCAGGTGAAAAACAATCACTTCGTTGCGCTTTGTCTTCAATCGTGAAATAAAGTTTTGAATGTCTTCGGCATCATCATATAAATCTGTCACAAAAACGATCATCTCTTTACCATGATGGTCAAACAGTTGTTCAATTCCCCGAGACTTTTCCCACATGCCTTCACTCTTAACCGAAATAAGTGCCGTTAAAAAACGAATAAACTGTTGTTGCTCAAATCGTGGCAACACTGATTGTATTTGCCGATCGTTTACCGAAAACAATCCAAAGGTGTCACCTTGCTTGCGTGCTAAAAAAGCCAGTGCCGCCATCAACACTCGTGCGTACTGAAGTTTGCTGATTCCATTCTCTGCGTACGCCATCGAGTGGCTCGCATCCAACATAAACTTTACCGTGATGTTGGTTTCGATCTCTGCTTCTTTAATATAATATCGTTCGGAACGGGCAAACATTTTCCAATCTAGTTGTCGCAAATCATCACCCGGCTGGTAGCTTCGGTACTGACTAAACTCCTGGCCTGACCCTACGGTTTGGCTTTTATTACTGCCACTCATGAACCCTTCTACAATAACGCGCGCAATTAATTCCAATCCGTTGATGGAGTTCAAAAGAGAGGGCTTCAATAATTCTCTTATGCGCGCATCCATGATCAAATGCCTTTTTTGATGGCGATGTTTTCAAGAAGATGTTTCGTTACCGAGTCGGAAGAGATTCCTTCGGATTCTGCTTTGAAGTTCATGAGAATGCGGTGGCGTAACACCGGGTAGGCCACATGGCGAATATCTTCTTGTGTAACTGCGAACCGGCCATTGAGCAACGCCCGAGCTTTTGCGGTAAGAATCATCGCTTGTCCGGCACGTGGTCCTGCTCCCCAACGTACCCAATCATTTACGTACTTAACATCACTTGTTTCCGAACGGGTTGCGCGTACTAATTCACTCACCCACTCAATTAATTCGCTATTAATATGCACTTCGCGCACACGCTTTTGTGCTTCCAGAATCTTACTCCCTTCAATTACTTTCTGAATGGCTTCACCTCGTTTACCCGTAGTGTTTTCAAGAATAGATCTTTCCTCTTCTGCTGTTGGGTAACTTACTTTAATATAAAGTAAAAACCGATCGAGTTGGGCCTCCGGCAAAGGAAAAGTACCCGCTTGTTCAATGGGGTTTTGTGTAGCCAAAATAAAAAATGGACGCTCGAGCGGATAGGTTACTCCTGCATACGTCACTTCAAATTCCTGCATCGCTTCCAACAACGCGGCTTGTGTTTTGGGTGAGGTTCTATTGATCTCATCCGCCAATATGATGTTGGCAAACACAGGGCCTTTGTTGAACTTAAAAATCCGCTTTCCGGTTGTGTGATCTTCTTCCAAGACTTCCGTGCCGATAATGTCGGAGGGCATTAAGTCAGGTGTAAATTGTATTCTGCGAAAGCGTAGAGCGATCGCTTCCGACAACGAACGAATCATTAGCGTTTTTGCTAACCCCGGAACACCTTCCAACAACGCATGGCCACCCGCCAAAAAAGTGATAAGTAATTGCTCGATGATTTCATCCTGACCTACAATTACCTTTTTGATTTCTTTTCTGAGACTATTCAGATCGGTAATGATTTCATGCACGGATTTTTCTACTTCTTTTAAATCACTCATTGAAATTGTTTTTTTATATGTCCTTAGACCACGGTCGACAGTCGACTGTGTTAAGCAGTCTAACTTGTTAACGCATACATAATAATATTCACACTAAACTTTGTATTGTCAATCCGGTAAAACCGTTTATTTCTAAAATCATAATCCCACTCGCAGCCGTAGTCTTTATTGCTATATAACACTCCAATGCGGTTATTGAATTCGATGGCTTTCAAATAATCGTGCACAATATCATCACCCCAACCGTTGAGTTCCTGCGAAGTGGTGGGTGGGCCCTCAAACTGAAAGAATGACGAGTAGAGCGGATGTGTCTTCGGAATTTTCTTCAACGAATTAACTCCGAAGATCCGATCCATCTGCGACTCAAATGATTTGGCGAACAGGCCATCAATATCGTGGTTGCAATCGTCTACAAACACAAAACCGCCATTCTTCACATATTTTTCAAAGTTCTCTTTTTCTTTAGCTGTAAATTCCACCAGTTTATGACCGCTGAGGTAACAAAACGGGCACCGGAAAACATCTTCACTACTTAGGGAAACAATGTTTTCATTGGTGTCTATTTTCAACGTGGTATACTCTATCAATGAATTCAATACATTGACAGGCATGCGCTGATCCACATCCCAATCGCCCGACTCGTATTGAAGGCGGGTAAAGAAGAACTTATTGCCCGGGCTCAGTTTCATTTGAATTACCAATCCGCAATTTTGGATTTTATACGCTTACTCTGTGATTAGACCCGAGTTATTTATATGAGCGGACACCATTGGATACAACCGACATAAATAAAAATCCCCGAAATCGGTTCCGGGGATGATTATCAAAGCCATGTTTAAATCTAAAACTAATATCTATACCGCATCCGACAAGCTTGAGAATGTGAAGTCCCGCACTTTAAGTGGCGGCAGCAGGTAATTCAGGTTCGACTCCACACTCACAGTACGCTCAACTTTGCCAAGCTCTTCCAGGTTATTCAGCATAATGATCGGACTTTCGTTGAAGCGGAAGTTTTTAATCGGGTACTGAATTTTGCCATTCTCAATGTAGAAAGTACCATCGCGGGTAAGGCCAGTTAATAAGAGACTTTGCGGATCGACATCGCGGATGTACCACAGGCGAGTCACCAACACTCCTTTCTTAGTTCCCGCTATCAATTCTTCCAGCGATTTGGTGCCGCCTTCCATAATGGCTGCGTCTGGGCCGGGAATGGCTTTCACTCCTTTCTTCTCAGCCCAATATCTTGAATAGGACAAATTCTTGATCACACCTTTTTCAATCCACGATACTTTTTCCTGTGGGCGGCCATCACCATTCCAGGGGCTGGTAGGCAAATCAGGATTAAGCGGATCGGAATAAATATTTACTCGCTCATCCACTAATTTTTCACCAAGACGTGTTCCCCCACCTGCTTTGCTTAAAAAGCTGCGCCCTTCATCAGCTTGCCTGGCATCTAAGCGGAAGAAAATATTTTCCAATAACACTGCAACGGCAGCGGGCTCAAGTATTACCGTATATTTTCCCGGTTCAATCGCTTTAGCTTCCGCAGATTTTAATGCCTTTTCAGTAGCTACCTGCGTTGCCTTTTTTGTATCGAGTTTAGTTACATCATTATAACCACGCGTTGCATACCCTGAACCTCTTCCATCTTCTGTTCGCACGGTAACAGAAAAGTTTGTATTGGTTGACGTATTGTAGGCAAACAATCCTTTCGAATTCGCCATGGCTGCATAGCCATTATTATCTTCAAGAAAGCCGGCTGCTACCGCTTTGCCCTCTTTCGCAACCTGTAAGCTTTGTGCCACAAGATCCGATCTCAGACGTGGAGTAATATTAGCCGTTGCCGGTACATACGTCTTCGAATCTGCATACGTCTGCGGGCCGAGGAAAGAAACAAACTCTGGATTTTCCGGTGCCAGCTGCGCTAGCTCTTCTGACCTGCGAACCACTTTTTCAAGTGAAGCATCGTCAAACTCATTGATAGTGGCTACGCCCAATTTTTTTCCGAAAGCAGAAGAAACCACCAATTGTGTCTGGCTCACTTTGCCGCTGGTAGAAACTGAATTTCGCGCATAGCGAATATTTGCACTATCTGTGCCGTTCAGATTTACTTCACATTCATCAGCTTTAGAATAGCTCAGCACTTTTTTTAATAGAGCCTGGGCCTGGTCTTTTGTAAGTATAGACATAATGTTATCCGATGTTTCTTGCTGTGTTAATTACATTCACTCCATTGAAACGTGCCGTTGATGAACCATGCGACACGGCATTGCTTTGTGGTGGCTGACCTTTGCCATCTCCAAATGCACCTCCTAAACGATAGTCGCTGGCATCGGCAATACCCACACATGAATTCCAAAACTCCTGACTGTTTGCCTGGTAAGCAACATCTCTAAGCATGCCTACAATTTTTCCATTTTTGATTTCATAGAATAATTGACCACCAAACTGAAAATTGTACCGTTGCTGGTCGATAGAGAAAGATCCATCGCCAATAATATAAATTCCCTTCTCAACACCCTTGATAAGATCATCGATGCTCTTCTTTTCTTTACCGGGTTGCAGAGAAACATTGGGCATACGCTGGAACTGAACGCTACTCCAGTTATCTGCATAACAGCAACCTTGTGATGCCTTCAAGCCAAGTATGTGTGCCTGATCGCGGATGGTCTGATAATTTACAAGAATACCATCTTTAATAATATCCCATTGACCACATTGCACTCCTTCATCATCGTAACCCACAGCCCCCAGGGAACCCACTTGCGTTTTATCAGCAACTATGTTTACAAGCTTGCTACCATAATTGAATTTTTTTGATTCCCATTTGTCCAGTGTGAGGAAACTCGTGCCTGCAAAGTTGGCTTCGTAGCCAAGCACCCGATCTAGTTCAGTAGGGTGGCCAGTAGATTCATGAATGGTAAGCCAGAGATGCGAAGGATCGAGAATTAAATCATACTTGCCGGCCTCTACTGATTTTGCTTTCAACTTTTCGCCTGCCTGTGCGCCTGCTGCGGTGGCATCTTCAAACATATCGTACCGACCTTTATATAAAGTGGTAACACCTTTAATTTTATCCTGTGGTCGGAAATCTAAATACTCATAACCCATTCCCATGGGAGCACTCAACGAGTTTCTTGTTTCAAATTTTCCGGATGCCTTATCAATTTTTGTAATAAAGAAGGCAGGCCAGATGCGATGAATGTCCTGATCGATATATGAACCATCGCTGGAAGCAAAATACTTTTGCTCATTGACCAGAAACAACAACGATGTGATGTAGTCCGCACCGGCCTTCATGGCCGTGCCATTTACATTCAATAAGAGATCTACTTTTTCTTTGATCGGTACTTCGAATCCATTTTTCTCAATGGGGGCTTTCCAACTCACTTCACCATAACCCTTTTGTGGAGCCAGTTGCACCGGTTCGGTAAGCAACCTTGAGTTTTCTTTCGCAATGGCTACCGCTTCTTCTGCTGCTTTTGCAATGCTGTCCTTATCCATTTTGTCCGTAGCAGCAAAACCCCAACTGCCGTTGGAGATCACGCGCACACCCAATCCATAAGACTCTGTGTTCACAATGTTTTGCACTTTGTCCTCGCGGGTTACAACAAACTGATTAAGGTAGCGACCTATGCGCACATCGGTATAGGTGGCGCCTTTAGCACGTGCGGCATTAAGGGCTACATCAGCAAGTTGTTTTTTGAGTGCCACATCCACGGTCTCCAGTGCACGACTGGGATCCATGGGATTTCCCATCAAGGGTATGCCTGGCATCATGGAGGCTGCTGCACCCAGGCCTGACAGATAAATAAAATCTCTTCGTTTCAAAGTATTTTATGTTTAGTGATTTAAATCAGATTTTGATAAGACGTTATTGTTCAATGAAAAGTTGATCCTATTTAGTACTTATTGGTTTAGAATACAATTTTGTGTCCGGATGCGAACGACAAAATGAGATATCCTAAAAAGTAAAATAATCTTAGTTCATTATATCCCCTAGTTTGTGGTAATTCTTTTACCATTAATCAGCTTATAATGGAAAAATCCCCAGTTATTCTTCTGGGGATTTCTAAATTCTTAACTCAAAAGAAACTAAACAGCATCCGACAAACTCGAGAATGTAAAGTCGCGAATCTTCATGGCGGGTATCAATGCGCTTCCGCCACCACCCGGTCCACCGCCACTGGCTACACGCATTTGCTTTCCAAGAGTCTCAAGGTTATTCAACATGATGATCGGACTTTCATTGAATCGGAAATTTTTGATCGGATGTTTTATCTTTCCATTCTCTATATAGAAAGAACCATCGCGGGTAAGTCCGGTATACAACAAGGTTTGTGGATCCACCGCGCGGATATACCAGAAGCGTGTCACTAGAACCCCCTTCTTCGTGTCTTTGATCATATCCTCCACAGAAGCTGTGCCGCCATCCATAATTCTATTTCCGGGAAAAGGAGTAGGTTCTGCATTTTTTTGTGAAGCCCAGTAGCGATCGTAAATTAAATTAGAAACGATGCCGCCCTTAATCAAATCCATTTTCTTCCTTGCTTGTCCTCCACCAGCCCAATTGCCAATCGGTACTTCTTCATTCCATGGATCCGTATAAATATTAACACGTTCATCCACAATTTTTTCACCCAGTTTGGTGCCACCACCCTTCTTCGACATATAACTGCGGCCTTCATCGGCTGTACGTGCATTAAAACCCCCAAACATCAATCCGATTAAATCGGCAGCAGCATTGGGTTCTAGAATAACCGTATACTTTCCAGGTTCAATAGCTTTCGCGTTGCGGGATTGTATTGCCTTCTCCATCGCGATGGCAGACGCCTCTGCAGTATTCAATTTACTTACGTCATTGAAGTTGCGGGCTACCCAACCAGAACCTGTTCCATCGTTGGTGCGCATGGTTACGGTAAAATCAACACCCGTTGCCTTGTTGTATGCAAACAATCCTTTACTGTTGGCTAAGGCATTAAATCCACGGCTATCTTCTAAAAATCCGGCCGCAGTAATATCCTTTTTCGTTGCCGGAATAATACTATCGGCTGCAGCTTGTGCACGGTAGTCCGGAGTAATTTTAGCAGTTGAATCGATAAACGTTTTCGACTCCGCACCATAGGTTTGTTGTGGCAGAGGTTCCAGAAATTCTGGATTCTCCGGAGCGAGTTGTGCCAACTCTTCAGCGCGCCTCACTACTTTCTCCAACGAGGCATCGTCAAATTCATTGACAGTAGCGGTGCCTGATTTTTTTCCGAAGTAGGTTTGTACACTTAGGCTCACGTTGCTGTCTTCACCTGCGGTGGAAACACTGTTACGCGCATAGCGAATATTACCACCATCGTTGCCATTCAGGTTTGCTTCGATGCCATCGGCCTTCGAAAAGCCAATTACCTTATCTAATATTTTTTTTGCTTCTTCCTTTGAAAGTATGGCCATAACTATTTCAGATTTTCGATTTAAGAATTACGATTTAAATTGTTCTTCCGGTATTTATCACATTCACTCCATTAAAGCGGGCTGTAGCTGATCCGTGCGAAACCGCATTCGACTGACTTGGTTGTCCCTTGCCATCGTTGAAAGCTCCGTTGAGGCGATAGTCACGCTCATCACAAATTTGTGTACATGAGTTCCAGAATTCTTGTGAGTTCGCCTGGTAGGCTACATCTTTTAACATGCCCACAATTTTTCCATTCTTGATTTCAAAAAACAACACGCCCCCAAACTGGAAGTTGTATCGTTGTTGATCGATGGAGAATGACCCGTCTTTCACAATGTAAATTCCTTTCTCTACGTTTGAGATCATTTGCTCAGGTGTTAGCGGTTGTTTGCCAGGTTGTAATGACACGTTTGCCATGCGTTGAAACTGTACATCGCCCCAGCTTTGCGAATAAGAGCATCCGTGCGATTCTTTTTGTCCGATGATATTCACCTGATCGCGGGTAGCCTGGTAGTTTACCAGCACGCCATCTTTAATTAATTCCCACGATTTACATTTTACTCCTTCGTCATCATATGCCACAGCACCCAATGATCCCACTTGTGTTTTGTCTGCTACAAAGTTTACAATGTCGCTGCCAAATTTGAATTTTTTTGTTTGCCATTTATCGAGCGTAAGGAAACTGGTACCGGCAAAGTTGGCTTCGTAACCCAGCACGCGATCTAACTCGGTTGGGTGGCCTACACTTTCGTGGATGGTTAGCCATAAATGCGAAGGCTCCAACACTAAATCATATTTGCCTGGCTCAACTGATTTGCCAGCGATAAATTGCTTGGCTTGCTCTGCGGCCATGGCTGCGTCTTCTACTATGTCGTATGAATTGTTATATAAGATAATGCCACCCGGTGCCTGAATTTTATCTTCTGATTTGCCATCCAGATATTCATAGCCTTTGCCAACGGGAGCGCTGAAAGCGGAACGGGTTTTAAATGAACCCGACTGCCGGTCAACCACTGATACCTGAAAGTTAGGCCACGTGCGGTGCACATCCTGATCGATGTATGAACCTTCGGAAGACGCAAAATATTTTTGTTCGTTAACCAAAAACATAATACTATTAACAAAGCTGGCGCCTTTCTCCATTGCTTTTGCATTCGCATTAAGCAACAGTTCTACCTTTTCTTTTACCGGAACTTCAAATCCATTTTTTACAATGGGTGTTTTCCAACTAATTTCTCCATACGATGGCGTGGATGCCAACTTCACCGGCTCTTTTTGAAATTTTGAATTTGCTTTCGCAATGGCAACTGCACGCTCGGTAGTTTTTTTGATACCATCAGCCGTTACGTTATTGCTGGCCGCAAAACCCCACGTTCCATTCGCGATTACACGGATGCCTACGCCAAACGATTCGGTGTTGGTAACTCCTTGTACTTTCTTTTCGCGCGTAGTAACAAATTGATTTAAGTAGCGACCAATCCGCACATCGGTGTACGAGGCTCCTAATCCCTTCGCAGTGTTCAACGCAACATCCGCCAACCGCTTTTTCTGGATTGTATCGAGCAACGGAGTAAGCATGTGCGCGATCTCCACATCATGCGCAAAGTTTGAAAACGGAAGCGCCATAGCCCCTGCACTCATCCCAGCCAATTGAATAAAATCTCGTCTCTTCATAATATAATAATTGTTTTCCCTCACCCCGTCCTTAAAACACCCCTTTCCCCATGGGAGAGGGAAGGTGAGGGTTTTAAATAGTTCTTCCTGTATTAATCACATTCACTCCATTAAACCTTGATGTTGAACTTCCGTGCGAAACTGCGCTAACTTGTGAAGGCTGACCTTTGCCATCGAAGAAAGAACCAAACATGCGGTAATCCTTTTCATCACAAATTTTCACACAGCTATTCCAAAACTCTTGCGTATTCGATTGATACGCTACATCGTTAAGCAAGCCTACGATTTTTCCGTTTTTAATTTCGTAGAAGACTGTGCCGCCAAACTGAAAATTATAGCGTTGTTGATCGATGGAGTAGGAACCACGACCGGCAATATAAATTCCTTTCTCTACATCTTTGATCATCTGGTCAATGGAGTATGGGTCTTTACCCGGAGCTAGCGATACATTCGGCATGCGTTGAAATTGTACATCACTCCAACTTTGTGAATAGGAACATCCGTGCGATTCATTTTGATCCAGCATATGCACTTGATCGCGTGTAGCCTGAAGGTTGACCAGGATACCATCTTTAATCAGATCCCAACGTTTGCATTTTACACCATCATCATCGTAACCAACTGCTCCGAGTGATCCGGGCTGCGTTTTATCTGCAAAAATATTTACCACTTTGCTGCCGTAATTGAACGTTCCTGATTTCAGTTTATCCAAACTGGCGAAACTGGTACCGGCATAGTTGGCCTCGTAGCCTAAAATACGATCCAGCTCTAGTGGGTGGCCTACACTTTCGTGGATGGTGAGGCCAAGGTGATTGGGTTCGAGTACTAAATCATATTTGCCCGGCTCAACCGATTTAGCCGTAATCATTTCTTTCGCTTGTTTTGCAGCGGTAGCAGCATCTTCAATCATATCGTAGCTGTTGCGATACAACACCATACCTGTTGGTGTGGCCAGTTTATCTTCTGCTCTCGGAATCATGTACTCAAAGCCCATGCCCATAGGTGCACTCATGGCACTGCGTGAGTTGAATTTGCCAGTGGCCCGATCAATTACGTTGACCGTGAACGTAGGCCAAATACGGTGAATATCCTGATCGATGTATGAGCCATCTGTAGAGGCAAAATACTTTTGTTCATTTACCTGAAAAAGATTAGAACTGGCGAACGAAGCCCCATTGGTTTGAGCGGCCGCGTTGGCACTTAATAACAATTCTACCTTTTCAGAGACTGGAACTTCAAAAGCATTTTTTTGAATTGGAGTCTTCCAGGTCACCTCACCATAGCCTGGCACGGGTGCAAGCTTAACGGGTTCGGTTTGAAATTTACTATTTGCTTTTGCGATTGCCAATGCACGTTCTGTGGCCTTCTTGATTCCGTCTGATGTTACTTGGTTGGAGGAAGCAAACCCCCAGGTGCCCTTGGCAATTACACGCACCCCTACACCAAATGACTCGGTGCTCTGAATATTTTGAACCTGTTTTTCGCGCGTTGAAATAAATTGATTGAGGTACCTGCCAATTCGCACATCGGCATAGGTTGCCCCGCCTGCCTTTGCTGTATTGAGTGCTACATCTGCCAGTTGTTTTTTCTCCGCTACCGTTAAAGGAACAGCAAGCAATTCTTCGATAGATACAGGATTTCCCAGCATGGGGAATGGTAGCGCAAGAGTACCTAACCCCAATCCAGCCAATTGCACAAAATCTCTCCGTTTCACAATTCAAATAGTTTAGTCTTAACCTATCTTGGAAAAGTATAAAAAAGGAAATGGCTACGCGGAAAAAATACGCAGGCTACCTAAATCAGGGTATCAACGGCAATACCGAACGATAGACTTATACTTACAGTTAAAATCAAATAACTCCCTGTGCCTGCATTGCCTTAGCCACCTTTAAAAAGCCGGCAATGTTCGCACCTACCAGATAGTTACCTGGTTTTCCATACTCTTTCGCAGCATCCAGACATGCCTGATGAATATCCTTCATAATTACATGCAGTTTCGCATCAACTTCTTCACTGGTCCAACTCGATCCCATGTAGTTTTGGGTCATCTCTAAACCAGATGTAGCAACCCCACCGGCATTGGAAGCCTTACCGGGAGCGTACATCACGCCATTATCAATCAGAATATTAATCGCATCAATGGTGGTAGGCATGTTCGCGCCTTCCGCTAATAACCTTACTCCGTTCTTTATCAAATTACGTGCATCCTTTTCATTCACTTCATTTTGTGTGGCACACGGAAATGCACAATCAGCCTTTATATTCCATACTGGATTTTGGCTCTGGCTTGCATCTAGTGATTGATACTCGCACTTAAAAGTGTCGGCATACTCTTTTATCCTGCCTCTCCGTTTGTTTTTAAGGTCTTTCAAAAATTCTAACTTCTCTAGTGTTATGCCTGCGGCATCATAGATAAATCCATTTGAATCAGAAGCCGTCACCGCTTTCCCGCCCAGGTGAATTATTTTTTCGATCGCATACTGTGCCACATTTCCAGAACCTGAAACAAGGCATGTTTTTCCCTTAATGGAATCTTTCTTCTCATGCAACATATGCTCAGCAAAATAGATGAGGCCATAGCCCGTAGCCTCGGTTCGGATCAAACTTCCTCCCCAACCAACACCTTTACCGGTAAGCACTCCGGTAAATTCATTTTTAATTTTCTTGTACGCGCCAAATAAGTAACCAATTTCGCGACCCCCTACTCCAATATCGCCTGCGGGCACATCTAATCTGTGGTTGATATGTCGGGCCAACTCGCCCATAAATGCCTGGCAGAATTTCATTACCTCATCATCCGATTTCCCTTTCGGATCAAAGTCACTTCCGCCTTTGCCTCCACCCATGGGAATACCCGTAAGCGCATTTTTAAAAATCTGCTCAAAGGCTAAAAACTTCAGGACACCGGGATTAACCGAAGGGTGAAATCGTAATCCGCCTTTATACGGACCAATGGCGCTACTCATTTGCACGCGGTAGCCGCGATTCACTTGCACATTGTTCTTATCATCCAACCAGGTTACCCGAAATGAAATCATGCGCTCCGGTTCCAGCATGCGTTCAAGCAAACGAAGCTTTACAAACTCAGGGTTGTGCTCCAGCACGGGCCATACCGAAAGAATTACTTCTTCTGCAGCTTGTAAAAATTCTGGTTCATTAGGATTGCGTTGTTTTACAAGTTCGATAATCTCTTGCGGAGTCATGGGTAGTCGGTTTTGCGACTACAATTTAAAGGGAAGTCTTTTAAATGCAATCGATTTAATGCAATCAAATACTGATCATTTGAAGTCGATGTCAACTTTGCCATAAATACTCAGTAACTTGAATGCCTCAAATAATTTCAATTACCATGAACACAAAGAAAATCGCCATTATTGGCGGAGGTAATTTAGGCGTTGCTATTGCAGAGGGTTTGTTGAAGAGCGGCTTTGCAACTCCGCAGCAAATAACGGTGACCCGAAGAACCTTGTCTCGCCTTGAATCATTAAAAGATCAAGGCGTAACCATCACCGACAACAATCAAGCGGCCATTGAAACCAGTGAAGTGATTATTGTGGCGTTAAAGCCTTACAATGTTAAAGAGGTATTAGAAGGATTGAAAAAATCATTCGATCCAAAAAAGCATACTGTGATCAGCGTTGTCACCGGAATTTTTCTGAAAGACTTAACAGCTATCATTGATCATGGCGTTCCTATGTTTCGCGCGATGCCCAATACTGCCATCGCTATTCAGGAATCGGTGACGTGCCTCTGTCAAACCAATGCCACAGATTCACAGATTAATTATGTTACTGATTTATTTGATCAGTTAGGCATCACTATCTCCATTGATGAAAAACTGATGGATGCTGCTACTGTATTAGGGGCTTGTGGCATTGCCTATGCGCTGCGATTTATTCGGGCCGCCACACAAGGGGGTATTGAAATTGGTTTTGATGCTAAAACAGCAAATCTCATTGCAGCACAAACCGTAAAGGGCGCTGCTGAACTATTACTGAAAGGCAATCGCCATCCCGAAGAAGAGATTGACAAAGTAACAACGCCAAAGGGTTGTACCATTGTTGGGCTCAATGAAATGGAGCATCGTGGGTTTAGTTCTTCGTTGATAAGAGGAATTGGGGCTTCGTATAATAAGATTGTTTCTTAACCATGCACAACTTGTTCTACATCTAAAGATGTAGAACAACTACAGAAAAAGTACTTAGCGGAGTAGTATATTGCGGCATGTCTATATTTACAACTCCGGCACGAATTATTGTAACCTGCAGCAAACGATTGGCTCCGTACCTTGAACAAGAACTTGTTGAACTTGGCTTTAAACCTGTGCGCACTTTTATTACAGGAGTTGAGTTAAGCGGCTCAGTTAATGATTGCATCAAACTGAATCTTAACCTGCGCTGTGCCAGCCAGGTCCTTTATTCGTTAAAAGAATTCCCGTGCGATGGACCCGATTCCTTGTATGATAATCTAGTCCGTTATCCATGGGAAGCCCTATTGGAACCCGATGGCTATTTATCAATAACCAGTAATGCCACGCACTTTACGGTGAACAACGAAATGTTTGTGAATGTAAAAGTGAAAGATGCAATTGCAGACAGAATGCGAAGAGAAACCATGCGCAGACCTGACTCAGGATCGGAACTGAAGGGTGCTGTATTTCATTTGTATTGGAAAGATGAGCGTGCCGAAATTTTTCTGGATACCTCCGGAGAAACGCTGGCAAAACACGGCTACCGAAAAATTCCCGGCAAAGCTCCCATGCTCGAATCGCTTGCTGCCGCTACGGTGCTGGCAACAAAATGGGATCGCAAATCACCTTTTGTAAATCCTATGTGTGGATCAGCCACCGTTGCCATAGAGGCTGCCATGATAGCCACTAACCGAAGACCCGGTTTATTTCGCAAGAACTATTCATTCATGCATATTAAAGGTTATGATGCGAATGTCTATGAGACAGAAAATAAAACGTTACAAGATCAAATCAAGCAAGTTCCTGGTTTGAAAATTTTGGCCACCGATATCAGTGAAGATGCTATTAACATTTCAAAAATAAATGCTGGGATAGCAGGCGTAGAACAGTTGATTGAATTTCAACAATGTGATTTTGAATTAACGGCCATTCCCGAAACGCCTGGGGTAATTTATTTTAATCCCGAATATGGCGAACGACTTGGAGAAGTAAGCGCGTTAGAAGAAACCTATGCTCGCCTTGGTGATTTTATGAAAAAGAAATGTCAGGGTTATTTGGGTTACATTTTCACCGGCAATCTTGATCTGGCTAAAAAGATCGGCTTGAAAGCGAGTCGTAGAATTGAATTCTATACAAGTATAATTGATTGCCGTTTGCTGGAGTATGAGTTGTATGGCGGAAGTCGAAGAGCGCCTAAACCTGTAGAGAATCCACAATAAAATTTGAAGGACAAATGTGCGCTACTCTTGTTAAATCATTTTCTTCATTTTTTATCTTCATCTTATTCATGACAGTTCCCTATGAATCGATGAGTCAAAATAAAACCGCAACTCACGTGATCGCCCATCGTGGCGCCTGGAAAAATACCAACGTGCCGGAAAATTCCATTGCCGCGCTTCAACACGCTATCCGGTTGGGTTGTTATGGCAGCGAGTTTGATGTACACATGAGTGCCGACTCGGTGCCATTTGTGCTACACGATCATTCCATTCAGGGTATTCATATAGAAAAAACAAATGCAGCCGAACTTAGAAAAATCAAACTCACCCATGGCGAATCACTGCCCACATTAGAGGAATATCTGCTGGCTGGAAAATCACAAAACAAAACCCGGCTCATTCTCGAAATAAAATCTTCCAGCATCAGCAAAGAACGCTCGCTCGCACTCACCAAAAAATGTGTTGACATGGTAAACAAAACCGGTGTTGCCGACTTTACCGATTACATAGCGTTTGATTTAGATGTTTGTCTGCAGGTAAAAAAACTGGCTCCAACCGCCCACGTACAATATTTGAATGGTGACAAAACTCCCGAACAACTGGCTACTGCCGGATTAGATGGATTTGATTATCACTTTAGCGTACTAAAACGCAACGAAATCTGGCTGGCCGATGCACACAAAATAAAACTAAGCACCAATGCCTGGACGGTAAATGACGAAGAAACTATGCGCTGGCTCATCAGCCGAAACATTGAAATGATTACCACCAACGAGCCTGAGAAATTGATTGAACTTCTCTCTAAATGAAGATGTCTCAAAAGGCTGCTGTCATCGCGGCCCTGCCTGCTCCGCCAACTGGCGGATGCGGCAAAGGCAGGCTTTGAGCCGCGATCCAGTTCTCTAGGTTTTGAAACGTCCCTCATATTTAATACCGCTTTTGAAAATCCTTATCCGTTAGATTCAGGTTTTTCATAGTGGCGTTATAGTCGGAGTAATTTACTCTTCCCATGATATCAGCTGGCACCACCACTACTCTGAAAACCTGATCGGCAGTCCATTGGTTAGCAAGAGTCGTTAACGGAAATGTTGCCTCTAAAAAGATGTTCACATCTACATCCGTAAAATCAAAATTATATTGCATCAGCCCTTCTTCAAAAAACACCTGCTGGGGTAACAATCGCCAGATGTCTTTACTATTCTCAATATCCCACAATACATACACCAGTGTAATGTCAGATGAGAGCACATCAAACCCATAGGGCTCCAAGTGTGCATAATCGTTTGCTTCAGTAAAGTCGACCTCAATCTCAAACGCCTTCGAGGCAATAATTAATCCGTCTTCACCAGGAATGCCCTCCGGCCCCATAGGCCCTTCGCATGCCACACCTACCGCTAAAACCATTAAGAACAGTAACTTCTTCATATCGATTAATTTTAATGGAACATTCACCAACGTTGTGCCAACTCTATCAGCGTATACGCATGTGTTAACATAAATTTGGCTTTTGGCATAACTACCACCCGACAAGTCACATCCGAACCCGTATAGTGCTTTTCTTCCACTGGTATAATCCGCATTGGTAATGCGATTGAAGCTCTTGATATTGCTTCCTTAAAATCTAAATTCATGAACAAACGTATTCTGCTCGCTTCGGTATTTATTGTTAGTGCAATGACTGCATTCGCTCAACCGGAAAGGGTGCTCCCGGCCGAATCGGCTGTAACCTCTACTGCTTCTGTAACTATTAAAGGCAAGGTTGTTCCTTATAAAGTAACGGCTGGCACACAACCCGTTTGGAATGCTGAAGGCAAACCGAGTGCAGCACTTTTCTATACCTATTATGAACGCACCGATGTTTCGGATAAAAGCCGCAGGCCGTTAGTGATTTCATTTAACGGTGGCCCCGGCTCGGCTTCCGTGTGGATGCATGTAGCTTACACAGGCCCCAAAGTTTTAAATATTGATAGCGAGGGGTATCCGGTTCAGCCCTATGGTGTAAAGGATAATCCAAACTCTATCTTAGATGTTGCCGACATCGTATACATCGATCCGGTAAACACGGGCTTCTCACGCATTCTTGATCCCAAAGCTGAGAAGTCAACCTTTTTTGGAGTGAATGCAGACATCAAATACCTGGGCGATTGGCTCGACAATTTTGTTTCACGTGTAGGTCGCTGGACTTCACCTAAATACCTGATCGGTGAAAGTTATGGAACAACCCGCGTTTCGGGTTTGGCCCTTGACTTACAGAATAATCACTGGATGTATTTAAACGGAGTGATTTTAGTTTCGCCTACTGAAATTGGTATCAAACGTGATGGTCCAGTTAACGATGCACTTTCACTACCCTATTACACAGCTGCCGCATGGCATCATAAAAAACTTCCTGCTGATCTTCAACAAAAAGATTTACTGGATGTGCTGGCTGAATCAGAGAAGTTTACGATTGATGAATTTATTCCAGCCTTATCCAAGGGTGGGTTTATCGATCCTGCTAAACGAAAAGAAATTGCAAGTAAGGCTTCGCGTTATTCAGGCTTGAAAGAAGACGTGATCTTGAGTCACAACCTGGCTGTGCCCACACAATATTTCTGGAAAGAATTATTACGCACCGAAGGTTTTACGGTAGGTCGATTAGATTCGCGTTATAAGGGCATTGATAAAACGGCAGCTGGCAGTAGTCCCGATTTTAATTCGGAGCTTACTTCGTGGCTACACTCTTTTACTCCCGCCATCAATTACTACCTGCGTGATGTGCTCAAATACAAAACCGATCTACAATACAATATGTTCGGTCCCGTTCGCCCTTGGGATAATTCAAACGACAACACAGGCGAGAACCTGCGGTTGGCCATGGCTGAAAATCCGTATCTGAATGTGATGATTCAAAGTGGTTATTATGATGGCGCTACCACTTACTTCGATGCCAAGTATTCAATGTGGCAACTGGACCCAAGTGGAAAAATGAAAGATCGTTTACGCTTTGAAGGCTACCGCAGCGGGCACATGATGTATTTGCGTGCTGAGGACCTTGTGAGTTCAAACGATCACATCCGTGATTTTATTAAGAAGTCAACTCCGACCGGAGCAGCAAAATATTAATTATCTATCCGCGAACTAAAAAGGTCGCTCCAAAACTTGATGCGACCTTTTTTATTTTAATCAATATCAAGGCGTCATTGTGAGCTTCGCTTTCAGGAATTCAGCCGTATAACTGCCTTTAGCCTTCTTCACCATCTCTTCTGGTGTGCCGGAAAACAGAAGATTGCCGCCTTTTTTCTCACCACCCTCGGGACCTAAATCAATTATCCAGTCAGCACATTTAATTACTTCCATGTTGTGCTCAATTACAATTACGGTGTGCCCCTGATCAACTAATGCATTGATCGCTTTAAGCAGTTTCGAGATGTCGTGAAAGTGTAAGCCCGTGGTGGGCTCATCAAAAATGAATAAGATGTTGCCCGTGGTGTCTGAATTATTCTTTCCTAAAAAAGATGCCAGCTTAACACGCTGTGCCTCTCCACCCGAAAGTGAGTTTGAAGATTGACCTAATTTAACATAGCCTAATCCAACTTCATACAAGGGAAGAATTTTGTCATGCACGGCTTTTTTGTCTTTGAAGAACTCAAGCCCATTTTCAACGGTCATATCCAGCACATCAAAGATATTCGCGCCTTTATGTTGCACCTCCAATACTTCCTGTTTAAAGCGCTTACCATGGCAACTTTCGCATTTCAAAAAGATATCAGCCATAAACTGCATCTCCACTTTTATTTCACCTTCACCCTGGCAGGTTTCACATCTTCCGCCTTCTACGTTGAACGAGAAATGGGAAGGTTTATAACCACGCTGTTTACTGAGTGGCTGTTCGGAATAAAGATTGCGAATAGCATCGTACGCTTTTACATAACTAATGGGGTTAGAGCGTGATGATTTACCAATCGGGTTTTGATCGACAAACTCTACTTGCGAAATCTTGGTAACATCTCCCTCCAGGCGATCGTACTTACCCGGAGTTTCTGCCACCGAACCATTCAATCGGCCCATAGCCGGATATAATATTTTCTTGATGAGTGTAGACTTACCCGAGCCACTCACTCCGGTAACAACCGTAAGCGCACCCAATGGAAATTTAACAGTCAGATTTTTCAGATTATTCTCACGGGCACCTGTTATGGTTACGGAGTCTTTCCATTTTCTCCGAACCGTAGGTACAGAAATTTTTTCTGTACCATTCAGATAATCCACTGTATGTGAATTCACTTTCCCATTAAGGTCTTTTTGCGAGCCTTGAAAAATTAATTCGCCTCCATGCGAGCCGGCATCGGGACCGATATCAATTATCTGATCGGCTGCGCGCATAATCTCTTCTTCGTGTTCAACTACGATTATGGTATTACCCATGTCGCGCAACGATTTCAAAACTTCAATCATTTTCGCTGTATCGCGGGGATGAAGCCCGATGCTGGGCTCGTCCATGATATACATGGATCCCACCAAAGCACTACCTAAAGATGTTGCTAATTTGATTCGTTGAAACTCCCCACCTGACAAGGTTGATGTAACGCGATTGAGTGTAAGATATCCTAAGCCAACCTTTGTCATATACTCCAGGCGCGAACGGATCTCCGTTAGAATCCGATCAGAGACCTTTTGTTCGTAAGCAGGAAGTTTAAGCTTTTGAAAAAAAACTAAGGTCTCTTCAATAGGCATCAGCACCAGATCCGTAATTGACGTGCTGGAAATCTTAACGTAGTCAGCATCCTTTCTCAATTTTGTTCCACGGCAATCCGGGCATGTGGTTCTTCCGCGGTAACGCGAAAGCATTACACGATATTGAATTTTATAAGTCTTTGATTCCAGGTATTTGAAGAAGGCATGAATTCCATCAAAATATTCATTGCCATTCCATAGCAAGTCACGTTCCTTTTGATTGAGTTCACCGTAGGCACGATGGATCGGAAAATCAAACTTAATTCCGTTTTTAATCAATGGCTTTGCCCACTCATTCATCACCTCGCCCCGCCAGGGAGCAATGGCACCTTCATAAACAGAAAGACTTTTATCGGGAATGACGAGATCTTCATCGATGCCTAAAATTTTTCCAAAGCCCTCGCAAGCCTGGCATGCACCAAAGGGATTATTAAAACTGAAGAGATTAATAGAAGGCTCTGTGAAAGAAATTCCATCCAGCTCAAAGCGATCGGAAAAGTTCACTTTCTTTTCGCCTTCAGTATAAATCACACAATCTCCATGACCCTCAAAAAAGGCGGTTTGAACGGAGTCGGATAAACGAAATGTTAAGTCTTCATCATTAGCATTGACGGCTGCGCGATCGATGAGGATTTCGACCTCTTGGGGTTCAATTTTAGTAGACGTCTTTTTTTTCTTTCCCTCACCTCTTCCCCTCTCCCCGGGGAGAGGGGTGTCCGAGGAACGAGGACGGGGTGAGGGATTCAACATCTCCTCAATAAACTTCACTTCACCATCTATAAGAACACGCGTAAATCCTTTGCTCAGCAAAAGGTTTAATTCATCTGTAAGTTTTCGGCCTTTCATTACCCGAAGCGGGCAAGCCACCATTATCCGGGTTCCTTCTTTTCGCTTGTTGATAAAATCAACTACATCAGTAACCGTATCGCGTTTTACTTCTTTGCCTGTAATCGGTGAAATAGTTTTGCCGATGCGGGCGAAGAGCAACTTCAGGTAATCATAAATCTCTGTAGTGGTTCCCACCGTAGAGCGTGGGTTGCGGGTATTTACTTTTTGTTCAATCGCAATGGCAGGCGATACCCCACGGATGTAATCTACTTCGGGTTTTTCCATGCGACCCAGAAACTGGCGCGCATAAGAACTTAAGCTTTCCACATACATACGCTGGCCTTCGGCAAACAAGGTGTCGAAAGCGAGTGACGATTTGCCGGATCCGGAAAGACCCGTGATAACCACCAGTTTATTTCTTGGAATAGCTACACTCAGGTTTTTGAGATTGTTGACCCGGGCTCGTTTAATAATGATATACTCCCTGGGATCGAGGTCGTCTAAATAAGAATCGTTGGAGATTGGATGCATGCGAAACCGCAAAAGTAAAAAATGAAAGAGCCTTGTCCTAAAATGGATTCAAAGTTTGGAATTGAGACCTGGTACGCACAGTTAACAAAAACGCCATCTGTTAGTTGCAGATGGCGTTAATAAAATTCCCTTAGCGATCTATCAAAATCCCATCTCAAAAATAAACTTCGATGTCGGTCTGAGCTTCTTGAAAGCAATTTTTTAAAACACTGAAGGCTTCGAGTGTCTTTGCCTGCCAGTGGTGCTTTATTTTTTTGAGACGGTTCTAGTTATCAAAGTCAGGGTCATAGCTGGCTTCCTTGGCAGGGCTATCACTATCGTAATCATCGCCACCACTATTGTCAAAATCATCATCCCCGGCAGCCGGTGTGCGCAGGTCATCATCATCACCATCGAACTCCTGCTTTTCACTTGATTCTACATCGTAGCCGCCATCGCTGTTTTTGGTAGCCGGAACCTTAACGAGGTAAACAGAATCATCCGTTTCCAGTGGAAAAACAAAAATAGGTTCCCGCTTTGCATTGGTTATGCGGGTGATGCTAGCCTCATAGCCATTTGGGTATTGATCCTTTAATAAGTCCCGTAGGTCTTCGCTCAGGTTTTCGAGGCTTTTTATTACACGTTTCTTTGCTACTGCCATTGTACTTGAAAATCGGGCTCAAATAGCACAAGAAAATCTTTAGAAGGCAAATTTTTTTCAATTTTTTTTGCACTTTCCGACTTTATCTCTATTTTTCATTTCTCAAAACAATCATTTAACCCCACATACTATCGAGCGAGACATCTACGTTACTTAAACGCAAGACAGATGATTGACAACAGATTCAGCGACAGCCAATTGGTTTCGCTCTATCAAACCGGTAACGAAGAGGCGTTCGAGATGCTACTTCACAGACACAAATCCCGTATTTATACGGCCATTTACATGATTGTAAAAGATCGCTACGAAGCACAAGACCTGCTTCAGGACACCTTTATAAAGGCGATTAATACAATTAAAGGTGGTCGGTACAACGAAGAGGGTAAATTTTTGCCCTGGATCAGTCGCATCGCTCATAACCTGGCCATTGACCATTTCCGCAGAAGCAAGCGCTACCCCGAAGTTGTGCTTGAAGACGGCAGCCGGGTATTTGACTCGATGCAGTTTTCGGAGGAGTCCTATGAATCCAAGCAACTTCTTCGTGATACTAAATCGCGCGTTCGTGAATTGGTCAAAGAGCTACCCACCGAACAAAAGCAAGTGCTGATTATGCGGCATTACCTGGACATGAGTTTTCAGGAGATTGCCGATAGAACCGGAGTAAGTATTAACACCGCACTTGGCCGCATGCGCTATGCGTTAATTAACCTGAGAAAGAAAATGATTAAAAACAATATTGCCTATGATAAAGACCTTTACCCAAGACGATCTGATCAGGTTTCTATACCACGAGACCTCGGAAGAGGAGACGAAGGAGATTAACAAAGCACTTCTTCGCGATAGTGAACTGCAGGCTCAGTACAACGAACTGAGTAACGTGCGTTCTGAATTAGATGCAACGCAACTGGAGCCACCAGCTTCAGTAGTGCAGAATATTCTGAATTACGCCCGTGGTTTTCAAGAACATCATTAAAAAGTAATCTGCGTAACGTCATTCAAGGTCTTCCCCAAAACGGAAGACCTTTTATTATTTAACAACCCATCCACACGGTTTTACAGTTCGGTAAGGAAAATATAGGCACAGACCTATGTCCGTCTACTTTTGATTCATGAATCTGGAAAAACTCTTATCCCTTATGTTGGTGCTGCACATTGCCGGTGGCACGATTGCCCTTATCAGTGGATTGATCTCAATGCTAACAGCCAAGGGGAGTCAAGCTCATAAACTAGCTGGGAAAATTTACTTCTGGGGAATGACCGCTGTGTTTATCGGTGCTCTCATTATAGCCACTAGTCGTAAACTCGACTTTCTGCTGATGGTTGCATTCTTCAGCTACTACATGACAGTGCGCGGCTACAGGATTTTATCACTCAAAAAACTTCATCAGGGTCAGCAAGCCGGTGTTGTCGATTGGGCCATTTTAGTTATCTCTGGAATTTTTATTCTCACCTTGTTTGGGTGGGGGGTTTGGGTTCTGCTGAAGGGAGTCAGCATGGGTATTGTGGCGATTGTTTTTGGTGCCATCGGATCTTCGTTCTTATTCCATGACGTTAAGCAGTTTTTTATTCCACCAAAAGAAAAGATGCATTGGTGGTATGGACATATCAGCAGCATGGGGGGAAGTTATATCTCGGCTGTTACTGCTTTTATTGTGGTCAATATTCAGTTACCTCAACATCAGTGGGTACTTTGGGTGCTGCCGGGCGTAGTAGGTGGCATGTTGATTGGCCGTACAGTAAGAAAATACAAAATGAAGTTTAACGCAGTATTATAATTTACGAACCCGGATACTCATCGCTTCCGCGGGATTTGAAAGTAAGAGTTTATCAAAATCAGATTCGGAAAATCCTTTTTGTCTTAACCGTGGCAATAGCTCATTAAAGATATTGGTATAGCCCTTGAACTCTCCGCCCGAAGGTTCATCGGGCCTATACCAACCAGCATCATGCGATATCAAAACGAGATTAAGCAGTCCTTCATTCTTCAAGCGCAAAACTGAATCTGCATAGTTATCAAAATCTCCCCAACCAATTCCATCCAGACTAATCCATGCTCCGAGTCGTGCTGCTTTAACATGATTACTTTTATCCGATTCGGCTTGTGCATGAACCCATACAAATGCACTTGGATGAACCTTCATCGTTTGAAGAATTTCAAGTTGTTCTAAAGCAGCCGTTGCCGGACCGGTGTGCGAACAAATAGTAAGTCCGGTTTTCAGATGTGTAAGTGCCGCAGCCCTCACCAACTTTTTATGAAGTTCAGATAACGGTCCGTCTCCATCAACACTTATCTTAATAAATCCCGGCTTGACTGAAGTTCCTGCTATTCCATTTTTGAATTCTTTGATCCATCGTTTGGCCAGCTGCTCGGCAGTCTCTGAAAAAGCCCACGGAGGTAAATATTTGTTTCCAACGGCTCCATAATATCCTGTATTTGTGATTATCTGAATACCGCTCTTTTCAGAAAGCATCTTCAGAAGGACTACATCGCGGCCAAGAAAATCAGGTGTGCAATCAAATACACTTTTTACACCTGCTTGCTTAACTTCCAGCAGATGCGGAAGAACCTTTTCAATTACTTCGGTTCGGTTCCACCGATCAAAACTGATTTTATCAGCACCTATAAAGTCGACCAGGAAATGTTCGTGTATGAGTGTTTTGCCCAACTGTGCGCTCGGTATTGATCCGATGACGGTGTTAATGTAAGGCTCTTTCCTTCGGCCGTTCAAAAATAAAAAGCCTAACCCCGCAATCAGAAAATCTCTTCGCGAGATCATGTGTTTTATAATTCCGTAATGAAAATTTTTCTCCAGCGCACTTTTACCCCACCGCCATCGTGAATTTGCAATGCGATCTTACCGCCTCGCGATCCGATCTTATCATCAGTAAGCGTAATCATTTGCTCACCATTAAGCCAGGTGGTGACAACATTACCTTTCACTCTGACTTTCATCTTATTCCATTTCGCTTCTTTTAAGAATTTTTCTTTATCAGCCGTTGGTTGAATAAGCCAGCCCCTTCCATATGATTCATAAATTCCTCCACTATGTTGATTCATTGGTGCAACTTCCGCCTGCCATCCGCTTACTGTGGTGCCATCAATCTGTGAATGAAAAAACACTCCGCTGTTTCCATTGGACTCCTGCCTGAACTCCAGTGTCAATTCAAAGTCCTTGTACTCCTTTTCTGTGGCAAAGTAGCCGTACTGTTTATCCGGTCCGCTCTCGCAAACCAGCAGGCCTTTCTCCACATACCACTTTTCTGTGCCATAAATTTTCCAGCCTGAAATATCCTTTCCATTAAAGAGAGATTGCTTTTTCTGAGCTTGCGAAAAAGGTAGAAAAAACAGGATTACAGCAACTAATAAAATCAATTTCTTCATAAGAGGTAAATTATCTTACCAAGGTAGGAAAAATAGAAACGCGAAGAATAGTGTAATTTTTTTATAACTTAATTTATGCCACCTAAACCATCACTTATGCGGATCATTCTGCTATTCTGCTGTATCATTCTTGTTGGTTGTTCAACCAATTCAAATTCGGTGACTGAGGAAGCGGATGTTACCAACGTTACAGAAATACAACCTGATTCTGATTTTACGCTTGCCAGCCTGGCCGGTGAGTGGCACATGGTAACTCTTGAGGATAATAATTGGGTGCTATTCTATCCTTGCGATGCGGATAACACATTTGTTCAGGTTAAAGGAGATTCTATTCTCATTGGCTGGGGTCAGGATGCAACGGCCGGAAAAATCGAGTCGTGGTCGCTCAATAATATAGATGAGTTATCGCTGGTTGTAAACGATTCGTATGCAACCAGCACCTATCGTGTGCAACAAACCGATGACGGCCTTACCCAGTGGTGGCTTTGGGAAGACGCAGAAGGTCCTTCCTATTTCATTCCTGCGACCGAGAAAAGTAACTACCCAACGATTAAGCAGCCTTGCAAAGAATGTTGGGAAGATTGCGAAGAGGAACAATAGCATAAAGTCTGTTCTGAAAAAATCACGAGCCTATGCGGTGAACCTCGTATGGTTTTCTTTCTTTGCACCGTGAAAATTTTGATCCTCCATCAGCATTTCAATACGCCTGAAAAAGGTGGTGCCATCCGGTCGTATTACCTGGCAAAAGCATTGGTGGACAAAGGAATAAAGGTGGTGGTGATAACAGCCCACAACGAAAATCAGTATAAAAAAGAAATCACCGAAGGCATTGAAGTTCACTACTTACCAGTTGCGTATGACAATCGGTTTGGATTTGCAGCCAGAAGCTGGTCATTCCTAAAATATATAAAAGGCGTAGTGGCAATTACCGACCAATTCAAAGATTTCAATTATTGTTATGCGATTTCTGTTCCCCTGACTGTAGGTCTTGCTGCCATGTGGATTAAAAGGCGTTATAACATTCCTTACATTTTTGAAGTAGGCGACCTTTGGCCGGATGCGCCTATTCAAATGGAATTTGTAAAAAATTATGTCTTCAGTGAAGCTCTTTATTTTCTTGAGAAGAGAATTTATAAATCGGCACATTCGGTTGTTGCACTATCATCTGCCATCCAATCAGCAATTGAAAAGAAAGTGCCGGGCATAAAAGTGCACCTGATTCCAAACATGGCAGATTGTGATTTTTACAAACCGGAACGTAAAGACCCGGCCTTGGAAGCGCGCTTTCAGGTGCTGAACAAATTCGTTGTCTCGTATATCGGTGCCGTAGGTGTTGCCAATGGGTTGGACTATTTTTTGGAGTGCGCTAATGCCGCACGTAAAGCAGAGTTACCGATTCACTTTTTTATTTGTGGTGATGGCGCGCTGGTAGACCGACTGAAAAAAAATGTGCAGCAACTAAGCCTTGCAAATCTTACATTTCTTGATTTCACCAACCGTAAGGGCGTACAGGAACTTCTGAATGTAACAGACGCATCATTCATTTGCTACAAGCACGTCCCCATTTTAGAAACCGGATCACCCAATAAATTTTTTGACGGTCTCGCGACCGGCAAACTGATCATCATCAACTTTGGCGGCTGGATAAAAAAAGAGATCGAAGAAAATCAATGTGGAATCTATTGCAATCCACAACAGCCCACTGACTTTGTTAAGAAGATTACACCGTTCATTTCTGATGTCGCTCTTACGCAAGAGTATGGTAAGAATTCGCGTTCACTAGCCGAAAGAAAATATTCCAGAGAAAAGTTGAGTACTCAGTTCTCATCAATTTTCGGCAGGGCTTAATTCTGTTAAGAATTAAACCCGAAATTATCAGGATTAACCTCGTAACACTATTTCAATAGTTACTCCACTACCTTCTCCGAAATCTTCCCGGTCTTTTTATTCTTGATGATTACTTTCTTCGCTCCATAATGCGTCATCTCTTCCTTCACCAGGTAATGATCCGCATCATACTCAACAAGGTGACCATCTTTGCTTACGCCTACTTTGCCGCGCCAGATGTCGAGTTTTACCGGTTCCCAAAGTTTAGTCTTTGCCGATTTGTACGCAGCATCCAACACCGAGTTTACCACATAGCCATCATAGAATGTTTCCCGTGGTTGCACGCCTTGCTCCATCGAGTTGAACATATCCATAAACATGTGATTGTAACCCAACTCATTTAACTCATCGCCTACGGGAAACAACCAGCCTTTGTCCGTCTCTGCTTTTTCGGCTACATAACTAGCCGCTTTGCCGGTCGTAAACATTTCAAAACCGGTGCGCAAAAAACTATTTACCCAAATGGTTCCTTCCGTGCCCATCACTTCATCGCGTAAATCCAATCCCCCGCGGAACGTCCAGCTTACTTCAAACTGAGCCATGGCTCCATTCTCATATTTTATCAAACCGATCGCGTGATCTTCGGCATCAATGGGTTTTACTTGTGTATCGGCCCAACACATTACTTCAATGGGTTTGATGTCTTTGCCAATGTAGCTGCGGGTAATCTCCACGCAATGGCAACCTAGATCAAGAATACAACCACCGCCTGCTTGTTCAAGATCCCAGAACCAATCGCTGTGTGGGCCAGGGTGCGTTTCGCGCGATTTTGCCCAGAGGATTCTTCCCAGCGCTCCGTTCTTAACACTTTCTTGGGCTTTGATAAACTTCGGAGTATAAACCAGATCTTCAAGATAGCCATTGAAGATGCCGGCTTTCTCAACCGCCAGCAACATGCGCTTGGCTTCTTCGGCATTACGACCTAATGGCTTGGTGGTAATCACCGCCTTCTTATGTTTGCAACAAAGATTTACTGCTTCCTCATGTAAATTGTTGGGCAGTGCTATACAAACTACTTCTACTTCCGGGCGATTGATTGCCTCTTCCATGTTGGTGGTAGAAAAAGCAACTTTATAGTCCGTAGCAAACTTTTTTGTACTCTCCTCCCTGCGTGAATAAATGGTAACAATTTTGTCTTTGCTTCTGTAGCCCTGAAGGGAGTCTGCATAGAAGCGGCCGATGAAGCCAGAGCCGAGCATGGCAATATTCATGATGTTAGATTTAAGTTCTTAATAGTATTAAAATCATGGTCCGTGAAAACACAAGATTTAAGTTTCAAATTTATTTGTGCTCATGGTCTGTGGGGACACAGACCATGGCATGAGGACCATAGCAATGAACAATTTTATGCTGCTTTGATTTCCTTTTTCTCATTAAAGAAGAAAATAAAATAAACCATCACGGCAACTGCAATGTAAGCGGGCACGTACCAGATTTCCCGCCATTGGTGTACCCCATCAACGGTATAATAATCCGTAGCAAAACCCGAAAACCAGGTACCGATAAACATGCCCACGCCATAGGTAGCGAACGTAAATAATCCTTGTGCAGCATTTTTGATTTTCTCCCCAGCTTTCTTTTCGGTATACATATAACCCGTTACAAAAAAGAAATCATAGCAAATTCCATGAAGGATAATGCCCGCATACAACATCCACAGATTAACATCTGCATTGCCATAAGCAAAACATACATAACGCAACACCCAGGCCGTCATACCCAGCAGCAACATTTTCTTAACTCCGATACTGTTAAATAAGAATGGAATAGCGAGAATGAAAATCGCTTCCGACATCTGACCTAAAATCATTTTTCCTGCTGCGTTTTCCATACCCACCTCATTCAAAAAGAGGTTAGCAAAACCATAGTAGAACGAAAGTGGGATACAAACCAGAATGGCGGCAATAAAAAAGATCAGGTAAGGCTTGTCTTTAAAAAGAACAAATGCTTCTGTACCAATCGCTCTTCCTGCTGTTGCATCAGTGGGTTTACCTTTAGGTGGAGTGTGTGGAAGAATAAAACTGATGACCCCCAACAACAACGAGGCGCCAGCTGCCATTACCCAGGTGCTGGAAGTTTTTTCAATACCCAGATTACCGATCATAAACCCAGCCGCAATCCAACCCAGGGTACCAAATACCCTAATCCAGGGAAACTGCTTACCCGGATCTGTCATTTGTTGAAAGGCAATGCTGTTGGACAACGCGATAGTAGGCATATACAACAAAGAGTAAAAAACAATTAGCCAATAAAAAGCAGTGTTGTCAGTAATCTGTGTTGCGAAATAAAGTAATACGGCACCAACCAGATGCAACACCCCCATGATGCGCTGGGCTGCAAAGTAACGGTCGGCCACCATACCTACAAAGAAGGGAGAAATCATAGTGGCAATAGCGAGTGCGCTATAGGCTGCACCAATCTGTACACCAGAGGATTTCAAAAACTCAGACATATACGTTCCCATCGTTACATACCACGCACCCCAAATAAAATATTCGAGCAGCATCATGACAGACAACTTGGTAAACACAACAGGCTTCATAGTCTTCGGGTTAATGTGAAGAAAGATAGAAACGGTTTTAGTAATTACGAAGTGCTGCTGGAAATTTTATCTGAACGGCAGGATCGGAAAATAATACCATTGCTTGTTTAGGCACAATGATTCTTATTTCTCCACAGGCCGGTAGCGCGACTCATTGAAAATCAACTTCGCATCTTTCACCTTCATCAACTCAGGTAATGACAAGTCTGATTTTCTGGCGGCATAGCTATTAAAAATCTGCCACCCCACCCAAGTGCCAATGCGGCCCGGAGCCTGATCCCCAACCTCGTGGGTTTTAGGCCGCTCGGCAATGTAGCGTTGTTTGGTCTTGGCGCTGGTATCAAAAAAGGCCTCGTCCTCCACCAATCGTTTCCAGATCATATCCTGATTGGCTCGGGCTCCGGCAATTTCTTCGGCCGTGTAGCCAATAAAAATACTATCGGCTACGCACGGCATCATGTGCTTGGCAAAGTAATACGCCTTTCCATAGGTGATCATATCGGCCAGCACAGTACGATCCATAAAATCCGTTTCGTTGTATTGCGTATCAATTCCATAGAGAAGCATCACAGAGGGAACAATAAAATTCTTTTGATACCTGCGCAACATATATTCATACATGTTCGGCTTGTAGCGTGCATTCTTGCCGAGATAATAGTCGAGCCCAACAATAATGAGTGAGTCAGTCACAAACAAGTCGGTTTCCAACCCAGTAATAACCAGTTGTATTTTAGGAATCTCAAAATCAGGATAATAATATTGCATGTTTGCAAAGGCCATACGGAATTCGCTCTCGAGATAAGCACCATCCCCAAATACTTTTTTGGTTTCAAAGAGTAGCGTATCAATGTGTGGATTGGAAAACCGCGCAAACAATTCGTTAATAAAAACAGAATCGCTTGGATAAGAACTACGGCTAAATACAAAATCGCGCAAGGTTACATGACGGGCAAGAAAATCAACTAATTGTTGCTTACTGGTAATGGCAGGCAGAGAATCTTCTAAATGCTCAATTTCCAGTTCAATCGAGATATCTTTTGTATCGGGCATAAATGCACACTTTTCTTCAACATCCGAATTACAGCCAGCCAAGGTTAAAATGAAGACAAAGAAAATAGCAAGAACACGCATGCAATAGGTTTTGAGTTGCGAAGATGAATAGAATTTAAATGATCGCAAAAAGACCGATCTAATTATTCGATGGATTGCAATTCTTATTTGTTATTATGAATTTGCACAACTAAAATTTTCTCAGTGATATCACAACTTAAGCATATAGCCGTAGCCGGCAATATCGGATCGGGTAAAACAACGTTAGCAGAAAAACTTTCCAAACATTATGGTTGGAATCCGTTATATGAATCTGTCGATCACAATCCATACTTACGTGATTTTTATGATGACATGACCCGCTGGGCCTTTCATCTTCAGATTTATTTTCTAAACAGTCGCTTTAATCAGGTGCGGCAAATCCGCGAAAGCGAAAAAACAATTATCCAGGATCGCACCATCTATGAAGACGCACACATCTTTGCTGCCAACCTGCACAAGAGCGGGCACATTAACGAACGTGATTACCAAAGCTACCTCGACATCTTCAACTCGATGATCAACTTTGTACAGCCACCCGATCTTTTGATTTATCTGAAAGCCGACATCCCAAAACTTGTGCAGCAAATTCAGAAACGCAACCGCGACTATGAATTCAATATCAAACTAGATTACCTAAGGACGTTGAATGAACACTATGAAAAATGGATTGGTGGTTATAAGCTTGGGAAGCTGTTGGTGGTCGATGTAAATAACATGGACTTCGTTGAGCGGGTAGAAGACTTCTCGGATATTGTCGGGAAGATTGAATTGGAACTGAATAGTCTATTCAGCTAAATGAAAGCGCTCACCTTTCGTGGCAAGGATACAATAGTTTATGAGTCAATTTCCGATCCAGAAATTTTAGCTCCCACAGATGTAATCGTTAAAGTAAATCTCTGCGCTATTTGCGGTTCAGATTTACATGTGTATCATGAGCATGAAAAAGGACTTGATCATGGCACCGCCATGGGGCATGAGTTTGTAGGGGAAATTGTTGCGCTTGGTAAGGACGTGAAAAAACTTCATGTGGGAAATCAGGTGATGAGTCCGTTCACGACAAGTTGCGGAAATTGTTTCTATTGTAATATTGGATTAACATGTCGATGCATTCACGGACAATTATATGGTTGGCGACAACAAGAGAAAGGATTGCATGGTGGTCAGGCCGAATTTGTGCGTGTACCCTTAGCTGAAAGTACATTGATGAAAATCCCGGAAGGGATGACACTTGAAGAAGGATTATTTCTGGGAGACATTTTATCTACCGGATTTTTTTGCGCGAAACAAACAGAGATCAATCCTAAAAACACCTATGTGGTGGTTGGGTGTGGGCCCGTGGGATTGATGGCAATTCTTGGAGCGCGTGAATACGGTGCCGAAAAAGTATTTGCAATTGACACTATTCCTGAACGCCTCGATATGGCCAGGCAGTTTGGAGCACTTGTTATTAATCCCTCAAGTCAGAATCCACTAGAAGTAATCAAAGCAATGACGGATGGTCGTGGTGCCGATGGGGTGATGGAAGCGGTTGGGAACTCTGCTACCAATAAACTAGCCTATGAACTTGTGCGGCCCGGAGGAATCATTTCGGCAGTTGGGGTTTGCACCGATGAACATCTTGCCTTTTCGCCTGCCCAGGCGTATGATAAAAACCTGACGTATAAAGTTGGACGTTGTCCTGCTCGTTTTATGATGAATGAATTAGTGCCCCTGGTTCAGTCAAAGAAATATGATTTCACTTCTATTATCAGTCACAGACTGTCAATAAGTGAAGGCGTTTCAGCCTATGATATGTTCGCAAACAAAAAAGATAATTGTTTGAAGGTGGTGCTGGAGGTATGAATTAGTCCATAGGCTATAAAATTTTGTGATCAGAATGTTTGCGAGCAAGGCTGCCCAACAATGAGAGTTTGACTTAATTTACTCAATAAACTTTGGCAAGTTGTTCCCTCTTATTCTTCGTAGGGAATCCTCGTTACCTTCATAAAAATCGATTTCCTTTGTAGTCAGTTGCAAAGTAGTGTACCTGTATGCGTATTCACCGACAATAAACTCCTTTCCATTTTTGCCCTGACGAAAAAAATAAAGGGTGACTCGTCCTGAAAAAAGTTTACACTTTTTGGTTAGAAGTCCTGATTCAAATTTACACTTTTTAGTTAGTCCTGAAATCGCTTTACATTTGATTACCGGATGAAGCGGAAGCGGGCAATGCTGAGGAGCAACCCGCCA
>JBGSTJ010000010.1:0-1711 GCA_041736555.1 Cyclobacteriaceae bacterium
TGTACTCCACAACCCGTTGCTGTTTTTCGCACGAATGTATAATGAGTTAAACCCTTCGGGGATAGTGCCTAACGGAATGGTAAAATCACGTGTAATGTTGATGGCAGATGTGATAGGTATCTCGATTCCATTTCCGATACCCGGGTCGGTGTTAAAAAAATATTCTATTCGTGTAAGTGCAGTTACACTGGCACTTTGAGCAGACTGCTGCACATAAACCTGATGAATAACCGGAATACTCCACAATCCATTGTTGTCTTTGGCGCGGATGTAGAGAGTATGAAAACCTTCATTTACAGTGCCAAGCGGTACCGTAAAACCTTGTGTGATATTGACTGCAGTTGTGATTGGGATGGATATACCATTACCCATTCCGGGATCACCATCAAAAAAATATTCTACCCGCGTAAGCGGAGTTACACTGGCGCTTTGCGCAGACGGCTGCACATAAACAGGATGTATAACCGGGATACTCCACAAGCCATTGTTGTCTTTGACGCGGATGTAGAGAGTATGAAAGCCTTCAGTTACGGTGCCAAGGGGTACTGTAAAACCTTGCGTGATGTTGACTGAACTGGTGATGGGGATAGAAGTAGCATTGCTAAAACCCGGATCGGTATCGAAGAAGTATTCCGCGCGCGAAATATTTTGGGCATATAGCGAAGCACTAATGAATAAGAATAAAAGTATTAGACGCAAAACTCTTTCAGTTATTCGACTTGGCTTTAATCGTAATGGGCAAACCGGTATTTTTTTCACCTGTAGTGGGTGCATTCAGTTGGTAGATGGTTGGAATAGGTGGAATACCAGAAAGAACATACGGCTCGGCTCCACCAAACATACCCATGTCTGTACCTTCAAACCCTGCACCAATAGCAGGCGAGCCATCTTTAAGTTTCCATTGGCCATCGGTAGTGCCGGCACCTAAAACTATAGAGGCAAGCGGTACATTGACGAGGTTCCCATTAGTTGCTGCGAATGGAATATTATTAATTGAAATGTTATGGCGAATTATAGAACTAGAGGCAAGGATTGGATTTACTGCTGAATAAAATAGATTGTTTTGAATAATCGAATTGGAAACATTTAATGTGCGCTGAATTATATTGTTTGAAATTTCAAGCCCTGAACCAGATGAAATAACAGAATATGTCAGAGTAGCAGAAAATGTAGAGAGATGATTATTTCTAATGCTGATATTCGAAAATCCAGGGTCAACCAGTACACTTGAGCCCAGAGTCGATTCGGGTGCTTGCATATAGTTTTGAACGATATTAATGAATGAGCCTTGAACTCTGATGTAAGCTTCGCTTGGGGTTCCACACAATCTCCATCGAAAAGTATTTCGTTTTATAAGAATGTTACTGGTGGAAATTATTATCCGGCCAATCATCGTAACACCCATAAGTACACTTCCTTCAGAGCCGGCCGCAAAGACTAATCCCTCTTCGCATGGGTTGTTGGTTGACTTATCCAATGTTGCAGATAAAAGTGAAACCTGCGTATCAGGATTTTCTAAAAAATAACCTGGTCCAATAATAATTAAACGCTTTGTGATGGTCACTTTAGTCGTAATATAACTCACACCCGATCCAAGCAGGTACAAGGTATCCCCGGCACTGGCGCCATCGTGTGCTGCTTGCAAACTGGCAAAATCTTTGGAGGCACTGCCCGGGTTGCTGTCTACAATCCAGATTTTTGCGGAGAGTGT
>JBGSTJ010000004.1:0-6915 GCA_041736555.1 Cyclobacteriaceae bacterium
AACAGAAATTCTTCTGAAATATTTCAGTGAACAGAAAACTGAATTTGTTTATTCACCCGTTGATGTATCCCAAACTGTGCTGGATCAACTTCAACAGCGGCTCGAAAAATCAGTACCTCAATTATCCATTCAAAGCATACACGGAAAATATGAGGAGGCACTGGATCAGCTTTACAGATCTGAACTTCGAAAGGTGTACCTCTTTATGGGGGCGAACATTGGCAATTTCAGTGTAAAAGAAGCAACCCAATTTGTTGCTAATATCTCTGATTCAATGCAATGTGGTGATCAGTTGCTGATCGGGTTTGATTTGAAAAAAAATCCGCGCCTGATTCAGGCGGCTTATGACGACCGTCATGGTATCACGCGCGAATTCAATATGAATCTTTTGGTTCGTTTAAATCGTGAATTAGGTGCGCAATTTCAACTGGATTATTTTAACCATTATCCATACTACAATCCTGAAACAGGCCTGACCAAAAGCTACCTGGTGAGCTTAAAAGATCAGGATGTATACTTCGGAGCCTGTGATAAGTTTGTGCACTTCAACCGATGGGAAGTTATTCATACGGAAGTGTCTCAAAAATATGACAGACAAATGATTGAAGATCTGGCTGATAGGGCAGGATTAGAAATAGTTGAATTCTTTTATGATTGCAAGCATTTTTTTTGTGATGTGCTATTAAGAAAAGTGAATTGATTCAATGTGAATTGAATCCTTCAGCGGGTCCTGATAAAACTTATTTTGTGATTGTTTAAGTTTATTTTGCTAAATGCTGATGAACAGAAATGCAATTTTATATTTCAGGAATTGTATGACTTACAGAATGATAAATAAATTATCCATGGTGGGTTGACGCGCTGCGACCGTGAATACTCACCAGGTAGGGAACAAGATAACTTAAAATGGCTGATACCCATCGTTGAGCCGTCATCTGTCCATCATACAGTGCAACGCCATGATTGATGACAAATAAGATTGATCCAACCACCAGCGAAACTTTTAATGCCGGTACTGCCATGCCGGGATTAAAAAGGTTTGAAACGAAGTTTGCCATGTCAGCAATTGCAAGTTTTAAAATGGAATTAAATCATTTCTGAATATCATGTATGTATTTTGGCTGACAAATCGCGCTCAGGCAATAAGCCACACATCCCATTCAATAATGATACTGATCACCAGTATAGAAAATACAATTATTGCCAATGACTTATGTATCCATTCTTGTGATAACTTTTTCAAAGCAATGAGTAAAAATGATAAGGCGAGCAATATTTGTAAAATCTGAGTTTCTATACCCATTTCTAAAATAAAAATATTATAGGTGATGGACAGCGTAGCCGATATAATAAAGATCAGAAATATTTTGCGATAATGGCTATAATAAAACAATTTCAAATCAATCACTTTTCCTTTAAGTGCATAAGGGAACAACATTCGGGCAAGAACAAATAGATTAACCGGATAGGCCATTACAAATAGGAAGGTTGGTAACCGCCAAGGTTGGTAGTTTTTCAATTCATAGGTTACCCACCACTCCTGAATATGAAGGATTAACACGAATAATATCCAGAGAATATGCGGCCAGTATATTTTTACCCGATCACTTTTATGGATAAGATCGGCAATACCGGTTAAAATCTGCGTAATACCCAAACCAAGGATTATTGAAATAAGAACAGTGACATATTCAAAGGCACTCATCGTAATTTATCTGGTTGATGTCAAATTAGATTCTTTAGAAATTTATTCAGATAAGATGGGTAATAATTTTTATCTCAGCCTCCAACGTTTTATGCACGGGGCATTTATCTGCTATTTCAAGTAAGCGCTGACGCTGCTCAGTGGTAACATTCCCATCTATTTCGATGTGTCGCTCAAAATGATCTATACGTGAGTTTGTATTGTCAGTTTGACAATCTTCGCAGTGGCGCTTGTCATGATTTACATGCACTTTTATTTCATTCACTTCCAGGTTTTTCCGGTTCGCGTACATACGGAGGGTCATGGCTGTGCAGGTTGCTAATGCGGCACTTAGAAGTTGGTAGGGTGTAGGACCAAAGTCATACCCGCCAACATCCTCCGGTTCATCGGCTGTGATAAAGTGTTTGCCCGCCTTAATGAGTGTTGTGTATCCCGAATCTTTATCGCCTACCAAGGCGACAGTTTGATATTCAGTTTGTAAATCAGTGTGTTCAGGTAAAGTCAGATAGTGCTGTGCCCAGGTAGCAATAACTTCTCCGACATAGTGCGAATCTTTTTTATCGCTGAGCAGGTGATCTGCTCCATCCAGCGAGATAAAACTTTTGGGGTGCCGTGCTGCCTGATAAAGCAGGGCCGCATTATCAACACTTACCGTTTCGTCCTGTGGTGAATGTAAAATAAGAATGGATTTCGTTAAATCAGCTAATGTCTTTGAAACAACATGATGCTGAAGATCATTTACAAATTGCTGTTTAAGGGTGAATGGTCTTCCTCCAATATTCACCTGAGCAACCCCCAGGTCATTTAACTCGGTAAGTTGTTCACCAAAGATATGCTTCACATGTTCCACATCAGCCGGGGCTCCAATAGTGGCTATTGCTTTTATAGAATTAATTTGAGATGCCGCCTGGATTACGGCCGCACCACCTAATGAATGCCCTACCAATAATGAAGGGCTCTCGAATTCACTTTTTAAAAAGTCTGATGCAGCCACCAGGTCCGAGACATTAGCGGAAAAGGTGGTGTCAGCGAAGTCACCTTCACTGGTCCCCAATCCAGTAAAATCAAAACTTAAAGCGGCAAATCCACGACCAGCCAGCGCTTTTGAAATATTGCGGACGGCATTTAAGCTTTTTCCACAGGTGAAGCAGTGAGCGAAGATAGCATAGGTATGCGGTTGTTGGTTGGCGGGCCATTCCATCTGCGCTGAAAGATCATGACCTTGTTTATTTCTAAAAGTAAAGTTTCTGTTCTTCATCTGATGTCTGAATTAATACCTGGTAAGTTACTGAAGATGGCAATCAACCTTTGAGTGGTAATGTCTTTTTGGTGACAATTGGAAGGATAATGAAATATAGTCATTGTATACATAAAAGAACATCACTGTTTCGAATGGGTATCATGGTTGTTACAAATGCAGACGCTACTCTCTTCAAGTGTCTTGTTGTAGACAAATGACCCTATAGGCCTGGATGGACAAACTTAAATAAAACAGGGCCTGTTATCTTACATATTAGTTAGTTTAAATCAAAGGTAATTTAAGGATATGCGCCAGGAGCACTATGTACACCGGGATTTAGACTGGTTAAATTTCAATGGCAGAGTACTTGAGGAGTCTGCCGATGAGCATTTGCCAATTTATGAACGAATAAAATTCATGGCGATCTTCTCAGCAAACCTGGATGAATATTATCGTGTAAAGTTAGCGGCATTACACAAGCTGAAATACCTCAAGAAAAAGCGCATAGAAAAATGGTTGACATTCAATCCACAAAGTCTGATTAGTAAGATAGGGATGATTGTGAACGAGCAACAAGAACATTTTGGATACCTGTGGCGACAACAGATTTTACCGGAGCTGGCAAAAAATAATATCATTCTTATTGAAGACGAGCACTATCATGACGAACATCGAGAAGCGGTTAGTGATCACTTTCAGACCGCTATACTGAGTTATTTATCGGTTCAAGTACTGACTCCTGAAAAGAAGGTTCGTATTGAAAATGGTTGTGTTTACCTGGCTATACATCTGAAGAGTAAAATAACTCACCAGGAATCTACAGGATTGATAAAAATTCCATCAGAACTACCCAGGTTTATTCAATTACCGATCAGAGAGTCAAAATATTATATCACATTTCTGGATGATATCATCCGCGCTAATATCCCTTTGATTTTTCCGGATTACGTACCTGCCGATTCTTCCTACAGTATCAAAATAAATTATGATGAGGATGTAGAGATTGAAGATGAATTCCGTGGCAACCTGCTTACTAAAATAAAAGAGCAACTTGAGAAGCGGAAACTGGGTGTCCCGGTCAGGCTATTGTTTGATGTAGCTATGCCTGAAAATTTATTGCAAAGAATAGTATCAGCATCCAACATAGAAACCAATAACCTGGTGAAGGGAGGTCGATATCATAATCTTAATGATCTGCTTGATTTACCTAATCCGGCAGGTCAAAAACTGGAAGCGAAGAAAATCTTACCCCTTAAAGTCGAATGCCTTGAAGGAGACATATCCATTGCCAGCGCAATGAAGAGGCGGGATTTTCTGCTACATTACCCATATCACACCTATGAATATGCATTGCGTTTTTTTAGTGAAGCTATTTTTGATTCCAGTGTAATAAAAATTCAAATCACCCTGTATCGCATTTCAAGAAACTCATTAATTGCTCAATCGCTGATAGCCGCTGCAAAAAATGGAAAAGAAGTAGTGGTCTTTGTTGAGGTGAAAGCACGTTATGATGAATTGAACAATATGCTTTGGGCCAATGAAATGGAGAAAGCCGGAGTTCAGATAATTTACAGCATTCCCAAACTAAAAGTGCACGCCAAGGTGGCTTTGATCACGCGCCTTGAAAAAGGTAATAAGAAAGTTCGCTACGCCTATTTGGCTACCGGAAACTTTAATGAACGAACTGCCCGTTTATATGCCGACTATGGACTGCTCACCATCAGTAAAAATATTACCCGTGAACTGAATTTGCTCTTTGATTATCTCGTAACACGAAAGACAAAATCCATTAAGTACAAGACATTGCTGGTATCACGTTTTAGCATGAAGAAGAAATTATTGCAATTGATTGACAGGGAAATTGCTGCTTCAAAAAGGGGATTACCGGCTAAAATTCATTTGAAGATGAATTCCATGGACGAAGTGGAAATGATTGAAAAATTATATGATGCCTCGCAGCAGGGTGTTGAAGTAAAACTGATCGTTCGCGCAGGTTGCTCGCTGATTCCTGGTATTCCGGGAATCAGTGAAAACATTAGTGCCTATCGCATTGTGGATCGCTATCTCGAACATGCCCGTATCTATTACTTTTATCAAGGAGGGAAGGAACCGGTATACCTCTCCTCTGCAGACTGGATGAATAGAAACTTAAATAAACGAATAGAAGTTGCCTTTCCTGTTTTGGATAAAAAGTGTAAAGCACAAATTCGTCATGCCTTGGATCTTCAGCTTTCAGATAACACCAAGCGAACCCCAATTCAGCAAAGTGAAAGAATCATGCAGAGCACTAAGCCTGTTCGAGCACAAACGGATACGTATATGTGGTTGAAAAATCTTGAGGAGTTTAGTATGACAAAACCCAATACTCATCCCTAACCTATGAAAATTGCATCTACATTACTGCAAGAAGCAGCGGAGTATGTTAAGCAGTATTTTGCGAAGCATCTGAAACCTGAATTCACGTTTCACAATTTTGAACATACTGAGGGAGTAGTTCAGGCTTGTGAATTAATAGCGAAGAACACAGGAATGGATAAGCAATCAATGAATCAGTTGCTCATAGCGGCCTGGTTTCATGATTTAGGATATACTCGTGGCATTGAAGATCATGAAGAGAGTTCAGCAGTAATGGTTGATAACTTTCTTGAACGGAATCAGGTTGACGAGAAAGAGCGGAAGATTGTTAAAAGTATTATTCTGGCGACACGCATGCCACAATCGCCAGAAACACTTGCCGAACAGATACTTTGCGATGCGGATATGCATCATCTGGGTTCTGAAGATTATTTCTCTCATGCCAAAAACCTAAGAAAGGAGTGGAGCAAGATTAGGCAGTTGGATTTTACCGATAAAAAATGGATTAAAAATAATATTCAGTTCATTTCTTCACACCAGTACTATACTCCTTCCGCTATGGAATCTTTTAATGATAAAAAGAATGCTAATCTACACCAACTCAAGAAAAAACTAAAGAAATTAAAGGAGGATGAAAGTTCTGGAAAAGTTAAATCATCAATAGGTGTGAATCTGGATAGTCCCAAGCTAGAGCGCGGAGTTGAAACGCTTTTCCGTGTAATGGCTGATAATCATATGCGCCTGAGCGATATGGCAGATAATAAGTCAAATTTATTGATTACGATTAATGCATTGGTTATCTCTATTGTTTTGTCGGTCCTGGCAACCAAGCTAGATACTAACCCTCATTTAATTCTCCCGACATTTATCATTATTGTTGTTAATGTGGTCACTATTACCATTGCGATATTAGCTACCCGACCTAAAGTAAATGCGGGCACTTTTACAAAAGACCAGGTAAAAAGTGGACAAGTAAATCTCTTATTCTTTGGAAATTTTCATGCCATGCCATTCCATGAATATCGTGATGCCATGTGGGACACCATGATGGATAAAAAAAGACTATACAGCAATATCATGTATGATATCTATTTATTAGGTAAGGTTTTAAAAAAGAAATATCACTATCTCAAACTCGCCTATACTTTTTTTATGATTGGATTGATCGTGTCTATCCTGTCATTTGTAATCACTTTCTTATTCATGTAAGAAGGCCATGAAGTGCACATCACGTAATTGTAGAATCATCCTGCTTCATGTTTGTGGTATTTTATTTAGTATTAATTTGCTCATCGTCCCTTTCTGTAGTGACGCACAGATAGAAATTGATTCTGTAAAGCGTGAATACTGCGTGCCCTCCTTAGCCGGTATGCCTCGCGGAAAAGGTATCGTACTTAAATATCAGGTGATTCCTGACTATACAATCAAATCGGTTTTTTTAAAGGATAACACCACCAACACAGCAGAAATTACCAGAAACGGGAGGTTAGAATTTAAGGTTAGATTTCCCGTTTTTAACAAACCATACCTGTCTGTCATCACGGGTGTTAGTTATTCACAAGAACAATTTCATTTTGGAAAAATTGAAAGTGAACCTTATGCAGTAGCAAAAAGC
>JBGSTJ010000046.1:0-179527 GCA_041736555.1 Cyclobacteriaceae bacterium
CTTCAGTGTATGCCTCACGACAAACCACCTTGCAGCTTGCTATGCGCATCGATGCGTGCACATCAGGGACTTGCACCCTTAGGATAATCAATCTATATTCCCGTCTGGAATATAAACACGCCATACTGGGCGCACACAAAAGCTATAAAACATATGCTTTTTTGTAGGTTCTTAAAGTGTGTGCTCTTAAATTTCGTTAGCAACGTGGGACAGTGACTTGTGTATTTATACGCATACGTTTTATAGCCACACGTTGTAATCAATTTACGACACCTCGGCCACTATTTCAATGTCCGAAACCGTTTTTAAAAAATCAACGCCACTATTTCAACTTTACACTTCCCTTGCTCACTTCCACTTTCTTTCCGAGGTACTCGGTGGTTTCGGGCTGGCGTAATGTTTCCATGTAATACCATTCGCCTTTTGCTTTGTCGGGATAGAGCGTCAATAACAAATACCCATGATCGCGGGCGTTCAGGTATTTGATGTGCGGATTTTTGTTGAGCAATGCGCGCTCCATCATCTTCACGGTATCCGTGTCGTGATATTCATTATCGTTGGCCGAAGAAATACTGGTGGTTCCCAACTCAATGGCGAATGCTCCCGCAGAAGTTTTTGGATTGTAGGTCTTCTTAACTTCCGTGACCACTTCAATGGCCCAGCTTGCGTGTGTATCGCCCGTCAAGAAGATCAGGTCCGTTAATTTATTGTCGAGAATAAAATCCTTTAGCTTTTTCTTTTCGGCCGGGTAACCATCCCACGAGTCGAGGTTGCGTGGCATGTTTGGGTACACCGCACTCAATTCAATATCTGCAAACATGACCTGGTTGCCCACAACTTTCCAGGTAGCAGCAGAATTCTTAAGCGTAGTCTCCATCCAATTCAATTGCTCGTTCCCCAGCATGGTGCGGTCGGCATGATAGTCAGGCGAAGTAAGACTATCCACGGGTCGCGTTCTACCTTCCAGTCTTTCATCCAGCATAACCACATCCGCCAAGGCACCATAGGAGAATGAACGATAGTGTTTGGTGCCTTCGCGGATGGGAAGCCATTCGTAGTAGGCTTTAACAGCAGCCGCTTTTCGTTTTTCAAAATCACCTTCGTCAGGTTGATGATTTTGCGCTCCTGCCGTGTACACATTATTCGCAACTTCATGGTCGTCCCAGATGGCAATCATGGGATGTTGCGCACTCATTCTGCGCAAGCCTTTATCCAATCGATATTGTGAATGACGCGTGCGATAGTCGCTTTGTGTTATAATTTCATGTGGTGGTAGATTTTTTCGGATGGTAGTATCGCCATATTTACCGCGACCATATTCATAAATATAATCACCGAGGTGAAGCACGGCATCAATGTCTTCGCGGTCTGCGATTTTATCATAGGCATTAAAAAATCCCCATTCCCAATTGCTGCAACTTACTACAGCAAACTTCAAACTATCGCGGCTGGTAGTGGGTGTTGTTTTAGTGCGACCCACCAAAGAAGTTTTGCCTAATGCCATAAAGCGATAATAATAGGTAGTGCCCGGTTGAAGTCCATCAACATCTACTTTCAACGTATAATCTTTTTCGGCAAGCGCCCGGGCAGAATCTGCTTTGATGATCGTGATGAACTCTTTTGAATCTGAAACCTGGTATAAAACAGGTACGGAGGCAACGGAATCTTCAGGCGTAACGCGCGTCCATAAAATCACCCGATCGGCTAACGGATCGCCTGAAGCTACTCCGTGATAGAAAGGAGCCAACGATGTTTCAAACAAACCTGCTACCGGCTCTGTTAGTTTAGAAGCAGGCTTATCTTTTGCGTTTTTACAAGCTGTAAATACCAGGGCCATCAGGCAGGATAGAATAAGGGTGCGCTTCATAAAAATTTCGTTTTGCGAAACTAAATGGATTTTATAAGAATGTGGTTATTAAATTGTGAATAGTGATTGGCAGAATCCCGAAAGGGTCTATTCTACGACAGTTGATCGTGAAAATTTAACGGTTGGGCAAACCTGTATTCACCCATGACATCTCCGGATACAATCTTTGCGTATAATCGGTATCTTAACTTAAACTTAGAAGTCATGCGTCTGATCATAGTTTTACTTTTTACCAGCTTTTCACTTTCTGCCCAAACGGTGGAGCAGGCCAAAAATTTGGTACAAAACAAAAAGATTTCCGAGGCAAAGAAACTTTTGCTCACTGTTAAAGACACCAATAAGGAATATGCTGATGCGCAATATTGGCTGGGCCGCATTGCATTGGAAGAGGAAAAATATGATGACGCGGAAGAGTATTTTGAAGAAGCGATTGATACCAATAATAAAGTAGCTGAATATTATACCTGGTATGGAAATACGCTCGGCATCATTGCAGGGGATGCCAATTTTCTGAAGCAAGGGATGCTGGCACCTAAAATGAAGGGTGCGTGGGAAAAAGCAGTTACCTTAGATCCATCCGCCATCGAACCGCGCGAATCACTTATCCGATATTATCTGCAGGCACCTGCTATTGCGGGCGGTAGTGTTGACAAAGCCATTGAAATAGCGAATCAAATTGTAAAACTTAAACCTGCCGAGGGCCACCGGCAGTTGGGTAACATTTATTTTAAAGAAAAAAGAATGGTTGAGGCAGAAAAGGAATTTATTGCGATGGCAAAAGCTGACCCTGCCTATGTATCGGGCCTGGCAAATTTTTATATGCTGCAAAAGCAGTATGATAAAGCATTCAATCTTTTTGAAGAAGGGGTTAAGAAAAATCCCGAGGACATGTTGGCTATCTATCAGATTGGGAAGACCAGTGCATTGTCGGGTCAAAAATTAGATCGTGGTGAGGAATGTCTGAGAAAATACCTTACCTATACACCAAAGCAAAATGAACCCAGTCATGCCGGAGCCAACATGCGACTGGCACAGATCATGGAAAAGCGCGGGAAAAAATCTGAAGCAAAAAAGCTATATGAGTTAGCCATAAAATTGGATGGCACGTTGAAAGAGGCTAAAGAAGGACTGGAAAGGGTTTCGAAGTAATCCTCACCCCGTCCCTGTCTGCCGACAGGCAGGCTCATTCTTTGAACACCCCTCTCCCGGGGGAGAGGGGAAGGGGGTGAGGGAGTCTAAAAGTAAATCAACTATGCAATCACCCATTCAATCGCGCATCCAAATCATTGATGTTCTACGCGGCTTCACCTTGCTGGGAATTATCATGGTCCATTTTTCAGAGCAATATTACGCTGGCATGCACCCGCAGAGCCACATGAACTTCGAAATCAAGTTTCTGGGCGATCAAATCATGCAAGGTTTTATTGGCTTTTTTATTTCGGGCAAATTCTTCATGATCTTCTCCTTTCTTTTTGGACTCAGTTTTTTTCTTCAGTTAAATAAGAGTGACTCCAACATAAAATTTTTCGGTCGGTTTTTCTGGCGCCTGGTTATTCTTGGTGTCATTGGCTTTTTCCATCATCTACACTATCGGGGCGACATTCTTACGATCTATGCGATGTTGGGTGTCGGGCTTTTGATTTGTTATAAACTTCCCGATAAATGGTTATTAATCCTGGCGCTTATGCTCACCATCAACTTACCTTCGGTAATGGTGCGCGCAATACAGTCTGTAACTCAGCCTGAAACGGAAATTGAAAAATTGTTTGGCGGCAACAATGAAGACAATGAACTATACTTTGCTGCCGTGAAAACAGGAAGTTACCCGGAAGTATTGAAGGCTAACCTGAACGAGTTTGAATTTAAGTACCAGTATCAAGTTGTTTCAGGCCGCATCTATATTACCATGGGATTATTTCTCTTAGGATTATATGCCGGCCGCAAGCGCGTATTTGAAAAATGGCAGGAGAACCTGCCGCAATTCAAAAAATTTTTAAAGCGCTCGCTGTGGACGATTTTAGGATTAATACTTTTTGCCGCTTTGTTTTTTGGTGGCGCTGAACTTGCAAAAATCAAGTTGCCCGAACTGATACAATGGACGGTGGGTGGACTCGTGGTTGATATCTTTAATCTTTGCCTGGCGGTGATCTATGTAACTAGCATCGCCATGTTGTTTAACAAACAGAAGTGGTATCATAGATTAATGCACTTTTATGCTGTGGGGCGTATGGGGTTAACAACTTACCTGATGCAAACTCTTTTTGGAGTATTGCTATTTTTCGGTATTGGATTCGGCCTGCTGGGTGAAATTGGACTGCTTGCATCGGTGGCCATTGGGATCCTGATTTTTATGGGCCAGATTTATTTCAGTAAATGGTGGCTTGCCCGCTTTCGCTTCGGGCCTGTGGAGTGGTTGTGGCGAAGTGCAACTTATTGGAAGATGCAGAATTTTAAAATCCCTCACCCCGTCCGCCAGTTGGCGGACACCCCTCTCCCTGGGGAGAGGGGAAAGGGCTAATCCTTAAACCCTGGCGGCACCAGATCTTCCCACTCACTTGCTTGTTGAAAGGCATGCACCAGAGAAACGATAGCCGCTTCGCCATACAGTTTTCCAAGAAATGAAATACTGGTAGGACTTCCTTTATCATTAAATCCATTGGGCACTACCACACACGGATTACCCGTTAGGTTGGTAGTGAGCAATTGTGTGCCACCAAAACTTGGCGCGATAATCACATCGTAGTCTTTTGTTTTTGCATAATATTCCTGAATCAGTTGCTGACGAATGCGCGAAGCATTGATGTATTCTACTGCTGGAATAAATCGTGCCGTGCGAAATGTATTCGGCCAGGCAAATCTTCGCTGATCAGTCATCAGACTGTCGCGATTAGAGCGGGTAAGTTCATCAAAGGCAGCGGCAGCTTCTGCGGTAAGCATTATACGCACCGCATTTACTGGAATGCCTGAAGGCAACTCAACTGAAACTAATTCAACTCCTAATGATTTAATTACGTCCAACACTTTTTGATCATTTGCTTTGGTTGGATAGTTGGCATCGAAAAGAGTTTTGAGATACCCAACTTTTAATTTCCTGATGTCTGTCTTTGCCGAATAATTAAAGGCAGCATTTCGCACATGATTATCCAATCCATCTTCCCCACGAATAGCATTCAGTACAATAGCGCCATCCAATGCTGAACGGGTAATTGGACCAATCTTGTCCATGCTCCAGCTCAAGGCCATCGCACCATGCCGACTCACTCTTCCAAATGTAGGACGCAAACCACTCGCGCCACAGCGGGTACTGGGCGAAACAATTGAGCCGAGTGTTTCTGTTCCAATCGCGAAAGCAACAAGACCCGCAACTGTTGCCGAAGCAGAACCTGCACTTGATCCACTCGCGCCTTCTTTCAGGTTCCATGGATTTTTTGTTACCCCGCCAAACCAGATGTCGCCCATAGCCAAAGCTCCCAACGTAAGTTTCACCACGAGCACCGCTCCGGCTTCTTCCAACTTTTTTACAACCGTAGCAGTTTCGCTAATCACTTGTCCCTTATAGGGAGCTGCACCCCACGTGGTTTCAGTGCCCTCTACCGATAACAAATCTTTTATCCCGTAAGGAATGCCATGCAACGGGCCACGGTATTTTCCTTTCGCGATTTCTTCATCAGCTTTCTTTGCTTGCGCGAGAGCAGATTCTTCCAACAGGGTAATAGCACATTGAAGTGTGTCGGCATATTTTTTTATCCGCTTCAAATAGAGTTGAGTAAGCTCGGTAGAAGTTATTTTTTTATTCTTGATCAGGACTGCGAGTTTATAAACCGGGTAAAAGGCGAGTTCTTCTTTATTCACTGGCATGGTTACAGTCTTAGGCAACCCCCAGTCGATGGTTTTTTGATTTACATCCAGTTGCATACCCGTAGGTATCGGATCGAAAACCAATGACATGGCTGTGCTATTCGGCAATTTATATTCATGAATAGCTTTATAGGCTCGTTGATTATCTTCTAATCCGCGTTGCAGCGAGTCGCGCTCGGCTTGCGTAAAATTGAGATCATAATAGGGTTCTATATCAACCGTAGGTGATTTTTTTTGCGCTTTCGCAAATCCCCAACCCAGGCATAAAACAACAATGAAATAAACCTTGTAACTTGAACGCTGTTTCATAGTAAAAAATTAATGAGCGAAACTACACATGAAGGATTTCTTTTTAAAATGGTATAGCTACAACGCTTGGGCCAACCGCAGGGTAATCGGCAGTTTGGAGCGACAGGCGGTAACCGATGAAAAAATAATTTCTGTGATGGGGCACCTGGTGAGTGCCAATTTCATCTGGCTTAACCGGATTAAAGATTTACCCAAGAGCAAGTATGAGTTATGGGGTACCTATGACGTGCCCGGATTAAAACGAATGGTGGAAGAAGCGGATGACCAATGGATGAGTTTCATTCGTGAAAATGAAAGTTTCGATCGCATCCTGAAGTATAAAAATTATGTGGGTGATTATTTTGAAAATAATGTTCAACAAATCATGATTCACCTTGTTAATCATGGGTCTTATCACCGTGGTCAGGTAGCCATGTTGCTCAGACAAAAAGGATATGAACCGATCAATACCGATTTTATTACGTACGACCGTGTGCTATCCGGACAATTGAAAGACTGACATTAATCAACAAAAAACAAAAACTATGAAATCAATCAAATTATTATTGCTGTTTGTCATCACAAGCTTTACAGCGATGGCTCAGCAGCTTACGCTGGAAGATGGCATTACGATATGCCATACGAGTCCCACCGAGAAGTTTGCGCTTTTTATAGAGGACGACAATTTTAACATGTCGCACCCCGACCCACTACCTTATGTTCATCAAAGTGAAGTGGGTAAGATGGTCACTTTCAAAACCGCTGACGGCCAGGATGGTATTGGCTATGTTTTGATGGCGGCAAAAAAAACCAACAACTGGATTTTTGTATTTCAGGAATGGTGGGGCTTAAATGATCACATCAAACGTGAATCTGAAAAACTTTTCAATGATCTGGGTAATGTAAACGTGTTGGCCATTGATATGTATGATGGCAAGTTGGCAACTACCCGCGAAGATGCCGGAAAATACATGGGCGAGTTTAAACAAGATCGTGGTAATGCCATTGTGCAAGGTGCGATTGATTTTGCTGGTAAGTCTGCGAAGATCGGAACGATTGGCTGGTGTTTTGGTGGCGGTCAGTCGATGCAGGCTTCGTTAACAGCCGGCAAGCAAGCTGCTGCGTGTGTAATTTATTATGGTATGCCTGAAACCGATGTAGCGCGTTTGAAAAATCTTAATACGGATGTATTAAACATCTGGCCTACGCAAGATCAGTGGATTAATAAAGAAGTTACTGATAAGTTTGAGGCCAACATGAAGGCAGCCGGAAAGAAACTAACCACGAAATCGTATGAGGCTGATCACGCATTTGCGAATCCTAGCAATCCCAAGTACAATCCTGAGTTTACTGCGGATGCTTATAAGAGCACACTTGAATTCTTTAAGGCAAGACTTAAGTAATTGACAACTTACAATGGACAATTGACAATGGGCTACATTATCAATTGTCCATTGTTCATTTTCAATTAGTATTGTTCGAGCATATAGCGCATCACATCGGTGGTAGTAACAATGCCTACCAGTTTCGTTTCATCTTCCGGATCCACTACCGGTAAGGCATGAAATTCTTCTACCGCTAAAATCTCAGCTACTTTTCGGATACTATCGTCCGATCGTACAACGCGTGGTTTGTTCGACATCACCTGACTTATCGTAAGCATATCCAGGATGGCTTCATCCGCCTCACCCTCCCCGGCAAAGAGACCGCTGAATGTTAAGCGGTTTAAATCAGTCTTACTGATAATTCCAACCAATTGTTTTTTTTGAACGACCGGCACATGCCGAACCCCATACTTCCGGATTGTTTCATGTACATCGGCCAGTTTATCTTCGATTTTCACCACGTGAATATTCTTAGTCATGATGGTGCTTACGGGTTCTTTCTTTTTCATAGTCTTGAAATTTAATTGCACCAAGGCAACCTCATTCCATTTTCCCTTGCGGGATTAGAGTACGTGAGGATCCTTTTTTATTTAAAGGTATGCACCTGCAATCGTAAGACTATGAGCAAGATCACCGGGAAAAATGACTTATGTCACTCCCAGATCACTGTGCCAGGTTGTGTATGGTACCAGGTAGGATATTTAGGTAAATGAATCTTTTCAACTTCGTTACGTTTCACTTTTAACGTGGGCGTGATCAATCCGTTTTCTACCGTCCAGTCGCCCTGCATAACTACTACCTTCTCTAGTTTTTCATACGATTCAAGAGAGGGATTTACTTCTTGCAGCGATGCTGTTAAACTTGCAATAAGTTCATCTTTTGATTTGGCTTTGCCCGCAGCAGATAACACGACCAAAGCAATGGGTTGAGGAATACCCATGCCCACAACACAGGCCTGTTCAATATTTTGATTGGCAAGCAACAGCATTTCAATGGGTGCCGGAGAAACATATTTACCCTTATCGGTTTTAAATTGATCTTTTACCCGACCCACGATGGTAAGAAATCCATCTTTATCATACTCGGCTTTATCACCTGTTTTCAGATATCCTTCTTCATCAAACGTGGCCGCGGTGAGTTCAGGTTCTTTATAATATCCTTTCATTACGCCCTCGGACTTTAAACGAAACTCACCATCGTCAGCGATTTTTACTGTCACGCCCGTTAGCGCTTTGCCCACAGTGCCAAATCGGTTTGCTGTTCTGCGATTGAAATGAGAATAGATACAATCTTCGGTCATACCAATGGCCTGATAAATAGTCACCCCGATTTTATCGAACCACTCCAGTAAGTCAACAGAGATAGGAGCTGCACCCGAATAGATATGGGTGGCTTCGGCCAATCCTAGTTTTTTCTTTATGCTCTTGCGAATAATATTATTGATGATAGGAATGGATAAGAGCGTGTTTAATTTTTTTGGTGGAAGCTTCTCCGAAATTTTCTCGCGGAATTTGGCCCAGATGCGGGGCACTGCAAAAAATAAATTGGGTTGAGTTTCTGCCAGGTTTTTGGGAAAGGTATCCAGCGACTCGGCAAATGAGAACGTAGCACCCCGATAAATTCCGATCATTTCAATTCCTGCCCGTTCAGCAATATGACTGATGGGCAAATAGGAAAACAATCTCGGGTGCATCGGGAGTTCTAAATCAATAATTCCTGTCTGAACGATCGCATCAAAATTTCCGGCCGAGTGCATCACCCCTTTCGGTTTTCCGGTTGTACCGGAGGTGTACATGATGGTCAGTACTTCATCACGATCCCAGGTAGCAATTTCAGTGAGCGGTTTTTCAGTGGCTATCATTTTTTCTATCGAGAGAGATTCCTGAATACCATACAGTTCCATGCCGATTTTTTGTACACTGTCTGGAATACCTTCCTTTTGCTCATTGTATTTATCCAGTTTTCCAACGAAGATGGCTTTGGCTTCGCTATGATCCAGAATTTGTTTTATAGAAGGTGCTGTAAGGGTTGCATAGAGCGGTACTGAAATATGACCTGCCATCATGATAGCCAGATCGGCCATGATCCATTGTGCACAATTTTTTGAAAGGAGCGCTATGTTACTCCGGGCAGGCAGGTTGAGACTTTTTAATCCGGCAGCTATTTTTCTTGTTTCTTCACCAGCTTGTTGATACGTCCAGCTTCGCCATTCACCAGAAAAAGGCTGACGAAGCATAATGCTGTTGGGAGTTTCTTTTTCCCACTTCAAAAATTGGTGTAGAGGCGTGCTGGTTTCCATAGTGCAAACGATTTAGAATGCCCTATTTAGCGAGAAAATGATAAAAATGAAAGCGAAAAGATGACGGCCAGGTCAGAAGTGTTTGAAAATGTGGACCCGAAACTCCTGAGTTATTCTAAAAATTCCGGATGGCATTGAGATCATGGAAATTGAGCACACTTAAACGCACACCCAGGGTAAGTTCGTGCGTAGTGAATTGCGTGCCCACGGATTCTGCTGTTGGTAGTTCGAATACATAGGCGAACCGCAAATGATCGCCCAGATTGATTTGAGCCAAAGCCCCATAGGTTTTGAAGTTACGTGTAAAAAGCCCGAGCGAATAGCTATCATCTATTTTCACAGAAGCTCCGTAATCAAACGATGCAGGCGCTCCTTTCACCGCGCGTGCCAATACCCAAGGCTTAAGTTTGATGCGATACGAGAGTTGAAAAACATACGCAGCCAGTGCATAAGCATGTTGATTATAAAGACTGGTACTATTCTGATCAATGGTATTATTGGCTTTCAAAAGTTTAGGCACGGAAAGCCCAAGCATAAATTTTTCGCTGCGCACGATGAGTCCAGTGCCCAGGTTGGGTCGCCATTCACTTTGATTCGTAAACTTCGAATCAGCCGGATTAAATTTTATGTCGGAGTAATCGCTATAGTAGTTGATCACCCCGCCTTGTAATCCAAACGAAAGTGTAATGTCTTTGTTAAGTGGAAGATGATAGCCATAGGTAGCGGTAACTTCAGTGGTTCTATCAACACCAATTTTATCTTGCAAAATAATCAGTCCGGCCCCCATGCGATTATTGGAAAGTGAAATGTGCGCGTTGGCATTCATGGTTACCGGACTGCCTTCAAAACCCGCCCATTGTTTGCGATACATGACCGATGCATTTAAGTCAGTGGTAATGCCCGAGTAAGCCGGATTGATCAGCAACGGATTGATGATGTATTGTGAGTACAGCGGATCTTGCTGTGCCATTACACCAACACATAAAAGAAACAAAACACTGAAGACGAGTTGTATTTTCATATCAGCGTTTTAAAGTGATGAAACCAGAAAGAGGTTCACTGCCATTCACAAAATCTATTTTGTAGAAATACGTTCCTGAAGGAAGGTCCTTGCCAGTATTTGATTGCCCTGTGAAAATATTTGAGAGGTTATCGTAGTTATTTATTTCAAAGACCACATCGCCCCATCGGTTAAGTATGTTTACTCGATTATTTAAGGCTCCTTCAATTACATCAATGTATTTGATGAATAGGAAGTCATTGAGCCCATCACCATCAGGTGTAATTCCATTAAAAACTTCTACACCCCCGGCCACGTCAATATCAAAAACCTGTTGTGCGCAAACTCCTGCAAGGTCACAGACTTCAATCGTTACCCGATCCTTTCCGGTAAAAGCGTTTCCTTCGTAATCAATAATCAGGTTATAAGAAGCATCAATGGAGGCAGCGATGCCTTTGGAGGTTTCATTATTAATTACACGCAGTGAAGAGAAGTCTACATTGTTGTCCGGATCGCTTATAAACTGAGTTAGATCTTCTTCAAGTTGCCCTTCAATTTGTACCGAAAGAGTTTGCGCGGTAATAACAGGCGGAGCATTGGTTCCGCCCGTTGTAGTACAGGGTTGCCCGGTTGATGTAACCGATATCGCATCGGATGCAACCGAAAGACAATTGCTGGCATTCCCTACAACCACCGAGAAAGATCCAGCTGTTGATATTGTAAGGCCTTGTGTTGTTTCACCACCCGACCATTGGTAGATGGAAAATCCGGAAGGTGCAAGCAGGCCCACGGTGTTTGTTCCACACAAGGCGGTGCTTCCGAAAACATCAATGATGGGTTTGGCTGGTGTTGTGTTCGCTGTAACTGTAATGGGATCGGAAGATTCGCTGAAGCATCCACTTCCATCGGTGACAACCACTGAATAATTTCCGGAAGTAGCAACAACAATGTCTTGTAAAGTTCGGCCATCGGACCACACATACGTAAACCCGGCAGGTGTCGAAAGGGTAACGGACGATCCATCGCACAAACTGGTTGAGCCCGTTGAACTAACAATAGGTTTGGCCGGTCTTGCTGAAACAATAATAGAAGCTGGTAAAGACGGTTGACTTTCACAGGTTCCATCACCGGCCACAACGGTGTAATCTCCGGATGCAGTAACTATTATCTCGCGGGTAGTTTCTCCGTTCGACCACAAATAGGTTGTAAATCCGGTTGGTGCACTGATCTTAATAGAATTTCCTTCGCAGATGGTTGCGCTGGTAATATTCAATTGGGGTGGAGAGGTACTGATGATAGTAGCCGTTACTGTAGCACGATTGCTTTCGCAAAGCGTGGCCGGATCAAATACACTTACAAAAAAATCTGTGGTTTCATTTATCGTAGGGGTTGTGAAAGCAGACCCTTCAAACAATATCGTTGTGCTGTTGGCATCCGCATACCAGCGATAAACTTGTGGGCCCGTGGCACCACTGGTTGCGTTAAGTGTTACGGCACCACTGTTACAACGATTGGCTCCTGTGGCGATGGGTAAGGAAGGTGGCGTGCAGGCTAAAACATTAAATGGCTGTGTAGAGATCTGACTCCAGATACCGGAAGCATCTTTCACCCGAACACTCAACGTTCTTGCTCCGGAGGGAACTCCAACCAGCGCAAAATCAAAGACCTGATCGATTGTGGGTCCGGGTGTATTGACAGTTAACGGTTCGCCATTTCCTTCCCCGGGATCTACACCATCAATGAAATACTCAGCGGCAACAATATCACTGGCGTTAGACGCAGATCCGGAAACATAAAACCCGCGGCTTTCAAAAATCCCCCACTTGCCATCCGCTCGCTGGGTGCGGATAGCAAGAAAATGAAAACCCGTTGTAAGACCGGTTGATGGAAGACTCACAGTAAAATTAGAAATTGCACCCGGTGTTATTGAAATCGGAATGCCATTGCCCAATCCAGGATCGGAATCAAAAAAGTATTCAGCTTTTGTAATGTTAGGTACATCCGTTGTTGATCCTGTTATATAAAATCCACGGCTTTCAAAAATGCCCCACTTTCCATTGGCTCCTTTAGTACGAATAGCTACAAAGTGAAACCCCGGTGTAAGACTTCCTGTTGGAATACTGGCAACAAAATTTGCTGTTGCACCGGATGTAATCGGAATGGCCGTAGCGTTTCCAACGCCCGGGTCAGCATCGAAGAAATATTCAGCAGCAACAAGATTGGGAACATCTGTGGTAGAAGCGGTAATGTAAAATCCACGACCTTCAAACAATCCCCATTTTCCATCAGCTCCTTTTGTTCGGATTGCTAAAAAGTGAAACCCCGATGCCAAACTCGAAGTAGGAACACTGACTGTAAAATTTGTAATCGCACCGGGTGTAACAGGAATAGGAGTACCGTTTCCAATGCCCGGATCAGTATCGAAGAAATATTCAGCGGCCGTAATATTAGCAGCATCGCTGGTTGTTGCCGTAATATAAAACCCACGTATTTCAAAATTACTCCATCGGCCACCCGTCTCTTTTACACGAATCGCTAATTGATGAAACCCTTGTGATAACGAACTCGTGGGAATACTGGTGGTGAACGTAAGGTTCCCCGTATTTGCAACTAGTGTGATCGGAGTAGCATTGCCAATGCCCGGATCGGTGTTGAAGAAATATTCTGCTTTTAGTAAATTTTGAGAAAAGGAGACCGTTGAGATTGTCGAAAGAAAAGTAAAATAAATCCAAGTCCACAGTCGACCGTGGACAGTCGACCATAGACTTTTTCCATTGATTAAGAGTGAAGTTTTAGTTAACATCTAATTGCTTTTCCTCGCATCCACAGTCACACTCAGGTTACCACCCGGAGTTACCGTTGGCGTAGTAATGTTCATGCTAAAGATTCGCGGCAAGCGACTGTTGCGACTGTTGTTCCAGTTTAAACTGCCCGTGGCGTCAAAGAGTAATCCCATGTCTTTTCCATCACTGGCCGTATTGTTGGCTGGGCCGCTGGCAATGGTAAAATTTAATTGAGGATTTGAAGAGCCGCTATTCACAGCAGTTTGATCCACCATGCCCGGACTGGTGTTGGCTACATTGCCGCCACCATCCACATTACTATTAACGGCCCATGGCGTGGCGTTAGAGGTTGCATTCGCTGAGTTTAAAGTAATGTTGTTAGTAATGTTGTTGGTGAATGTGCTGAAGCTAAGATTAAGGCCAGCATTGGTCTGGTTAAAAATATTATTTGAAAAAGTTAGGAACCGACAATTGCCACCGAAAACCGGAACTGTACCACCACCGCCATTATTGGTACTCGTAAAAAGATTATGATCGAAACGTATGTTCACACTGTTGGTAAGACCAACGATCTGTGCACCGTCACCAAAACCCGATGAATTCCGGAAATAGAAATAATTATTCTGGAAGAGAAAATTCTGATATGTTACTAACGATAAAAATGAAACTCGCTCATAAAAAATGCAACCTTCAAACAGAAATCCGCTGGATCCTAAATCCCAATTTATATTACTATTAAACTGGCTACGAATGATCCGGATATTTTCAGTAGGAATATCGCCTGCCACCTGGTTTCGCGAAAGCGTTACACCTGAAATAAAAATCAACCCCTGTAATTCTGAACCATCCGGACTTCCCCCTGCTGGTGAGTTTCGAATAATAGCACCATTCACCACTGCCTGTAGTGGCAAGTTTTTATCAGGTGCCCAGCCTGGGCCAATCACCGTAATTCTTTTATCAAGAATGGTAAAGCCCACATAGGTATTAGGGCTTCCATACACATATACAGTGTCGCTATCGGCACTGGCATCAATAGCAGCCTGTATGGTATTGAACTGACCCAGCGTTGACGGGGTGTTGCTTACCGTGCGTACGGTAGCAAACGAACTTATACCTATAACAAACGATAACAATAGAAGAATAACCCGTTTCATAATCAGTAAGTTTGGTGAATGAATTACTTAATAAATGTAGTAGTTGCTTTTTCACCCCTCAATACCTGAATACCGTGAATTCATTGGACAAAAAAATACCTGAAAGCAGGTAGAAGCTCAATTCTTGTAATGATGTAACTTGGAGCAACTTCGGTAAGCTATGCGCATTACTCTATTGGCTTTTTTCCTTTCTGTGTTTACTATACAAATTGGGTATGCTCAAAACATCAAGGAGAGTTATTTAGATAGTTTATTAAACATTGCTAATAAGGCTAAACCGGATAGTAATTCAGTAAATGCCCTTACTACCCTACAGCGATTTTATTTTGAACGAGGTCAGTATGATTCAGTATTGAAGTATGCAAAGAAAACGTTACCGATTTCTAAAAAGCTGAAGAACACAAAAAGCCAGGCTCGGGTAAATTATAATCTGGGATTGATCTACACCAACCTTTCGGAATATGATAGCGCAGAATATTATTTGAAAGATGCCCTGGCGCTAATCCCTATAACAAAGGATACAGTGGCGGAAATAAACATCTATAATGCGTTAGCCTTGCTTAGCAATAAGCGATCAAACTATGTGAGTGCTGTTGAATATTTGCTGAAATCTGTGGAACGCATAGATCAGTCTGGAAATCCTGCGATAAAACAATGGCTACCACAAGCCTATAGCAATATTGGTCATAATCTGATTGCAGAAAAGCAACTTGAGAAAGGAATTGAGTATGAGAAAAAGGCCTTGCTTATTAAAAACTACCCGAATGAAGAACGATATCAGATTTTATTATACCTGGATATTTTTGATGCGTATGTCAAACTCAAAGAATTAAAAATCGGAAAATTTTATCTTGATTCAGCCGTAGCATTAAATAAAAAAGTTAATAATGTAGTTATCTCAGCCATGGTTGCAAACAACGAAGGATACTTTTACGATCAACTAAGTGATGCATCCAATGCAAAAAAAGCCTACGCACGAGCGTATCAGCTTTGTGATAGCACCGGCAACGAGTATTTAAAAGCCGAAGTGGGAGGCAACCTGGCCAGTCTTAATTTCAAAACCGGAAATTATGAAGAGGCAGAAAAGTATGCGATGGAAGCCAACACGATTGGCAGACGGCTGAATCATTACAAAGTAACTGCCAATACCTATGAAATTTTAAAAAGGCTTGCTTCCCGCCAAGGTGACTTTAAAAAGGCGTTGACCTATGCTGAGCTTTATAAAACCTATGCCGATAGTGCTACAAATCAAGAAACTCAAAATGCTACGCTTTCGCTGGAATCAAAATACCAAAACCAAAAAAAAGAACGTGAGATAGCCGCACTCACCATCACCAACACACAAAATGAATTGGAAGTAGTAAAGCGCAACCGGCTGCTAATTGTGGGCGGTGTGGTTGCCTCCGCATCCTTGATTATCATCGGATTATTTTATAGAAACAGCCGGCAAAAGCAATTACTGGCTGAACGTGATGGTGCATTGCAACAGGAGCAAATAAAATTTCTTGAACGACAGCAACAGGTGGTGTCCTTGCAAAGTATGATAAACGGGCAAGAGACTGAGCGCACGCGTATTGCGAAAGATCTGCACGATGGACTAGGGGGACTCTTCTCCACTGTAAAAATGTATTTCAGCACATTGCAACATGATACTCCAGCTTTAAAAGAAAATGACCTTTTTCAAAAGAGTTATGCCATTGTAGACTCTGCTTCGGTGGAAGTAAGGCGAATTGCTCATAACATGATGCCCGAGGTTCTGATGAAACTTGGCTTGGTAAATGCCGTAAAAGATTTATGCGATAACATCAGTGCCGGAAAATTATTAAACGTATCGCTGGAAGTTCATGGCATGAACAAGCGATTGAATGCCACAACGGAAATTATGCTTTTTCGGATTATTCAGGAATTGATAAATAACATCATCAAACATGCGCAGGCCACGGAAGCGATCATCCAATTCATTAGAGAAAATGAGCGACTCAGTGTAGTCGTGGAGGATAACGGACGTGGCTTTCAAACGCAGGAAGCCGATACCAAAAATCATTTGGGTATTGCGGCCATACAAAGCCGGGTTAATTATCTCAATGGCAAAATGAGCATTGACTCACAAAAAAATGTAGGCACAACGATTATGATGGATTTCTTAATCGATGAAGGGCAAATCAATACAGTTGAATAACTTATAAAGAATAATTTACGCCTGTCGTGACAAAAATATTACTCGTTGATGATCATCCTTTGGTGCGGGATGGAATACAAACCATGTTGAAGGATGAAACCTCCCTTCAACTCATAGGCTCCAGTAAAACGGCTGCTGAGGCTCTTGCTTTCCTCAGCAATGAAGAACCCGATGTTATTTTGTTGGACATCAGTTTGCCCGATATGGATGGATTGCAGCTGTGTGAAAAAATCCGCTTGAAAAATAAATCGACAAAGATCATCGGCCTCACGTCTACCAACGAAGCCGGCATTATTACGGGATTGTTGCAGCGTGGGGGAAATGGTTACTTGTTGAAGAACATGGAGCGCGCTGACCTGTTGGAAGCCATACAAACCGTGTTGAAAGGCAGAGTTTATTTAAGTGAGGCCGCGAACGACAAAGTGTTAGAACAATTTCAGCATGGAAAATCGGCCACAGATGTGGAAGTTCTCCTGACCCGAAGAGAAAAGGAAATACTTCAACTCTTGTCCGATGGATTAAAAGGTCCACAGATTGCAGAAAAACTTTTTCTCAGTCCACTTACGGTGGAAACACATCGCAAAAATTTATTGCGCAAGTTTAATGCAAACAGTGTTCAATTGTTATTGAAATCAGCCCGGGACGCTGGACTTTTATAAGTTACTTCACTTTAAAATCTAATTCAGAAACAATTTCCGCATCACTGTTTTTATCAAACACTCTGATTTTGCAATGATAGGTTTCGCCTGAAATCATAGGCGTGCCCACGGTAACACTGCCGCGCAAAACGGAGGCGTCTTCCGCAGAGTACCCTTCGGCAGAATTGCTAAACAAGTCAGCTTCATTGAGAATAAAATTTCCGGTAGCATCCGTAACCTGCATCGAAAGCCCTGGAAATGCTTTGCCATCTTTCAATGTATAATTTTCAATGCCCTGATACACAATGGAGAATTTTGTGTCTAAGGGAATTTCATTGCTGCTTAACGTTTTGTCTTCAGCATCCACAATGTAAATTTCATCCACACTAAAACCTGAGTAACTTGTTTTAGTACCGGTGCTTAAATCCATCTTTACTCCCGTAGAGGCACTAAAGCTAAAGCCACCATTTTTATCGGAGGAACCTCCGCAACGAGTGAGAAAAATCAGGCAGCAAACTAAAACTGCCGAAACGAAATGCTTCGAAATATTTTTCATGGATTTGGGGTTAGGTTATTGAGTAAATAAAGCTAACTAAAAGCGAACGGGTATCCCTGAAAAAGGGGATTTTGAAAATAGGCTAAAGGCAGCCATTCGTTTTTTATCTTTGTCCGATTTTATTCCTTTTATGCATAAAAGCCCTGTATTGATTCTCTTTATCCTGATTTTTGCGGCCTCGACAATTATGGTTAGTCCAGTCTTCTCTCAAAACCAACGACCAAAAATTGGTTTGGTGCTAAGTGGCGGAGGCGCAAAAGGTATAGCCCACGTGCGGATACTTCAGGTTCTGGATTCACTCGGGATTGTGCCTGATTATATTGCCGGCACCAGTATGGGGTCTGTAGTGGGCGCCTTGTACGCTTCAGGCTATAATGCGCACCAGATTGACTCAATCACCAAAGCAATTCACTGGGGGAGTTTATTCTCAAACTCAGTTTCTTTTGAAGAAATAAACATTGAAGAAAAAGATGAGTTTGGCCGCTACATTTATGAATTGCCGCTGGTGGGGGTAAAACCTCAACTTCCGTTGGGTTTGGTGGAAGGTCAGAATATAGAAGAGTTATTAGCCAATTTGTTTTTCCCAGTTAATACAATCACCGATTTCAATAAGTTGCCAACACCTTTTCTATGTGTAGCCTCTGATATTGTAAAAGGTGAGCCCGTTATTTTACGCACTGGAAATTTGGTTTCGGCCGTGCGCGCCAGCATGTCTATTCCTACCGTATTTACTCCGGTGCGAATAGGCAATCGTTTATTGGTGGATGGTGGCGTGTATGTCAATCTTCCCGTTGAGTATTGTAAAAAAATGGGAGCTGATTTTATTATCGCTGTAGATGTGGGCGGTGGCCTGATGCGGGAAGACGAACTTACGTCTGCTGCTCAGCTTCTAATGCAAACCACCTTTCTCGCCAGTAATTTTAGTTATGAGAAAGAAAAAGGCCTCAGCGATATTTTTATTGATGTCTTCAAACATTTAAAATACAGCACCATGGATTTTGAGCAAGGCGCTTCCATGATGCAGAGTGGAGACCTTGCCGTGAAAGAAGTAATGCCTCAATTGGTTGAATTGTCAACTCGGATGAAGGTATACCCTGCACGTAAAAAATCTGCGGTTTCTAATTTATCAAAACAGTATAAACTACAGAATATTAATACCGATGGAGTAAGCGCTGAAAATCAGGATCTGGTAGTGGAAAAGTTCGGCTGGCGAAGTGGCGATTTGGTAAGTCGCGATCAGATTTCTGCGAGTGTACATAAGTTAATGGGCACACGTTTATTCAACAAGGCGAGCTATACCATAGACGGTGATACGATAACCTCTTCTTTAACTATCCGCGCCAGCGAAAAGCCGCCAACCGCAGTGAAGTTTGCCATTCATTATGATACCGATCGCGGTGCCGGGTTAATTCTGAATTATACAAAGCGGAATTTGTTGATACGTTCTTCCCGACTGGTAACCACCCTGGACCTGGCCGAGAATCCCAGGGCCCGGCTAAATTACTTTTATTATCTCGGTAACAAATCGCGGTGGTGGCATCAAACGGAAGTGTATGGAGAACGGGTTTTATCAAACTCCTTTATTGATGGGACGCCAATTCCCGATGTGGTGGATGGATACATCTCAGCGGTAACGCAACTTAACCGGACAATCGATCAAAACAGGATGTGGGGTTTTGGAGCGCATTGGCAGTGGAATGAAATAAAACCTAAAATAGACCCGCGCACCGAGTTAAATCCTGATCCGATATCTATCATCCAGTATAATTTCAGAACGTTTGGAGGTAAAGTGCATTATCAATCTAATACTTTCGATCGGGTTTATTTTCCTACAACAGGAAAATGGATTCGTGTGGAAGCAAAGGCAAATTTTAACAATCCGTTTAAAGCGCAACTGTATCAGAACACTGGATTGTCTGTCTCCGACACATTATTCAGTGGTCTTGTGCGATCGTATGTACGCTTCAATGTCAGGGCTCAGAAAAATATTTTATTGAAAGAGAAGATTTCATTGCAGTTCATGGGGCAGGTGGGGCTCACGCAAGAACTTACCGGTCAATCAAATAAGTCATCGGCTTATTCAATAGCAGCCGGAGATTTTATTTCTGTGGGCGGACAGGTGCAACGACCGCGGGCAAACAATTTTACATTTGCTGGATTAAAGGAAGCTGAACTATCAGCACCACAGGTGATGATCGCTACGGCTCAATTGCAGTATACCGTAACGAAGAATATTTTTCTGATCCCCACCATTAATATGCTGGTAGCAGGCTATGATGCCGCAGACTTCTGGACAACCCTGGGAGATTTTAATTTTGGCGGAGGCACAACGGATAAAGCATTTTATCAGTTTGGTTATGGAGTCTCAGCCGGCTACATGTCATTGATTGGCCCTATTCAGATAGCAGTTTCAAGCGACCCGCAAGTTGAAAAGGTACGATGGTTTCTAAATATTGGGTTTAACTTATAAGTCCAGGTTACTTTTCCCTACCATAACTTGAATAATCGCCATAGCCTGTATCCTGCAGCCATAGAATTCGTGCCCCTTTTATGCACGAGAAATAAGCATTGTACAATTTTGGTTTCCCTTCCAGATCAGAAAAATGAATTTGCCAGTTATTAGGGTTTGTAAATTTGCCGGAAGACTTAGCGCTTGAAAATTTGATGCTGCCCACAAACCCACTGGCTACACCAATTGACCAGTTGTATGTGCCATTCGCCAGGAACTCAAAAGTTTGTGTGGAGGAATGTGTATTCATGCCGGCATTAGCACCTGTATAAGCATTTACATATTGAGTAAAGCCACTGAAGTTGTTTGTCCAAATACCCGGTAAATCCGAAGGAGCAACGGCAAATCTGTTATAACCTTCAAATTTTTGTAACGGGTCCCACTCACTATTGCTGACCTCCCCATTGAGGACAGCCACGTTAAAACCAGTGCCCTGACCAAAAGCAGTGATGTTGGGCGCAATGAATTCCATCCACGGACTTCTATCCCTTTTAAATAATGCTACGTAAACGGTTTGTCCTGTTTGTTTGTCAGTAAGTGTGCCCGACATAAAGGATCCTTGAATGTAAGACAGTCCATTTTTGGCAATAAAATAATTTTGCAGATTGCTATAGCGTGGCGCGATCAATGTGTTCCACGCAACTCGTTTGGCTTCATCCGCATCGGGAATGTATTCGTTAGTGGTTGGGTTTGGATAATGAATCAGAACCTTCACATTACTTTTTGTTACCTCTACCCAATCTTCTTGCACCGTGCTTACCCAGCCATCATCAAAGTTGATGGTTGTAAAAGTAAATCCAGAGGTTGACGGTGACGCAGGATTCGTTACAACTTTTTGCTCAGTTTCCTGTTGTGCAGTGATTTCCGGAACTGAATTAGTTTGCTTGTTATTTTGAATCTCGGATGTATTGTCTGTTGTAGCCGGAGGGATTGCGGTTTCAGGTGGGGTATCCACCGACTTCACCGCAGATAAATACAGGGGTGTGTCCCTTTTGTTGGACTCGAGATACATTAATAATGTAGTCGAGTTTTTTTTGAGTAGCCAATATTTAGTTTGCCCCGCCAGAGGGGTAAGATTCCAACCTGCGTTTCGGGCAGCTAGTTTTGTTTGATCAACCGTGCCCGATCCTAGTGCACCCATCAATGTAAAAACCTCTACGCCTTCCTCGAGAATAATCTGATTATCCTCGGCTATCATGTCCAGCAATGTTTTTGCGGAGGCAGTAGCCAGGATTCGCTTGTCTTGTTTTGATCCCGTTGGCAGTTCAATGCCCGACAACTCCGATCGCGTTGCCGGAGTTACTTTGGATTGGCTAAAACCAAGATCAGTAAGAAATAGTAAAAATACGAATACGGTAAAACGTTTCATCGCGAAGGATTTTGTATTGAAAGTACGAATAATTTTACCTGTATTTTTATTAGTCTGTTACTTCACGGTAAACAGCCAAGTACTTTGTATGTAGGCATCTTTGTTATTATTATCTGAAAGTTGGATAGCACACATGTATTGCTTTCCGATTTCCATGAGTTCGTTCACCTTAACGGTAGCACGCAGGGTAGTCGCCTCATCGAGCTCTAATCCATCGGTGTATGATGCCAGCACATTTGCTTCATTTACTACAGGTCCTTTGTCACCTGTTACCATAATGGATAATGTAGGAAATACCTTGCCATCTTTTACGTTATAATTTTTAATTCCTTCAATCACGATCGAGAATTTTGAGTTGAGCGGAACCTCTTCACCCTCGAGTCTTTTATCGTCACCATCTACCAGGTAGGCTTTATCGAAGGTGAGTCCTTCGTAAATTGTTTGCAGGTTGGTGTTATCAAAATCACCTTTAAAACCTTTAGTGCCATCTTCCGCAATAATTTCATTGTCTTTAATTTCCATATCGTTAATTGTTAATGATTCTGAATTTTCTTTTGAGGAACTACCACAACCAGCGAGCAGCAAAACAAAAGGCACCATGACTATTGAAACTAATCGTTTGTGTGTTTTCATTGGTTAGTTGATTTATCATTAATCCTGTCAATCATTCTATTTCACTTTTACCAGGGCATACTGTACTCCGGGTGCATTTTTTTTCGCAACATGTAATATCCGTCCACCTTTCACTGCTTCGAAGTAGCAGGTAAACGGCTCGAATTTTGTAAAGTCTATTTCCCAATCGGTTACTGTATAATTACCTTTATACTTATTATCAAACACCACTTGTGAGCCACCCATATTACCAAAGGCTCCGGAAATGTTGGCATTATATTCTCCGTTAGGTTTAAAGAAAAATTCCTGGCCGCCTTGTGAAAACTGCATACCCGCACTTTGACCTGTGTATACATTATAATATTGAAGTGTAGAGCCACTCGAACTACTCCAATCACCAATCACATCTTCGTTGGTTACAGCAAAGCGATTACTGTTTCGCATATCTTTTAGCACGGTCAGATCCGGAAAATGTTTTTGGTATTCTGCTTTTGTAGGTGCTACCGCCTCCACACAAAAGTGCACTCCGCCTTCAATGATGGTGCGAAAGCCAATGAATACTTGTTTGCCAGTGCTGCGTTCTGTGGCTAGCCCTTCAGCATAATAATTGAACGATCCACCAAACGAACCCACATCCGGGTTAAGCCAAAGATTGGTAACATTATAACGAGGCAAGATAAATTTATCCCAATTTGCTTTTGTTGTTATGGATTCACCAGATCCCAACGGAAGCGTATTAGGAGTACCATAGTGTATGTAAAACCTGTTGTTTTCTTTTGTGACCAACACATAGTCATCCATCGCCTGCGCCACCCAACCATCACTGAAGGTGGTGGTCGATTTGGTAATACCTGTACCGCCAACAGTGTTTGATACCATAGTTTGCATAGTCATTGGCTCGGATGGTACTGTGGTTTCACTCTCCGGTTTTTGCATTTCAATTGAGTCGAGAAATTGTTCGGCTTCGGTTTGATAGGTTTTGGTATTGGTGGTTACTGTAACACTGGTAACACGACCATAGCCCGAGATTACATTTAACAGAATGACAGACTGACGACTTTGCCAGGTAAAATTGCCAAGCCCTGATTGCACCGACCAGCCATCTTGTGTTACTAACACAGGTGTAGGCTTCTCGGTATTCGGATAAGCTTTTGTAACTAACTCATTCCATTCATGATCAAAATCTGTGGTAAGGTTGCCGCTGCTGTTCATACTTTTGTATACTGTAATCATACACCAATCGCCAGTCCGGTTATTGGTGGTAGTAAATGTGACTCCGGAGTTAGTAGTTTCTTTTTTCCAACCTTTTGGTATTGCATAAGAGACTATGTCGAATGTTTCTCTTTGCTGGCTGAAAAGCGGATACACACTCAGTAAGAGCAAAGCAAATGTCAGATTTCGTAATAAAGTAGATTGCATTGTAACAGTGTTTTTGTCGTCATTTATTTACCCAACATGGCTTTTAGGCTGGCAAAATCAAGTGCCTTGAAAAATTCTTCCCGTGCCACTTTAAAGATCGGATCAGTATCAACGCGATAGTACAGCACCATAAACTGGGGCGATGACTTAGGAAGTTTTGGATTAAAGTAGGCAGGATTAGGTTTTATCGCATAGCGGGAATAGATGTGGCTTGCTTCCACAAAACCTTCAAATTCAAAGTAGCCTTTATTGTTATCGATGATAGCCGGCTCGCTTAATGCCTTATCTGTCTTAAGAATATTATCCACTACGGTGATGTTTTTTGTGTATTGTTTTTTCTCTAACTCTAACATCCTTTTATATTCCACAGCACTTTGCTCTTTAAACTTAGTGGCTTCGGCAGCATTGAATTTTTTCAAATTCTCATAAGCTTCTTCGGCCGACTTCATATTGGTAGTGTAGTTAGCTTCCGCTTCTTTGATTTTTTTCTGGTAGTAAGCTTTCAAGCGTTCGGCAAATTCCTTTTTAGAGATATAAGAGAATGGAAGTTGATCATCCTGTGCAATCAACCAGAAGTATTCTTGAGTGCCTGTTCTGCCCACCTTGTTCCAATTCCAGGCAGCACCCTCTTTTACAGGAGGACTTTTTACTAAAGCAAAACCATCTGTCAAAAGATTCTCCTCATAGGGTTGCTCGGGAACAAAAAAAATATTTGACCAAAATCAAATGCAAAGTCATTGATGTGTAGCCTGATCACATCGATGCCGTATGCGCCACTTAACTTTTTATCGATGAGGGCGCGGTTGTAAGGGCAATCGTGTTTCACGAAAGTCCAATCTACCGTATAAAAGTTTCCTGATGGAATTTTGTGATCAGCCAACCGGTTGGATTGCATATTGGCGTTGCGTACTTCAATATCAATCCCTTTCGGTGAATATTTTTGCTGAACGGTTTGAGAAATCGAAGCATAGATTGAGCGTTGGCGAGTAAGATCAGTGGCCGACACCTCGTTAGAAGGAATCGGTTTAGCTGTGATCCAATGGCCGGGTTGTTTGAGTAAGTCATCATTCGAGCAAGGTTGAGCGATAACACTTATTCTAAAAGTCAAACAGAGAATAGTGAAAAGTTTTATTCGGGTTTTCATTTTGTATTTTTTATAAGTGTGTGCAGTAAAATTTTTAAAGACTCAACTTCGGTCCTTTGGGTCCTGCTAAATCCATGGAAGCTCCATTCATAATGCTGTAGGTACCCTTTACACCACCCGTTGAAACTCCGATAGAAGCTCCTTTTGGATCTGTGCCATCTGCATTTTTAGGATAGATTTTGAATTCGGAACCGATCTTGACTGCAGCTTCTGCGGTTACATAAACATCTGAGATACCGTTTTCGGTAAACTCTATCCCTGCGGCAGCATCTACTTTTACCTCGGCTTTTATTGGACCGACCTGTTTTTTTAGTCCGGTACCAATGGACGTACCAACTTCAAGAGTTCCTTTGTGCGTATTATTATCTGTATCAAAAACAACTTTTGATTTGATGCCTATGGCAGTTGCAAATGGAATTTTTACATCTATTGTTACCGTGTTAATATTGCAGCGCCAAACCGACTCAGCTATTCCTGAAATTCCGAAAGAGACAATGTTATTACAATTCAGGTCATAAAAATCCTGCAAGGGTCCGGTTGTCTTCCCTGCTACCTTGCTCTTTTCCATACATGGGCCAACGAAAATGGGATCGGCATCTCGCAGTACAGTTAGCCACATTTCTTTTGCCATAATTTTCTGACCCTCAAACTCCTCAGGCCACATCATGTATTGTTTGTAATAGGTCTCATCATTGATTCTTCTTCGCATGTGCGACATGTAATTAAGGTAGGCCTGTTCTGCTATTCCGTTTACATCAGCGAGGTATGCATTGTTTATCGCATCGGTTTTATCACAGCATGCTTTCCTCTGGGCTGCAGTTGATCCTTCTCCAAATTCACACTCTTTGCCCAATTTCTGCGCAAAGTCCTGAGATCTTTGATTTTCCCGCTCAATGATTTGTTCCGTTGCTCGCTCAATCTTTTCTTTACTTTTTACTAATTGAAAACTTCCGCCATTGGGGTCTTCGGAAACAAGATGGAGGAATTTGATGGTTGCTTTGTCCGCATACCAAGGAGCCAAGGGCATTTTGCCCGCCAATTGTAATTGCATTCGCTTCTGAATGACATCTTCAATTCCTTTTTCAGCTTGTCCTCGTTTTGCACTTAGGGCTGCCAACTCCTTATTGATTTGATTCTTAAAATCTTCCCATACAGGTTTCAAAGCTTCCGACTCTTCAATACTTTTTGGATAGGGCGGAAGTTTGAATTGTTCAAGGCCCAGTGCATCGGCAGGTCTGGGAATAGTCCAGTTTACATCACTATCTTTTAATTCATACCCCAACTTACTTAGCTGAGATCTTTTCTCAGAAGAGTAGGATTTGCTAATAGATTTTTTTAGTGCATCAATAGCGCCTTTCTTATTTCCTTTCGACTCTTCAATCAATGCCTTTGTGAAATTAGCCTGCGGATTGCCCGGGTAAAGCATCAGTGCCGTATCCAGATTCTTTTGTGCCATCGCAACATCACCAAGGCCCAGCCATGCGTGAGCCAGGTTGTTTTGAATGATATAGTTTTTAGGGTAACGAGAATTGAGACTCTTTAACACAGGCAAAGCATACTCTTCATAGCCTCGCATGTTGAGTAGAGCAGCGAAATTGTTTATTGTATTTGGATCCTCCGGATGATCGATGGCTGCCCGTGTTAATAAATACAAAGCCATATCCGATTTTCCGATAGTCCATAAACCAATACCGGTTACCTCGACAGCATTGGTATTGGGGTTTTTTGCAGAGATCGAAGTGTAGAGTGATTCCCCGGCCTTGATAAATTCAGGATCATAGTTTCTCTTCATTTTTGCGAGGATATCCTCACTGTGTGTTTTCACTTGAGTTACCGATCCAACTTTTTTATTTGCCAATGTTATTCGTGAAACATCTTTTTTGGGAATGAATTGCCCTTCTTGTTCAGCTACTTCTTGTATCTGCTGATCCGTAAACTTGGGGATGTTCTTAAGATCAGGCATTTTAACGCCCATTTCTTCCATCATATTCTTTTCTTCCTCGCTCAGACCGTCTATTTCTTTTTGCGCTTCGCGCATCATCTCATCAATCTCTTTTTGCGTGGGTGGCTTATCTTTTGGTTTCGGTTTTTGTTGTGCAAACCCTACTGAACCAATCAGCATCAACACAAGAATTGTCAAAAATTTCTTTGTCATAGTTTTTTAGTTTATGCGATCAGGCCACCATTATTTGACAGTCTAAAATTGCCTAATTCGAACATTCCATCCCTCCCTGAAAAAGGGGATTTTGAAAAAGACTGCTCTTAAAAAAGTAAGGAAGTGAAGGGATCGGTTAGATTTGTAAAGGAATCAAATTGTATATGCGGATTTCTTTCTTGCTTTTAGTCTTCAGCGTTTGCGTTGGGCATCCTGGCATGGCTCAGGATTATCTGAACCGCGACAGCCTGTGGCAAGTGTTTGCGTCATCAAAACCAGATTCTAACCGTGTTAAACTTTATATCCAATTAGGTCAGCAGTACGAAACCAATAATCCGGATTCGGCCTTGTTGCTTTATGAACAAGCCCTTAACCTCAGCGAACAACTTAATTACACCCGTGGCATTATCAGCTATTACACCAATGCTACCTATGTTTACAATCTACAGGGGAAGTACGACACGGCACTTACTCTTAATTTAAAATCGGTTGATATTGCCCGGGCCTTTGGCGACCCCGAACGGCTGGCTGCTTGTTTGGGAAATGTTGGGTCAACCTACATGAGTCTGGGACAACATGAAAAAGCATTGGAGTACCAACTTCAAATTGTTCCGCTTTACGAGAAACTTAATGACCCCGTTAAACTTAGTACTTTATACAGCAATCTTTCTTATGCCTATGGAAACATAGAACAATACAGGAAAGCAATTGAATATGGTGAATTGTCGCTGCGCTTAGCCCGGCAGATAAAAAATGATTTTTCTATTACTACAACCCTGGTCAATTTATCAACTTCCTATATTTCAAGCGGAGAAATCAAGACCGGGGTTAAGTACCTGGAAGAAGCAAGGGTAATTGCCAGTCGTACGAATAATCAATATGCGCTTTTAATTACATCCCTCAACCTGGGCGATGCGAATATTAAACTGGGTAACTTTAATAAACTTGAATCCTATTTTGATGAAGCCTTAACATTAGCCAATAAACTGGGCGATCAGGAATCGGTGTTGATTGCGCTTCGGGGAAAGGCAATTGATAACTTCTATAAGAAAAAAATTGCTGAGGCCGAGTCATTCGCTAACCAATCGCTTCAGCTTGCCATTGCCAATAACCTGAGTGAGCATATTGGCAAAGCGTACACAGTGTTGGCAGATATTGCTGTTTTAAAAGGAGACTTTAAAACAAATAATTTTTATGCAATCAAGAGCGACTCCATTCGAACCTTGCTGTTGAATGAATCCATAGCAAAAAATATTCAGGAGCTGGAAGCAAAGTATGAATCTGATAAAAAAGAACAACAAATTCAGGATCTTACGCAGGAAGCAGAAATCAAGGACCTTTCTATACGGCAAACCCGACTATTGAATTTTATTCTGGTGGGTTCACTCCTTTCAGTGTTTGCCATTGCCCTGTTGGCCAGAAGAACCTATCAACAAAAGAAAAAAATTCTCGAAAGAGATAATTCATTAAATCAAAGCAGGATTGCTGAACTTGAAAAAGAAAAGCAATTGCTCGCCAGCGAAGCGGTGATCAAAGGACAGGATGAAGAGCGGGGCCGGTTGGCCAAAGATCTTCACGATGGATTAGGTGGTTTATTATCCGGTGTTAAATTTTCTCTTACCAATATGAAGTCAAATGTTATATTAGATGCCGACAGTGCGTTGGTATTTGAGCGCTCGCTCGACATGCTGGATCATTCCATTTCTGAACTGAGGCGTGTGGCACACAACATGATGCCCGAAGTGCTGGTGAAGTTTGGCCTTTCCGAAGCGCTGAAGAGTTATTGCGCGAGCTTAAGCGAGGCCCAACTATTTAAAATAGATTTTCAGTCTATTGACATGGAAACCCGACTTTCATCCAACACAGAAATATTTATCTACCGGATTGTACAGGAACTATTAAATAATGCGGCCAAACACGCGAAGGCAACTCATGTATTGGTGCAATTGGCCAGGCAGAATGGTGAAATCAGCATCACCGTTGAAGATGATGGTGTTGGCTTTGATACGGCCACGATTAAAAAAACTACGGGTGCAGGTTGGGCCAACATCCAATCGCGCATAGAATATTTGAAAGGAAAATTGGATGTTCAATCTGCTGCGGACAAAGGAACATCGGTGCATATAATCATTCCTATTTCATGATCCGCGTTTTTATAGTGGATGATCACCCCATGGTAATCGAAGGCATTCGTAGCATGTTGCTTCAATTACCGGAAGTAGAAGTGGCTGGTCATGCGATGAATGCTGCTTCCTGCCTGGGTTATTTTGTGAAAAATTCGGCAGACGTTATTTTATTAGACATTAACCTGCCCGATCAAAGCGGTATAGATGTGTGCAGGGAATTAATGAAGCGAGTACCGGCATTAAAAGTTATTGCCCTTACCAACTTTGATCAGCTCACCTACCTTCAAAACATGAAAGATGCCGGAGCGAAAGGATACCTATTAAAGAATTCTTCCCTAAATGAAATTGATAAAGCAATCCACGCAGTACTCGCTGGCAAAGAGTATTGGTTAGGCAAAGATTCAGTTCGTGAGAGTATCCATGAGCACAATCAACCGATGCTAACCCGCAGGGAAATTGAAGTACTAAAACTAATTGCCGAAGGCCTTACCAATCAGGAAATTGCCGACAAACTTTTTGTGAGTGCCAGCACCGTAGACTCGCATCGCAAAAATCTGATCTCCAAATTACAGGCGAAAAACACAGCTGCACTGGTGCGCACCGCGTTGGAAAATAAAATCATATAACGCTGGTTAAATTCCGGATTTTGAACCACGCTATGTGGTCTATGCGCCTATGTGGTTTTAGTCGATGAAGATTCTGTGAAATGATTCTCAAACTTCTACCTCTTCTTTCTACCTTCGCCCCATGGCTGAAAAGAAATTATTCCTGCTGGATGCATACGCACTTATTTACCGTGCACACTTCGCATTCACTAAAAATCCACGCATCAACTCGAAAGGTCACAACACCTCGGTCCCCTTTGGATTTACCAACACTTTATTAGAGGTAATTCAAAAACAAAAGCCTACCCATCTTGCTGTGGCGTTTGATACTGCTGCGCCTACGTTTCGGGATAAGATTTTTAAAGAATACAAAGCCACCCGGCAGGAGTCGCCCGAAGATATCCGGAGTGGAATCCCGATTGTAAAAGAAATCATTCGGGGCTTCAATATTCCCATTCTGGAATTAGATGGCTTTGAAGCCGATGACATTATCGGCACCATTGCCAAACGTGCCGAGAAGGAAGGTTTTGATGTGTACATGATGACTCCCGACAAAGACTTCGGGCAATTGGTGAGCGATAAAGTAAAATTGTATAAGCCCGCCTACATGGGTAATAGCGTGGATATTCTCGGTCCGAAAGAAGTTTGCGAAAAGTGGGACATCGAAAATGTATCGCAGGTGATTGACATGCTGGGCTTGCAGGGGGATGCTTCAGATAACATTCCCGGCATTCCGGGCATTGGACCAAAAACAGCCGCTGAATTATTAAAGCAATATAAAACCGTTGAAGGAGTTGTTGCACATGCCAGTGAATTAAAAGGAAAACAAAAGGAACGCGTAGAGCAATTTGGTGAGCAAGCTATACTTTCCAAGAAACTCGCTACGATTGTCATAGATGTAGCGGTGCCGTGGGATGAAGAGGATTTGGTTTATACCGGACCCGACCCGGAAAAGTTAAAACCCATTCTGGATGAGTTGGAATTTAAAACCATGGCGCCCCGCATCTTTGGTTTGTTAACAGGCACTCCTGCACCAACTACACCAACTCCCTTCACTCAAAAGCCCTCACAACTTTCCATGTTTGGATTGAATGAACCAGCCGTTGAAAATAGTGCTGAGAAAAAATCATTAGACGCAAGTAGTGTTTCTTATAAGCAGCTTGAGAACCCCGAAGAGATTCAACATCTTATTCAAAAACTTAAAGAACAAAAAGAATTTTCGTTTGAGGTATTGATAAGCGATGCTGAGAATTTTGACTATGACGCTACGGCCCTCGTTATCTCTTATCGTTCCAACGAAGCGTTTTTCATTCCAATCAACAGCGAAAAAACAATTGCTGGATTCAGGGAAGTATTCGAACAGGAGGGCATTAAAAAGGCAGGTCACAATATCAAAACCTTTATCCTGGCATTACGCAAGCTTGACATCCATGTGCGGGGAACGTTGTTCGATACCATGCTGGCCCATTATCTTATTGAACCCGAAGCCTCACATGATCTCGGAATTTTATGTGCCCAATACTTCGACTATCAACTCACTTCCGACTCTTCATCAAAAGTGGAACACTATTGTGAGCGGGTGGATCACGCCCTTCAGTTAAAACAAGTACTTGAAAAGGAATTGGAGCACAAAGGCCAATGGCGCTTGCTGCACGATGTTGAAATGCCGCTGGTTACGGTGCTTGCGCAGATGGAATTTGAAGGCGTAAGCATTGATGAAGAAACATTGAAGTGGATGAGCGATGCGCTGAGAACCGACAGTCACAAAGTGCAGAAAGAGATTTTTGAAATTGCCGGCACGGAATTTAATATCGCTTCCCCCAAACAACTCGGTGAAATATTATTCGACCGGATGAAACTACTGGACAAGGCTAAGAAAACCAAAACCGGTCAGTATGCTACGGGCGAAGAAGTGTTAATTAAACTGGCGGATGAACATGAGATCGTAAGAAAGATTCTTGACTTCCGTGAATACGAGAAACTTCGCTCTACTTATGTAGATGCTTTACCCAAAATGGTGAGCAAGTTTGATCATCGCATTCATACGGATTACAGACAAGCGGTGGCGGCAACCGGTAGATTGAGTTCCAATAATCCCAACCTGCAGAATATTCCTATCCGCACCGAGAAAGGAAGACAGATCCGCGGTGCGTTTGTTCCGCGCAGCAAAGAGTATCTTTTCATGTCTGCCGATTATTCGCAGATTGAATTGCGCATTGCAGCCTCGTTTGCCAAAGATGAAACCATGATTGAAGCCTTTCGCAGCAAGCGCGATATTCATGCGACAACAGCAGCGAAAGTATTTAAGGTGCCGTTGGAAAAAGTAACACCGGATATGAGGCGCAAAGCCAAAGAAGTAAACTTTGGAATCTTATACGGCAGCACCGCCTTTGGCCTTTCACAAAACCTGGGCATCTCACGCACGGAAGGCGGAGAGATTATCGATGCGTACTTCAAAGAGTTCTCGGCCATCAAACGTTACATGGACGACTCTATCAACTTTGCACGTGAGAAAGAATATGTAGAAACCATTTTGGGAAGAAGACGCTATCTGCGCGATATCAATTCACGCAACATTACTACGCGTGGCTTTGCCGAACGCAATGCAATCAACGCACCTATACAAGGTAGCGCTGCCGACATCATAAAAATTGCCATGATCCTTATTCAAAAATGGCTGGAACGGGAGAAACTCAAAACCAAAATGACCATGCAGGTGCATGATGAATTGGTGTTTGATCTCCACAAAGACGAGCAGGACATAGTGAAACCCAAAGTGATAGAGCTCATGAAATCGGCCGTAATTCTGGAAGTGCCGATGGAGGTAGAAGTGGGCATTGGCAAGAACTGGCTGGAAGCGCATTAGGTATTAGATGGGGGATTTAAGATCTGGTCTCATTGATGTTTAAATCTTGGAAAATAGTGGTATTTTAGGTATTCAATAAGGATATATAGGAGCCTCCGTCTCCGATATATAAATGTTGGCAACAATTGGGTGGCTTCGTGGACGGTGACTGTTAACTTATTCATTGCAGGGACCGATAGAATAAAAATATTGTTAGTGATTATACGTTAGACCACTGACATTAATTTTAATAACAATGAAGAAATTAAGTCTGACAGTTATAATAATAATCTGCTTTTTAAATTCTTCCCCTGGACAAAACAAGACTTATTTTGGACTTGAGTTTTCGGTAGCTAACGACATTTATAAAATTACCGACAATGGTGATTATCTGATTAACGTGCCGCTTGTTAACGCAATAGGAGGTCTCAACTTAAGACAGGAAATAAACAGATACATTTTTGTTGAAGCAGGCCTAATATTAAAATATTATTGGCAGGGCTTTGGATTCACAACAATACCTTATTACGGCAGTTCGAGTAGTGACGCTTCTTTGTTAATTCCGATACGGTTAGGTCTTAACTTTAATCTTTATAAGACAAAAGTTTATTTGGTTCCGGTTTTGGGTTATTCCCTTGGTATTAATCCACCATTTGGTTATGGTACGGGCAGTGGAAAGCAAACATCAAGTACTACGACTATTGCGTACAATTACACGGAGAACCCTAATGTTTATCAGGTTTTTTCACTTTTGCAAACAGGTATTGGTTTTGAATTTAAACTCTTTAAAACGCTTCTATTCTCAATCTCAACAAACTATTATCGTGGATTCAATAATACAACACATTTAGATATCAATTATACGGTAAACAATTCAAACCAAACGACAGGGACTGCGATTAGCAAAGGTGAATTTTGGTGTGTGAGTACAGGGTTAAAATATCCCATAAGTAACTTTCGGCCAATGAAGAAAGAACACGTTGGACAGTGAATTCAAAAAATTGGAGTTGGCTTCGTTGACAGTTGAGTACTCGTGACTTGAAACTAATCGACAAATTGAACAACTGACGATTAACGGACGAAACCCAACTGTTGCCAACAATGTGTATGAAAACATAGCGCTGGTTCTGTGTTGCATTGTAGTTTTCGTTTCTTAATTTCGTTCGGTGTCGTGGGACAAAACGCAACAGGTCGCTAAAGCCATTCCTTCGTCATTTGGCTTTAGCTCCTAAACCGCGCTACGTTTCATACACTGGCGTTGCCGCCAATGCGCTCCGACAAAAACGAGTTGACTAAAAAAGTAACTATTGACTGGCAACAAGACAGCCTTTGACCAAAACGACTAACGTAAAATTTACACTCACATATATGAAAATGAGAAACGTCTATCTGCTAACATTTATTCTGACCAATGTGATTTTGACATTCGGACAGACCCATTCAAATAAAGAGAAGTTGTTTATTCCCGATGGCAAAGTTGCGCTTATTGGGTACGGCTCGTTAATGTCAATTGCTAGCATGGAACGAACTCTTGGACACGCCTATACCGACAAGTTTCTACCCATTCACATAAATGGTTTCGAAAGAGTTTGGAACTTTGCGGTTCCCAACAATGGTACTCGTGGACCCAATTTATTTTACTATATAATGGCAGGTGATACTATTTATCCAAAGAGTGTAATTGCATTAAACATTCAGGAAAATCGTTCCATGTCAATGAACGCGTGTTTATTTATAATTGATACCCTTGAGTTAAAAATGTTTGACGCCCGTGAATTTGGGTACGCCAGAATTAAACTAAACGACAAAATCAAGGAGTTTGAAATGGTGAATGGTGACGTGTACGCCTACAAAGCTTTGCCTGATTTTACGATTAAAGTTTCGGACAACCCGAAAGACAACGTTATTCCAAGAAGTTATATAAAAATTGTCGAAGAAGATGGATTGCTTGCTTTGGGACAAAAATTTCGGGATGAATATTATGCAAGTACTCTTCCTTACTCACCTAGAATTTTAATGACTAGAAATTCGAAGCCTTTGAAAAAGTAACTTCTAAATACAGAAAATAAAATGAACTCGTTGACAGTTTTCAACACGGGGACAAGAGTTCAGTCCGCTAAAACTGCGGGACTTGAATGCAGAAATATTCTGACTAAAAATCCACGAATCAACCCAGCCGACAAATGACCGACTTCAAATTAAGATTGTATTTAATCGGAGCCTGTTCCCGTCAACAAGATTACGGTGGACTTGAGACAAGTTCAAAATAAGTAATGGTGGACGCGCACAGGCGGCAACAAAGTGTAATAAGACGATGGAGTTCCTCGAAAGAACTCCATCATCATTTACTGAAATTGTAATAATTTAGAACTTATATGCAACCACGGCTCCGCCTCCAGAAGAATAGAACGCTATTCCCGTTACGCCATCCATCGTATAGTTGGGCGCAATGTCCTTACCCAGGTCTATAGTTCCTTCACTTGCACCTGTTATTTTATTGATCTTCATCAACACATTGTTTTTGTCTTGTTTAGTAAGTACCACGGTATAGTTGTCCGCATTCTGAGTTGCTTTAAATCTTGTGTTGGCAGCCTGCCATGACTTCTTTGAAAAGTCGGACGCAGCGTCACCCAACTCACCGTAGGCACTGCCAATACCCTCTAATAGTACACCGCTTGATTGATCATTATTAGCTTTCGCTTGCTGCCCAGCCGATTGATAGGAAGTCGATGCACTATATGCAGCTGCACCTATGTACACGGCACGTACTGACTGAGCATACTGTAATGCGCGGATCATACCGGGCTCACGCGGAGCCTCAAAGTATTTTTGATAGGCGATCTTTCCATCAAAACCTACCAGTGCTAAATTTTGAGATGAACTTACCAATATACCGTTGTCGCGAATTTCAATGTTTTGTGGAGATTCTTTTCCTTCGAACTTAATTCCAGCTGTGAGTAATTTAATTGTTGCGGTACTCTTGTCGAACGCAAGCAACGTGTTGTCACTGAGGTTAAAGACATAAACAATATTATCTTTCTGCGCAGTCAACGAAGGCCTGGTAGGTATTCCTTTGTCCAGTAAGCGTTTCCCTAAAGTGATATCCAACACATTCACTTCTTCGGTAGTACTATAAAACAGCCCTTTAAGCGTGACCTCGCTGGCAACCAATCTTCCATCGATCTGCACGGGTTTGTCGAATGTGAGTGAAGCTGTATTCTGATCCAGGTAGGACAAAAAATTCTTACCGGATGTATTTTGTGAAACCAGCACCAGTCCCCCCTTCACTTTTTCATAATCGTATATGCCTCCTTTTATGTTAATTCCTTTGCCCTTCTTGCCCCACTTACCTTCCTGAGATTGATAGTCATAGCTGTTTACTTTCGTGTTGGATCCATCATCAGGCATGATCACCAATCCGCCTTCATCAAAATAGACTCCACCTATTTTACCGGAGAGGTCCAGGGGTTTCGCCCAAAGCTGATCTCCATTGGTAATGTTAAATGCTGAATAGGTGGTGTGATAGCTGGGGCCGCTACCAGTAGTTGTGGTCGAGGTGAAGCCACCTGTTGCGGCAGGCTTTCCCTCTTGCTCAGAAGCAATGTAAAATATTGGTTTGGTGGGATGTTGATAGAATTTCACATTAAAGTCCATAGTCTGCGACTTATTGGCTGCTGCCTGCTTTACTAATCCACCCAGTGCACCCAGTTTTTCCAATTCCTTATTCGCAGCAGACACATCATTCTTCCAGATCACTTTGCCATTGGCAGGATTTACTTTGTAGTTATAGAAGATGGTTACAACTAATAGTTCTTCCTGAGCGACTTCACTGGCTGTGATGAACCTACCAAAATCATCCTCTATTTTCCATTTTACTTTACCATCGCTCATCGAACTCATTAATAGAATATCCTTGCCTTGCGCATTGCGTCCTGACACTAAAATTCCATTGGCTTTGTATAGAAGTTTCTGATCTCTTATTTCACTGATGCCAGCATCGCGGGCATCAAACTTAATTTCACCTGAGAAGGCATCAAGTATAGTTATGTTGGTGCCATTACTTATCGTTAGTAGTGCTGAGGAACCCAATTGAGCTACCATGTCTGGTGCTAGCGGGCCGACCTTGCTATTTTTCCAAAGTATTTCACCTTTCTCAGGATCAATACCAGCAAGACCTTGTGAGGTACCCACCACATAATTTCCCAATGATGTAACCTTTTGCCATTTGATTCCCTCAGGTATTGTTTTGGACCACAGCGGTTTTACTGGCTGCCCATGTACACCCATTGAAATACAATTGATGAAGAGTAATAATAAAATCGAATTTTTCATGGAGCTTTAGTTTAGGCCAATTTAGCAATAATAAGGCCAATACATATTTTCATTATTTATGGTTTACCAATGTGGGCTAACAAGAGCATTTTAAAAGTTCCGCTTTTACTAGTTTATTAATTTATTTTCGTGGCGAGGTAGAATGCTGCAGGTCGGGACAAAGCATGCTTTGATTTAACGCCAGAGCTTTTGGCTTTTGTTCTTGAACCGTGTATGTTTATGCACTCACAAGAGCTATGTATTTCTAATCCATATAACCCTATGTTTTTGCCTCGTAACCTTTCTCTTGTTCCTCTTACTTTAATCGTAGCAGTCACGTTTTGGAAATGCAAACCCGATCAACCAACAAGTACCTATCAAAATTATCAGGACACCACCGTTAAAGTATATGGTCCTTATATAGCCGTCAAGCTGCCCATCAGTAAGGGCGTTAAGCTGGGTAATCCTATTCAACTTGCCTTAGGCCCTGATGAGTTGATGTATGCCATGAATCAGACGGGTGAAGTGTATACTCTGCATGATTCAAATGGCGATGGGTTGGAAGACAGCACCGCTTTATACTGTAATGTTGCTGAACTTGGACTGCGCTCACCCGCGGGCTTTGCATATCGCGGAGATACAATTTATATAGGAACGGCTCAGCAGATCAGGGCCTTTCTCGATTTCAATCAAGATAGCAAGGCAGATACCAGTTGGATGTTCTATGATAAAATACCTAACAGTGAACATCCCTACGAGTGGACGAGCGGTTTGCAATTCGGACCGGATGGTTGGCTGTATGTAGCGCTTACTACCGATTCATGGAATGCGGGAGCTGCACCAGATCCGGACGGACTTCGCGGAAGCATCATTCGAATCTCCCCTGATGGTAAGAAATCTGAAAAAGTGGCGAGCGGGATTCGATCCGTATCGGGTATGGCCTTTAACTCCTATGATGATTTATTTTTTATTGACAACGAAGGTGGCGGTAATCCAACTGAGGAATTGAATCGATTGGAATTGTATTCGTTCTATGGACATAATAAGAAAAAGTATCCTGCCGATTCGGGTAAGGTGAAAAAACCGGATTTCAGTTTGATATCAGAAGTCGCGCCATCGTCCATTGAGTTTAATAAAGCGAACAATTTATATGGTGGCATGGGCGGTGATCTTTTTGTTTCTTACTATGGCCCCGGAGAACGCTGGACGCGTGGTGCCGTGGGCAGGGTTGTTTTAACCCGTCAGCCTGATAGTACCTATCAATTTGTGGAATACACGATTGCCGATGTTCCTAAAATATCTGATCTCGCTTTTGGCAAGGATGGCAATTTGTACCTGGCTCATCATGGGCAAGCTGACTATTGGTATAATGCAATTTTTAAAGAGCAAGGTGGATTCTACAAACTTATTTATGACTCAACCAGTTTGGCTAAAGGAAATTATACCCGACCCAAAGAGGGCATCATGTTTTCTCAAAATTCTGTTGAAATGGGTAAACAACTATTCGCAGATACCGGATGTTTGGGTTGCCATCAGGTAGATGGCAAGACCGAGCTATTAGGGCCGAACCTGAAGGACCTTGCTAAAAATTTTTCAAGAGCTGAAATACTCGAAGCGATAGAATATCCATCCAAACAAATAAAGCCCAGTATGGGTGGCGTGCGTATCACAAAAAAAGACGGAGCGATATTACTAGGTCGCGTTATTAATTCTGAAAAAGAACAGTTGGCGTTTATGGTTGTGGGCAACCAGGTAATCAATGTAAAGAAGAGCGAAATAGAAAAGATGGAGAATGAAACGAAATCGCTGATGTTCGCGAATTTACTTTCGGGCATGACTGACCAAAAACGGGAGGCCTTGTTGGATTTTCTGATAAGTTTAAGCGAGGCCCAGTAAGCGCGTGCAATTCAAGTGAACTATGTTGATGTAAAAATCTGAGCATTTTAAATGCAAAAAGAGTTAGAAACATTTTATCCAAAAAGTCGACAAGAATGGAGAGAATGGTTGCGGAAAAATCATATTAAAAAGCAATCGGTTTGGCTTATTTACTATAAGAAAAAGTCAGCTATTCCAACAGTCACTTACAGCGAGGCCGTAGACGAAGCATTGTGTTTTGGCTGGATAGACAGTAAAACAAAACCCATGAACGAAGATGCGTTCATGCAGTTTTTCAGCAAACGGAAATCAAAAAGCGTTTGGTCAAAGGTAAATAAGGAAAAGATTCAGCGACTTGTTGAGGCAGGCCTGATGACACAGGCCGGTTACAACATTATAGAAACGGCTAAAGAAAACGGCTCCTGGACAATTTTGGATGATGCGGAGGCTCTTGCGATTCCTGCAGATCTGGAAAATGAATTTCAAAAGCGAATTAATGCGAAGAATTATTTTTTGAGTTTAAGCAGATCGGATAAGCGGAATATTTTACAATGGCTGGTGCTGGCGAAACGACAAGAAACAAGACAAAAACGAATTGAGGAGATAGTTGAACTTGCAGACAACAATCAGAAGCCAAAACAATTCCGAGGTAAGAAGAACAATAATTAAGTAAATCTCACAAAGCCTGCTTTACTTTTCGGATCCTCTTCGGTCCATACCACAACCAAAATCCGGTGATGGATAAAAACAGCAACCCGAACCCAATATAGTTGGTATAAATAAGTTTGAAGAAATCGTTAATGATAGAGCCATCGTGAATATGCTCGATCCAATCGGCATGGCGTTGGGCTACAGACAAAGTTTTGCCGGTTGCTGCATCTACCTGTGCCTCCCAATAGCCTTTTGTAAATAATACTTTGATGATTCCCTTATCGAAACGAACATCCAGACGATCGATGTAATTTTCTTCGTGCGTAACCGAATCAATAGCGCTCAATGCAGATTGGGAAATCTTTTCAAAGCTTACCCACTTGGTAACATCCAATGTGCCGCCTTTCAATGTTGTGGGTTGTAACAACGCTACATTTTTTTTCCAGCCCAGCATTACACCGGTGATACTGGTAACAAGCATAAATAAGGCAACACTGATGCCTATCCATTTGTGAATGGATCGGAATTGACGAAGGCGGTGAACTAAGTTTTGTATGATCATGGGTATTCTTATTAAGTAACAGGGGTCAGACCGCTCTAAGCCTGCCTGCGCGAAGCTTTGGCAAAGGCAGGCGGTCAGACCCCTAGTGTTGTTAAAATTTAACTCTCAAAGTTCCAATAAAATTTCTTCCCGGAGCACTGATCCCGGAAGAATAGGGCCTGTAACGTTTGTCAAAAATATTTTCAAGACCGGCATCCAGTGATAAGTAATCAGTGAACTTATATGAACCTTTTAAGTTGAAGGTTGTCCACGATGCTGCGTAGGGGTTTCCGTTTTCATCTTTGGCATACAAATGAGAGTCCGCACGCTCACTCAGTGCTAAATCATCATAGCCAATTGTACCGTTGTAGTTAGTATATAATATTATCTGATACTTCGTTTTTTTAAAGGTCAGTTGAGTGGAACCAAAGAGCGGTGCTACGTGGGTGGGTGAGTAGTAGTTGCCATCTTCCGGAGACTTCTCTTTTCCTTTTTGATAGTTCATCACGGTAAAGAATTTTAGATCTGAAGTTAAATCGATGGCAAGTGATGCCTGAATACCCCCCACCGTTACTTCACTGATATTTTGTAAGGCGAGCACCTGGCTTAACGTTCCATCGTAATCGATACTATCCGCACCATTAAATATGTAAGGGCCACGCACGATGGCGTTGGTAAGCTTTGTATAATACGCGGATGCATCCAACGTAATTTTGTTGTTTATTTTTCCTGCAAATCCGACCTCTGCATTGTACGCATACTCCGGTTTCAACTCAGGATTGGGGACTACCACAAAACCAGGTTGTGAGTCGAATACTTTACCGATGTCATCCACGTTGGGGGCACGAAACCCGGTGGACAGATTGGAATAGAGTTTCCACGATGACGTTGGGCTATACACAACACCAGCACTCCAGGTAAGGGCATCATTTTTTAACGTAGCTTCTGAAAACGGAAAATCAAAAAATGTTAAATCGTAAACTGCATGCGTGTATACATAATTGAATCGTGCACTGGCATTGAAAAGCCATTGATCATTGAACTTGTGACGCAAACTTGCATACACGGCTGCGGATTGCCATTCGGAACCATCTGGATAGCGTGTAGAAACCGGTGATACCGCACCTGTTACAATATCTCTGCGTTGAGCCGTAGAGCCAACCTGATTGCTAACATATTCCGCTCCGTAAAATAGGGTAGACTTTACACTCAATTGTTTATCGAGATCAACGTTTAGCGATAACGCTTTAACATTTTCGAAACGTTCAGTCATTTGATTGCGATTATTGCCGGTAAAGTTTCGGTTATGTCGGCTTTCAGAATAGTCCTGATACCCGACAGTCACTTTCAGTTGATCAAAAAGTTTTGTGCTTTTAATATAACTCGTAGTGAACGCATGCATCATCCATGTTTGCGGACCGTAATACCATTCGGCACTGGTAAATACAGAACTATTTTTAAGAATCAATCGGTCATAACGAGGCACATCGGAGGTTTCAGAGAAATGGAAACCATAATCAAAATCTAAATGTGCATTGGCCTTAAAGCGGATCTTTTGCATCAGGTTAAGTTGGTCAAAACCCGTTGCTACCTGAACATTGCGATTGGGATTGGTAACAGCGATGTCATTCCCGTTTTCATCGCGCATCTGATAATCGGGCCGGGTATATTCTTCAGGCCCATGCGATCCCATTTTCAAATCATCATAATCAGCGTAAGTAATGCTGGTAGTGAAGGCCCATTTTTTTAGTCCTATGTTAAAATCAACATGACCAGTTTTTTCTGCATTGGCTGATGAATAACGACCGAAGGCGTTTCCACTGAATGTAGTTTTGTCGCTGGATGAAAATGTGGGTCGCAACGTATGAAAGTCCATTACTCCACCGATGGCATCACTGCCATACATGACTGACCCAGGACCAAAAATTACTTCCGTTTCTTCAACTGCATTGGCATCGAATGAAATTACGTTTTGCAGATTGCCACTTCGAAAAATAGCATTGTTCATACGTACGCCATCTACTACCAATAAAATCCGGTTAGTCGCGAACCCGCGGATCATGGGGCTGCCACCGCCCATCTGACTTTTTTGAATATATACCTGGCCGGAAAGCGCCAGCATATCAGCACTGGTTTGCGGATTTTGTAATTGAATCAATTCCGGAGAAATCTTGGTTACACGACTGGAAATTTCACGTACGTTTTGTTCCCACCGATTGGCCGAAACGACAACCTCCTCCAGGATGGAGGTCTTGGTTGTATCTTTCACTTCTTGTGCAAAGAGAGGAAAGCAAAATAGATACGATAGAAATATAGTATAGAAAGATTTCATCTTTTAAAATGAGATTCAATAGAGTTAATTAATCAGCACATAGCATGACGAAGGAAACGTCAGTACAGCGAGCCAAAAGATTGATTGAGCAGGATGAAATCAGCTTCGTGGTGGTGGTGAGTCAATCAACCGGGCAAAGGCGAGATAGGATTGTGTGTATTTTGTTGCATGAATGAATGTTACCGAACTGTTGACAGGAAGTTGATTTTCGGTTGGAATAAAAATCAACGTTAGTAATTGTACCAATTGAGACGGCACCGGCTTTTTATCGTTGGCGGATCGCTTGACAATTTCGTCCAGAAAGGAAAGTAAATTGTCTTCTGCTTCATCGTGTATTGCATAGACCAGTATTCTGTCTTTATGAATAATCACCCGGGCAATGTCATACATCTTACCATTCACCTTTACTTCGTGATCGTCCACTTTAGCTTTGTGGTATTCTGCGGTCGTTAGGGTGAGCAAGGTTAGCTGGTCATCGGGAAGATGGTTGAGATGCTCACGCATTTCTATGCGAATAGCAGTAAGGCGCGCTATAAAATAGACATAACAACCCGATACCTGTACGAGTAGTATCCCCAGAAACAATATGCACAGCGACCTTTTCACGACCGTCCAAGTTAAGTAAAACTTAGGTGGCGTAAGTAAAATTATTTGAATGGAAAGAGGAGCGGGCGGCTGGAGGCTACGAACGGATTATCGGATCCTAATCCAGGGAGTTGAGAAATTTTTCAGCGGCTTTGCGATGGGCTTTTAATTTTTCCGGAGGCATCTTCTTAGCCAGGTTGGCAATCATACTCATGCGCGGATTTTTCAGGAAGAGTTCCTTATGATTATCAATGTAACGCCAATACAGACCATCCCAGACTTCGCACCAGGGACCTTTCGAGTAGTCGCTCATTTTCAAAATGTAATTACTGCCTGATACGTAGGGCTTGGTAGTCATCAGGCCGCCATCTGCGTATTGCGTCATGCCATAAATGTTGGGCACCATTACCCAATCATAGGCATCGATAAACAATTCCATAAACCATTGATAAACTTCGTCAGGATCGAATTCGCACAAGTGCATAAAATTTCCCAGCACCATCAGCCGTTCAATGTGATGGCAATAGCCAGTTTGAAGAACTTTTTTTATCGTTTGATCGATAGGTTCAATACCGGTGGTGCCATCATAAAAGGAAGCGGGAATCTTGCGTGTAAAACTCCAGTAATTTGTTGTTCGCTGTTTTACGCCTGCGCGGAGATAAACAGCCCGGATAAATTCGCGCCAGCCTATAACCTGTCGTATAAATCCTTCAAGACTGTTTAGTGGAAATTTTGATTTCTTATGAAGCTCAAAAGTTTTGGTTATAATTTGTTGTGGCGTAAGTAAACCAATATTTAAGGCGGGCGTAAGTGCAGAATGAAAAAGAATGGATTCATTTTTCAGGATGGCATCTTCGTAGGCACCAAAGTCTTTCATGCGATTAAGTAAAAAATCCTCAAACACCTTTTCGGCCTCCTCATACGTAGTCGGATAGCCAAAACCATTTATGTCTCCATAGTTACCGGTGAAATTCTTCTCCACATACTGCACTGCTTCTTCAACAATTTTATTTTTAGGTGGCGTATAAACTTCAGGGAGCTTCAATCCTTTCGGTGCCTTTTTGCGATTGTCAGCATCATAACTCCATTGACCACCTACGGGTTCTCCGTTCTCAATTAAGATATCTAATCGCTTGCGTTGCTTACTATAAAAATTTGCCATCAGGTATTTTTCCTCTTTGGCAAAAAGTGTCGTCAGTTCTTCCTGGGTCGTTAAAAAATTTGGTGTAGAATATTTTTTGATTTCTAAGCCATGGATTTTTGCATAGCGGTTAATTCTGCGCTCCAGCAAATAATCAGTTGTATCCGTATAATGTATCGTGGTGGCGCCTTCCCTTTTTAACTTTCCAAACACTTTTTTTAAATCGGATGACTTAGCTTCTACATACGTTACATCAAGCCCTTGTTTCTCAAGGTAAGATTGATGTGCCTTCATGGAAGCCCGGTGTAAAACCAGCTTCTGCTTATGAAACATGTATTGATTGAAGAATAACGAATCTTCGATCAGGATTACGCGCACGCCCTTTTTAATAGCCGGATTGATTTTAAAAAGTTGGTGTGGGAAAATGATCGTTGTTAGCATGGTTCATTAACAAGATATAAACCTAAGTGTTTGTTTAAAATAAGAAAGCCTCCCGAAGGAGGCTTTCTGTAGAGAACAAAAACTATTTACTTAACTCCGGGCAATCCGGCTTGCGGACTTACCTGATCTTTTTCAAACGAAGGCGCCTTTCTGACTGTCGGATAAACTTCATCCAACGTGTTGCCATCGTAGAGGCGACCATTCTTCATTACTTTATTTACGGTGTTCGTATTGCGAATGTTGGTTAGTGGGTTTTGATCTAAGATGATCAGATCGGCCAGCTTGCCTGCTTCAATACTTCCTACATCGCCATCTAATCCAATAGCTGTCGCGCCTTGTATCGTAGCAACTTTCAACGCATTGTGAGTGCTCATACCACCGGAAGCAATACTCCACAATTCCCAATGATAACCCAGGCCTTGTAATTGACCGTGTGAACCAACTCCGGCATTACCGCCCGCTTTCACCAGGTCGTTTACAAAACGTGCATGATCTTCAAATACGTGTTCCTCTTTCATAAACCATCCTGGTCTTCTGCGCGATTTGGAGTCTAGTTCGGATTTGGCAGTGAAGTGATTCAGTTTGGGATCACCGTTTACATTTTCTGTTGCATAATAAAAATTCTCGGCCCACGGTCCGCCATAAGCAACCAGCAGGGTAGGTGTGTATGTCATTTTAGATTGTGCTACAGCGGTAGTAAAATCTTTATACAATGGATAGATCGGGAAAGCATGTTCATGACCCGGATAACCATCAATCAGGTTGGTCAGGTTGAGTTTGAAATCTAAACCACCTTCAGTTGTTGGCATCAGTTGCTGCTCCTTCGCGGCCTGTATTATCCACTGGCGATGTTGACGATTACCCGTGAGATACATCTTGATCGTTTTGGTGTTGTAATATTCTGAGTATTGTTTCAACACATCTTTAGCCTGATCGGCATCTTTCAGATTATACATCCAAAAACCAACGCCAGGACCGGTGGAATAAACTCGCGGACCAATGATTTCTCCGGTCTCAACCATGTCGCTATAGGTTAACACATCCGTAGTAGCTGTTTGCGGATCACGGGTTGTGGTTACGCCATACGCAAGGTTCGCAGCATACACCCACACCTGCGATTTATGGATGCCCCAGGCCGGCCACATGTGTGCATGCGTATCTACAAAACCCGGAATGATTGTCTTGCCACTTAGGTCCATTTTTTTTAACAGAACCATCAACTGAAATGGAACCAGCTGCACCGACTTGCTTGATGCGTGCATTCTCGATCAACACATCACCACGCTCAATCACCTCATCGCCTTTCATGGAAATGATGCGAGCGTTTTGCAAAAGAATTTTTCCTGATGGAATGTCTTTCTGAACGGTTACCTTAACCTTGAGTTCTGCTGGCTTGTAGCCTTCATCCTTTTTCTTGTCATCCTTAGCGGTATCCTTCGTATCATCTTTCTTGTCGCCTTCTTTTTTCTCTTCTTTCGCTTTCTCTTCCTTCGCTTTTTCTTCGGCTGCTTTCTTCTTTTTTAACTCATCTTCTTTTGCTTTTGCATCATCGATGTTATATGTAAAGAAGGCATTGCCTAATGAATAGTAAACGTTTTTGCCATTGCTGCTCCAGCTTGGAAATTCGCCTCCGATTTTGGTGAGCTTTCGCGCTGGGAATGATGAGTTCGCGGGATCGGCCACTGAAATCTTGGGCGCCTCAGCACCAATTTTTGGAATGGTAACTACATATACATCATTGTTAATTTTAGCGAGTGCTTGATCGCCTTCCGGAGCAATCAGAATAACTGTCGCATTCGAAGGTTCGCGTTGCGGTTCTGTTGCAGACTCCACCAGCATGCAATGATTTTCTTCTGCTATGGAACCATAGGTCATAATACCTGTTACTTTCAGGTGCGATTTTTCATCCGTTCCGTCCCAACGAATGGACACTAATCCTTTTTGGCCACTATATAAATAAATGCGATCGCCAGCTTTTGTAAAATGCGGATTGCTTCGTCCTTTTGACTTAGCAATAAAATTTACGGCACCGCCATCACCACTAATCCACGCAATATCTTCCTGACTTGAGAATGCATTGGGACCACTACTTTCTTTGAAGTTATGAGCTGCGCCACGCATGAAGACGATTTTATTACCCGACCAGGCTGGTTCGCTGTAAAAGGAAGCGCTGGAGGTCAGCTTAACAGGCTTGGCACCTTTTACTTTGAAATTGATTTTATAAAGATGACCGCCATTGTTTTCCCATGTTACCCAAGCCAGTTGAGTTCCATCAGCGTTCCATGCAGGTTGTGCTTCAGTAAAATTATTGGCGGTGATTCTCTTTGGAGTGCCGGATGGCAGATCCATCGTGTATAGTCTGTTCAACGCAGTAAAGGCAAGTTGTTTACCATCGGGCGATACTACCCCATCGCGAATCTGCGTGACGATCATATCCTTATCATCCTTGATGGGATATTTAAAATCCACAAGCGGGCCCAATAATAATTCTGTATCTATTTCGAAGGGAATGTTAACCGCTGCTCCACCTGCTACCGGAATGCTATAAAACTTTCCACCATAGGAAGCAATTACATTTTTGCTGTCCGGAGTAAATGACATAGCAGGTAACACGCCCATGGGTGCAATGGATTCCTGTTCATCCCGCTGCACAGGATACGCCAGCCATTTTTCGTCTCCCGAATTTAAATCCCGAATGATTAAGCCAGTTTGATCATTGTGTCGTGAACCATAGACCAGCCATTTTCCATCGGGTGAAAGCGTAGGCGTAAAGGCAGAACCATAGCGGGCACTTTCAGTTTCTGTCTCCCCGGTTTCGCGATCATAAATGGCTAATTGATATTGCGGGAGCTGGGCATTGTAATTCCAGGCTGCATTGCGTTGTGAATACCAGAGATAACGACCATCCGGACCAAAAGCAGGCTCAACTGTTTTGAGGTTGTCGGGCTTACTGATTAGTTGGGCGCCTGAGCCGCCCTCTTTATGGAACATCCACAGTTTAAGATTGCGTGTGCCGCGCGATCCGATAATATAATTTCCATCGGGAGTCCATTCAGCCGATTGATAATGTTCAACATTTCCCTTCGTTACCTGTAAGGAATCTTTTTTATCGAGGGTAAACCACCAGATATTCTCTCCGCCATTGCGATCGGAAACAAATAATAGTTTAGTGCCATCCGGACTGAATTTCGGATGCGAGTCGAAGGCCATGCCGGATGTGAATTGAACGGGCTTGCCTCCCGTAATAGGCATCGTAAAAATGTCACCCAGAAAATCGAAGGCGATGGTTTTGCCATCCGGACTAACATCCAAGCTCATCCAGGTACCTTCATTGGTTTTGATTGGCACGCGTCTGCCAACTTCGAGTGGTAAGTCCTTTTTCTTTTTGGGAGTTTCTTTTTTTACAGTGTCGGCCTTCTCTTCTTTCTTGGGTTCCTGAGCAAAGGTTTGGATGCTCCATAGCAGGAGCATGGCGCAAATTGGGGGATAGAATTTATTCATGGGGTTGTTAGTTAAACAGTCCTTAGTTACCGCTTCAAGGTATAAAAGGTTACTAAATTTCTATGGGTGGTGAAAAGGAAGGATCGATTACATTTTTATTTCGTTCCTACGAAGCTTAAAATACAGTAATCATTTTCTTACCAATATTTTGCCTCTACGAGGTGCCCACAGTTTAAATCTTATGATTATCATCCGTACCGTTAGGGACGAGACATTGGTAGAGAAAAAGAAATATAAATTTAGAGTCCCATCAGAGCGAGATATTTTTTACATTCAATAAAGAGTCAGGAATCTTGATCTAGTGCAAATTCAATTGTTTTCTAACCAGCTTTTTATCGATCCATTGCAACAATAAAATGAAGACAATACCAAATAAAAACAAACCGTAGTATTCAGATATAAAGGTGAACGCACCTGTAGACCAATTAACTTTCGTCATGGCTAAGGCTACAATCAGGGCTATAACAGTGAGAAAAATGCCAGCCGCAATCCACCCGAAATCTTTTCGTTCTTCCTTTTTTTCAATGAGTGCTACAATTCTATCAGCAAAGGGAAGCGATACGTGAAAGTCGGGTTCTTTCTTTACAGAATTAAAAACACGCTGATAAGCGAGCGCATCATCCGAATCATGGGTTCGTAAGCCCTGTTCAATCTGATTTTGTAACTCTTCCTCGTGTTTCATAAAACTTCTTCTTTGCCAAGATACTGCTTTACTTTTTCTTTCAACAACTGCCGGGCCCGGAATAAATAATTTTTAACGGTACCTTCCGGCAAACCGGTTATTTCAACAATCTCCGGATAACTCATCTCCTGCACATGATACAGCGTGAGAATCGCTTTGTATTGTGGAGGTAATTTTTCGATCAGTTCAAGAACCATATCATCCAATTGCTGATTCGCTAAAGTTTCCGAGGCATCATCAATCGCGATAAACCGTTCAATTTTGCTTTCATCTTCGGGCAAATCACTAATCAAAATCTTTCGCTTCCGCAGATGGTTGATTCCGTGGCGATAAGCAATAGTCGCAATCCATGTACTTAACTTCGACTGAAAAGTAAACTCCCCAAGCTTTTCATACACTTTCAAAAAAACGTCCTGGCACAATTCCTCGCGGTCTTCATGCCGATCGATAAGTCGGGCAATCATATGACCCACCAACCTCTCGTTTTGCTTGATTAGCAAACGAAAGGCCTGCCTATCTCCGCTTAAAACCTGTGAGACCAGCGCCTTGTCATCGATCATTTTGGGGTTAGACACGGAGGGTTCAACGAATGTTGCAGGAATTTAGTTAAAAATATGACTGTATACTGATCGCAAGATTGCAGCCTATATAGTCCGGCATCCAGTAACTTTTTTTAAAACTCTGCAACATTAACCCCGAGGCCTGTGTCTTACGCTCCAAAACCAAGTAAATAAATCAATATGACAAACAACGAAGTATTAATGCCGATCGCCATCATTGGGAGTTTTGGAGCATCCATTTTTTTCTTTACAAAAGTGATGACGGATTATATCCTTAAGAAGAAAATGATCGACAAAGGATTTGTGAACGATGACACGCAAGCCATTTTTAAACAACATACTGCAGATGGTAAGTTTTCGTCACTAAAGTGGGGGTTGATTATTTTCTTTGCCGGTCTTTCGCTGGTGCTTATGGAATTTATACCGACTACTCCGGATTCTCCGCTTCCGTATGGATTGTTTGCTGTTTCCGTATCGCTCGGGTTTCTTATTTATTATTCTATAGTCAGGAAAAACGCAAACTAAGCTGTATGAAGAAGATAGTATTTTTATTCTTTTCTGTCATGTTAGCTAACGTTACTTTTTCGCAAACCAATAAAAGCGAGTTACTGGTAAATAAAATCTGGAAAATAAAATCGGATGAAATGTCGGGCGTAGGAATGCATACTTCATTGGCCGACAAAACAGAACTTCAGTTTTTTATCGATGGCACATGGAAATCATCCGACCCGATACAAAAAATGACGAGTGGTGGCTGGCGGATAGAAAACAACAGAACGCTCATTATGAAGACAGGCGATGAGGAAGTAAAATATCTATTACTTCAATTAACGGAAGATGAGTTGCATTACCGCCTCAAAAAAAATGCAGCTACCTATACCTATAAATGGTCGCTGAAAAAGTAACTTCTTTATAGAATTCAAACTCTTTTCCCAATTATACTTCCCCACAAAAGGAATATTAATAACACAGCTATGTTCAGAAATTACATTAAAACTGCTTTTAGAAGCTTACTTCGTCATCGCTTCTTTTCATTCATCAATATTTTTGGATTGGCCATCGCCATGTCGATCTGTATGGGAATCATCATGTTGGTGGCGGATCAAATGACCTATGATCGGTACAATACAAAACGTGATCGGATCTATCGGATCACCAGCCGTCATGTAACTGGAGATGGTCTTGAACAAAGTGGTAATGATTATGCAACCTCACCACTGCCAATAAAATCAGAACTCCTGGAACAATATACAGGCATCGAAAAGGCCGTTCGAATCAGGCGTGGGTTTGGTAATGGTTGGATTGAGTTTGAACAAGATGTAAACATTCCCTTGCATGGTTTTTATGCCGATCCGGAAGTGTTTGACGTGTTTGAATATGAAATGGAATATGGAGATGCCGCGACTGCCTTGACGGAGCCTTATACGGTAGTGCTAACCAAACAAGCAGCCCGGAAATTATTTAAAGAAGAGAACCCCTTGGGCCTGACGATAAAAGTTGGTGATATCGGTACCTACACAGTTACCGGTGTGCTAAAGGAAACAACCCGAAAATCGCATATAGTCTTTGAGGCATTTGCCAGTATGGCAACATTAAAAAGTAAAGAAGCAGAAGGTGGCGATTTTGATTTAGATAATTGGCATCACCACTGGAATGCCTGGACTTATATTGTTTTAGAACCAGGAAAATCACCGGCAGAACTAGAAAACCATCTGGAGAAAATTTATCAGGCTCATATTAAACCGGTCTCTAACCCGGATATCCTGAAAGCAAAATTTCATCTACAGGCATTAAGTAACGTTACGCCCGGCAAATTCATGAATAATCCCATTGGTCCTTTTCTGCCCTGGATCTTCATTTATTTCTTTGCTGGTTTAGCCGGCCTTGTACTTATCACCTCCTGTTTCAATTTCACCAATCTGTCAATTGCCCGATCACTTACCCGGGCTCGTGAGATAGGTGTAAGAAAAGTATCCGGAGCAGCACGATGGCAGATTTTTACTCAGTTTATTTCGGAGTCGATCCTTACCTCATTGTTTGCCCTGGCTTTAGCCTTTGTTTTTTTGGTTGCCGTAAAACCGTTGATGTTGACATTGACATTTGCCCGTGTGTTAAAATGGGATCTTGAGTCCAATCTCTACGTGTATGGGGTATTTATTTTATTTGCCGTTATAGTAGGAATCTTAGCGGGCTTATTTCCTGCGACTGTTCTTTCGGGTTTTCAGCCCGTAAAAGTTTTGAAAAATCTTGGCAACATGAAATTGTTTTCAAAAATGGGCTTGCGTAAAGCGCTGCTGGTCGCTCAATTTAGTTTGTCATTGATTTTTATCCTGAGCGTGATTGTAGTGTATAATCAGCTCAATCTTTTTCTCCATGCCGATCATGGATTTGAGATGAAGAATAACATCATGATTAGGCTGAATAATACTCCCTACCAAACACTGAAAACGGAGCTAAGTAAATATCCGAATATAGTGAATGTCTCGGCTGCTTCGCATGTGCCTGCTGCCGGCACTACGTATGGCGAAGGATTTAAAAAATCGCTGGATGAAAAGGAATGGACAAGCCTGAATTATTATGCGGTAGATGAAGACTATCTCAAAAACATAGGAATGGAGTTAGTGGCTGGCCGCAACTACCAAGCTGAAGCAGGAGTATCCAATAAAAACTTTTTGGTCATCAACGAAGAAGCTGTAAATGCTTTTCATTTCAACTCTCCGCTGGATGCGTTGGGGCAAGAAGTGATAATGCAGCGGGATTCATCCCGGCTTCAGATCATTGGAGTGGTTAAAAATTATAATCACGAAATGTTGATGGCCAAGATTTCTCCCATGGCTTTAATGTACAGCGAAGAGCAGTTTAACATCTTGCAGGTAAAATATTCTGGGGATTATGAGACAGCCACCCAATCGATTGAAACGGCCTGGGGTAAAATCAATCCTGCTTATAAGATTGATTACAAAAACTTTGAGGATGAAATACGCAGCTTTTATGATACCGTTTTTGGAGACCTGGTTAACATCGTGGCAGTGGTAGCCTTATTGGCTATTGTTATTTCCTGCCTCGGGTTATTAGGAATGGCTACCTATACAACAGAAACCCGGATCAAAGAAATCTCTATTCGGAAAATTTTAGGATCGAGTAATGCTTCATTGATTGTTTTGCTCTCAAGAGGATTTGTTAAGCTTCTTATGATTTCAATCATTATAGCCGTGCCGCTTGCTTACCTGATTAACAATGCATGGCTCGAATTGATTGCCTACCACACATCCTTTGATGTTACTGTAATTTTCCTGGGAATTCTTGTATTGTTGGTATTTGGTGTAATCACGATTGGCTCTCAAACTATTCGTGCAACGTATGTTAATCCGGTTGAAAACCTGAAGAGTGAATAAAAAACAAAGCGACAGATCATTTCAAACTGATCTGTCGCTTGTTATAGAATGAAAAGAGAAAATCTATTTGAAATGCTTTAACGTAACAACCTCTTCCGGCTTTAGAAAGCGCCACTCGCCCCGACCGAGATCTTTTTTGTCAAGACCGGCATAAACAACACGATCTAGTTTCATTACTTCGTAACCAAGCGATTCAAAAATTCTTCGTACAATTCTATTCCAGCCAATGTGTAATTCAATACCCACTACTTTATTGTCATCACCGATAATAGCAAGATCATCTACTAGTGCTTTGCCTTCTTCTAACCGTACACCTTCCTGTATTTTTGTGAAATCATTTTTTGTGAGGGGCTTATCCAACTCTACTTTATAAATCTTCTTTACGTTGTAAGAAGGATGTGTAAGCTTATCCGCCAGATCGCCATCATTAGTAAGCAGCAGTAGCCCGGTAGTATTTCTATCTAATCTACCTACCGGATAAATCCTTTCCTTTCCGGCACCGGCTACTAAGTTCATTACCGTATTGCGCTCTTGTGGATCATCCGTAGTGGTAATAAATCCTTTAGGTTTATTTAAAAGAACATAGACAGGTTTTTCAGCTTTAAGCTTTTTACCTTCGTAACGCACCTCATCGGTGATCTTAACTTTGTGACCCATCTCGGTGATGGTTTCGCCATTCACAGTTACCAATCCCATCTTTATGAGTTCGTCAGCCTCCCTGCGGCTTCCAACACCGCTATTCGCAATAAATTTATTCAAACGAATCAAGTCCGAATCAGTCTTAGGTTTCTCTTCAGCTTTAGCCCGTTTTGTGGATTTTATATCCCTGGCTTTATCAAAGGGCTTTCGTTTGTAAGGAAGTCCGTAGTTGCTGCCTTTGCTGAAGGTCTTGTCTTCGCCTTCAGGCTTTACTTCACCTTCTTTTCTAGCAAAAGGTTTCTTTTCAAAACGCGCGGGTTTTTCCTGCCGCGAGTCAAAAGAAGGTGATTCTCTTTTTTTAAATGGCTTCTCATCTCCTACATCTTCCCGTTTTACAAATGGCTTCTTAAATCCTGAGGTTCTTTCAGGTCGTTCTTTACGCGAATCAAAAGAACTTGATTCTCTTTTCTTAAAAGGCCGCTCACCACTTTCATCTTTGCGATCAAATGATTTTTTTTCAAATCGTGGCGCACTGCCAGGGCGCGATCCAAAAGAACTACTTCTTCTAAACGGTTTTTCATCTCCACTGTCCTCCCGTTTTGTAAAGGGCTTTTTGCCAAAGCCGGAAGATCTGTCTGAGCGGGATTCAAATGGCCCAGATTCTCTTTTCTTGTAAGGTCTTTCGGTTCCGCTATCATCTCTTTTCTGAAATGGTTTTTTAGCAAATCTTGAAGGGCCGTCAGTGCGCGATTGGAAGGAATCGGAAGATCTTTTTCTAAAAGGTCCGCTGGCACTCCCGTCTCTTTTTTCAAAGGGTTTTGAGAAGCGCTTTGGTCGCTCACTAGAATCACCATCGCGCTTGCCAAAAGAAGGTTTGCTTCCGGTTCCGCCAAAGCGTGAAGTACGTGGACGACTTTCTGAATCTCCCCGCGGAGGGAAACTGCCGCGCGGGTCATCACCGCGGCCTGATCTTTTCTTTTTATCGCGAAATGATTTTTCGGCTTCGGAGCGTTTGCCGAATGAAGTTTTACCGGATGATGATTTTCTTGGACGTGCCATAGTGTTGTTTTAATTAGCTAATTGTTCGAACGGACAATTAGCCTTTGCTAAAGGTCGGATATATTTATGTAAGAAATTCCGTTGGCTAAGGACCGGAGGAATTGATTTATCAATTATTGGTTTTCCGGAGTTTCACCAATGGCATTTACTTCGCTTGTAAAATCCTTGGGCGTTGGTAGCTCGGTGATGTCGTTAATGCCAAAGTACTCCATGAATTTTGCACTGGTGCCATAGAGTAGCGGTCTGCCAATCGTTTCAGCTTTGCCCAAAATTTCAATCAATCCTTTGTCGAGTAATTTCTGAATGGCATAATCACAATTTACACCCCGAATGTTTTCTACTTCCGTTTTCGAGATCGGTTGTTTGTAGGCAATGATGGAAAGTGTTTCCATTGCCGAGGTGGAAAGTCTCTTTTTCGATTGTTGCTTCAGCATGATGCCAATGCTGGTTTGATAGGCCGGCTTGGTTAAAAACTGATAGCCACCTGCGGTCTTAAACAATTGAAATGAATATTCATCGCCTTGAAATTTCTCTTCAATTCTTTGTAACGCTCCTGCGATATCTTCCTGAGGCACATCGGCATTAAACATTTCAGATAAGCATGCTTTAATGTCATCTACCTTGGCCGGTGTAGGTGAACAAAAAATTAGTGCTTCGATGTGGTTTTGTAAGAAATCCATTTGTTTAATTTGTATGTCGTGCTCCTTAGCCTTGTGAAAGAGAAACGTCTAAAGTTTTGATATGATTTATTATGAAGTCTCCCCTCTCCTGAGGGGAGGGGGTGAGGTTAATCTTGTTTCATCATTTTCGCTTCGATTGATTGTGTGGTATGAGGCACAGCAATCAGGCGTTCTTTCGGAATCAATTTGCCGGTAACGGAACAAATTCCGTAGGTACCATTCTTGATACGCACTAAGGCATTCTCGAGATTGGTAATATATTTTAATTGGCGCGCAGCCAATTGGCTTAGGTTTTCTTTCTCAGCAGTTTCTGCTCCATCTTCCAATACTTTGGTATTGCCACCCGAGGTTGCATCCGTACCGGCATCGTTATTACGATTTAAGGTTTCTTTCAAAATGCGAAATTCTTCTTTGGCTTTATCAAGTTTGCCGATGATCAATGTTTCAAACTCCTTCAGTTCCTCAGCACTATAGCGGGTTTTATCTTCCGGCATAGTTGAAGGCTTGGCAGGCTTATGTGCTATGGGGCGCTGACTGATAATGGGGAAAATATGCAACTGAGTAGTCGGAATTTTAATAGGTGGCGCGATGGGTCTGTGCTCTTTTTTAGGAGCCGGCTCAGTAGCCGTTTTCATTACTGGTTTTTCTATTTTTTTAGGCTCATTTTTAACCTTAGCAACTTTAGCCACCTTTTTAGGGACTGCTTTAGGCTTTACTTTTTTGGCCACGACCTTTTTAGGAGCCGGTGCTTTCTTGGCTGCTTTTTTCGATTTCGCTGGAGCTACTTTTTTTGCCTTTGCGGCAGGTTTAGCCTTTGCTACAACTTTCTTAGCCGGCTTGGCTGGTTTTTTCTTGGATTTGGCCATAAAACAGTCCTTTTTTAAAGGTTTTAAAAAGATGTGCAAAAATACGGGCTAGGGGTTGAAACAAAAAATGCAACAGCATTAATTAGCAAGGCCGGTAACTTTAATCTACGTGTCTTTAGAAAGCGGGATTTATTGACCAATAACTACCCTTTTCCTATAGTTCTTCACCGTGCCTTCTAAGGAAAAGACCTCCACCCAAACAAAGTAATAGCCTCTGCGGGCTTTGCTGCCATCATCGCGGTCGCCATCCCACCGAAAGAACCCTTCTATGCCGAGTATTTCGTTGTTGGCAATTTCTTTGATTAACCTTCCCTGTTGATCTACAATTTTAATATTGGCGACAAAACCACCCTGATCAAACCGGTAATTGATTTTAGTAAAATCCTGACCGGGTACATTCGGAGAGAATATTTCAGGGTCTATAGACACTGCATTTTCATCTACAAAAGATTCAGGTCGGGAGTTTGAATTTAGATAGCCCGGTGTGGCATAGCCGGCTGCACTACTAGCCGACTTCCAATTACTTGCCAGGTTGGTAAGTTCGGTTGTCGAAATTCGTTCCAGTGAAACACCCTCTTTGTCTTTCAGAATGGGGGTATGATAATCATCGAAGTAAAGAAAATGATCCATCAGTATTACTTCATTTGAAACCAGGGCAATAGAACCACTGTCATCATTCATAGAAGGAAGTTGTGTAGTCACAAAGTTTTCTTCCTGCGAATTGGGATATTGATTTTTCAGTGCAACACCATCAACCGTAAATACATGGTATGCACCCGGAGCAATAATAAGGTCCTGCGCAGAAATTGTTCGATTGTTGATTGCAGCTCCTTCCTGCAGGTTGGCCAACGACCAGTTTTTTAGGTTGAGATATTTTTCAGATACGTTAATGATCTCTACAAAGTCTACACCACCGGGGCGCGGGTTAAAAAGAATTTCATTTAGCAAGATGTCACCAACTTGCGCTGATTCCGGTAGCGCGAAAGATAAACTATTAAACCCTTGCTGAATATAATTGCCACTGCAATCGCGCAGGTCGGTAATCGCAACTTTATATAATTGGCGAGGCGCAAGGTTTTCGGCTAACTTCAATTTCACTTGCTTTAAAGATTGGGAAGTGAAGACGGCAGTAGAAATTTCGATGCTAGGCTCAATGGAAAATAACGTAATACTAAGTGGCTTCTCAAGTGTCTCATTAAAGACCAGCAGTAGTTCGTTGGCCTGAATGGCAGCAACGGAAACCAACTGTGGGCCCGTCAAGTCAGGTTTATTCGCATTGACCGAATTGATTTTTCCCGGAGTGCCTCCCTTCACATCTTCGGATGCAGTCCAGTTATCTTCCTCGCCACAAGGATTGTCCAGGTCGATTAATTCAAGGCTCCAGCCACCTTCTTGCTTGTCGGTATCGCGATACCAACTCAATGCATAGTTCACCGAGTCAATTAAATGTTCCGTTGAGGTTTTGAGCGTCAATGGTTCTCCCCCATTGTTGAGAGTTGGAAAATTGCTTACGCCTACTATAGTTCCAAATGAAGTGAATGAGGCGGTGTTTGAACTCGCAGTTATGATTCTATAATCACCGGGTAGAATCAAGTGTGAGGGAAATGTTGCCGTAGAACTGCCGTCAGAAAATTTCCATCCGGCAAGGTCAACCGGATTACTGCTTCGGTTATACAATTCAATATATTCTGCATCAGGTAAACCAACTTGTGGTGTGGGATCGGCAAAGATTTCAGTAATGATTATGTCTTTAGCATTTACGGGCTGTGGTTGAAAAAACAAAAAGGGTGAGTTAATAGAAGTAACGTTATTGCCCAACAGATCAGATACACCTGTTATAGTAAGTTGATGGCTAATTCCATTTGCGAAGTTCTGTGAAAAGTTAAGAATAACAGTGGTCTCATCCGTCTGAAGTACGGCACTTACTGGATTGCCAATGCCTTGGGATGCGGAATAATGAGTAATATTTTGTGCTGAAGCGGGTGTTAATTTTTCATTGAACGTTAATGACAATTGATTTTCAGAAAGCACCTGAAGTTGTTGTAGCAACGGAGGTTCAGCATCCAATATGATTTCACCAGCATAGATGTCATCAAAGAAATGCCGGTTGAAAAAACTAGCTGTTGATTGCTGAATTCTAATTCCAAAAAAACTGCTTGTAGTGAATGTATCGTCATTCGTGCTTCCTTCCAGCACATAATTGATGCCTCCGGTGGCATCTCTTTCCAATATCCAAAGATTATTAACATCCCGGATTACTTTTATCCGCAGTGTATTGTTGGAGCTATTCGTAACACCATCGGTGCCATTGATCAGCAATGTGGCTGTGCCGCCAGAGAGTTTATACAAACTTATTTCATCGGGCGTGCCTCCGATACGAACAAAATACCCATTGTTGGATGCGCTTAAAAGATTAGATTGTTCAGATATCAAATATACATCCACGAAGTTGGCGCTGGAAGTATTGAATTGAAGATTCACAAAGAATTCCCATTGGGCATCGGCAGCTTTTGCAGAGGGGGTAGTAATGTAAAATGATGAATTGGTGGTAGAGGAGTTTGAACGTAACTGGCCATTGATAACTATCCAATAAGCAGGCTGATCGGGCGTCCACATCGGATTGTTCGTTAGGTCACCATCGGTAAAATCATCACTCACCTGCGCACCACAAACGAATGCGATAAAAAGTAATTCGGGTATGATGAATATTTTTTTCAACTCTTGCGTTCAAAAAAGTATGTTTGCACTCTTATAAAAATAATAATAAAATGAGATTAGCGGTAGTGGGAGCAACTGGCCTGGTGGGCCAGGAGGTTCTGAGGGTGCTGGAAGAGCGCCAGGTTGAGTTTGATGAATTGTATTTAGTGGCTTCTGCCAAATCGGTAGGTCAGAAGATAAAATTTAAGGGGAAGGAATATTCCATTAAGAGTATGGTTGAGGTGGTAGCGCTTGCTCCCGAGATAGCTATCTTCTCTGCAGGAGGAGGAACTTCATTGGAATGGGCACCCAGGTTTGCTGAGAAAGGAACGATCGTAATTGATAACTCTTCAGCCTGGCGTATGGATCCGTCTAAGAAATTGATTGTACCAGAGATCAATGGTCATGTGCTGAGCAATGATGATCTGATCATCGCCAATCCTAATTGCTCCACCATTCAGATGGTGATGGCGTTGGCTCCGCTTCATAAAAAATATAAGATCAAACGTATTGTGGTTTCTACGTATCAATCTGTAACAGGCACTGGTAAAGATGCGGTGCAACAGATGATGGAAGAACGTCAGGGCATCACCAACGGCATGAAAGTATATCCTCATAAAATTGATATGAATGTGTTACCGCACATCGATTCCTTTTTAGATAACGGCTACACCAAAGAAGAAATGAAAATGGTGCACGAAACCCGTAAAATCCTTGAGGATCAGTCTATTGGAGTAACGTCAACAACGGTACGCATCCCGACTATCGGGGGTCATTCTGAAGCTGTAAACGTGGAGTTTTACCAGGATTATGATTTGGCCGAAGTGCGAGCAATTCTTGAGAAAACTCCGGGGGTAGTGGTAGAGGATGATGTTAAGAATAATGTTTATCCCATGCCCATTAACTCGCATGGTAAAGACGAAGTGTTTGTAGGTCGCTTACGCAGAGATGAATCTCAACCTAACACATTAAACATGTGGGTAGTGTCGGATAACCTGCGCAAGGGAGCTGCTACTAATGCAGTACAGATCGCAGAGTTTTTAATGGAGAAGAGTTTGGTCTCCTAATTTGTTTAATGGAATCGTAAAGGGAAACCCATCGGTTTCCCTTTTTATTTTTATCAAGCTGAATTGATGTCATTAAAATGGATCAAACACGAAGTATTTCTAAAAACCTTTAGCGCAAGGTTCGGTTAACTACAACGTGTCATCCAAAACAATTTTAGTCTGGTTTAAAAATGATCTCCGCCTCACGGATAACGAGACCTGGTTTCGTGCCTGCGAACATGGTGATACCGTAATACCCGTTTATATTTTTGACCCCCGACAGTTTCAAAAGCATCCCCTTGGGTTTCCCCGAACCGGTTCCTTTCGTTCAAATTTTCTAATCGAGTCGGTCACGGCCCTAAAGAACAATCTACAGCTGGCAGGTTCTGATTTACTCATAAAAATAGGTTTACCGGAGTTTATTATACCTGATTTAGTAGTTAATTTTGATGTTCCTGCCGTCTGCACTTCAAAGGAGGTAACGACTGAAGAGGTAGCGATCTTGAAAAACATCAGGCAAAACCTGGAACCAAGACGGGTGGCTGTTATGGAATTCTGGACCTCTACCCTTATACATTACGAAGATATTCCATGGCCCATCACCCGGTTGCCCGGTATGTTTACCCAGTTCAGAAAAGAAATAGAGCGGGAGTCTTCAGTGCGGCCTCTGTTTGCTTTACCGGAAGTAAAAAAATTTCCCTCCATCCAATCCGATCAGGTACCTGCACTGCAACAACTGGGAATCATACCTTCTATCACAGATGCTCGCTCAGTGATTAATTATTCCGGTGGGGAAGCGGCTGCGCAAAACCGGGTTCAGGAATACATCTGGGAAAAGGATTTACTCAGGCAATACAAAGAAACCCGCAATGGACTGATTGGAGAAAATTACTCTTCTAAATTTTCAGCCGCACTTGCGCATGGATGCATCTCGCCAAAATTTATTTATAACGAAGTAAAAAAATATGAAGCTCAACGAATCAAAAATGATTCAACCTATTGGTTGATTTTTGAATTGTTATGGCGCGATTACTTTCGGTTTACTGCAAAAAAATTCGGATCAAAAATTTTCAGTCAGAAAGGTATTCGCGATAAATCATTTCCCTGGAAACAGGATGCCCAACTATTCGAAACATGGCGACTGGGACAAACCGGAGTTGACTTTATTGATGCCAACATGCGGGAACTTTTAGCTACGGGATTTATGTCAAACCGGGGCCGGCAAAATGTCGCCAGCTATCTAACCCACGACTTAAAAATTGACTGGCGCTGGGGTGCCACCTGGTTCGAAAGCCAATTAATTGATTATGATCCTTGTAGCAACTGGCTTAACTGGGGGTATGTGGCCGGGGTTGGAAATGATCCGCGAGAAGACCGATATTTCAACATCGGAAGCCAGTCTAAAAAATATGACCCAGATGGAGATTACATGAACCTATGGCTTAGGGCGAATACTCAAAGTTAAAATACCCGGGTGAGGCGATAGAAGTCACTTACCGTGATTCTGAAAGCTTCGCGATCCATTTCATCAGTAAAAATTGGAACGAACTCACCCTTGCTTTTTACTGCTACTTTTTGGTTGGCCTGAATGGCTTCATACAACTTACTTCCAAATTCCAACATGCGTTCACGGCCACGTTGATTTAAGTAAAGGGTATCTGTTTTATTGGTATGTGCATCCGAAAGGGTAACGGTGATCATATCTTCTTCGCTCAATAGGTCATTAATATCAATGAGCAAATAAGCCTCATCCTGCAACCAGTTAATTACAATCACAGGCTCAATTACGGGGCGATTGTTTCCTGTGTATCGATCGCTAAAACGATAAGCTTGCCACGTGCCATCGGGGCTAGAGCGATCATAATAAATCTGTCGCACATTTCGGAAGAATAGGTTAGCGTCTGCACCAATTTTAAACTGAAACTTGGTACGGTCTACTTCTTTCTCGCGATCGATTTTGCAGCCAGCCAGTAGCAAGAGTATAAGAATCGGAAGCTTGATACAATTGATCATAAATACGTAGCTTTGCAGCCTAATAAAAACAAAATTTATGAGCAAAGGATTAATCACAACCTTAATAATTGTTGGCGTAATCGTGGTGTTTGGTGGTGGATTTTTTATGTGGGGAGCTGGTGTTTACGATAGTGCCGTAGGAAGCCAAGAAAAAGTAAATGAAGCATTTAGTAATGTTCAGGCTACGTATCAGCGCAGAGCCGACCTGATCCCAAACCTGGTGGCAACTGTGAAAGAGGCTGCAGAAAACGAACGCGGAATACTCACAGCGGTAACTCAAGCCAGAGCGGGCATTGTAGGGGCAAAAACTCCTGAAGATCTGGAAATCGCAGGAAGAAAAATCAACACGGCTATCAATCTGGCCTTTGAGGCTTATCCTCAGATTCGCTCCACGGAGAATTTCCAGGAGTTGCAGTCGCAGTTGGAAGGCACAGAAAACAGAATTAACGTAGCTCGCCAGCGGTATAATGAAACAGTGCGCGAGTACAACACATACGTACGTGGATTCTTTAAGCGTATGGCCTTAAACCTGTTTGGTGGTGGTGAAGATTTTAGTGTGAAGAAGGGTTTTGAAGCAGCGGCTGGTTCGGAAAACGCACCAAGTGTGCAGGATGCTTTTAATAAGTAATTAATTTTGAATGTATGAAAAGCCTGATCAAATTTGGTCAGGCTTTTTTTATGACTAACCTATAAACTTTACCTACTTTAGAAAGTATTAAAGAAGTAATATGAAATCAAATCGCAGACAGTTTATTCATTCTTTGGCTGGCTTCACAGCGCTATCTGTTTTAAATCAAAGCACCACTACCGATAGCCAGGCCAACAAATTTCCGATCTCTTGTAATTCGTATAACTGGATAACGTTTTACGGTCGTGACAATAAAAACTGGGGCGAGGATCTGGATGCTTGTATGGCCGAGTTTGCTAAAACGGAAATCAAAGCATACGAGCCTGGGTTAGATACGGCCCAGCAGGTTGCTGAATTAATACCTGTGTTAAAAAAATATAACCTTTCCATGCCATCCATTTATGTGGGCAGCGTCATGCACAAGCAAGATGAAGTGGAAAATTCTATCAATAGAATCCTGGCGATTGCTGGTGAAGCAAAGAAAATCGGAACCAAAATTATTGTAACTAATCCAGACCCGATACGCTGGGGTGGCGATGAATTAAAAACAGATGACCAACTTATCATTCAGGCGGCAGCCATGGAGCGACTGGGTGCTGCCTTGCGGGAGATGGGAATTACACTTGCCTATCATACTCATTCGCCTGAATTTTTAGCCGGGGCCAGAGAGTTTCATCATATCATGCTAAACACAAATCCTAAAAATGTTTCTTTCTGCTTTGATGTACACTGGGTGTTTCGTGGTTCGTCAGACTCTAACGTGGCAGTGTTTGATGTTTTAAAGTTGTATGGAAAGCGTGTGGCAGAATTGCATTTGCGGCAGTCATCAAATGGCGTCTGGACAGAAACCTTTGGCGATGGTGATATTGATTACCCGCGGTTGGTACGAGAACTTAAAGCGATGAAAGTTTTTCCACATCTCGTGATTGAGCAATGTGTGGAGGATAAAACACCCCATACTATGAATGGCTTAGAGGCACATATAAAAAACCGGATTGTATGCGAAGAAATGTTTGCCCCTTTGCGGGGATAGTTAACCACAAACAATTATTGGTAAATTACCCTTGGCCTCAAAAAACATTTCCATGAAGTACTTAATTCTTATTTCTTCATTCTTGTTTCTTTTTGCAAATCTACAAAGTCAACCAAATGAGATTAAACCGACTAATGTACCATTTTTGAATTCGATCGATTGGTTCATTAATTCAACAAAAAACTTACTTGATAGTATTAGCAATGAGAATGAAATCAAGGGGTTAATTTCTATTAACTTTTACAAAACAGGAATAGACCAGTACTCAATCAAAAGATCAGAGGCCCTTAACACTTCAGAAGTGTATTTCGATAAAATAGAATGTGAATATGAGATTTCATTTATTATCACCGATGTAAATTATTTTGATCTCTTTCCGCCTAGTTTCTACTTTATCTACAAAAACAAGTTGGTGGCGATCTATACAGGCATTGAGCGGCTTTTTATGAAAGAAGATTTAAAGAGTTTCAAAAAAAGGACATCTAAATATTTATCAATGGGCACAGCTCATTTTAGCTTTCCTAGATATAGGATATTAATTGATCAAAATAAAAGTGAGGACTTTAAGGTTATCCTTACAATTAAAGAATCGAGGTAAACCAGCATAGAAGTGATCAGTTGACGGCATGCTCAGTACCAGATTCCCACAAAAAAAACCCGACCATGTAGGATCGGGTTTTTTCTATTGCTCCATAGAACTATATCTTCTTCACCTCGCGGGTTTCGTAGCTTTCAATTACATCACCTACTTCAATATCATTTAGATTTTTAATGCTGATACCGCAATCAAAACCTGACTTAACTTCTGCCGCATCGTCTTTAAATCGTTTCAGGGCAGTCATCTCACCAGAGTAGACAACGATACCATCACGAATTAATCGGATCGGGTTATTACGTTTCACATACCCATCGGTTACCATACAACCCGCTACCGTTCCAATTTTTGAAATCTTGAACACTTCTCGTACTTCTGCATTACCCACAATCACTTCTTCCATTTCCTTCTCAAGCATGCCTTCCATGGCAGCCTTGATTTCGTTGATGGCATCGTAGATAATAGAGTACAATCGAATTTCAATTTCTTCATTATCTGCAATTCGTCTGGCAGCAACCGAAGGCCGAACCTGGAAGCCAATAATAATGGCATCGGATGCTGAAGCAAGAAGTACATCCGATTCAGAGATCTGACCCACCGCTTTATGAATAATGCTTACAGCTACTTTTTCTGTTGAAAGTTTCAGTAAAGAATCTGACAACGCTTCTACCGATCCATCCACATCACCTTTTACAATTACATTCAATTGCTTGAATGAACCAATGGCAAGACGTCTTCCAATTTCATCAAGCGTAATATGTTTCTTGGTACGGATGCTTTGTTCTCTTAAAATCTGGCTGCGTTTATTGGCAAGTTCACGGGCTTCGCGATCGCTTTCCATCACCTGGAATTTCTCACCCGCCTGTGGGGCACCATCAAGACCCAACACCTGCACGGGTGTAGAAGGCCCAACTTCAGAAACGCGTTTACCAGTATCATCAAACATCGCTTTAACACGACCATGATTTGAACCGGCAACCATGATATCTCCCACTTTCAACGATCCCGCCTGCACCATCAAGGTTGTAACGTAGCCTCGTCCTTTATCCAAAGATGCTTCAATAATTGAACCCACGGCTGGTTTGTTCGGGTTCGCTTTCAGCGTAAGAATCTCAGCCTCCAACAATACTTTCTCCAATAGTTCATCAATACCTAATCCGGATTTAGCCGAGATAGCCTGGCATTGGTATTTACCGCCCCAGTCTTCAACGAGTATATTAATCTTAGAAAGAGAATCTTTTACTTTTTCAGGATTTGCGCCTGGTTTATCCATTTTGTTAATGGCGATAATGATCGGCACACCGGCAACCTGTGCGTGATTGATTGCCTCTTTGGTCTGTGGCATTACATCATCATCGGCCGCAACCACTATAATCGCAATGTCTGTAAGTTTTGCACCGCGGGCACGCATCGCAGTAAAGGCTTCGTGACCGGGTGTATCCAGAAATGCAATTTTATTTCCGTTCTTGGTAGTTACATCATAGGCACCTATGTGCTGCGTTATACCACCCGCTTCAGAGTCTGTAACTTTTGTTTTTCGGATATAATCCAGCAAGGAGGTTTTACCATGATCCACGTGACCCATGATGGTTACAATGGGAGCACGATCTTTCAGATCTTCCTCTGATTCGTCTTCTTGTTCCGCCTCCACTTCTTCTTCCGTAGAGGTAATGAACTGAACATCATAACCAAATTCATCGGCAATCACCGTGATTGCTTCTGCATCCAACCGTTGGTTGATCGATACAAACATGCCCAGCCCCATGCAGGTGGAGATAATATCATTCACCGACACATTCATCATGGAGGCAAGGTCATTAGCCGAGATAAACTCTGATACCTTTAACGTTTTTGAAGATTCTTGTTCCTGCAATAGACGTTCCTCTTCTGCTTCAGAAACGGCCTGACGTTTTTCTTTTCTGTATTTAGCGCCTGATGATTTTTTCTGATTGCCACTTAATTTTGCAAGGGTAGCTTTAATCTGATCCTGAATTTCCTTATCCGTTGGCTCAGCCTTTTGCTGACGAGGAGGAAAGGGTCGTTGTTGACCACGTGGTTGACCGGCTGGTGAAGAAGGTCGACCCTGATCCGTAGCATTTGGTAGCCTTTTGCGAGGGCGCTTCTGGCCTGCGGTTTTACTAATGTCTGACGAAGCAACGGGTTGGTCTTTTTTCTTCTCAGCGGGTAATTCGATTTTATCAACCACCTTTAATCCTTGCAGTCTACCAGCCCTGGCTTTGATTAATTCCAACTCAGGCTCGGCCAGCTTTTCAGGAACTGGAGGAATTTCAATCTCTTTCTCAGGTTGTGGTTGCTTCTCTTCTACCTTTTCTTCCTTCTTAGGTTTCTTCTTTTCAAGTTCTATTTTACCAACAACCTTGATGCCTTCTAATTTTGGCTTTTCAAGCTCTACTTTCTCAGTCTTGGGTTCTTCTTTAGGTTTTACAATATCCTTCGAACCAAGATTTTTTATCAAAACACTTTCTTCTTCGTCTTTCTTCTTACGATGAATTTCCGGTTCTGTCTTACCCGGTGGCACTTCATGCTTAACCCCGATGGTTAGCCCGGAAGCTTCCGCTTTTTCGGATGCTGAAGAAGCGAATTCTTTTGACAGCATAGCAAATTGCTCGGGCGAAAGCTTCGCATTCGGATTATTTTCTACGCTAAACCCTTTTTTCGCCAAAAAATCCAAAATAGTATTATGGCCCACATTGAGTTTGCGAGATGCCTGCCCCAGCCTTATCATCTTTTCTTCTGCCATGCTCAAATATCGCTATTTAAATTATTTTACGTTTATTTTATTATTGTTAAGCCTTATTCAAACTCCTTTTTCAACACATTGAGAACGCCTTCCACAGTTTCTTCTTCCAGGTCTGTTCTGCGCACGAGTTCTTCTTTGTTAAGATTCAAAACGCTTTTCGCAGAGTCAAGACCGATGCGTTTTAGTTCATCAATCACCCAACTTTCAATTTCATCACTGAATTCATCTAGATCAACATCTTCTTCTTGCTGGCCATCCGTTTCTCTGAACACATCGATTTCCATAGCAACAAGCCGGCTGGCAAGTTTAATGTTCAAGCCTCCTTTTCCGATGGCTAACGAAACCTGATCGGGCTTTAAGTAAACAGCAACACGACTATTCTCTTTGTCGATTTTGATACTTACGATTTTGGCCGGACTTAAAGCACGTTGAATATAGAGTTCAAGATTTTCAGTGTAATTGATTACATCTATATTTTCGTTCTGAAGTTCGCGTACGATAGCGTGAATCCGCGAGCCTTTCATTCCCACGCATGCACCCACCGGGTCGATACGATCATCATATGATTCAACAGCCACTTTAGCGCGTTCGCCTGGTTCGCGAACTACTTTCTTAATGGTGATCAAGCCATCGTACACTTCGGGTACTTCTTGCTCGAACAAGCGCTCGATAAATTCAGGCGCTGTTCGCGATAAAATAATTTTAGGACTGCCATTAACCATTTCAACCTTATGAACAACGGCCCGCACGTTTTCTCCTTTGCGGTAGCGATCTTTTTGTATTTGTTCATTGCGCGGAATCGAGATCTCATTGCCCTCAGCATCAATCAATAACACCTCACGACTTAGTACCTGATAGACTTCGCCTGTGATAATTTCTCCAACCAGATCTTTATACTTTTGATAAAGGATATCTTTTTCAAGATCCTTCACCTTTTGCATCAATGTTTGGCGTGCAGTGGTGACTGCCCTGCGGCCAAAATCTTCGAGATGAATTTCTTCAGCAACTTCTTCACCTACTTCAAAATCGGGTTCTATCTTCTGTGCTTCTGATAAGCTGATTTTGTCATGCTCCCAAATATCTTCTGAGTCGTCATCAACGATTTCGCGGAAACGCCAGATTTCCAGGTCACCCTTGTCGGCATTAACAATAATGTCGAAGTTGTCATCCTCCACGTATTTTTTACGAATCATATTCCGGAATACATCTTCCAGGATGCGAATCATGGTGGGGCGATCAATGTTTTTTTGTTTGGCGAAATCGGCAAACGATTCAATTAATGTGGAGGTATCCATACTTGTCACTATTTAAAAGAAACTATTACAATTGCTTTTTCTATTTCACTAAAGGGTATTTCAGTACGACTAATTTCTATTTTATTTTTTCCTTTCACCTTGGTTTCGGCATCAAGCACAATTTCCGTTTCGGTTACCGCTGTTAATTGACCCTGAACGGTACTCTTATCTTTTCGAAGCACCTTTAGCCCGCGGCCTGTATTTTTAACATACTGCCTTTTTAACTTCAAGGGTTGATCCAAGCCAGGAGTCCCCACTTCGAGCGTATAATTCTCTTTAATGAGATCCAGTTTATCCAAATCTTCGGACAACGCTCGGCTTAAAGTAGAGCAATCATCTATGGTTACTCCTTTGTCGCCATCTAAAATCACCGAAACTTTATGGGGTTTATGTTTTCCCACAATAACGTCCACAACAAAAAGAGACGCATCTGTCACGTGCGATTCTGCTAATTCCTTTATGTTTTGAGCGATTTCCATCAATTTTCTATAAACAAAGAGGGGACTTTCGGGTCCCCTCTTTTGATTTTTACCAAGAAGTGCTGCAAAGGTAATTGATTTTTACTTTTTAGCAAATAGGTATGCTATCTGGTTTATCGGTTGTAGTTATCGAAACTTTTATGATCTCGTTGATACAACACATCTTGTGGAAGTGCCTTAAAATATTCGTACGTGATTTTTAATCCTTCCGACCGGGATACTTTTGGTTCCCAACCAAGAATAGCTTTAGCCTTACTAATGTCGGGTTGCCGTTGCTTAGGATCATCCTTAGGGAGATCGTGATAAACAACCTTTTGTTTGGTGCCAGTCAGTTTGATGATTTCTTCAGCAAAGTCCTTAATGGTAATTTCATTCGGATTTCCAATGTTCACAGGCTGTGCATAATTGGATAAGAGTAACCTGTAAATTCCTTCTACCAGATCATCCACATAACAGAACGATCGGGTTTGTGAACCATCACCGAAAATTGTTAAGTCTTCACCTCTCAGAGCCTGCCCGATAAATGCAGGAAGTACACGACCATCATTTAGTCGCATCCGTGGTCCATAGGTATTAAAGATGCGTACAATGCGAGTCTCCAGGCCATGGAAAGTATGATAGGCCATGGTGATGGCTTCCTGAAAGCGCTTGGCTTCGTCATATACACCACGCGGGCCCACTGTATTTACGTTGCCATAATATTCTTCCGTTTGGGGATGCACTGTCGGGTCACCATAAACTTCGGATGTGGAGGCAATAATGATTCGTGCTTTTTTTGCTTTCGCCAGTCCCAATAAATTATGGGTTCCGAGTGATCCTACTTTTAAAGTTTGAATCGGAATCTTTAAGTAATCTATCGGGCTTGCGGGCGAAGCGAAATGTAAAATGTAATGCAACTCTCCGGGCACATGAACAAATTTCGAAACATCATGATGATAAAATTCGAAATCCGGAAGCTTGAACAGATGCTCAATATTTCTGAGATCCCCCGTAATCAGGTTGTCCATGGCTATTACCGAATAGCCCTCTTTTATGAACCGGTCACAAAGATGCGAGCCTAGAAATCCGGCTCCACCAGTAATTAAAACTCTTTTCTTAGCCATATATAGTTTCACGTCCGATACTGAAATAAGTATACCCGAGTTCTTTCATCTGCGCCAGATCATAAAGATTGCGACCATCAAAGATTAATTTATTCTTGAGTTTGCCTGACAGTTTATCAAAGTCAGGCGTTCTGAACTCGGGCCACTCCGTTGCAATAAAAATTGCATCGGCACCTTCGGCCGCGTCATACGGGCTTTCATGAAATTCGATTTTATCGCCCAACAATCCTTTCACATTTTCCATCGACTCAGGATCATGAGCTTTGATTTTCGCACCAGCTTTCAACAGTTCTTCTATGTTATAGAGAGCCGGAGCTTCCCGGATATCATCTGTATGAGGTTTAAAGGACAATCCCCATAAGGCAAATGTTTTTCCTTTCAGGTCTCCACGGAAGTAATCTTTTATGCGTGGAATGAGTTTTGTCTTTTGGTCTGCATTCACTTGCATTACAGCCTCAAGAATTTTAAAGTCGTAGCGAACATCAGCGGAAGATTTGGCCAACGCCTGAACGTCTTTAGGGAAGCAACTGCCACCATATCCTATACCGGGAAATAAAAAGCGTTTTCCAATTCGACTATCGGTTCCAATTCCTTTGCGCACAGAATCAACATCGGCACCCACCAATTCGCATAGGTTGGCGATCTCATTCATAAAGGAAATCTTAGTTGCCAGAAAAGAGTTGGCGGCATACTTGGTAAGTTCGGCCGAACGCTCATCCATAAAAACCAAAGGATTACCCTGCCGCACAAACGGAGCGTAGAGTGTTTCCATTATTTTTCTGGCTTTTGCTGAGGAAGTTCCAATGACCACTCGTTCAGGCCGCATGAAATCTTCAACTGCCACGCCTTCTCGTAAAAACTCAGGGTTTGATACCACATCAAACTCAACAGCAGTGCCAGCTGCAATCTTTTCTTTTACCCGATCGGCTGTTCCAACCGGAACAGTACTCTTGTCAATAACAATGGTGTATTGTTTTAATAAAGGACCTAATTGTTGGGCTACACCAAGAATATATTTTAGATCGGCAGAACCATCTTCGCCCGGAGGTGTAGGGAGCGCCAGAAATATAATCTGGGCATCTTTAATTCCTTCTTCAAGATTGGTGGTGAACAAAAGTCTGCCCTGCTTGAGGTTTCTTTCAAAGAGAAGTTCAAGGCCAGGTTCATAAATAGTAATCTTGCCACTGCTCAGCTTTTTTACTTTTTCTGAGTCAATATCAATACAGGTTACTGTATTTCCTGTTTCAGCAAAACAAGTTCCGGTTACCAGTCCTACATATCCGGTTCCAACAACAGCGATTTTCATTTTGTGTATTTAAAATTCGGGCACAAAAATAGGCTTTATATTCACTAATGCCTTAAAAACTGTGATTTTTGCAACTTCAGATAAGGCATACTAACACTCGTTTGGGTATTGGGATTTATGTATTAGTTTTGCTTTCCGTATTACTTTAAATAAAAATGAAAATGGTGGCAGAAGAGGTGATGAATTTTGATGTGACTGAGAATCAACAGATGATTGCCACGATGGTGCGCGATTTTGGCGAGAAAGAGATTAAACCACGAATGATGGAGTGGGATGAAAGTCAGGAGTTTCCAATAGACCTCTTTCATAAAATGGGCGGTTTAGGTTTGATGGGGGTGCTGGTGCCTCATGAGTATGGTGGGTCTGGCTTTGGTTACCATGAGTATGTTACAGCTATCGCTGAGCTTTCAAAGATTGATGGTTCAATTGGTTTGTCTATGGCGGCACACAACTCGTTGTGCACAGGTCACATTTTGCAATTTGCAAACGAAGAACAAAAGAGAAAGTATCTGCCAAAACTTGCCTCAGGGGAATGGATAGGTGCATGGGGCTTGACAGAACCAAACACCGGATCAGACGCAGGCAACATGAGAACGGTTGCGGTTAAAGACGGTGATTATTATGTACTAAATGGTGCTAAAAATTTTATTACACATGGCAGATCCGGAAGTGTGGCAGTTGTAATTGCCCGCACCGGAAAAGTAGGAGACTCACACGCCATGACTGCCTTTATTATTGAAAAGGGAACACCCGGATTTACATCAGGGAAAAAGGAAAATAAGTTGGGAATGCGTGCTTCAGAAACAGCCGAACTAATCTTTACAGAGTGCCGCATACATAAGAGTCAGATTATAGGAAAAGAAGGGGAGGGCTTTGTTCAATCACTCAAAGTATTGGATGGCGGAAGAATTTCTATCGCTGCGCTAAGCTTAGGTATAGCCCAGGGCGCCTTTGAGGCGGCTCTCCGGTATTCAAAAGAACGTCACCAGTTCAATCAGCCCATCTCAGCTTTTCAGGGAATTTCATTCAAATTGGCTGAGATGGCTACTAAGATTGAAGCGGCTTCTTTACTTACCTATCGCGCTGCCGACCTGAAGAACAAGGGCAAAAGTGTTAATCGAGAGTCAGCAATGGCAAAATTGTATGCTTCTGAGATTGCCGTAGAAATTGCCAATGATGGGGTGCAGATATTTGGAGGCTATGGGTATACCAAAGATTTTCCGGCCGAAAAGTATTATCGTGACGCAAAATTATGTACGATTGGTGAGGGGACCTCGGAAATTCAAAAAATGGTGATTTCGCGCGCTATTTTAAAGTAAAACTTGCGCATTTGAATTAAGACAGCCATATTTGCAGCCCAAATAGTAAAAAGATGCTGATTATCAACATTAAGGAGAACGAATCAATTGATAAAGCCCTAAAGCGCTTTAAAAAGAAATTTGAGAAGACAGGTGTTCTAAGACAATTAAGGTCAAGAACATCATTTACTAAGCCGTCAGTTAAAAGAAGACATGAGGTGATTCGTGCTGCATACAAGCAAAAGATGTACGCCTCCGATAACTATTAAGAATTAGTTAGAAATTCTATAAACAATCCTCCGTAGGCTTTTGCCTGGGAGGATTTTTTTTTACATTGTACCTTACACAGCAGGGTTGGTGTAGATAATGGTTGATTCATTTCTGAAATATATCCAGTTCGAAAAGAGATACAGCCCCAAAACGGTTCAGTCCTACCAAACCGATCTTCATCAATTCGAAAAATATCTTGAGTCTGAATTTTCCAGCACTCCAATTCAGGAGGCCAACTATGGACTAATCCGCTCCTGGATTGTAAGTCTGGTGGAGGCTAAACTGGATGCCCTTTCGATTAATCGGAAAATCGCGTGTCTGCGATCCTATTATAAGTTTCTGATGCGTCAGGAAATAATTGCCCATGACCCGATGGCTAAAATCAAAATTCTGAAAACCAAAAAGAAACTCCCTCACTTTGTAAATGAAAATGATACTGTTAAGCTTCTAGACAACGTTCTGTTTCCAGAGGGCCATGATGGAGTCAGGGATAAACTTATTCTTGAGCTGTTTTATGGAACGGGAATACGTTTAAGCGAACTGATTACGCTGAAAGAAAACTATGTGAGCTATAAGGATCATACAATTCGAGTTTTAGGGAAAAGAAATAAGGAAAGAGTAATCCCTTTCTCAGCACAACTCGTTTTAATGATTAAAGATTATGTGCGCGTGAGGAATCAGGAAGTTAAAAAGTCAGATCATGGGTATTTGTTGGTAACTGCAACGGGTGAGCCACTGTATCCTATGCTGGTAAACCGCACTGTAAAAAAATACATGAAGTTGTTTACCACGGTTGAAAAAAAGAGCCCGCATGTTTTGCGCCACACCTATGCCACACATTTGCTGAACAAAGGGGCTGAGATTAATGCGGTGAAGGATTTATTAGGCCATAGCAGCCTGGCAGCAACCCAGGTGTACACGCATAACTCCATGGAGAAATTGAAAAAAGTATTTGATCAGGCGCACCCAAAAGCATAGCCTATGTAAAACCATTGTCACTCCTTTCAGGAGCTTAGATTCAGAATTAAATTATGTTCAATTTTTAAACTAAATGTCCCTATGAAACTGCAAGTACATTCCATTCATTTTGATGCAGATCAAAAACTTATCGACTTTATTCAAAAGAAGGTTGACAAACTAGAAACGTTTTATGACCGCATGGTAGACGGTGAAGTGTTTTTGAGATTGAATAATGAAGGAATTGAAAATAAGACGGTAGAGATAAAGGTGAATGTTCCCGGTCAAAAACTTTTTGCGAAAGAACAGGCTCGTTCGTTTGAGGCTGCTACGGATTTGGCCACAGAAGCGTTACGCGCTCAATTAACAAAGTTTAAAATGAAAGAAATAGAGGGTCGCATGTAATCGTATCGATAGTTTGATTAAACAAAAATGGCTCCGTAACAGGAGCCATTTTTGTTTTGTAACCATAGTCGTGGTTAGCTCAATTTAAAAGCTTTTTTGATTGCTTCCACATAATCAAGCTTTTCCCAGGGGAACAACTCAACCTTCACTTTCTTCTCATTCTTCTTTCCTTTGTTGAAAACTTTCTCAACAATTTTGGACTCCCGGCCCATGTGACCATACGCTGCAGTTTCAGAATAGATGGGTGTGCGTAGTTTGAATCTCTCTTCGATGAAGTAAGGACGCATATCAAAGATTTTTTCAATCTTCTTGGCAACCTCTCCATCACTCATTTTTACTTTCGATGTCCCGTAGGTGTTTACATTTAATCCCACAGGTTTTGCAACACCAATCGCATAGGCAACTTGCACCAGAACTTCATCGCACAAGCCTGCAGCAACCATATTTTTAGCAATATGGCGAGTTGCATAGGCGGCAGAACGATCTACTTTGGAAGGATCTTTTCCTGAAAAGGCACCACCACCGTGGGCACCTTTTCCACCATACGTATCAACAATAATTTTTCGGCCCGTAAGTCCCGTATCACCATGAGGTCCACCGATTACAAACTTTCCGGTTGGATTAACGTGATAGGTAATATCAGGTCCAAAAAGCTTTTGCACGCGCTTTGGAAGTTTCTTCTTAATCCTTGGCATAAGGATATTGATTACATCATCCTTGATCTTTTTCAACATGATGGGATCTTTTGCAAAATCATCGTGTTGGGTTGAGATTACGATCGCATCGATGCGTTGTGGTTTATTATCATCGCTGTATTCGATAGTTACTTGAGACTTTGCATCGGGGCGCAGGTATGTCATTACTTTTTGTTCTCTGCGAATAACTGCCAATTCCCTTAATAGTAAGTGAGCCAGTTCCAACGGCAATGGCATCAGATTATCTGTTTCGTTGGTCGCATACCCACACATCCGTCCCTGGTCGCCAGCACCCTGGTCTTCTTTCTTTTTGCGCTCAACCCCCTGGTTGATATCGGATGATTGTTCGTGAATAGCGGATAAGATACCACAGCTATTGGCTTCGAACATGTATTCACTTTTGGTATAGCCAATTTTTTTGATCACCTCGCGGGCAATATCCTGAACATCCAGATAGGCCTCAGATTTCACTTCTCCAGCTAGCACTACCTGACCTGTAGTCACCAGGGTTTCGCAGGCAACTTTTGAATTGGGGTCATAGGCCAGAAAGTAATCGATAAGAGCATCAGAAATTTGATCGGAAACTTTGTCTGGGTGACCTTCAGAAACCGATTCAGAGGTAAATAGATAAGGCATAGTGGGATTATATTTTCAATTAAGGGGGCAAAGATAATAAGTATGATAATATGACAAGGGCTAGGCTGTTGAATTAATGGACCTAAGCAAGAAACAGAAAAATTGCTGGGCTTTTAGGCCATGATGTTTTTTGATTTGCCCATTCGCGGATTGGAAGTGTTTGCACCCATTCGTCTTTACCGGTAAGATCAATTGTAACCGTTAGCCTGGTTTCAGCATGAAGATTCTTAAGGAAGTGGTCAAAGATTGAATTATTTCGATAGGGAGTTTCTATGAATATCTGAGTTTGATTCTTTTGTTTTGATTCCTTTTCGAATTCCTTGATTGCATGGGCGGCCTCTTTGCCCTCCACAGGCAAATAACCATGAAAGGCAAATCGTTGACCGTTTAGGCCTGAAGCCATTAATGCAAGCAAGATAGAGGAAGGTCCCACAAGAGGAACAACCTGAATTTTATTGCGATGGGCGTAATCGACCGCCAGTGCACCGGGATCGGCAATACCCGGACAGCCCGATTCTGAAATTATTCCAAGATTAAAGCCCTCTTTCAATGGTGACATTAATTCAGGTAGTTCATTGGCCTTCGTATCTTTATTCAGAACCTGAAAGTGCAGAGACTCAATAGAGGGATAGATTTTCAAACTACTCAAATACCTTCTTGCCGTTCGAATGTCCTCGGCCAGAAAATGTGAAATAGTTGGTAGTACATGGTTTACAGATGCGGGTATTACTTCTTCCTGAGTTGAATCAGAGATTACATTGGGGATCAGAAATAATTTTCCTATGGCCGCCATTTATCCTTTCTTCAAAAAAGACAGTACAGTTTCTGCAAACTCCTTTGGCTTTTCCGCCTGAACCCAGTGACCTGTATCAAGTGTGACAAATTCTGCATTGGGAAAAATCTTCACAATGGCATTATCATCCTCAGGTTTAAAGTAATTGGAGTTAGCCCCTTTTATGAAAAGTGTAGGGCCTTCGTATGTGTCAGGGAATTGCATCCCATCTCCAATCTCCTCAATATGATCATCAATTGCCTGGAGGTTTACTTTCCATTCAAATTTTCCATCGCTGGTGCGCGATAGATTTTTTAAGAGGAATTGTCGAACTGCCGGTTCAGGAATATGGGTACTTAAAATCTGGTCCGCTTCATTGCGGGAGGTAAGCGTTTGCAAGTTGATAGTGTGTAATCCCTCGAGAATATGATCGTGGTGAACCGGGTATTGTTTGGGTGCAATATCCACTACAATCAACGAATCCAATTGATTGGGATATTTTACTGCAAAGTTCATCGCAGTCTTTCCACCCATGGAGTGGCCAATAATATGGGGCTTATCCAGATGATGTTCGTTTATAAAACCATATAAATCTTCAGTAAGCAATTTGTAATTGAAATCATCGCTTTGTGGTGATTGTCCATGATTTCGTTGATCTACCAGATACACCGAATAGTGTTCTGCAAACACTTTTGCCAGCGTAAACCAATTGTCGGAGGAGCCAAAAAGGCCATGAAGAATAATCAATGGCTTGCCTTGTCCGGAATGTCTGTAAAACAACTTCATGGCACGAAGATAAGAACCAAAGCCAAATAAAGTCTGAGTAAGTCATAGAGCGGTCGACTCCCAACTGATATATTTGAACTTTTATTTTCTATGGAACTTACCAACGGAGTCTATACAATTCAAGGACTGGATGTCGCTGAGATCTGCAAGGAGTTTGGCACCCCCTTGTATGTATATGATGGCGAGAAAATCATTCATCAATTAAAGACCTTGAAGAACGCGTTTTCGGAGACGGATATTCGTGTGAAGTATGCCGCCAAAGCGCTTACCAATATTTCCATCTTAAAACTATTGAAGAAGCATGGTTCAGGTGTGGATGTGGTGTCCATACAGGAAGCACAAATTGCTTTAGGCGCGGGCTTTACTCCGGGTGAGATCATGTTCACTCCTAATTGTGTCGACTTTGAAGAAATCGTGGCGGGCGTTGACCTGGGGCTGAACATCAATCTCGATAATCTTTCTGTGTTGGAAAAATTTGGTAAAAAGTATGGCAGCACATATCCCTGTTGCGTGCGATTAAATCCGCACATTATGGCTGGAGGTAATTATAAAATTTCGACTGGTCACAGTAATTCCAAGTTCGGCATTTCCGTTTACCAGCTTCCGCAGATCATGGATCTGGCTCAACAGCACAAAATTGTTATTAATGGCTTGCATATTCACACAGGTTCGGAAATAACTGAGACTGATGTGTTTATTAAAATGGCGGAGATTCTGTTTGGCATTGCGCGCGATTTTCCGGCTCTTAAATTCATTGACTTTGGTGGCGGCTTTAAGGTTGCCTACAAAGAGGGCGACATGGTTACCAATGTGTATGATCTTGGGTTGAAGTTGAGTAAAACTTTTAAAGAGTTTTATCATAGCTATGGTCGCAAGCTGGAATTATGGATTGAACCCGGAAAGTATCTAGTGAGTGAGGCAGGGTACTTGTTTGTTACAACCAATGTGGTGAAGCCAACACCCTCGATCACGTTTGCCGGGGTTAATTCAGGATTGAATCATCTCATCCGTCCGATGATGTATGATGCCTATCATGAGATTGTGAATGTTTCCAATCCCAAGGGTTCACAAAAGGTATATACCGTAGTAGGCAACATTTGCGAAACCGATACAATCGGTGCAGACCGTAAGTTACACGAAGTACGCGAAGGCGATTTACTGGCAATTAAAAATGCAGGTGCTTACGGCTATTCTATGGCTTCTAATTATAATTCACGATTGCGCCCAGCCGAAGTATTGATTATCAACAAGGAAGCCAAACTTATCCGCAGACGCGATACATTCGAAGACTTATTACGGGGCCAGGTAGATGTGATGTAAAAGCTAAAAGCAGATACGAGTCCCCCGAACTGGCACATGAAAGCTAAAACATTTTCGAGTTACGAAGTATTTGTAATTGCCATCCTTAGCATTCTGCAATTCACGCTCATTCTGGATTTCATGGTGCTCTCTCCACTCGGTCCATTTTTAATGCCCGATTTAAAGATCACCCCGGCCCAATTCGGAATGGTTGTTTCGGCCTATGCCTTTAGTGCGGGCCTGTCGGGTTTGCTGGCTGCAGGCTTTGCTGATAAATACGATCGTAAGAAATTATTGATTTTCTTTTATACTGGCTTTATAGCAGGCACCTTGTTTTGCGGGTTAGCTAACACCTATCCTATGCTGTTGCTTGCGCGCACAATTACTGGAATTTTCGGTGGAGTTATAGGCTCCATCACCTTAGCGATAATAACTGATTTGTTTCGCCTGGAGGTGCGGGGCCGGGTGATGGGGTTTGTTCAGATGGCGTTCGCATCCAGCCAGGTATTGGGGTTGCCTGTGGGTTTGTATTTTGCCAATCTTTGGGGCTGGCACTCGCCCTTTATCATGATTGTGTTGGTAAGTGGGGTAGTCATGACAACAATTATTATTTATCTGAAACCTATTGACGGCCATTTGAAAATTAAATCGGACCGAAATGCATTCGTCCATCTTGCTAAAACAGCTTCCAATTCGGTCTATCTGAAAACCTTTGCAGCGACTACCTTATTGGCAACAGGTGGATTTATGATGATGCCATTCGGTACTGTCTTTGGCGTAAACAATCTAAAAATCTCTCCCGATAGTTTGCCGCTATTGTATACAGTGACAGGTATTTTTTCAATGATCACCGGCCCATTCATTGGCCGATTTAGTGATAGTTGGGGCAAGTACAGAACTTTTTTTGTTGGGTCTGTAATTATGATTTTGATTGTAATTATTTATTGCAACCTGGGGCCAACACCGCTCTGGCTGGTGATGGTGTTTAACATAATAATGTTCATGGGCATTTCTGCCCGGATGATTTCATCACAAGCCTTGATTTCGGGTGTGCCCGATCAGTCAGACCGGGGCGCTTTTATGAGCATCAATTCTTCGGTGCAACAAATTTCAGGAGGTATTGCAGCCTATGCAGCCGGACTTATTGTTGTTCAATCTCCTTCAGGGGAGCTGCTGCACTACGACACTCTCGGGTATGTGGTAGCCAGCACAACGCTCATAACAGTTGTGTTGATTTGGTTTGTAAACCAACGCGTGATGAAGGCAGCCTCCTTAACAGTGCCCACTTGATATGGCGAGCAAAGCCTACTTTGATGTAATCGTGCTGGGCGGAGGTGCGGCAGGTTTTTTCGGAGCCATCAATGCAGCTGAAAAGAATAAAAATCTTCGAATCCTTATTCTTGAAAAATCGAGCAAGTTATTATCAAAAGTAAAAGTATCGGGTGGCGGCCGATGCAATGTCACGCACCATAGTTTCAGTCCTGCAGCCTTATCACAACATTATCCGCGTGGCCAACGTCAACTCAAGAATTTATTTCATCAGTTTCAGGCTTCTGATACGGTAGATTGGTTTAAGCAGCATGGTGTAGAGCTAAAAACTGAGGAGGATGGTCGGATGTTTCCAACAACGGATAACTCACAAACTATTATCGATTGCTTTTTACAATTAGCAGAGAGTTTAGGGATTGAAATAAAACTCAATTCAGAAGTACATAGAATTGAAAGAAAGGAAGATCACTTTATCGTTTGCACGAAAGAGAATTTCAGAGCGAAAAAAATTCTGGTTGCAACGGGTGGGTACAATAAACGTGAGAACTATCAGTGGTTGGCTGATCTGGGACATGAAATTATAAACCCAATTCCGTCTCTATTCACATTTAATGATTCCGAAAAAGAATTTACTGGCCTGATGGGTGTTGCTGTGCCCGGTGCAGAAGTGAGAATTGCCGGAACAAAGTTTTCTCAACACGGTGCCGTGTTGATAACGCATTGGGGCCTGAGCGGACCGGCTGTTATAAAACTTTCTGCATGGGCCGCGGTCTATCTGAATGGACAGCACTACACGTTTACCGTGTTGGTCAACTGGACAGGGTTGCCTGAAACGGAAGTGCGCGAAGGCCTTATGCAGCTTAAGAATCAGAGTAAGAAAATAGCGTTGGCAAATCCAATGTTCGGATTGCCAAAACGACTTTGGGAGTTTCTATGTATCAAGTCTGGAATTGAAGATCGAAAAATCTGGGCCGAGTTGCCTCATAAACAAATCAACAAGCTGATCGAACTATTGTATGCCTGCCCTTTTCGTATTAAAGGTAAAACCACTTTTAAAGAAGAGTTTGTAACCTGTGGTGGAGTGGCACTGACCGGGATTGAACTTGACACTATGCAGAGTAAGAAAGTGCCGGGATTGTTTTTTGCCGGTGAGGTTATGGACCTTGATGGTGAGACAGGTGGCTTTAACTTTCAATCAGCGTGGACTACAGCGTGGGTTGCGGCCCAAAGCTTGTCAGGTGACAATTAAAAATGCCAATGCTGACGCTTCGGATAGCATCCTGACTTTATTAGAAGGAATCATTTGTTTTACTCTGTAATATGTATACAAAGAAATGATCCATAAAAAAACCCTCCTGATTGGGAGGGCTTTTTGTGGTGACGGAGGGAATTGAACCCCCGACACAAGGATTTTCAGTCCTTTGCTCTACCAACTGAGCTACGTCACCTTAAATCCAGCCTCTTTTAAAAGGCGGGCCACAAAAGTATGGAAATTTCGATTTGCAGCAAACATGACCTCAATTTTTCGGGTTTTGTAGTAAAATATTGGTTCAACCGATAGCGTAAACTAACTTCCGCCTAAAATCTGTGCTATGGCTGTATTACAGCAAATTGTTTTCATCATCACCCTGGCAGCTGCAGTCTTTCTTATCAGAAAGCGCGTGTTACGTATTCGAAGTAATATCAGGTTAGGTAAAGACTTCGAGGTAACAGGTGATTCGGGCGAGCGTATTAAAAACACGATGTTGATAGCGTTTGGCCAGCAGAAGATGTTCAAGAAATTTATTCCCGCCTTCTTACACTTCTTTATTTATGTGGGCTTTCTGGTTATCAATCTTGAAGTGCTCGAGTTTGTAATCGATGGAGTTCTTGGATCACATCGGATCTTCGCACCTTACCTCGGTGGATTTTATACTGTGTTGATGAATGTATTCGAGTTTTTAGCCGTAGCCGTGCTGTTGGCTTGTGTTATCTTTTTACTACGCAGAAATGTATTGAAAGTAGCCCGCTTTCAGTCAGCCGAGATGACTCAATGGCCTCGACTGGATGCAAACCTGATTCTCGTTACCGAGGTTGTCTTGATGACAGCTATTCTGACAATGAATGCCACGGATCAGATTTTACAAACCCGCGATGATCATTATACAGCCACCGGCAGTTTGTTCTTCAGTTCTTTTTTAATTCCACTTTTTCAAAATCTCAATACAACAACGCTGATTTTTATTGAACGTTTCGCATGGTGGTTTCACATCATCGGCATTCTGGGCTTTGCTTTGTATGTAACCTATTCAAAGCACCTGCATATTTTCATGGCTTTCCCCAATACCTATTTTGCCAAGCTTGAACCTAAGGGCCACATCAACAACATGCCCGTAGTAACCAATGAGGTGAAGTCGATGTTGGGACTTACTACAACACCTCCGGCAACACCTGCCGAACCCGGAAGATTTGGAGCAAAGGATATCAATGACTTGAGTTGGAATAATTTAATGGCTGCCTACTCTTGCACCGAATGTGGCCGATGCACAGCCGAATGCCCCGCGAACCTCACGGGCAAAAAACTTTCTCCGCGTAAGATCATGATGGATACCCGCGACCGGATGGAAGAAGTAGGCGCCAGTTTAAAGGTCGGTGGGCCGGGATTGAATGACGGAAAGACATTGCTGAACGACTACATCACCAAAGAAGAGATAAATGCGTGCACAAGTTGTAATGCCTGTGTGGAGGCTTGCCCGGTAATGATTAACCCGCTGGAAATAATTTTGGAATTGAGACGCTATGTGGCGATGGAAGAATCGGGTTCTCCAGCACAATGGAATAGCATGTTTCAGAATATTGAAACAAGTTTTGCGCCTTGGAAATTTTCTTCAGCAGATCGGTTTAATTGGGCTAAAGACGAAAAGTAACTAATAACGAGTACTAAAAAATGAATGTACCAACTATGGCCGAACTGGCCACCAAAGGCGAATCCCCCGAAATACTTTTTTGGGTTGGGTGTTCAGGTTCGTTTGACGATCGCGCCAAGCGAGTGACCAAAGCCTTTGTTAAAATTTTAAATACTGTAGGAATTAAGTTTGCTGTGTTGGGTACCGAAGAAAGTTGTACGGGCGATCCGGCCCGGAGAGCGGGCAATGAGTTTCTGTTTCAGATGCAGGCGATGAGCAACATTCAGGTGTTGAACGGGTATAATATAAAAAAAATTGTTACGGCATGCCCACATTGCTTTAATACTATTAAGAATGAGTATCCTGAATTAGGCGGAACCTTTGAAGTGATCCATCACGCTACGTATCTGCAACAATTGATCAATGATGGGAGAATAAAATTGACGGGCGGTGGAGCTTTTAAAGGAAAAAAAATAACGTATCACGACTCATGTTATCTGGGCAGGGCTAATAATATCTATGAAGCCCCACGAGAAGTGCTTCAGGCGCTGGATGCCGATTTAGTGGAGATGAAACGATGTCGCACGACTGGTTTATGTTGTGGGGCAGGCGGAGCACAAATGTTTAAAGAACCGGAAAAGGGGAAAAAGGACATTAATGTTGAGCGAGCTGAAGAAGCTTTGTTAACCGGAGCCAGTACTATTGCGGTAGCGTGCCCGTTTTGTATGACTATGATTACCGATGGGGTGAAGAGCAAAGAGAAAGAAGCCGAAGTAAAGGTGAAAGATCTGGCCGAACTAATTGCAGAGGCTCAAGGTTTGTAGAATGAAGAATAAGTACAGTGATCAAAATTAATCCATAGAAATGTATATCCCTTTTGAAGAATTAAGAGCAGAAAGCAGGGTATGGGTCTACCAGGGAACGCGGACATTGTCGGCTTCAGAGGAGCAAACAGTAACGAAGTTGCTGTACTCATTTTGTGCTCAATGGGCAACTCATGGACAGCCATTGAAAACTTCATTTAGGATTGAGAAAGGTCAATTTATAGTTATGGCTGTGGATGAAGACTTCCACAATCCAAGTGGCTGTTCGATTGACAGTTCGGTAGGAGTGTTAAGGCAAATTCAATCAACGATTGGAGTTGATTTTTTGGATCGGTCGGTTGTTCCTTTTTTGTTAAATAATCAGGTAACACTAATACCGCTTGCGGAAATCAAAGCAGCTTTTACTTCTGGCCTGCTACAATCCAATTCGATTACATTCAATACCCTGGCCGCCACCAAGAGTGAATTTGAATTACATTGGCAAATTCCAGTAGAAAAGTCGTGGATGGTAAAATATTTACCTAAAACAACGTTAATCCAATAGCATTTAATTTTTTGTAATTTTAGCGTCTTGAAAGATACCATGGGCATGAGATTGCTTTTCGTTGTAACCGGGTTGATGCTTCTGGCTGCATGCAGTCCCGAAAAAAAAGCCATGAAGTCTTTTCGCTATGGAAAGTATGAGAGTGTAATTGATTATTACAAGGGGATTGCCCGCAAAGATCCAAACAACGGAAAAGCCAACTACTACATTGCCGAGTCATATCGCCTGTCGAATCGCATTAAGGAGTCCGAACCATTCTATGCCAAAGCCGGAGGAAAGGGTGTGAATTCGGATTCCGTAAAACTATACTACGCCAAATCTTTACAGGCTAATTCAAAGTATGATGAAGCGCGCTCGGTGCTGGAAGGATTGGAAAACGACACGAAGGATGAGAAGATGAAAGACAGGGCCCGGGCGGAATTGGACGGCATCAATTACCTAGACAAGCTTGCACAGAAGAAAAGTTATTACAAAATAAAAAACCTGGAGGCCATCAATACACCCTTCACGGAATATGCTCCGGTATATTCGAATAACGAGCTATACTTTACCTCTTCGCGCAGCAATGCAAAAATTTATGAAGCTACCGGCACGCCCTTTACAGATCTTTATAAAGCCGAGACGAATGGTGCAAATGTTAACGTGAGTACGATTACGGCTCTGCCTGGTTTTATCAACGAATCCAACATTAACGAAGGCTGCATAACGTTTACACCCGATGGCAAGACCATGATTTTTGCAAAAGGAAATAATGGCAGACGCAAGGGGGCGATGGATGTAGATTTATATTTGTCGCGCTTTCGTAACGGAGCGTGGTCGGAACCAACACCCATAAATATTAACCAACCGGATGCCTGGGAATCCACTCCGGCAATGAGTCCCGATGGAAGAACACTTTATTTTTCTTCGAATCGGAAAGGCGGCTTTGGAGGTCTTGATATTTACTCTGCTCAAATGGATGGCCGCGGACGTTTTGGAAGAGTAAGAAATCTGGGACCGGAAATAAATACAGCCGGGTCAGAGTTATTCCCCTATGTATCGGAGAATAGCAAACTCTATTTTTCGTCTGACGGACACCCTGGCTACGGCATGCTGGATATCTTTGTCGTTAACCGGGCCAATGGTAAAACAGTGGTGGAAAATTTAGGGCAACCCGTCAACTCGCCCGCAGATGATTTTGGTATGTTTTTATTTAAACCCGATCGCGGATTTTTTACATCCAATCGCGATGGTGGCAAAGGAGATGATGATATCTACACCTTTGTGAATGAAGATCCAAACCTGAAAGTTGTTAACTATTATTTGCAGGGCATTACCTATATGATTCGTAAAGACAGTACCCGTGAAATTCTTCCCAATACCATGGTGTCCTTACTCGATGCAGAGGGGGAAGTAATGCAGGATTTTGTAACGGGTAACGATGGTAAGTTCCTGTTCCGGGTATACGAAAATGAAGATTATACCTTGCTGGGTGAGACGGATGGATTTATCACCAAGCGACAGAACTACACAACCGTTGGCAAATCAGTGTCGCTGGAGTCTTTGAAAGAGTTAGTCACCAATATAACCCTCGATACAATTTTAGTTCTTGACCGAAAAGAACGCAACAAAATATTTGTTTTGGAGAATATTTATTTTGGTTATGATTCGGCTGATATCCGAAGGGACGCAGCACGGGAACTCGATAAACTGGTTGTGTTGCTCAATGACAACTCAGATCTTAGAATTGAAATGGGATCACACACCGACAGCATTGCTTCGGATGCTTACAACATTGAACTCTCACAGCGCAGAGCCGAATCTACCGTAAACTATCTTATTAGAAAGGGGATTGATCCGGCACGCTTAGTGGCGAAGGGGTATGGTGAATCCAAACCTATTGCCAGAAACTCCAACCCCGATGGCAGTGATAATCCAGCAGGTCGTCAGCGCAACCGTAGAACCGAATTCAAAATTCTGGAAATCGGTGCACTGATTAAGAAAGATGGCGAGGACGATGATGAGCGATATTTCCGAAACGAGTTAAAGAAGAATGAGAATGACAACGATTAAAGAGTCATTCATTTTCTCTGAAATCATTTAGTTTAAGATCCTTGTGGCGGTGTTCTTCTTCTCATCACCAAACTGTCGGGTGGGTAAGTTGCCTTGAGCGAATCCATCTGATGTTCAGCCCAGTTAACTATCAACTCCCGCTGTTCATTCGTTAAGTTGGCTTCGGGATGCAAGCCGAGGTACGTATAAGAGGCCAAAGGCATTTCACCTTCTTTTACCATTTCAATCACTTCTTCTAATTTATGATTTTGAACGGCAATGGGCAGTTGCGTAAAGGTTGATAGATTAAGTTTTCTTTTTCCTTCATTGACATGATCCGCAAGCCACCAGCCCGCAGGTTGAATTTCTGCATACCAGGGATAGATTGTTTTGTTGCTATGGCAATCGTTGCAGGCTGATTGTAAAATTGAATTTACTTGTAAGGGAACATGATATTTAGTAGAAATGTCGCGGGTGCGATCATCCGATAAATTTTTTTCGGGCCGGAAAAATTGTAATAACAAAAAGAGACCGAGTGCAATGAGAAGCATTTTCTTTTTCATAAAAGTTTGAATTAAAAAGCTATTTAATAGTTTGTAGAAATCTTCGTTATAATTATTTGTCTGTTTTATCTTTTCGTCCTCTTCGATGGAATTCCTGCAGCTTTTTTAACTGATCTTCACGCAATACCGGCTTCAGTTTTTCTTCGAGGGAAACAATAACGGCACGTACTTTTTTATCTGTTTCCATTTGTAAACTATCAATACGCGCCATGGTTTCCATCATCAGTGGTTTCATTTGTTTGGCTTGCATTGAATCTGCATTTGCTTCCTTAATAATACGCTGCATAAAAGCTTCTTTTCCATCCTGTCGCCAGCTGGCCGAAGTTTTTCCGCCTCTGCGGGATTGTTTACTCCATAAGCCAACACCCAATGCACCTATCAAAATACCAATCATCAACGTTACGCCAATCATCAGTAAAGCTCTCTTCCTATCCGTTGTCATAATTACTTAATTAGATTTTCGTACAAATCAATTGAGAAAACATCTTCGGTTGTTTCCTGCTCTAATCCAAAGATTCCTTTCAGGGTTAGTTGGTCAGTCAGCAGCATGTTGGAAACCAGCAAGGCTACCAACACACCCACCAATAAGATCTGATATTTCTTAAAAAAGAAAAAGATCAGATAGTCAATTTGCTGAGTTCGTTGTTTGATCATATTCATAATGCGCTCGGCAAAAAATGGCCCAAACGAATCGGGCTCCGTACGCAACAGCATGGTACGGATCTTTTGATATTGATCGCTTTGCTGACGGATTGCCGGGTTGTTCTGGATAACCTCTGCAAGTGTATCCCGTTCTCTGGCAGAGACTGGCGCATCCCACGATCGCAGCAGAAGTTCTTCGTGTTCAGAAAAATGATCGTTCATGGTCTTAATTTTTTAGTTAAAGACAATCGTAATTTTTGTTGGGCCCTTGCTAATCGCGATAGTGCGGTGCCAAGGGGTATTTCCAATATTCCTGCCGTTTCTTCCGTGGAATAACCTTCTATCAGTCGCAAGGTGGCTACCGCCCGAAAATCAGGATCCAGCTTATCAAAGGCATATTGAAGGTGCTCTTTCAAATCGAGAGTTTCTTCAATTCCTTTTATTCCATCAGCAGCTTCCATGGAGGCATATCTTGAGGCAGTTCTTTTTCTTTTTTTAAGTTCATTCAGCGATAAGTTAATCGCGATCCGCACCAGGTAGGTGCTTACTTTTGACTCACCTCTGAATTTATTCAAAGCATCATAAAACCGGATAAACACTTCTTGCCCTACATCTTCGGCTTCGGGTGTTGCCCCCAAAAGCGAACGAATAACACCAGCTACCTGACCTTCATGCCGTACGACCAGCGTTTTAAAGGCTGCCATGTCGCCCTCTTTGGATTTTTCTATTAATACCTCGTCATCTGGCTGATCCATGGTTTAATGTATGAAATCCAACTGAGTTTTTATGTTAGACAGTGGTGGTTGAAAAAATATTCCCATGTCAAAGATTTTCTTTTAAACTAGTGGTCAAATCTGAAGAATTTCAGAATTTCCAAAACTTAACTAACATTGCCGGTTCTATGGAGCGATTAATTGTAGATATGGATGATGTACTGGCCGATGCTACGGGGCAGTTCATCAAGCATTACGAAAAGGAGTTTGGCATTCGGGTGCCGCGCGAGTCAATGAATCATAAGGATGAAATGGAGCGGTTTCCTGACAACCATGATGCTGTCTATAATTTTACTTTTCGCAAGGACTTTTTCAGAACGATGGAGGTGAAACCACACAGCCAGGAAGTGATGAAAGAGCTCAATGCATGCTATGAGGTATTCATTGTGTCATCCGCCATGGAGTTCCCCAACTCCTTGCCGGAAAAACTGGAATGGCTGAACGAGCACTTTCCTTTTCTTCACTGGAAGCAATTTGTATTCTGTGGCCGAAAGACCGTAGTCTATGGAGACTACATGATTGACGATCTTCCGCACAATCTCGAAACATTTAATGGGGAGAAGTTGCTGTTCTCAGCACCGCACAATTTGCAGTTCAATCAATTTAAGCGAGTGAATGGTTGGCGCGAAGTAGAGGAGTTGTTGTTGAAGTAATAACCTTTATAAAAATCCACAGATTCACTAATTCAATTCTGTGAATCTGTGACTATAAATTTTCAATACCCCTTCGTAATTCCTTTTTCAATGGCCGGCACACCCTCTTTCATCCAAGGTGGCAATGTTGATTCTTTAAGATAATGATCAAAGAATTGTTTCATTCGGATTTGAAAGTCCATCCGGTTTTCGCGCTTCACAGGCCAGTGCGGTTCGCCATTGTAATTAAGCAGCCACACGGGTTTATCGAGCCTGCGCATGGCCATGTACATCTCGATTCCCTGATACCACGGTACTGCGCCATCGGCATCGTTGTGCATTAAAAGCAATGGAGTTTTAATTTTATCTGCAAAGAAGATAGGCGAGTTCTCAATATACAGCATGGGTTTTTCCCACAGACTTCCGCCTAAGCGGGTTTGAGATTTTTCATACTGAAACATGCGACTCATTCCGCTCTCCCAACGGATTCCTCCATACGCGCTGATCATGTTGGCAACGGGCGCTCCGGCTTCTGCCGCTTTAAACATATCTGTGCGAGTGAGCAGATAAGCAATTTGATATCCACCCCAGCTATGGCCTTGGATGCCAATATTTTTTTCGTCAACAAAACCTTTGGCTATAAGTTGGGTGACGCCCGGCAGAATGCAGTTGTGCGCACTCTCTCCGGGGAATCCGATTTTGTAAATAATATCCGGAACAAAAACCAAGTACCCATCACTTACATAGGTTGAACGATTAATGGCCGAGCGAAGTGGATTAGGTGTGATATGGGCATGTAGGTTATCACTTTCCCGCTCATAGAAATACACAATTATCGGGTACTTCTTTTTCGGATCGAAGTTTTCCGGTTTGTATAATAATCCGGTAAGCGGAATATTATCCAGCGAAGTCCAGTTCACCAATTCTACACTGCCCCATAAATAATTTTTTATTTGTGGATTGGCATCGCTGATTTTCTTCGGTGCTGATAAATTCAAGTCAGAGGCCCACACATCAGGAAACTCGCGGAAACTTTCACGTGTAAATAAAATCTGATTGGCTTGTTTGGCTTTCACCACTCCGGCAAAACGGTAATCACCCATGAAGAGTTTGGTCAGTTTTCCATCTTTCATTGAAAGCTTGTAATAGCCGGAGGCTTTCGTTGTTTCATTGAATGCGGAAAGTAATAGTTCTTTGGATGGATCGATGAAGCGTTCTTCTGCATCAAGCCTTACGTAACGGAATACGATTTTTTCCTGACGACCTACTTTCGTGAGGTTGACCGGGGCTTTGTTGTTGACAGGATCAAATGCCCAAAGGTCATAGCGGTCATAAACTATTAACAGTTGGTCATCTTTCGTCCAACCTGCCGCTCCATAACTGTTGGGATAGTCCGGATGATCATCTTCTTCATCAGCAAATCTTACGTTAACGCTTTGATTAAGTTTTGTTGTGCGGTCTGTTGCAATCGAATAGGAGAACCAGGCTGTATCCGGAAGGCTAAACCAATACACAAAGTTTGCTTTAGGAGATAAACTTGCGTTGCCTTTAATTTTCGTTGCAATTTGTTTGCGTGATCGATCCTTCATGTTATACACGTAGAGATCATGGTAGGCAGATCCTTCCCATGTAATGACTTTGCGATAAGGAACATTGGTTTCGCCTAGAAAGATGTCAGCATTTCCTTCATTTCCGATATCTACTGAAGGCACCTCGCGATCTGCCAACTGGAGAAGTTCTTGATTGGCAAGATTAATTGCTGCCAGGTAGAAACGCTTCTTTTCATTTTCTAACTGCCGGTTTTGTTGCGGATAGATATAATCATCATCACCCCGCCAAACCTCTACACTTACAATTTCTTCGGGTAACAATGTGGTGTCTTGCACAACGGGTTTTGGAGCCGAACCAAAAAATAGTTTACTGCCATCTTTTGAGAACAGAGGCGCGTAATGTTCACTTACAATCCAATTTTGCGGAATGCCCAGTGAGGTTTCAACATCCAGTAATTGAGCGGAAGCATACTCTTTTTTCCAATGATAGAGTTTGAAATGCCGTACCAGTGCTTTGGTTGTATCAGTATCAACCAAAAAGGCCGACTGTGTACCATCTTCACTGATCGACAACCCCTTATATTTAAATTTAGGGTTGCCCTCATGCAGAGTCTTGAGTTCTTCCGTTTGAAGATTATACCAATATACGCCTGCTTTCAGAGTTGAATCGTTACCCGTGGATGTGAACAACAAGCCTTGTCCATATTTTGCAATCGTATAGTCTTTGACAAAGCCGAACTGTTTTTCCTTGCCTTCAGCAAAGTTTCTGACAACCAGGGTATAGCCATTTTCATCAGAATTCTTTTTTACTTTTTTAGACTTTTGTCCGGGATCAGGTTTTGGAGCTTCGCTGGTTTTTGGTTTTTCTTCTTTCCGGGCCTCTAACTGATAAGCCAGCATGCCACCTGATTTTTCAGGAACTTTGAATGATTTTACATCAGCAATTTTCTCAGTCTTGCGGGTAGAAAATGAATAGATGCCCAAAGAATCCTTGGGCATGTCTTCTTTTTTCTTTTTCAGTCTGCGTAGGTCTTTTATCAATTTTTGTTGAGGCTTGATTTTAAATATGGCAAAGCGACTGTCAAATGTAAGTGCGATTTCAGCAGCACGGTTCACAGAATCCTGAGCATTGGTTTTAATATTGTGTAAGATCAACTTTCCGTCACCGTCTTGAGGATTAATGGTAAAGGCTGCAAAGTTTCCATCTGGCGTTAGCGCCTTGTAGGTAATTTCCTTCCAGCTATCATAGACAGTATGGCTTAGTGGTTTTTTTACAATGGTTGTATTATTCTTCTTTTGCGCAAAAAGCTGACCCGCTGTAATACTTGTAAAAACAAGCGTAAGTATAAGTCGATACATAGTGAGGACATTTAATGAATAGAGAAAGATTTTAAATTAATGAAAAGTAGTGACTACAATCAACTGTAATTACTCAATTGGTAGATTGCTCAGGATTTTGCCAAGTTTGTCGAAGTGAATGGACTCTTCAAAGTCGCGATCTGCTTTTTCTTTACCGCGCAGCGCTAGTTTTTTTCTTTCTTCTGGATTCTTAATTAAGAATTCAATTTGCTCTGCCAGTTGAGTGGGATTGTCCCAGCTAAAAAACAGTCCGGTTTGTTCATGATCAATAATTTCTGGTACCCCTCCGGCATTGACACCCATCACAACAACGCCACATCGCATGGCTTCGGCCAACACAAGACCAAAGGCCTCGTTGCGACTGGGTAGTATATAAATATCCAGGCATTGCATTGCTTTCTGCGGTTCTTTTAGAAAGCCTTTAAACACGACCTGTTTATCCAGTTGGTAAGTAACTATCCGTTGCTTCAATTCCTGTTCATAATTTTTTTCACTTACGTTTCCGGCTATATACAGTTTGGGATAATGCCCTTTGGCTGAAAGTATTTGCAAGGCCTCTAAAACAAGATGTTGTCCCTTCTGATATTCCAGCCGACTGAAAACACCAATATTTATATCAGTGTCTGATGAGATGGAAAGAAAGTCGATTCGTTCTTGCTTAGTGACAGGCACAGGCGAGGGTACTCCATAGTAGAGTCTTTGAACAAGTTCCGGCCGAATGGGTATTTTTTCAATAACGTCTTGTTTGAGCTTTTCGGTAATGGTAATGATTCCTGAAAATTGACCATATAACCATCGGTGGTACGGATCGTGTTTGAAATGCGGCAATGGCATTTGACGTGTAAAAAACATCCTGACTTTTCGAAATGAAAACAGTTTCGCCAACACAACCACCAGGATATCTTTTCGGTGATGAGCATGAATTACCTGTATGTTTCTGCCACGAATAATTCCCGCTATCCGGAAAGCATGTGTCCAGCGAAGCAGGTTATTGAGTCGGGGAAATATCAGGTCGTCAGTCGTGGGGTTGGTCAATTGTTTAGATAAAAAAGTATTTTGTGATCTAATAGTGATTACTGAATAACCTCTGTTGCGCAGCATGGGCCCGCAACGATGAAAATATAATTCAAGGCCACCCTGGCCCGGGTCCAGACAGATTTCAAGAATGGGTAAATGCTTCAAGATTTATTGTTTAAACCTTGGGTAGCAAAAAATGAGACAGCCTCTTTCATTCCCCCAATAGGTTAAATCAAAAGTAACAAATTATGAGAAGGATATCAGGCTATCTTTGCATACACAAAATGTAGATATGGAACTCACCCTGACAACACCCGCATTACTTTTCCCCACGGTCTCGCTTATTTTGTTGGCCTATACAAATCGGTTTCTGGCGGTGGCTGCATTGATTCGAAAATTAGCCAATGATTATCGGGATAAGGAGGACAACCGACTGGCCGACCAGATCCGAAACTTAAAAATCAGGTTGCGGCTTATTCGCGATATGCAGTTGTTTAGTATCGCTGCACTTTTTCTAAGTGTATTGTGTATGTTCTCGTTATTCTATGGAGAAGAACTTATTGCCAAATATATTTTTGGGGTATCGCTAATTACGCTTTTAATTTCGTTGGGAATGTCTTTGCGTGAAATCCAGATTAGTACGCACGCACTTTCGATTCAGTTGAAAGATATTGCGGGAGATGTGAAGCTCTGAAAGTTTTAAGAAAGACTTTGATTCTTGTATTATTGGAAGGGATTAATTCAAACCTACATGAATAAAAGCTGACCAATGATAGGGTTGCAAGGTCGGATTCTTTTTAATCATTGTGATTTTTGCATCGTGTAGGGACTGTGAGACAGAACGACTTTTCACCAAACCTTTATAAAAATGAGTCATCAATTCTGACGTGCTTTCATCTTGTACTTTCCACAGAGAAACCACTAGGTTTTGTGCGCCCGAATAAATAAAAGCCCGGGTAAGTCCTACAAGTCCTTCGCCTTGTTGAAAAACTCCACTACCGGTTTCGCAGGCAGAAAGACAAACAAGGTTTGCTTTGTTCTTAAGTGAAAAAATCTCGTCCATATAGAGTATACCATCATCCGCTGAATTTTTTTTCTTGGCGAACGCAATACCGGCTACATTTTGCTGCTGACTGGAAACAAAGCCATGTGTGGCGAGATGGATAATGTTATAAGAACCAAGATTGGCTTTCTTAAAGGAAGATTCATCAGCTTGTGATCCTAAGTAAACGGAGGTTTTACCTTTTTTCTGACATAAAATTTGAGCCACCTGCCTTACCTCTTCTTGATTTTTTTGTAGTGGACTGAAACCAAATAAGTCATAGTCTGGTTTTTCCGATCCTTCGCGTAGGGTTTGGTTTCTTTCGCTTTTGGTAAATCCTTCAAACTCAGGAGCAAATCCAATCATGCTTAACCCCTCAGGTTTCCACTTGAGTTGATCAGAAAACTCGGTCCACAATAAGGTTGAAGAATACCCGTAGGAAAATTGATAGTCATAAAGAGCATAATGCCACGATTTATTGGTTGGTTTGCCTAGCAATTCGAAGTTTAGATAGTTTAATGGCCCATCCGGAATGATGACTACCTTTTTAATTTTCTTGGCTTGCCTGGCCAGACAACTATCAACAGCTTTAAAAAGCAGCTGATATACATCGAATGAAGATTTTTGAAACTCATCATTCATTTGCTGACTTATGTAATTATTAAAAGATTTTAATTGTCTGGTTATTTTTTCGGATGGATTCAATTTTAGAAAGTGTTTTTGATCATGGGTGATTACAATAGCGTAAGTTTCGGTGTAACCGAAATAGTAAGAGACCCAAGCCATCTCCTGATTCTTGGTAAGGATGCTGCTTTGTAGCTGATTGATTTCTGTAGTTGATCGGTTAAACTTCAGATTGTAATAATCTGGCAAATTGTTTTTAATTGAATCGACCAATTCGTTATGACGATTTGAATTTGCGCGCCAATTATTAATATATTCCTGAACGAGTTCGGGCAGTGGTTCTTCCTGCTTTGCCAATTCCTGTGAATACTGATACTCCAACTGCGCCATTTGGCGGCCCAGTTTCTGTTCTTCTTGCATTACTTTAGTTGTAACTCCTGCAAACGCATTAACCCGATCCAATTTAATGGCATTTTGCAGAGTTTGATATTTTGATTTTTCAGAAATGAAAAAAGCTTTATCTATGTATTGCTCTTCGCCCGTATGCTGATAGAGCGTAAAATAAAATTTTATAGCCTCGTCAAAAAAATCGTGTGTCATGCGATAAAGATTTGTTACATCTTGATCGTTACGGAATTCGATTCGTTTGGACTCAATTATTGATAAGGTAGAGAATATAAAACCTTCAGATTGTTTTAAATTTTCAAGTGACAGCTTTCCGCTGTGGAAGCGCACAATGTCAAGCTCCAATAGATGATAATTTGATACGATCCATTCAAATTTGGAAGCGTATAATGGTAAATGTTTGTCAAGTGGATTTTCTAGCAGGTTATTCTTTTTGGCAAGGCTGAAATAGTAGTAGGAGGAATCATGTTCATTTGAGGCTAAAGAAAATAATGAGCCGAGTTCATTGTAAAGTTGAATTAACTGTGGGTGAGTTATGGGAAGTTTGTTTTGATAATGATTTATCACTTTCCTAATATATGTTTGGCTTTCTGTGAACTTGTTGAGTTTAGCTAAAACTGATGCTTTGATTTGAAGAACTTCATAGTATTGCTCATCGTCTCGCTGAACGATTTTTTCTAACTCATCTAAAGAGTAAATTGATTTTTCAAAATTACCCGTTAAAAGATCCACAATTGCCTTATAAAGTAGCCAATTAAAATGCTGTTCAGGCCATCTCTTTGCATTGTCTTCAAAAAAATGCTCAAGTTCTTTTTCCCATTTTTCTGCCGAGGAGAATTGTTCTTGATTAACAAAGCTGTAAGCAATGTTAATGACAACACGAGCATAGATATCTCCATATGTTTCTTTATATGGTTCAATTATATTTAATGCAATAAGATATTGAGTTTGCGCTTGTACGAATTGATATTGATTTGAAAGTGCAGTTCCATAATTCTGATAAATCAATGCCTTCCGATCTGGAGATAAATTGCTTTTGGATGTCCATCCGATTGCCTTGTTATAACATTCTTTGGACTGACTGAAATTTTCGTACAGGTCATAAAATCTACCTAAATTGGAATATGAAATTGCGAGATCTTCAGGGTCTGAACGTTTGGCTACATTAAGATTGATAGCATCTTGATAGGATTGGATTGCCTTTTTATAGTTCCACAAGCCATTGTGGGCGGCACCCATATTATTATATATTTTAATTAGCATTTCTGATTTATCTAATGGCAAATCCCGATAGATATCAAGGGACCGATTCAAATAGGTAAGTGCTGAATCGAATTGATTCTGCTTTAACTTGATAGCGCCTATCCAAAAGTAGGTGTGAGCTTGCTTTACATGAAAGCGAGCTGTGTCTTGTAAGAAAAAAGTAAGCGAACTGGATAATTCCTGCTCAGCTAAGTCTAGCTCTCCCTGCTCCAGTAGAGTGAATCCATTCCAATATTTCAACGAAGCAATTTGTAGCTGGGTAGCTCCACACTTTAATAATAACAGCTTTGCTTGTTTAAAGCTATTTTGGGAATCTTCGTATCGGTTGAGTTTGTGAGCTAGTAAACCTTGAAGTATATTCTTTCGAGCAGCATTGCACCCTTGCCAAACAGTCTTTTTTGTATGACTTAAAATAGAATCGAGTAAATCAAATTTCTCGTTGAGAAAGGCAATTTCAGCTTCTAGCAAATCTCGCTCTTGCGAGCGATCGATTTTCTTTACATAAAAGTTAGCTGCAACAGGATCTTCAAATTCCAGACTTTTTAAAGTTAATTCAATTTGAGAGTGTCCTATTGTTTTAAGGTTAAGTAGTATAAAGAAACACAAAACCCATTTCAACCAATTCATGTAGCGACCACTGCAGTTGAGGTTGCACTACCACCAGTAGAAGTTATTCTGGTCCTGTTTAATATACCTTTTCGCTTATCCTTAGGCTTGGGAGGATCAAAATCAATTTTGTTCTTAACCCTGAAAATAAATCTTCTCTTATGTACAATTGTTACTTTTTCTGTTTCCTGGGTAGGTATGGAGAAAATAGAATCATTATAGATTTTCTTAGTCTCGATTTTCCCATCCTTCTTAAGGATTTCTATCCATACGGAAGTACGACTTTTAGGAGTCTTGATTTCAAACTGGAGATTATTAATATTAGTCAGATTGCTAATGACTAAAGACTTATCCGCTATTTCTTCCTGAAAATCTTGTGCATAGACAGAGTAAATTAGCAACAGGAGTATAATTGTTAAACTTTTTTTCATAGCATCAGGTTGAAACAACTGCCACGCTGGTGGCAGCTCCGCCAGTGGTTGTGGTGGTTACTCTGGAGCGTACAGGCATAAGCAAATATTTTAAGAGTCAGGTTATTTTAAGAGTCAGGTGTTAAATCACATTGAACGATCACCCCCGTTTCACTTTCTTTCCAATGAGTCAATAGTAACTTCAAATCGTCATCATCATTATTGGATATATGTAGCTCAACTGGCGAAATGTTAACCAGATATCTAATGTATTCTTGGTGAGTTTCTGCAGTATAAATAATTACCCAATATTGTAACGTTGGGGTATCGTATATGGAAGATGCAATATTTACTTTGTCTCCTTTTTTGATGGTAATCAGAAGCGCCCGATCAGCAAGTAAAATGCTATTAAAGAACGGACCAAACGTAGCAGCAGCATCGGCTTTCATATAAGTGAAAGGTTGTGTATTCGAATGTAAGTAATTTTCGAGTTAATTTCTTAACTGAGGTAAGAAAAATGTTTGATTGAGGCATTTAGTGGTCAGGAAGAACGAGAAGTAAGGTCACAGATTCGCGGAAAGATTTCTTGCTGAACTCGCAAAGGTGCCACCCTTTGTGAAGCCTCAGTGTCTTTGTGTCTTCGTGGCAGAAAATTGTAAGGGTAATCAGAAATATTCAAACTCCCCATTTGGTGTCTTCAAAGTAACCTGCTTTGTGTTTGATTTTTCTATCCGGCCGATAATCTGTGCCTCTATGCCAAATGCTTTTGAGATGGAAATAATCTGTCGCACATATTGTTGAGGCAAATAAATCTCCATTCTGTGCCCCATGTTAAAAACCTTATACATCTCTTTTAAATCCGTACCTGATTCTTCCTGTATTATTTTAAAGAGGGGCGGGATCTCAAACAGATTATCCTTAATTACATGAAGCTTATCAATAAAGTGCAGCACTTTGGTTTGTGCACCCCCGCTGCAATGCACAATACCATGTAGGTGAGATCGCAACTGATTCAGTATTTCAATCATTACCGGTGCATACGTGCGCGTAGGGGATAACACCAACTTTCCAATATTCAATGACACTCCGGGCACTTCATCCGTTACTTTGTATTTTCCGGAATAGACCAGATTATCCGGTACGGCTTTATCAAATGTTTCTGGATATTTTAGTGCGTAACTATGATCAAACACATCGTGCCGTGCCGAGGTAAGTCCGTTGCTGCCTATGCCGCCATTGTATTCATGCTCGTAGGTTGCCTTACCATACGAAGCTAATCCGACAATCACATCGCCCGCCTGAATGTTTGCATTGTCAATGACATCCGCTCGTTTCATGCGTGCCGTTACGGTGCTATCGACAATAATGGTGCGGACAAGATCACCTACATCGGCAGTCTCGCCCCCGGTACTATGGATTTCCATGCCATACTTGCGTAGCATTTCCAAAACCTCTTCGGTTCCGTTAACGATCGTTGATATCACTTCTCCGGGAATAAGATTTTTATTCCGGCCAATCGTGGAGGAAAGTAAGATAGGTCCTGTTGCACCTACGCATAATAAATCATCAATATTCATGATGATGGCATCCTGCGCAATGCCCTTCCACACGGATAGGTCTCCGGTTTCTTTCCAATAGATGTATGCTAACGAAGATTTGGTACCTGCTCCATCGGCATGCATTACAGTGCAGTAGTTAGCATCACCACCCAGAAGATCGGGCACAATTTTGCAAAATGCTTTTGGGAAGAGGCCTTTGTCCAGATTTTTTATGGCCTGGTGCACATCTTCTTTGCTGGCAGATACTCCGCGTTGATTATAACGATCGTTGCTCACGTATTAGGAAATATGGTTGCCAAAGGTGCGAAGAATAAAGGATACTGGATACTAGATTCAGGTTTTTTGACCGGCAAAATTGATTAAGTAAAAGGCATAATGCAACTTGCTCTTCTTTTTTGCGTCTTATAACAAAACCCCCTCGTGCATGCTGAGAAATTATCTTTTGATAGCTACCCGCAGTTTATATAAAAACCTGGGCTATACATCCATAAATATCTTCGGCCTTGCCATTGGGTTGGCTTGCTGCCTGCTCGTAACCTTGTATGTTCGGTTTGAGCTTAGTTACGAAAACTTTCACGACAATAAAGAATCTATTTATCGTTACATACCCCGCGGAGAGCGCGAGGGTAAAGTAAGTATGCAAACCATGTTACCTTCCGGGTTTGGCCCGCTGATCGCGGAGAGTTTTCGTGAGGTAGAAATGTTTACCCGCTTTTCAGATGTAAATGAGCGTCCACTGATTCGCAAAGGCGATATTTTTTTGGATGCTAAAACCCTTTCTATTGCCGACAAAGACTTCTTTAAAATTTTTAGCTTTCGGTTAGTACAAGGTGATGCCAATTCGATACTCGACCGGCCCGGCACGATCGCCATTGCCAAATCGGTGGCTGATAAATATTTTCCTGATGGCGATGCAGTGGGCCAGGTAATCCGTTATGAAAATGCCTATGACTACGAGATAACCGGGGTGTTTGAGGATGTTCCGGCCAACTCGCATTTGCAGTTTACCTACCTCACCACCTTCGAGACAATTGCTAAAATGGTGCAGGACCAATACGGATATCCGGCTGATCAATTTTTGAACAGCCTCGATGCCTGGAATTACTCAACATATTTCTACATCCCTGGTGAACAAGATCTTGAGGGACTTGCTAAGCGTATCGACAGAAAATTTACTGAAGCCCGCAAGGAGACATTCAATGATCAGGCATTGGGCGATTGGTTGCAACCACTATCAGAAATCCATTTCACTGAAGGCATCAAAGCAGATACCGCCAATGGAAACATGAATTATGTCTATATTTTTTCTGTCGTTGCTTTGTTAATTCTCATCATCGCCTGTTTCAATTTTATGAATCTTTCTACGGCTCGGGCCATGAAACGTGCCAAGGAAGTTGGTCTGCGCAAAGTGATGGGAGCATTCCGGCATCAGTTGATAAAACAATTTCTGGGCGAAACCATTGTGCTGGTTTCTATTTCGCTGGTGATTGGAATTATCCTGCTTGAATTGCTGGTGCCTATGTTTAATACGTTAGTTGGGCAGCAACTCTCAGTAAATTATCTCGGAGCGAACAGCGTATTGCTCTATATAGTGATAGCCGGCTTGCTTACCGGAATTATAGCAGGTAGCTATCCGGCATTTTACCTAAGTTCTTTTGTGCCTGCTCAGGTGTTGAAAGGTCAGGTGGGTCCGTCTGGGAATGCCGGATTACGAAAAGTACTTACGGTGCTTCAGTTTGGCGTGGCAGCTTTTTTGATGATCGGTACATTGATTGTGTATCAACAAATGAATTTCATTCAGAATAAAAATCTGGGATTTGATAAGGAAAGCATCGTGTATATGAATCCACCCATGGCCTTGTGGGATAAGAAGGATGTATTTAAAGAAAGCCTATTAGCTAACTCAACTATCAGATCAGTAACTTTTTCAAATGGCACCCCGGGTATGGAAAGTTCTACATGGCAGTATGATTTTCCGGGTCTTGATATTCCTAAACGAAGTATGAACACCATGATTGTTGATTATGACTATCTTAAAACTTTTGGACTTGAGTTGATTGAGGGCCGCGACTTATCTCCCGAGTTTGCAACGGATTCTACCGAGGCTTATTTGATTAATGAAGCGGCAGTGGCCGATCTAATGCTGGAGAAACCCATTGGTACACCGATGCGTGCCTTGGACGGTCATCCAGCCGGTCGTATTATAGGTGTTGTAAAAGATTTTCATTACCGATCTTTACATCGAAAGATTGAACCTTTAGTCCTCCGAATTGACCCGCGCAATATGTGGTGTATGTCGATAAAGTTTTCTGCGGGAAATTTGAAGGACCAACTTGGCATCGTTGAGAATGAATGGAAAAAACTGGCACCTGATTATCCTTTTACTTTTCAGTTTGTTGACGAAACCATCGAACGACAGTATAAAGCCGAACAAAATACAGGTGTTTTAATCGGAGCATTTGCTATTCTGGCCATTGTTATCGCTTGCTTGGGCCTATTGGGATTGACAGCGTTTATGACTGAGCAACGAAAAAAAGAAATCGGTGTGCGCAAAGTGTTAGGTGCTTCCGTTTCCGGGATCATTTTTTTATTGTCAAAAGATTTTTCGCGATTAATTGTAATCGCTTTTATTTTGGTGCTGCCCCTTGCCTGGTATGCGATGAACCAATGGCTTGCCGATTTTGCCTATCAGGTGCCCATCAATCCGTTTGTATTTGCAGGAGCGGGGTTGATTATAGTAATCATTGCTTTCTTATCGGTCTTCTATCAGGCCATGAAGGCAGCGGTGATCAACCCAAGCGAAACATTGAGGAATGAATAAGCAGTGTGAAATTTCAATCCACAGTTTATAACTGTATCTTTGCCAGCGTTAAAACCCGAAGGCAATGAAGAAGGCACTGATTTTTTTAATGGTTATTGGATTTGCAATAGTTGGAAAAGCTCAACCGGTAGCAGGCTCTACGATAACAACCCAAAAGCAAAAATTTGTATTCGAAACGATTACCTCTGAGCTCCAGAGTGTTTGGGGAATTGCCTTTTTGCCTGATGGAAGAATCTTGCTAAACGAGAAGGGTGGTGAAATCCGGATCATTAAGGATGGCAAACTGCTCAATGAAAAAATTGGCGGTGTTCCGAAAGTATATACCAACGGCCAGGCTGGACTGATGGATATTCAACTGCATCCGGATTATGCAAAAAATGGCTGGATCTATCTGACCTATGCAAAACCGGATGGCAGTGGTGGTGGAACCGTAATCGCTCGGGCTAAGTTGCAGGGAAATACGCTTACCAATTTTGAAGAATTATTCAAGGCTTTACCAACATCAAGTTCTGGAGCTCACTTTGGTTCGCGCATTGTGTTTGATGGCAAAGGATACATTTTCTTTTCTTCAGGCGAACGTGGTAAAAAGGAAAATGCACAAGACTTAACCAATCACCTGGGAAAAATCCTGAGACTTCATGATGATGGACGGGTTCCTAAAGACAATCCTTTTGTAAATACACCTGGCGCAAAACCTGAAATCTGGTCCTACGGTCATCGCAATCCGCAAGGACTTTATTTTGATAAGGCAACGAATACACTTTGGGATCACGAACACGGACCGAAAGGTGGTGATGAGTTGAATAAAGTAGAGAAAGGAAAAAATTATGGTTGGCCTGTTATTACCTGGGGTATAAATTATGATGGCAAGCCAATTTCAGATATTTCTGAAAAGCAAGGTATGGAGCAGCCCGTTCGGTATTGGGTTCCCTCTATAGCACCTTGCGGGATGACCATGGTCACCAGCGATAAGTATCCAAATTGGAAAGGTAATTTGTTAGTAGGTGCGCTTGCTTTTCAATTAGTAGCTCGTGTTGAATTGGCCAATGGAAAGTTTGTTGCGGAAGAGAGAATGCTGGAGAAAATTGGCCGCGTACGTGCAGTTGAACAAAGCCCAGATGGATATATCTATGTGACTACTGAAAATCCAGGTACGGTAAATAGGTTGGTGCCTGTAAAATAGTTTCTTGTTGCTGGCTTCTAGTGGCTGGTAGATCAGACTAAATCATTTCGATTACTCTAATCAAACCAGCGACCAGTAACAAGCAACCATTGACTATGTAAGTTTCGTCTTCCTAAAAACTTCCCAAACCACAATCCCCAAGCAAACTGAAATGTTGAGGGAATGCTTGGTGCCCAGTTGCGGAATTTCAAGCGCTAAATCTCCAACGGCAATCGCTTCTTCACTTACCCCATGCACTTCATTGCCAAACACCAGGCAGTATTTTTTTTCTTTTTCAGCAAAGAACGTTTGCAAGGGTAAGCTGTCAGTAGTTTGTTCTACAATAACAATCGTATAACCTTCGGCTTTTAATTTCTGAATGGCCTGTATGGTGTGTTCCGAATATTCCCACGCCACAGATTCAGTTGCTCCTAAGGCAGTTTTTTGAATCTCACGATGGGGTGGGGTGCCCGTGATTCCCGTAAGGTAAATTTTTTCAATCCGGAAAGCATCGGCAGTTCGAAATGCAGACCCTACGTTGTGCAAGCTGCGAATATTATCCAGCAACAAAGTGACAGGTATCTTTTCCGCTTCTTTAAACTGATCGATAGAAATCCGGCCTAGTTCATCCAGCGATAACTTCTTCATGATGCAAAGTTAGATGGAATCTTCTTCTTCCTTATCAAATTGATCTATCAGATCACGAAGTTGGGTTAGATACTTTCCATAACTGACTTTTTCCATCCATTTAGCCAGGTAATAACTCGCAGGGGTAAGGATCAGGATGGAGATGAGCAAAGCCACCTGCACTTGCCATTTTTGCATCATCAAAGCAGCATCTTTTTCGATCGATAACCCTAATAAAAAGCCGGCTGTAGCAGCGAGAGGATAAATAATGATTGAAGATTTGCGCTGAAAGGCCAGGGTAGACATGGTATTATCATACACTTGCTTTAGTGTACTCTTAAGGTTCAGATCGAGGCGGAAAGAATGTTGAATGTTTCTCAATACTTTATAGTTCAACACAAAGAAAAAGGCATAGGTGATAATCATGATCACCATAAAAACTTTTACAATGGGTTGAGGGGTTACGATAAATAAGTAGATAAATCCTAATTCAAAGGCGATGGCAAACCCCAGCGTAGCTTTGAATAGCAGAATTAATTTCTGCACGGGGTGCTTTGATTTTTTTTGAATATGCACCGAACCCAACACAGGCTTACTGAGCTTATCTGATTCTAATTTTTTCCATGCTTCCTTTAAATCCATGGTTAGTAAGCTTTCATTTTTTTTGTCAATGTTTCTTTGATACGGTGCAACTTAACGGCCACGTTATTTTTGGTGAGGCCTGATATTTCTGAGATCTCCTCATTTTCATACCCATCCAGGTGAAGTGTAACAATCATTCTGTCAAGTTCATTCAAATCACGTATCGCGATGTATAAAGCTTCGGTTTCTTCTGGTTGAACCCTTTCATCAATGGATACTTTTAAAACGGAAAGATCTTCATGAGGCACAACCAGTTTGGGTCTTCGCCTAAAGGTTAGTACCGTATTTAAACCTACCCGATAGAGCCAGGTTGAAAATTTGGACTGGCCCTTAAAGTTAGGATAGGACCGCCATGCCTGAAAAAGTATTTCCTGGAATAAATCCCGTTCATCTTCTTCATGATTAACGTACAAACGAATTACTTTAAAAATAATCCCTCTGTGCTGGTCAATGAGTTCCGTAAATTCCTGCTCGTGCGGATGCGCCATTGGATACGTGCCAGCGAGCTACTTGCTCACCGGCTTCACCTTATAACCTTGTTGCTGCAATAATGTTATCAAGCCATCCTGTTCAGCCAATTGCAAATTATTTTTACGCAGTTTCATGGTTGAGTTGTTTGGTAGTTAGTGTCCTTTAAGATTGAATAATTACAGGGAACGGGTAAATTAAAGATTCAATTAGGAGGAATTTAACAATCTTATGAGTAGAAATACCGTTTAAGAAACATGGTCCGATTTTTCATTTTATTACTTTGCTTCCTTGCCTACGAATCTACCGGTCAGGATTCCTGGAAAAATGTTTACAGTGAAAGTGCCTGGGCCGACCGGGATAAATGGCAGAAAGCCGAAGAGTTGATCAAACATTTGAACTTGAAGCCCTCCGACCAGGTAGCCGATGTGGGCTGCCACGAAGGGTACATGACTGTAAAATTATCGACTGTGGTCGGTGCTTCGGGTAAGATATATGCGGTCGATGTGGAACAGTCGAAACTTGATAAGCTCAATACTATTCTTACAAAGCGTAGCATCAATAATGTACAAACGATTAAAGGCGACTACGATGATCCGAAGCTTCCAGCTAACCAGTTAGATGCCGTAATCATTCTCGATACTTACCATGAAATGGTTGAGCATGATAAAATATTACAACACATCAAAAACTCACTCAAGCCCGGTGGGAGGCTTGTCTTGTGCGAGGCAATTGCAGATTCTCGCAGAAATTTATCGCGGGAAGATCAGGAAAGAAAGCATGAGCTGGGTTTGAACTTTGCCCTGGAAGATCTTAAAAAGGCGGGGTTCACTATTGTGAAGCAACAAGATTCTTTTGTTGATCGAACCAAAGAAAAAGGAGATAAGATGTGGATTATTGTAGCCAGCAAGTGATGACAACTGCTAGTGCTTGCCTCCAGATAATAATACTCCGCCAAGTGTGCTGGCAACAGCTTCCTGGCGTAGCTTATTAAGCTCTTGATAGAGTTGCGAATTGACTATCTCAAGTGGTTTTATTGACTCAGCAATTATAGAATGGAGAGCAAAGAAATTACTCTCAACGGAGGAGGAGTCCAGAAGACAATTTTCTGATTTGTTTGCTACGTCCTCAGCCAGATCAGTAAGATCATCTAGGAAAAGAAACAAAGGCATCACGCATTCCCAATAATGAAAAAAGAGATTGTAATGGTTTGGAAATATTGCCGCTGAATACAAAAAGGAATTAGCCCTTCGAAGTGATTTATATTTTTCAGGAAATAAGGTGAATGGCCGATTAATCAAGGAGACTTCAATATTTCGTATTTCTTCTTCACCTATTCCAATTTCATGCAGAATCTTCTGGCACTCTTCGTAGTGTTGTAGGTAGGTAATGCTGCCTGCCTCCTGACAAGCCGCACTATGCAAGATTTTTTCAATCAAGAGCAAATGCGCCTCTGAGAGAACAGATTCACCAACATTACTTCTCAGAAGCAAGTCTAAATGAATAGGAATAAATAAATAACCCGGGCTTTGAGATAGGTAGGTTTTACGCCTACTCCAGTATGCGTTTTTTTCGGGAACCTGCCGGGTACACAGAAAATCAACTACATCTGGATGAATGCCTAGGTCTTTCTTAAGATAGTTTTGAAGTGTAGGCATAAAAAAATGCATTTGAGAAAATTCCCAACAGAGGTCTTCTCAAATGCGTTAGTTTAGATGATTGAAAGAGGATTAAATCTCTTCCCATTCCCACCAACGAAATTTTACTACAGAAGGCGGTGTAACATCTTTGGTAGCATACATTTTTACAATTTCGCGAAGACCCTCCATGATCTTACTGCGCTCATCTTCTGGCAATCGTGACAAGGTTGCCATGGCCAGATCTACTTTGCCGATTTCGAAATTAGTATTGTTCATAGTTTACAAGTTTGATCTAAAATAACGGATGTTCAGATCGCTTGTTAGAGAACGACAATATTTTTTCAAAACCTTTTAGTAATAGATAAAATTGTCTGTGAATATTACTACCTTCTTACATTAGTATTGAATTTTTATAATCGCTTCCTTTGTCTCATCCATGAATAACCATCCTGAAGAGCTGAGAAGGAGAACACGTCTGTCTAATACCATCTATTGGATTACACTATTGTTGCTAATTTTCTATCTGTCATCACAACTGGTTTTTGATTTTAAAAATGCTTTTAGATACTCAACCTTTGATGATTGGGTGCCGGCTTTGTTATGTGCTATTTCTGTGCTTTCCCTGATTTTGAATCGCTATCACTACAGCAAAGCTTCGCGAACCATTTTTCTATTTAGCTGGACAGCGTCTGTTACGGTTTTACCGGTTTTACTTTCAAAAATTTCGCCTAGTTCTTATTTAATTCATCCCATTTTATGTGTCTTAACCAGCCTCATGATTCATCTTTTTTTCTCTTGGTATGAAGACCGATGGATATATTTATCCTTTCTGATCGCATCTTTTTTTCTTACTTCATTCTCTTATTATTTTTTACTCACGTTTGACACCCAGGAGAGTTTTCGGCAATTACCTTTAAACAGATTTCAGTTTCTCATAATTTATTCAATGAGCTGGGTCTTTGTCAACCTTACCCTCACGTATGTTTACCGGATAAATTGGAATGCCTACAAAGACTCCCAAAATAAAAATGAAATTATTGAAAAGCTTAACCGGGAGTTGGAATCAAAAGTAGAGCTGCGAACCAAAATGTTGAAGGAACAAAATGCAAAACTCATGAAATATGCATTTGTTAACGCACATGTTTTGCGGGCACCTGTAAGTCGCATCTTAGGATTGGTTAATTTGTTGATCAAGTCAGAAACTCCCCGACCTACTGAGGACAAGGAGATAATTGAACATTTGAATGAAAGCGCGAAGGAACTCGACAGTGTAGTACGCAATCTTTCGGTTACTCTACAAGAATCAAGAGATAAACCCAAATAATGTTTAGAGTAATTTTAGTCCCACCAAACCTGAGATAACCTCTTCCGACATCTGATTTTCTCCATTCTCCCTTCTATATTTGCCGACTACCTGTGCTATGTAGGAGCATAAGCAAAAAAGAAACAGGTAGTTCAGATTAAATACCCGAAGTAGTATGGCCGGACCCGGTGCAATGGATACCCCATTAATGAAACAATACAACGCCATCAAGGCGAAGTATCCGGGTGCACTCTTACTATTTCGGGTCGGTGATTTTTATGAAACGTTTGGCGAAGACGCCATTCGCGCAGCTAAAGTGCTGGACATCACCCTCACCAAACGAGGTAATGGTTCAGCTTCTGAAATTGAATTGGCCGGGTTTCCCCATCATGCTTTGGATACCTACTTGCCGAAATTGGTGCGGGCCGGAAACCGGGTAGCCATCTGTGATCAGTTGGAAGATCCGCGATTTGTAAAGGGAATAGTCAAGCGGGGGGTTACTGAGTTAGTAACACCGGGCGTTTCCTTTAATGATAATGTATTGGAGCGAAGACAGAATAATTTTCTGGCTTCTGTGTATGTTGGAAAGAATGTTCTTGGGGTTTCTTTTCTTGACATCAGCACGGGCGAGTTTTATACAGCCCAAGGCCCGGAGAATTACATCTATAAACTCATTCAGAGTTTTGGGCCTTCAGAAATCATTTACAGCAAAGCCAGTCGCGAAAAATTTGAAACACAGTTTAGTGAGGAGTATGCCACGTTTGCGTTGGATGATTGGGTTTACGCGTTCGATTTTGCCAATGAAAAGCTGATCAAACAATTCAAAACAAATTCCCTGAAAGGTTTTGGTATTGAGGGTATGAATGAAGCCATCATTGCCGCAGGTTCTATACTTCATTATCTCGAAGCCACAGAGCACAAAGACACCGAACATATTTCAGCCATCGCGCGCATCGATGAGGATAAATATGTATGGCTCGATAAGTTTACGGTGCGTAATCTGGAGATTGTCAATTCCCCCAATGAAGGCGGAGTGCCCTTACTTCAGGTGTTGGATCAAACCGTAACCCCCATGGGTTCGCGCAATTTGCGCAAGTGGATGATTTTGCCATTGAAGGAAAAACAAAGTATTGACGAACGACTTCAAGTAGTAGAGCAATTTTATAGGGATCATGATCTTACAGAAAAGATCCTGGAGCACCTGCATCAGATCTCAGATCTTGAGCGCTTGATATCGAAGGTAGCGGTGGGCCGGATTAATCCCAGGGAACTGATTCAATTGAAACGATCCTTGAAGGCGATACTTCCTGTAAAGGAGTTGTTAGAAAAATCTACTGCTACTGAATTGAAGAAGCTGGGCGATCAATTGAATAAGTGTGAATTTCTTCTTGAGAAGATTGAGAAAGAACTGAAAGATGATGCCCCCATGCTGGTTCATCAGGGGGGTATAATAAAAGAAGGAGTAAATGTAGAGCTGGATGAACTACGAGCGATTGCCTTTTCAGGAAAAGATTATTTGTTACAAATACAAAAACGTGAGATCGAACGAACCGGAATCAACTCGCTGAAGATTTCTTATAATAAAGTGTTTGGCTACTACCTGGAAGTCAGTAATGCGAATAAAGATAAAGTACCCACCGATTGGATTCGTAAACAAACGCTGGTAAATGCCGAGCGCTACATTACCGAAGAGTTAAAAGTATACGAAGAAAAAATTCTGAACGCAGAAGATAAATTGCTGGTGATAGAGCAGCGTCTCTTTCTGGAGTTAGTGCATCATACAGCCGATTACGTGGCACAAATTCAACAGAACGCCCGGGTAATAGCGGTGCTGGATTGTTTGTTATCATTTGCAGTAACAGCCAAAACAAATAAATATAACAAACCTGAAATCAGCGAATCAAAACGATTGGCCATAAAAGCAGGTCGCCATCCGGTTATTGAAAAGCAATTGCCTGTGGGTGAGAGTTACGTGCCCAATGATATTTATCTCGATAATGAGACGCAACAGATATTGGTGATTACCGGTCCCAACATGGCAGGTAAATCCGCTTTGCTGAGACAAACTGCGTTGATCGTGTTAATGGCGCAAATGGGAAGTTATGTTCCTGCGGAAGTGGCCACGATAGGGATCATCGATAAAGTATTTACCCGGGTTGGAGCCTCTGATAATTTATCACGAGGTGAATCCACCTTTATGGTAGAAATGACGGAGACCGCCAGCATTCTCAACAACCTGAGCGACCGCAGTTTGATTTTAATGGATGAGATTGGTCGTGGCACTTCCACCTATGATGGTGTTTCAATCGCCTGGGCGATTGTGGAGTATCTCCATAATCATAAGGACTTCAAACCAAAAACGTTGTTTGCCACCCACTACCACGAACTCAATCAACTCACCGAAGATTTAGTACGCGTAAAAAACTTTAATGTAAGTGTAAAAGAAGTGGGTGATAAGATCATCTTCATGCGAAAGCTAAAAGAGGGAGGCAGCGAACACAGCTTTGGTATACATGTAGCGCAGTTGGCTGGTATGCCAAACAAAGTAGTGCTACGTGCCAATGAGATTCTTCACTTTCTGGAGAAGGACAAACATCCGTCAGGAGGACGTACAGGTAGAAACGAATCGAAATCAAAATTCGATGAATTGCCGAAGGCGACAGCACAAATGAGTTTGTTTGAAATGGATCCCAAATCCAAGGCAGTGCACGAAATGCTGGAGAAGATTGACATCAATACGATTAGCCCTGTGGAGGCGTTGTTGAAACTAAATGAGATTCTTTCTGTTTTAAGGAAGTGAGTTTTCAAATTGATTTTCGCTCCCTCTTTTTGATTATGGCCGCCTTACAGGCGTTGATCTTTTCGGCCCTTCTAGTTGAGCGAGGCATTCGCGTTCACCGATTATCGGATAAATTACTTGCTGCATTTTTATTGAGTTTATCCGCTACATTGGGCGAGCACATTGCCGGGTGGATGGGTTGGTATGATAGCCAGGTACTTACCTTCTTTCCTTTCGGAGCCAGTTTTCTCTATGCGCCTTTAGCGTATCTGTATGTGAAGTCGATCACCAATACAAACTACAAGCTGTTAGGTAAGGAATGGTTTCATTTTATACCAGCTTTCATCTACTATATTGTCCATTTTAGTATATGGCCTATTCATGTACCTGCCAAGTTGAAGTTGATGGACACACTTGCCGCGAATTATTTTTTTTTAATAGAAGGCATAATTGATTTATTGATCCTGACGATTTACACTACACTCGCCATAAGGCATTATAGGGCTTATCGTATCTGGTTGCCTTCGACCTTTTCTAACTTGCCACCGGTTTCATTAATCTGGATACGCAACTTTCTGATTATTCTAATGATGGTGTGTCTTTTGGAATGGGCATTTGGTCTGACTTCGCTTTGGTTTAATTATGGGTATGATGTGCGCTTCTGGGATTATTTTGTTCGCGCATTGCTGTTGTACTACCTGAGCATAGCGGGGTATATTTCCACGCATCGAAGTGATTTGGTGTTTGAAAATACCATTATCGATGAAACCCAACATGCTCCTGCCAGAGTAACCACAGTGGATACTCACCTTCTCGATCGTATAAAATTGCACATGATGGAAGCCAGGCCTTATATCGATGTGGAATTAACACTCAACCAACTGGCTCAGGGATTAAAACTTTCAGAAAGCTCTGTTTCGCAAGCTATCAATTCCGGCCTCGGGAAAAACTTCAATGATTTCGTCAATGAATATCGGGTTCAGGAAATATGCTTGCGACTAAAAGCAGGCGATCATAAAACCAAAACGCTGTTGGGCGTAGGTATGGACTGTGGCTTTAACTCTAAGGCAACTTTTAACCGGTCGTTCAAGAAAGTGACGGGGTTTACACCCAAAGAATGGGTTGATCAAAACGTATCATAATTCCATTTCAACTAATTTGATACCTTATTAACTAGTCTCAAAATGCTTTTTGAGACAGAAATGGATAACTGAATCATCAGATTTGTCGTGCAACTCAGCAAAACAAAATTTAAAACCTTATGAATATCAAAACTGCATTAATGATTTTTTTGGTTGGACTTTTAATAAGTGCCTGCGGCACCTTAAGATCCACTACTACTATCGATGCCAATAATAGTTTTGTCCTTGGCAATAACCAGCATGGAACATTTAGTGCGCGCCTCAAGAATATCGCAGAGGAAGATATTGAACTCCATCGCGCTCCGGTAGACGGTGGTCGCCATTCATTTGAAACCGTAAAGCCCGGACACACAATAAAAGTTAAGGTTGATAAAAATACCGCCTTGGTTATTGAAAATAAAAGCACAAAACAGGCGAGTGTAGAATTGTTTGTAATTGGCGATACAGGATTGTCGATGGGTTATAAAGATTAGAAGTTAACCATGAGTCATTCACGAAATGCTGAGAAACTAAACATTACAACCATCAGTTAGGTGGAGGCTAAGTATAAACTAAATGAGATTTTAAGAGTGTTGGAAATTAAAAACCCCGCTAATTCGCTAAAAACAACCTCTTAAGTTACATTTTTGTAACTTTTCATTGAATGGGTAATGATGAAGCAAAAAATTATTGATTTTACTGTTGTTCTGTTGTTAACGTTTGCGCTTGGGTATGGGGCAAATTGGGTTACAAGGCTTGTATTTTTTCAAGTGGCCTTCCCACAACTTATCGCGTTACAGGATTTTCACTGGGAAGATTTTGTATTCAAGCTCCGACCTGATGAGCCTCGGGAAAGCCGAATTACACTTATCAATATCTCGGAAGGTTCTCGCTTAGACATTGCAAGACAAATTGACTTGATAAATAGTTATAACCCGAAAGCTATTGGAGTAGACGTTATTTTTAATTGCTATGTCAGAGATACAATTAATTGTCCCCAAATGCTTGATACATTGGCTAACAATGCATTGAGTCGGGCTATAAAAAATTCAGGGAAAGTGGTATTGGCAACCCGACTCTACAAAAGTGTAGCTCTAAATGATAGTGAATTTGGTTATGATTCATTAGAATTATCTGATCAGGAATTTAGTTCTTTTGCAAAAAATGGATTTGCTAATTTGGTCGTGGGTTCAGGCGATTCGCTTAGCGCGGAACAATGCCGTTCGTTTATTCCTTCGATTCAAATTGCTAGTGAGCAAATAAATGCATTATCCATTCAATTGGCCTTTGCTTACGATTCAATAAAGACTCAAAGATTTTTATCTCGTAGGAATACCCTACAGATATTAAATGAAGTCGAGGAGTTGATAAACTATAGAGGAAATGTAGGAAGTTATCAGTACTCAATTTTTGGCAAAGTGATTTCAAAAGCATCTTACTTTGATGTACTTGATTATGACGACTTGAGTCAAGGAAATTTTGATAAACAACTTATACAAGGTAGAATTATTTTACTAGCATATTTGGGTGAGGAATATCTGGAGGACCCACTGTTTGAGTACAGATTTTATACACCACTTAATTCTACAGTTGCCGGTCGAAGTTTACCGGATATGTTAGGTTCGGTTATTCATGCCAATATCATTTCCATGATACTAAATGAAGATGGGATCAATCAGCTAAGTGAATTTTGGGACTTTTGTGTAATGTTGATTGTCGTTTCATTAAATATTATTCTGTTTATCTATTTGCTAAACAACACCACAGTTTGGTATGATAGTCTTGGGTTTCTGATTCCAGTAACTCAAATCGTAATTATCTCCTGGTTGCGAATAGAACTTTTGGCATCCTACAATTTCAGACTTGACCTGGAGAATATTATTTATTTATTAGCTTTCGTCACGTTTGCTGTCAATATTTATTTTGGACCACTAAAACATTTGTTGAATCGACTTAAATCTAGAATTGAACCTTCGCCTACTGAATGAGATTTTGATGAAGTAACCTAGGGATACATATTTAAAGTGCTAACAGTTCAAAAGAAGGAATCCTGTCATACATTGACAGGATTCACATCACCCCACCTAACCAATTTTATCAAGCTGCCACTTCTTCTTCCTCTTCAACACGTTTAGTTTGTTTGGCATGAAATATTTCTGATTTTCGATGCCTTCTTTGTTTTTGAACGATCGGTATTATTTTTTGAGCTACAAAATAGATGATCATAGCCGAAAGCACCCCGGTCAGGAAATCGGTAGCGGGCACCATGATGGCAGTATATACCAGCATCGCCATTTCAAATTTGCCAGTGCTAAAGACTTCTCTAATTTCTGATCTTTTAATCATGTTGCTGGCGACCCACAATAGAATACCACCAATGCAAGCCATCGGTACTAGCTCAAGGTATGGAGCTGCGTAATAAGCCATAAACAATTTTAAACCGCCTTTAAAATATCCAGCCAATGGAGTCATAGCCCCGGCTTTTATACTGGTAGCAGTCCGTGCCAATGCGCCCGTGCATGGAAATCCATTAACCAATGGAGTAATTATTTGAACCAGTCCCTGGCCCCAGAATTCTTTGTCAGGATTAAAGGGTGTTTTCTTGTTATTGGCCAATCGGTCGGCCATGCTGGAACACAGCAAACTCTCTACCCCTGACACAAATACTATCGCTAATACAAAATAGATAATGTCAATAAGTACGGTAGTGGTAAATGTTGGCAAACTAGGCCCGGTGAAGACAAAAAAGTTATTAGGAATGCTTCCATAAATATCGCGTACAAGAATGACTCCTTTGCCGGGAAGAAGCAAGGCAGTTACGGCTGTTGCCGCAGCTATTGCAATTAGGGGAGCCGGAATGAAAATTGAAACTTTAAGTAATCTCCGGGTAACGAAAAATGTTCCAAGCCCGATAATAACTGACCATACATTTATCTTATTCAGATTGCTTACCGCTACCTGGAGATTGTGCAGTAATCCGCCTTTAATATTTTCATCTTGCCCGATAGTATCCGCAAAACTTTCTATACCCAGAATATCTTCAACATTGGTTAATGCAATTGCAATCGCAATACCAACGGTAAAACCAACCACTATTGAATTAGGAACAAGCTTTGCATATTTTCCCATGCCTGCTACTCCTAATATCATAAGAACTACACCCGCTATAATCGAGACTAACACGAGAAATCCGTGAGCTTCGGCCGCGGTACCTCCGTTTGCTTCACCATACTTATATATTAAGGCAGCGATAACCGGAATAAAAGCCGCGGTGGGTCCATACACCTGATATTTGGATCCGCCAAATGTTCTACCAACAATGCAAGCCAATGCACCTGCTATAATGCCTTGTTCAGGCCTCAGTCCCATGGCCATTGCAAATCCCATAGCCATGGGTATGGCAGTGAGCGCAACAATTAAACCTGCACTAAAATCACGATAGATCGTTGATCTCCAATTGCTGCGATGCAGATCCTCAAAGCGGCTATCAAAAAAGGTGAAGAAAAGCTTAAGCCTTTCTAAAGCGTTGGTGGGTTGAATAGCTTTACTCATAACATTAAATATTGATGTCCTTGAATTTTTTATTGGTTCAGGTTAGAAATAATTCTGCTAATTGATTTTTTTCCGGAATATCCCCGCCTTGTTTCCAAGTCACTTGCGTAATAGGCAACTCGGTGCGTTGTATAAAAGGCATGGGATCAAAACTGTTTTTAGAAATCTTCAGGATATAATTCTCGGGCACAAAAATTTCGTCTATCCGATTGCCCTCAAGAAAATTTTCGAATGCTGTTTGTGTGTGACCTGTAAAAATTTCAATACGAGTTGAGTTGATTTTTGACTGGTACTTGTTTCGGATAACTTTGCACGCATCCTCAAAGGTTGGCGTGACCAGCGACTTAATGATTTCCTTCTTCGAGTAGAAGAGAAGATCCAAAATAGAGTTGGGTAAGTGAGCACAATGAAGAAATACAACATTGATACTGCCGATTTGCACCGACTGAACAGCCTCAACAAGAAATTTTAACGAATCAATTGAGAAATCGGTAGGAATAAGTATCGTTCTTTTCATTGCACGTCTTTCTGATTTTTTCGAAATCTAGGACGGGCGCATTAGAGCGATATAAGAGCGAGATTAAAATGTGATAAGAATAAAAATAATGACAGATACAGCCTCAAAATGGGCAAAATATTGAGCGAGAATGATCAAAGAAAAGGCTTAAAAATTAAGTTTGACACACAGTTTACCCTACTGAATAATTGCCTTTTGGAAAAGTGAGTTGCACTACGGTGCCCTGATTTACTTTAGAGGTTACCGTAATCTCTCCGGCATGTAACCTCACGATATTTCTCGTTAATGGCAAGCCGATTCCATAACCTTCAAATTCTTTTGTATTCGAGGCCCTGAAAAACGGATCATAGATAAACTTCAATTCATTTTCCGGAATACCGATACCCGAATCTTTTACTACAATGATGACTTTATCTTCCAGGGTTCCAATCGAAAGTGTGACAGGTTGGTTATTGGAATATTTGCAAGCATTGTTAACAATATTAGTTAGCGCTAATAAAAGCAATTGCTCATTGCCCCGGATTTTCAATTTGGCAGGATCTTCCGGCATCAGACTTAAGTTAAGCTGTACTTTATTTTTTGGATTTAGTTTGTCAATCGTACTTTTTACATCCCAAATCAATTGATCAACCCGAACCTTATCATACTTCTGCGAGTTTCCGGTAAACCCTGTTTGGGCCAGAAAGAGAAGTGATTTTGTAATTTTTTCGAGGCGCTCGGCTTCCTGTACAATTACCATTAAGGAACCTATGTACTCTTTGGTGTCCCTTACTTTTGAAAGTGTTACATCTGCTTCCCCAATAATCGTAGTTAACGGTGTGCTCAGTTCGTGGGATGCGTTACTGATAAAATTGTTTTGCGTTTCAAAAGCGGTTTCCAGACGATCGAGCATATTATTGAATGTTGTTTCCAATTCACTGATTTCGTCATTTATTTTTTTTGATTCCAGTCGGAGATGGAGATTTTGTGAGCTGATTTCTTTTACCCGATCGGTAATTTGCTTTACCGGATTAAAAACCTGTCGCGAGAAAACAAAGGCAATCGAAAGTGAAAATAGAGAGGCTGCAACAATACCAATAAAGAAGATATTACGCAGATAAGAAAGGTGATGGTAATTATAATAATTATCTGCTGAAACGATAACTGCGAACAATCCTTTCTTTCCCTGATATTTTATACCGGCATAAAAAGTATTATTATTCTGAAAAGTGGCCTCTCCTTTTTTTATAAGATCATCAAAAAAGGAATGAGGGATATTCAATTCTTTTGCCTCGGTTTCAAATGTCTTTCCGGGTGTAATTTCATAAAAATACTCTTTCTCCTCAGGCAATTTCTCCAAATGCATTTCACGCACTTCTTGCAGCACCGCAGCACTTGCCTCTTCCTGATCTAACTCAGCTTTGGCAGTTACCACGCCCCGGATTTCAAGACGCTTATAAAAATCTGCAAACGAGTATTGAATAATAAAAAAATAGACACTGGCGCTAAGCAACACAATGGTGGACATGGAGACCACGAAAAATATCAATGCGATTTTAGTTTGTGTCCTCATCAGATTCTTTTAATACATAGCCCATACCAATAACAGTGTGTATTAATTTAGGCGCTCCATCCTTTTCAATCTTCTTTCGCAGATAGTTCACATAGACATCCACCACGTTGGTTGCCATATCAAAATTAATACCCCATACAGCTTCCAATATTTCAATTCGAGACAAAACTTTTTTTGGATTTTTTATAAACAACAGCAGCAAACGGTATTCCGTAGAAGTTAATGAGATAATTCGCTCACCTCGTTTTACAACTTTCGTATAATCGTTTACAATCAGGTTGCCAATCTGAAATTCATCCCCATCACTTACAGGTCTTGCGGGTGTTGCTTTTTCTGTCCTGCGAAGTAATGATTTTACCCGGGCAAGTAGTTCAATAAACTTAAACGGTTTTATCAAGTAGTCATCTGCTTCAACACCTAATCCAATCACCACATTTTCGGACGTTCCCAGGGCCGTAAGAAAAAGAATAGCAACACTTGTATTTTGTTGCCGAATAGACCGGCATACTTCGAGACCATTAATGCCAGGCAGCATAATATCAAGGATGATCAGATCGAATGAATTAGCCAAAGCCATTTGCAAGCCGGTACTTCCATCCAGCGCAATGCTTACTTCGTATCCTTCCTCCGACAATCCTTTTTTGATAAAGGATGCCACGCTGGTTTCGTCTTCAACTAATAAGATTTTTTTCATTCCATTATTATGGGATTCTGTGATGCCCCGATAATCTTTGGAAAAATAAGGAAGTTTGATGAAAACGGCTACGTATAGAATTAATCTTTCAACGATGTGTCAATAGTTGTAGCTAATAAATCTGCTAATGATGATTATTGGTACAGTACTAAGAAAAAAATCATGAATCTTCCCTTCGAAAATGCTGGGACATCCTATGCCAATGACTCAGTTTAAAAGGTATTTAATAAAAGTATCTTCGAGTATCTCTCGGAAGTAAGAATGGATTATGCCCGCGAACTGTTGCAAGACAAAGATTACCTGATTACCGAAGTTGCGCGCACCCTCGGGTATAAGTTCGATAAATAATAAGCTACTATCGACTTAAGAGATTGTTTCCTAAAACTCTTTTGGCTACCTCTGATTTCAAACTGCGACTGACGGGAACTTGCAAGGTACTAATCGTTAAATGATTCCCTTTGAGACCGGTCACTTTATCCATGGCTACAATGAAGGACTTATGGACTTTCATGAATCGGTTAGACGGTAGTTTTTCCTGCATGTGGGTTAATGTAATGTAGCTAATCAATTTTTTGGATTGCAAGTGTATAATGCAGTAATTCTGCATGGCTTCAACATAGAGAACATCGGCACAATTTATTTTTTCAAATTTGTGATCACACTTGATGAAGAAATATTCTGCTTGCGGATCGAATTCTGATTTTTGTTTTAACGAATAGTAGTCGAGGGCTTTTGTTGCAGCTTTCAAAAAACGCTCAAAGGAGATGGGTTTTAAGAGATAATCAATCACATCGAGCGAATAACTTTCCACGGCAAAGTCAGAATAAGCCGTTGTAAAAATTACTAAGGGTGGGTTTTGCAATCCCCGTAGAAAATCAATGCCCGATAGTTTGGGCATGCGAATATCCAGTAACATAAGATCAACTGGCTTTTGTTCAAGAAGTTGACTTGCCTTCAAGGCGCTATCACAAGATCCGGTTAACTGAAGAAATGAAATTTCCTGAACGTATTCTTCCATTCCTTGTCGGGCTATAGGTTCGTCATCAACAATCAGGCACTTTAGTTTCATACATGTGGAAGTTCTAGTGTTACTGAATAATGAGTTTCTGTTTTTTGAATAATTAACTTGTGCGAATCGCTATACAACAAATCCAACCTGCGTTTTACATTTTTCAAACCAATGCCACCAGGCTCTGTTGGCTCTGGGCTTGCTCCATCGTAGGTGTTGATGACTGTTAATGTAAAAAGCTTATCGGTTTTATGAAGATGGATGTTGATTTCGTTTTTCTGATTGACAAAATCCGAAACGTGCTTGAATGCATTTTCGACAAACGGAATAAGCAAAAGTGGAGGAATGGAAAAATTAATCAGGTTGTCGGAACATTTAAATGAAATTTCATAACTATTGCTTTTTCGTAACCGCTGCAGGTTTACATAATTATCGAGGTAGGCTACTTCTTTTTCAATCGCAATTTCACTGCCACTGCATTCGTATAATTGATAACGTAGCATGTCCGAAAATTTATTCAGGGTTTCACGCGCGGTTTGGTTTTGTTTGTCAATCTGGAAATAAATGGTGTTTATGGAATTAAACAAAAAGTGAGGATTGATTTGTGCACGCAGGTATTCCAGTTCGGTATGTAGTTTTTCAAGTTCAATTTTTCGCATCTGTTCGCGTTGCAGATACCACTGCTTGCTCAGGTATAAGGTTATGGCAAATGCCAGATAAAAGATTACAATCGACAGATTGTAAAACGTGTTGTAGAAAAAATTCTGACGTTCAGGATCGCCTACTACATACCCGTAGAAATACACATCGTGCGCATTTTTACCTAGCACATATATCGCGAGAGCCACTACTATGCCCAGCATGCCTGATGCCTGTTTACCCTGCGTGAATCGTGGAATAGAGAATAGAATGGTAAGATAAATTGCACAGGCCAGAAGTCCGTTGCGAACTATCAATTCCAGAACAAACTGACTAATACCAGCTTTGTTCATCCACGGCAATCGGGTGTAGCCATGAAAGAACACAGTAAGGGTCCAGAATAGAATGTGATCCAATCGATATAAAAGGAAACGAGGCATAATCAAAAGTACGGGTTTTCTGTGTTCTGCTGATGTGGGTGCCTGCTGTTCGTCAAGAATAGGATACAGCTTGTCAGGTTTGCAGAACCGGGCAACACATTACGCGTAAATTCAAATTAATAAATACTAAGCCATGCAAGTCATCTACGCCCTTACCGGATTCGCTCTCATCGCATCAAGCGGGTGTGCTCAAAAGCAAGCATATACATTTAAGCAGGTTGGCGGTCCATGTGAGGATTGCCAGATGATATTTGATGGTATTCCTGAATCGATTACCTCTACTAGTTCATTAGTAATGGCAGGTGAACCCGGAGAGCCTATGGTAATTCGAGGTGTCATTTTTAAGAAAGACGGAAAGACTCCGGCCCCGGATGTGATTTTATATGTTTATCAAACCGACAACAAGGGTTTGTATTCAACAGGAAAAAATCAAACCCATGCTGTAAGGCATGGCCATATCCGGGGGTGGGTAAAGTCAAATGCCAGAGGTGAATATGAAATTAGAACCATTCGCCCGGCTTCGTATCCTAATAGCAATAACCCACAGCACATTCATCCCATTATTTACGAACCCGACAAAGGTTATTATTGGATTGATGAGTATGTTTTTGATGATGATCCCTTACTTGCTTTAAGTGAACGATCGCGCATAGATAATCGCGGGGGATCCGGATTAATTAAACTCAAAAAGAATGCAACTGTGTGGGAAGGCACGCGCAACATTGTGCTTGGATTAAATGTTCCGGATTATTAATCAACTCTTATTCAGCTCTTGTATGAAGAACTTAATTTTTTTTCTCCTGGTCTGCGCAGGTCCTATCAGCTATTCCCAAAATAAACTCAATGTAGTTACGTCTGATTCGAGGGTAATGTGGACAGGTACTAAAGTGGTGGGCTTTCATCAGGGTCTTGTTAAAATCAAATCCGGGTTTGTTCAGGTCAAAGATCAGAAACTAACCGGAGGCGAATTTGTAATCGATATGAATTCAATTACCTGTACGGATATTCCAGATTCAGATCTTATTCCTAAACGGAAACTGGAAAATCATCTTAAAGCCGGGGATTTTTTTGATGTGACCAAATTTCCAACAGCCTCGTTTAAAATTAGGGAGGTGCGGGTACACCCGGATAATCCTGTAAAGTATTTGGTTGTTGGCGATCTCACCATTAAGGGAGTTACAAAACGATGGAAAATAGAGGTGGAGCCTAGCACACAAACTGACCAGTTGTTTATCGCACAAGCCGAGATACGATTTGATCGGCAACAATTTGGCGTGGCTTACGCAGGAATTAAAGATGAACTTGTTCATGACATCGTGCGACTAAACGTACAGCTCAAAGCAAGATGAAACCTTTTGGATTCATCTTTTTGTTTCTTGGAACTAGCTATTTGAGTCGCTAGCTTAAATGGCATAATTACCTATCAGCACATAGAAACCATTCTTTTTTAGGAGGCGTTTATTGGATCAAGAAATCTTACCTCCATGAAAAAGTACGTGCTAATTTTCTCCTGTATTATATTAAGTGCAACTTCTTACAGCTTATTGGCTCAGTCTGCAGGCGAGTGGCAACTGCCGCGGGTAGAGATTCCCCTTGTTCAAAACGACAAAACAGTTGCTTCGTTAAAGGTTCGTTTTATTTCTAAGTCGGCAACGATCAACTATGAGGGCGAAGAGTATTTCCTGAAACTTAAGAAGGATAAAAGCGTGTGCATGATCACAAACAATCAAACACATCGCCCGGTAGCAACCATTTCTAAGTTAGGCAAGAAAAAAATTGACGTCATTTCAACCGCAGGTGATTCTTTTGTTATTGATCGCACCGGAAAGAAAAAGCAGCCTCAGTATTTTAAGCAAGGAACTTCTTTTTTGTCAATCAATGATGATAAGGTGATTGTGAGCAAACAACAACTGGATACACTAGAATTATTGGCTCAAGCCGCGATAGTATTTCGGTTGGTGTATATGCAGTATGATTCTGAGCGTAGTTCTAATACCGTGTATTATCCAATTGTAACTTCTGCAGTAGTAGATAAGTAAGCATGGTTACCCTTCACTCATGCGTTTGCGAATGCGGCTTAGCGCTTCCGGTGTGATGCCTAAATAAGAGGCAATATATTTTAAAGGAACATTGGCAATTACCTTAGGCCGGTCTTTCATTAGTTTGAGATAGCGCTCTTCAGGCGTAAGGAAGAGAAAACTTCGACTTCGCTCAGTTGCAAAGATTAAAATGTATTCAGCAATCAGGCGTCCAAACTTTTGCCACACCGGGTATTTATCAAAAGCGGCCTGCATGTCAGTATAACTCAATTGTAGAATTTCTAAATCCTCCATCGCAACGATGTAATCGAGGCTAGGCTTGCGCGATACAAAACTCGTGTAGTCGGTTACGTAATTGCCTTCAAAGCCAAAGTTGGCAGTTAGCTCCTCGTCATTGACAATATTGTAGACACGAACAAACCCTTTATTGAGAAATGTAACATGATTACAAATTTCACCACCTCGCAATATGAACTCTCCTTTTTTCAAAAATCTGCGCACCAGCATAGATTGGTGAACGCGCCATTCCTCTTCTGTAAACGTGATGAAGCGCGACACGTAATTCCGGAGGGCTGAAAATTCGTCCATTCGGAAAGATAACAAAATCTGCCGAAGCACTTGGAACATAACAACTGCTTAACTTAAAAAGAAATCCCCACCTCTTTTTGTTGAAGAGATGGGGTGGTTAACAGGTTAGAAAGTATAACGAACGAATGGTACCGGGAAGAATCCTTGCTGATATTGAGTGACAATAGTATTAGTTCTGGGGTTGTAACTCTGCGAGAAAATATTCTGATTGTTTGTTACATTTTGTAAATCAAGCGCGATTTCGAGTGTGCTCTTTTTATATTCTTTTCTATAAGCGATTTTCAAATCGGTTCGGAAATAGGGATCCTGTTTTTCAGAATACGCCTCGTTTTCTTTATAGATCGTTCGGCCATACTGCTGAGAGGCATCAAAATCAATAGGAGTCAGGTACTTGCTGCCAATGGTAGTTACCTTCAAATTGATGGATAGGTATTTTTGTCTGGAGCCCAACGAAAACTCTTTTCCAAAAAGACCGTTGGCCACATATTGCGTATTATAAGCTGTATTGCGCTCAACTTGATCGCTGCCTTCATAGTTAGATTGAAAAACAGAAGAGGTAATCAGAAAATAAAAACCTTTATTAAAGAATCGTTCAAGCGTGAGTTCAATTCCATAATTAGTGCCTACACCGGTGTTCACAAGGCTATCCTGATCGACAGGAACAAAGCTTGATCCCGTGTTGATGGCCGAGAATGAACTTGATCTTTGTTCAACAGGAACATTCGATAACTGTTGGTAATAACCTTCTGCTTTCAGTCTAAGGTTGTCGCTGATATTCCAGTCGTAAGTGATTACACTATGCTGACTGGTTGTAAATTTCAGGTCGGTGTTGGTAAGTATATATTGCGTATCAGATATTTTAGTTTGAACATAGGAAGCGTAAGGACTTTGCACCTGGTTGTGAATTCCATAGCCAACACTTAACGACTGATTTCCTGAAATCATGTATTGAATGCCTAGCCTGGGTTCTACAACGGCTTGTTCATTCAATGCATAATATTGGGTGTGTAGGCCTGCATTAAACGAAAACTTATTATTAAATCGATGTCTCCAGGTGGCAAAGCCCTGATAGAGTGAAGTAACATCTTCTACGTTAATACGCACCGAGTCACTTCCGTTATTGGCAAAAATATCCCGGTTATAGAAATCAAAACTTAACATATCAGCATTGAAGCCATAACTAATACTGTTTTTAGAGTTGAACTTGGTACGGAATAAACCAACAAGCGAAGCTTTGGTGGTGTTAAAAGCAGCTTCGGATTGACGGTAACGGGCCACTACTTCATCATTATTATCACGCACAAGCGAATCACCCGTAAAAGTTTCGTCTGTAGCGCTTATCCCGGCCGTGAGTTTCATAAATGTTTTCTTCGAGAGATTTTTTTCGTAGCTCACTCCAGCGATGCCAGTTTTATAACGTGGAAATCCATCCTGATTTTCGCTTCCATACAAATCGGTGGAGCTTTCTAAATCAGCTTCGCTTCCTAACAGATCAATAGAGCTATTGCCAGCAAGTCCGAAGATGGACCATTTACCATTCTTTGAGGGAAGTGAAATCTTGAAATTTAAATCCTGATAGAGTGGAACATTAGATCCGGTTCCGAATTCAATACCTAACGCGCTAAATATTCCCAGCGTTGAATATCGGTAGTTCGCTATGTAAGAACCTTTACCATTTTTTGACAGCGGACCTTCGGCTCCAACTTCAAAACCATTGAACCCAATCTGACCAACAAATTCTGACTTTTGATTATTTCCATCGCGCAAGCGAATATCAAACACACCGGCTACTGCATTTCCGTATTGAGCTGGAAAAGCACTCGTCATAAAATCTGATTTGTCAAGATTATTGTTATTCAACATGCTCACTGGGCCACCAGTACTGTTGAGTGAACCAAAGTGATTGGGATTGGGAATGTTTAAGCCCTCCAATTGCCACAGCATGCCGGTGGGCGAATTTCCACGCACAACAATGTCGTTACGCGAATCATCGCCACCGATCACACCGGCAAAGTTAGCCGCCATGCGCGAAGGATCGCCCAAGGCTCCTGCATAGCGTTTGGTATCATCTACATTAAAAGACCGGGCACTTACTATGGCCAGATCGTTATTGGTAGCGGTTTTATCATCCCGGGTGTTTGCGACCACAACTACTTCGTTTAATTGGCTAATGTTTTCAATGAGACTTAAATTCAGAATCACTTCTTTGCCTGCCGTGACCACTACATTAGGAATAGTTTGTTCCTCGTAGCCGATGTAAGAGACTTTAATAGTTTGCCTTCCTACGGGCACTTGTTCAATCCGAAAGTTGCCATCAACATCAGTCGCATTGCCTAAGATCGGATCGGTGCCGACAATGGTAATGTTCACACCTATCAGAGGGGTTTTACTTACTTCATCCACCACACGGCCCCGGATGGTTTGCGTAGTTTGCGCCTGGGTGATAAGAGTCGTCATTAACACCATGAGCAAGCTCATCATAATTTGATTGATTTGATTTTTTGTTTTCATGTCGGTTATGAATTTTATAAGGCAAAGGTCAGCGCCAATACGGTAGACACTGCTTGATAAAAATCAATTAAGATGGGAATTGGGATTGATCTGGATCAAGAAATCGAGAAGGTTCATTCACCGGGCCTTAGATCGAAGCTATTTTCGGTTAGCAGCGGGTATAAATTTTAAGTAATATTATGTCTCTATCAACGACTGATCTTCATGAAAACTATCCGCAAAATTGGAATTGGCCTGGCAAGCGTAGTTGGACTGGTTATACTCGTGGTAGCACTTTTTTATCGGCAGGAAGCCTATCAACTTTATAAGGTGCTTACATTCTTTGATCCGGGCTCAATTTCAAACAACTTTAAAAATGTAAAAAACATTTTCACCACCACCATGGTCCCGAGATCAGAGAAGCCACACGCCTTTGCAAAGCGATCGCAGCCAATAACACTTCCCCAAACTTTTCAATACGAAGATTCAACAGTTAATACAAAAGCTTATCTTGACTTTACACTTACCGATGCGTTGCTGGTCATTCGTCATGATACAATCTATTACGAGAACTATTCAAATCAATTTACAGAGACGGATCATCATATTTCGTGGTCGATGTCAAAATCTGTAATCTCAGCACTTATCGGCATTGCCATTAGTGAGGGGGAAATAAAAAGCATTGAGCAAACCGTAACGGATTACTTACCAGAATTTGCGGGCACCGGCTATGATAAAGTGAGAATAAAAGATGTGCTGCAAATGTCATCGGGAGTTGGTTTCAATGAAGATTACGGAGATTTTAATTCTGACATTAACGTGATGGGCAGATACTTTGCGTTAGGCATGCCCATGTCTGACTTTGCCAGACGATTGAAGCGGGCACGCGAGCCAGGTACTTATAATCTATATGTGAGTATTGATACGCAGGTGTTGGGAATGATTCTAACCAAAGCCACCGGCCGCTCTATTACTGATTATATGAATGAAAAGTTATGGTCGCAAATTGGAGCTGAGTCTGACGCTTATTGGATTGTTGATAAAAGCGGGATGGAGTTTGCCATTGGCGGATTAAACGCAACCGCTCGTGATTATGCTAAAATAGGACAACTCTTTTTGGACTCAGGAAGATGGCAAGGTAAACAGGTGGTACCTGAAGAATGGGTGATTGCCTCCGTAACACCGGATGCACCCCATGTGATGCCCGGTAAACGAAACACTGCGTTACGAAAAGATGGGTACGGATTCCAGTGGTGGATACCCTATGGAGGCCAGGATGAATTTAATGCCCAGGGAATTTATGGTCAGTTCATTTATATCGATCCTGATAAAGACATTGTGATTGTAAAACTTTCTTCCAATTATCATTTTAAAAATGACGATACTGGATATTTTCATGACCACGAAATATCCTTATATCGGAAGATTATTGAACAACTAGGTAATAATTGAAATTAGATTTCAAATGAAGAAAATCCGCTGGGGTATTTTAGGATGCGGCAAGATCGCCCGCAAGTTTGCCGCTGACCTTCAATTCGTAGAAGATGCTGAACTGATTGCCGTGGGTGCCCGTGAACTAAACACGGCTGAGACTTTCGCAAAAGATTTCCCAGCGAAACATGTTCATGGAAGTTACGAAGCGTTGGTAAGCAATCCTGAAGTAGATGTAATCTATGTGGCCACTCCCCATGGCCTTCATCATGAGCATGTGATGCTCTGCCTGAAACATAAAAAAGCAGTGCTTTGTGAAAAAGCATTTGCGATCAATTATCGCGAAGCCAAAGAGATGATTGATTTTGCGAAAGCACAGAATACATTTATCATGGAAGCGTTCTGGACTCGCTTACTGCCGCATTATCTTAAGATGAAGGAACTCATTGCACAAGGAAAAGTGGGAACTATAAAATATCTGAATGCAGAGTTTGGATTTATTCCAACGCCACCCTTTCCCAGCCGGCTATATGATCCGGCATTGGGTGGTGGGGCACTCTTGGATATTGGTGTTTATCCAATTTTTCTCGCGCTTGATTTGTTAGGTAAGCCGGATCACATCGATGCAGTGATGACTCCGGCATCCACCGGAGTGGATGAACAATGCGCTATTCGGTTTCAGTATAATCATGGCGCGATAGCTCAGTTGTTTTGTACGTTCGCTTCAAACCTGGCTACGGGTGCTGATATTGCCGGTGATCAAGGACGAATCCGGTTAACCCATCGTTTTCACGGTCCCACTACACATCTTGAATATTATTCAGGAATAGTTGACACACGAGAGGCCATTGACTTTGAAAAGGCAAAGGGAAATGGTTACGAATACGAAGCCCGTCACGTGAATGAGTGTATGAAAAATAATCTAACCGAAAGCCCGGTGCTTACACACAACCTCACCTTGTTGTTAATGCAAACGTTGGATGAAATCCGTGCAAAATCAGGAATCAAATACTCAGTTGACCCAGGGTAATCAATTGCATGATTTAAATCAGGTTTGATCCTTATTTCATCCTGTTCTTAACGTTCGTTTGCATCAAATTTTGCCAGTCATCAATACTCATTGAATTTATATGGAGGGATAGCGTTATCTTTGCTAGGAGTTTTAGGAGGCTGTCTCAAAAGTCATCTAGTCATCGCCCCGATGCATCGGGGCGATCCCAGATTTGAGAGATAGAATGAGATTCCGGCTCAAGGGCCGGAATGACGTTTCAATTTTTAATTGACTTTTGAGACAGCCTCCATTAAATTAAAAATTAGATAGATAAATCATGGCACAAGAAGCTGTTGTTCCGGAGGTGAGAAGTAAACCCATATTGAAGCAAGAGATTGCATTCGCACTAATTCACCTGATGCCGTTGGGCGCATTGTGGACGGGTGCTACTTTCTTCGATTGGATGGTGTGCATTTTTTTATACTTCTTCCGCATGTTTTGGGTTACGGGTGGCTACCACCGCTACTTCGCACATAAATCATATAAAACTTCGCGTTGGTTTCAGTTTGTGATTGCGTTTATGGCGCAGACCACTGCACAGAAAGGTGCATTGTGGTGGGCAGCTCATCACCGTCATCATCATCGTCATAGCGATACTCCGGCCGATCCGCACTCCATGAAAATTTATGGCTTCTGGTATTCGCACATTGGCTGGATTGTAGGACCCGATTTTAAGAAAACAGATTATAAAGTAATTGGAGATTATGCCAAGTACCCAGAGTTAGTGTGGTTGAACGAACATTATTTGGTTGCGCCAACAATTCTTGCTGTGATCGTTACTGCCCTTGGCGGGATTGTGAATGGAGGAAGTATTCTCGCCATGTTTACCACCGCTGGATTAAGCACGCTGTTTATTGGTTTCTTTTTGAGTACAGTTATTTTATATCACGGCACATTTTCGATTAACTCCATCATGCACAAGTTTGGTAAGCCACGTTATGAAACCGGTGATGAATCCAAAAATAGTGTAGTGCTTGCATTGGTAACCATGGGTGAAGGCTGGCACAACAATCATCATTACTACGAAACAGCCGCGCGCCAGGGTTTTTTCTGGTGGGAGATTGACATCACCTATTATATTTTAAGAGGACTTGCTGCAGTAGGTTTGATCTGGGATTTGAAAGGTGTACCCAAACACATTCTGCATTCGAAGAATAAAAAAGAAGCGGCAGAACTGAGAAAGAAATACGAGGCTCAGAATCTTCGGGATCCAAAAAAGAATGTAGTTGAACCTGCTGAAGTAGAGTAGCTGTGTCATTTTTTGCGTATGCAGAAATCCAATGACGAAATCTTTTTAGAAAGCGCCATTAAGCTTTTTCGCTATTATAAGAAATTGGGTGAAGGTGCTATCGCACAATTAACTGATGAGGAGGTATTACAAAAGCCTAACGATGCCAGCAACAGCATTGCATTAATTGTTCATCACCTTAGCGGGAATATGCTCTCGCGGTGGACTGATTTTTTAACCACGGATGGTGAAAAGTCCTGGCGCAACCGGGAAGCAGAGTTTGAAGAAACTTACCCTGACAAAGAAAAAATGCTGATTGCGTGGGACCAAGGTTGGGATAGTCTCCTTCGGGCTCTCGATAATCTAAAACCAGAAGATTTGTCTAAGGTGATTTATATTCGAAACGAAGGACAGTCTGTTTTAGAAGCTATTCAGCGTCAACTTGCGCATTATTCTTCGCATGTAGGACAGATTTTATACCAGGCAAAAGCAATTCTGGGCGATAATTTCAAATCACTATCTATTCCTAAAGGAGGTTCAGAAAATTTTAACAAAGAAAAATTCAATCAGGAAAAATTGCGCAAGCATTTTACCGATGGACTGAAATGAAAATCTTCATTTTTCTTTTACTCAAAGCGAACCTCAGGCGCGTGTCTTTCGTTAACTGAGGAGAATGAAAACCCTGGTATCCTTATTTCTCGTTGCACTTAGTTTACTGGCCGAAATATCAGCGGTGGCCGGTAACCCGTGGTGTGAAATAGAGCGATTGAAAATGGAGACATCTGAGTCTTCAGAAACCAGTGAAAATCTGGTTCCTGCTCTAAAGATTAAATCGCAGGTAAGAAGAAGCAATTTTGTTAAGCCTTCTCTTCTTTTCCTTACCTATAAGCCAACTGATGTGTTGCGCAACACAAGACTTGCATCGAATCTTCTATTCGATCAACATCTCGTAAAACAACATACTTCACCCATCTATTTGAGTAATAGTGTATTTCTTATTTAGGATATAGTCCTGAACAAGAACACTAAATCAATTATTCAAAAATTTAAAAAATCAGAAGTATGAAATCCATTCTTAAAGTAGTGAGTGCGTTGGCACTTTCGTTGATCATGTTTAATGTATCGGCACAATCGACTGAATCCAGGGCCAATGGCTGGCCGGTTTCCAAAGGCGTGCAATATTATAGTAATAAAAGCCTGGCTTCATACAAGCCTACAAAAATAAAAACGCAGGGTGCGCCTTCTTTCGTGCAGTCTAAGGGGGTGCATGCAAGCAAAGCAGAAGCCGGTGAAACAGGCAATGTTCGCTCGACCGGCTACCCGACCTGGATTATATCCAAACCGGTCAATAGAATTAATAAGTAAAAGAAATACTACAAATCGAAAAGAGACTGTTGCTACAGTCTCTTTTTTTATCCTTTCCAATAGCCATAGGTTAATTAACCCCTTTCGTCACCTCAAGTTTCTTAAATAAGTTTATTGGCTTATTATTAAAATTGTCTTTTAGAAAGTAGACAGATCCAGTCACGAACAATACAAAGCTAAATGCCAGTATCCATTGTGCGCGTGATACCTTTTGAATCTCCTCGCGCTCATTTGGTTCACAAACATTGCCAGGACAGAGTTTTGCTTTCTCTTTGTAGATAAGATTATAGACAAGACAGCCAAGACAGATTCCAAAGGAAGCTTCAAAGAAGAGGAAGATCAAACAAATCAGACAAGATAGTCCTGTAAAGATGCTCCACGTGTTATAGATCACCATAAGGCCAAACATCGTTCCGGAAAGGGCTAGGCCTATAAACCAGGAGAATTTTTTCTGGGGCGCGCCTACATATTCAGGTTTTTGATTGCCTACGATAATGCGACCTATAATAAGAGTAGGCGCAAAGCGCGGGTTAATCAAAAGGCGAATGAGGAAATCAAAAAAGAAAAGGTAGATAACGGTTTTGGCCAGTAGAAATTCATTTTTAAAGAGAATCAACAAGAGCGAAAGGAAAGCAAAAAAGAACATGATGCCAGCTGCGGCACGAATTTCGCGTTCATTCAGTACGGGCACCTGATAATCCGCTACAGACTCGCCAAACTGTATAATTTTACTCATAGTTGGTTGTGGTTAATAAATCCTTGTACGAAGCCTGGATCGAATTGTTCAAAAAACAATTCCTTTAATGCAATTATAGTACTATTCGCTGCGCAAACTCTGGTCGGCAGCGTACAATCTTGTGCACAACCGAACATGTAAATCATCGATAGTTGTTACTTCTTTCTCTTAAATTACATCATTCAATCTACCGTACTCTATGCCATTCAATCAAAAAGACACTCAAACATTCGATGCCATCGTTATTGGCTCTGGAATCTCAGGTGGCTGGGCCGCGAAAGAACTTTGTGAGAAAGGATTGAAAACACTCGTATTGGAACGAGGCCGAAATGTAGTTCACAACAAAGATTATCCAACGGCTACTAAAAATCCGTGGGAATTTCCTCATCGTGGCCGGCTTTCTGACGAGTTTCTTAAAGAAAATCCATTGATTAGTAAGTCAGCCGGCATTGCGGAAGACAACAAACATTTTTTTATTGAAGACAAAGATCATCCCTATGTGCAAGAAAAACCTTTTGATTGGATACGCGGCTATCAGGTAGGCGGCAAGTCGTTAACCTGGGGGCGGGCCACACAACGTTGGAGTGAATATGAGTTTTCGGCACCGGCTCGTTTTGGGTATGGGCTCGATTGGCCAATTCGTTATAAGGATGTAGCCCCGTGGTATTCGCATGTGGAAAAATTTATTGGCATCTGTGGAAACAACGATGGAGTTGATGCGATGCCCGATGGTGAGTTTCTTCCGCCCTTCGACTTCAATTGTGTGGAGGCGCACATGCAACAAAAAATAAAGGAACATTTTCCTGACCGCTTCATGGTGCAGGCTCGTTGGGCTCATCTCACCCAACCAAAAGAAATTCACTTGCAACAAGGCCGAGGGCAGTGCCAGGCCCGAAATCTATGCATGCGTGGTTGTCCGTTTGGTGGTTACTTCAGTTCGGTATCGTCTACGTTGCCATGGGCTAAGAAAACCGGGAACCTTACTATTCGCCCGCATTCAGTAGTGCACTCTATTTTATATGATGAAAAACTGGGGAAGGCAACGGGCGTACGCATCCTTGATGCCAATACAAATGAAGTGATCGACTTTTTTGCCCGAATCATTTTTGTGAATGCTTCGGCACTTAATAGTAATCTCGTGCTGCTCAATTCAAAATCAAATCGGTTTCCTAATGGATTAGGAAATGATAACGGATTACTGGGCAAGTATGTAGCGTTTCATAATTATCGCGCATCGGTAAACGGGGTGTTGGATGGATTTGAAGATAAATATTATTTTGGTCGCAATCCTACGGAACCCATCATCGCGAATTATCGCAACCTTAAAAAGCAAGACACTGATTATATAGGCGGGTTTACAACATTCACGGGCGCTTTTCGCGAAGGCTGGTGGGCCGATAAAAATAGTGGCTTAGGAGCCGATTTAAAAATGCAAGTTCAAACGCCCGGCCGCTGGCGCGTGTATATGTACATGCAAGGCGAAACTATTCCGAAAGAAACCAATCTGGTGCGCCTGAGCGAAACCGAAAAAGATCAGTGGGGTATTCCGCTACTGGTCACTTCCGTGGGATATGACGACAACGATGAAAAAATGACCAAAGACTTTTTAGAGCAGAGTACAGCCATGTTAGAGAAAGCCGGAATTAAAGAGATCGAGCAATATGATACCCACCAACCTCCCGGCCTTGACATCCACGAAATGGGGGGCTGCCGGATGGGCCGCGATCCGAAGACATCTTTATTAAATGAATGGAACCAAATGCACCTGTGTAAAAATGTATTTGTTACGGATGGTGCCTGCATGACCAGCACGGGCAATCAAAGCCCGTCTATATTATATATGGCACTTACGGCAAGGGCTGCTAATTATGCTATAGAGGAGATGAAGAAGGGAAAGTTGTAAGAAGGAAGAGTTTTATTAAAACCACACAGTCAGGTTGGCGGCAAGAAGACTACTGTTTTTAACAGGTTCGTTATTTCGTTCATAAACTTCTTTGTTGGAGAAGAAAGTTCTGCCTTCTAAACGGAACAAAGCATTTTCGGTTACTTTAAGATTTACTCCCATCGAGCTGCTGTAGCTATTGAAACCTGAAACGCCAGTTATTGGAGTAATCTGTACTTCTTCAGGGTCATTGAAGTATTCTAACCGGCCTGCTAATGATAGCTTTTTAGTGAGGCTATATTGGCCTACAACATTTGCTTGCCACCATGTGGCAGAAGTCATTCCATCTCTTTGTTGTAATCCGACATAAAAACAACTTGTAGCTGACAAGTTTCCTTTGGAATAAGTAAAGTAAATGTCCGAAAAAAGCGAGTACGAAATTCCGGCCGACTGGATGATTCTTCATTACCTACATACGTACTCCAGTTAATCATCCAGAATTCAGATGGCCGATACTCCAACTGAGTTCCAATGGATTTGCCATTGTTTTGATCCTGAATTTGTTGCCAACCATTGATCATAAATAAATACGCATTCAATTTTTGTGAAAGAGGTAGAGTTATTTTAATTCCCGAAAGGTAATAAGGTGAATATTCAGAAGAGAAAGACCGAGTATAGCAAAGATGACCTTTTGAAATAGCCCCTTCGTTTGTATAGGGAGCATTAAAAACTCCAACATCAATCCAGATATTTCTGTTCTTCCATGGTTTTACCCCACCATAGCCTTCGAGAATATTCTTTAGTGTGCCAGGCTCATTGGCATAGTTTGTATTCATGTAGGTTCCGAATCCTGGAGCTAATCGGGCCCGAACCCTTGATGAAGAGTAATTTAGCGCGAGAAAGGCAAGGTTAATACTCATTTCGCTGTGCCTTGACATCGATACAAAATAGGGCCGATCTCCGGAAGGAGGTTTATTGAAATCGTAAACAAAGTAGGTATCGAGATAACCCTCCAGCGTTAATTTCCCAGAATAAGAGTCCAGTGAATCCACAAGAGTGACCTGGCTCCATACCCTCGAGGAGATGACAAACGACACAAGAATCAAAAAGTATCTCATTTTCTTAAATCAGAATTTATTCGAGTTAATATTGCCTGCTCTACTCGGTGGTAAACCAACGGAACTTGCTCAATTTCGACATCACTTTTGTCGAGCCCAAAAGCTTTTTCATCACTTTGCCCAAGTCGTTTAAGAAAAAAATAACTATTTAAAAGTAAACCTTCACTTACAGAAAACTCATTTTCGACTGAAAGAAACTTTTCAAGAATCACAAACTTAAAATCGGGCTCCGGATTCCAGCGGGTTGAGCCATCGGGCCGGATGTGAAGATTGAGCTCTTTGTTAGCTACCAACTCTTGTACAATTCTTTTAAAGTATAACTCCGACCGGGGCTGAATACGAAACCCGATGTGGATGGTCACTTTAATAACTTTATCATCCACAAGCTCGGTTACATCATAGCTGAGCGTATAGGGTTTATCGGTTCTGTCAATATGAAGAAACCAATACACATCGGCCCGCTTGGGTTTTTTGGCAAAAATTGATTTGATAATTTTCTCTTCAATTTGTTCACGATGATCGGCTTTGGTGAGGTAGATCAAGTGTGTTGCAAATTTGGGTATCTCATCATCTTCGCTCAATTCTTTGATGGAAGTGGTGTATTTACCCAATTCAATAAACCGCACAAAACGATTATTGATTTTTCGCGCGAAATACCAAACGTACATTACAAGAAAAATGAACAGTTCGAAGAAAAGAAACATCCACCGCTCTTTGATCTTTACTACGTTGGTAATGAAAAAAGAAATTTCAATGGTGCAGAAGATAAGCAGGATGCCAATCACAAAAAAAATATTCCATTTCATCCGATAGATCATAAAATAACTTAATAGTATAGTTGTCATCATCATGGCGATGGTAATGGAAAACCCATAGGCGGCCTCCATGTGCGTTGAACTCTGGAAGTATAAAATCATGAGCACACAACCAATCCAAAGAATAGTGTTTACACTGGGAATATAAATTTGCCCCTTCAGTTCAGTAGGCTGGCGTACATTGACCCGCGGCCAGAAATTTAGACTCATGGCTTCGCTGATCAATGTAAACGATCCGCTGATAAGCGCTTGCGAAGCGATGATAGCAGCGAATGTGGCGATTATAATTCCTGGAATTAAGAACCATTCGGGCATCATTTCATAAAACGGATTACGCGTGCCAAGCAGGGGTTCGCCCTGATGCATCAACCACGCTGCCTGCCCCATATAGTTTGTCATCAACGCAACTTTTACAAAAGCCCACGTGATGCGAATATTTTTTCTTCCGCAGTGACCAAGATCGGAATACAAAGCTTCGGCCCCGGTAGTCGCAAGAAACACGGCACCCAACAACCAAAAGCCATGTGGGTAATTTACCAATAGATCATACGCATAAACAGGATTCAATGCTTTGAAGACTTCCGGATAATGTAAAATCTGATTTGCCCCCACAATGAACAACATACTAAACCAAACCGTCATAATCGGACCAAAAACACTACCCACTTTGTAGGTTCCAAAGCGCTGAAAGAAAAACAACAAGGAAAGAATAACAACAACAATCGGTACCGTGGGTAAATCGGGAATCACCATTTCCAACCCTTCCACTGCGGAGGCAACCGAAATGGGTGGGGTGATAATACCGTCAGCTAAAAGGGTAGTGGCTCCCAATATGGTTGGGATCACCAACTTTTTTCCATACCGTTTCACCAATGCGTATAATGAAAACACTCCACCCTCACCATCATTATCCGCCATGAGCGTGAGAAAAATATATTTGATAGTTGTTTGGAAGATAAGAGTCCAAAACACACACGAGATGCCGCCAAACACAATCATTTCATTAATAAACCGATCTCCAATAATCGCCTTCATAACATAGAGCGGGCTGGTGCCAATATCTCCGTAAATGATCCCTAGTGTTACTAACAAACTGGCAATAGTGATCCTGTCCGAATGTTTATTCGATTTCATGATGTTTAATAAATATGGTGTTGAATTACTTTGCTACGAACCGATAGCCAACCCGTGATTCTGTGATAATGTGAACGGGACGGTTGGGATCAGTTTCAATTTTTTTTCTTAGTTGTGCTACAAATACGCGCAAGTATTGCGACTCATTCGTATACGAAGTTCCCCAGATCTGATTGAGAAGGTATTGATGCGTCAATACTTTTCCTTCATTTTTAGCCATCAGTGCCAACAGAGAATATTCGGTGGCCGTTACTTTGATGATGGCACCATTCTTTTTAATTATGCGAGCGGCATAATCGATAACTAAATCTCCAAATTCTGCTGTTGAATTATTTTCATCTGTGGCCGCTTTGCGAAGTGCCGACCGGATCCGAGCCATTAATTCACCCGTGCGAAACGGTTTGATCAGGTAATCATTCGCGCCATTGTCCAGCGCTTTTACAATATCTTCTTCAGTACTTTGTACAGATAATATAATAATGGGATGGGTGTACCATTCGCGCAGATGCCGGAGAACTTCGTGCCCGCTTTCATCGGGCAATCCTAAATCGAGAAGTACTAAATCCGGAGGATGGTTAGCTACTGCTGTCAATCCATCTTTAGCATTTACGGCAGCCTGTACATGATAGTTATACGACTCCAGTGTAATCGTTAACAGTTTTCGGATCTGCACCTCATCATCAATAATCAGAATCGAAGCGCTATTCATTTTTCAGTCGATTTATGTACGATATCTCGGTGGGTATTTCAATGGTAAATAAAGCTCCCCGCAAGGGAAGATTGGCAAGGGTAACGGTGCCGTGGTGTGCTTCTATAAAACCTCGAACAATTGAAAGCCCGAGACCCGTACCGCCTGAGCGCGAACCTTGTACCCGATAGAACTTGTCGAATACTTTATGAATTTCTTTTTCCGGAAACCCTTTACCTGAATCGGAGATAGTGATTAACAACTTTTCTTCTACACAATCGACATTTATTACCAAATCGGTTCCTTCCGCATTGTGTTGCAGGCCATTACTTATCAGGTTATGTAAAACTTGCTCCATCAAACCATAATCAAGTTTGAATAGCGGGAGATTCTCGGGAATAAAAACAGAGACTTTATAATTTGAGATGGCGGGCTCAAAACGGTTCAAGGTCGTGTAAACCAATTCACCCACATCACACCAGTCTTTCTTTAGTTGAAGAATTCCGGACTCCAGTCTTGACATACTCAACAGATTTTCCACCTGTTGATTAAGCCGCAGCGAGGCAATTGAGATTTCTGAAAGTAATTCGGTTTTATCTTTTTCAGAAAGTTTTTCGGCATTCATTAAATTGTCGGTAGCCCCTATGATGGTCGTGATGGGGGTTCTTAATTCGTGCGATAATGAATTCAGGAGTGTATTATAAAATTTAATTGCTTTGGATTTTTCCTCGCGTAAGCGCACCTCTTTTTGAACCTGTTTTATTTTGTATGTGAGCACTGCGTGAATGAGTGCGATGATGAAATACATGAGCAAGAGAAAGCGATCTTCGGTGGTACCAATCGCAAAGGTGAAGCGTGGTGGGATAAATAATAAATCCCACAGAAGGGCACTTAAAACAGCGGCAATAATTACCGGAACAATTTCCAGAAACAAGGCAAGTATTGAAACGGTGACCAATAACAGAAATGCGACTACGCGATAACCTATCAGATTGTGTAAGGCAAGGCCGATACCAACCACAGAAAGCACAGCAATTATGCTAATAAGATACTGTGTCTTTTTTGGTGGGTTATAAAAGATGTCGTGTAGCATGTGTCTTTTGACACGACAAAAGTAGAGATGCTTTTATAAAGCCGGTATCAAATTAGCCCGACTTTACATAAAGATATTATAAAGAAAAAGGTGACAACCTGTTAGATTTCACACTATTGAGAAAGTAAGTAAATCCCGCATGACTCCAATTTTCGAAAATGGATGGGAAGGTTGGTAACCTTAGCTTGCCGGACTAAAGCATTTAGATTTTTTGAAAAAAACTGGTGTTTGTTGGATATTTGAGGCTAGCTATTAAATTTGCAGTCCCATTTAATAAGCGGGAGTAGCTCAGTTGGTAGAGCACGACCTTGCCAAGGTCGGGGTCGCGAGTTCGAGTCTCGTTTCCCGCTCAAAACCCCTCTCCTATAAAGAGAGGGGTTCTTTTTTAAAATGGTAATTAATCCGCCCGGGTGGTGGAATTGGTAGACACGCAGGACTTAAAATCCTGTGGATAGTAATATCTGTACGGGTTCAACTCCCGTCCCGGGTACACAATTTTAACGTCCATTCTTGATTTCAGGAATGGACGTTTTTTATTTTAGCTATTTCCGGAAATGGTTATGGTAGACGCACGAACCTCTTACTTTTTGTTTTGGCATAAATGTCTGAACTTGCTAAAACTCATCAATTAGACTATGAAAAAGTATATACTTATTACCCTCTTTTTCTGTTTTGGAATCGCCATCAAAGGTTATAGCCAAACCGTTTATTCTTCCGCGAAAGGCGAAAAATATCATACTGCCGATTGCAGACTTTCAGGCGATGCGCAACCCTTGAAGATGGCCAATGCCAAAAAAGCAGGTAAAGGAGCTTGCGACATTTGCAAACCCAATGATTTGGGAAAGGCAAAGCTAAACCAATGTGGTGGCAAAACAGCCGATGGCACCAGGTGCAAACGCAAGACGGCCAATAAGAAGTGTTTTCAACATCAGTAACCTGAATTGTGTGTGGAAGGATTATGAGCAGGCTATCAACGAGGCCACCAACTACCTCCGCGACAAAAATATTTCTCCTGACATTGCAGTGATCCTGGGTACAGGGTTAGGCAACGAATTTATTGACCAGATCAAGGTAATACAAACCATTCCTTACAATCAGGTTCCGCATTTTCCGGTGTCAACGGTAGCAAGCCATAAAGGCCAATGGGTCTACGGTAATCTCAACAAAAAGAAAGTGCTGGTCATGCAGGGTCGCATTCATTATTACGAAGGCTACTCCATGCAACAAGTGTCGCTGGCAGTTCGGGTTATGAAAAGGTTGGGGGTAAAATATTTACTAATCTCAAACGCAGCGGGTAATCTTAATACTGCATGGCAACATGGAGAATTGATGCTGCTGCAGGATCATATCAATCTGCAACCTGATAATCCCTTACGGGGATCTAACCTCGCTCATGAAGGTCCGCGATTTCCTGACATGAGCAGTCCTTATTCAAAACTGCTGAATGATAAGTTGATTGCAATAGCCTCTAAGCAAAAGGTCAAACTTCACCAAGGTGTATATGCTGCGGTGATGGGCCCGAATCTGGAAACCCGTGCCGAATATCGATACCTTCATACTATTGGTGCCGATGCCGTGGGAATGTCAACTGTGCCCGAAGTGCTGGTGGCCAATCATTGCGGTTTACCTTGTTGTGCCGTTTCCGTACTAACCAACGATGCTAACTATGATAACCCCAGAAGGGTAGAGTTGAAAGAAATAATTGAAGTGGCTGGGCGTTCTGAAAAAAATCTGACTGAACTTTATAGTGAATTGATCAAACAATTAAAATAGCTGATATGGAACGTCTCGCAATTCATCCACAAGGGCCCATCTTCTCGCGCATTATTTCCGGGGTGTGGCGTTGGCACACAGTTTCGCAAGACACCATTGCTAAATTAATTCATACCTCTTTGGATGAAGGCATCACCACCTTTGATCATGCTGATATTTATGGAGATCATGGCAATGAAGAACTTTTTGGCAATGTGCTGAAAAAAAATCCCGGCTTGCGGAGTAAGATGGAACTGGTATCAAAATGTGGCATTAAATTCAGTTCCTTAAAAAGACCGAAAACCTGGGTAAAGCATTATGATACTTCCAGTGAACATATCATTTGGTCCGTAGAGAATTCATTAAAAATGCTTGGCACCGATAGGCTTGAAGCGCTGCTCATTCACCGTCCGGATCCGTTGATGAATCCAACAGAAGTTGCAGAAGCATTTGACAAACTTAAGCAGGATGGAAAGGTCTTGCATTTTGGAGTATCTAATTTCACACCGAGTCAGTTTGTGATGCTGCAATCGTTTTTATCTTTTCCATTGATCACAAATCAGATTGAGATTTCGTTATCGCGGGTGGATCCATTATTTAATGGCGATTTGGACTTATTGATACAACTGAAAACTTCAGCGATGGCCTGGTCGCCACTGAGCGGGGGCAAACTGAATGCCAACGACCGCGAGATGTTCAGTAAAGCTTCAAAGTACAACGCTTCGTATAGCCAGCTTTCACTAGCCTGGTTATTACGCCATCCTTCTTTTATTTTTCCTGTAATCGGTACCACAAAACCTGAACGGATTACCGAAGGAGCAAAAGCTATTGATATCAAACTGGATCGCCAAGATTGGTTTGAAATGTTGCAGTGGGCAACTGGTAAAGAGGTAGCATAAAATCAGTTTATAAGTAATTTGCTTTTTCTTTTCGTTGTGAAGAACAATCCTCCTCACTATTTTGTATTCCTTTGTACTAATCTCTCAAAATGTCCAAATCTGCGACCGCAAAAAAAATCACCGACCTTTCCGGTCATGACTATATAGAAATCGTTGGAGCCCGCGAACACAATCTGAAGAACATCAGTCTCACTTTTCCGCGCAATAAGCTAGTGGTAATTACTGGTATTAGCGGCAGCGGTAAGTCCTCCCTGGCTTTTGATACCATTTATGCGGAAGGCCAGCGCAGATACATGGAAAGTTTTTCGGCTTATGCCCGAAGTTTTATCGGAAATCTTGAACGTCCGGATGTGGATAAGATCAATGGACTCAGTCCGGTTATTTCTATTGAACAAAAAACTACTTCGCGCAATCCGCGATCAACGGTAGGCACTGTAACCGAGATTTATGATTTTCTGCGATTACTTTTTGCCCGGGCTGGCGAAGCTTTCTCTTATCTTTCGGGAGATAAAATGGTGCGCCAGTCAGAAGATCAGATTCTGGATGCCATCATTTCTAACTTTAATGGAAAGAAATTAACCTTACTGGCTCCGGTAATCAAAGGCCGCAAAGGTCATTATCGGGAGTTGTTTGTTCAGATCCGAAAACAAGGCTATTCGAAAGTACGTGTAGATGGTGAAGTGCTTGAGATCACAGCAAAAATGCAGGTTGACCGATTCAAAATCCACGACATAGAGATCGTAATAGATCGTATTGTTCCCAACGAGAAGGATCGTCATCGCATTGCCCAGTCAATCGCTACGGCTATGAAAGAGGGCAAAGGTGTAGTGATGATTATGGACGAGGGAAATAAAGTCCATCACTTCTCTAAATTTTTAATGGATCCCAAAACAGGTTTATCGTATGATGAGCCTGCACCCAATAACTTTTCGTTTAACTCTCCCTATGGGGCTTGTCCATCATGTACGGGGTTAGGCATTATTGAAGAGATCACAGAGGATTCAATCATTCCTGATAAAAAGTTAAGCATCAGTCGCGGTGGTATTTTGCCGTTGGGCGAATACCGCGATATCTGGATCTTTAAAAAAATTGAAGCCATTCTTAAGCGTTATAAATTCACGCTTACTACGCCAATCAAAGACATCCCTAAAGAAGCGCTGAAGGTATTATTATATGGTGATGATGAACCCGTGGCAGTTGCTTCAGTAAAATACCCGGGCACGGAATGGAATACCAAGTTTGAAGGCATCATCAATTTTTTACAAAAACAAAAAGATGAAGGATCGGAAGCCATTCGTAAGTGGGTGGAGGATTTTACGATTACAAAGGTGTGTCCGGAATGTGAAGGGGCACGACTAAAGAAAGAATCACTGCATTTTAAAATTGATAATAAGAATATCGCGCAATTAGCTGAACTCAATATCAACGCGCTGCAGAAGTGGTTTGAAGGTTTAGAAAACAGATTGAGTGATAAGCAACGACAAATTGCGATTGAAGTATTGAAAGAAATCCGAAAGCGCATTGGATTTTTACTTGACGTGGGTTTGGATTATCTGCATCTCAATCGGCCATTGCGCACATTAAGTGGTGGCGAGGCGCAGCGAATCCGGTTGGCAACCCAAATAGGAACACAATTAGTTGGTGTACTCTATATATTAGATGAACCGAGCATTGGTTTGCATGCCCGCGATAATGCAAAACTAATAAAAGCATTGAAAGACTTGCGCGATCTTGGCAACTCTGTGATTGTTGTGGAGCACGATAAAGAAATGATGCTTGAGTCAGACTATATTATTGATATTGGTCCGGGCGCAGGTAGACATGGTGGCAATGTAGTTGCCGAAGGCGGACCTGAGGTCTTTTTGAAAAACAGCAGCACTACGGCAAAGTACCTGAATGGTAAGATTGGTATTGAATACCTTAAAGAACGTAGAAAGGGAAGTGGCGAAAAATTGGTGTTGACCGGATCAACCGGAAACAACCTGAAAGATGTTGATCTTGAAATTCCATTAGGTTCGTTGATGTGTATTACCGGAGTCTCGGGCAGCGGCAAATCAACCTTGATACACGATACACTCTTCCCGATTTTAAATCAGCACTTTTTTAATTCCCGTACGGAACCCCTTCCTTACAAAAAAATTGAAGGACTAAAACTTATAGATAAGGTGATTGAAGTTGATCAGTCACCCATCGGTCGCACGCCACGTTCCAATCCAGCTACCTATACCGGAGTGTTTACAGACATCCGTTATTTATTTTCACAGATGCCGGAGGCAAAGATTCGGGGTTATAAAACAGGTCGTTTCTCATTCAATGTAAAAGGTGGACGCTGTGAAACCTGTGAAGGTGCAGGGTTGCGCTTGATTGAGATGGAATTTTTACCGGATGTATACGTGCCTTGCGAAACCTGCAAAGGCAAACGTTACAATCGCGAAACGCTGGAAGTTAGGTTTAAAGGAAAATCTATTTCGGATGTGTTAGACATGACGGTAGAGGAGGCGGTAAACTTTTTTGAAAACCAGCCCCGCATTCTCAGAAAAATCCAAACACTGAGTGAAGTCGGCTTGGGTTATATTTCGTTGGGTCAACATGCTACTACGTTATCGGGTGGAGAAGCACAAAGGGTAAAACTTGCTACCGAACTTTCTAAGCGCGATACAGGCAAGACACTCTATATATTAGATGAACCTACTACCGGGTTGCATTTTCAGGACATTAGCCATTTGCTGGATGTGCTGCAAAAGTTGGTTGACAAAGGCAATACAGTGTTAGTGATTGAACACAATATGGATGTGATCAAGTCAGCGGATTATATTGTTGATCTTGGGCCTGAAGGTGGCGCGGGCGGTGGTCGCATAATTGCAAAAGGAACCCCTGAACAAGTTGCGAAGAACCCGGCTAGTTATACGGGAAAATTCCTAAAGCCAGAATTGCACTAAAGAGTAAGCCTGCTTTTTGTGCCTGTTTAACCCGTTCGTGTAAGAAGAAAAACGATCCGTTTTTTGATTTACTAACTTTGCCCGCTCGTATGGTAAATAAGACACGGTTATATTGGTCGATGCAGATAGGTGGCTGGATGCTTTATGCCGCTGTCCAGATTGTTGCTGCGCTTGCTTCGGTAAACGGTGCCATAAGTACCCAGCGAATAATTTTTCTTTTCTACGAGGCCTTCTTTTGTTTTTTGCTTACTCACGGCTTTCGTTCTTACATGAACGACAACCGGTGGCTGGCCATGATCATGCCCCGGCTCATTCCCCGTGTAATTGCAAGCGTATTGTTTTTAGGCGTGGTCATGTATTTTCTGCGAATCCCGGTTTCTATACCCCTGGGCCTGTATAACTGGAATGTTGCTCTCGATCCATCCAATATTTTAGGCCAATCCGTATACTATGCTATACTGTTTTTCCTTTGGTCTGTCTTTTACTTTCTGTACAATTATTTCGAGCGATATAATAAGTCGCTAAAATTAGAGGCTTCTGTAAAGGAGATAGAACTGAGCAATCTAAAATCGCAATTGAATCCACACTTTATTTTCAATGCACTTAACAGCATTCGTGCGCTGGTCGATGAAAATCCCGAAAAATCCAAGCAGGCAATTAATCAACTCTCAAACATTCTTAGAAACTCATTGACCACCGAAAAAAAGGGCTTAACTAAATTTGGCGATGAATTAAAAGTAGTGCGTGATTACCTGGGGCTGGAAAGCATTCGCTTTGAAGAGCGCCTGAAAACAGAGTTTGATATCGACCCGGCCTCAAAAAATTTTCTTGTTCCCCCGCTGATGATCCAAACGTTGGTTGAAAATGGGGTGAAGCATGGTATCTCTAAATTAACAGAAGGCGGATTGATCCAGGTAAAAACAAAAGTTGAAAATAATAAACTCAATATTCGCATCCGCAACAGCGGCCATTACCATATAAACGGCCACAAACGCAGGGGTGGGCTTGGCCTGGTGAATACCTCGCAGCGGTTGAAATTATTATATGGTAGTGAAGCCCACTTCGCAATTAGCAACGAAAACGATAGTTTTGTACTTACTGAAATAATAATTCCACATTTACATTCATGAGAGCATTAATAATAGATGACGAGCGCCTGGCGCGCAAAGAGTTGGCGAAGTTGTTGGAGGAACATCCATCCATTGAGATTGTAGGCGAAGCAATGAATGCCGATGAAGCAGAACAGATGATTAATGAGCTTAATCCGGATCTCTTGTTTTTAGATATTCAGATGCCGGGCCGCACCGGTTTTCAATTACTTGAATCGTTGGATTCCGTACCGTTGGTTGTTTTTACCACAGCATATGATGAATTCGCATTAAAAGCATTTGAGGTAAATGCGTTGGATTATTTGCTGAAACCAATCCAGGCTGAAAGGCTTAGCGAAGCCATCCATAAGATTATGGAGAAGGAGCGCGCCAAAGCAGGTCGTGGTGCTGGTAAGAAATTGGGATTGGAAGATCAGGTGTTTGTAAAAGACGGGGAGCGCTGTTGGTTTGTGAGCCTGGCCAACATCCGGTTTTTTGAGTCGGATGGCAATTACATCAAAGTGTATTTCGACACCAATCGCCCCATGATTCACAAATCATTGAATGCGCTGGACGATCGGCTGGATGAACGTGCATTTTTCAGAGCCAGTCGCAAGCACATCATTAATCTGAGTTGGGTGGAAAGTATTGAGCCATGGTTTAATGGAGGGCTCATGGTGAAACTACGCGGTGGCGATAAGGTGGAAGTAAGTCGCAGACAAGCTGCGAAGTTTAAGGATATGATGAGTTTGTAGTTCTATTTTAGAACCAACTCAATTAACTCTTTCTCTACGTTCCAGTCGCGAGCTAACTTGAACATGGCCGTGGCTTCCATTTCGGTTACGTATCCTTTTACATTGTTGGATTGCCACACCATATTGATGAGGTCAACACGTTTGTTCTTTGGGTAATCGCCAATGATATGATTTAGAAATTCGCGTGCCCTGTCAAAAGCGGTAATGTAATCCTGCGCGACAAAATCCAGCGCCCAGCTTAGTTCTTCTTTGGCATCCAGATCGGTTGAAACTTGCTCCAAATCTTTTTTCTCAGCTTCATCCAGTCCATGATAATGATAGATCACAGATTTCAACAATAAGTACACTCTTTTTTCTTCTACCGTCATGGCCCTGTTAAAATAATAAATTCCTGATACATCATTGCGAGTTGCCTGAAACAAATAGATCCGATGAAATTTTATCTGCCAAAAGTTTTCCGGCTGTTGTTAGAATTATGTTGTTTTCGATGAGCCGAATTAGATTGGCTTCCTTCAATTGATTCAAGTAGGATTCATTCATTTTTAATAAATCATGATCGTACTGATTGACCAGGTACGTCAAATTGCAGCCCCGGTCAGTGCGCAGGGAAGTAAAGATATATTCATTGATCTTGTTTTCGGTTGTAAGCACTTCCCGTTCAAAAGGTATTTTTTCTTCGCGCAAAGCTTTTATATAGGCATGATTATTACTGACATTAAACTGCCGACTTTCGCCATCAAAGGAATGCGCACTCGGCCCCACCCCCAGGTATTTTCTTTGCTGCCAATAATTTGTGTTGTGCTTGGACTCGAATCCCGGAAGGCAATAGTTTGAGATTTCGTAGTGCTGGTATCCATGCTCTTTTAATGAATTCATCACTAACTCAAATTGTACAGCCGATAAATCCTCTTCCATGGCCGTGAGTTTACCATGACTGGCCCAACGGCCAAAAACTGTTTTTTCTTCTACTGTAAGTGAGTAGGCTGAAATATGTTCTGGTTTAAATGCTATGGCCATCGCCAGATTTTTTTTCAGCAATGCATCATCCTGCCCTGGAATGGAGTAAATCAAATCTATGCTAATGTTGGTGATGCCAGCCGTTCGCGCGTGGGTCACGCACTGTAAGGCGTCCTGAGCGGTATGGGCACGGTTAAGAAACCGAAGAACTTGTTCATCGAAAGATTGAATGCCAATGCTTAATCGGTTAATCCCCATCGAAGCAAGTTCCCTCAATTTTTCAGGAGCCAAATCATCCGGGTTGGCTTCCAGCGTTATCTCAGGAAGATCTTTAACTCTATAATGCTTATGAATAGCATTGAAAAGGATTTCAATGTCGATGGCGGATAGCAGGGACGGAGTGCCCCCACCCAGGTAAATGGTTTCCAAGGGCTCGCCTTGCAGATAATCTTTTTGAATTTCTAACTCTTGTGCGATATGGTTTATTAATTCTGATTTTTGACTTTGATTGGTGGAGAAATGAAAATCGCAGTAATAACAAGCCTGCTTGCAAAATGGGATGTGAAGGTAAAGGCCTGCCATGCGGCCCAAAGATAGATGGAATAAGACAGAAGTGAATTTCCTTTACCCGCACGAATCCGATACTTTTGTTTTCAGATTTTTACATGAAGCACTTTCTTATACTCCTTATTGCCTTAGCGGGATCGCTTACTGGGTTAACCCAAACGCTCCCCACGGTCTACAACCTTCGGCAGGATTGGAAGGTACAAGAGAAAGAAACCCTGGTTCCGTATACAAATCAGAAACGTAACACCATTCATTTCGCATTAGATAAAAAAGCAGTGGGTGGTAAACTTTTATTTTACGACCGATCGGAATATTCGGTCTTTATTAATGGAAAGCTGGTAGTCAGAACACAAGATAGCGTTCATCTTAAGGTAGATAGTCTCTGGGCCCGATACCAGGGTAAACTTTCCGTTAGCATTCATCAAAAAAGGCCGGTCTATGCTCTTCAAACTCTGTTACTGTTGCCGATCTCAAATTCAGCCTACGACAACCCGTTTCGTCCGGGAAGTTATTTTAAGGACTTTGTTATTCTGGCCTCCTTTATCTTATTGACGGCCCTGGTGATTCTATTTCGGGTCAATTCACGGCTTACGTTCGATTATCTAAATGTTGTTAAATTATTTTCAATTCAGGAGCGGGATCAAGCCATTGTTGCCAGCCGTATAGGATCCAGCGTGAACTTGTTTTTCTTCGCACTTATAAGTTTTTTGTTGGGTCTTTTATTGTTGATAATCTTTCAAGCCGTCCCCGAAAGAGTCAGGCTTGCCGGGGAATTCACGTTTCAATCCACGAGTGAGGTTTTTCTGATTTGGCTTTTGTTGTCATCTCTTATATTTATTATCCTCATTATCAAGTTAATTTTGATTGTTAGTTTTTCCCTGCTCTTTGGATTGCGCGACACAGTTCGTTTTCAGTTCTTTAATTTCATCCGGCTGCTTTTTGTCACCAACATCCTTATGGGCAGTGTTGCCCTTGTCTATTTTATTGTGCAAACACAACGCACAGGTTATTACTATCATTTGCTCACTGTAGGCTGTGTATTGGTGATTATGGGAACTATATTATTGTTTATGAAATTATTGGCCCGAACGTCCTTCCCTATTTTTCATTTATTTTCCTACCTTTGCGCAACTGAAGTCATCCCGTTAATGATTTTAGGTAAAGTGATTTTATTTTAAGCCGAACCCGATACGTGTTGATATGATAGAAACTGTTACGGACAGAATGCGAAAAGTAAAAAGCATTCTGGTTACTCAAGAGGCTCCTACCGATGCAAATTCACCCTACCTTAAACTTGCTGAGAAATATAATCTTAAAATTGATTTTCGTCCCTTTATTCAAGTAGAGGCGGTTCCTATCAAGGAGTTTAGAAAACAAAAGGTGGAAATCCTTCAGCACACCGCGGTAATTTTTACCAGTCGCCATGCTGTGGATCATTTCTTTCAGATCTGTCTCGAATTAAAGTTAGAGATGCCCCCGGAGATGAAGTACTTCTGTATTTCTGACCAGACATCAAATTACCTTCAGAAGTATATAGTTATCCGGAAGAGAAAAATTTTTTCGGGCTTAAAAGACACAAAAGATTTATTGGAGATCATCAAGAAACATAAAAACGAAAAATTCCTGTTTCCCTGTTCGGACATTCGTAAAAATGATATTCCTGAATTCCTTACCGACAATGGATATCATTTTACAGAAGCCATCATGTATCATACGGTAGCAGCCAATTTGAATGACCTGAAAAATGTTTACTACGATATTCTTGCATTCTTTAGTCCTTCCGGGATAAATTCATTGCTGGTCAACTTTCCCGAATTCAAACAAAACAACACCCGGATAGCTGCCTTTGGTCCAACTACTGCAAGAGCCGTAAAAGATGCCAGTTTGATTTTAGACATTGAAGCACCTCTGCCCAATGCTCCTTCTATGACAGGAGCGCTGGAGCTTTATATAAAGGCAGCCAACGGATTTAAATAACTATTTAAGGGTTACGTTTTTAACAAGACTCATATTTTATTACACTTTAATTACATTCTGATTGAAAGTGTGAGGAGAATTCATTTATCTTTAAGTCCTGTTCAATAAGAAACTGTGAAGAAAGTCTATTTTTTGCTTTTACTGTCTGCAACATTTTTTAGTGATTCATTTGGTCAGCAAGACCCTCAGTTCACACATTACATGTTCAATACCTTGTATTATAATCCAGGGTATGCAGGTGTGGAGGGGATTACAAAGTTTACGGCTATCCATAGAAGTCAATGGGTAGGCTATCAGCCCACGGTGGGTGGAGGTGGCGCACCAACAACTCAAATTGTAAGTATGTCGGCCCCGATTAATAAAATAAGAAGTGGATTTGGCGCTTACATTGTTAATGACCGACTAGGCCCTCAGAATAATCTTGAAGCTCAGGCCTCCTATGCCTATCACCTTGCCTTGAAGGATACCAAACTAAGTTTTGGAATGAAGGCCGGAGTTTATTCTCAGACCATAAACTTTGACTTGTACCGACCCATTGACCCGAATGATCCCCTGTTAAAGAATTCCGGAAAGGAATCTCAGGTGCGCCCCGATTTGGCTATGGGGGTGTTTATGCAACGCGAAAAATATTATGCCGGAGTTAGTTTTAATCACCTGATTAAGTCAGAGTTTGATTTTGGGACAGGCCAGCGCAATGCACTTCAACCACATATGTACGTAACGGGTGGCTACTACTATCAATTAAATTTCGATCTGCGATTCCAATTTTCTACCCTTGTTAAGTCGGATTTTACCAAAACTACTTTTGATTTGGGTGGAATAGCATACTATAAAGATACGATGTGGGGCGGTTTGGCGTTTAGACAGTCAGAAGCCGCTATTCTGATGTTGGGATACAGTTTATTAAAAGATAAGTCGTTAAAGTTGGGCTATGGATTGGACTATGTGATCAAGGATCAAGCTGCAAAGCAACCTACTTCGCATGAATTCTTGCTTACCTACGAACTGCCGGTAAACCCGGCAATCGGAAAAAAGGTGGTGCGAACTCCCCGATACAGACATTAATAGGCTAATTATTTTGGTTTTTTTGAGATTTTGTTGAATTTGGTCTCTCTCTTATTTAAAAAAAAGGCGAAAAAGAATAACTTTCGGGTCTGTATCGTTGGCTTTAGCAAACCGAAAGACTTGATCTAATAAAAAAAGTATGAAGAAAATAGTTTCTCCAAAGGTTCTGTACTATGCTTTAATTCTGGGTGCCGGATCAATTGCAGGTGGCTGTGGTCTGCTTGGCATTGGTGGCAAAAAGGGGGGTGATGCCCAGGGTGAAGTTGTGGGTCAATCCACACTGGAGCGTAGAGAAGGGTGGTCTATGGTGATACCCTATGGCATGGTTCCCATTCCGGCAGGTACCTTTCACATGGGTCAGGCCGATGAAGATCCTGCTTCTACTCAGATCAACTTTAATAAACAAATTACGATTGGTCCTCTGTTCATGGACGAAACAGAGATTACCAATGATGAATACCTCCAGTTTACAACCTTCTTTTTAGACCCTAACGGAGCAGAAGGCCTTACTAACTTTGCTCAGATAGGTCAGCAAGAGTTTATGGAGAGGTATTATCCTGATACTACGGTGTGGATGAAAGACTTCTCGCACCATATGGGGGATCCATTAGTGGATTATTATTGGCAGCACCCTGGCTACCAGGAGTATCCGGTAGTGGGTGTAAGTTGGGAAGCCGCTAATTTCTTTGGTAAATGGAGATCAGCTTTCTTAAATGAATGGAGACAAGTAAACGGTGGACAACCTCCTATGCCGGCCTTCCGCCTTCCTTCTGAAGCAGAATGGGAGTATGCCGCCCGTGGCGGTCGCGATATGGCTAAATATCCCTGGGGCAATCCTTATATCCGTAACTCAAAAGGATGTATGCTCGCTAATTTTAAACCGGGTCGTGGCAACTTCTATGATGACGGATTTGCTTACACAGCTCCGGTAGGTATTTATTTTCCTAATGATTATGGTTTAGTAGATATGGCTGGCAATGTGTCCGAGTGGTGTCTTGATGACTTCAACCCTGCTTCTGTGCCAACGGTTTGGGATCTTAACCCACAATACATTGACAAGAATGCCTACGATCGTGAAGGAAATTCTAAAGAGCGATACAATGCAAGAAAAGTGGTGCGCGGTGGTTCGTGGAAGGATGTTGCCTACTATCTTGAAACAGGAACCAGAACCTATGAATACAAAGATTCAACCCGTGCCTACATCGGTTTCCGATGTGCAATGACCAACCTTGGAAGGTCATCCGGGGCTGAATTTCAATAATTAAAAACTCTGGTTATATTTATAAAAAATCGGACTAAACTTAAATCTTAAAGAACCATGGCAAAGAAAAAAGGCGGATTTGTCTCGTTATTCTTCACAACCATTATGCCCAAAGTTTATGGTATTGGTGCAGCGGTTGTAATTATTGGAGCACTTTTCAAAATCTTACACTTAGAAGGAGCGAATGCAATGTTGATGATAGGGTTGAGTGTGGAAGCAGGGATATTCTTCCTGAGTGCATTCGAACCCAAGCACGATGAACCAGATTGGTCAAAAGTATATCCTGAGCTTGCTGAGGATTATGAAGGACCCATCAATCCAACGGCTACACGCATAAGCAATCGTCCTGCCGGTGGAGACTCTCCTTTGCTGAAGATTGATGAGATGTTAAAGACTGCCAAGGTTGACCAAAATTTGTTGGATAATTTGGGTAAGGGTCTTACCAATCTTGCCACATCGGCTTCTCAGATGAATAATCTTTCCAATGCAGCTGTTGCAACAAATGAATATGCTAAAAATGTTCAATCTGCTTCTTCTGCGCTTATGGAGATGAATAAGTCATACGGAACCGCTATGAAAGCTGTTACTGCGATGGCAGATGCTTCTAAAGACACAAGTGAATATCATTCTCAGGTTCAAAAGGTTACTAAGAATCTGGCAGCTTTGAATACGATCTACGAAATGGAATTGAAAGATGCTGATTCTCATGTTAAGAACATGAACAAGTTCTATGAGAGTTTGACAGGTGCTATGCAGGGACTTTCTAAAGTGGGTGAAAACACAACGAAGTTTACTTCGGAGTTGGGTAGCCTGACCGCCAATGTTACGGCCTTAAATAAGGTGTACGGAGGTATGTTAACTGCTATGAAAGGCAGCAATTAAAGTGTCGTTTAATTCTATTTTTTATAAACTAAAAATTAATAACCATGGCAGGTGGTAAGGAAACTCCCAGGCAGAAGATGATTGGTATGATGTACCTGGTGCTTACTGCGCTCCTCGCGCTTAACGTAAGTAACGCGGTACTTGAAAAATTTGCCATCATTGATGATACGCTTGTACAGATGATCGAGGAAAATGATGCAACCAACGAGAAAAAGCTGGCTGGAATTATCGGTTCAACCAACCAAGACGAAAAAGTTGTTGCAGCAAAGGAAAAAGCTAAACAGGTTAGGGAATTAAGCAAATCAACAATTGCCTATTTAGATGAGTTAAAAAAGAAGATGCGAACTGAACCTGATGGAGCGGCTATTGAAGGCGAGGAACTGGTAACCAACACTAACCGTGCAGAGGAACTGATGCTCGACAGCCAAAAGCCAGAAGAAGGTATTCAATTTGAAAAGAAGATGGTGGCTTATGTAACTGATCTTAATAAGATTATGGCACTTAAGCAGCCCTTTGAAAAACTTACTAAGAAGGCTGAGGACTTTGAAGAATTTAAGAATAACACAAATCAATTAGATAAAACCTTCCTCCAGTTTACTTTTGAAGGTACTCCTACAATGGCCGCTATCGCTACGGTTAGCCAAATGCAAACCAAAGTGATGGAATATGAGGCTGCGGCATTGGATTCCTTGTTTGCGATTGCTGAAGGTCAGGTTTTTAAGGCCGATAAAGTATTCCCGATGGTACGCGCAGAATCCAATACGCTTATAGCAGGGGCTGAGTATTCGGCTGATTTATTCATTGCAGCAGGTTCTGATGTGCCTTCTGAAATGTTTAAGGATGGTTCTCCACTAAAAGTTGAGAAGGATCCTGCCACAGGATTACAAATGGGTAAAATCAAGTTCCGAACAAGTGGGGGTAGCTATGACAAAAATGGTCTGGCAGAAGCTTCTTATAAAGTTAAGATCAATATTAAGGGAAAGCCGTATGAAGAAGTGATACGATACAAGGTTGCGCGACCCGTTGCTAAGTTCGAATCAGAAAGTGCTAGTACGCTTTATTTAGATTGTGGTAATGAAATGTCTGTAAGTGTTCAAGGTCTTGCCGAATCCTCAGGGATTACATTGAGCGTTCCGGGTGATCAAGGAAAGGTAATACAACAAGGTTCGGGTAAATTCGTTCTTATTCCTACCCGTCCTCAGATGGATGTACGCGTTTCTGTAAATGGGGCTCAAATTGAAGTGAAGCAATTTAAGGCAAAGCAAGTGCCTAGTCCTTTTGCTAAACTGCAAGTGGGTAATGGCGAGTATGATGTTAAGCGTGGTATACCTCCGGGAACTTCTGTTGTAAGATTGATCCCGGAAATTTCGGATGAGACGTTTAAACGCAATAATCCCAAAGATGCAGGCTACCGCGTTACTAGCATGACCTTGCAGATTACCGGAAAAACACCTATTACACTTAGCTCTGGAACAATAGAATTAAGTAAATATGGTTTAAGGGCTGGCGACAGTTTCTCTATTTTTAATGTGCAGGTTGTTCGGTCTACCTGGGATCCGGGAGATGCAGATAATAAGCCTGTAAATGCAAAGCTGGAAGGCTCTTTCGTAATGGGTAAATAAAATGAAAATGAAATTCGTAAGTATCTTTATTTTGTCTTTAGGCTTGGCTGGTGTAGTTTCTGCTCAACAGGATACGATTTACAATCCCAATTCTACTGAGCGGATACCGTATTATGAGCAACTGTATCGCTATAGAGTGCAGCGGACAGTTGACCTTGGTGAAAAGCAAAATGGAGGTTTTAAATCTGCACAGTCAGATCTTACTGATTTTTTGTTGAGAAGCATCAAGTCTGGTAACATTACGGCTTATGACGATTCACTTAAAAACGTAAGAAAACCTGAAGAGATTCTGGTTAGCAATCAGGCGATTACTGATCCTCCTTACGATCCAAAAAAGTCATATTTTTCCAGTGAGCCAGCGAGCTACAATGGAAAAAATTATCAATCAACCCGCAATGATAATGTTGGGCATCCCCCTACTGACAATCAATGGTGGGAATTGTCAGCAACTCAGACTGAGTTTTTCACAAAAGATAACATCATTGGAATTGTACTTATTGAGGATGTGATTTTTGACAAACGCAGGTCTAGACTTTATTACGATATTCTATCTATTGGATTATTAGCACAACGTTCAGGAGAGACTAACTATAGCCCAATTGCATTCATCAACTACAAAGATTTTTATGCTCTGGTAGATAAGACGGCTCATAGTAAGGATTGGAAAGAGCGTGATAAAGTATTATGGAGAAATCGCTACAACCCAGCTGAGAACAGAACTTTTACCGATGCATTTAAATTGAGATTATTCCATGGGGTAATTGACAAAGTTGAAAATCCAGATGATCGTACGATTCAACAGATCTACGAAAGAAATGGACGCAGCTATGGCGAATCGGTTTTTGCCCGTTGGGAGGAAGAAATGAAAATGATGGAGAAAGAACATAATCTCTGGGAGTATTAATTCAACTTTAAATTTCATAGAAGCCCCGAAAGGGGCTTTTTTATTTATCCTATGATAGTAATAAGAGAAGGAAGAAGAGAAGATCTACCACAAGTTCTGGAACTTATCAAGGAGCTGGCAGCGTATGAGCGTGCCGCTCATGAAGTTTCAAATACACTGACTATGATGGAGGCAGATGGTTTTGGACCGAATCCTATCTATGGGTTTTTTGTAGCTGAAGAAAGTTCAAATATTCATGGGTTGTCACTTTACTATTATCGGTACTCAACATGGAAGGGGAAACGGCTTTATCTCGAAGATATTATCGTTACGCAATCTCATCGTGGTAAAGGAATTGGAAAGAAGTTGTTTGATATAACTATGGAGAAAGTATTAACTGAAAACTGTACTGGCATGATGTGGCAAGTATTGGAATGGAACGAACCTGCTATTGAGTTTTATAAAAAGTATAACGCCCGTCTGGATTCAGAATGGATTAATTGCCACCTCGAGGCGGATCAAATCAAAGACATTTTGAAGGACTAGATTTCTTCCAGCAAGGTATTAAAAGCCACATGTTTGTCTTTGAAACGTAACCGGTGAACTTCTACTAAAGCGGGGGCGAAATCATTAAGATATTTTAAGACCTGATCTATTGTGTTGGAAAAACACTGTACGCTATAGGAAACGGAACTCTCATCATCGTGCGTAAGTACTTTATACATCTTATAGTCGGTAAACAATCCAGTTTCCATCAAGGCAGGAATGTAATTCGCTTTCATCCAGGCGATCCATTCGTCCTCGATTTGTTTATCAATTCCAAAAGTGACGTTGTATAATAACATAACGGACAATTATTTTTTATTCAGTACCTGAGACATAGTCCTGCAGATAATTGAATTCTGTTGTTAGTGCTCCATTTTCAGAAACAGTTCCGCGCTGGATAATTCCATCTACATCACCAACGAGTAAGGGCTTTAAAATCCGATCAATCAAGTCCCGGCCAAATTCTTCAGAAGCGCTACGGGGCAATTCACACGGAAGATTGTCAACTGCCATGGTAGTGATATAGCGTTCATTACTAAGCGCTGGCAACACAGAATCTGTCGCGGGATCATAGTCGTAAAGGGGATCTGGAATGGTGCTGGCTCGCTTTGTACTGGGCACCGATCCGTTAATATCACAGGTAATGTCAGCGATTATTTTTAGTGAAAAGTCTGGATGGAGCATGTCATCCCGTGTAAAAAGCACGGGAGCTTTTGGATTCCAGTAGGCACCAGCCAAAAGTAATTGCGCAACGTGTGTGTATTTAAGAAAGGTTGAGTGGTAACGGTCGGGGCTACGATGAAATTCTTCACGATTAAAATGACCTCCTTCTTTTCGTTCGTGATAATCTGCACTGCTTAATTGAGTGTACACCGGCTCATTAAACTGTCTGTGTAGAAAATCTCCTGGACTTACTTTTCGAATCCCAGCTGTGTCCAGGGTTTCCATGGCACCTTTACCTACCCGGCCTGCACCGGTTAAGATTATTTTAATAGGTGGCAGCTTTACTTTTCTTAACTCAAGTTTTAAATCATTGATATCAAAACACTCAAAGGCCCTTCGCAAGGAAAATTGGTTGTAGCGTTTACCATAAGCCAGTAGACCATTATAGGCACCAACGATACCGGCAAAGCGCCCAAAGGCTACCAGTCTATTTCCTTGCGTATCTTTGAGTGCTTCGTAGTCAATCAGCCGGATATTTTTTTTAAGAATAGCCTGCAACAGCTTACGGTTATAGGGTTGCTTTTTTATTGTGTGTGAAAAGAATAAATACGTTTTGTTGGCTATCAGGTGATCAAGTTGAACTTCCTTTATTCCCATCAGGATGTCACAATCACTAATGTCTTTTACAACCTCAATATCTAAGTCTCGGAATTCATCATCTCTAAAGCTTCTAAACGGGCTTTCCTGGCACACCACTTTTACGTGCGTAAATCGCTGTTGAATTTCTTCAGCCTGTAAAGGAGTAATGGGCACCCGTAAATCCGGTGGCACTTTTCCCTCTCTAAGCAGTCCGATTTTCAATGGAGACATGAAACTTGTTTTGTTCCGAAGATAGTCAGGTTTTGCGTTTTTATTGCCTTCAGGGAGCCACTTTTGAATACAAGACTATACCTTTAGGGGATGGCAGACTATGGATTACTGGTATTGGGCTGGATTATTTATTTTGCTATTCACAGTGTGTTGGCAGCCGATGCCGTGAAGAATTTTTTCAAAAATCTCCTTCGGAGTAGATTTCGATTTTATCGAATTTTTTATTCCCTGATTTCTACTGCAGGATTGTTGGGATTGCTATTTCTTAATGCGAAGACTTCGGGATTGCTATTACTTAATCCTCAGGGACTGGTTCGCTATCTGAGTTTGATGCTTGCAACCTTCGGAGTAATTATTGTCAGCCGTGCATTTAAAGAACATGATGCAGTGTCCTTTATCGGACTACGACAAGAAGAAATAAAATTCAGCCGGTCGGGGATACTGAACTATGTACGGCATCCCATCTATAGCGGTACAATCCTGATTGTGATTGGATTCTTTCTGTTTACTCCGACTATATCTACACTCATTAGTGTGCTTTGTGTTTTTGTTTATTTGCCCATTGGCATACATCTGGAGGAACAAAAACTTATTCGCCAATTTGGTGAAGAGTATATTCGGTACAAGAGAGAAGTGCCTTCTCTTATTCCAAAGGTTTTTAATCGATCTTCATCTTAGCTTTCCAGCAGTCCTCCAAGAAGGGAGCTTGATTCTTTTCTGGAGTTTCTACCGTAAGGAGATAAAGCTTGCACTAATTTTCTTATCGGCATGGATTGCAGCCATACTTTACCGCTGCCGCGTAGTGTAGCCAGAAAAATTCCCTCACCACCAAACACCATTGATTTTAAGCTGCCAGTTGTTTCAACATCAAAATCAATATGAGATTCAAAGGCCACCACACAACCCGTATCTACTCGAAGTGTCTCATTATTTAATGTGCGCTCAATGACTGTTCCGCCAGCATGGACAAACGCCTTGCCATCGCCTGAAAGCTTTTGAAGGATGAATCCCTCGCCACCCACAAGGCCAGCCCCAATTTTACGGTTGAATACTATTGAAAGCTTCGTACCATAGGCAGCGCACAAAAATCCATCTTTTTGCACAACCAATTCATGATTGGGGCTTGTGGCTAAATCCACAGGTATTATGGTGCCTGGATAAGGAGCAGAGAATCCCACTTTTGCTTTTCTGTTTCCGCGATTGGTAAAGTGCGTCATAAAAAGCGATTCACCTGTAAGCATCCTGCTACCGGCAGAAAGCAGTTTATCAAATAGTCCCTGGCTTGGATTTGATCCATCACCCATTTTTGTCTCAAACATTATTCCTTCTTCCATAAACAGCATGGCACCTGCTTCCGCGATAACGGTTTCCATGGGGTCTAACTCTACTTCAACAATTTGAATGCTTTCTCCTTTTATTTGATAGTCGATTACATGTGAACTGGGCATACAGTTTGGATTTTATTTGATGTACTTAAAAACGGGATACTCTACAAATTGGTTTTCTGTTTTATTCTTTTCGATGTATTCATCCAGAAAATTCCAGGTAAGCAGTCCGTCATCCGATTGTGGTTCCAGTAAATAGAAGATCAGGTTGGACAGTGGTTGAGCTGTGTTTACAAAGAAATCGCCTTTTTTAAATTTACGGGTAGTAGCAATAAATTTTCCCTCTGCCTGTGCCATAGCGTGCCCTTGAAAGGATTGCTTTGCTTTTTCAAATTTTTCGATTTGAAATACTTCACCTTTGTAGGATTGTGATTTGGTGAGTGTGTCAACTTTCACTCCATGCTGAATCAGGTTCGCGGCTATTTTTGAAAATGCAGCCGGGATAATGTATCCATTCGGAACAGTGCTTTCTATTGCAGCTTCGAAGCGGGCATGGTATGTAACATCGTCAAACGTAGAAATTTTTCCGGTGCGGATAAATTCTTTGGTGCCATCGACTTTGCTCTTTTGAATGTAATCGTAGGAAATAAAATGGGGTAACTTTTCGAGCGGAGCCATTTTAAAGCGCACTCCTTTTTTTACTTTCCCGGCACCAGTCAAAGCGGCCTGCATAGTTTCTGTTTCAGCGCGTTTATTTATTTCTATAATTTCTTTGGCATGCGAATTTGTATAGCTCAGAATCTCTGAAACAAACGTATAGGTAGAATGTATGCGTTGATAAAACCGTTCGTGCGCAAAGGCCTCACTTAAGATTGACATTCGGTTTCTTAATCCAAATTGATTTACTAAATACCGTGGGTGGTGATTGTAGGTATAGAAATTTTTTGGTGGCCAGCCTTCGCGCAGATAAAAATCCCCGAAAGGACCCAGATCAAGATTATAGGATTCTTTTGCGATGCGGGTAATCTCGGGCAGCATCTTATTGTTCACAAACTCATAGGTAGCAGAGTGACCATTACTCAAATACCCCGGAGCCCAGGTGAGTGAATAAGCATGCCATGTTCCATTGGTGGTATGTAAATCAACAAATACCTGCGGATCCCATGGGAGTAACACACTTGAAAAAAGTGCCTGAGTCTCGAGTGCTTCCATCTTCATGCCATCGCGGTTTAAATCCAACCCTTGACTGTTTTCACGAAGGCCAACTTCCAGCGGACTATCTTCTTGTGATGGTCTGCGACCTTTTTCCATTTTATCATTGCTGTCGGTGTTGTAGATGGGTGCGAAAAGAATAATCTGATTATCCAGTAGATGAGTTTTATCACCCAGTAAGATGTCCCGCATCAACATTAAAACAACTTCTTTACCTTCCACTTCGCCTGCATGAATGTTGCCTTGTATGTATATTACCGGCTTGCCTGAAGTGCGGGCTTCTTCTGCTGTAGTTAACTTTTCTTTTGAAAGCACTGCAACTGGAATGTTTTTTCCTTCTTTACTCTTTCCCATGAAAAACACGTGCAGGTTGTCTGATTTTTTTTCCATCGCATAGAGAAAATTCATTACCTCTTCGTATGTAGAGGTTTTTGTAAAGTTTGATTTCTCGGGTGTGATGATCAGGTCCTCGCTCCAGGATTGCTGTGCGAGTATTACAGTAGAAGCAGAAAGCAAGGTGAAAGCGAAGAGAAGTTTCCTCATGTGCAGATATTTTAAAAATGGAGTTTTGGAGATTGACGGAAGAGAAGGGATAGTGAAATACTATTTCTTTTTCTTTTTATCCTTCTTCTCTTTTATTTCCTCGTAATCATCACGCTCAGCAAGTTTTTTATCATCCACATTCTTATCCAAAAACTCATTCAGTTTTTCAATAGCGAGGTTGGATTTTAACTCCCCAAACTGATCGATAGATACTTCAAAGCCACTAAGATCTTTATGGACTCGGGGTTTACCTTGCTTCTTGCTTGGCTTATCGGATTTCTTTGCCATAGGTCAGGCGGGTTTTTTAATTGTGTTCAAAGCATGCTCAATACGTTTCACCACTTCCTCTTTGCCCAGGATTTCCATCGTCATCATCAAATCAGGACCGGAAGCGCCCCCGGTAATAGAAACCCGGAGTGCCTGTAAAATTTTACCGGTACCAACTCCCAGACTGGCTGTTACACTTTCAAGTGTTGATTTAGCCAAGTCAGCTGTTAGCGTGTTTGTAGCGGAAATTTCTTTACTATAAGCAGTTAAGACTTTTATAGCTTCGTCATTCCATTTCTTTGCGATCACCTGTGCGTCATACGAGGTTGGAGCTTCGAAGAAAAATTTTCCTTGCAGCCAGAAATCCTGTGTAAACGTAACGCGCTCTTTCATGACGGCACAAATCTTCATTGCCTTTTCTTTTGAGCATGAAATGTTTTCTTTAGCTAGTGAATCCAATAAATAAGTAGAAAGCTCTTCATTCGACTTGGCTTTCAGATATTGTTGGTTGAACCATTGTGCTTTCTGAATATCGAATCTTGCTCCAGCCTTACCGATTCGTTCTATCGAGAAAGCTGCCACCAATTCTTCCATCGAAAATAATTCCTGTTCGGTACCTGGATTCCAACCTAAAAAGGCAAGGAAGTTTATTAGCGCATCGGGCAGATAACCGGATTCGCGAAAGCCTTTTGCTAATTCATTTGTTTTAGGATCAGTCCAGTTGAGTGGAAAAATCGGGAAGCCCATCTGGTCTGCATCGCGCTTACTCAGTTTACCATTACCATCAGGCTTTAGTAACAAAGGCAGGTGTGCAAACTGTGGCATCTCTTTTTCCCAACCCAGAAAACGATATAACAAAACGTGTAAGGGAGCTGAGGGCAACCACTCTTCGCCACGAATTACGTGCGAAATTTTCATCAGGTAATCATCCACCACATTGGCCAGGTGATAAGTAGGCATGCCATCGGATTTCATCAACACTTTATCATCAATCTGAGCGGAGTGAACTTTAACTTCCCCCCGGATCAAATCTGTTAATTGTATTTCTTCGTCATCGGGTACTTTTAGACGGATCACATACGGATCACCAGCTTCCAGTTTATTTTTTACATCAGTGTCTGAAAGTGTCAGTGAATTATCCATCATCATGCGCGTGGTAGCGCTATACTGTTGATTGGAAGAACCGGTCGCTTTTAATCGATTGCGCATGGCCTCTAATTCGGCTTCCGTATCAAAAGCATAATAAGCGTTGCCTTCATCAATTAATCTTTGTGCGTATTGACGATAGAGAGGCTTTCTTTCAGATTGACGATAAGGTGCATGAGGGCCACCCTGCGTTACGCCCTCATCGATTTTTATTCCTACCCAGTCTAATGATTTTTTGATGTATTCTTCCGCTCCGGGCACAAATCGTCCCTGATCGGTATCCTCAATCCTCAGGATCATGGTCCCCTGGGTCTTCTTCGCCAACAGATAATTATACAGGGCTGTGCGTACACCACCAATGTGCAGGGCACCGGTAGGACTAGGCGCAAAACGAACTCGGACTTCTCTCATTTTTAATATAAAACAGGGAGGTCAAAGGTATGAAATTCAAGGCAAGTAGTGTGTGTGAAATTTTAACCACAAAGGCACATAGATCTCATAGGCACAAAATCAAATCGCCCATGTTGCTATCAGTTAATTCTTAAATTACTTCACCGCAATGCAGGAAATCTCAACATTCACGTCTTTGGGCAATCGACTTACTTCCACCGTTTCGCGTGCGGGAGGATTGGTTGCGAATTTCTTGCCATATGCTTCATTAACCACCGGAAACTGGCCCATGTCTTTCAAAAAAATCGTGCACTTTACTACATGCGAAAAGTCCATACCCGCTGCGGTAAGCACCTCACCCAGATTCTTCATTACCTGGTTGGTTTCATCTGAGATACTTTCAGTAAGAATCTTTCCGGTAGCTTTATCAATCGCAATCTGGCCAGAAACGAAAAGCATTGAGCCTACTTTGATAGCCTGGCTGTAAGGGCCAATGGGCTCGGGGGCGTTGGCAGAATAAATAACTTCTTTTGACATAAGGTGGGGTGTATTACTTTTGATCAAATATCGAAAATCAGTTGACCCAGAACAATCCGACACGAACGAAATGAATATTTTAGTAATCGGGGATGAGCATAACCTGGCGGAATGTCAGCAAAAATTTGGGACTTGGCATATGTGGCAACATGTACTGAATCGCAAAGATGCCGCTGCGGCATTAAGTACATCCGAAGTCGTCTTTGATTTTCTGCTAGGTCAGCCTGCTGATTCAATGCTGATCTATAAAGGCAAGATCAATCTTAAAGTCTTTTTAAATACTTCGCTGATTACGCTGCAATCTCTTTTGAAGACGGCAGATAGCAGTTCTTATTTCTTTGGCTTTTGCGGACTCCCCACGTTCTTAAATCGCGACTTGCTTGAGGTGAGCATTCTAAAGGAACGTGATTTACACTTTCTTGATGAGATTTGTAAAAGGCTGAGCACAAAATATGCGCGCGTAGCGGATAGTGTTGGTTTGGTAACGCCCCGCATCATTTGTATGATTATTAATGAAGCCTACTACACAGTAGAAGAAGGTACCGCCACACGAGCTGATATTGATCTTGCGATGAAACTCGGCACCAATTATCCGTATGGACCATTTGAGTGGGGTCATAAAATTGGTCTTGGAAACGTTTATGATTTACTTACAGCTGTGCATGCAACCACACAAGATGAGCGTTACCTGATTTGTCCGTTATTAAAGCAGGAAGCAGGTCGATAATTTTTCTTATTTCTTCTCATACCTGAAATCGCACTTGCTTGCTCCCAAGGCAATGGTACCAGATCGATGCATTTTGAGCCCCGCCATGGAAGTTGTGATGTAGTCTATTTCACAAAGCAGGGGCGTAAACTTTTGCAGGCCATGTTTATGGTATAGTTTGCAGATACCGCATTCCAGAATATCGATGCCATAACCAAAACCCAGCGTTTCTTTTTTATCCGTAAGGACACGAACAGCAAATCCATCGGGGTGCGATCGCTGACCTACCCTTTTTTGCATTTGCCGGATTAGAAATTTAGCAACCCAGGTATTGATCAATTTAGCAGGAAGTTTTTTTAACAGGCGTTGCAAGGCATTTTTAGGCCGAACAAGTTCGTGCGCAATACTATGCAGCACTTCCCGTATTTTTTCGAGCGGTGCGCCAGCCTTATCCAACACCTCAATGGTAGCGAGGATGTAGGCAGCTATTTCCATCCTGCGGTCAACGGGATTTTTGGATGTCTTTGCAAAGCGGACATCAGGCTGGATTCTTTTAAAGGCTGCTTCAATGTCTGCTATTAGTTGTGTCGCTTGTTGCGGATCATATTGCAGAATCCCCTGATGGAAATATTTCCTGAACTTTCCCATCTATAAAGTTAATTAAATATCCTTTGTCAGTTTGAGGTCCTCCAGTATGCCGAATCCGGTAGTTGGCGGACAAGCAGGGAAAACTCAAGATACAAATCTCACAGCACAATTGTACGAAAAGTAAGGTTGATCCTTGGACTTTTTACTTTGGTAGTTGGAGGGAGACGATGCAACCAATTCGTTTGTGTAGGACCTTTCATCACCAGTAAACTTCCTCGCTCCAATAAAACAGAAACTGTTTCTTTCGTTTCTTTATGTTTGAATGAAAACTTGCGCTCAGCACCAAAACTCAGCGAGGCAATGGCAGAATTAGGGCCTAATGTTTTTTCATCATCACTGTGCCAGGCCATACCTTCTTCACCTGTATGATAAAGATTTAATAGGCATGAGTTGTACTTGAAGCCACTGATTTTCTCGATCAGTTTTTTAAGCTCGATTAATTCGGGTGTCCAGCGCAAGGCCTGTTTGGTAATGTTGGAGTAGGTATAGCTAAAATCGCGATCACCATACCAGGCTACTTTACGTTTGGTTACAATGTGCCTGCCGAAGATCACAGCCTCATCATTTTTCCACTCGATGGTGGTGAGAAGCTGATTCAAATAATGACGAGCTTCCTTGTCACTCATAATTTTTCCATAGTAATCAGCTTCTCCATCAAAGGGGAGTAGATTTACGATGGGTGCTGTGTTGAATAAATCCATGCCTGATATTCTATTGGTAAACAATGGCCACAAGGCCGGTATCCGTTTTTTAAAGCCTCTTTGTTAGAAACAAAGAACACGCGGTTTTGTCTTTTGATTCGCTTGCCGGATGCGCAGGAAAACAACCCATAAATCTTTAGCAAGCTATTGCCAGCCAGCCTGATAGATTGATTTTTTATCAACCCTCGCAATTGTTGATGATTAACTTCGGAATGAAATAGCATGGCTTGCCAAAGGTAGGATGAGGAGCGTTGGTCGCAAACCTGATTCTTGCGATTTAATGCATCAATTACCAGCAGGTAAAAATAATTTCATTGAGCGTGGATTCATTTCCATCTTATCGAGATGACCCATTATATTTTTATCGTGAGTGATTAAATGAATGTGAACAAAGCTATCGTGATGAGTGAACACTCCTTTGTGGGCCGTGGAGAAGAAACCAATTAACTCGGCAGGTTGATTAGTTAAATTATAGTCTATTTGTCCCTGATGCGCCTCGGTGGGAGAGCTAACTGAAATCCCTGCGGGCAGGTTCACAATATGAATGGCAGCCGACTCTAAGGTGCCCACGAGTTTAAATGCAAAAGGACGGGGTGAGGTTTTTGTTATCATATTAAGAAAATTTTCAAGGTGAGGTATAGACTTTATACTATCAGGCAGAGGATGTTCCTGCCATTGCTTTACCTGCGTGTAAACAAAGAATGGTGCTTTTAGGGCAAAGGTTTTCTCCACTTTAATGGTCGAATCGGTAAGAACAGTAGCGCGATAAGCGACTCCATCCACTATCAGGATCTCACCTGATAAATATTCTACGGGACCTAATCCATATAAGTTTTCTCTGTTTGAGATTGTATCCAGATCAATCGTGCCTTGCAGCTGGCCCTTCCACATTACGTTACGCATGGCACCTACAGCATAAACATTTTTCAGTTGACCACCGTGGTTGGTGCAACTAATAATTAGCAAAGTAGAAAGCGCAAGTACAAATAAACCCCTATTCATTTTTATTAATTGGATAAAGTTTTCTTTTTATTGACATGGATTGATAACTCGATTTATCACTTTTCTTCTTATGTAACTTATGTTACTAACTTAGCATATCCAAACCGATATTTTTGCGCCTCAATTAATGACTTCGATGGAAATTTTTGGATATGTAGCTTCAATTGTAATGGGGCTTTCGCTGGGGTTAATCGGTGGGGGTGGTTCTATACTTACGGTGCCCATTTTAGTGTATTTGTTTGGTGTAGATCCTGTGCTCTCTACAGCGTACTCACTTTTTGTCGTGGGCCTCACCAGTGCATTAGGTTCATTCAGTCATTTTAAGAAGGGCAATGTTCACCTTAAAACCGCACTGATCTTTGGTATCCCCTCCATCATTTCGGTGTATTCGGTGCGTAAGTTTATTATGCCCATCATCCCCGATCCGGTGTTCACAATAGGCAGCACGGAAGTTTCTAAATCGGTGGCAGTGTTGATATTTTTTGCCATACTTATGTTGCTGGCATCTATTACGATGATTCTGAAACCGAAAAAGCTAAAAGAGCAACAGGGTGAAATTTCGTATAACTACCCGCTCATTTTTGTTGAAGGTATTTTGGTGGGGGGCATTACGGGTCTGGTTGGTGCCGGGGGTGGGTTTCTTATTATTCCGGCTCTGGTGTTGTTAGCAGGCTTGCCTATGAAGCAGGCTGTAGGCACATCGCTTCTTATTATTGCACTCAAATCGTTAATCGGATTTACGGGTGACCTCGGTGCGGGTCTTGCGATTGACTATCGCTTTATGCTTTTCTTTTCAGCTTTTGCTATGGTGGGTATTTTAGCCGGTAGCTATTTAACCCGGTACATCCCCAACGAAAAATTAAAACCAGCTTTTGGCTGGTTTGTGATGGTGATGGCAGTTTATATCCTGGTAAAGGAAATCCTGCTGTAAGCGCAAAAATCTTCTTTTTTACTAAAAATGAGATAACAATCTCTTTTGTGATCTTTATCACGGACAACCGTCATACCATCTGCGTACTTTTGTGTTTATATTGAGTTAAACCTTTCCAATTATGTTTGAATTAATTCGTCAACCTTGGCCCTGGTATATTGCGGGGGCCGTTATCGGACTTACCGTTCCAGCGTTGCTTCTGTTAGGCAACAAACACCTCGGTATTTCCTCTTCGTTGCGCCACTTATGCGCTGCCTGTTTACCCGCCAACATAACTTTTTTCAAGTATGATTGGAAAAAGGAAATCTGGAATTTGTTTTTTGTCGTAGGTGTGTTGTTGGGTGGAGTACTGGCTAAACAATTTCTAACCAACCCGGAAGGAATTATTATTTCTGAAAAGACTGTAGCGGATTTGCAGGCATTGAATATCACCGTTGATAACGAACTGATGCCAGCTTCAATCTTTACGTTTGAAAATCTGTTTACCCTTCGCGGCCTGATGTTTTTTGTGGTGGGCGGTTTTCTGGTAGGCTTTGGAACCCGTTATGCCGGTGGTTGCACGAGTGGTCATACGATCATGGGTTTGTCAAACCTGCAATGGCCCTCGCTGGTGGCAACCTGCTGTTTTATGGCGGGAGGATTCCTGATGGTCCATTTCATCTTTCCCTGGTTAATGAGTTTATAACAGCAAAAAGAAATTAGTATGCAGAAATCTAAAGATGAATTTGTAGATATATCACCAGTAGCTCATCCTGTTGAGTGCGAAGCACCGAATGATCAGGTAGCCAGTGAAACGCTGATCACATCCAATATCAAGTATTTGATTACAGGTATTGTGTTTGGAATTGTTTTCGTAAAGGCAGAAATTATTTCGTGGTATCGCATTCAGGAAATGTTTCGGTTGCACTCCTTTCATATGTATGGCGTAATCGGTACGGCCGTGATCGTAGGCGTGATTTCAGTGTGGGCGATCAAACGCTTTAACATTAAAACAGCACAAGGCGAAAAAGTAATCTTCCACGACAAGCAATTTCACTGGGGGAATATAATAGGTGGTTTTATTTTTGGATTGGGTTGGGCCATTACCGGTGCGTGTCCGGGTCCACTCTTTGCCCAGATAGGAAGCGGCTTTTTGGTTGTGATTGTAACCTTGCTGAGTGCGGTAGCCGGTACCTGGGTGTATGGATTGTTTCAGGAGAAACTACCTCATTAATTCAATAAGTCTGATTGCCCAAGCTATCGGACTATCGAAATCTGATTAATAAAAGTATAGTCATAATTCAAGAATGGAAAACCATTCGTTGCAAGATCGTCCACTGATTAAAATGGTAAGCCTCGTTGTTGTCCTGGTTGCAATATTGCTGGGACTGATGGGGACGCTAACCACCCTACTTTTAATTGGACCCGAAAAGGTAACCTCGTGGTTTACGCAACCAGTAGTTACCAAGCCGGTTATAGTTGAAAAACCAATGTCCGATTTGTGGAAGTCTCCAGATCTTAGCGATGTTCCAAAGAACGAAGAGGGTAAGTTAATTGAGTATGGTCGCGAGTTGATCATTCGGACATCGGCTTACCTGGGCCCTAACGGTTCGGTGAAGTCGATGAGCAATGGCATGAATTGTCAGAACTGTCACCTCGATGCTGGCACAAGACCGTTTGGAAATAATTACAGTGCGGTGGCTTCAACGTATCCAAAATTCAGAGCACGATCAGGACAGGAAGAGTCTATAGAAAAGCGAGTGAACGATTGTTTTGAACGAAGTTTAAATGGCGAAGCACTGGCGGAAGATAGCCACGAGATGAAGGCTATTGTGTCTTACATTCATTGGTTGGGTAAAGATGTTGAGAAAGGAAAATCTCCGAAAGGGGCTGGGTTAGTTGAACTAGGGTTTCTTGATCGGCCTGCCAATATTGATAATGGCAAACTTATCTACGATGAGAAGTGTGTGGTGTGTCATGGAAAAAATGGTGAAGGCATTGCTTTGGCAGACAACACCGGCTGGCAGTTTCCACCTCTGTGGGGCGAGCGTAGTTATAATCATGGGGCTGGACTCTATCGACTCTCTCGTTTTGCAGGATACGTGAAAGCTAACATGCCCTTAGGCGCTACGTATGATGCGCCACAACTTACAGATGAAGAAGCCTGGGATGTAGCTGCGTATGTGAATTCGATGCCGCGGCCCAGCAGAGACTTAACTAAAGACTGGCCAGATATTTCCAAAAAACCGCTTGACCATCCCTTCGGTCCTTATGCGGATGGCTTTGCTGAAACACAACACAAACTCGGCCCCTTCAAGCCGATTCAGGAAAAACGAAAAGCAGGTTCGAAGTAATCCAGAATGAAATTAGTCACAAGAATATTATTATCCGGAGCGCTGGTGGCAGGGAGTATTTTTTCTTATGCCCAACATCACGATCCCAATTGGTCGGCCAAGCGGGTGTTGATTGACAAGCGCTGTTTAGAAAACGATAGCCTTATCAATATTCTACATAACACTGGAACGTTTGAAGGACACATTCGTAATTTTTTTATGACAACGACCAATCATGGAGATTTTCCGGATTATTATGCCTGGGGTGTTGGTGGTGGATTGGGATATTACTCACCTATCATAAAAGGATTTCAAGTGGGTATGTCGGGATTTATTATTTATAACCTTGCTTCTTCTTCGTTAGCTCCGTCACCTCCTTTTGCCAATCGCTATGAACTTGGCTTGTTTGATATTTCCAATCCGGATAATCATCAGGATCTTGATCGTCTGGAGGATCTTTATCTACGCTATTATTTTTCTGAAAAGAATAAATCCTTTATTCAGGTTGGTAAATTTCATTTAAAGACTCCGATGATCAATCTTCAGGATGGCCGGATGCGCCCTAACTTACAGGAAGGAGTATGGGCCGAATGGAATGAATCAAAGAAAGTAATATTCAAGGGTGGTTGGCTCTGGCGCACATCACCACGCTCAACTATTCATTGGTATGATATCGGAAAGTCACTTGTTTATCCGAATGGCCGGGCTGTTAATGGTAACAAAGCAGATTATACTGAGCACACGAAGAGTAATGGAATAGCTATTGCCAATGTAACCTTGAAACCCATACGTGGTTTTGAGTATCAGGTATGGAATTATTATGTGGATCGCCTTTTCAATATGTCGTTGAATAAGATTGAATACAAGAAAAAACTTAATGATCGCACCCTCATGGCGGGCTTCCAATACGCATGGCAACAATCGTTGTATAACGATACGCTGGCGATCGAAAAGCAATACATCACAAAAGATGAGCAATCGCACACGTTTAGTGGCCGGGTAGGATTAACTAACCATAAAGGTGAAGAGTGGTTTCTGAATTATACCCGCATCACAAGTCACGGCCGTTTTCTATTTCCGCGCGAGTGGGGTATAGAACCCTTCTATACATTTATGCAGCGTGAGCGCAATGAAGGCTCGGGCGATGTGCATGCTACAACAGTTCAGCACACCCGATTTTTAGACAAAGGAAAACATTTGGAATTGCTGGCAGCAGCCGGAATGTATTGGATGCCTTCGGTAAATGATGTGCGCCTGAATAAGTACACAATGCCTTCCTATTATCAATTCAATGCGCGTTCGCGGTATCGCTTTCAGGGATTCCTGCGCGGCTTAAATCTGGAAGTGCTTTATACCTTCAAAGGAAATCTCGACAAGAGTTTAGAAATACAGCCATCCTACTATCACAATAAAGTAGACATGCACCACGTGTCGGTGGTGATGGATTATTATTTTTAGAGTTTAGAAAATTACGCGAACACCGGTTGACCAGAAGAATCCATTTGTTAACTCTTCTTCATATTCGCCAGAATCTGTAACGATGGTAGCGGGGTTTACCGGAAAAGTCCAGGTGCCCGTACCAAAGAGTCGGATTTTTTGAATTTTGTAGGTAAGATTCAAACCAGCTTCATAATCCAGAAATTGAAATTTTGTAGACGCTAAGGTTTGTGAATTCTGAGTTGACACGGGTTGCTGTGATCCCATCTTCCCTTTTCCCTTTCCGGCACCTGTTTGCGTGCTGCGATTTGTATAATACTGACTATAATATTCTTGCGAGCCCGCATTTATATAAACAGACGGTGTGATTAATAGCTTATAGTTTACTAAGTAGAAGGTTCTATTGAGTTCGGCACCCAAAAACAGATCTGTGTTTTCACTGAAACCAAGGCTTGCATCTATATATGCGTTAAACCAGCGCAAATCATAACCCACATACCCATTCAGATAGGTACTCATTTCAGCCAGTACATTATAGCTTTCGTCACTGAAAAAGTATTGGGAAAGCGAAACACCCAGGGTCAGGTTATTCCGGTAATAATCATATCCGCCTGCCAGCGTCATCATGTCTAACCGACCTTCGCCTTTAGCGGTCAGATAGGATAGGGAGCTATGCAGAAAAAATCCTGATTTATGATAATACGTGAGTGCTGGAGATAAGTACGGAGCTTTGGCAGAATCTGATCGGCCCATGTAGATATAATCACTGGTGTATTTCAGACTAACCCTAACCTGTGATTTTTCTCCGGTTGAATCGTACATAAATTTTTTTGATTGAGCCAGCGTAATGCCCGGGCTCCAACCAATCAAAACTATTACTAAAAATGAATATGAAACAAAGGCTTTCATAGTGCAGAAGTAGGGCTGCACCCGTTAGCGAGTGCAGCCCTGCTTTAATTAATGTTTACCATTGCCTTTTCCTTTATCAGATTTGTTGCCTTTCATCTGATCTTTTCCCTTGTCAGGCCGGCCCATCATACGCTGTTCCATTTTATCCCGGTATCGGTCTTCATTCTGGTAACGATTGCCATCCATATCAAGACACTCACCATTTTCTAGTCTGAATTGTTTACCGTTTTTTTTCTGCACACTGCCATCAGGATTAACCATCATTCCATTTTTTAATTTATACTGCTCCTGAAGTTGTGTTTGTTCCTGATTTTGCAATCGGAGCATCTGGCCATTTTGTAACTTGAAATGTTCCTGCGCCATGGCTTGTGTGCGCGCCTGCATTCGCTGATTAAATTCTTGTTGTGACTTATAACGATTACCATCTAAATCAAGACATTCTCCATTTTTCAATCGCAATTGCTTTTGATTTTGGAGTTGATAACTTCCATCGGGATTTATAAGGCACCCGTTTTGAAGCTTTAATTGTGTTTGCAATTGAATTTGTTCTTGATTTCTGATTTGATACATTTTTCCATCTTGAAACATAAGGTGTTCCTGTAAGCGAGTCTGATCACGGTCTTGCTGTGTATCCTGTGCCGGTAGCGAAATCGCAATCAACATAATTAACATAATTGAAAGTTGCTTTTTCATAAAATTTATTGTTTTACTCTGTAGTAAAATTACATTGCTTAGACTCGTTGGTTGGTGATAAGGTTTACACAGAATGCATGATTGTTGTCATGCATTGGAACGACATATTCGACCCAAATAAAATGACCTTGATCATGTAACATTTATCACAAAGGAAATTGAGGATTATTCCGACCTTTGTCATTATTCATGCTTATGAGAAAGACACTTTCCATTCTTTTTACGCTATTGCTTACAGTGAGTTTGTTTACCCGGGCACAAACCGTGAAGCAAATGGATGCTCAGAATTTTGAAACGAAACTGAAAGCAACAAAAGGGCCGATACTGTTGGATGTTCGCACGCGCGGTGAATATGCCAGTGGACATATTACCGGGGCAATAGAATTGGATTATTATTCAAATGATTTTAAAGCTCGTGCCAACAAGCTGGACAAGACTCAGCCTGTGTTTGTATATTGTGCATCAGGCGTGCGTAGCAATGCAGCTGTGGGAGTTTTAACAAATTTGGGGTTTAAAGAAATTTATGATCTGCGGGGAGGAATCAGATCATGGGCTCAATCGGGCAAGGCAATCATAAAGTAGAATGAAATACACAGTCTTGTTTTTGAGTATGTTTAATTTTTGGAGTGCCCAGGGGCAGGTTCAGAACGGAGCATTTAATCTAACCTTAAAAACATTGCTTTCTCACGATGTGCGGGAGGTTTCAGTACCTGAAGCTGTGAAAATGAAAGACGTATTTTTTCTTGATGCCCGGGAAGAAGCTGAGTATAATGTAAGTCATCTGGCTGGGGCAGTTTTTGTTGGGTATGAGAAATTTAATGTAGAAACTGTTTCAACGCTTGAGAAGAACAGTAAAATTGTAGTCTACTGTTCGGTAGGATATCGAAGTGAAAAAATTGCTGAAAAAATGAAGGCGGCCGGGTTTAACAATGTATCGAATTTGTATGGGGGCATTTTTGAATGGGTGAATCAGGACTACCCGGTGGTTGATACTACAGGCCAAGAGACAAAAAATGTTCATGCTTATAACAAGACCTGGGGTGTCTGGTTAAATAAGGGAAACAAAGTATACGATTTAAAGTAGAGGAGTAAATATGGCGGAGTATTGGAAAGTTTTTGTTGACTCTTATACGGGCTACTGGAACTACCTGATAAATGAAGTAGCTTATCCGGTTTGGCACAATTACTTCTGGTGGTTGGTGGGGCTTTCGCTATTTGTATGGTTGCTGGAAATTATTGTTCCCTGGCGCAAAGGCCAATCGGTTTTCAGAAAAGATTTCTGGCTGGATGCCTTTTACATGTTTTTCAATTTCTTTTTGTTTTCGCTTATCGGCTACAATGCGATTTCAAATATTGGAGTTAATCTCTTCAACGACTTTCTTGGATGGTTTGGAGTTAAGAACGTGGTAGCTATTCAGATTCAACGTTGGCCGGCATGGACGCAATTATTAACCATGTTTGTGATCGCAGATTTTATTCAGTGGAACATACATCGGCTCTTGCATCGGGTTCCCTGGTTGTGGGAATTTCATAAAGTCCATCACTCGGTAGAAGAAATGGGGTTTGCCGCGCATCTGCGGTTTCATTGGATGGAAACAATCATCTATAAATCCATTCAGTATATTCCGTTGGCTATGATTGGCTTTGGCCTGCAGGATTTTTTCATCATTCATATTATTTCGGTAGCGATCGGGCATTTGAATCATTCCAATCTTTATATCACTTATGGTCCGTTAAAATATTTATTGAATAATCCGGCCATGCACATCTGGCATCATGCTAAAACACTTCCTAATCAATATGGAGTTAATTATGGTATCAGTCTCAGTATTTGGGATTACCTTTTTAAAACCGCCTACATTCCAAAAAATGGAAGAGATGAAAAGTTGGGCTTTGATGGCGATGAGCAGTTTCCTAAAACGTTCTGGCAACAAATAATTTACCCGATAAGCAAACAGCGATGATCGGAAAAGGAAGTCGTCTTTATAGCATGATTTTGCAGAAATGTCCAAGATGTCATGAAGGCGATCTGTTTACTTCGGGCGCATACAACATGAAGCATTTTACCGAAATGCCGGAGAAATGCGCTCACTGTGGGCAGCGGTTTATGTTGGAACCTTATTTCTATTCCGGGGCCATGTATGTTAGCTATGCATTGCAGGTGGCTCTATTTACTACGGTGTATGTTGCTTTGCGTGTACTTTTTAATCCACCCACGGAAACTTACATGATTACTATCATTTCCGCAGCCTTACTATTGTTTCCGGTAACCATGCGATTGTCACGCAGCATCTACATTAATTTTTTTGTCGGCTACGACAAAAGGTTTAACGAAAAGGAGGTTTGATTTCCACGATCTCCGGTTGGAACTGTATGGTTATTTGTCAAGTCATTATGTGACATAGATCACAGAAAGCGATTGCGTTTCTGACTATCTTTCTGAAATTACCTTATAGAATCATGGATAAAGTTCATCAAACAGATTGCGGGTGCGGTACTTGTAATTCCCCTTCCTCGCGCAGAGATTTTCTTAAATCTGCAGCCTTGCTTACCGGTGGGCTTTCTATGATAGGAACCACCGTAGCAGGTGCAGTCTCAACCCCTGAGGATGAGCATTTGAAGGAAATGAAAAGGAGCCAGTCCGTGAAAGACGGAAAAGCTTCGCGGTTTACTATTTTGTATACCGCTGATATACATGCGCAAATTTTAACACATGATGAGTTTTTTCTTGAAAACGGAAAGCCTGTCTATAAAAAGCGCGGTGGCATGGCTGTGCTTAAAACCATGCTTCATACTTTAAAAGCAGAAAATCCTGAGAACACCATTATTCTCGATGCAGGCGATTGCTTTCAGGGTGGTGGTGTGGCAGCGCTTTCCAGGGGAACAGCCATTGTGCCATTGATGAACAACATCGGGTACGATCTGATTTTACCAGGCAATTGGGAGGTGGTGTATGGCAAGGAAATGATGCAGAAAGATCTTGGCGCGTACGAGGCAACTAAGATTTGCGCCAATATGTTTCACGATACGAAAGATGAATTTAACGGTGATCTAATTTTTCAACCTTATTGGACGAAAATGATTGGCGGTATCAAGATTGGGTTTATCGGGTATAACGATCCGCTTACGCCCAAACGGCAATCACCGGCTTATAGCTATGGAATTACCTTTACAAAACCCGAGTTAAACGTTGCCAAGTATATTCGCCTGTTGCGTGATTACGAAAAGTGCAGCATGGTTTTTTTGATTACCCACATGGGTTTAGCCCAACAAGTAGATTTGGCAAACAAACCGTATGTAGAAGGAGCCGATTATATTCTTGGTGCCGATACACATGAACGAGTACGCAAACCCATTGAAGGAAAGTATTCGAAGGTAACTGAACCAGGTGCATTTGGTTCCTTTATTTCGAAATTGGATTTTGTTGTGGAGGATGGGGTTATCAAAGATCAGCATTATGCCTTGCTGGATGTAGATCCGGATAAGTATAAACCTGATGCTGAGATGGAAGTGCTGGTGAAAGAAGCCCGCGAACCTTATCGTGAAGAGCTTGACAAAGTTATTGGCCGAACAAAAAATACATTGGTACGGTATTACGTGATCGAGAATCCGATGGACAATATGATCACCGATGCGTTGATGTGGAAACTGAAACCCGATATCGCACTTTCCAATGGGTTTCGTTTTTGCCCGCCTCTGGTTCCCGATAAGGAGAAAGGATATGCAGAAATCACAAATGATTTTTTGTGGAGTATGCTGCCTGTAGATTCCAACGCACGCCAGGCATCCGTAACCGGAAAGCAAATCTGGAATTGGATGGAAAAGGAATTACACAATGTATTCGCAAGTGATCCTGCCAAGCGATTTGGAGGTTGGGTAATTCGATTTAAAGGGATGGAGGTAAATTTTACAATACATAAAGAATTGGGTGAGCGGGTTAATTCGATAAAGGTTAAGGGAAAGCCGATTGACCTTGAGAAATCGTATACGGTTGTTGCCTGCGAACGTGAGGGTGATCCGGAAGAAGTTCTATGTCGGATTGAAAATGTATCCGGTGCTCATAATGTGGATGGTACCTTACATGAAATCATGCGGGAATACCTGGCTAAGTTTTCACCTGTTGCGCCCAAGGTGGAAGGACGGATTACCGCTACCGATGCGCCCAGCACTTTATTGTCTCAATTGGAAGGCTATGATTACGACTTTATCTGATGAAAGAATTCTGGAACGAGCGGTATACAGCTAACGAAAGCACCTATGGGTTCGAACCTAATGAATTTTTCAAAACTCAGATTTCAAAATTAAAACCAGGTCACCTGCTACTTCCTGCCGAAGGAGAAGGCCGTAATGCATTGCATTCAGCTAAATTGGGTTGGAAGGTTACGGCTTATGATTATAGTGAAGTAGCCAGAATTAAAACGCTCCATCAGGCGCATATGTTGGGAATAACCTCGGTAGAGTATCATACGCAGGATCTTAGTCAGATTCAATTACCTGCAGATACATTTGATGCGGTTGCGTTGATCTATTCGCATTTGCCGGAAACTGCGCGCACGCATCTTCATCAGCAATGTGTTAAAAGTTTGAAAGCAGGGGGGAAGCTTTTTCTTGAAGCCTTTTCAAAAAATCAAACCAGGTATAATTCTGGAGGACCAAAAGATCCGGCATTACTTTATTCTACAGCAGATCTGCAAACTGATTTTGCCGGGTTACAAATTGATCTATTGGAGGAAGTAACAACGGAATTAAAAGAAGGCCCTTTCCACTCAGGGCCTGCCAGTGTTGTTCGCCTTGTTGCTTCGAAGTAATTTAACTCAAATTTGAATTACAATTTTGCCCTACGGGACGATGCGGGCTGACCAAAAGTCAACCTGTCATCGCGGCCTTGAGCCGCGATCTCGTTGAATACAAACTGAACGGTATTCTGGGTCAACCTGAAATGACACTTCGATATTTTTTTTGACTTTTTTGGGTTAACCGACTGGTGGAGTTTCTTGCTTTTCAGCAACTACCAGATGCTCCTCGATTACTTGCTTAAATGCATTTTTAGGTAGCGCTCCGGGTTGCAACATGGGCTTTCCTTTCATGGGTATAAAAAGAAAAGTAGGAATGCTTCGAATTCCAAATACAGAAGATAATTCCTGTTCTTTTTCAGTATCAACTTTATAGATCACCAGTTTACCTTCATATTCTTTCGCCAATTCTTCCAGAATAGGAGCTACCATTTTGCAGGGTCCACACCAATCGGCATAGAAGTCGATGATAGCAGGTAAGGTGCCCTGGTAGTTCCATTCTTCCTGGGTGGTATAATCCAGCACTTTTTCTTTGAAATCTTCGGTTGTTAGTTTTACAGTTGCCATAGTCAATAATTAGAGTGCAAAGTTCGCAAGACATGTTCAGTTTGAGTGTAACATCAGTCACACGGAATATGGTTCCAAACGCTTACATTAGTAGGAATAAAACCCCGCCTTTTTTGACTATTTTCTGCTTGTGTAACTTAAATCACCGAAGTCGGGACCCGGGATGATATATCTTTGCATGGCAATTTAAAATCCCCATGGGGGAATAATAAGGAACCCTTTCATCAACTAAATAATTAACACTATGTTTTTCCAACACATTTACGACAAGACGTTAGCCCAGGCAAGTTACCTCATTGGATGTCAGAAAACCGGTGAGTCAATTGTTATAGATGCTAAACGGGATGTGGATACCTATCTCGAAATAGCAAAACTGAATAATTTAAAAATTACCCATATTACAGAGACTCACATACATGCTGATTTTCTGACGGGTTCGCGCGAGTTGGCCAAACTAACCGGGGCTCAAATGTATTTATCGGATGAAGGAGGCGAAGGTTGGTTGTATGAATTTCCACATATTGGCTTAACGGATGGAAGTGTAATTAAAGTAGGTAACCTTACTTTAAAAGTAATGCACACACCCGGACACACTCCGGAAAGTATCAGTTTCCTGTTAACGGATCATCCTGCCAGCAACGAGCCGGTGATGTTATTTACCGGTGACTTTGTATTTGTAGGTGATGTAGGCCGCCCGGATTTATTAGAGAAAGCTGCAGGTTTTGCGGGCACGAAAGAGGCCGGGGCAAAGGAAATGTATAAGTCTATCAATAAGTTCAATGCACTTGCGGATTATATCCAGGTATGGCCGGGCCACGGAGCCGGATCGGCCTGTGGTAAGGCCTTGGGTGCTGTGCCCAGCACAACGGTAGGTTATGAGAAAGTGCGTAACTGGGCGTTCCAATATCCCAAAGATGAAAATGGTTTTGTAAAATATTTATTGGAGGATCAACCTGAGCCGCCAAAGTATTTTGCTATGATGAAGAAGCTTAATAAAGTGGATCGACCATTACTGACTGAAGTTCCAAAAGTCAAGAAATTGAGTAAAGAAGAGTTTAAGGTCGCTATGGATAAAGGTATCAAGTTGATCGATGCCAGACCCAAAACAGAATTTGCAGCCGGGTTTATTCCGGGCAGTCTCAATATTCAGGGTAACAATGCCTTTGCAACGTGGGCGGGTTGGTTAGTGAAGTATGACGAGCCCTTTATGCTGATTGCAAACGAATCGCAATTGGATGATCTTACCCGTAAACTGATGCGTATTGGGTTAGACAATATTTATGGATATGTAGAAAATGTTTCTGTTTGGACAGAGCTTGGCAATAAGCTGGAAACATCTAAAGTAATTTCCATTGATGAGTTTGATGCTTTGGCCAAGAACAACGGTATCCAAATCGTTGACTTGCGTGGAGAATCGGAATACAAAGCGGGGCATATTGCCAAGGCAGATAATGTATTTGTAGGAACCCTGCAGGAAAATCTAAACAAAATCAGCAAGGATAAAACTACTGTAGTTTATTGTCAGTCGGGTGACCGCACTGCTATTGGCTACTCGTTGCTTGCGAAAAATGGTTTTAAAAATATTCTGAATTATTCAGGTGGGATGAGTGAGTGGGCTAATAAAGGAAAGCCCGTTGTGTCGGAAAACTAATTGCAAATAGATTTTATTCATGGGGGCAGACCAAAAAGTCAAGTTGTCATCGCGGCCTTGAGCCGCGATCCAGCGAAGTATACACAATTCGCGATTCCGGGTCAGGCCCGGAATGACACTTCAATTGATATTGACTTTTTGGTCAGTCCCTATTCATTTTTCACATAGTATAATTTTTTCAGATGAAGATTTTTGGCGATTGGAAATTCCTGTTACTGGCATGTCTTACGTTGGGGCTTGCCCCCTTTTTTCCGGAACCTCATATTTTAGGTAAGATCAAATGGATTGCAGGAGGGGCAGTAGGCATGCAACCCCTCGATTGGTTTGATACCCTATTTCATGGCGCTCCCTGGTTGTTGATGATTGGATATTTAATTGGTAGGGTAATGGAGTTTCGCAAACAAGTAAAAAGTTAACTCATGACATTGGATTCAATCAAAAGTACGCTCTTCACCAATTGGCATCTGGTGCGCATTTTGCGACTTGTATTTGGAATTTTTGTTTTGGTGCAGGCAGTAACCACGCGCGATGCACTCGCTGGAATGATTTCGGCTCTTTTTTTATTTCAGGCATTTACGAATACAGGTTGCTGTGGCGCCAGTGGATGCACAGTGCCATCTGCTTCTGTTAATAAAAGTCAAAAGATAGAGGAAGTAGAGTATGAAGAAATAAAATCTTCTTCTGTCGATAAATAATTGAGATTCGTAAAGAAAATTCTCCCAGGATTTTCTAAAGGGATGTGATGCTTTTATAAGGTTTTGCGCCAAGTTCGAGGTTTCGCTACCCCAGACCGTCTGGTTTCGCGTGCTGACTTAAGCTTTTCGTAGCATTTAAGTATTTCCTTGAATATCAGGCACAAAGTTATTGGGCAAAGATAAAGTGGGGGTTAGTCTCCGAAAAATATATCCGTTTTTAAACGTTTATAAACGTAACTATTCGGTTAATATACGACTACGCATCTACCGCAGTTTATCCTTGTGCAAAACTCTTTCACTTGGAAACAATCGAACTGGTACCACTTTGGCATAAAGATAGATTTTGCATTGCGATTCGCGGCAGATTCGGGTCGCAAGCCAACCAGATTATTCGCAACTTTCCAAACTGTTTGTTTAGCAAAACCAATAGGTGTTGGTACGTCAGCTATGCACCAGCAACACTTGATTTACTCTTTCAATCCCTTTCCCGGGTGTTGCCAGTTGTTGTGCCTCTTGCATTTGATGAGCGCAAGAAGATGGACACTATCATCAAAAAAAGCCTGGCCCCGCTGCCGGAAGGCTATAATGAATGTTTGATCAGGATGAGATACAGTGAGAGCACGCGGATAACGTATGAAAATCAAATCCGTCAGTTCATGGAGTTTATAAAGCCACTCACTATCCAGGAGATCACTAAAGAAGTTGTTGACCGCTATATGATTTACCTGGTGGACACACGAAAGGTCTCCGTATCGACTCAAAACACAGCCATTAACGCCATTAAGTTCTATATAGAACAAGTAAACAAGGGCGCCCGCACTTTTTATTATGTAGACCGGCCGATAAAGGATAAGTTTTTGCCATCGGTTTTATCAGAAGACGAAATACAAAAGATTCTTAACTGTGCCCAAAACATCAAACACAGGTGTATGATGTTTATGCTCTATTCGGCAGGCTTACGGATTAGTGAACTATTGAATTTAAAGTGGCAGGATATAGACGAGGATAGAAATGTGATCTATATCCGAGGGGGTAAGGGTCGCAAAGATCGGATTACCTTACTTTCGAAGTTGGCGTTGGATTTTCTACGGCACTATCAGGCGTTATATAATTCAAAGGAATGGTTGTTTGAGAGTCCTGAGGAAGGGCCGTACTCCCCCCGAAGTGTGAACCAATTTATTCACAAATACACCAAACAGGCAGGCATTTGTAAAAGAGTGAGCGCCCATACCTTACGGCATAGTTTTGCAACACATCTGCTGGAAAGGGGGACGGATTTGCGTTACATCCAGACCTTGCTTGGCCATGAAAGCAGCATGACGACCGAAAGGTACACCCATGTGACAAAAAAAGGGTTTGAGAAACTTATCAGCCCTTTGGACTACCTGGCAAAAGGCTTAAATTTAACAACCAATAAGGGTATATAGGAGACTCCGTCTCCGATATACCAACGTTGTGGCCAATTGGGTTGGTTCGGTAGACAGAGACGTGTATGCCGACAATGCCGATTGATAGAAAAAAATCAACTTTTCTCCTCAGACGGTGGAGTTGGACAAATGAACCCCTTTAAATTAATCCGCAAAAAGTTAA
>JBGSTJ010000009.1:0-6946 GCA_041736555.1 Cyclobacteriaceae bacterium
TAACCGATCGTAGGGAATAACATTTGAATTGTATAACAACCCCGAAACACCAAAGGTCGTTGTTGTTCCGTTTATCTTTCTTCCCCATGCTGTAGTTGTTCCTGTTAATGGGCAGTATATAATGGCAATTTCATCGCTTCCAACTTTATCATTGATGATCTCATGCCAGTCAAGAATGGGATGCGGATAAGCACGCACATCCGTTCCATTTTTATATCCGACTACCAGAGTGTTATCTGTCAGATAATCGACCTGGCTGGCATTAATCATGGCCGGATTTTCCAAAGCAGGGATTCCGTCTTTCCCCGGACCTCCATCACGTACTTCTTCCTTAGGGATGCTCCAGATTAAATCATTGGAATTGTTAGGCGACCCATTATTACCACTTCCTGACCCAATCGGATCAGAACAACCTGCAGTTACTATTACGATGGTGAGTAGCGCGTATTTTAATATAGTTTTCATAGTCATTATTTTTTAGCCACACTTATTTTTTCTTCCACGAATAATAAATACTTCCATTAATACGATACGTTGGGGTGAGTTGGGTTCCATCTACATGCGCGTATAGGGGTAGTTCTCCATTTAATCCTATAATTAAATTTGAGCGGATGTGCCATCCCACCACAGGCATCACAAATAGCCAGCGTCCGCCTGTATTTGGTAATGATTGATCATTGAATCGGTCCTGATTAACAGATCGGTAACGAGCATTTAATCCAAAGGAAATTAATGCAGAGCCAATCAAAAACTGGTCAGCAACGCCAGAAAGTAATTGCACTTCATTACCAAATTGATATTGTTGATTGCCAAGATATTGGTCATTGATGCCCGCATAACGGTATGTAACATTGAGATAATAGGTTTGACTGGGTCTTACTGTATTATTAAGTTGAATCCGATGAAGGAATATGCCATCCCACGCACCCGATCCCGGTTGTAAATCTGCATTGAGTGTGAGTCCGTTTTCATCTTCAATATCCGAAGCTCCTGTTGGTAATTTTGGACCGATGGCTCCAATCAGTTTCAGATTATTTTTATTTAAATACGCGTAGTTCACTAGCATAACCGCATCGCCAATACCTTGCGTTTTGTCATAATCTGTAAAGCCATTCTGTTGTGTTATTATCCGTTCCTGCGCTACCCATGAAAGCAGTCCTTCTACGAAAAATCGATCTGTAATAGAATACGATGACTTAAGAAGCGCAGAAAATGTTTTTCGCTCGCGCGAATCATCATCCAATTCCTCACTGCCCTCTTTTAGCGTATTGAGAGTGTTCAGATCACCACTGAGTGAAAATTGCCATGTGCCCTTAGAGGAGGCGGGCAAGCCACCTATATTATTGGATAGTGGAACTCCCCCTGAACAACAGGTTTGTGACAATCCATAAGTCTGAACAATAAATTGAGTTAGGAAAAGTAAAATCCATTTAGTCATTTCCCGGTATCACTTTTATTTCATTTCACTAATTTCTATGATAGCGAATTGTAGAGGCCGCAATCCCAAAGTCCTCACTCAATAAGAAATGATCATTCAGATACTTGATGGCCACTTTGATTAATGCCTGGTGATGTATGCTATGTTCAAGACAATAGGCAAGCTCTCTGTATAAGCTGGTCACCAATCGTGTTTGATCAACTCCATTTGATGAATAGTCAGCTTTCAACTCAATGCTTTTATCAGCGTTGATCTCACTTAGCTTTAGGATAAGTTCATCAACAACCGCCAAGGCAAAGAATCTATCATTTTCAATACGGTGGTTCCGCTCCCGATTGTCGTAGGATATCTGATTGTTACGCTCATTAAATAAACAAACATAGAATTCCAGAATATGCCTTACGTGTTGGCCTACGGTAGCACCGGATAAAATGTCAACGGGCTCACGATAGGTGTGATCATTTAAAGTATCAATTAACAGTCTTGTAGAAAGCAGGTTTTCTTTATTATATTGGGTGAGACTCATCATGCAATTAGTTTTTTAGTACTCCTTTCGCTTCGCGCATCAGCTGATTTGCACTGCGATAGCCTACCACCGCTTCGCGTATTGTGCCGTCAGGATTTATAAACAGCATAGTTGGGTAAGCAGTTATCAAATAGAGCTCTGCCAGTTTTTTTCCTTCACCTTTTTCTGCATCGAACGTGGCGTTAATAAAATTGGCATTAAAAAAAGAACCAACTTCCTTATCCGTAAAGGTATTTTTCTTCAATTGCTTACAAGGACCACACCAGGTAGCGTAGATGTCGAGAAAGATTACTTTGTTTTCCGCTTTCGCTTTTTTCACAATATCATCCCAATTAGAATTAGAGAATTCAATAGCAGTTTTTAAATGTGGGTCATCCGCATTCCATTTGGCAGCAATCAACATGAGCGAACCTGACAGCAATACAAACAGTGCAAAATTTTTCATACAATATTAATTTGAGATTAATTTCTTAAGTTAAAGAACGGGGTTTGCATAGAGATGTTAAATAACCTGCTGAGTTAAACCATAATTTGTCAACCAAAGGACACAATTTGCTACTTAGATCAAGTGCTTTAACCGGTGTTGTGAGTAATGTAAGTAGTTCAGACAATCGAAATAGGAACTCGAAATCATGGAAGTGAACCAACGATGATCGATCTTTGTTTAATCCTGAATTAAAAATAGCTCGATGGTACTTGAACACAAGCGCTTTGACATGTATAATAAAATGATCTTTGAAAAGGTGGTGCTTAAACCTCCGTTCAAAGTGCCTAACGCCATGCCCAACGAAGCTTGCTTTCTGTATCTCTGTGAAGGCAAACAACTTATCTATTCGGCTACTCAGCAAACCACACTTAACTCAAAAGATGGTGTGCTGATGAAATGCGGAATGTATTTTGGTGAGTGGCTTTCCTCATCCACGTATACCCAATGCGAGGCCATTGCCGTTCATCTTTATCCGGAGGTGCTAAAGAAGATTTACGAAAGCGAAATTCCTGATTTTGTTAAGAATTACAGAAAGGTTACCAACCCGGTATCGGTGTACAAGATTACTGACAATATATTGATTGAACAGTACATCATGAGTATGCGATTCTATTTTGAGAATCCTCAATTGGTAGATGACGATCTGATTAAGTTAAAGCTAAAAGAGCTGATTCTATTGTTGGCGAAAACAGAGAAGGCTAATTCCATCATGGAAGTTATTTCATCGTTATTTTCTCCTACCGAATTTTCATTTAAAGAAGTCATCGAAGCAAACTTGTTCACGAATCGGTCCGTAGACGAGCTGGCACAACTTGCCAACCTGAGCGTTTCATCGTTTAAGCGCGAATTCAAGAAACTGTATAACGATAGTCCTGCTCATTATTTCAAAAACAGGAGACTTGAAAAGGCAGCAGAACTCCTGGAGCTTTCTGATTTAAGAATCAGTGAAGTAGCCATTGACTGTGGGTTTGGTGATTTATCTCATTTCTCGAAAGCATTTCAGGAGAAGTATAAAATTTCACCATCCGGCTACCGGTTGGACCAAAACGCCAAATCTTTGAGCTGATTGTAAAAGTCGTTGTGTGTTGTAAGATCCATCTTGCTTAAAATTTATAGCAAATGGAAACCACAAGATCAATCACCACAGAAATCACTGTTAACACATCCAACGAAAAAGTATGGGATGCTCTGTTCACCCGCTTTGGGGAGATTCATTTATACAATCCCAACCTGGAAGGATCCCACTTCACCAAAGGAAATTCCGGAGATGTAGGTTGTGAACGTCAATGTTACCTGGATTCAAAAACCTTCATCCATGAAAAAATACTGAGTGCAGAAACGCTTAAGACTTTTTCAGTAGACGTTATAGGTGGCAATATGCCGATGGTAAAGACGCTACTGGTAAAATTCGATTTAAAGAAGATTAGGGAAAATCAAACACAGGTTTTGATACACGCCAGCTTCACCACCAAGCCATCGTTTATGGGCGCTCTTATGAAGTCTCCATTTAAAAGCCGGCTGACTAATCTCTTGATAGGATTGAAATATCATCTGGAAACAGGAAAAAATGTATCGAAGAAGACATTCAAACCTGTGTACAAACAATTTAAACAGCTCGCTCCAAATGAATCTTTTTATTCTCACGGTGGCGCCTCCGTATTAACAGAGTTCCTGAATCCTAAATCTGTATAAAGGACGGTATGTCAACCACGCGACAAAAACTTTACCTGCCGAGTGAATCATCAGTCTGATTATTTGTTTTCATTACATATAAACATAATCCCATCGAATATGAAAGCAATTTGGAACGGACAGGTAATAGCTGAAAGTAATGACACCGTAGTCATAGAAGGCAATCACTATTTCCCTGAAGCCAGTGTTAAAAGGGAATTTCTGAAATCAAGTGATACAGAAACGGTTTGTCATTGGAAGGGAACAGCCAATTATTATTCCCTTTTCGTAGACGGACAGGAAAATAAAGATGCCGTGTGGTATTATGCAACACCCAGCGAGCTTGCCAAAGCCATTAAAGGCAGGGTAGCATTTTGGAGGGGTGTTCAAGTCGAAAAGTGAGACTCATGACAAGTGAGCAACCCTTTTCAATTGATGGTCGGAATTTGATACCGACCATTCATGCCCTCCATCATGCTGCTCAATTTGCTGCCATGGTCAGTAACAGCTATTTGCCAAAACTAAATGATGATTCTCATAACAGTTTACAATGGAATACTGAAATGTGCTGCCTGGAAAGTCACTGGATTGACAATCCCACAGTGAGGGTTCTTATCGATGTTAAAAATTTTGAGATCATCATAGACAACTATCTTTCCATGGAGATCATTCCGCTGGATGGGTGGACAAAAGAGCAGGTCATTGGCAACTTACAAGCGGAATTGAAAAGGATACACCTGAATCCAGCTTTGTTAAGACCAGTTGATCAATTCACGATACCAATACACCCGGTTGATAAAGGACTGCCATTTTCAAAGCCGTCTTTTGAATTCCTGAATGAATGGACAAGCTACCTCAATCTTACATACGATGTCCTAAGTGAAATACAACCACGTTTTGCTGGGGCTTCATCCATACGAGTATGGCCTCATCATTTTGATATGGGATTATATATTCCCATTGCAAAAGATGAAGCGGGTAGCGACATACAATCCATCGGGTTAGGGCTGGCTGTACCCGATGCCTATGTGCCTGAACCTTACTTCTACATTAACCATTGGAGTAGGGAGCCGATAAAATATCCTGAGCATCTTCCGCTAACGCGCTATGGATATTGGAATACAGAAAACTGGAAGGGATTGGTGCTCACCGCCAGCGCTGTTCTTGTGAAGACCGATCAGGTTGCCTTTATAAAAGGATTTTTTAATGAGGGAATCAACACTTCAATTCAATTATTGAAGACAAGGCAATACTCAACAGCATAAATGGAGTTAAAAGAAAAATATAATTCAGTTCGTAAATTCTCTCTCGAAATTTGTTCACCACTTCAACGAGAGGATTATGTGGTGCAACCCGTGGTTGATGTAAGTCCTCCAAAATGGCACCTTGCTCACATCACCTGGTTTTGGGAGGAATTTGTTCTGGTTAAACATTATCCTGATTATCAGCGATTTCATCCACATTATGCATTTCTGTTCAACAGTTACTACAATGCGGTAGGTGATCGTGTACTGAGACTCAATCGTGGTAATATGTCGCGACCAACCGTAGAAGAAATTCTGGAATATCGTGCCTATGTGGATAAACACATGAATGAGTTACTAAAATCTATTTCAAAGGATCTGCATGATTTGATCGAATTGGGAATCAATCACGAACAACAACACCAGGAGTTATTGTATACGGATATTAAATACATACTGGGACACAATCCTTTATTTCCAGTCTATCACACGGCCTTTGCTGAAACCCCCGTGAACGATAGCGATCATTCTTTTCTTCAGGTCCCCCGGGGAAAATATACAATTGGCTTTCAAGACCAAGGGTTTTCATTTGATAATGAACATGACACCCATGAAGTTTTTTTACAGGAATTTTCCATTCGCAAAAGTTTGGTAACAAACGGAGAATATTTGGATTTTATAAAAGCAGGAGGATACAACCAACCGCAACACTGGCACAGTGACGGATGGGCGTGGGTAAATGAAGATAGAATTGATGCTCCGCTCTACTGGCATTTTCTAGAAGGAGAGTGGAAACGTTATTCGCTCGCTGGCCTTGAATCCATCGATCCCTTTGAGCCGGTAACACACATCAGCTTTTATGAAGCAGCTGCTTTTGCAGAATGGAAGAAGATGCGACTGCGAACAGAATTTGAATGGGAAGCAGCAAGCATTCATTTGAATTGGGGTAAGCGATGGGAACATACTCATAGTGCCTACTTACCATATCCCGGATTTACAAAACCAGATGGTGCGATAGGCGAATACAATGGCAAGTTCATGGTCAATCAGATGGTGTTGCGGGGTGCATCGGTGATCACACCAGAAGGGCATTCTCGAAAGTCATATAGAAATTTCTTTCATCCGCACCTGCGCTGGCAGTTCAATGGCATAAGACTTTGTAAGAAATAAAACATGATAACAACCGATATACAATTGGCTGACATAGCCATGGCCGTGGAAGAAGGATTTGCACAAAACCCTAAAAGACTTCCCAGCTGGCTTTTTTATGATGAAGCGGGTGATAAAATATTTCAGGCAATCATGCACATGCCTGAATATTATCTCACAGCCTGTGAGTATGAAATCCTGCAAATGAATAAGGCCCGCATGCTTCGTTACTTTGCAGCACATAAAACACCCTTTAACCTGATAGAACTAGGTGCAGGTGATGGCCTGAAAACAGAAATTCTTCTGAAATATTTCAGTGAACAGAAAACTGAATTTGTTTATTCACCCGTTGATGTATCCCAAACTGTGCTGGATCAACTTCAACAGCGGCTCGAAAAATCAGTACCTCAATTATCCATTCAAAGCATACA
>JBGSTJ010000027.1:0-39889 GCA_041736555.1 Cyclobacteriaceae bacterium
GCGTATAAACCTCAGTCGTCTTGCTGCTGCTGTGCTCAAGCAAGTTTTGATCGATGGGAAATTTTATGAACAAACGCTTCTCCCCCCGATGGATTTTGTCATAATAATGCATCATAGTTGATAATTAGTTGCGCCTATACCATCAAAAATAGGGAATAAGCGCAAGTTTTATCAAAGGCTGATAACCTGGACTATGTTGGTCACTTCGTTACCCCTAACCAGTTTTTTTACTATTTTTTGGATTGTAAAAGTCTGCTTCCTCTAAAATATTGCAGCCAGCCATTCTATTTTTGACACAGTTTGCTGAACCGACTCCATCCGAAAAGACACTGCCCTTAGGACGTGCGAGGTGTGTATCAATTACACCCTCGGTGCGTACAAGATGCGGGAACACCTTGTACTAAATACACCCTCGATGTGTACAAGATGCGGGAACACCTTGTACCAAATACACCCTCGGTGTGTACAAGATGCGGGAACACCTTGTACCAATTACACCCTCGGTGTGTACAAGATGCGGGAACACCTTGTACCAAATACACCCTCGGTGTGTACACGATGCGGGAACACCTTGTACCAAATACACCCTCGATGCGTACAAGATGCGGGAACACCTTGTACCAAATACACCCTCGGTGTGTACACGATGCGGGAACACCTTGTACCAAATACACCCTCGGTGTGTACACGATGCGGGAACACCTTGCACCAAATACACCCTCGATGCGTACAAGATGCGGGAACACCTTGTACCAAATACACTTTCGATGTGTACACGATCCGGGAACGTGGGAGTCTGTTCATTAACCGTGTTGCCTTTAGGTGTGGTGTTTGAGTCATTGTGCTAAGGCTCCCTACCAGCTAGCAACATTCACCTACCTTGCACATTGATTTTATTTGCCTAATTTTCTTTTTTGTAACTAACCAGACAAGATGTTCGCTGCCAAACCCCGCCTTACCTTCTCCCAAATCATCAATATGAATGTAGGATTCTTTGGAATCCAATATAGTTTTGGATTGCAGCAAAGTGCGGTAAATCCTATCTATGATATGCTTGGCGCAAGCCCGGATGAAATTCCACTGCTTAACCTTGCAGGTCCGGTTACGGGTTTAATTGTTCAACCGATCATAGGCGCCTTGAGTGATAAAACCTGGCATCCAAAATTTGGTCGTAGAAAGCCTTACTTTTTTATTGGCGCCATGTTGTGCAGCATTGCCTTATTTCTATATCCCTTCAGCAGTGCGTTATGGATGGCTGTGGGATTATTATGGATTCTGGATGTTGGCAATAATACAGCCATGGAACCTTACCGCGCTTTTGTTGCCGATAAACTCAACGAAGAACAGCGGCCCATGGGATTTCAGGCACAAAGCTTTTTCACCGGCTTTGGCCAGACGTTGGCCAACGTTTCTTTATTTTTTTTTCCGTTAATCATTATAGGAAGGTCGGGTGCTTTACCCAACTGGGTGTATGCATCTTTCTTTTTAGGAGCCATTTGTTCGATCGGGTCAATATGGTGGAGCATGCGCACAACACCAGAAATTCCACCTACCGATTCGGAGCTTAGGGAAATGAAGGCAACTCCATTAAATGTTTTTTCACCATTCATTGAAATTGCAGGCGCGATTGGTAGTATGCCAAAAGTAATGTGGCAATTGGCGCTTGTATATCTGTTTCAGTGGTATGCTTTATTTTGTTACTGGCAGAATGCTTCCAAGAGTATAGCACTTTCTGTCTGGAATACAACTCCTGCCAATCCCGAATTATATGAACAAGCTGTAAGCTGGACCGGGTTGGTGAATGGCTGGTACAATATTGTAACTTTCTTGAGTGCCTTTGCCCTGGTTTGGTTTGTTAAAAAATCATCAGCAAAATGGGTTCACTTTTCGTGCCTGTTATTAGCCGCATTCGGACTTTTGTTTTTTCCCTTCATTGAAAATAAATATCTCTTGTTTCCTGCTATCACAGGATTTGGTATTGGCTGGGCGAGTATGATGGGTATACCTTATCTGATGGTCGTAAACAATATCCCCAAAGAGCGTTATGGAGTTTATATGGGCATCGTCAACATGATGATTGTAATACCCATGATTTTGCAGAATGTGACCTTTGGATTTATCCTGCGCGAATTTTTAGATAATAATTCCGGGTATGCAGTCATGTTTGCAGGTGTCTTACTGATTCTCGCGGCATTGGCAACCTTACTTATTTCCAACGGGGCCAAGCCGGCTTCCGATAAAATCAATTTCTCTTCGTCACACTAACTTCCAACTATGAATCCCTACCTCGGAGAATTTTTAGGAACCATGCTGCTCATCTTGTTGGGTGAAGGTGTGGTGGCCGGAGTTGTTTTAAAAGGAACTAAAGCTGAAAATGCCGGCTGGCTTGCCATCTGCATTGCCTGGGGGCTTGCAGTTACCATGGCAATTTATGCGGTGGGTGAATTTAGTGGTGGCCATCTCAATCCGGCCATAACAATTGCACTGGCGATGATTGGTGATTTTGAATGGGCGTTGGTGCCCGGTTATTGTGCCGCTCAGGTAGCCGGTGCTTTTACCGGAGCTTTATTGGTTTGGTTTTTCTATCAACCGTTCTGGAAGAATACACCCGATGCCGCAACTAAGCTAGCCGTGTTTTCTACGGCCCCAGCCATACGAAATTCATTTTCAAATTTTGTGAGTGAGGGCATCGCCACAGCGCTACTGGTATTTGCAATTTTATTTATTGGTGTCAATGAATTCACGCAAGGCATCAAGCCCCTTGTGGTAGGTCTTCTTATTGTTTCAATTGGCTTGAGCCTGGGAGGAACTACCGGGTTTGCGATAAACCCCGCCCGTGATTTCGGACCCCGCCTGGCTCATGCGCTACTACCCATTCATGGCAAAGGTTCTTCAGATTGGGGATATGCATGGATCCCGGTATTTGGTCCGATTGCGGGAGGTATTGCAGGTGCTTTACTTTATAAATTAATTTTTTAAGGCAAGCACCTTATGACTAAACCAACATACATCATTGCACTCGATCAGGGCACGACAAGTTCGCGGGCAGTATTGTTCAATGAACAAGGAGATATCAAAGGTATTGCACAACAGGAGTTTCAACAAATTTTTCCTAATCCCGGTTGGGTAGAGCATAATCCAGAGGAAATCTGGAGTACACAACTTGGCGTGCTTCAAAAAGTAATAGTTGAAAATGGCATTGAACTGAATTCTATTGTTGCCATTGGAATAACCAACCAACGCGAGACAACGGTTGTCTGGGATCGTAAAACCGGAGTGCCTGTTTATAATGCCATTGTATGGCAGGATAAAAGAACGGCTCCGACTTGCGAGGAGCTGAAGACAAAAGGATTGACTGACTATGTGCGTGAAAACACAGGTCTTGTAATTGATTCCTATTTTTCAGGCACAAAAGTAAAATGGATATTAGATAATGTGGATGGCGTGCGACAACGCGCAGAGAAAGGTGAACTTGCTTTCGGTACCATCGATACCTGGCTGATCTGGAAACTTACAAATAGTAAAGAGCATGTAACAGATTATTCCAATGCTTCGCGCACTATGTTGTACAACATCCGTCATTTGAAGTGGGATGAAAAATTACTGAGTGAATTAACAATACCAAAGTCGCTCTTGCCGGAAGTAAAACCTTCTGCTTCTTTGTTCGGCACCTGGAATATTAACGGTGTAGCCATACCAATTACAGGGGTAGCAGGCGATCAGCAGGCTGCTTTATTTGGTCAGGCTTGCTTTGAACCAGGCATGGCAAAGAATACATACGGCACAGGTTGTTTTATGTTGATGAATACAGGATCAACGATTCAACAATCTAAAAATGGATTGATCACTACCATCGCATGGGGTTTAGATGGCAAAGTAGAATATGCCCTCGAAGGAAGTGTGTTTATTGCAGGTGCAGCGGTGCAATGGTTACGGGATAGCATGCATATCATCGATCAATCCAAAGATTCCGAATATTTCGCGATGAAAGCCTTAGGCTCTAACGAGGTTTATGTGGTGCCGGCCTTTGCGGGATTAGGCGCACCTTACTGGGACATGTATGCCCGGGGTGCTATTTTCGGATTGACACGCGACACCGGGAAGGATCACATCATTAAAGCAACGTTGGAATCATTGGGATATCAGACAAAAGATATTCTCAATGCCATGCAGGAAGATGCTGGCTTGAAACTGGCAAGTTTAAAAGTAGATGGTGGTGCGTGTGCCAATAATATTCTCATGCAGTTTCAGGCTGATATTTTAGGAACCGAAGTAGAGCGCCCCGAGGTGATTGAATCAACTGCCTTGGGTGCAGCATACCTGGCGGGAATTCAAATTGGTTTATGGAAGAAGGAAGATATTATCCGCAACCGTAAAATCCAGAAACGATTTGTGCCCAACATGGATGAAACTACCCGCGCTACACTTTATAAGGGCTGGCAAAAGGCGGTGAAGCGAACGATGGGCTGGATCGACACGTAATTCAATACTCTAAAATCCTAATTCCCATTTCCCATTTCCCAATACCCAATTCCTAATTCCCAATTCTCAAATCTTTAATCTTATATCTCCTTCGCTTGAACAGACCCACAAACCTTTCTCAACTCAAAAATGAATCCTTTGACCTGCTAATCATTGGGGGTGGTATCACCGGTGCCGGCATTGCGTTAGATGCAGCTTCCCGTGGATTACGGACTGCACTAATTGAAAAAGAAGATTTTGCCAGTGGCACCAGTAGCCGATCCACTAAATTAATACATGGTGGCTTGCGCTATCTCAAGCAGTTGGAATTCGCGCTGGTCAAAGAAGTGGGTAGTGAACGCGCCATTGTTCATAGGCTTGCCCCGCATTTGGTGGTTCCTGAAAAAATGTTGTTGCCCTTGTATGAGAAGCGTGGCCTGGGATATTGGCTTACTTCCATCGGTTTAAAACTATACGACTGGTTAGCCGGAGTAAAGCAAGTGGATCAACGAAAAATGCTTACGCGCCCTCAGACGCTGAATCATGAGCCGCTACTTAAAACAGACGATGTAAAGGGTGGAGCCATCTATGCCGAATATCGAACGGACGATGCGCGGTTGACGATCGAACTCATAAAACTTGCAGTAAGTAAAAATGCCTGCGTCAGTAATTACGTAGCGGCAACAGAATTTATTTACAAGGAAGAGAAGATTATTGGTGTAAAAGCAACTGATGAAATCTCAAAAGCGGAATTTACCATATCAGCCAATACAGTCGTTAATGCCACGGGGCCATGGGTGGATGAATTACGATCTATCAATAAGTCCAAACAAGGTAAGGAGTTACACCTCACCAAGGGAGTTCACATTGTGGTGCCTTACCATCGTCTTCCCGTGCGGCAGGCAATTTATTTTGATGTACCGGATGGGCGAATGATTTTCGCCATTCCTCGCGGTCGTATCACCTATGTGGGAACAACGGATACCGATTATCAAGGTGACAAGAATCATGTTATGACTTCGCGTGAGGATGCACAGTATTTGTTGCATGCCGTTAATGAAACATTTCCATCGGCACTATTGACGTTTGCTGATATTGAATCCAGTTGGGCTGGGTTGCGCCCATTGATTCATGAAGAAGGAAAATCAGCTTCTGAACTTTCCCGAAAGGATGAAATCTTTGAATCTTCTTCCGGACTTATTTCCATAGCTGGTGGCAAGCTGACTGGTTACCGCAAAATGGCAGAGCGGGTAGTGGATAAAGTCATTGACCGCGATTTCCCGGATCGGGATTTAATGGAATGCAAAACCAAAGAATTCATTTTACCGGGGGGTGACTTTAAAGAATATGCTGACGTAAAAAAATTAGAACAGGAATTGGTTGGCCGATTGGATGCACTTAACCTACGGGGTAATGAAGCAACAAATCTTGTTCATTTATATGGTCGTCAGGCACTATTGATTCTGGATCATGCCGAGAAAAACCGAACTGAACATCCTGAATGTGATTTAATTCTTGCCAAAGCCTGGTTTGCCATCCATCATGAAATGGCTTTGATGCCGATGGATTTTATTAACCGCAGAAGTGGTTTACTCTACTTTAACCATCCTAAAATTTCAAGATGGGTTCAACCGGTGGTGGATTATTTTGCTAGCATATCTAATTGGACGGAAGAGCAAAAGAAAAATCAGGAGATAGCCGTACATCAGGCCCTGAAGGAAGTTATTAATTTTTAAACTGCAGTCAGATGAAACCTGCCTGGTGGAAAGAAGCAATCGTATATCAAATCTATCCCCGTAGTTTTAAAGACAGCAATGGCGATGGGGTCGGTGACCTTCGGGGCATTATTGAAAAGCTGGACTACATTCAAAGTCTGGGTGTAGATGCTGTATGGCTCAATCCCATTTATAAATCACCCAATGATGACGGGGGTTATGACATCAGCGATTATTATTCCATACAACCTGAGTTTGGTACGATGCAGGATTTCGATGAACTCCTGGCGGGGCTTCATCAGCGCAAGCTTAAGTTGATTATGGATCTGGTGCTCAATCACTCTTCTGATGAGCATCCCTGGTTTCAGGAATCACGCAAGTCAAAAGATAATCCTTATCGCGATTATTATTTTTGGAAGCCCGGTAAGCAGGGGAGTGCACCCAATAACTGGCCTTCCTTTTTTGGTGGTAGTGCGTGGCAGTTAGATGATTTGACGGGGGAATATTATCTGCATTTGTTTTCGCGCAAGCAGCCTGATTTGAATTGGGAAAATCCTGTTCTCCGGGAAGAGATCAATAAACTCATGAAGTTTTGGCTCGACAAGGGTGTAGATGGATTGCGTCTCGATGTAATCTCAGCCATCTCCAAACGCACCGATTTTCCGGATACCGACACAGCAGACTTCAACGAAACAATCCGAAAGTTTTATGCCAACGGTCTGCGCCTGAAAGAATTTATTAAGGAGGCAAGAGCGCAAGTCTGGAATCATTACGATGTGATGACGGTGGGTGAGGGGCCGGGAATTACACCACAAAACTCATTAGACTATTTGGATGAGCAGCATGGGCTCAACATGATTTTTCACTTTGGTCATATGTTTATGGATCAGGGACCTGGTGGCAGGTTTGACCCCATCCCCTGGACGATGAAAGATTTCAAGGCTGTGTTCAAAACCTGGGATGATGCTTTTTTAGAGAAAGGCTGGGGTAGCGTCTTTTTAGGCAATCATGATTTTCCCCGTATGGTTTCTCGTTGGGGTAACGATCAAGCCTATTGGGATAAATCGGCTAAACTGTTGTGCACGCTATTGCTTTCCATGCGTGGCACCCCTTTCATCTTTATGGGCGATGAAATCGGGATGACCAATACCCGATTGAATTCCGTGGCTGAATCACAAGACATTGAAACTCAAAACGGTTGGCGTGAAGCTCAAAAGATTGGAACCTCTGAAAGTGAATTTTTGAAAGCTGTAAATTATGCGGGTCGGGATAATGCCCGCACACCCATGCAGTGGAACTCGGGTGAACTTGCTGGCTTCACCACAGGCGTTCCGTGGATGCCTCTTAATCCCAACCATAAACAGATTCATGTAGAGGCTCAGCAGAATGAAGCAAATACTATCCTGAACTACTTTCGGGCAATGACGCGATTAAGAAAAGCTCATCCAGTGCTAACCTATGGCGCCTATCGGCCGCTTGACACAGGCAATGACTCCCTCTTTCTTTTTTTCCGTGAACGGCAGCAAGAAAAAATGCTGATTGTTCTTAATTTTTCTAATCAGGTTGCTAACTTACCCAACCAAGTAATTCCCTTTTTGACTAACCGTCTGATGGGTAATTACCCGGAAGTAAAATACCCACAGGAGTTGCAACCCTGGGAGGCCCGTATTTATAGTTGTACTTGAAAATTCAAAATCTACCAATGAATAATAACCTATGGGGTATTGATCTGGGCGGCACGAAAGTAGAAGGTGCCGTACTAAAGTCGTCATCGGATCCACAAGTTTTGTTTCGCGATCGTCTTCCAACGGAAGGACACAAGGGCTATGATCACATTCTTAGCCAAATAAAAAAAGTAGTAGATAAAATGGAGGCCAGTATAGGTTATAAACCGGCTAAGATTGGTATTGCTACGCCTGGCACATTAGACCCCGGTTTAGGACTGATGAAAAACAGTAACTCAACAAGTCTGAATGGAAAACCTCTAAAGAAAGACCTTGAGCAATTGTTGGGAGTCGAACTCTTTATGGCCAACGATGCGAATTGTTTCGCTTTAGCGGAAGCCAACATGGGTGCAGCGAAAGAGCAGTATCCCAATGCCAAAGTGGTTTTCGGGGTGATCATGGGCACCGGTGTAGGAGGCGGTGTAGTGGTAGACGGAAAGGTGATCAATGGATTACAAGGAATTGGTGGCGAGTGGGGTCATAATTTTCTGGATGAGTCGGGGGGGGCCTGTTATTGCGGTAAGTCTGGCTGCGTTGAGAAAGTTTTAGCCGGACCAGCACTTGAAAAGTATTATGCCGCGGTGAGCGGACAAACAAAAAGCATGAAAGAAGTATATGATTTATACAAGGCTGGCACGGATCCATACGCCAAACAAACTATAGATCGACTCGTAAACTTTTTTGGTCTTGCTTTAAGTGTTGTGATTAACATACTCGATCCGGATGTAGTTGTGATAGGAGGGGGCGTTGGCAACATAGACATTATCTATTCGGAAGGCAGAGATACACTTAAGAAATATATTTTTAATAACCGGTTGGATACACCTGTGATTAAACCTAAACTGGGCGATAGTGCCGGAGTTTTTGGTGCCGCTTTCCTTGCAAACTGATGTTGAACCTAATCATTAAATAGATGAAAAAAATTGCCGTTGTTGGCCCCATTCCGCGCGATCATATTGTCACCCACTCCGGAGATCTTATTCAAAAGTGGGGCTGTGTTACACACCCGGTTATTGCACTCTCTGTCCTTGCAGGTGATCAACTTGAAATTATCCCGGTTACTCATTTACGGAATGTAGATCATGACAATGTTGAAGAGGTGTTCAAGGGCTACAAAGGAATTAACCTGAAGCATCTGACTACGGCCAATGATCAAGGGGATATCATCAGCCTTCGCTTCCTGAATCATAACGACCGGCTTGAGCGTCAAACGGGTTTTATGGATCCAATCGTGCCTGCGGATATGACCAATCTACTGGATTGCGATGTCTTTGTTTTTATTCCGATCAGCGACTATGAGGTTTCGCTGGATACCTTAAAGTATTTAAAGAAGAAAAGTAAAGGCACCATCATCTTTGATGCCCACGGACCCACCACCGCGTGTTTGGTCAATGGCGAAAGGCAGCGCAAGTTTTGGATTGACCGCGACCAATGGTTGCCCTACATAGATGTTTTAAAGATGAATCTGGAGGAAGCTCAGGCATCCTGGTTTCAAAAGGAATATGAATCGGAGGATTTTACTAATAAGGAATTGGATCGCGATGAGATCCGAAAGTTTGCAGAACATTGCCTGAAGCTGGGCGTGAAATGTGTTTATGTTACGCTGGATTCGCGTGGCTGCTTAACTTATTTTAGAAAGGGCAAAAAGATCATTGAAGAACTTGTGCCCTCCATCAAAGTAGAAAAGGTAATTGATACAACGGGTTGTGGCGATTCATTTGCTGGCGGACTTTCTTTTGGTCTGGTTCAGAATCACAAAGATTACATGGGAGCTGCCAAATATGGCAATGCATTAGGAGCGTTACGCACACAAGGTAAAACATTTGAGGTCTTCAAATCTTTGGAAGAAACCGACAGTATTATTGCCAATGGTCATGTATAGCTTTTGTTGTGAAATTTTTAATCTATTGAATATTTATTGAATGATAAAAGCTGCCATTTTTGATTTAGACGGTGTTATTATCGACACGGCACACTACCACTACATTGCATGGAAACGATTGGCCAGTGAGTTTGGCATTACCCTCACTCATGAAAATAATGAGATGTTGAAAGGAGTGAGCAGGATGCGTTCTCTGGAAATTATTTTAGCGTTGGGTAATATTGAGCTGCCTGAGCAACAGAAGGAACAGTTGGCTGAAAAGAAAAATAAATGGTTTGTTGAGTATATTGAGTCGATACGACCCGAAGAAATATTTCCAGGTGTAATTGACTTGATTCGAAACCTGAAAAAGCAAAAGATTAAAATTGGATTGGCATCCAGTAGTAAGAACGCACCTCGTGTTATCGAATTGCTGGGTATTGCAAAAGATTTTGACACCCTGGTAGATGGCACCATGATTACCCAATCGAAACCGGATCCTGAGATATTCTTATTGGCAGCTCACAAATTAGGAATTGCTCCACACGAATGTGTTGTTTTTGAGGATGCCGAAGCGGGTGTAGAAGCAGCACTGGCAGCTGGAATGAAATGCGTAGGAGTAGGATCCGTTGAGCAATTGGGAAAGGCGAACAGAGTGGTTGCCCGCACGGGTGATTTTAAAGCAAGTGATTTGGAACGTTTATGACTTAACAGAGGTCAGACCGCTTAGTGCGGTCAGACATATAATATTTGAATTTGAAATCTTGAACTAAAGCATATGAAGCAGTATCTTAAACATCACGAGTGGCACATCATAGAGGAAGGCTTAAATCCTCATTACAACAAAGTATCAGAAAGCGTTTTTAGTTTGGGAAACGGTCGTATGGGACAACGGGCCACCTTTGAAGAAGATTATTCGGGGGAGACCCACCAGGGCAGCTACGTGGCCGGAGTTTATTATCCTGATAAAACCCGCGTGGGTTGGTGGAAGAACGGATACCCTGAATATTTCGCGAAAGTATTGAATGCGCCAAGCTGGATTGAGATCAAGATTAAGATTGGTGATCAGACACTGGACCTTGCCAAGTGCAAAATCGAAAAGTTTAGACGTGTGTTGGATATGCAGCAGGGTCTTTTGCATCGCGCCTTTACCGCAACGTTGCCGGATGGCAAAAAGATTAGTGTTGATTCAAAACGCTTTTGTTCCATGGCAGATGGTGAAATAGGAGCGATCCGATATGAAATAACTCCGGTTAATTTTTCTGCTCCCATCACCTTAACTTTGCCGGTAGATGCGGATGTTGTTAACAAAGACTCTAACTACGATGAAAAGTTCTGGGAGGAAGTAAGCAAGGAAGCTACTCCAGGCTTAGCAATTGTAAACGCCCAAACCAAGAAAACACTCTTTCAGGTTTGCACGGGAATTCAATATGATATTCAACGTGACGGGAAAAGTATAACCGGAAAAGTTACTACCAACGTACGAGAGAAGTATGCCGATAATGTGGTGGTTACTGATTTACAGGAGGGGACTCCACTCGTCATTTTTAAATATGCAGCTGTTTTGTCTTCGGAGAATCATCCCAAAGATCAAATGGCTAATCATTGCAAAATCAAGTTAAAGGAAGCAGTAGCTGCAGGATTTGATAAGTTGTTTGCCGATCATACCAAAGTCTGGGCCCATAAGTGGGAGGAGTGTGATGTTACCATTGATGGGGATGTGGCCGCACAACAAGGTATTCGTTTTAACATCTTTCAGCTTACACAAACCTATACGGGCGAAGATGAGCGCCTGAACATCGGACCCAAAGGATTTACAGGCGAAAAATATGGTGGCAGTACGTATTGGGATACAGAGGCTTATTGTTTGCCTTTCTTTTTGAGTACGGCCGAACCAAAAGTTGCCCGCAACCTGCTGGTGTATCGCTACAAACATTTGGGCAAGGCTATAGAAAATGCACAGAAGCTCGGCTTTAAGGATGGCGCAGCATTTTATCCGTTCGTTACTATGAATGGAGAGGAATGCCATAACGAATGGGAAATTACATTCGAGGAAATTCACCGCACCAGTGCCATGGCCTATGCCATGCGTGATTATATCGACTATACCGGAGACAAAGATTACTTAACGGAATTCGGACTCGAAGTTCTTATTGGAATTGCCCGCTTCTGGAATCAACGCGCAACATGGTCGGAGGACAAAGGAAAATATGTAGTGCTTGGCGTTACCGGCCCGAATGAATATGAGAACAATGTGAATAACAACTGGTATACCAACTACCTGGGCGCCTGGACACTTCGCTTTGCCAGAGAGGCTGTGGACTATGTAAAGACTTCGAACCCGAAGCGCTATGCAGAACTGGTGACTAAAACAAAATTTGAGGAGAAAGCAGAGACGGACCGTTGGAAGCATATCTCCGACAACATGTATTATCCCTACGATGCAAAACGCAAAGTAATTTTACAACAGGATGGATTTCTTGATAAGGAATTGATTCGTGTAAAAGACCTCAGGCCGGAAGATCGTCCGTTAAATCAGAAATGGTCATGGGATCGCATTCTGCGTTCATGTTTTATCAAACAAGCTGATGTGTTGCAGGGTATCTTTTTGTTTGAAGACGATTTTGATCTGGATACCATTCGGAGAAATTTTGATTTTTATGAGCCTATGACCGTGCACGAATCTTCATTATCTCCTTGTGTGCATGTGATCCTTGCCAGTAAGCTGGGTTATAAAGAGCAGGCGTATGAATTTTATTTGCGCACCTCCCGTCTCGATCTGGATGATTATAACAATGATACCGAAGAAGGTTGTCATATTACTTCTATGGCCGGAACCTGGATGAGTGTGGTAAAAGGTTTTGGGGGTATGCGCGTGCGTGATGGCAAACTGCATTTTACACCTTTCATTCCGGATCAGTGGAAATCGTATTCATTCCGCCTTGAGTTCAGAGACCGGGTAATTAAAGTGAAAATCAGTAGTGGTAAAGCAGAAACTATTTTGGAACATGGCGAGCCACTGGAAGTAATCATGAACGGCAAACCGGTCCTTCTGATGTAGTTCTTTTATGAAGGCACTTGAACCAATTGCCCACAGTCAGACATTTCATCGGGCTGTGAGCATCGTGATTGTTTTATGCTCTCTTACCCTGGGCATTGAGACCGTTTACCCAGAACATAGAGTCGTGTTTGATGTCATCGACATATCATTCACGCTCTTTTTTGTTTTTGAATTAATCATCCGCTTACTGGCTGAAAACAATCCCCTTTATTTTTTTAGACTAGTTAGGTTCCGCAAAGTGAACGGAACCTTAAAGTTTGAATTTGATGAGGCAGGATTCTGGAACTGGTTTGACTTTACGATAGTTGTAGTAAGCATCATTAGTTTATTGTCGCATCTATTCGAGCATCCTGAGTTTTTAGTGGTAAGCCGGTTGTTCAGAGTCCTTCGGGTTATGCGACTGCTGGAAGTGAGCGATGATTTAAAGTCCGTTGAACGGAAGATCGTCAGTATCATCCCCACCATTTTTTCCTTTGCTCTGTTGCTTGGTATTTTGCTTTACATCTATTCCATCGTAGGGATTTATTTGTTTAGCCATCATCAATATCAGCATGCCGATTTTACTTCATTAAGTCATGCGTTCCTTACCCTCTTTCAATTAATGACCTTAGATGGCTGGTCGGAAATGATGTATACGGCCAGTGAAAATTATAACGGGAGCTGGCTGATCAAAGGTTACTTTGTGAGTTTTGTTGTGTTAACAGCCATAATAAGTTTTAATGTATTTGTAGCGGTACTCACCTCTCAGGTTCATGAAAAAGTAATGGTAGATCAAAAAGTAGCCGGTAAGCTTACTAAGTTGGAGGGCGAAGTTTCATTAACGGAGCGCGAAGTGGAGATGGGTTTTAAAGAGGTAATGAGTGAGTTAAAAGCGTTGCGCAAAGAAGTTGAAGCCTTAAAACAAGTGCAATAATCTCCGTAGATCAACTCAAATACTATGTATCAAATTGAAAAGGTAAGTTCGGTCGAAGCAACAAAATTGATTGCAAGAGCTGTTGAATTAGTCAAAAAGCTAAACAAGCCTGTGGCTATTTCAGTTGCAGGCCCGGAAGGAGAACTCATAGCCTTTTTACGAATGGATGGTGCTAATCCAGCCTCTTCACAAATAGCGCAAAGTAAGGCCTATACAAGCGCACGCGATTGTAAATCTACCAGGGCTCAGGGTGAGTTTATGCGTGAAGCTAATCGTGAGCAAGGCTATTGGACAGATCACCGCATTACTGGTTTCGGAGGAGGGTTGCCGATTATACAAAATGGTAACGTGATAGGCGGGATTGGAATCAGCGGACTCTCTGAAGAAGAAGATGAACGAATCGCACGGGAAGCACTCGAAAGTGTTTACACTGGGTAAACTTCCGGAGGGTTGTTTTAGTAGTCATAAAAGACAAGCGAAGCAAATTTATACGAGCCGAATGGTACTTTTAAAGCGAAGAGAAAGTAGTTGAACTTGCTTGTTCTTTCTCCCAACGGGCAAAGGCATTTACTTCGGTGCTCAAAGCCTGATACACCCAGGTAACTACAGCTAAGTCGTCAACCAAACCAACGCCAAAAATAAAATCGGGGATCAGGTCAAGGGGATTTACCAGGTAGATAATGGCAGCCAGTAAGATCAGCACGATGCGAAAAGATTGAATCCTGTATTGGCCGGTTACATGTGCCTTTAACAATCGACCTAAAAGCAAAAATTTCTCCTTTAGGATAGAGCCGTTGGTCAAGCTGAGGTCTGTTTTTTTGAGTTTCAGCGTAAGTTGCGCAATCAAGGCAATGATTCTGGCGGGCTTGCCAGCAATTTTCGCAGCCTGTCCCATCGCAAGGTCAAAGAATCTATTTCTGAGCGGAATCATGGCGCTATAACGAGTTGTTGTAATCTAAAAGTTCGTCCCCATCTGATTTTGAGCATTTTTAAATCTTGATAATTGTACCGAAAGTTAAAATTTATCCTAAAAATCATTGAATGAAGTCGTAATTATTGCGAAATTACTGCAATTACAACCAACCTAAATCCATTGATATATGGAAAACTCTACCTCCTTTATTGAAACCTGGGACTCGTACCTGATTTTAGGTTCTTATGTTTTCTTTGGATTGGCCGTGCTTATTCTACTTTATCACGAAGTAAAATTAATAACTATTTCGGGTGACAAGGATCGTTACGATTATGTCAATAACTATGAGGTAAAATTTTTCTGGTACGCTATTCTGGCAGCTATTGTGGGATTGGCTTTATATGCTACTGCTACCGTTACCCCCATGTTTCCGGTGGATGACTCCCTGAAACTTTATATCAGCGTATTCTTTTTGGCTGGCTTATTCGTAATTACATATCTTATTTTTTCAAATTTGATCCGGGTTTTATACCCGCGTTTTCTGGAAGGCCGGCTGACCCGCATCCGCAATAAGGTTCGTAAATCGGCAGCTGGAAATCCAATGCGAAAATTAACCTCCCAGGAGGGCGAAGTGCACCTGGAGGCGGATCAATTGGCGCAACACCAGAGCGAACTTCATTCGGTTGAATATGATGTTTGGGTGGATGAAAAGACAGGCGAAAAGAAAGTTGAAAAATATATGGCCTATCAACATGCTGAAAAGTGTGGTGAGTGTGGATTTACTACAATGAAAATAGATAGCGAGGAAATAAAAAAGGAACCCACCCAAAACGAGGACGGTATCTTACTGGAGCATTACAAGTGTAGTTATTGCAAACATCGCGAAGCCCGGGAGGTTGTGATTAAAGCACTATCTTCAAATGCTTAAGTAACACGGATATAATTTCGACTGATTTCATGCGAAGCCTGATCTCCGTGCATACGGCTGCACGAGCTGTGATCATCATTTTATTACTCATAATAGTTTTTCATGTATTGGTGCTTGGTGGAATTATTCCCTACAAAATTGTGTGGGGCGGTCGACTTGAAAACACAACGGATATGATTCGTTTTGAAGTCGTTTCGATCGGAATAAATCTGTTAATGCTGGCTATCGTGGCCAACAAATCGGGCTACTTAAATTGGGGAAAAAGCAAGCAGTGGGTTCGGATTGGATTGTGGATTATGGTGGTGCTGTTTTCTATTAACACCTTGGGAAATATAGTGGCCATTAATATCTGGGAGAAAATAATTTTTACCCCGCTCACGCTATTGTTAGCCTTCTTCAGTTTCCGTCTCGCTATTGATTAGTCTCGTCAGGGATCAACTATTCTTTTTCATTACATACCGATAATAAAACCGGGTTTGATCCTTTTGGTTTCTATAGAATTTTGAACCCACCACTCCGGCAAATTCAGCAAAGAGTTTCTGCCACTTTTTCGGTATCAGTCTGCGAATGCGATCTTGCTTAACATCATCTTCGGCTTCGATGGCCTCAACTACATGGGCAGTAATATTTTCTTCTTCCACCATTTCAAGCCCCGAATTTTTTAGCTGGTTGTTTAATGCTTCCATATCTACCGCATATCGAAAATCAACCATTAGAAAATATCCATTGGGCTTAAGCACCCGCTTCACTTCATTTAAAAATTTTTCAACCGAACCATAGGCGTGACATGACTCCACGTTAATGACCACGTCTACACTATTATCAGTCAAAGGAATATCTTCTGCGCTTCCCTGAATAAACCGCAGGTGTGGTATTTTATGTAATTTATTAGCTAGGTCAACTGCGTGTTGTGCCAGATCGAGCCCCGTATAGGAGGCCGGTTTAAAATGACTAGCCAGATGACGGGCACCGCCACCCCGCCCGCTGCCAACTTCCAAAACCTGCTTCCCTTCCAACGAAGTTTTAGAAGCCAGGTAGTGATACATTTGTAACGGATACTTTTGAGTGGGCGGCTCGGCTAGTTGCAAAGGCGCTTCATTTGGTTTGGGCGCATAGCCATAATTCATAAAATGCCAGTCTTCAGCAGGAATATGCTTGGCTAAAAGTTCATAGGTTACTTTGGCATTCAATCGCTTAAACCATGCGAAGTTTTTAAATGGGGAAAGAATAGTTTTGATAATCATAGTGCAAAGAGGTAGGAGGGCAAGTTAGAATTAAAAAAGAATTAATTAATCGGGTTATTGTTCAACGGAAAAAGTAATAATTAAACTCATGCAAAACATTTTTCAAATTGCTTTGGTAATAGCCGACTATGATGAAGCCATTAGATTTTATACCGAAACACTGGGTTTCGTTTTGGTGGAAGACACGGCATTAAGTGACTCGAAGCGCTGGGTGGTAGTTGCTCCACCCGGTTCAGAGGGTTGTAAGCTCCTTTTGGCAAAGGCTGTTGGCGAAGAACAAATTAGTCGAATTGGTAACCAAACGGGTGGCCGGGTTTTTCTCTTCTTGCATTCAGATGATTTCTGGAGGGATTACCAAAGCTATAAGGATCGTGGAGTTTTATTTGTGCGTGAACCCGTGGAAGAAGCCTACGGTACAGTAGCCGTGTTCAAGGATCTTTATGGCAATCTCTGGGATTTAATTGAGAAAAAATAAAGCCACAGATTCGCGATTATTAATCAGTGAATCCGTGGCTCATTGAGCTTTTCATCTTTTAAGCTGATGCAGTCCGCTTACGCATCCAGAAAAATAAAATGGTGAAAAGCACGATGAGGATTACCGGAAATGTAATCATCGTTTGAAGTGTAGCCTGCCCTGCTGCCAACTCCATGGCATCGCCTTCAAGGCCCGCAGCAGCAGCTTTTGCACTTGCCCCATCAATCCATCCACCGATAATGGGTTGAAAAATCGAAGTGGACAACATTCCGAAGGCACCTACTACGGACATACCAATCGCTCCAGTCAAAGGCATTTTTTCAGCGGCAAATCCAATCATATTAGGCCAGAAGTAACATACGCCCATCCCAAATATGACAGCAGCAACATAAGCCATCGGGCCGGTTAATATACTAAGCAGGGTTATACCAATGGCCGTAGTAATTGCGGATCCTAGTAATACTCCAGTTTGATCAAATCGATGAACAAACTCTCCTCCGAAATAGCGGCCAAAGGCAGATACTCCAAATGTCAGAGCAACAATTACCATGGGTTCAGCACCGCTTTTTGAAAGTACCAATTGTGCCCACTGCGAAGGGCCAAATTCTGAGATAGCTGTTAACGTCATGCAAGCGCAAATGAAAAAGAAAAGAGGCGTTGCCATTGCTTTTAGATTTCCTGCCAGAGAGGCAACTTCTTTTTTGGCCTCAGGAAATACTTGACCGTAGAATATGTAAGCATAGATAAGAGTAGGAACCATGATGATCCATATCTGTGCCTCCCAACCCATATTCATTTTAGTCATAACAAATGAAACAAGACTACCCAACACAATACCTCCTGGGAACCACATATGGAAACGGTTAAGCAGCGTATTCATTTGTTTTCCACTATAACTCGTTGCAATCATTGGATTGCAAGCAGCTTCCGTGCATCCATTACCCAATCCTATAAACAATGTTGAAATTAGTAGCCCCGTATACCCATTCGCAAAAACTGTGAGAAGAATACCAAGCGTATGAGTGATGAAAGCGATAATCATGATTCGCTTAGGCCCTATTGCACTGTAGAAAATTCCACCCAGCACCATGGATATAGGGAACCCAAAGAAGAACATCGAATTTATAAACCCAAGCTGAGTTGCTGTAAGGTTGAAGGTTTGGCCAAGCTCAGGCAAAATGCCAGCGCGGATACTAAAGGAGAAGGCTGTTGTTATTAACGCAAAACAACTGCCGTAAAAAAGTCGAATGTTTGGTTTGTCGCTCATAGTAGGTATTCTTTAATTTTTGATTTTGGGTGAGGTAATATCAAATGAAAATCGATTTATTGCAAACGTTTAATATAAAAAGCAAAAAGTAACTCATAGCTCAAAGGCAATCCCATTATTTTTTAGAGTTACATAAATCCGTTTGTCAAATTTATAGAGCCCCGCTGCCCGGTGCGAAACATCTTTTTGTTTTTCATCACACTTCTTCAGTAGTTTCATCTTGGAAATTTTTCTGCGGAAGTTAGACTTGTCCAGTTTGGTTTCTAGAATCGCTTCATAGAGTTCCTGCAATTGCAACAGCGTAAATTTCTCCGGCAAAAGATTAAAACCAATGGGTTCGTGGCGCACCTTGTGTTTCAAATGTTCAAATCCAAATTTCAGAATGCTATTGTGATCGTAGGGGAGGTCTGGAATTTCATGGATATTAAACCAATTCACATCCGAGGCGGTAAACCCCGGAATCAGGGAATAATGTTGCTCATTGACCAACGCAAAATAGGCGATCGTTACAACCCTTCTGATCGGGTAGCGCTCGGGATTTCCAAATGCCTTAAGCTGTTCAAGATAAATATTGCTGATACCGGAAAGTGAACTCAGTAAACGTTTGGCAGCGTCATCAACACTCTCATGATGGAGAATGAATCCACCGGGTAAAGCCCAACGACCTTCAATAATTCCTTCGGCATGCTTCACTAATAAAATATCCAGCCGACCATCCTTAAACCCGAAAATGAGGCAGTCGATGGACAAGGCATCAATAATGGTGTCTGGTTCGGGCTCGGTTGTCATGAAAGAAATATGGACTAATATATGGTCATTTTGACTATAAGTAAATACTTTTGGAACTATTTCAATCGTATGCAGAAGTTTCTACTGGGTTTAGATATTGGGAGTTCTTCGGTAAAAGCCTGCCTGGTTTCATCGGAAACCGGCATAACCGTAACCTCGGCTCAATCGCCTGCAGAAGAGATGGAAATGGTCGCATCGAAACCCGGATGGGCCGAACAACACCCTGATCTTTGGTGGGAACATGTTGTGCTAAGTATCAAACAATGCCTTCATAAGTCTGGTGTAAATCCGGAAGCCATTCAAGCCATAGGCGTTGCTTATCAGATGCATGGTTTGGTAGCGGTAGACAAAGCAGGTAAACCTGTTCGCTCTTCCATTATTTGGTGCGACAGCAGAGCCGTAGATTTTGGCGACAGAGCTTTTAAAGAACTTGGGGAAGATTATTGCCTGAATCACTTTCTTAATTCACCCGGAAATTTTACAGCATCCAAACTCAAATGGGTTAAGGAACATGAGCCGGAAGTATATGGCCGCATTCATAAGATTATGTTGCCTGGTGATTACATCGCATTTAAGCTTACCGGTGAAACGATAACGACTGACACCGGGCTTTCGGAGGGAATTTTTTGGGATTACACTATTGGCGGTGTTGCTGATACTTTACTTAACCATTATGGCATTGATCGGTCTTTGTTGGCTGATGTAAAACCCGTTTTTTCAGTGCAGGGTACGGTTACCACAGAGGCTGCAACAGAAACAGGACTTAAGAAAGGAACTGTAGTTTCATATCGTGCCGGGGATCAACCAAACAATGCGTTTTCGCTGAATGTGATAAAGCCCGGAGAAACGGCAGCAACTGCAGGAACGTCAGGAGTAATTTACAGCGTCACGGATAAAAATGCATTCGATGCCAAATCCAGAGTAAATACATTTATACATGTAAGTAATAAGCCGGCTCAAAAACGTAACGGGGTTTTACTTTGCGTGAATGGCACCGGGATATTGAATAGCTGGTTGAGAAAAAATTTTAGAAGTGGCGATCCTCTTAGCTATCAACAAATGAATCACCTGGCTGCACAATCTCCGATAGGTGCTGATGGTTTGCTGATGTTACCTTTTGGGAATGGTGCGGAACGGATTTTAGAAAACAGGAGCATAGAATCTTCCTGGCACGGATTGAATTTTAATCAACATAATCAATCGCATGTTTTCAGGGCCGCCCAGGAAGGAATTGTATTTGCATTGAAATATGGGTTCGAGATTCTGCAGGCAATGGGTTTAGAATCAGAGGTGATTCGTGCCGGTCACACCAATATGTTTTTAAGTCCGCTGTTTCGGCTGGCATTCGTGAATACCATTGGCGCCCGATTGGAATTGTATGATACCGATGGGGCCAAAGGGGCCGCATTGGGGGCCGGTATAGGGGCCGGAATTTTCACTTCTTTTGACGAAGCCTTTAAAGGATTGAATCAGATCCTTGAAGAAGTTCCTGAGCCATCCTTATCCTCTCAATATCAAGACACTTATCAAAATTGGAAATCAACATTGACCAAAGTTTTATGAAAAAGTCAAAGCAAATTTCCCGCAATGAATTTATCAGGCTTTCCGCCATGACATCATTGGCATTACCCGTAGTGGGCTTTTCATGCAGCAACAAAACAGAAAAACAACCCGGGCAAGTAGTTGATGATACGACTGCAGATGAGGTAATTTATTCGGATAGATTGGGTATGCAGGTATTTGGTGTGCGCGAGATGTTGGAGAAGGACCCTCGCGGTGTGTTTAAAGCTATTGCCGAGATTGGAATTAAGAATATTGAATTGTTTGATCCGGCCACACTCAAAACGTATGTGCCGATTATAAAAGACCTGGGTATGACGCCTTTGTCTACACACTTTTTACCAGGTTACATCAGCGGCAAGTGGGATACCGTTAAGAAAATTGGTATGACACCCCCGGAGAATTATAACTTCCAAAATATAGTAGATGACTGTGTCACTCATGGTGTAAAAAACTTGGGTATCGCCATCATGATGCCTGAAGAGAGGCAATCGATGGATGATTATAAGAAATTTGCAGAGTTGGCCAATACCCATGGCGAGATCAGTAAAAAGGCCGGGGTTCAGTTATATTATCATAATCATTCTTTTGAGTTTAAACCCATCGATGGATTGATTCCATTCGATGAAATGGTGAAGATATTCGACCGTGATTTGGTTAAAATCGAGTTGGATGTTTTCTGGGTTACTATCGCCAATAACGATCCTGTAACTTGGATCAATAAGATTGGTAATCAATTGCTATTTATACATATGAAAGACCTCAAGGCTAACACACCTACAGATTATACGGTTTTTGAAGTCGACCCAGCCGCTTTTCTCGAAATCGGAGATGGAATCATCAATTTCAAACAATCATTGGAAGCGGCTAAAGCGGCAGGTGTGCAATATGCATTCCTCGATCAGGATCATACTGCCATGGATAAGATTGAAAGTGTGAAGAAGAGTTATACCTATTTGAAAGGGTTGGGGATATGAACCAACTATCTGAATCTCTACTAACATATATTGAATTTGAGGAAGTAAGTGATTATAAATTGCCACTAAACAAAAAATAGTAACATTATGAAAATCATAAAAGGAAATAAAGAGTACTTCAAAGGCATTCGTGCCATTAAGTACGAAGGAAAAGAATCGGACAATCCACTTGCCTTCAAATTTTATAATCCTAAAAAGAAGATTGGCAAAAAAACTATGGAAGAGCATTTGCGCTTTGCCATAGCTTACTGGCATACCTTCTGTGGCACCGGGGGCGATCCATTCGGACCGGGAACAAAAAACTTCCCGTGGTCAACGGCTACCGATCCCGTGCAACGGGGTTTAGATAAGATGGACGCAGCCTTTGAGTTCATCACAAAAATCGGGGCACATTATTATTGTTTCCACGATTATGATCTGGTGGAGGAAGGTGCTACGTTGAAAGAATCTGAAAAAAGATTGCGTAAGATGGTAGACTACGCCAAAGAAAAACAAAAAGCATCCGGTGTTAAGTTGTTGTGGGGCACGGCAAATTTGTTTTCCAATCCACGATATATGAATGGAGCCGCCACCAATCCTGATTTTAATGTTGTCTGTTATGCAGGGGCACAGGTAAAGAATGCCATTGATGCCACCATCGAACTGGGTGGGGCTGGTTATACTTTCTGGGGTGGGCGCGAAGGGTATATGTCATTGCTTAATACCAACATGAAACGCGAACAGGAACATCTGGCAAGATTCCTACAAGCTTCTCGTGACTACGCCAGACGAAATGGGTTCAAAGGAACTTTTTATATCGAACCAAAACCCATGGAGCCCAGCAAACATCAATATGATTTTGATGCAGCCACCTGCTTATCGTTCCTTCGCCAATTTGATTTGATGGATGATTTCAAATTGAACATTGAAGTGAATCACGCAACTCTTGCCAGTCACACATTCGACCATGAACTTCAGGTAGCTGTGGATGCCGGAGTGTTGGGAAGTATCGATGCCAACCGGGGCGACAACCAAAATGGATGGGATACCGATCAGTTTCCTAATAGTGTTTATGAATTAACGGAAGCGATGCTGGTAATTTTACAAGCTGGCGGATTTAAAAACGGGGGTGTAAATTTTGATGCAAAGACCCGCAGAAATTCAACTGACCTGGTGGATATTTTCCATGCACATATCGGAGGCATGGATACATTCGCCCGAGCACTGCTTGCTGCGAATGCCATTTTAGAGGATGGTGAGTTTCTTTCCTTGCGAAAAGGTCGCTATGCTTCTTTTGATTCAGGTAATGGGAGAAAATTTTCAACCGGTAAGTTGGGATTAAGCAACCTAAGTGCATTGGCTCACCGAAAAGCCGAACCCGAACAAATCAGTGGACGGCAGGAGTATTTTGAAAATTTGTTGAACAAGTTTATTTAAGACCGCTTATCGTGTTTGCTCTCGTTCAGGAGTATAAAATTGCTTATTTTACCATCTTGATAATCTTTTAATTAATTCAATTGACACATGAATAGAAAATTACGAATGGGAATGGTAGGTGGGGGCAAAGATGCCTTCATCGGATCGATCCACCGCCTGGCTGCCAATATGGATGGACTCATTGAAGTGGTAGCAGGGGCTTTAAGTATTAACCCCGAAGTTGCCAAGGAAAGCGGCAAGATGCTTTTCCTTCAGGAAGATCGCACGTACACAACGTTCGAAGAAATGATTGAAAAGGAAAGCAAGTTGCCAGCCGACAAGCGCATTGACTTTGTTACGATTGTAACCCCCAACTTCGCGCACTTTGCCCCGGCTATGCTGGCGTTGGAAAAAGGCTTTCACGTGGTGATTGAAAAACCAATTGCTTTTACATTGGATGAAGCAAAGCAGCTGAAGAAAAAAGTTGACGAGACCGGACTCATTTTGTTGCTTACGCATACCTATTCCGGTTACCCAATGGTTCGGCAGGCCCGAGCCATGGTACGGGAAGGTGCATTGGGAAAAATTCGCAAAGTATATGTTGAGTATCCCCAGGGATGGTTAAGTAAAATGAGTGAACGCGAAGGCAATGCGCAAGCTGCCTGGAGAACAGATCCTAAAAAATCAGGTAAGGCCGGAGCGATGGGTGATATAGGAACCCATGCAGCACATTTGGCGGAGTTCATCACAGGACAAAAAATTACCCACCTGTGTGCCGATCTGAATATCATGGTTCCTGGTCGCGCGCTGGATGATGATGGCAATGTGTTATTAAAATTCGAAAACGGTGCAGCGGGAGTCTTGATGGCTTCGCAGGTAGCAGCAGGAGAAGAGAATGCGTTAAAGATTCGCGTCTATGGTGAAAAGGGTGGACTCGAATGGGCACAACAAGAACCTAATACTTTGATTGTACGGTGGCTGGATCAGCCCACGCAGATTTTGCGCGCAGGATCCAATGGCTTCTTACATCAGGAAGCGAAATTCAATACACGCACTCCGGCCGGTCACCCCGAAGGATATCTGGAGGCATTTGCCAACCTATACAGAAATTTTGCACTGGCTTTATCAGCTCGCATCGATGGCACCAAGGCTCCTGCGGAAGTAGACTTCCCATCGGTAGCCGATGGTATTCGCGGTATGGCGTTTATTGATAATGTTGTTAAGAGTGGTCAGAGTAAAGAGAAGTGGACACCCTTTGAAGTTTAAAAGTTATGCAGACACTGAAAGGACCCGGAATATTTTTGGCCCAGTTCATGGGCGATGAAGCTCCGTTCAATACATTAAAATCTATTTGTAAATGGGCCTCTTCCCTTGGCTATGTTGGCGTGCAGATTCCAAGTTGGGATGCACGTTGCATTGATTTGCGAAAAGCAGCCGAGAGTAAAGACTATGCAGACGAAATTCGTGAAACGGTAGAGTCCTGTGGCATGCAGATCACGGAACTCTCTACACACTTGCAAGGTCAATTGGTAGCCGTTCATCCGGCATACGATGTAATGTTTGATGGCTTTGCGCCTAAGTCGGTGCATGGTAAGCCGAAAGAACGCACCAAGTGGGCAATTGATCAATTGAAGCTTGCTGCACGCGCCAGTAAAAATTTAGGCTTGAATGCGCACGCAACTTTTTCAGGTGCATTGATGTGGCACACGGTTTATCCCTGGCCGCAACGACCTGCAGGTTTAGTGGAAGATGGATTTAAAGAGTTGGCAAAACGCTGGCTGCCGATTTTAAATGCCTTCGACAAAGTGGGCGTTGATGTATGTTATGAGATCCATCCAGGCGAAGACCTGCATGATGGTATTACCTTCGAAAGATTCTGGGAAGCTACGGGCAAACACAAGCGCGCCAATATTCTTTATGATCCCAGTCATTTTGTTTTACAGCAATTAGACTATCTGCAATACATCGACTTCTATCATTCTTTCATCAAGATGTTTCATGTAAAGGATGCGGAATTTAATCCAACAGGAAAGAGCGGAGTTTATGGAGGCTTTCAGGATTGGGTAAACCGGCCGGGGCGTTTTCGTTCGTTAGGCGATGGTCAGGTTGATTTTGCTTCCATCTTCTCGAAGTTAGCACAATACGATTATAAAGGTTGGGCTGTGCTGGAGTGGGAGTGTTGTATCAAGCATCCCGAACAAGGAGCTGCAGAGGGCGCCCCCTTTATTCAAGATCATATTATCCGGGTTACTGAAAAGGCTTTTGATGATTTTGCATCAACTGGCAAAAATCCTTCTTTGAATAAAAAAGTATTAGGTATAACCAAATAATAACCAAATGAAAAAAATCACACAAATCTCTATGATACTCCTTGCTGCAATCACACTCATGTATTGCGGATCAAAAACCGAAACAGCGGCAAATACAGAAGACTATGGCACCCCGGATGAAAGTGGAGTTGCCGTAGAGGGTAATGTAATCGCACAAGGTGAATCGTTGGTGAACGCCAGCGACTGTAAAACGTGTCATCATAAGGTAAATAAAATCATCGGACCTTCCCATACCGATGTCGCTACCAAGTATGAGTTTACACAAGCCAATGTTACTATGCTCGCAAATAAGATAATCAATGGTGGCACGGGTGTCTGGGGCGAAATTCCAATGACTCCACATGTGGATATTTCTCAAGCGGATGCCGAGAAAATGGCACGTTATGTATTGTCCCTGGATGGCGAAACCGAACATTGAGCTAAAACAATTTTTAAAATCAACCTCTTGCTCATCTTATCCTCCGGGATCTGGTGATTTAATTAACAACCTACATGAAAAAACTATTTCCTGTCCTCGCTCTACTTGTTGTATTCGGATCTTGTAAACAAGAGGATCCCCGAGTGTTGGTCTTTTCTCAAACCAAAGGCTACCGGCACGAATCTATTAAAGCGGGTAAAGAGTCACTTTTGAAACTTGGCCTTGAGAAAGGCTTTGCCGTAGATACAACGGAATCGTCTGATGCTTTCACAGAAGAAAATCTTAAAAAATATCGGGCCGTTGTTTTCTTAAGCACAACGGGAGATGTGTTGAACCCGGCACAACAGAATGAATTCATGAGATTTATTCAGGCAGGTGGCGGCTATGTAGGTATTCACGCTGCAGCTGATACAGAATACGATTGGTGGTGGTATGGAAAATTAGTGGGTGCTTATTTTAAAAGTCACCCGGCCATTCAGGAAGCTAAATTCAGAAAAGAGAAACCATTCGGCACAGGCCTCAATTTACCGGACGAATGGATTCGCACGGATGAGTTGTATAACTACAAAAATATTTCGAGCGAGATCAATGTACTTTATAAATTGGATGAAACTTCGTACGAGGGTGGTGAGAATGGCGATAACCATCCGATAGCATGGTATCATGATTTTGATGGTGGTCGTTCCTTCTATACGGGTATGGGCCACACCAACGAATCGTTTTCTGATTCCTTGTTTGTCGATCATATGTACCAGGGAATTCTTTACGCGATCGGTGAAGGGAAGCCCGATTTTTCAAAGGCGCGTGCTATAAAGACTCCGGAGGAAAATCGTTTCACGAAAGTAGTGTTGGGCTACAATTTTGATGAGCCTACAGAAATGGCAATCCTTCCCGATAGTCGCATCATTTTCATTGAGCGCAAAGGAAAAGTAAAACTATACGACCCTGCAGCAGATTCTATCGCAGTGATCAACACCTTTAATGTCTGGACAAAGTATGAAGACGGGATGCTGGGGATTACTACCGATCCGGATTTTGAAAAGAATAAATGGGTTTACATTTATTATTCACATCCTGACAAGTCTGCTAACATTTTATCCCGTTTTGTTTTTGATGGTAAAAAAATAGATCAGGCTTCAGAAATTCAAATGCTTGAAGTTGGCACCCAACGCGAAACGTGTTGTCATACCGGGGGCTCCCTGGCATTTGGACCCGACAATAACTTATTCCTTTCAACAGGGGATAATACAAGCCCCTTCGAATCCGATGGATTTAGTCCGGCTGATGAACAAACTGGTCGATCACCATTTGACGGACAAAAGGGACCTTCCAATACCAATGATCTTCGTGGTAAGATCCTTCGCATTCATCCAGAAGCTGATGGCACCTATACAATTCCGGAAGGCAATCTATTCCCGAAAGGTGAAGATAAAACCCGACCTGAAATTTATGTGATGGGTAATCGCAATCCATATCGGATTTCTATTGACAAAAAAACAGGCTTCCTCTATTGGGGTGAGGTGGGTCCCGATGCCGGCAACGATAGTCCGGAGCGTGGTCCTCGTGGTTATGACGAAGTGAACCAGGCCCAAAAGGCAGGTTTCTTTGGCTGGCCATTATTTGTTGGTGGCAATTATCCATATGCGAAATATGATTTTGCAACCAAGACGGCAGGAGTAAAGCATGATCCGGCTAAGCCATTGAATACTTCTCCCAACAATACTGGAAAAATAGAATTACCCCCGGTGAGTCCTCCGTTCATCTGGTATCCCTACGAAACCTCACCCGATTTTCCGTTGATGAAAACAGGCGGTCGCAATGCGATGGCCGGACCGGTTTATTACTCGGAAGATTTTAAAGGCAAGGAAGGTGCATATCCTGCTTACTTCGATGGTAAGTTGATTATCTATGATTGGATGCGTAACTGGATTCATCTTGTTACGATGAATGACAAAGGAGCCATCATGGATATTGAGCCGTTCCTGCCCAACATGCAATTCAACAATACCATTGATATGGCCTTTGGTCCGGATGGAAAACTTTACACACTTGAGTATGGTACACAATGGTTTAAACAAAACATGGATGCCCGCTTGTCGCGGATTGATTTTAATGGCGGCAACCGAGTTCCGCAAGCCGTATTGAAGACCAATAAAGTTTCAGGGTCACTTCCGCTACAGGTAACTTTATCAGCTGGCGAAAGTTTCGATCCGGATGGTGATGCTGTTACGTACGAGCTGGATATAAAGGGAGAAAAACTTACCTCAGGGTCCTCAGAGTTTTCTCATACATTCGATAAGCCCGGCATCTACCGACCAACTTTAACCGTTACGGATTCGAAAGGACTTAAAGCAACTTCCGAGGTTACCATTATTGCGGGCAACGAACCTCCAACTATTGAAGTAACTGTAGATGGCAATTCAGGCTATTATCTTCCTGGCGGATCGGCCAATTATAAAATTGTAGTTACCGATAAAGAAGACGGCTCTACAACTGATGGAAATATTTCGGCAGACAGGGTGCTCACCACGCTGGATTTCCATCCGCAAGGATATGATATGACTAAGATTGCACAAGGGCATCAACGAGCCGAACTTCCGGGTAAGTTATTGATTGCTGAGAGCGATTGTAAATCTTGTCACCTGGTAGATCAGAAATCTGCCGGGCCAAGTTATCGCGATGTTGCCAAACGTTATGCAAAAGAGGTGCGCGCTGTGGAAGTGCTGAGTGATAAAATTTTAAATGGTGGATCGGGCAATTGGGGTGAAATAGCGATGGCTGCCCATCCTCAACTCAAGAAAGAGGAGACGGTTCAGATGGTTGAATATATTCTGTCATTGGCCAAGGAAGAAAAAGTAAAAAGCCTCCCACTTTCGGGTAAAGCAAATTTTGCTGCAGTACCTCCTCCGGGACCAGCACCAACTTCAGCCTATGTGTTAACTGTTACTTACGAAGACAACGGTGCGAATGGCATGCCTTCGCTTTCAACCACAAAACAATTTGTGTTTAAATCACCTGTACTCAGTGCAGTCGATGCATCTGATCTGAAAGGCGGTGCAAGAAAACTAAATACGGGTGGCTATAGTATGCTAGAAAACATAAAGCATAATGCTTCAGCTACCTTCAAGGGGGTTGATTTAACCGGTGTGGCAAATATCAATTTTGTGGTAGTAGAAATGGATCCCATGAAAAGTGGTGAGATTGAAGTTTGGCTGGATTCAACGGAAGGAACAAAGTTGGGTACGGTAAGCTTTGCAAAGGCACCAAAAATGGAAGTGCAGAGTGGTATTTTCATGCGCCCTTCTGGTATTAGTTTAAAACCTCTAAGTGGCAAACATGATCTGATTTTGGTTTTCAAAAACGATAAAGCAGGTGATGAGAACTTATTTATGTTAGGGCAGGTGATTTTAAATAAATGATGATTAGGAGTGTTGACCAAAAAGTCAATCTGTCATCGCGGCCTTTGAGCCGCGATCTCGTGAAGTGTGCGCTTTTCGGGATTCCGGGTCAAGCCCGGAATGACACTTCGATTATATTTTGACTTTTTGGTCAGACCCACGTGACATTACTGAGTAGTATAATTTAAATTTTAAAATTATGGATCGCAGAAAATTTATTCAAGCTTCGGCCGTAGCAACGGCTGGTCTGTTAACGGTACCTTCTTTTTTTGCGGAAGCAAAAGCAAAAAAATCTATCGGCCTTCAGTTATACACGCTTCGCGATGTAATTATGAAGGACGTAAAAGGAACTCTGAATGCAGTGGCATCCTGGGGCTATAATGAGGTAGAGACCTATGGTTATCAGAACGGGCAACTATTTGGGATGCCCGTGGCCGAGTTTAGTGCGCATATGAAAGGCCTTGGGGTGAAGATTGTCAGCGGGCATTATGGAATTGACCTTGCTGCCGGTAACTCCTGGGAGCAAGCCTGTGCCGATGCAAAATTGATGGGGCAGAAGTATGTAGTTGTGCCCTGGATGGATAAAAAGTATTACAGCTCGCTGGATGAATTAAAGAAAACCTGTGACGTAATTAATAAAGCCGGTGTAGTAGCTAAAAAGTATAACCTACGCATAGGCTACCACAATCATGCTTTTGAGTTTGATCAGGTGGAGGGCAAGGTGATTTATGATGTGATGTTGGAACAGTTGGACCCCAACCTGGTGGCGATGGAAATTGACCTGTATTGGGTAGTGCGTGCCAACCAGAATCCATTTGCTTATTTTGAAAAATATCCGAAACGCTTTGAGTTATGGCATGTGAAAGACATGGAAAAAAATAATCCTGATAACAATGCCGATATCGGCACAGGTTCAATCGATTTTACAAAGCTCTTTGCCGAAGCAAAAAAATCAGGAATGAAGAATTTCTTTGTAGAACAGGAAACCTATCCTACTGATCCGATGCAAAGCACGGAGAATAGCATTAAGTACCTGAAAACAATTCTTTAACCATCCGGTCTATTAAGGCGTCTGACTCAGCAAGAATAGGTCAGACGCTTTTTTTTGTAAGAAATGGAAGAAGTTCAATTACTTTTGAGAACTTATCATCAAGCATGAACCGATTTCTTATTTTTATAACGGTACTCCTTTCGTTACAATCGAACGCACAGGAACTTACTCAAACTATAGCCGGGCGGGTAAAAGACAACATTACGGGTGTATCGCTGATCAGTGCCAGTGTATCAGTATTTGAAAAGGAAACGTTGGTTACGGGCGGTTCAACGGATGAGCAGGGGCAGTTTAAACTGATGATTTCACCGGGCCGTTATCGGTTAGTTACTTCCTTTACAGGCTATGCATCGGATGAACGTGAGTTGCTGGTTATTGCTGGCAAGATTACGGTGCTTGAAATCTCTTTACAGGAATCACTCACCGTGCTCGAAGCAGTCACGGTTAGTCCTGAAGCGGTTTCAGAGTCCGGCCTTACCTCACTTTCGATTGAACAAACATTGCGTGTGCCCGCCAATTTTTTTGATCCGGTTCGCATGCTGGCTTCCTATCCGGGTGTGGTTACGGCTAATGATCAGGCTAATTCCATTGTAGTAAAAGGATATTCACCCAATGGATTGTTGTGGCGATTGCAAGGTCTTGATATTGTCAATCCCAATCATCTTGCCAATGCCGGAACCCTTAGCGACAGACCTGTAGCAAATGGGGGCGGAGTAAATATTTTGAGCGCGCAGTTGCTAAACAAAACGGATTTTTATTCGGGTAATTTACCATCCCGATATGGCAATGCGTTGGCCGGAGTTATGGATATGTCATTGCGACCGGGCGTTGCTGATAAGAGACAGTATACAGCGCAGGCAAGTCTTATCGGATTAGATCTTTCGGCCGAAGGGCCACTTAGCAAAGCAAAGCAAAGTTCTTTTCTTATTAATGCCCGGTATTCTACCATTGGGCTACTATCAAGATTAGGTGTTGACTTTGGCGATGAAGCAATCGATTTTCAGGATGTGTCATTCCATGTAAATTTTCCGGGAAAGAAATCAGGAAACCTTTCTGTTTTTGGTTTTGCAGGGTGGAGTGAGAATGTATTTAATGCAAAACCTGAAAGTGAATGGGAAGAAGAAAAGGATCGCTACACCATTAATTATTTTGGTCAGGTGTATGGAGTAGGGGTAGTAAATCAATTTAAGCCGGGTTGGGCCTCTGTTAGTCTCGGAGTCTCGGTGTCAGGTCAACAACAAGACCGTACATCGCAAAGCGCAACAATTCCGGATCCGGTGTATATTTTTTCTGAAAGTTATGTTTCCGACCGTTTGCTGGTCTCTGGGTTTTTGAAAGCCATCCATAAAATCAATCGCGGTTTACTGGAAGCGGGAATCACAACAAACTACCTGGATAATTCCATGGATGTAGCCACGGTTACTCCTCTATACATCGATGCCTTTTATCCAAATCTAGCCGGCACGGTTAGCGGCTTGCTCTGGCAGCCTTACATCAACTGGCAGCAACACGTTGGCAAGTTTACCATGCATGCCGGCTTGCGTTATGTTAGCTTCAGCTATAATAATTCTGATAGCTGGGAACCTCGCCTAAGTTTATCAAGAAATGTAGACAACAATGTCTTTACGCTGTCGTATGGAATCACCAGTCAGTGGCAGCAAACACAAACCTACCTGACCTTTGGCAATAGTCAATTGCCATTTACCAAAAGCAACCAGTTTACCTTTGAATGGAAAAAGAAAGTCAGTACAGATCTGAATATTGTTTCGTCTATTTACCACCATCAGCTTTCCGATGTTCCTGTAATGCCGGGTAATCCATATTATTCACTCGTCAATCAATGGGAAGATTTTCCAGAATCCAATTTGCAAGCCATTGGCGAGGGCCGCAATTATGGAGTGGAAGCATTTGTGGAGAAGAAATTTTATGGTGATCTCTATTTTATTGTTGCAGGCTCGTATTACCAATCGCAATACCGTAGTGAAGGTTTATCGTATACCAACTCAAGGTTTAATGGAAATTTTACAAGCAGTTTATCCACCGGCAAAGAGTGGAAGAAAACGAACAAAGCCTTTGGTGTTCATGCCCGCGTGCTTTACACCGGTGGCCTGCGGCAGGCACCGATTGATGAATTTGGCTCCTCACTCACAGGCACTACGCTTTATAATCTTTCACAAGGTTATAGAATTAAATTACCTGATTATTTCCGCACCGATTTGCGGGTAAGCTGGCGCAAGAACAAGCCGGGCTATACGCGCACAATTTCAATTGACATTCAAAACCTTACCAACTATCAGAATGTAGCTTACTTGTATTACGATACATTTTTGCAGCGCGTAAACACCAAATACCAATTGGGTATTATTCCTGTACTTGCCTATCGGGTCGATTTTTAGCAAAAAAGACTTATTTCAATCGTTTGCACCCCTTTATTTTGCCATTTGAACTGCTTACTTTTGAGGTCAAATCAACCTTGTTTTATGATAGCAACGATTACTGACGAAAAGACCTATCCGGTTACACATGCTGAACTACTAGCCTGGGTAAATGAAGTTACTGACTTATGTACACCCGACCGCATCTATTGGTGCGATGGATCGAAGCAGGAATATGATACTCTTTGCAACAACCTTGTCGAGAAAGGCACTTTCATCAGACTCAATTCAAAGAAACGCCCGAACAGTTTTGCGTGTTTTTCTGATCCGAGCGATGTAGCGCGTGTAGAAGACCGCACCTACATCTGCAGTAAGCGTAAGGAAAATGCAGGCCCCACCAATAATTGGATGGATCCCAAAGAAATGAAGCAGACACTCAATCCGCTGCTGCAAGGTTGTATGAAGGGCCGCACCATGTATGTGATTCCTTTTAGCATGGGGCCTGTGGGCTCTGAGATCTCGCAAACCGGAATAGAAATTACCGACTCTGAATATGTTGTAGTTAACATGCATTTAATGACCCGTGTTGGCACGCGCGTTATTGAAGCGTTAGGTGCCGAAGGTGAATTTGTAAAATGCCTGCATACGGTAGGCGCACCCTTAAAACCGGGCGAAGAAGATGCCAAGTGGCCTACCAATGCAACAGTAAAATATATTGTACATTATCCGGAAGAGCGGTCCATCATATCGTATGGCTCGGGTTACGGTGGCAATGCTTTGCTGGGGAAAAAATGCTTTGCGTTGCGCATTGCTTCGGTGATGGGCAATGAAGAAAACTGGTTAGCCGAGCACATGCTGCTGTTAGGGGTTGAAAGCCCCGATGGTAAAAAAGATTACGTAGCGGCTGCCTTTCCAAGTGCGTGTGGCAAGACCAACTTCGCCATGTTGATTCCGCCCAAAGAATTGAAGGGCTGGAAAGTAACAACGGTAGGGGATGATATCTCCTGGATAAAACCTGGACGGGATGGGAAACTTTATGCGATCAATCCGGAGGCTGGATATTTTGGTGTTGCCCCTGGCACGAATGAGAAAACAAATCCCAATGCAATGACTACCATTGCCAGGGATACTATTTTCACCAATGTTGCGATTACCGAAGACGGGGATGTATGGTGGGAGGGGATGACAAAAGAAACTCCCGACAACCTGATTGATTGGCGCGGCCAGAAGTATGATCCGGCTTTAGGAAAACCGGCAGCCCATCCCAATAGTCGCTTTACGGTATCGGCAAAGAATAATCCTGTGATAGATTCCGAGTGGGAGAATCCTAATGGTGTGCCTGTGAGTGCTTTTGTATTTGGTGGCCGCAGGAGCACAACTATTCCATTGGTTTATCAATCGAGCAACTGGGCGTATGGTGTGTATCTGGCTTCTACCATGGGCTCGGAAACAACCGCAGCAGCTTTTGGCGAAGTAGGAAAAGTAAGACGCGATCCTTTTGCCATGTTGCCGTTCTGCGGCTATCATATGGGCGATTATTTTAATCACTGGTTGCAGTTTGGAAGGAACATTCCGGCACCCCCGCGCATTTTTGGCGTGAACTGGTTTCGCAAAGATGCCGCTGGCAATTTTATCTGGCCGGGCTTTGGCGATAACATGCGTATCTTAAAATGGATTGTGTTAAAGATCCGGGGCGAAAGCAATGCCGTGGAAAGTCCTATTGGTTGGATGCCCACGTATGATGATATCGACTGGACGGGTTCGGATTTTACTCCGGAGCAGTTTGAGAGTATCATGGACATTGACCGCGAAGAATGGAAAGCTGAGTTACTGCAACATGCCGAGCATTTTGAAAAGATGTATGACAAGTTGCCGAAAGAATTCATTTTCATGCGCGAGTTGTTGCTCTCCAGTTTATGGCGCTCACCAGCCAAGTGGAGTCTGGAGCCTGAGCGGATTGATGACGATCATGAATAATAAAAGAACCCCTGCGAAGGGGTTTTTTGTTAGTTATTTTGGAATAGCTATCTTGTTTTAGTAAGAGTTTTGAGCATAGGTGCACAAAAAAAATATCAGGTATTTTCTGCGAAATCACACTGTTTTCGCAGGATTTGAGGGGGTTTTGACATAAGGGAAATATCATCAATACATATACACAGACGTTGGCAGCAAGGCCTTTTAAAAAAGAGTTAGTTTTACCGACAATGACTCGTTGGACAAACAAAAATATAACGGTTGACAGTAACGTGATTAATTCAGGACTTCTAATAAAGAGTGGGATAACAACAATAAAGTTTTTTCCCACCGCACATTACGCACAAAGCAAGAGTGTGGCAGTAGCTGCTGACACACAAAGCCACGCGCACGCTACTCCCACACACTTGCTTTCCCCACCCGCTGAGAGCTACGAATCAAAATTCTCCAAGCCGACAAAGTGGACTCTGACTGCAATACTGACTTTGATTTTATTAAACGCAAGTGGACAGGTTATTCCCAATTTACTCACAGACGACAACTACCGACCCTACCTGACAGAGGAACAAAAGCGACAGGAAATATTTAAAGCACCTAAAGCCAAGACGAGTCAGGAACTAAACCCTGACCTTTACAAATACCAGAACCAAAATCAGGACAATATTGACCAACTGATAAAACAGGAACTCGTTCCAGACCCTAACAACGCATTTAAGAACCAAGCGCAAGTTGGGTTTAACAAACCAACTACCCCGACAACGACAAATTACGGAATACCGAAAGGTGCCTACGACCCGGGACTTTCAATCCAGCAAAGAAATCAAATGATGATTGAAGCTGACATGAGAGCGTATGAGGAACAGAAAATACGTACTCAACAAATATTAGCAGAAGCGGACAAAGAATTTGGGCCAACCATCAATTATTCGTTAGGCGTTCATAGTGGCCCAAGGGTGGACAAATTTGTAAAAGCGTACAATGAAATTGAATCTATGTTAAGCGGAAAGCAAAAGATTGATTTCGTAAGAGCGGCTTGGCTCGTTGAAAGTGCGCATGACCAATCATTGACTTGGGGGGAATTCAATAGCATGTTTCAAAACGGAGTTGACGTTATATCAGCATTAATGGTTCAGGACAAAGTTGACCCCAATGATAATCTCTCCAAAATCATGGCTATCTACAAATACATGGCCGATACAACAAAGATTTATCTTAAAGCCCAAGAGAAAACTATAGTAACAAAGCCAATGGTTTATGACTATGAGGATTATGGAGGAAAACAGGATATTACCAAGGTCTTCGTTAGCAAGCTAATGAGAACAGGAAGCGGGCAATGTATGAGTTTGCCGATGCTCTATTATTTATATGCTAAAACATTTGGGGCTGATGCTCACATCGCGTTTGCACCTCAACACACGTATATCACTTTTCAAGATAGGTTTGGCACCTGGCAAAATATTGAACTGACAGCCCCTATGTTTATCGCTACAGATTTTCACTGGGGTAGTGGATTTATTTCAGCCGAACAGGTAAAGAGTGGGATATATTTAAGACCATCGACAGAGAAAGAGACGCTTGCGTACCTGTTGACTACGTTAGCAATAACGTATGCGAGGAATTTTGGGACAGACGAAAGAAATCTGCAAATGGCTGAAACAGCAAAGCAGTATTTTCCTAAAAATCTTACAGCCAACATGATTTATGCTGGTTACTACAAGGACTTATACTGGAACGTTGTTAGACAGTATGAGGTGCATAAAATTAGCAAAGAGAAGTTCGATAGTGACGAGCAACTAAAAGCAATTGAGCAACGAGCTTTAGCGGAAGTAGGATACCTGAAAACCAATTTAGGTTGGACTGAAATACCTGATTGGGCATACAAAAAATGGCTTGATGGCGTAAACGAATCGGCCAGACGAAAGCAGCACCTAGTGAAGCGAAGAGAATTAGAACAACAGTTGAACCATATAAAATGATTGAATAACTTGTAAACCATATGAAGAAATTCTTTTATATCCTTTTATTCTGTGGCTTCTCGCAGCAGTCGATTGGGCAACAAGCAGATGCCAAAACGAACTATGAGGAAGCATTTGATGAAATGCATAGAATGCTAAAAGACGAAGTCCCTCTTTCATTCAAAAGAGCCGTATTCCTAACCGAAAATTCATATCTCGACAACCAAATGGACTATGATGGCTTTGAAAAGCATATTAATGGATTGGTACAGCTAACACGCTCCGTTTCTCAAGCAGATGGACTAATCTATAACAAAAAAGACAGACAGCAGGTACTCCTTTCAGCCTCTCTCTATCGCGTTATGAAAGACACTATTTTATTTGAAAGTCCATATGACGAAACCAAGTGGAGAAAACTCCCTTACACATACGACATGGACGACTTTTCCGGAAGTGCTGATTGGACTAAAATGTTTGTCTCTAAATTGTTTTATTCAAAATCAGGAAACTGTCACAGCCTCCCAATCTTATATAAAATTTTGGCTGATGAACTGGGAGTAAAGGCATGGCTATCAATAACTCCAAACCACACCTACATAAAGCAATGGAATGATAAGACCGGATGGTACAATACAGAGTTGACCACGGGTCGTTTCCCGTACGATGCAGAAATAAAGAACAACAGCTACATAAAAACAGAGGCTATCGTTGCAGGTGTCTATATGGACACCCTAACAAACAAAGAGAACATTTCTTACGCTATTACAGATTTAGCCTTAGGCTATATCAAAAAATTTGGTTACGATGACATAGAAACACCAGTAGGATGGCTTGACACAGCTTTAATTTATTATCCTGATTTTCCAAATGCTTTGATTTTTAAATCAGAACTCTTAAAAAAGAACTACGAAAAAGCCGTAGCAAAAAACGGAGGGAGTAATTACCTAAATCCTAAAGACATTGACTTGAGAGTTAAGTTCGAGGAGCTTGAAAAATCTTACTATACTGTTCACCAAACTGGGTACAGAAGGATGCCGAAAGAAATGTACCTGAACTGGCTTTATAGGGTTAGAAAAGATACCACAAGAAAACCTCATAAGTTTGAATCACCACAACCCTTTAAAGATTATGGCTACAAAGTTTTGGTGATGACCGCTAGTGACGGATACAACTACGAATTCTACGACCAAGAAGAAACAACACGAATTGGAACAGTTGAAATTAACCGACTGTCTGGGAAGATTGTTAAGTTTATTGAACCTGAGAAAGACGACTTTTCTGATGAAATTATTAGCCGGATGTATGACCCTTACGTTGGAAGATTTTGGCAGATAGACCCGCACGCAGAAACATACTATTCACTCTCGCCATACACCGCTTTTGCTAATAATCCAATCCTATTTAATGACCCAGACGGACGAGATATTGTTTTCTATATTCTGTCGGGCGACCAAGAAAATAGCGAGCTGAAAAAGGTAAAATTTAGTCAGCTAGATAAGAATTTTCAAAAAGCGCTTATTGCCTTTGCTAAAACTAAAGAAGGCAATGCGTACCTAAGTCAATTTGCCAACAAAGGTGATAAGATTGGAGATGTAGAATTTAAGAGTGATGGAAAGTTTGCAAAACACGACTTAGGGTTGACACAAGAAAGTCAAACATACGGAAGTGCTGGTAGAAGTTCTTTTACGTGGGGTAAAGACGAGGATGGTTCTACAAAAGCCGAATTTTATCTCACAGTGAATACCAAGAATGCGGACGGGGATAGAGATGAAACGAGCATGGCGCTTACCTTTGGGCATGAAGCATTTATTCATTTAGACCAATATGATGACAGAGCAGTAGACGCTGCTAACAGAAACGATAAATCTGCATTGGGCAAATTAGCAACTGAGCGAATGCAAATTGCGTCTGATAGACAAGGAGGAAAAGACCATGATGCTTACCTAAGAGGCGATTCACAATATCAAAGAATGAATACTTATACTAGTCAGCTTAAAGCAATTTATAATCCAACAAGTGTTGACAAGGCAAAGAAATCACATGACCAAGTAGTCAAGAAGAGTACACAACGACAATAATATCATGAAATTAATTCGTTTAATAGCAATCATCATGATTGTATCGGCTTGCGGCCAAAACCAAACAGCCACTAAAACTGAAATTGATGAGTTCGATTTTTTAAACCAAATACTGCGGGACACCTCAATCGTAAAACGAAAACTTGAAGAACCCTTTGTTGTATCTGACGTGGCCAACCTACCCCCCCCAATGAGAGAAGGCCGAGAAATAGATTTTGTTTCCCAAAAACTTTCAGAACCGGATACAATATTTTTAAGGGAACAATTTAGAAAAACGAAAAACTTCACCACTGATAGTTTGGAGGCTTATGGCTTTACAATTTGCAAGGTTAGCGAGCTCAGAATTAGAATGAATACGGATTCATTGTGGAACTATATAATTGATAAATACAATGGTGGTTACTACTCTATCAACAGACCTATCTTTAATAAAGCATTCAATAAGGCGTACATCAATTTCGGTTATAAATGCGGTGACTATTGTGGCTACAGTAGCAGCTACATTATTAAGAAGGAGAATGGCAAGTGGGTTATTGAAGAACTCCTGGGATTTTGGGAGAGTTAAACTATTCCGCCACACACATTAAGCAAGCCACGCATTCCGCGCACAACCAAAGCTTACTTAATAAGTGTGGCTGGTTTTCCCTAGTGGACAGATTCGTAAAGCCCACGCTTCAAAAAACTTTATTGTTGTTTGAGAGTTTCAGAAATAAATTGGGACAGAAGATTTGAGTTTCAAAAAAAGATTTGTGTTAAAGGCCCAGCTGCCAACAAAATGTTTGCGCAATGGTGGGGTTTGGTGTAAGCTATAAGTTTTTATCTTCGTTCAACGTTTGGTCACGGGGGACAAATACGTTTTCAAAATCCCACCACTGCGCAAACACAAACGTTATGCACAAGCGCAGGACACCTCCACCGCGCAAATTTATCTGATATGATTTTTCATCTGTGAGAAAGCAGATCATCAAGCTTTTAAATTGTACGAGGTGACTCCAGCCGCACATACTTAATCTAAATACTTTATCAC
>JBGSTJ010000031.1:0-2506 GCA_041736555.1 Cyclobacteriaceae bacterium
AATCAAAATCAGTTTCATACCTGGCATTGAAAGATTTGTCTTTAGCACGCAATCCATGATAGGCTAATCGTAAATATTCATCAGCTAGTGCATTGATATCGGTTGGTTCTCTCTTTCCCGATCCTGTACGACTATGCTGCAACATACCTTTCACAATATCGCCTGCACGTTTGCCGTGATGATTTATCTTTTGAAGATTTTGCTTTAAATCGGATGCTATCTGCTTTACATCTTCCGTGTTTCCCTTTTCTAGTTCTTCATTCATCTCATCAATCAATTCACTACTAACTTCAGAAAAATTATTCACGAAGTTTAAAGGATTTTGAATTTCATGAGCAATGCCTGCTGTGAGTTCGCCAAGACTTGCCATTTTTTCGGAATGGATTAGCTGGGTTTGTGTAGCCCTTAGTTCAAGCATGGCCTGTTGTAATTCTTCTTTTTGCTTTGTGAGCGCTGCCGTTCGCTCTGCAACCTGCACTTCCAACATGGCTTTCATTGACTCTGAAGCCTGAAACTCCTTTTCTCGTTCAGCCGCCTTTAGTTTTTCTTTCTCTAGTGCTCTATGTTGCTTGTTATTAATGATAAGCATAGCAATGAGCCATAAGACCGAAAACAGAGCAGCTGTTTCAAAATAATTTTTCCATGTTGTAAAGAAATCTTTACTGATTAGTTTTATTACATTCGCAATTAGCTTGACGAACGCCAGAGGGAGTAATGCATACACTACCGATTTTACTGGTACAAATTCTTTTCGTGTTAATAAGAAATAAATGAGATAAAAAAACATTGCATTTGCCACCCAAGGCATAAAAGAGTGAACAGAACGTATGGTAACAGAAATAACCAGTAATGTAATGGAAGCGAACACTCCAATCTGAAATTTTTTATCCCACTCTGGTAGTAGGATTTTTGTCTGCAACTTTTTTCTCAAAAAACTGAAAAGAATAATCAGTAGTATAAACTCAAAATTCATATCTCAATAAAATAAAACTGTAAATTTCTGTATAGCATACTTTAAGATTACATCTGACAGCTGCAAGACAGGTTGTAATTTAATTATAAACACATTGAAATCCCTTAATCAAGTTAATTCGCTATTCATACAACAAGGCAGCTGAATTATGAATTCCGGGCCATCTCCCTCCTTCGTCTCCACTTTCAACTCTCCACCATGCGCTTTTACAATATCATAAATAGTCTGAATCACAGATTTACACGGATTGATGGATTGCACAGATTTCTCTTTCATAGAACAAGTCTTTTGATAGTTAAACTTTTGCTTCCAAAGTTGATCAATAAGCCAACCTCAAGTCGATAGGCTTTCAGGTAATTTAAAATTTGGGCAAGGTGTACATCTTCAAGTTCAATGAAAGCCTTTAATTCCACCAGCACTTTTCCTTCTACAACAAAATCGGCCCTGCGAGTTCCTATAGGTTCAGACAACTCCTTGTAAAAGATTTCTTGTTCAATTTCACGAGTAAAAGAAAGGCCTGCCTGCTTTAATTCCCAGGCCAATGCGCGTTGATAAATCACTTCTTGGAAACCCTGCCTGACCTGCAGGCAGGCATTTCCAAGAAACTTATGCACTTCAAAAGAAGACCCAATTATCTTCTCTGTGATGTCTTTATATTTTAACTCAGCCATATATAATCCGTGCAATCCGGTAATCCCACTAATCCGTGATTCAGACAAGAGGCAATTGAACGATAAATTCCGTTCTTTCTCCCTCCTTCGTCTCCACCTTCAACTCCCCGCCATGTGACTTAACAATATCATAACTTAATGATAAGCCAAGACCTGTTCCCTGCCCCGTTGGTTTAGTAGTAAAGAATGGTTGAAATATTTTTTCTTTGATTTGTTCAGGAATGCCGTTGCCATTATCTCTTACAGAAATTAAAACTTTGTCACTCTCTTTCTTTGTGCTTACCGAAACGCTTGGTTCATAGCCTTCAAATTTTGACTTTGATTTTTCATTCACAACATAAAAAGCATTCGTAATCAAATTCAAAATCACTCTTCCAATATCCTGAGGTACTACATTTAGCTTAGGAAGTGATGAATCAAAATCAGTTTCAAATTTAGCATTGAATGATTTGTCTTTAGCTCTTAATCCATGATACGCTAATCTCAAATATTCATCACACAATGCATTGATGTCGGTGGGTTCTTTTACTCCGCTGCTACTCCTTGAATGTTGCAACATCCCTTTCACAATATCAGCAGCACGTTTGCCATGATGATTTATTTTTTCGAGGTTTTGAGCTATGTCATTTAGAATTTCATCCTCTTCTGAAGGTTGCGTTCCATCTTGTGTCTTACGTCTTATGTCTTGTATCTCTTTAATAAGTTCACTATTAACTTCACTAAAATTATTTACAAAATTTAATGGATTCTGAATTTCATGCGCAATACCGGCAGTAAGTTCTCCAAGGCTGGCCATCTTTTCAGATTGGATGAGTTGTGATTGAGTGGATTTGAGATCCGATAATGTCTCTTCCAAAACATG
>JBGSTJ010000054.1:0-1610 GCA_041736555.1 Cyclobacteriaceae bacterium
TGACACTCAATAGCGAAGGATTCATCGTCTTTCATTAAATCTACAGCAGCTAATAAAAAATATATTGTACATGTTTTGCGTTTTTTACTCAACAAATAGGCGGTTCTTGTATCACGGACAAATAAAATATCTAGAACTTCAGCAAATGAATTGTCAGGTACTATGACGTGGTTTAATGGATTCGGACACCCCAGTTAAGAGATAATAAACTTAACTGGAGGTAGATTAAATGACAGATAGAAGAAAATATTCACAAGAGTTTAAATTGGATGCTATTAATTTGGTTACTCAGCAAGGGTATAGTCGAGCGGAGGCGGCGCGCAGTCTATCGATAAATGCTGCCATGCTGAGTCGTTGGATAAATGAACATCAGTCCGAACAGGGTCAATCATTCAGAGGTAATGGAAAATTAAGTCCTGATCAGCTTGAACTTCGGCAGCTTCGTGAAGAAAACAAACGATTGAAAATGGAAAAGGAAATTTTAAAAAAGGCGGCGGCCTTCTTTGCTCAAGAAACGAAGTAAAGTATTCGTTTATCGCCCAACATGAGAAGGTCTGGCCGATAGGTATTATGTGCCTATTAATGGGTGTCTTGCGTTCAGGATATTATCGTTATCGCCGTAATTTGCATAATGATCCAGGAGATCCCGTTCGTCAGGAGATGATTGATTTTGTTAAGGAAATTGCAGAAAAAAGCCACTACACCTATGGCAGTAGACGAATGAAAAATGCACTGAATGCATTAGGGTATCCGGTTGGTAGGAGAAAAACTCGGACTTTGATGAATGAGGCTCAAATTATTGTTCGTTACAGGAAGAAATATAAGGTAACCACTAACAGTAAACATAAAAAGCCCGTTTTCGAAAACGTGCTGAACCGCGATTTTGCGCCAAAAGCACCGGATCGCGCTTATGTTTCAGATATTACTTACCTGTGGACTCAAGAAGGCTGGTTATATCTGGCGGTGGTTATTGATTTATTTTCCAGAAAGGTCGTGGGTTGGAGTATGAGTTCAAGAATGCAAGCGGAGCTTGTCTGTGATGCACTGAGAATGGCACTTTGGCAGCGCAAGCCTAAGCCTGGATTAATTGTGCATTCGGACAGAGGTTCGCAGTACGCCAGTCATGAGTATCGGAAATTGTTGAAGGAATGGAAATGTGTTGGAAGTATGAGCAGGAAAGGCAACTGTTGGGATAATGCTGTGGCCGAGAGCTTCTTTGGATCCATGAAACAAGAAAGGGTTCAATGGCGACATTATCAGACCCGTGCTGAGGCTCATCGTGATGTATTGAGTTACATTACCATTTTTTATAACGATTATAGGCTGCATTCAACAATTGGGTATAAAAGCCCTAATCAGTTGGAACGAGAATTAAAGGGGTTGCACATGGTTGCTTAACTGGGTTGTCCTAATTTGCTTGACCACGTCAAGAATAGCTCCTGGATTGACAAGAGTCTCGTTGTCGTTCTTAAGGTAGCGTTTCAGGTATTCAATCTCTGCTATTTTTTCACGAGGAATCATGCTTGCGACTACTCTTTTTTCATCTTCGTTTAAATATTTTTCACAAAGATGTTCTATTAGTTTTGTATTATCTCTGTATGCCGCCATTT
>JBGSTJ010000020.1:0-16293 GCA_041736555.1 Cyclobacteriaceae bacterium
TGGCACATCGCCAAGAGCATATCTAAGAACTTCAGATACTGAGAAAAGACCCGAAGATTTATACCGCAAGGCTACCAGTGCTTTACTAAATGAAGGTATAAATCTTGTGGAACTTTATAACGAAGCCATGCGGCTTGCTGGATTACCTGATGAGATGATACCCGCAAGTTCAGCTAATGCTAAAACGCAGGGCTATCATCCTTCGGGATACATTAAAGTAGTAGATGATCTTACTGGCATAGCGGTCCCGGTTAGAAATATAACGGTTAAAACCCGAAGGTGGTTTAAGATAGACGAAACCACTACTGATCCCAACGGTTACTATGCTATTAATAAAAGCTATCGGCAGAAAGCAAACGTGGTATTAAAATTTCGGAATAACTTTATTACAATACGTGGCATCAGTGGGGCTTTTAAAGTTTGGGAATATGCACAAGCCTTGGAAAAAGAGTTGGGCCTTTATAGCAGTGGGCAGGTAAATGTTACCTTGCCTTATGTTGCAAATGCCGATACCTATGGCGCATTACAGTGGGCAGCAGCGCATGCCATGAATACCCATTATGATATGAAGCAGTACTCAACCGCAAACGCTTTGCCTGGCCCATACTCATTTCTAAACGTTTGGATTACCTCGGCTTGGACAAGGGCTGCTTCCGCATCTATGTTACGGGCACTTATACATGAGCCTGTTAAACTGAACGATGTGCTTAACTTCATGCTTGCGCCTTCGCCTCAAACCGTAGCACCCTTTATCAGAAAGATGTTTACAAATTGGTTACCTGATATAACTATGAGACTTCAACAGGTTGATACGAATGGGAATCCAACAGGTAATACAAGACGAGCGCCAGATCTAAGTAATACATTTTTTCATGAGTTTGGGCACTCTCAGCACTATTCACAAGTTGGCGATGGATATTGGATCATCGAAATTGGTAATACCATTCTTAAAGGTGGCTACGGAACCAAAACCAGTGCATTTGGCCCGGGGCGCACGGCCGTTGTAGAAAGCTGGGGCTTTTTTATTGGCAATACCTTTAACGAAACTAAGTACCGATCTATCTTAAGAAATTCCTTGGCTACCGCTCGCGCTGATCAAGATAAATTTGCACTAGAAAATCAGGTGCCGAATGATACAAATTGGCAAGGCTGGATACCCTTTGGAGCGTTACATGATATGCGTGATACTGGTGAGCCGGCTTTTACAACTGTAGTTGATAACGTGAGTGGGTATTCAATCGCTGGTCTGTTTAAAGGTTTTCAGTCAAACGTAACTACGGTACAAGAACTTAGGCAGGAGATCTTGAGTCGCAATGGAAATTCGCAACTTACACAAGTAAACCAACTAATAACCAGTTATCGATGGTAACGATTAAATCGAAAATATTGAATTACTTAATCAGGGCAAATTCCTTTGCTCTGATTATTTTTCTTTTTCAAGCTGCCTCGTGCGAAAAGGAAGAAACCGAATTTGTAGAGGTATGGCCACGCATGCCAATTTCCATCTCTCCAGGAGTAGAAGTAATTAATCTGGGAGATACCCTATGGGTAGATATTAATTTCCCCGATACCGTGGAAGATTATCTCACTAAGAAATATTATAAAATAGTTGATTACGAATTTCATACGAGCCTCATGTTTCTCAAGCTTATTGGCTCAACTGTGGAGCGAGGTAATCAGCCAGCTGCAGCTGCCAGTTTTTTCTTTTTTCCAAAAATTGGACAGCTAAATGATATAGGCTCATTGGGCGGTGATATAAAGTTTGAGTATTCCGATTCAAGATATAGATTCAAGATTGGGCTACTTGCAAAGCAGAAAGGAGTTTTTAGTGTAATTATGCTTCCTAGAGTAACCGATCATCCCCTTACTGGAGTAGTTGATCCTATAAAGGATGGAAAAGACCGAAGCTATTATATAACCCACATTAGTTACATCATTAACAATGGAGAGTTTAATTTTGATCTCTATCAAGCTAATTGTCTTGTTGATCCAACAATCAGGACTGCAGACCCGTGGTTTTATGAAGCATTCGCTACCTATACATTTGAGGTTAAATAGTTACTCGTCAAACCATATTGCAGGGCACTACTCGTGTTGTTAATAGTGGTTAAAAAAATAAATGTAAGAGTAAATACTATTATACTCACTACTATTCATATCTCGTTGAAAACCCCATTCCTTTTTGTCTTTATTATGGCCACATGCATTGCACATGCCCAACCACATAAACTGTTTATTGAAACAGCTTTGCGTTTTACAGGCGATGCTGAGATGGCATTTATCGGACCCTCCTTCAGTATAGGGCCGGGTATTCAGTTAGGTAAACAATTTTCGGTCAGTAGTAACTACACTTTTTTTCGCAGCAGCTATACCGATGACGGCCAAAAGGCAACGTTTCAAACAAATACGATTGATCTGGTAACTCAATATCAATTTCATCAAATATTTCACCCCAGCCGGGGCATTTATGTGGGTGCGGGCATGGCATGGCAAACGCGTAAACAAACCCCCGAAGACATAACTCAACGTTCTTCTTACTGGACGGGCGCCTATACAGTAGGGTATCGGTTTCCGATTAAAATTAATAAGCTTGATAGAAGCCTTTCTGTAGATGTAAAAGGAATCGGGCCTTACACAGAAAAAGATGGTGTAAACCTATACACAGAAGTATTAACTCAATTTATGATTGGCTTAAAACTGCGCCTCTAAAAAATTAAGATCAATCGGAACCTTCCTGATATGAATTTAAAATTATTCCCCACCCTACCTGCCCTCGGAATTATCCTCTTAATTTTCAATTCAGAAATATCAGCCCAACCAATAACTGGTAGGGAAAAAATTTCAAAAAATGATAAAATTTACTCAATGGCTTATGATGATACCACGCGTGCCTTGGCTGCACTATTTATTTCAAAGAGGATAAAAATCCATCATAATCAAAAGACTTCCTTCATTCTGCTATCAGCCTCGGGTGCAGCTTTCTTTGTTGGCGGCCTTATGCTTAGTGATGACTTAAGTTCATCGGGAACCACCAGTGCGGCCAACTATGCTGGATATGGTATTATGCTGGTTGGTGCTTTTGGTATCATTGTATCTGCTACCTCAACTGGAATTAATCAGCTCAGACTGAACCCATATACATTAAGAAAATACGAAAGGGTTATGAGGATGTACAAAAACAATGAACCCATACCCGAATTTTATTCAAAAAAAGTAAATCTGATTATACAAAAATATTAATGCCATTTAAAGGGCATCCTCATAAAAATTTGATTTACTTAATCACTTGTACCCAACCCTTGCAGGAAGCTTCGCCCTCAACCTGAATGTCATAATAATAGACGCCCGATTCTACATTACCTGCATCCCAATCATCCTGATAGTTATCACTTTCAAAAACCTTGGCACCCCATCGGTTATAAATTACTACACGTGCAGTCAACGAAGACGCAGACAACTTCTTGCCCCCGTATAGAATAACAAATTTATTATTCTCCGGAAATTCATCAGGCGTAATCACGTTGGGCACTTTCAGTTCATATACCGGCACTTGAACTGCCTCTTCATAAATACAGGATTCCTTTCTTCCCAATAGCCGCACGTTAAAAAGACCATCGGCACCGAAAACATGGGTAGTCGCATCCAGATCAGACGTTGAGCCATCACCAAAGTCAAAAAAAACTTCTTCGGTAGGATCCGTTAAATTCTGAACCTGGATGGAGGGCCGCGAAAAACAATCGTATAGTTTGGAATATTCAAATTGCAAATCAATGCCTGGCACTACCTTAATGTTTACAGTATCTATTTTAATACAACCATTTACATCTTCGATCGTCACACGATAGCCATCGTCCTCTATTGGATTAACTAAGGGCGAAGCCTGAGTCGATGTAAAAGTTTTATCCCAATTCTCCCACTTATAACTATTCCCACCAGTAGCAACTAATCGTGCCCCCGCATCAAAGCACATCACCTGATCTGGGCCGGCAAAGCCTGAGGGTTTTGTCACCACAACGGTTGTAAACGTTGAGTCTCTCCCAACACAAGTTCCTGCATCGAGGGCAAGTAATTTAACGAGGTATGTACCGGGCTCCTTATACGAATGCATTATATAGGTAGTGTCTTGACGCACCACCTGGCCCCCATCCCCAAAATTCCATTCATAAAATCTACCTCCGGTGCTTTTGTTTTGAAAGACAATCGGATCAGGCATACAAATTCTATTAAGTCCAGGCATATCGAGTTTGACGGAATTGGTTTGAATGCGGGCTTTTAATGAGGACAAGTCGAACTTGAAGGCTGCATTGTTACAGTTCAAACTCCGGTTTTCCCTACTCCACGAACCTGTTGTTGTTGGAAAATCATCAAACCCGCCACCACATCCGGCACACACTGCATGATAAACAATTCCACCTTTATCAAACCGACTCGTGCCACCATCTACATGGGTTGGTGATTGATTCCCTCCTAAATACGTAGCATATAAAAGTTCCGTGGCATCATCCGTCAGCACGATGAAATAAAAATCCGATCCAGCTGTCGTTTTCTGGTAAGCATCGTCAGTAACAGGCATTCCGATTGTGTTGCTATTCCAAAAGCCACGTGATATATTGATGGCACCGCCCCATCCACTCATGTAGATATTATTACAATCATTCACCAAAAATGCTGTTGGAGAAATATCCGGGATACCCCTACCGGCTCCAAATACAGTTGAGAACATAATGTTAGTAAGGGTAGCATTAAATTTTTGAATAAACTGTCCACTGTTTGCATTTGAATAAACTCCAGCCGATACCGGAAAGCTGCCTTGGGTTTGACCATAGGCATAAACATTATTATCGTTATCCAAATCAATAAAGTATACCTGATTAAAGGCAGGTGTTCCGGTAAAAGTAGAAGCGAGAAGGGCTGATCCATCAGCTTTAATTTTAGCGATCCATCCGTCTACAGATCCCCCATGGATTGCCTGATAAACATCGGATGTAGTCGGGAAGTCAACACTGGCAGTCCCACCCGCAACCAAAATATCCCCCTCAGTATTTATCTTAATGGTATGCGAGGCATCGGGCGAACCACCTCCTACAAAAGAACCCCAGAGAATCTCTGTAAGATCTGCCTTGAGATACAGGACAAGGGCATCGGTTCCACCCGCGTTAAAGGTAAGATCAAATCCATTCACTACCGGGAAATCAGCAGAAGATGTTACGGAACTGATGTAGATGTTTCCTACAGCATCGGTGATAATGTCACCTCGTAGCTCATCTCCATAGTTGGCAACCAACGGACTTGATTGAGGATTTAATCCATCATTATCAGAACCTCCCAAATAGGTGCTCGATAATAATTGACTACCATCCATTTTAATTCTGGCAACAAATAAATCCGAGCCATTGAAATACGGAATCACATTGGATTCAAAAGTACCACCGTTGAATGTGTTATCAATCGCACCCGTGGTTGTAGGAAAATTTGCCGAACTGGTTGTTCCTAAAACCAACAATTCTTTTTGAGAATTCATCACCAGACTATGGGGTGATTCACTATTACTACCTCCCAGGTATGATGCGTATAACAACTTTTGCCCGGCTGAATCGTATTTTAAAATGGCAACATCATAGGCGCCACCGTAACTAAGTTGAAATGCGCCTGTTGTGGCTGGAAAAAATCCATTCAAATGATGATTTGTTACACCCGAAGAATACAAAGTTCCGCCTTCGCCAGGGGTAGCCGTGCTTCCCCAATTATCGGCCGTGGATCCCGAATAAGTTGAAAAGATCAGGAGCGGATCAATTACCAACGGAAGACACGCATCATAAGCTTCAGGAAAGTAAAAACTTACCTCATTGTCCTGTAACAGGTAATTGCATTTGATATAAATTTTTTCTCCGTTAATAATCTGATAAGCCACTGGCTTTTTCTCGTAGAAGATAAACTTAGAAGCAGTAACAACCAGATCACCACGCTCCATAGTAACCTGATCGGCACCTGTGTACTTAAATTTAATCTGAGTTGGATCTGCTCCGGCAGCCAGATTAAAGTCATATTTTATATTACTACCCTGCGAATAAACTTTTAAGTCTATTCCATTATAGTAGTCGGCATAGAGCACACCTTCAAAAGCAGCAACCTTCGAACTCCACATAGATGGGTCAGATCCTATGAAATAATTGTAGTATTCAGGCAATTTATTGATAGGCAAAGGAACTGATGACTTATTTGACCCAACAAATGAAACCTGAACCCTATGTGCCTGAATTTTTAAATCTGTATCAATTGAAATTTCATTGTCAGGATAATGACCATGTTTATGAAATTCATCAAGCTTTTGTTGATCGATAAATGCATAAGCAAATCCCCCAGGCAATAACTGCATGTTGCCGCCCGGAATTTTTGCCGTGAACTGAATTTCTTCCGGCCATTGACATTTGTTTTCAATAAATTTAATTGATGGTGGTCCTGACCAGGCAACAATGCCGATGCAAATAAATAAACTGGTTAAAATGCTTTTAGATGCTGCCCGAAAACGCATACGCTAAGTTAACCTTCCTTGCGTAAAACTTGCAAGGGTGGCGTTGAGATGACTTCCCTCGAATTCCACCAGCCTATTAAAACGGTAAGTAATATAACACCAATAGAAATTATTGCTAATTCAAGCCCGTTTACCGAAAACTGAACTTCGAAGAAAAATTTAGTTAATAACCAGCCCCCACCCAACGAAAGTAACATACCCGTTAGGGCTGAAAAAATACCAACATATCCATACTCGATCAAGGTAATTTTCATGATCTGCCCCGTGCGCGCGCCAATGGTTCTTAGGAGCACATTCTCTTTAATGCGAGCGAACTTACTGTTCATTACAGCTCCTGCCAAAACCACTAACCCAGTTACAATGCTAAACAAGGCAAGAAAACGAACCACCAATCCAACTTTGCTAAAGAGCTCATCCACCGTGCTGAGGATTAAACGTAAATCAATTAATGAAACGTTGGGGAATCCAAAAACCAATTCTTGCTGAAACTGTACAACCTCTGCCGGGTTATCCACCCGGGTTGAAGCAACCCAGATCTGGGGTGCATTTTCCAATACCCCGTATGGGAATACAAAAATAAAATTGGGCGGATCGTTTGGCCAATCTACTTTTCGAATGCCTGCAATAAATGTTTTTATAGGCACTCCCTGAACATCAAACACGAGTGAATCGCCAATACCCACATGCAACGTTTCGTGCATGCCCTCTGAAATGGTTACCCACACCGAATCTTTGGTATTTTTTTTCATCGTATGAATCTCACCCTTGATCAACTCCTCGGATGCATGCAAACTATCCCGATAGGTTACCCGGTACTCACGGGTCATGGCCCAATTAGGAATTCTTAATGAATCCTTTCGATCCAAGGCCTTATTGACAGAGTCCCGCTTTTTTAGTTCTTCAATTGACTGACCCCTAATTTCGCTTAGCCGGCACGTAACAATCGGCACCACCTGATTGACCGGAAGATTATGTTTCTTAATCAAGTTGACAACATCATCTTTTTGTGAGGATTGAATATCAAACAAAATAGTATTCGACTGATTTTCATTTCCTTTAAACTCCACCTGGTTCAGCAAACTGCTTTGGATAATGTTAAGCGTGGCAATAATAAATGCACCCAGCCCGATGGTTACCAGCAATACCTGCGTCTGGTTATTCGGCCTGAATAGATTGGATAATGCATGTCGGAAAATAAAGGTGCTGTTTTTCGGAAAATACTTTCTTACAAGGAATAACAAACCCATTGCGACCAACATTAAACTTCCTAAGGCCAAGGCTAATCCAATCGAGAATAGACCACCAGCCATAAAACTTTGGGTTTGATACGATGCTGCCAAAACCGGAAATAAAATAATAAGAAAGATGGCTATCCATTTTGTTTTAGAGAATGTTCGTGACGGAGTAAAATCAGCGCGCAACACCGAGAGCGGTGGAACAAACCGCACGGCCACCAACGGTAGAATGGAAAACAGAATAGAAACTACTGTGCCCACCAGAATTCCTTCCGCGAAAGCGCGCCACGAAATACCAAATTGAATTTCAACCGGAAAATAGTCTCCAAACGCAATGGGTAGCAGTTGCTGAATACCCACCCCTACTGAAGCTCCGATCAAGCTGCCAACTAATCCCAAAATAAAAATCTGAATAAAATAGATATTGAATGCCTGCCAGCCAGAGGAGCCCACACAGCGCAATACGGCAACTTCATCGCGTTTTTCACGTGCATAAATATGAACGGAACTGGCCACCCCAATGCAACCCAATATCAATGCTACAAATGCCAGTAATGAAAAGAAGCGGTATACCGAACGAAACCCATCGCCCAGATCATCCTTCCGTTCCTCAATGGTATCATAGGAGTAGCCAAGTTTTTCATTCAAAGTTTTTATCGTATTTATTACTATCTCCGTATCTTGATCAGAAACTGTCTTGATAAATAGATTATAATTAATCCTGCTTCCGAATTGAACCAATCCGGTTGAATCGAGTGCGGACAAAGAAATATAAACGGCCGGTGCAAGTGTTGCCGTAAGCGCCCCACCTCCGGGAAATTTTTCAACTACCCCGGCTACTTTAAAATTCCGGGTACCAATTTTTATTGTATCTTCAGAGCTTACCTGGTACTGCCTTGCCAAAGATTCATCGAGCATCGCATATTCCCCCGTCTTCACTAGTTCATATGCGTTCGAAGGTTGAGTGATTAATTCTCCATAAAAAGGAAAGTCTCCTTCGAGTGCGGTAAGTTTTATCAAACGGCTTTGGCGGGTGTTCATAAACATCACCATCGAAGCCATGTCAGCATCATTGGCAAATTCGCGTTTGGCCGTGTCCAGATTTTTTACATATTCCTTATCAAAAGGTTTGTTACTTTTTATTACCAGGTCAGCGCCTAATAACTCTTTTGCATTTCTATCCAACTCGTCTTGCATGGCATAGTTGAGTGACCCAATCGCCACCACAGCTGCAATACCTGTAATTAAAGAGGCTACGAAAAGAAAGAGTCTAGAAAAATTATGACGACCATCGCGCCACGCCATGGCCCATACCCATCGATCGTGAAAAATAGAACGGACCGCACGGTTGATTTTTATGCTATAATCGATCATGCAAGATTCAGAATACGTTCGTTCACCAACTTACCACCTTTCATCTGAAGAATGCGTTCTGTCTTTTCAGCCAGTTCCAGATTATGTGTTACTAAGATCAAAGTCGTTTTTTCTTCACGGTTCATACCAAATAATAAATCTGTAATCTGTTGCGCATTTTCTTCATCCAGGTTCCCTGTGGGCTCATCGGCAAACAAAATACGGGGCGAGGTGATGAACGCGCGCGCCATGGCTACCCGCTGTTGTTCACCTCCTGAAAGCTGGGAAGGATAATGACTGAATCGTTCGCTCAACCCTACCCGTGCCAAAAGGTCTTTTGCCTTTTGAGCCACATTTTTTTCTCCTCTGAGTTCCAACGGCACCATTACATTTTCCAATGCTGTAAGTGTAGGCAGGAGTTGAAAATTCTGAAATACAAAGCCAACGAATTGGTTGCGGATGTAGGCCCGGTCATCTTCACTCATTTTGTTTAATTTAAAGCCCATGAGTGAGATAGATCCTGACGAAGGAACATCTAATCCCGCACATAGACCCAGCAACGTGGTCTTACCACTTCCTGAAGGACCAATGATGGAGAGGCTTGTGCCTTGTTTGGCCTCAAAGGAGACATGATCAAGCACCATTAAATCTTTTTCTGCTGATTTATAAATCTTGGTTAGACCCTCGGCTAGCAATACGGTTTCTGGCATGATATTTAAGTTAACAGATCAGGAATTAAATCGTTTATTGTTTAAAATTGTTTCAAGGAAGATATCAACCTGTGGTAATAATATGTTAGTCGGTAAAAAAGCGCTGTTTATTGTAATCTTTTGGGTCTTGCCCGCATTCCAAACCTCTAAAGTAATTCTTTTTTTTGGTGACAGCCTGACAGCAGGGTATGGTCTTTCCACCGAAGAAGCCTTTCCAGCCCTGCTGGAGAAAGAGCTCAATAAAAGTGATAAAAAAGTAAAGATTGTGAATGCCGGGCTGAGCGGAGAAACCTCTGCAGGCGGCCTGGGTCGCATCGATTGGATCCTGCGGCAGCCATTGGATATTTTTGTACTGGAATTGGGTGCCAATGATGGTTTGCGCGGATTACCTATTGACCAAACCAAAAAAAACCTTCAAAGTATAATTGATAAAGTGAAGGCAAAAAATCCAACCTGCAAAATTGTGCTGGCGGGTATGATGGTACCGCCCAACATGGGCAAAGCATATACGGACGAGTTCAAAAACATCTATCCGGATCTGGCCCGTAAAAACAATGCTACGTTAATTCCTTTTATTTTGGAGGGTGTAGCCGGTATTGAAAAATTAAATCAGGCTGACGGCATCCACCCTACACCCGAAGGTCATAAGATCATTGCTGCAAATCTCAGGAAGGTTTTCGAGAAGTTGATTTAATCCGGGAAAATTCATTCTACCGCTAAGGCGCAAAGACGCAGAGAATATTCTTATTGCTTAATTTCATTTAGCAGCAATCTCAAAATAATAATTTTTCTTTTCAAATTGATGAACTATCACTTTGACTAAGCCTCTCAAAAGAGATGGCTTTAAAAAAACTAAGCGCCTTGCGTCTTTGCGCCTGCGGTAGGCAGGGGTAAAAATAAATTCTATTTCAATCCCTTGCTGATTATTTCCACCCACTGTGTATACATTTTTCCAGAAGGATGCAGGCCGTCAGCTGCTACCAAAGTTGGATCCTCCAAACCTTTTCTTGAAATATCGGTGATATTGAAATATCGGATTTTATACCTTTCAGTAATTCGTTTATTGATTTTATTAAACTCATCTAACTGGACGGTAATTATTTCTTGCTTCAATTTTCCGAAGGGAGTAAATCCATAATCAGGAATAGAGACCACAAACACATTCTTGCTTTTTCCCTTTGCCAGTTGAATTGCTGTTTTCAGCAAATCCTCGAACTCAATTTCGTATTGGGCACTTGATTTTCCCTGATATTGATTGTTTACACCGATTAAAAGGGAGACCATGTCATAGTCATTTTTGAGATTAGCTGAGTTGATTGCGCCTTTCAGCTCATCCGTACGCCAACCAGTCTTGGCAATAATTTTGGGCCGATCAATTTTTAGCTTATCCGCAAGCTGATTGGGCCAGCGTTCATCTTCAGATACACTTTCACCAATGGTATAAGAATCGCCTAAGGCAAGAAACTTAGTTCTGTTTTGTGAAAACACGTTCATATTTAATACCAGCAATAACCCTGTGATCGTGAAAAAATGGCTCATCTAGTTTTTAACAAAGGTTATATTGTACACGGCATTAATGCCATCATCAACAAGGTTCATTCTTATTTTAAGTGATGTTTCGGTCAACTCCACTACAGTAGCAGGATACGTTAAAAAAGCAAATAAAATATTAAAAGAATAAGTAAGGTTATCAGGCAAAATAATGATCATTTTACCATCCGTAGTGAACGTCCAGACTCCCGATTCGATCAGGGTAGGGTCAGTTGACTCACATTTAGTGGCGCCTTCATTCGCCTCATAATCCTGAGCATCATTATTTTTAAATGTGTAGATATTATCCAAAAAGCATGGATCAAATCCAAAAGTTTGAATGGGATCGGTTCCCTCCTGATAGTCTATATCTGTCACCTTCCAGCTTTTACTGCTGCCTTTTTCTCCTGCTAAAAGCACAGCTTGCACTTCAGATTGCAGCGGCACGGGATCATCCTCACCACATGAAATGATTACCAAAGAAAGTGTCAGTAAAGCGAGCGTGTAAGTAAGTTTCATTTTTATAAAATTCTTTCAACTAAAGTTGGTAATATTATTCCAATAAAAGAAACCATAAAATGCGGATTAGACCTTGTTTAATACTATTTGCTTTTTTGCTATGCTTTACCGCCTTTGGCCAAACATTCACATTACAGAATTGTAAGGTAGAGATTAAATCTTCTTTTCGGGGACTATCTGTTGTTGACGATAACACAGTTTGGGTGAGCGGAAGCAATGGCTGGGTTGGAAAAAGTATAGACGGAGCAAAGCAATGGGAGTTCAAACAAGTTTCAGGCTTTGAAAAACTTGACTTCCGTTCGTTGTATGTCTTCGATTCACAAAATGCAATCATCGCCAATGCGGGTTCGCCTGCCCATATTCTTAAAACAACGGATGGTGGCAACACCTGGCAGATCGTTTACCAAAACAATCATCCTGATGCTTTCTTTGATGGCATTGATTTCTGGAATGATCGTGAAGGAATGATCTATGGCGATCCGATTGCCGGACATTTGCTTTTATTGACCACAAGAGACGGTGGTAAGACCTGGAATGAATTACCCGAAACACAACGGCCTATAGTAAATGAACGTGAAGCTTCCTTTGCAGCAAGCGGCACTGGCATTCGCTGCTACGGGAAATCGAAAATCATTATTTCTACAGGCGGAAAATCTTCACGGCTTTTTTCATCGAACAACAAAGGAGTGTTGTGGAAGGTACTCACACCTCCTGTATTACAAGGTGAAAGTAGTACGGGAATTTTTTCTGTCGCCTTTCGGGATAAAAAAGGCATCGTAGTGGGTGGAGATTACTTACAGGATTCCTTAAAAGTAAAACACGTGTTGCTTACCAGCGATGCAGGAAAAACATGGCAAACACCTGCCACACCAACACGTGGCTATCGCGAGTGTGTGGAATACATTTCCAATAAAGTATTGATTGCCACCGGACCTTCTGGTACAGATGTTTCGTACAACGAAGGCCATAACTGGCAACCTCTCTCCGATGAAAAGGGATTTCATGTGGTAAGAAAAGCGCGCAAGGGTTCATTGGTGGTGATCGCGGGAAGCGGAAAGATTGGTATGATTAAATATAATTAGTTCATGACAAATCGATATTGGTAATAATCGCCAATCCCTTTTACTTGACTCAAGTATTGAGTAGTACCCGACAATCAATTTATAATGTCAGAATTATAAAACTCTTGAACGGACATCAGTGAGAATCTCGTGCTACTTTCGATCCGGAATTGCCAACCAGAAAATCCAGATCGGCTCCTTTGTCAGACTGTTGTACGTGTTTTACATAGAGGTTTACATAGCCTCGCTCTGCAATTGGTTCTGGCTGTTTCCAGTTCTTTCTTCGTTTGTCCAGTTCTTCTTCTGATACATCGAGGTGAATTCGTTTTGCTGCTACATCAAGTTCAATTAGATCACCATTTTGTACCAACGCCAGATTACCACCTATGGCAGACTCCGGTGATACATGAAGCACCACAGTACCGTACGCGGTACCACTCATTCTGCCATCAGAAACACGCACCATATCCGTTACGCCTTTATCAAGAAGTTTCTTAGGCAATGTCATATTACCTACTTCGGGCATACCCGGATAACCTACAGGCCCTACACTCTTCAACACCATGACACACGTTTCATCAATATCCAGGTTAGGTTCGTCTACGCGGCTATGGTAATCCTCAATGTCTTCAAAAACTACCGCACGTCCTTTATGTTTCATCAATGCAGGTGTAGCGGCAGAAGGTTTAATAACAGCTCCATTCAATGCAAGATTCCCTTTCAACACCACTATGCCGGCTTCGGGAATAAACGGATTATTATACTCTGCAATAACTTCCTTGTTGTAACAGGTGTCGCGCCCTTGCACATTCTCACTGTGTGTTTTTCCATTCACAGTAAGTACATCCATGTGCAGATTTGATTTTAACTGACTGATGATGACGGACAATCCGCCAGCATAATAGAAATCTTCCATCAGAAATTTACCAGAAGGCATGAGGTTTAACAATAACGGAATCTTGCTTCCTATTTTATCAAAATCTTCCAAATCAAGTTGAACTCCTACCCTACCCGCAATAGCGGTGAGATGAATCAAAAAATTGGAAGATCCCCCGACTGCTGCGTTTACTTTGATGGCATTTTCAAAAGCCTTACGTGTAAGTATTTTAGAAATCTTCAAATCTTCTTTCACCATCTCCACAATTCTTCTTCCTGAAAGTTGTGCCAGCACCTTCTTACGTGAATCAACGGCCGGAACAGCAGCTGCTCCTGGCAAGGTCATTCCCAGCGATTCTACCATGCAAGCCATTGTAGAGGCAGTACCCATCGTCATACAATGCCCCGGACTGCGTGACATACAACTCTCTGCATTTGAAAATTCATCGTAGGTGATCTTTCCGGTTTTAAGATCGTCCGTAAACTTCCATACCGAGGTACCTGAACCAATATCCTTTCCCTGGTATTTCCCATTCAACATTGGACCTCCCGGTACAACCAATGTTGGAAGATCTACACTGGCCGCACCCATCAGAGTGGAGGGTGTGGTTTTATCACAACCGGTAAGTAACACTACCCCATCAATCGGGTTGCCGCGGATCGATTCTTCGGCATCCATGCTTGCCAGATTTCTGAATAACATCGCGGTGGGCTTCAGCAATGTTTCGCCCAACGACATAATGGGAAACTCCAATGGAAATCCACCGGCTTCATACACACCTCGTTTCACCCACTCGGCTAATTCACGCAAGTGTGCATTGCATGGCGTAAGCTCGGACCATGTATTGCAAATACCAATCACCGGTCGTCCATCAAATAGATCTTCTGGGAAGCCCTGATTCTTCATCCAGCTTCTGTAGATAAATCCCATCTTATCTTTCTTACCAAACCATTCAGAACTTCTGGTTGCCATTTTATTACTTATTTGGTTTCTAAAATCTGCTTTCAAATCAATACGTAACTGTATTTTCAAGTATTCCGATATGTTCTATAAATATTTTAATTTCATCACCCGCTTCCAACGTAAAGGTATCAGGCGGAACAATACCCGTGCCTGTCATTAAATAAGTACCGTGCGGAAAAGTTACTTCGCGAAAGAGATATTCCACTAATTCAGTATGCTTTCGTTTCATCCGGTTAATTGAAATTTCATTGGCGAAAACTGTTCCGCCATTTCGCTTTATCGAAATCCCAATGACAGCATTTGGCGCGATTGGTTCTTCTGATACATACAGGCAAGGTCCAATTGCTGTTGATCCATCGTATGACTTGGCTTGTGGCAGATAAAGTGGATTCTCGCCTTCAATATCGCGCGAGGACATATCGTTGCCTACAGTATAACCTTCCATACTTCCGGAAGTACAGATGAACAGTGTAAGCTCCGGTTCGGGCACATTCCATTTTGAATCTTTGCGAATGCGAACTTTATCGCCAGAACCTACCACGCGATACGCAGGCGCTTTAAAAAATAATTCGGGTCGATCCGCTTCGTACACACGCGCATAGAAATCACCACCACCGGCATCTTTCGATTCTTCCATACGTGCCTCACGACTGCGCAGATAGGTAACACCCGAAGCCCATACTTCCTGGTTTCCAATGGGTGCGAGTAGTTCTGAATCAATGGCGTTTTTTAAAGAAGCATCTGACATTACACCTTTTAATTCGCTCAACAAAGTGTCAAAAAGTTTTGGTCGATTGACACAGGCATCCCAATCGGATAGAGATGACAGGTAATAGTTACCTTCATGCTCGATTACATTTCCCTTTCTAGTTCTGTAGACCTTCATTTCAATTACATTAAGCGCTTAAGTACATTCGATGTTGTTTATTTTTCATATCAGGTTGACCACTACCGATGCTGATCTCAACCTGGCCTTCGCCAATCTGTTTGCTGTCGAGGGTAAATGTTACTTGCCGTACCTCGCCCGGTTTAAGGTGAATGCGTTTGAATGCTGCCAAAGCTCGTATTGGTTTTCTGGAATCTGATTGAGATGAAAGATACACCTGTACTATTTCATCTCCCGCAAGTGTACCCATATTTTTTACGTTAGCAGAAACTTCTACAACAGTTGGTTTTGTTTTGTTGATGGTGAAATCAGTTGCCCTTGGGCATCAGCAAATGTTTCGATGGCCTCTGCTACTACTTTATAACTTTTTCCTGATTCTAAATTTAGTGAAGCAGTCTTTCGAAGGCGCGGATCACGCAACGGGCAGCTGTTTACAACGCCTGGTTTATCAACTGACAACACGCTGAAACAAAGTTTAAAAACAGGATGTCTCGTCCTGAAATAGGTTTACACGATTTACCGTGTAAACAATATGAGAAAATCAGAAAAAACAGTTCATGAACAAGAAGCTATCATTGCAGAGTATTTGCTGGGCGATACGACCTATCGTAAATTGGGAGCCAAACA
>JBGSTJ010000044.1:0-55647 GCA_041736555.1 Cyclobacteriaceae bacterium
TTTGGCTCCCAATTTACGATAGGTCGTATCGCCCAGCAAATACTCTGCAATGATAGCTTCTTGTTCATGAACTGTTTTTTCTGATTTTCTCATATTGTTTACACGGTAAATCGTGTAAACCTATTTCAGGACGAGACAGATGATTGTTGTAAGCTGTAACCGTGGGTGGTGTAGTGCCCCACTCGGTGCGGTCAACTGGCTTACCTGCTTTAGCCACGTTATACAGGTAATCATTCTTATTGGCCGACAAACGGTTCTCAAAATAAGTGTCTTTGTTTACCTCCACATTGGAATAATCCCGCCACTTATCCGGGTACCCAATTTTTTCTGTAAAGGCATAAAGTTTTTCTTTTGCTTTGGTTTTGGTAGAGTCGCTCATCCACTCCAGCTTAGTGATGCGTGTCTCGAATGCTTTCTTCAAATTATCCACCAACACCCGCATACGTTTCTTTGCCTCCTCAGGGAAATACTTTTTAACATACAATTGGGCTAGCGCATGGCCGAGCGAACGATCTACCGCTTCGGTAATTTCTTCGGCACGTGGCTTACGCACAGCTTGTCCGGTTAATATTTTCGAATAAGCAAATGATGCATTGGCAAACGGTTCGCTTAAAAAATTAGCAAACGTACTGATCGATTTTGCTTTCAAATAAATTTTCCAATTGTTGATAGGAACTGATTTTAACATCGCATTCAGCTTATCGTAGTAGGCAGGTTGTTGCATGTTAACGGAGTCCACAGGTGTACCAAGATCATTCAATAAAGTTACCCAGCCAATAACAGGTTGTTTCTTAGCCATGTCGGCAACAGCCAGTTTGTTGTAGTTGGTCTGCACATTTCTGCGCTCGATATTCGTTTTGTGCGAGGAGGCAATTTGTCTCTCGATTTCAAAGGCTATTTCAGCGTTTTTTGCAGCAGTGGCTGAATCCGTATCAGTTAACTCAAACAACATAGCAAGATATTTTTTATAGGCTGCCTGAATGGCCAGCGTAGAAGAATCGGATCTGAAATAATAATCGCGTTCTGGCAACCCAATTCCGGTCTGTGATAAATTAACAATGTTTACCGAACTTCGCCTTGAGTCAGGGCCTACCCGAAAACCAATAATGGAAGCATCGCCTACCTTTTGTTCCTCGGCAACAAACTTCATCAGTGCTGGCACATCCGTAATTGCATCAATACGTGCCAGTATCGGCTTAATAGGTTCATAGCCACGCTTGTTAATGGTGACCAGGTCTAAACCAGATGTGTAAAAATCACCCACTTTCTGTTCAATGCTTCCGGCAGCATTGTTGGCTTTTGCCACGCTGTCTAGAATTCCTTGCATGCGAATACGCTGCGGGAAATTCAAAAATGAGTAGGAACCCACACCTGTCTGACTGGCAGGTATTTGGGCAGAATCATACCAAATACCATTAGCATAGGTGAAGAAATCATCGCCTGGCTTTTTGGTAGGATCAATTCCTGTTATGACTACACGTTTTGCGTCTTTATCAGATGTTTGCTTACAAGCTCCCAGCAGCAGCAACGCAAAAAGAATGTAAAGTAATTTTTTCATGGTTAAGTGAGATAAGGTAATTATCGTTGTCTAAAGAAAAATTCTCAGTAAAATTAGAAATGGAATACTCTCATTTTGTCACTCAATGTGTGAGCGGCAAAAAATCTCTTTATAAGAGAATATAATGGTTTACTGCATTGCTGGTGAGAAGTTTTGAGAGGGTACAAGATACCGTCAGTTGTATAGATTTTTACTGGAGCCCTGCACCGTTCAATTTTTCATCCTTTAAAATAAAGGTAGTTCCCTTCGGATATTCCACTGTGTGAAATTCGGCAGCATCACCAACCAGGTAGTAGTCATATGTTGATCTGGCAACCAGTAGTTTAATTTCACCTATGGTTAACCAGTGATTTGTTGTTCTGGAGTCACGAGTTCCTGTTGTTGTGGTATGACGATCTGTAATAATGCCACGAATAATCTGCTTTTTCCCCTCATTAATCACCCGAATAATGTCCTTTTTCATATGATTGCGTAATGGATAAATGGCTACCAAAAGTGCAGCGCCTAGCATCCTGCCAATACCTTCACTAAAAATGAGGAATGCTAAACCCAATACCCCGCACACTACGGTTACGAGTAATAGTGTCTGCCTGATATACTTATTCAAAACATCAACATCTTGTGTTGTTAACACGTCTTCCCGATTAACATGCAGCTCATGGCCCGCATTTATTAAGGTTTGTATTTTCTGGGTAACAGCAGCTTCCTTCTTTCTGTCTAAACCCCGTCTGCTATAGACGAAAAATAAAACAACCGCACAGAGAACACTTATAACACCAAAGATTACCGGTAACAGTGTATCATAGTAAGGATACTGTGTATGCCTGTAATAGTACACTCCAACAGGAACCAACAGGGTAAAAAAAATTAAATTAAAAATCTGTTGCCTTGAGAGATTCGTCATTAAAAAATAAGAGTTTATAATTGATTGAGTTAAATAAACTAAGCTGTTTATCGATTTGGAATATAACCTTAAAACTAGGGATTGATCTGTTTTGATACAAACCGCTTTCACGCCCGCATCATAAAAGGTACAGCATTAAATATGGCTGATTTATTTCTTACCATTTAGGCATTCAACCTGAAGGAATACTAAAAACAGTTAGCAAAAACCTGTCGCGCACGCCCTCATTCTGAGCCAGCACATGAAAAATCTTTGATACAGGATTCGATTTTAAAAATCTATTTTAGCGAGCAAGGGTTTTTCTCTTTATAATTGTCTTAAAGTAGATTATAACATTTACAATCAATCATGTTTTTGCGTTTTCCCCATAAAACAAACTGTTGCTTATTTTTTTTCAGTTCTTTTCAACTCCTGCTCATGGTGAATCACCTTCAGGCTCAGAATACTGAAATTGAGAATTTTGATCTTGTTAAAGAAGACTCGCCAGTTTTTATCTATGAACGATGGATCACTTTTCCCGCTAAAGTACCTGCCGTAAAGGCCAGAGAAGTTAAAGGTGAATTTCTCATTAACACCTCCATGTATGAGATCCTCACGATCCTCAAAGATGAATCCAAAATTAAAATCTGGCAGAAGCATGTGAGTGATTTTAAAGTACATCCACAATCCGACACTGCGTTTTGGTATGAATATTCCTATCATGATATCCCCTGGCCGGTAAGTGATCAGGATCATTTTTTACGGTATGACTTAACCGAAAAAATTCCCGGAAAAGAAATCTTTATTGCTTTTCAATCCGTGCTTGATCCCCAATTAGCACCCGTTTACAAAGGCGTTACTCGAATGGAATTAGCTGGCAGTTGGCGGCTTGAACAACTTACGGAGCAGCAGGTAAAAGTTACCTATAGAATTTTATCGATGCCCAGTAGTATACCCCGGATGTTTACCGATCCGGTGATCAGGAGTAATATGATGAGCACCATTAAGGCACTTACTAAACTGGCGGAAGAAAAGAATTAATTAAATCACTACTCCACCATCACCAGGCGGCTCATGATCGACTTGGTCGAAGCCTCCATGATTTCAAAGGCGCTTTCAGCAGTACGGTTTTCGGTATCAAGTGTAGGATTAACCTCCACAATTTCCCATGCACACACCCGGGGATCTTTGCAGAGTTCTGCATTCAACACCTTGGTTTCTTCTACAGTTAATCCATTGGGAACGGGTGTACCTGTGCCGGTAGAAAAGCGGCTATCAATGCTATCCACATCAAAGGATACATAAATGAGATCGCAATGATCGAGCATTTCCAGGGCTTTTTTTGCTACCACATCCGCACCCAATTTTTTTACATCTTCAACTTCCAGAAAGTTGATATTGTATTTATTAATCAGGTAGTTCTCTGGTTTTTCCAGATCGCGCACGGCTATGTAAACAAGATCTTCAGGGAGAATCTTGGGCCCTTGCATGCCTACATTTTTTATCTGCTCCCAATAATCCAAGGTTTCACCACGCGGATCATTTACTTTGCATTCAAAGTTATCAAAACCAAATGCCATCGCTAATGGCATGCCATGCATATTGCCCGAGGGCGTTGTAAAGGGGGTGTGCATATCCGCATGGGCATCAATCCAAATCACACCCAATCTCTTTTTAGGAAAAGCTTTTTTAATTCCTGCCATTGTACCATACGCAGTCGAATGATCGCCTGCCATGATCAATGGAAAATAGTCATCAAAAATTTGCTCATACACTTCCAGGCATACGCGCTCTTCCATGATGAGAACTCCATCGATAAATTTTGCATAGGCATGCTCTGCACCATCAAACAGAAGCTCATTCACATTCTCAACCTCAATAGAATCAAATTTTCGGAACAGATCTGACTTCAGGTCCAGGCTTGCGATTTTCATCGCCTCAACACCTAAACTGGCACCCCGGGTACCGGCACCGATTTCGGATTTTACTTCGATGATCTTTATCTCTTTCACAGGAACTGGTAATTAATCTTTGAATAAATAGGATAATCTTAAAAAAATGGCCAAAAAGGCCTCATTTCCAGCCCGTCAGTAGTCGGGCAAGGCATGAAGACCCGTAGGAACGGGGTTGAATATCATGCGGGAAATGTGATTAACCATGGGGTTTTTAATGTATTGCAAAGATGGCAAAATTATCTCAATATTGCACCTCTTCTCAAAACCCAAGTATGCCGAAATGAAGAGTTACCGTGAGCTGATTGAACAGACCTTTGAATTCCCACAGAAAGAATTTAAAGTTCGCGACCATGAGTTATTGTTCAACGATGTTCCCCTCATGGACATCATCAAGCAATATGGAACTCCCCTCAAGATTACCTACCTGCCACGCATCAGTGAGAACATTCGTTTTGCGCAGGCAACCTTCAACAATGCCATTGAGCGTTTTAAATACAACGGAAAATATACCTATTGTTATTGCACAAAATCATCGCATTACGATTTTGTATTGGAAGAAGCCCTGAACAATGATGTTCACATCGAAACTTCATCGGCTTTTGATATTCCGATTGTGCGCACTATGTATGAGCGTAACAAAATTACCAAGGAAACATTTATCCTTTGCAATGGTTTTAAGATGCCGAGGTATAAAGAGTACATCACAGATTTGCTGAATGATGGGTTCAATTGCGTGCCTATTCTTGATAACCTGAGTGAAATTGATACCTACGAGAAAAATGTTAACAAACCTTATCAGGTGGGGATTCGTGTTGCTGCCGATGAAGAACCGAAGTTTGAATTTTATACATCCCGTTTAGGCATTCGTTACAGCGACATCGTTCCGTTATTCAAAGAGAAAATTCAACCCAGCAGCAAAGCTTCTTTGAAAATGCTGCATTTCTTTATTAACACTGGAATTAAAGATACGGCTTATTACTGGAGCGAGCTGAGTCGATTTATTTTCAAGTATTGCGAAATGAAAAAGATTTGCGATACACTGGATTCTATTGACATTGGTGGCGGCTTTCCCATCAAGACATCCCTCACCTTTCAGTTTGATTATAAGTACATGATCGAACAGATCGTGGAAAACATCAAATGGATTTGTGAAAAGAATAACGTTCCTGTACCTAATATTTTCACTGAGTTTGGAAGTTTTACCGTGGGCGAGAGCGGTGCTGTTTTATATTCTATGGTAGATCAAAAGTTGCAAAACGACAAAGAACTTTGGTATATGATTGATGGCTCATTCATCACACACTTACCTGACGTTTGGGGCCTAAATCAAAAATATATTCTTCTTTCAGTAAATAAGTGGGATGATCCTTATCATAAAGTAAATATTGGCGGCCTTACCTGCGACAGTCATGACTACTACAACTCCGAAGCGCACACTGGAGAGGTTTTCTTGCCGATGATTACCGATGAAGAGCCTCTTTACATCGGGTTCTTCCATACCGGTGCCTACCAGGAATCATTAGGCGGATACGGAGGCATTCAACATTGCTTAATACCGGCCCCCAAGCACGTGCTGATTAATCGCAACGAAGACGGTGAAATCACCACCGAACTGTTTGCAAAAGAACAAACCAGCGAAAGCATGATGAAATTGCTCGGCTACCAAAGTGAAGGACAACCTTTGAACCCTTAATCAAGGAATCTAAAATCAAAAGCCAGGTTCAAATCTGGCTTTTTTATTATCACAATCCAGCGCCCAGCATGTATGGATCGATTACTATGTAATGGTCTACCGCTGCTCACTTCCAAGAAGCCAAAAAAACCAGAAAACAAATCAAAAACAGTAATCATGTTCCGTCATGATTAAAATCATTTTTATCCATTCTCTGTAACGGGTATCTTCAATTCATCAATTCCCGTCTATGTTCCACCCTAAAATCCATCTGCCATGAAAATCTACGATGACAAGCATATCAAAAATATTGCCTTGCTGGGGGCGCCCAAATCCGGCAAAACTCTTCTTGCCGAAGACATGCTCTTTGAAGCCGGTATTACACATCGAAGAGGTACCATTGAAGGAAAAAATACGATCAGCGATTATCATGAAATAGAGCAAGAGCGAGGCAATTCTGTATTTGCCACTCCCCTCCATACTGAATGGAAAGATTATAAAATAAATATTATTGACACTCCCGGGCTGGATGATTTTGCCGGAGAAATGATAGCTTCGCTTCGCGTAGCCGATACCTGTGTGATGGCTATTCATGCGAGTCATGGTGTAGAAGTGGGTACCGAGCTCATCTGGAATTATGCCGAAGAGTTTAACAAGCCAGTCATTTTTGCGATCAATCAAATTGATCATCCCAAAGCAGATTTTGAAAATTCACTTGCTTCGTTGAAGGAGCATTTTGGCGCCAAGGTTACTCAAATGCAATACCCGGTTAACCAAGGTGCCGATTTTAATGCTATCATAGACTTGTTGAAAATGGTTCTGTACCGTTTTCCAGCGGATGGTGGTAAACCTGAGAAATTACCAATACCGCCCTCCGAAAAAGAAAAAGCCGATCGTCTTCATAATGAACTGGTGGAAAAGGCTGCCGAAAATGATGAGCAGCTAATGGAAAAATATTTTGAAAAAGGGACATTGGATGAAGATGAACTAAGACAAGGACTAAAAGAAGGCATGATTCACCATGATGTATTTCCGGTGTTCGTAATGTCGGCAAAGAAAAATATGGGCACAGGGCGTATGATGGGCTTCATAGATAATGTAGCTCCGACTCCTCGTGAAGCAAAACCTGAGATCTCTACCGAAGGCAACGAGATACCTTGCGATCCAAAAGCGCCCACTGTATTGTTTGTATTTAAATCACACCTGGAGCCCAACCTGGGCAAGCTCTCCTTCTTCAAAGTGATCTCAGGCGAAGTCACAACCAGTTCAGAATTAATCAATAGCCAAACAGGTGCCCTGGAACGAATTCACCAACTATTTATCATGGATGGAAAAAATCGCAATTCAGTCGACAAGCTGGTGGCTGGTGATATTGGCGCAACACTTAAGCTGAAAGACACATTCACAAATCAAACTTTGCATGCCAAAAATTTTGACGTAACCGTTAAGCCCATAGTCTTTCCACAACCTCGCATTCGTGTTGCAGTGATTGCAAAGAGCAAAAATGATAATGAGAAGATTGGTGAAGTGCTCGGTAAAATTCATCAGGAAGATCCTACGTTAAACGTGGAGTACTCTAAGGAGCTGAAGCAATTGATTGTATCCGCACAAGGCGAATTGCACATAACTGTGTGCAAATGGTTTTTAGAGAATATGTACAAATTGAATGTTGATTTTATCAGCCCTCGTATTTCCTATCGCGAAACGATACGCAAGCCTGCCAGTGCCAGTTATCGTCATAAAAAACAATCCGGTGGAGCAGGACAATTTGGCGAAGTTCATTTAAAAATCGAACCTTACTTTGAGGGTATGCCAGAGCCTGAAGAATTTACAGTGCGTGGCAAAGAAATTATTGACCTGGAATGGGGCGGTAAGTTGATTTTTTACAATTGTATTGTGGGGGGCGTGATTGACGCACGGTTTATTCCGTCCATTCTAAAAGGCGTCATGGAAAAAATGGAAGAAGGTCCGATCACGGGTTCCTATGTTCGCGATGTTCGCGTGTTGGTACATGATGGTAAAATGCATCCGGTAGATTCCAATGACATTTCTTTCAAGATAGCAGGCATGATGGCCTTCAAAGATGCTTTCATGAAAGCGGAGCCTCAATTGCTGGAACCCATTTACGACCTGGAAGTAAGAGTGCCTGAAGAAATTATGGGTGATGTAATGGGTGATCTGCAAACGCGCAGATCCATGATTATTGGCATCGATACCTTGGGTAACTATCAAGTAATAAAAGCAAAAACTCCGTTAGCTGAACTCGATCGTTATTCAACCTCCTTACGATCGTTATCACAAGGGCGCGCTGGTTTCCATCAACAGTTTGCCGACTATGTGCCTGTACCTTTTGAACTGCAACAAAAATTAGCAAAAGAATTAGTGGAGGTAGAAGCAGAATGAGATAAGGATTCTGATTATATTTACTTGCCAGTGTCATAGGTCGAAGTAGGCCAATGTAAATTCTTTTCATGAAAGTAAATAGACTGCCATTAATCCTATTGTTGTTTTTGTTGGCGTTGGTTAATTCTATTCCAACCGTTGCACAGGAATTGTATTCTGCTCGTGGATATTGGACTGAATCCAATAAGGACACCTATAAAAAGATAAAGGAAAAAATGCAGAAGGGTGAGAAGCTGACTGACAATGAGTCTGCGTACTTCACTGATTACGAAGCTTACCTGGACAACTATTACAACCGAATGTCTGAGGAAGAGAAGATGAAGTATGAGCAGATGAAAAGCCAATGGGATCGTGAGCTTGCTACCACCCCCACTACATCTATCCAACAAGATGATTTTGATTTTAGACCCCGCGACAGATTCACCAATGGTATCTATGGTTTATACTATGGCGCAAGTTTTTCTGCAGCCTTTGAGATTGATGGCGCAGCGGCCGTTGGTATACCCCTTATAACAGCTGGGTTGTGGCAGTTAGGCCCGATCATAAATCCCAAAAAATATGAAGGTATCACCTATAATACGGTGCGTGCGTCCAACTCAGGAAAGTTTTTGGGGTTATTGTATGGAGCGAGTTTAGGATTTGCCCTTGCCGGGAATTCTGAAGGCGCAGGCAGATTAGCATTTGCGCTTTCCAGCGTGGGCAGCATTGCCCTTGGTGAGGTTGGTTTTCAATATGGAAAAAGAAATACCTTCACGGATGGTCACATTGAAATGATGCGACATTATGGAATACTCCTTCCTGGAGTTACTTTGCTTGGCTTGGCCGCTGCAGAGGTTGATAATGTAAATATTTATGGAGCTACTTTTCTGGCCAGTGGTATAGGTGGATTATTCATTGGAAACAATGTATCTAAAAAGTATAATTACACGGTTGGTGATGTTAATGTAATCGGATCTTTAACTTTAATATCTACAGGGTTAGGCGCCACACTTGTAGCCGCAACGATTGATAATGGTGAAACAACAAGCTTGCTACTAATTCCTGCTGCAACGGCAATTGCCGGAACCCTGGTTGGGCAACGAATGGTTAAAGGAGTTCATTTGAGCAGAAAGCAAGGTAGCACCATCAATTTAACATCGGGAGGAGCTGCGTTGATCGGCCTCGGTATTGTGGCTATGACTTCAACAGATTCCCCGGGTGTATATATAGGAGTTCCTTCGGTGCTTGCGTTGATAGCGCATCAGGCTGTATTCCGCTCATACAAAACAAAAAACCTTACGGATGGTCTTAAACTTGGCATGGGCGAAACAAAGTCAACAAATCTTTCAGTGCGCGTTACCCCTGAAAGCTATCTCACCAATAAAAAACTAGCTGATCGAATTTACGTGGCTGGTACCTTTCCACGCTTGGCCGAACCTATTGTAAAGTTGAAATTGACCTTTTGATTTATTTAATAATTAACCGCGCTGCTTCGAGTAAATTTTCTACCTGATAATCGGCTCGGTTCTCTGCTTCAATCTCGTGCCCGATTTGTATGGTGCGAATGCCCAACTCCCGGGCAGGAATAATATCGCGACCCCGATCACCTACCATCCAGGATTGAGCGATGTCAATATCAAACCGTGCGATTGCTTTCTCAAACATTAACGAACCCGGTTTGCGGGCCAACGAAGCCGTAACCGATGGATGGTATGGGCAAAAATAGAAATGATCAATCCGGTTGCCACAGGCTTTTTGCAAATAGGCATGGCAAGCTTCCATCTGTTGTTGCGTATAAAGTTTTTGTGCAATGCCCGATTGATTGGTAACGACTACCAACAAAAACCCGGCACTTTTTAATTCCAACAAAGCCTCCACCACCCCCGGCAGAATTTCGAAGTTCTCAACCTGATAGGTATAGTTTGGATTATCTTTATTCAGTACCCCATCGCGGTCAAGAAAAATGCATTTATTCATGAAATTCTATGGTTTCGGCCTCAATGATAAGGCATTCTGTCAATTCAAACCAACCAGCGGTCTAATTTCCTGTAGGGTTAGCCTTTGGGGTGATTGTTTCCCAACCTCTTTTATCTAGATTTGTTAGGTCTGAAATACTTCACACAGGCAAAACCAAAAGGCTTTTGAACAACGCGATTGTCATTATACCTACCTATAATGAAAAGGAAAATATCACCCTTATCATTGATGCGGTATTTTCGCTACCCAAAGATTTCGATATCCTTATCGTAGATGATAACTCCCCCGATGGCACTGCTGACCTTGTTAAGGATTTGCAGAAAAATTACAATACTGAACAAGAAACCCGGTTGCATTTGTTGCAGCGTCCAGGCAAATCGGGTTTGGGTACTGCTTACATCGAAGGGTTCCGGTATTCCATGCAACATCAATACGATTTTGTCCTTCAAATGGATGCTGATTTTTCTCACAACCCCAAAGACCTTGTCAATCTATATTTAACCTGTGCTGAGTGGGGCCAGGACCTTGCCATTGGCTCGCGTTATGCTACGGGAGTAAATGTTGTCAACTGGCCTATGGGTAGGGTATTGCTCTCCTTCTTTGCAAGCAAGTATGTTCAATTAATTACTGGCATTCCTGTACACGACACCACAGCAGGCTTCGTTTGTTACCGTAGAAAAGTGCTGGAGATAATTCCACTAGACGAGATAAAGTTTGTGGGCTACGCCTTTCAGATTGAAATGAAATTTTTAACTTGGAAATACGGCTTTCTCCTTTCTGAAGTGCCTATTGTGTTTACTGACCGTACCCGAGGCCAATCCAAAATGTCGGCCGGAATTTTTAAGGAAGCATTTTTTGGTGTGATGCAAATGACCATACAGAGTTGGTTTAAAAAGTACATTCCCTCGTAGGGATTTTTTGTGCGCATCCAAACTTAAGCATTATTAGAAATTAAAGAATACTGTATTCTTACCATGAAGAGTTCAAAAAGATTTCTAGTATTTATCTCAATCCTTCTAAATATTTACGGTTGGTCAATTTGGATTTATTCATTTAATGCTTTTACAACTCAGGAGGCTCGCATCAATAACTTCGCTCAATTTTTTCCGGATTGGTTTTCACTCAGGTTTATATCGGTGACTTTACTATTACTGGGAATTATTTCCATCGTCAACCTTTCGAAGGATTCAATCTTTAACAAAGCAATAACTTATCTTTTAATCATCATTCAGGTAGCATTTACGGTTCTGAATTTGACTACGATGATGTGAGACTGTTTCAGGTTGGGGCACATGATCAATCAAATCGGATCGCCTGAATGGGATTGATGCGGGTAATAAAACGTGTAGGTAAAAGCAATACAATGAGCACCGTAATAAAAATTATCACATTCAATAACACCACCGTTGCCCAACTCCATTGAATCGGTACATATTCCATGTAATAATCATGCGGATTTAATGAAATAAACTTGAACTGGTCTTGAAGAAAACAAAGTCCAAGTCCTACAACATTTCCAAAGAAAAGTCCCTTCGCAATAAGGTTTATCCCATTGTATAAAAAAACAGACCTGATAAATCGATTTTGTGCACCCATCGCCTTTAAAATTCCAACCATTTGGGTGCGCTCCATAACCAAAATCAATATCACCGAGATCATGTTTACACAAACCACGACTAAAATTACCACCAACAAAATTTTTACCTGGCGCTTAATTAAGTCGAGCCACTCAAATACCTGAATATATTTGTCGCGTACCGTTTCCAGGTATAAGTCATAATCCATCGATTCGCCAATCTGCCGGGCAGACTCTTCCATAGCAACTTTATCAAAATCGAATTTGTAGTCAAGGAGTGCAGAAATAGTTGCAAAAAATCTATTTGTAACCTCAGGATCATTGTCAATCTCTTCCTGAACATATGACACATACCTGGTGAAGTCTTCCCGCCAAAGAGTGAATTCATTATAAGACTTCATGTCAACTTCTATTTCTAATCCACCTGCTTCGTTAGGCGCCCAATCGTTTAGGCGTTGGACCATCCGGATATCACCGATAATCACTTTGCTGTCGAAATAATCAGAAAGGTTAGTTTCATAAATACCACTAACAGTCAATCTTCGAAACCGGGGTGGGTTCTGAAAAAAATGGATTACGATATCATCACCGGTTTTTGCATTGATTTTATCGGCAATCACGCGGCTTAATAATACCTCATTGGAATAACCTGAATCCGGAAAGTGAATAAACTTTCCTTCAATCAAGTTTTCATTGAATCTCAATACATCAAAACTTTTCCCCACGCCTTTAAACACAACACCCAATACTTCAGTATCCGTTTTAATTAATCCGGCTTTATGACTAAACTCCTGTACATGCTTTACAAACCCAAATTGAGCCGGCTCGTTGTATAAACTGATCTTAAAATCGAAGGGCTGTTCTTCCACCGCATTGCTCATGGTATATTTTGTAACGAGCAGGTGATTACTGAAACCGTAAATTTTATTTTTGACCGCGGACTGAAATCCCTGCATGATCAGAAAGGAGACAATAGCCGCTGCCAATCCAATGGCAATGCTGGCTACCGCAATTTTATGGATGATGCTTGAAAAGCTATTCCCCTCAGAATGCCGGATTCTTTTTGATATTAAGTACGAAAGGTTCAAGGAATGCTTAATTTTGAATATATACTTCGGCCAAAATAAAAAGAAATGATCAGGATTTGGGTTATCGCAGTGTTTTTGTTGAGCACTTCCTGCTCAGCACAAATTAATAAGGAAAAACTTGCTGTGGGAGCCGAACAATTGGATCAACTCCTGCCAAAGCTGTCCAACAAAAGCGTGGGCCTGGTTGTCAATAATACAGCGTTGGTAGGACATACGCATTTAGCCGATACCCTTGTGAGCCTTGGAATAAACGTAAAAAAAATCTTCGGGCCGGAACATGGATTCAGGGGAGATGCTGCTGATGGCGAACATGTAACTGATGCAGTAGATGCAAAAACAGGCGTGCCTGTAGTTTCTCTCTATGGAAAGAATAGTAAACCCACTACAGAACAGTTACAAGGACTTGATATAATCATCTTTGATATTCAGGACGTAGGGGCCCGATTCTACACCTACATCAGCACCATGACCTACCTGATGGCGGCATGCGCTGACAATGGCAAGAAATTAATCATTCTGGATCGTCCCAATCCAAATGGCAGTTACGTAGATGGGCCCATTCTTCAACCTGAGTTGAAATCCTTTGTTGGCATGCACCCTATGCCCATTACCCATGGAATGACAGTAGGTGAAATAGCGCTGCTGCTCAACGGAGAAGGTTGGTTGGAAGGTCATAAGAAATGTGATGTGGAAATAATAAAAATAAAAAACTGGAAACACGAGGATGACTATTCGCTTCCGGTAAGACCATCACCCAATCTACCCAACGATCAGGCCGTGCGATTGTATCCTTCCATTTGCCTTTTTGAAGGAACGGTGATAAGTGTTGGGAGAGGAACGCCCAACCCTTTTCAGGTTTTAGGAAATCCTGAATTGAAGGGCATGACCTATACATTCACCCCTGTTCCAATAAAGGGTGTTTCTATTGAACCGCCTCTGAAAGACAAGCTCTGTTATGGCATGGATTTGAGATCAGTAGTACCTGCAAGAAAAATTGATTTACAGTACTTGCTCGTTTTCTATCAAAAATATCCGGATAAGGAAAAATTCTTCACTACTTATTTTGATAAGCTTGCCGGAACTCCCCTACTAAAACAACAGATTAAGGACGGTTTAACCGAAGAACAAATCCGCGCAAGTTGGCAGCCGGGATTGGAAGAGTTTAAAACCAAGCGTATCAAATATCTGTTATATCCTTAAGCGACTGCCGTTACTTGATTCTGGATTTTTTCCGACAATCAAGAATCGAACATCCAGTTTCTAGCATCGGCTATATGACCAAACAAGAAAAAGTAAACGACATATTAACAACGCTGGACAAACTTTATCCAAAACCCGAAGTGCCACTGCATCATAAGGATGCCTACACGCTTTTGATTTCAGTTTTACTTTCCGCACAGTGTACGGATGAGCGCGTTAACAAAACTACTCCTTCCCTATTTAAGCTTGCCGATAATCCCTATGACATGGTGAAACTCTCCGTGGAAGAAATCCGGGAGATCATTAAACCATGTGGACTTTCACCCATGAAGTCGAAAGGAATTTATGGTCTTTCTAAAATTTTAATTGATAAGCATGGTGGTAAAGTGCCCAACACCTTTGAAGATTTGGAAGAGCTACCGGCTGTTGGTCATAAAACTGCTTCGGTGGTAATGACTCAATGGTTTGGCATTCCTGCCTTTCCGGTGGATACACACATCCACCGTCTCGCATACAGGTGGGGATTAACCAATGGCAAAAATGTTGAGCAAACGGAAAAGGATTTGAAGCGATTGATTCCGGAAGATCGTTGGAACAAAGTGCATTTACAGATTATCTATTTCGGCAGAGAATATTGTCAGGCCCGCGGCCATGTGTGGACCGAATGTCCAATCTGTAAAAAATATTTGCGCAAAAATCGAAGAGACTAAAGTGATTTCTTATACATGTTAAAAAACAGAAAGGGAAGAAATCCAAAACTGAAAATACACATACCGCTAACTAATAATAAATTAGCTCCCATCAGATGAAATATCTTGAAGGCGATTGAAAACGTTAATAAAAACGCACTTAAATATCCTAGTCCAATTCTCAGTTTCTCAGACAGCGATTTACTTAGGAGGTGCTTGTATCGATCGATAGCAAGCATCGGTAAAAACAGCAACAAAAATCCGACAAATCCATAGGTGAAAAGCTCTTCAGCACCAGGCCAGTGCAACAGTTTAGCTAATATTCCCATCGTCATCGCGATGGAGGTTATCAAGCCGAGTGAATACATAATCTTTTTCATAAGCATTATTTTGGTTGAGTTTAAAAGAAATATAGTTTCTCGTTGTATGGCATCAAGTCCGTCAGGAGCCAATTCATCTATTGCTTCCTTTAAAGAACTTTCAAATCCATAACCGTTAGTGATTTTCGCTTCCACCACACAACAAAGGTGATCCAGTAAATCATCCCTTAGTGTATCGATTGTAATCGCACTTTGCCCTATCACTTGCTTTATTTGTGCTACTTGATCAGACGATAGCTTCATAGGCTTTGAATTCCGGAAAGACTACTCTATTTAAAGTTGCAATAAAATCACGCAATTCGGCTACGTATACTTTCGTTTCAGTGCGCCCTTGTGCCGTGATGTAATAATACTTGCGCACTCGCCCTGCTACCGTTTCTTCTTTGAAAGAAAGGAGACCATCACTGGTCATTTTCTGAAGTGCCGGATAGAGCGACCCGTCCTTCAGTAAGATTTTGCCCTGCGACAGTTCTTTAACTTTCATGGAGATTTCATACCCATACATTTTCTCCTGCTCGGATAATAATTTTAGGACAATGGCTGAAATTGTGCCTTTTAGCAATTCTTTTGAATACATAGAACAAATATATATCATAATCCGATATATCAAAATACGAGGATTAATATTTTTCCTATTTAGCGCATATTTGCAGGCCGCTTGACAAAATGAATACACTCCGCATCATATTTATGGGTACCCCGGAATTTGCCGTGCACAGCCTGGAAATTCTGGTAGAGAATAAATTCAATGTAGTAGCAGTAATCACTGCACCCGATAAACCTCAGGGCCGAGGACAAAAGTTAACACCATCTCCTGTTAAAGAAAGTGCCCTCAAACACAACCTTCCTGTTCTTCAACCAACCAATCTTAAATCGCCTGAATTTCTGGAAGATTTAAAAACCTACGAGGCTAACCTTCAGGTTGTCGTTGCCTTCCGGATGTTGCCTGAAGTTGTTTGGGCCATGCCAGCATTAGGAACTTTTAATCTTCACGCTTCACTACTTCCACAGTATCGTGGGGCAGCTCCGATTAACTGGGCAATCATCAATGGAGAAAAAGAAACAGGGGTTACTACTTTTTTTCTTAAGCATGAAATTGATACCGGCAGCGTGATCTTTCAGGAGAAAGAAACAATTCTGGATACGGATGATGTTGGTTCGCTCTACAAAAGACTCATGCACAAAGGCGCTCAACTTGTTTTAAAAACAGTGCAAGCTATTGAACGTGGTGAATATCCATCACAGCCACAAAATGAATCATCGGAAATCAAACATGCTCCGAAGATTTTTAAAGAAACCTGTGAGATCAATTGGAACCAACCATCCAAAAAGGTAATCGACTTTGTTCGTGGTCTTAGCCCCTATCCGGCCGCGTGGACAAAAATTAATGATAAGGTTTATAAAGTTTTTAAGTGCAGTCAGACATTAGACCACAGTCACCAGTCGACCGTTGACAGTCAACTGTGGCGCACTGACAACAAAACATTTCTCAACATAAAGACAGATGATGGCTGGGTTTCGATTGACGAATTTCAGCCCGAAGGCAAGAAGAGAATGAGTGTGGTTGAATTCTTTCGAGGCAATAAACTTTAATGCTTGTTGTCATGATAAACGAGCTGTTGAAAATTGACTAATTTGCACATTCTTGATGTTCTCCGAATGATTATCTCCCTTATAGCAGCTGTTTCTAAGAATCAAGTGATCGGAAAAAATAACGATCTGCCCTGGCACTTACCCGATGACATGAAGTATTTCATGCAAACCACCAAAGCACATTATGTAATCATGGGGCGAAAGAATTATGAATCTATTCCGGAAAAATTCAGACCGCTGCCCAACCGAACCAATATAGTTGTTACTCGAAAGAAAGATTTTCAGGCGACTAACTGTATAGTGGTTCATTCTATAGAAGCAGGATTAACACTGGCGAAGCAAGCAAACCAAAAAGAAACTTTTATCATTGGTGGAGCAGAAATTTATAAACTTGGTTTGCCGCTGGCCAACCGTTTATATTTAACTGAAATAGATGCGGAAATTGAAGGCGATACTTTTTTTCCCGCTATCAGAAAAGATGATTGGTCAGAAGTTTCGCGAAAGCATCATCCTGCGGACGCACGGCACGCCTATGCATTTGATTTTGTTCTTTATGAAAAGAAATCATCGATAAAATAAACCACCCAACTATGAACGTCCACAAAAGAATTCTAGCTATTCTCTACATCATCTCAGCTTCCGTGCAAATTCTTGCGATGATCATTTTATCCTCTATAATTTCGCTTATCATTCCATTAATAATGGAAGAAGCCGGACCCGAAGCCCAGTGGGTTTTTGTTTGGATTGTTCCCTTTATAAGACTCATTGCCTTCGGTATAATCGTGCTGTTTTCAATTCCCTCAATCATTGGTGGTATTGGTCTCCTGAATAACAAACCCTGGGCACTCACACTTCTATTGGTGTTGGGTTGTTTCAAACTTTTTTCATTTCCCATTGGCACCGCCATCGGTATTTATACCATTTGGGTCTATGCCGAAAATCATAAAAAGACCTCAACACAATCATGAGCTACCTTTCCGGTAAAGTTATTTGGATTACGGGTGCCTCTTCAGGCATTGGAGAAGCCCTCACTTATGAATTGGTGAAACAGGGCGCAAAATTAATTTTATCAGCCCGCAGAAAAGAAGAGCTTGAACGCGTAAAAGGAAATTGCCCGGCAGTAGCACAGCCCTTTATTCGCATCCTTCCCCTGGATTTAAGCGAGCCCTCAACATTAAAACTTAGTGTAGACGCAGGTATTCAATTTTTTGGTCACATCGACATTCTCATAAATAATGGTGGCATCAGTCAGCGAAGTCTTGCTAAAGACACTACCCTGGATGTTGATCGCAGGATTATGGAAGTTGATTATTTTGGATCAATCGGGTTATCAAAACATTTACTGCCCCATTTTCTAAAGAGAAAGACCGGTCATTTCGTTACCGTAACCAGTGTAATGGGAAAAATCGGAACTCCCTATCGCACTGGTTATGCGGCTGCCAAACATGCACTGCATGGTTTCTTCGATTCGCTCCGAGCCGAACTTTGGAAGGATAGTAAAAATATTTATGTAACACTGGTATGTCCGGGTTGGATTAACACCAATCTTAGTATTGCGGCTTTGTTGGGTGATGGCTCGGCACAAAATAGAAAAGATGACACGCATGAGGCAGGTATGAAGCCTGAAGTATTCGCCAGAAAAATGATTCGCGCAATTCAACAGAAGAAAAGAGAGGTTTATATAGGGGGCAGCAAAGAAGTACTCGCCATTTACCTGAAAAGATTCTTACCGGGATTATTCTCTAAGATCGTACGTAATGCCAAGGTGAAGTGAACTGGTACGAATATCCATTAATCATATTGGTAGGATTTCTTGCAGCGTTTCTAAATACCGTGGGTGGGGGTGGTTCTTTATTCTCTGTTCCCATCCTAACATTTATCGGATTACCCATAACCATCGCCAATGCCACTAGTCGTGTGGCCATTCTCTTTCAAAATATTTTTGCTGTTGGCGGGTTCAAAAGTAAAGGCGTTGAATTACCCTGGCCTTATGCCATCTATTTAGGATTATCATCTTTAGGTGGAGGGATTCTCGGTTCTCTTCTTGCGTCACGCATGTCGGACGACCTCTTCAAAAAAATCTTTGTTGTGGTCATGATCTTTTCGGTTGGTCTTGTACTATACGACCCCTTTAAATCCAAAGGCGAAGAAAAATTATCGGCCAAGCATCAATGGCTCGGTGCTTTCTTCTTTTTGTTTATTGGTGTGTATGGTGGGTTTGTTCAGGCAGGCATTGGTTTTCTTGTGATTGCCGTGCTAAGTTTAGTGAACAACCTGAGCCTGGTGAAAAGTAATTATGTTAAAGTATTCGCAGCGATTGTTTACACGGGTGTCTCTGTAATTGTATTTGCATGGCAAGGTAAAATCAACTGGTCTATTGGATTTATTCTGGCAATTGGTCATGCTTTGGGCGGCTGGTATGCAAGCCGCTGGTCTGTAAAAGCAGGTGAAGTGTGGATAAAGCGAATCATGTTTGTCTCCGTAATTGCTATGGCCATCGCACTTTGGTATTCCTAAGTACGACTCAAATGAATTATGAAAGAAAAAACCTCCGGAGAGGTTCTTTCTTACTGTAAACCAAACGCATGCCTTAGATTCTTACCGGCTCGCGATGTCCTACCCAGGTGAATCGTTTGGTCACATACTCCGGATTTGTAAATGATGCATTGCCCGAAGGATTTCCACCCGTAACATGAAAATCAGAAAAGGCTGCATTTTGATTCATGTAGATTCCTCCTGTAAGGTTAAATGAAACCGGAGTTGCAGCAAGAGACATCTCATCGGCAATCTTTTCTTTTACTTCAGAATCAGTGGTATACGCGCCACAAGAAATTGCACCATGCTGTTGCGCCATTTCTTTAGCCAGCGCAATAGATTGATCCGTGTTTTTTGTTTTAATCAACAAAGCTATCGGACCAAATAACTCCTTACTGAATACATCCTTTTTAGTTGCATCAACCTCTACAACAACCGGGGTTGCTACTCGTGCATTCTTAAACATGGGATTTTCAAATGATCTTGACTTCAGCCATACCTTGCCGGGAAGTTTGTCTGACTCAATAACCCGTTCGCTCGTTTTTCTATTTTGAATCGCTCCCAATACAAACGGTCCGGCTTTTGGATTGTCAACCAATCCATTAATGTTAGCTACCAATTTTTCAGCAAACTGATCGAAGGTTACAACACCTGTTGGTGTTTTTATTCCGCTTTCCGGGATGTAAAAATTTTGCGGAGCTGTGCACATTTGTCCGCTGTATAAATTGACAGAGAATGCAAGGTTCGCTGCCGTTTTATCAATGTCTTCCACCGAATCAAGAATCACTGAGTTCACCCCTGTCTTTTCAGTGAAGACTGCCTTTCCGGGAAGTGCTTCGAGATAACTTCCAAAGGCTGAGTTACCCGTGAAGTCAATCAACTTCACATCCGGATGTTCTGCGAGTTCTTTAGTAATCATCTTATCATACGTATCAACAGCCAACTGACAAATATTGGGATCAAGATTATTCTCTGCCAAAACCCTTTGAATCTCAGCAACAAAAATAGCGATCGGCAATATTGCTCCCGGGTGCGGCTTTACTATTACAGGATTGCCGGTTATCAAACTTCCATAAATTCCAGTCACCGAATTCCATGTAGGAAAAGTTGAGCACCCAATTACGACAGAAACACCCTTGGGCACTGCACGCCACTCTTTATTGATTTGTAAATTGAATTTGCCCATGGGTTTATCCCACAAGGCTTTTGCCGGAAAACGATTCAATTCTTCATAGCCAGCTGCAATCGCTTCCAACGCACGGTCTGCAGCATGCGGACCCGAAGCCTGAAAGGCCATCATATAACCCTGACCCGTAGTATGCATGGTCGCATAGGCAATTTCAAAGAAGCGAGCTTTAACCCGATCCAACGATTCTATCAAAATACCTGCGCGATCATTTATACTAACCTTTCTCCACACATGAAACGCTTGTTTCGAACGATCAACTAATGTAGTACTCGAAAAAATGGGATAAGATATTTTCAGAGGCTCCTGCAGATACGGAGACTCTTCTTGCCCGGCCCAACCATCTTCTCCACTTTGTTTCAGGTCAGTAAATTTATTTCCCATCGAATTCTTAAACTTTGCCTGACCATCGGCATCAGCAGTTTCTCCATAAACAGCAGGAGCCGGATGTTCGGTAAAAGCAGCGTAAAATGTGCGCGCATGCAAGGCTTCTATTGCCTTTGTTAAAACTGCATTATGCTTTTCAAATAAACTCATATCATTTTGTTTGAGAACCAAAAACTTTTTTTAACAATTCCGTAGTTCGGGCTACGGGATCTTGCCGGATACTCTTCTCTTCCTTTGCTATCAGGGTAAATAAACCTTGCATGGCCAGGTCGGTAGCATAATCGTTTAAATCCGGATTTACTTTTTGTACAAAGGGAATACTGTTATAGCGCGTTACTAACTCTCCATAATACTTAGTGGCATTTACTTTATTTAATGAAGCTTGAATAACCGGACTAAACTTCTCTTTTAATTGTGCACTCGTTGTCCGCATTAAAAATTGTGTGGCCGCATCGGGCTCGCCCCTTAAAATGGCCCATGCATCGTCAATGGTCATTTGTTTAATGGCCGCGATAAAAATAGGCTTTGCTTCTTTAGCGGCATCTTCTGCGCCTCGGTTCAATGTCATTACAAACTTATCTACCTCACCTCCTAATCCTAGTTGTCGCAGGCGATCCTCCACTTTTTTTACATCCGGTGGAAAAGGGATTTTTATTTCGGGGTTTTTAAAGTAGCCATCCAGTTGTGAAGCCAAATCGGATCCATTAGAGATACCCTTTATGAGTGCTTCTTTTAGTCCTTCACCAACTTCCGCTGTTGTAAGCGGCTTATCTCCCCCAAGAGCTTTATTGGCATCAGAAAGGGCCTGGTTTATCTGGGCAGAAGAGCAGGCGCCTAAGATTAATGCAATGCCTATAAATAGTTTTTTCATAGTTGTCAATAATTATTGGCAAGGTAGGAAAGTAAGGACTTACAGCCAATTTTATTACCGAGCTGATTATTTGGAATCTGATGGCTGTATCCTATTTTGCAAAACCTTATTTCCACCGAACCCCAATAATAATCCCGTGAAAAAAATACTTGCTGAACTACTCACCATCGGTGACGAAATCCTATATGGTCAAATCGTTGATACCAATTCGCAATGGATGAGTGTGGAGTTGGACAAAGTGGGGATAAAAGTGATACGCAAAACCACTGTGGGCGATGTCGAAGAAGAGATTCTTACCGCTTTCGCGGAAGCAGAGAAAAGGGCAGATATTATTCTAATAACAGGTGGCTTAGGCCCCACCAGTGATGATCTTACAAAACCTTGCCTGGTCAAATATTTTAATTGCGACTTAAAAATCAACGAGGAAGCTTTAGCGGAAGTAACAGAATTTTTTAAAAGCCGCGGAAGAGAACTAACGGAATTAAATCGTTTACAGGCTGCTTTACCCACTGCATGCGAAAAAATTACTAACCCGGTGGGCACCGCTCCCGGGATGTGGTTCGATAAAGGCGATAAAGTTTTTATGTCAATGCCCGGTGTGCCGCATGAAATGAAGAAAATGATGACTGAGCATGTTCTTCCAAGGCTGAGTAAAAAATACAAGCTACCTGTTATCCATCATAAACTTATTCGCACCATTGGAATTGGAGAATCTTTTCTTGCGGAGAAAATAGCAGACTTTGAAAAATCATTACCTGAACATATTAAACTTGCCTATCTCCCAAGTTTAGGAGAAGTAAAACTGCGCCTGACAGGATTTGGAACTTCATTAACTCAACTGGAAGCTGAGACGAATGCATTGAGTGAAACCCTCAAAGAACGTATTGGTCAGTTTATATATGGATATGGCGAAGATCCTATTGAAGTAGTCATCGGACGCATGTTGCGAGAGAAGAAATTAACACTCTCGATTGCTGAAAGTTGCACCGGTGGTTATCTGTCACATATGATTACCAGTGTGCCGGGTAGTTCCGATTATTTTTTAGGCACGATGATTCCGTATGCGTACGAAATTAAGATGCGACAACTTGGCGTGAAGCCTGAGATTCTGGAAAAGTACGGAGCCGTGAGTGAGCCTACCATCATTGAAATGGCCAACATTGTTCGTGCTAAGTTCAATACCGACATTGGAGTAGCTACCAGTGGTATTGCCGGGCCTGGTGGAGCCACCCCTGATAAACCGGTAGGTACAATTTGGATTGCGTATTCAGACAAACATCACACTGTCACAAAAAAGCTTCAGCTGTCCAAAGAGCGTATGCTTAACATTCGCATGGCTTCAATGGCAGTACTGAATCTGATCCGACAAAGTCTGCCCAAGTAGCCTGAAGCAAGCATTTATTGGAAATAGCCTCCAAACATTTTCGGTGATTTATATTACTGAATGACAATCGTTTGCATGACTTTCGTCATATTTCACCAGTAGTAAAAGTCTCAGTTTAGTAGTCCATAACACGGCCTACTATGAGCATCCTATCAGAGCAAAATAAAATGTTTTCTGTGGAGCCTGCCCGCTCTGCGTTGTTGTCGGAACTTTGGCAACAACAACTTCAGCATAATCACATTTCTGAAGAATCGATTAAAGATCTCGCGATCCAACATCAACTTTCAGAAATTGAGATTGAAGGTGTTGCCTCTTTCTATCATTTCTTTCACAAGCGACCTGCTGGTAAGCATACCATTTATATTAATAATAGTATTCTTTCCGAACTGAAGGGGTACGAGCGCATCAAGGAAACTTTCGAACGCGAAACAGGTGCGCACATCAACTCCACTGATCCCAGCGGAACTTTCGGGTTGTTTGAAACTCCGTGCATCGGATTAAGCGATCAGGAGCCTGCCGCACTTATTGATTTCTACCCGTTCACTAACCTGAATGCACTCAAAGTAAAAGAGATAATTCAAAAACTAAAACAGGGAAAAACAGCGGAAGAAATTTGCGACACACCACAAGATAATATTCGCTACACCCCCCCTACTAACCGAACTATCTTTTTTGCACCTTATACACCGGGAGAAGCCATCAGTAAACTAAATGGGCTGCGATCAGACGGTGTAATTGAACAATTAAGAATAGCTGAACTCTCAGGGCGTGGTGGAGCCTTTTTCCCTACGTGGAAAAAATGGGATGCTTGCCGCTCCTACAAAGATCCGCTGAAATTTATTGTCTGCAATGCCGATGAAGGCGAGCCTGGCACCTTTAAAGATCGTGTGTTATTAAACAATCAACCTGGTTCAGTGCTGGAAGGAATGATCATTGCAGGCTATACCGTGGGCGCTTCGTACGGCATCATTTATCTGCGCGGAGAATATCGTTGGCTTGTCAATAAACTGGAAACTGAAATTCAGACTTTCCGCGACAAAGGATTGCTCGGACAACATGTTGGTGGTATCAAAGACTTCAATTTCGATATTCGGATAGAAGTAGGAGCTGGCGCTTATGTGTGCGGTGAAGAAACTGCCTTACTGGAATCACTAGAAGGAAAACGCGGTGAGCCAAGAACAAAATGGTTTTATCCGGTAGAGAAGGGTTATTTACAACAGCCTACAATAGTCAATAATGTAGAGACGTTTGCCGCTGTTGCTCGCCTCCTTCAAATGGGATCTTTCGAATATCTCAAACGTGGCATCCCCGGTTCACCCGGCACAAAGCTGATCAGTGTTGCCGGTGACTGTAAGTTTCCAGGTATTTATGAAATCGAGTGGGGAATGACTGTCGCTGAGTTGTTGGATCAATGCGGTGCCGAAGATCCATTCTTTATTCAGGTAAGCGGGCCATCCGGTGAGAGTATCTCTGCAAAAGAAAAATACAGACGTATTTCCATGCTGGATTTGATGGCACAGAAAGATATTCGCTGTGGCGGATCTTTTATGATCTTTAATAGTCATCGCGATCTGGTGCATATTCTGATGAATTTTTCAGAATTCTTTAAACATGAATCCTGCGGTGTTTGTACACCTTGTCGCGCTGGCAATTTCATTATAGAACGTAAACTGGAGCGGCTTAATAACGGCCTTGCCGACATGAATGATCTGAAAGAATTAAAGAGCTGGGGTTCTATTATGAAAGCCACCAGCCGCTGCGGACTTGGCAAGACTGCAAGCAACGCAATCATTCAATCTCTTGAAAAATTTGATGACTATTTCAAAGCCCGTTTTTCCACTACTGATAACAGTACCTATCGAAAATTTGATCACTCATCAGCAGTGGAAGAATACGAACACTATAAACCTTGATGCTCATGGCAACCTGCACATTCTGGATTGATGGAAAAAAATATGAAGCTGAGGAAGGCAGTAACCTCGTGGATGCTGCCAAAGAAAACGGAGTCTTTATTCCCTCGCTATGTTACTTCAAACATATCGATCCACCCCTCGGCACCTGCCGCACCTGCACCTGTAAAATAAATGGTCGATATAACCCTGCCTGCACAGAAAGCATAAAAGAAGGATTAAAGGTGGAGGTAAATACGCCTGAGTTGGTAGACATGCGCAAAGCATTGATCGAAATGATGTTTGCCGAAGGAAATCACTTTTGCCCGGCTTGTGAGAAGAGTGGTAACTGCGACTTACAGCACATGGGCTACGAATTGAATATTTCCACTACCCGTTTTCCACATTTATTCAAGGACAGATTGATAGATTATTTACCTAAACGGATGGTGATGGAGCACAATCGCTGCATTAAGTGTCGCAGGTGTGTAGAAGAAGTTTTTACTTCCGATGGCAAACGTGTGTTTATGTATATCAACCGTGGCAACGAAACCCAGGTAGGTATAGATTATGCACAGGAAGCAAAACTTTCCGAAAGCGAAGCCGAAAACGCAATGAAGATGTGCCCCACGGGTGCGATTATCGTACGGGGAAAAAGCTTATCCAAACCTTTCGGAGATCGCGCATTCGATATGGAATCTTCTCAGAAGCATTACCGGCATACAATTACCGATAAACCCAAAGTGGCTAACTTCGAAAAGAAAACAATTGCTACCGTTTCATTGGCCGGATGCTTCGGTTGCCACATGTCGATGCTGGATATAGACACCGATATACTTGATATCGCAGAATTAGTTTCATTCAACAAATCACCGCTCACAGATATAAAAACCTTTACCCAACGTTGTCATTTGGGTATTGTTGAAGGCGGTTGCTGTAATACCGAGAATATTGAAACCCTGAAAAAATTCAGGGAGATGTGCGACATCCTGGTGGTAATGGGCGAGTGTGCCATCTGGGGCGGATTGCCCGCCATGCGAAACACCATTCCTTTGGGCGAGTGCCTGGAAGAAGCTTATCTGAATAGCGCTACCAGCGAAAAAGGTGAAAATACTGTGCCTTATCACGAAGATTTACCAAAAATTCTGGACCGGGTTTATGGATGTAATGAAATCGTAAAAGTGGATTACACCATTCCGGGTTGTCCGCCTTCGCCTAACCACATCTGGAAAGTAGTGAAGAGTTTATTGTGGGGTGAAGATTATTCGCTGTTGTATTCAGAATTTAAATATGATTAATAAGATTAATCTAAGGATGACTAAAAAGTCAAAGGACCATTCGAAGTGTCATTCCGGGCTTGACCCGGAATCCAGTAGAGTGTACACTTAACTGGATCGCGGCTCAAGGCCGCGATGACAGGTTGACTTTTTAGATCATCCTTAGTCACATCAAAACAAAGACTATGAAAAAGAAAATAACCATCGATCCGGTAACCCGCGTGGAGGGACACGGACGAGTAACCATACACCTCGATGAATACGGCAAAGTAGAAGATTCGTTCTTTCACATTGTTGAGTTTCGAGGCTTCGAAAGATTTATTCAGGGCCACCCGTATTGGGAAGCTCCCGTGTTGGTGCAACGCTTATGCGGAATCTGCCCAGTGAGTCACCACCTCGCTGCAGCAAAAGCCATTGACCAATTGGTAGGCGTTGATCCGGAAGACTTATCGCCCGCTGCATTTAAGTTGCGTAAACTCATGCACTATGGTCAGATCTTTCAATCACATGCATTACACTTCTTCTATCTAGCCTCACCTGATTTATTATTTGGTGTAGATGCACCCGTAGAAAAAAGGAATGTGTTCGCGGTAGCCATTGAGAATAAAGAGCTTGCCAAAAAAGGTATTCTGATGCGCAAGTTTGGTCAGGAGATTATCCAGGCCATTGCCGGAAAAAAAATTCACGGGGTTGCCGCGGTACCCGGTGGCATGCACAAAACCATGGATGCGAAGGAGAGAGATTATTTTCTGAATGGAAAAGATATTCCGAACATCAATACGATGATTGAATGGTCGCAGGAGATTATTGAATTCATCAAAGGTTATCATGAGAAGAACAGAAACCTGATGGATACGTTTGCCGCTTTCCCGTCTGGGCATCTAGGTATGGTTGATGATTTGGGCAAAATGGAATTGTATCATGGCAAGTTAAGAGCTATTGATAGCGAAGGAATAATTACGCTACGAGATGTTTCAACGGATGACTATCAGAAATACTTTTTGGAAGGTGTAGAACGGTGGTCATACATGAAGTTCCCGTATCTAAAAGAAGTGGGTCGCGAAAAAGGCTGGAACCGGGTGGGGCCGCTGGCGCGGGTTAATATCTGCAATGCAATCCCTACTCCACTGGCAGAAAAAGAACGGCAGGCATTTATTGCTTTCACCGGAAAGAAAGTAAACAACAGCACACTCTATTCACACTGGGCACGGTTAATTGAAATTCTCCACTGTGCAGAGATGATGAGAGACTTGCTGCATGATGATGAGATTATGAGTTCTGACTTAGTGCGAGAAGGCAAACCGAGGTTAGAAGGAATTGGAATTATAGAAGCTCCGCGCGGGACACTTACTCACCACTATCAGGTGGATGAGAAGGGAATGATCACTCGTTGCAACCTGATAGTATCAACCACGCATAACAATGAAGCAATGAACCATGCCGTGCGCTGGGTGGCTAACAATGTTATCAGCCAGAAAGGAACGATTACCGATGGTATGCTCAACCAGGTGGAAGTGGCAATCCGTGCATATGACCCTTGCCTGAGTTGTGCTACACAAGCTTTAGGGCAAATGCCTTTACGAGTAGAGTTAATAAATCACAAAGGTGAACTGATTGATGAACGAATTAAAAACGGCTAGCAGAATCCTCATGATTGGCATTGGCAACAATGGGCGCAGCGATGATGCGCTGGGGTGGAGGTTCGTTGACGAGTTTTCGAACCGCGAAGATCTTTTTGACATCGAGCACCGGTACCAATTACAAATTGAAGATGCGCTGCTGATTACGGAATACAAAAAAGTAATTTTTGTTGATGCCTCCCATAAAGAATACGAAAACGGTTTTTCCTTTTACAAATGCATTCCCGCCCGCACCGAAGCATTTACAACCCACAAGCTTGAGCCCGAAACCGTACTTTGGTTAGCCAATGACTTATTCAACCAATCTCCTGAAGTTTATGTGATGGCCATTTCGGGAGTTAATTGGGAATTACATCAGGGGATAACCGAAACTGCTCAAAAGAATTTTGCAGATGCAATCACCTATTTTAAAAAATGGTTAACCAATAATGAGTCTCCAGTACTTACTAATTAAAGTAAGAGGGGTTTTATCAGATTGCAAACATCAATAAGACATAAACAATCAAAATAGTGAGTGTATCAATGCTCATGCGCCATAGTTTCTTCTCAGGGCGAATGACCAGACCTACAGCAACAACTGCGGTCATTAAAATAGAGGCCAAAATAGAAAGCAGGTGATTATAGGAAATAACCGTATATAACGATCCTTCACGGTAGAACAAATCCGTGATGCCAAGAACAAAAACATTAAAAACATTACTTCCTAATAGATTGCCCATTGCCATATCCAAGGCACCTATTCGTATGGCGGAAAGAGAAATTACGAGCTCCGGTAACGATGTAGCAATAGCGAGAAACAAAGTTCCAAAAAAAGAATCACTGAGTCCTGTCTGTTGAGCAATGTTTTCACCAAAATAAGGAAGAAATAGTGCAGCTGCGATCACAATCACCGCATGGATGCTATAAATTGATATCGCTTGCCTTAGCGCACTACCATTTTTTTGTGTTGTCTCATCCTTACCCTCCCTTGAGGAAGTTGATTTTTCATGTATAAAGATGCCACGCATGGCTGCTAGGTAAATGACCATGATGAGTGGGGTAAATGGACTGAACCATAATAATTCCGGGGTTTGAGGCGCCACCACAATAGCAACACCAACCGTTGCCAACAAAACAATGCTGAACGAACCAGCAACAAGATGACTTGTTTTAACCAAAGAAGTAATGGGTTTCTTGATCATGAAATCAAGTAACGAAAGGATTAATAAATTAAAAGCACAACTCCCCACGATATTTCCAGCTGCCAAATCAGGAGCTTTTACAATCACAACAGAACTTAGGCCGGTAACAAGTTCGGGCAAGGAGGTGACTGTTGCCATTAAAATTAATCCGATCCAGGCTTTGCTAAGTCCGGTAAGATCAGCTAATCGATTGCCATACTTTGAAAGTTGAGTACCACTCAAGGTTATCAAACCTGCACAAAAAAGAAATCCACCAACATCAACAATCATCTATTAAACGGGTAAGCGGTGAGCGTTTCAAAGTTCAGGATAATATTAGACAATGTCACAAAGTGCATTAATAAATGTAAAGTGCAAGCCACTCAATATCTAAGAACAACTACACCCTTTATGATTAAAAATCTCCTGGATTGATAGAGGTTTTGCCTTGAAGAATACCGACTATATCACTAAAATGGACTTGAAGCGTATGTAGTGAAAATTCGTACATTTGCTATATGTATCGCATAAAGGACTTTATAAATATTGATAAAGAAATTTTGTCTGGGAATCCGGTATTTAAAGGTACACGAGTGCCTATCCAAACGCTGTTTGATCATTTGGAAAAAGGAATATCCTTGAACGAGTTTCTGGAAGACTTCCCTACCGTAACAAAGAATCAGGCAATTGCAGTAATTGAGATTGCTGGTAAAATTCTTACCTCAAAAAACATAGAGCAAATCTATGAGACTGCTGCTTGATGAGAATCTTCCCAAAAGATTAAAGCAAGATTTAACAGATCATGAAATATATACAGCAGCTGACAAGGGCTGGATTGGAATTTCAAATGGAAAGCTTTTGTCCTTGCTGGCCGAAAATAAGTTTGATGCTTTACTAACTTTCGACAAGAATTTACAATACCAGCAGAATTTCGCTAAATATACTGTTGCTGTTATTGTTTTAAATGCCCCCGATAATAGCTACTTAACGTTGAAGAACCTCGTTCAACGAATAAAGGAGGTACTGACCACTGACCTAAAGCCTGGACCATTCGAAATAAAGTTGTGAGCCATTCTTCGGAGTAAATATCTTAAATAAAAAAAGTGCAGACCTTTCGACCTGCACTTCTACACTAACGCTTACTCAGTTATTTTGACAACAACCTGGCGTGTGCTGCTGCAAGACGTGCAACAGGCACCCGTGGACCTGAGCAAGAAACATAGTTCAATCCAATCTCATGGCAGAACATGATGGATTCTGGGTGACCACCGTGTTCACCACAAATTCCAACTTTCAGGTCTTTTTTATTTTTACGACCATCTTCTACGGCCATCCGCATCAGTTTACCCATGGCTTTGCGATCCAGCACTTCAAAAGGATTGTCTTTCAACACCGCTTGTGAAATGTAGAATGGCAGGAACTTATTCTCGGCATCTTCGCGTGAGAAGGAGAAGGTTGCCTGGGTAAGGTCATTCGTACCGAAGGAGAAGAACTCAGCCACGTTGGCAAGCTCTTCAGCCTGCAGACAAGCGCGAACTACTTCAATCATGGTACCAAACTTAAACTGAAGGGTAATCTTATTCTTGGTTTCAATCTGGTTTCTGATCTGATCTACAAACACTTTCACTTGTTCCAGTTCTTCGGCTGTACAAACCTGGGGCACCATAATTTCTGGTCTCGCATCCACCTTGGCAAGCTGACATTCAGCCGCAGCCTCCAGAATTGCCTGGATCTGCATTCTGTAAATTTCAGGGAATGTTAACCCAAGGCGCACACCTCTATGGCCCAGCATAGGGTTCACTTCATGCAGTTCGCGAACCTTCCGTAACATTTGACCTTTCTTCTCAATCGCTTTTTCAATCAGTTCAACTCCAGCCATGGTGAAGGGTTCGGATGAACGTTCAGCCATTTTCAAATCCGCATTCAATAATCTCAAACTGCTGAATAGATCCGTTACACCACTTACAGTACCTTTCAGTTTTTGTAAGTGCTCAACCTCATCCCGCAATACATCTTCCGTAGGAAGGAATTCGTGAATTGGAGGGTCTAACAAGCGCACCGTAACGGGCTTGCCTTTCATCGCGGTAAAGATTTCGCGAAAATCTTTGCGCTGAATATCTTTCAGGCGATTGAGTGCAGATTCTCTTTCTTCGGTTGTTGCTGCCAAAATCATTTCAACTACAATCGGTAAGCGATCTACATCATTAAACATTCTTTCCGTACGACATAAGCCAATACCCATCGCGCCAAACGTCAAGGCTTTGTCTGCAGCGCCTGGAGTATCTGCGTTGGCATAAACTTTCAGTTTTGCAACCTCATCGGCCCAGCTCAACAATGTTTTAAGATCCTCAGAGAAGACAGGTTCAACGGTTGGAATAATACCAGGGTAAACGAAACCTGTTCCACCATCAATGGTGATGTAATCGCCTTCGCGTAGAATCTTATCACCAATCTCAGCCTGACGAAGTTTTACATCTACTTTAATACCTTCGGCACCAGCCACACAGGGTTTACCCATTCCTCTTGCCACCACCGCAGCATGTGAGGTTTTACCGCCACGACTGGTAAGAATACCTTGAGAAGCAAAGAATCCGTGAATGTCTTCAGGCTTGGTTTCTTCGCGAACCAAAATCACTTTCTCACCTGCGCGACCCAACAACTCAGCGCGGTCAGCATCAAATACAACATGACCCGATGCAGCACCGGGTGAGGCTGGAAGGCCTTGAGCAAGGGGCTCAACTTTGTGTGATGAATCCAATCTTGGGTGTAGCAATTGTTCAAGAATATCAGGTTTGATGCGCAACAAAGCTTGCTCTTTCGTGATCAATCCTTCGTTCACCATTTCTACCGAAGTGCGAACCATCGCTACGGTATTCATTTTACCATTGCGGGTTTGTAAGCAGAATAATATTCCCTTCTCAATGGTGTATTCAAAATCCTGAACTTCTTTGTAGTGGGTTTCTAATTTATTGCGTAGTCCTTCCAGTTGCTTGTATAAGTCTGGCATTTCAGTAGCAAGTTCGGCAACAGGTTTTGGAGTGCGGATACCCGCAACTACATCTTCACCTTGAGCGTTTGTCAGGTATTCGCCAAACATCACGTTTTCGCCCGTGCCAGGGTCGCGGGTAAAACCAACACCAGTAGCGCAGTCGTTACCCATATTACCAAACACCATTGTTACCACATTCACAGCTGTACCATTGGCCATAGCCGGTGTGATCTTAAACTCTCTACGATAATCTACCGCGCGCTTGCCCATCCACGAATTAAAAACTGCTTTGATGGCAATTTCAAGTTGTTCATACACATCTTCAGGGAATGGCTTACCGGTATGTTCTTGTACTACTTTCAAGAAACGTTCGCTGATTTCAATAAGGTCTTTGGTGTTTAAACCAACATCTACTTTTACACCGGCTTTGCGTTTCACTTCTTCAAAATGAATATCAAACTTTTCATCGGGCACACCCAAAGCAACTTTTCCAAACAATTGGATAAATCTGCGGTACGCATCATACCCAAAACGTTCGTTGTTGGTTAATTTGATCAATCCTTTCAGGGTTTTAGAATTTAGTCCTAAGTTCAGAATGGTATCCATCATACCGGGCATTGACATGGCCGATCCTGAACGAACGGAAACCAAAAGTGGATTTTCTGGGTCGCCAAATATTTTACCGGTTGCCTTTTCAAGAGCAGTCATGTTTTTCCTCACCTGATCAATGACACCCAAGGGCAATTTGCGATCGGGTTCGGCCAGGTAGGTCAAACAAGTTTCAGTAGTTACAACAAAACCGGGGGGAACATTAAGTCCAATCTGGGTCATTTCGCAGAGGTTGGCTCCTTTGCCGCCCAGTAATTGTTTATTCTTTCCATCGCCTTCATGAAAAGAGTATACAAATTTCGAGGTCTTTGATTCAGGTTTTTTGGCTGTGGGGTTTTCTAATATTTCGGTGTCCATGGCTCTATGTTTTAGTGTACCCGAAGGTCATATCAACATAACCCCTAAAGAATGACTTCCATCAGGTCTATGGAAGATTGAAATCAGGTGCTTCATTTTTAACAATTACATTCTTGCAAAAAGGACCCTTTTATAAAGGGGGATAAGTACAGTATAATATTTTAAAAACGACAAATTGAACAAACAGAATTGGGCAATCGCCTTCAAATGCCGAATTGAAAAGCGCCTGTTCGAATCCTGCCAAAAATGTTAACTTGCAGGTCTAAAACAAACGATTGAATCATGGCGCTGGTAGAACTGATCATGCCTAAAATGGGTGAAAGTATCATGGAGGCAACTATCCTTTCATGGTTAAAAAAACCGGGTGATAAAATTGAGCAAGATGAATCAGTGTTAGAAGTTGCCACCGATAAGGTGGACACCGAGGTGCCAACTACCCACGGTGGAATTTTAAAAGAGATTCTTGCTCAAAAAGGAGATGTGGTTAAAGTAGGGAAAGCCATTGCCATCATTTCAACAGAAGGCAATGAAGAGGTTACGATTGCGGCACCTAAAAAAGAGCCAAAACCAGAAACAAAATCAACTCCCGTGGTTGCTGTTCATGCTTCAAATGGAGCGGGTGTACCAGCTGATGATTTTAAATCTTCAACTCGTTTCTATTCACCACTTGTTAAAAATATCGCCAAAGAAGAAAATATTGCCGTTGCCGAATTAGAAACCATTGGCGGCACTGGAGCCGAAGGAAGGGTAACCAAAAAAGATCTCCTCGCTTATTTACAAAATAGAAAATTAGGTCAGTCACCACAACAGCGAACTCCAAGTTCGTCAGCGCAACTTATACCGGCTTCGATAAGTGCTGGAGATGAGATTATTCAGATGGACCGCATGCGTAAGATGATTGCAGAACGCATGGTGGATTCGAAGCGCACAGCACCCCATGTTACTTCCTTTGTAGAAGCTGATGTTACTAACGTGGTTTTCTGGCGCAATAAAGTGAAGAATGAATTTCAAAAACGCGAGGGTGACTCACTTACCTTCACTCCTATTTTTATTGAAGCACTTATTCTGGCCATTAAAGATTATCCAATGATTAACATCCAGGTAGATGGCGATCGGATTATTAAGAAGAAAGAGATCAACATAGGAATGGCTGTAGCATTGCCAAGTGGTAATCTGATTGTACCTGTTATTAAGAATGCCGATCAATATAATATTACCGGGCTGGCTAAAGTAGTAAACGACCTTGCCAAACGCGCGCGCGAAAATAAACTGAAACCCGATGAGTTAACGGGTGGAACTTTTACTATTTCCAACGTAGGTTCTTTTGGTAATGTAATGGGTACGCCAATTATCGTTCAACCGCAGGTAGGGATCATTGCCGTAGGTGCCATTCAGAAAAAGCCAGCAGTTGTTGAAACTCCTTACGGGGATGCCATTGCCATAAGACACAAAATGTTCTTGTCTCATTCCTACGACCACCGTGTTGTTGATGGATCGTTGGGCGGAAGTTTTGTGAAACGTGTGTCTGACTACCTGGAAAAATTCGATATTGCAAGGAACGTTTAGTTCAGAGCAGCTTTTGGTAATTCCATGCAGAAAACTGTTGTTCCTGGTTCAGCAGGAACCAAGTTTATGAATCCTCCATTTAGTTGTACAAAAAATGCTGTCAAGGCTAAACCAAGTCCAGTTCCCCTTTCGCCACGAGTATCTGTTGCAACAGGCATCTCATAGGTAAATAATTTATTAACCAAATGTTCGGGGATAGGCCGCCCCTGATTAGCTATCGAGATTATTACACCTTGATTCTGACTACTAAATACCTTCACCTGAACAACAGATCCTGGAAAAGCAAATTTAATAGCATTCGAGAGTAGGTTTTGAATGGCAATAAGAATCATTTCCTCATCAACAGTAATATAGAGCGATCGGTCAACAGTAAGTTTCAACTCAAGTCCTTTTTCCAGCAGCGGAATTTGAAATAGTTTCACTTTCCGTTCAACTAAATCCGCTGCATTTAATCTGACTTTATCCAATTTAAATCCATCTATCTGCGAACGAGACCAACGTACAAGACTGTACAATAGTAAGGTAACATTCTCGAATTGATCACTAAGTTTTGGGAGATACGTATTGAGTTCAGCCTGGTCAATATGGTTATGTGTCTGCAGGTGCAGTAGAGTAGAGAGCGAATTCATAGGGGCCGCAACATCATGTGACAAGATTGAGATAATTCTGTTTTTCTGTTGATTAAGCTCTTCTACCAGTTTTTTCTGTTCCTTCAATTCTTTGAACTGCAAAAAATGTGTTCGCCTTCTGTTTTCCAATACGATACCTACTATATGGATGTAAACAAATATTGAAACAAGATGGGGATACTGCGAAAAGTAAAAAGGATTTCGATTGACAAACTGTGAATAAAGGATGAATGTTATCAAACAAAATAGGTTAACTAGTAACGCAAATCGAAAGTGTAGCCCACTTGCTGTTACCACTAAAACAAAAATCAGAAAAAGCAAATTTGTGATATAGAACGGAGGCATACCCGCATAGTAAGAGGTTACCAGCGAGGCTCCGAAATTCATGATCGGCACTAACGACACACATAACACAATTCCTGTCGAACTTAGGTTTCGATAGGATAACCACATGAGAATAAAAGCTAGTGATAAAACACAGATGCGGGAAGTTAATACAACCGAATAATCAACCTCTTTAAAAAAATCGACAATTAAAAAAAGTGACATTCCAAAAATGGTGATGAAAGTCACTAAACGAAGTGAGGCTAAATTAGATGGCTTTACAAAAAGATTATATTCTTCCTCCTGTTGATGGTCAAACCTCCAGATATAAGAAAATTTAGAAGGAAAGTTCAAAAGCAGAATACTGATTTAAAATGATTCGAGTGAGCAAAACGTAAATCCAGTAAAATTATTATTTCACAACGAGGTATCCTGTCGTTTTAGCTGAACCGTCACCAAGGTCAATAGAATAATAATAAGTTCCGCTGGGCAGTTTGCTTCCACTCAGGCTAGATTCTCCCTTAAACGATTTTTGATCATTGTCATAGCCTTGCATATCAAATACGATATCTCCCCAACGGTTGTAAATTGTTACTTGATTGTCTGGATACAATTCTATATTCCGGATCCGTAAAAAATCATTCTTGCCGTTTACACTAACCGAGATGCCGTTAAAAACCTCTATAGCAGTTTCGCCTGTTAAGGCGGCTATAGCAAAAAAAGTAACGCTTGGTAATTCTTCACTCGTGACAGAACCCAAAGTCAAATTTCCGGCCTGGTCAGATTGTCCGATACTAGTGTATGAATCCAGCGCGTTATTACTTCCAGCCACAACTAACAAATCTAAATTATCTGTTAATCCATCGTCATTCGCAAGTGGCAATTTAATTTTGCTTTGACTCAAACTACCGCTACCCAACACCAATTCCCAATAGCGTTTGGAGGAAAGCTTTGCAATTTCGAAATCGCCCGTTAGGGTTTGATCAGCCGTAAGTTCATTTAATGTTAAAGTGGCTGATGCAGTGGCATCCGTTACTCCCAAAATTTCTACCGGCAAATAAGTTGTTCCATTTCCTATTGGAAAGATCCAATCTCCGGTTCCCTTTGCTTCAACCGGACCTACAATGTGTGATTGATCTGATCCACCTAAAACAACAGCACCTTGGTTGAGAATAATCTTAGCATTATTGACTGATTTAAGTACACTACTTTGAAGATCCAGTTCAGATTCAATGGTGATGTTGGCCAGAAATTGTTTTTCACCAGTTCCGCTAATTGTCAGCTTACCAAATGATTGGTCGTTGTGATTTATAGTCTGAACAAGATCACTATTGAAATTGATCTGACCGGTTCCAGCTTCATACGTTCCCAAATTTACCCAAGCCCCAGAAATTTGCAGGTCACCATCATTTATTATCGTACCTGTATTCAATAAGCTATCAGGCACTGTTAAAATAGTATTCGTTGATAAACTTACTATAGATCCCTTATTGTAAAAGCCTTGGGCAAAACCATTCACTAAACTTAGACTAAATAAGATAATTATTAAAAGTTTTTTCATGTTCTCCTAATTTTAGAATCTCACTTCTTTTTGTTTTTAAGACTAGCTTCCATTCCCAAAACCTTTTTGATTTCCTCAAGTTCTTTTTTAATGGTGTCAATTTCAGAATTTTTGGATTCCAGGTTGTGTATAGAAACTTCCAGGGAAGCAACCTGCTTTTGTTCATTTAAAAGTTTCACTTTTAAATCTTCGATTTCTTTTTGTTGTTCCTGAATCGCCCTAGTTAGTACAGCCGTTACCTGGCCATATGAAATTGACATATTACCTTCTTCTCCATAAACAATTTCAGGCAAAATACTTTTTACCTCCTGCGCGATAAAGCCGAAATCCATATGATCAGTCCCCTTCCATCTATAACTAACAGGTCTTAGCTTAAGGATTTCAGTTAAGCCATATTGGATACCATCTATCTCATGTTTCTTAGTTCTATCTGACGTGCTTGTCCAGTTTCCAGTTAAGGTTAATGTAGCTCCATTGCCATTTGTTGCTCCACTTCCTACTCGAATTGCTGCGGCACCTGGAGCAACTCCAAAGCCCCATCCAACAATGGCATTATTTCCGAAGACCATATTGTTGCTAGCAGTAACAACAGCAGCTTCTCCAATGGCAGTTGAATTTATAAGATTAGGCGCAGATACATTGGCGTTGTGTCCAATAAGTGTTAGTCTTGACCCCCCCACATTACCTGCTACACCTCCAACTGCGGCTACAGTTGTTCCAACAAATGTGTTAAAGAAACCGGTTGTTGTAAACTCTCCTGCCCTTTGACCTACCATCACGTTCCCCGTACCCTGAACTCTTTGACCAGCCTTTTCACCAATAAGTGTACTAATGTTTGCGGTTGGAGTGGCATTTTCACCAGCCTGAGCACCCACAAAAGTATTCCCCTGGTGGTCTGTGTTGTTCCTCCCTGCTCTCCAACCTATAATAGTATTTAAGTCGCCAGAAGTTGTTCCGTTTCCGACAGTAAATTGCCCGGCCTCAGCTCCAATAAATACGTTCCAGTTTCTTGCATTTGAAACTCCAGCCGAGGTGCCATAAAATGCATTATCTGTGCCGCCCCCCCCGATTGGTAAACCAGCAAATAGATTATTTGAACCTGGCGCTTGAATTAAAGTAGTTCCCCCAGGTGCCGCCCATTGAGCTACCCCTCCTGCAGTGGTTAATACTTGGCCATTAGTGACCGATGGTGCAAGTTTAGAAACAGCTATCGCAGCAGTTCCACTGATGTCAGTATTTGCAATTGTTCCATCCAATATTTTTGCACCAGTAATCGTATTATTTGCGACAGTCGGAGCTGGATAGGTTCCAGTCAAATCTCCTCCTGCGACTCCGCCTGGCGCAACTCCGTTAATAGTAACCGCTGCTGCCGAAGTAATTCTTCCTTGCGCATCGATTGTAATTTGAGGAACCGTAAGAGCAGATCCATACGTTCCTAATGTAACTGCTGTATTCGCTAACTTTGTTGCTGTAACAGAACCGTCTGCCAAATCTGAAGTTACAATGGTACCATCCAGAATCTTTGCACTCGTAATTGAATTGTTGGCAACCGTAGGATTAGGAAAATTACCTGTTAAATCTCCACCCGCTGCTCCCGTAGGTGCAGCACCTGTAATAGTTACATTATTTGCGGAAGTAATTCTGCCTTGCGCATCAACCACTATTTGAGAAACTTCCGTGGCAGAACCATAAGTTCCCAGTGTAACACCCGTGTTGGCTAACTTAGCAGCAGTCACAGAACTGTTGGCTAAATCAGCCGTTGCAATCGTACCATCCAAAATATCCACACTGGTTATAGTACCATCTAAAATCTTTGTACTGGTAATCGCATTGTTGGCCACTGTTGGATTTGGAAATGTTCCTGTCAAATCTCCTCCTGCGGCTCCACCTGGTGCAACTCCACTAATAGCTACCGCTGCTGCGGAAGTAATTCTTCCCTGCGCATCAATTGTTATTTGAGGAACTGTAAGAGGAGAGCCATATGTTCCCAACGTAACTGCTGTATTCGCTAACTTTGATGCCGTAACGGAACCATCTGCCAAATCAGAAGTTGCAATGGTTCCATCCAAAATCTTTGCGCTTGTAATCGCATTATTGGCAACTGTTGGTGTCGGAAATGTTCCAGTCAAATCTCCTCCTGCGGCTCCACCAGGTGCAACACCTGCTATGGTTGTATTCCCAGCTGCAGTAAGTCTTCCCTGTGCATCCACCGTGAATGTTGCAACCTGAGTTGCTGATCCGTAAGCTCCTGCAACAACACTGGTGTTAGCCAAATCTGTAGCTCCAACGGTTCCGTCCAAAATCTTTGCACTGGTAATCGCATTGTTGGCTACTGTTGGATTTGGAAACGTACCGGTTAAATCTCCACCTGCTGCGCCTCCTGGTGCCACACCCGATATTATTGTATTACCTGCTGCCGTGAGTCGTCCTTGAGCATCCACCGTAAAGCTTGGAACTTGTGTTGCCGATCCAAATGAACCCGCAGCGACTCCCGTGTTTGTCATGTCTACGCTGGCAATTGTACCATCTAAAATTTTAGTACTTGTAATTGCATTGTTGGCAACGGTTGGATTAGGAAAATTACCCGCTAAATCTCCACCTGCTGCTCCGGTGGGCGCAGCTCCCGTAATAGTCACATTGTTTGCTGAGGTAATCCTGCCTTGGGCATCAACAACTATTTGAGAAACTTCTGTGGCTGAACCATAGGTTCCTAGCGTAACACCTGTGTTCGCTAATTTGGCAGCCGTTACCGAACTGTTCGCTAAATCAGCAGTTGCAATGGTTCCATCCAATACATCTGCACTGGTTATAGTGCCATCCAAAATTTTTGCACTTGAGATGGCATTGTTCGCAACTGTAGGATTCGGAAATGTTCCGGCTAAATCCCCACCTGCCACTCCGCCTGGCGCAACTCCACTAATTGCTACCGCTGCTGCCGATGTAATCCTTCCCTGCGCATCAATGGTAATTTGAGGAACAGTAAGAGCAGATCCATACGTTCCCAGTGTGACTGCTGTATTCGCCAACTTTGTTGCCGTAACGGAACCATCCGCCAAATCAGAAGTTGCAATGGTTCCATCCAGAATCTTTGCACTCGTAACGGCATTAGAATTAATTGTCGGATTGGGAAACGTGCCTGAAAGATCGCCTCCAGCAGTTCCCGCTGTGGAAATAGTTACGCTTTGGTCTCCTAACAATCTACTGATAGTTAATAGTCCCGTTGCCGGTACATAAGTAAGTGTTTGATTATCGGTATTCACACCTGCAAAGGGTGTCAGGTCTATGGCGGTAGCAGATGGATTATTGGTTATACTTAATGTGCTACCAGATAACTGCAGATCTTGAATAAAACCTGAAAGATCTATTGCAGTAGCGGATGTATTATTTGTTATTGACAATGCACTGCCCGACAACTGAAGATCTTGTGGGATGGCGGAAATTGTATTTCCAGCAATTGAAATTCCGTCACCTGCAGTTAATTCAAGACCTGTGCGCAACGGCAGCCACTGGCTTACCTGCCAGAAATAAAATAAATTTTCATCCTTATCAAAAATTAAAAGTCCATTTTCGTTAGCAGACAAAGATGATAAGAAGGATGTTGCCGTTCGTTGCGCTGTCGTCAGCTTTGGAACCAATAATCCCTGATTATTACCCGTTGAAACCAATTCGAGAACAGCATTTTTGTTTGGGTTAACAATTCCAATTCCAACAGAATTTTGGCCTTTAGCCAGGATTATGTTAAAAATCATAAATCCAGCCAAGAAATAGACTTTTGAGCTCATGGTACTTTAAGTTAGATAGGCAATTACAGATTGAGGTGTTTTAAATCTAAAAGAAATTGATCTCACTTTAAAGTGTTTTTAAAAAATTAAGATCGAAAAAGGACGAAATAGGGTTATGGTTATCCGAAACATAAAACTCTTTATCGGGCCATAGAACAACCCATGAGATACTGTCCAAAGAACCTAACTAATACCAGCAACAAGTTTAAACTGAGCCTTTAGCCTTTTCAATCGGGTTAAATATAGGTTTCCTGTAATCTTCATGTCGTAACCAGTTATTCAATTTTTTCACGGAATGCATTAGATTTTTGGATTATCGGTTTGCAAAGAGTTTGATTAATATTGCAAAAACTGAATCGCATGAAATTTGGAACTAAGGCCGTGCATGCTGGAGTAGAGCCAGACCCAACAACCGGAGCCATCATGACTCCTATTTATCAAACATCTACCTACGTTCAGGAATCACCTGCCAAACACAAAGGTTACGCCTATGCCCGCGGGGCCAACCCTACTCGAAATGCTTTACAGAAAAGCATTGCCGCATTAGAAGACGGAAAGTTTGGGATTTGTTTTTCATCAGGCATGGGAGCCACGGATGCTGTCATCAAATTATTAAGCCCGGGCGATGAAGTAATAACCAGTAATGACTTGTATGGTGGATCTTACCGGATGTTCAAAAGGGTATATGAAAAATTTGGCATCAAGTTTCATTTTATTGATTTAACTGTAGCTGACAATCTTATCCCTTACGTTAACAAAAATACCAAACTGATGTGGCTGGAAACTCCTTCCAACCCATTGATGAGAATAATCGATATTGAAGCATGTACTGCTTTAGCCAAAAAGAATGGAATTTTAGTTGCTGTGGATAACACCTTCGCTTCACCTTATTTGCAAAACCCACTGGCGTTAGGTGCAGATATAGTTATGCATTCTGTTACTAAATATTTAGGAGGTCACAGTGATGTAATTATGGGTGCGTTGATCGTTAACGATGAAAAGCTTTATCAGGATCTTGCCTTCATTGCTAACTCGTGCGGTGCTGTACCCGGCCCGCAAGATTCCTTTTTAGTACTGCGCGGAATCAAAACTCTGCATCTTAGAATGGAACGCCATTGTTTCAATGGAAGAAAAATTGCAGAATATTTAAAATCACACCCGAAAATAGGCAAGGTGTATTGGCCAGGATTTAGTGATCATCCCAATCATTCGATTGCCAAAAAGCAAATGAAAGATTTCGGAGGAATGCTATCATTCTCATTAAAGAAGGATAGTGTTGAAAACGCAACAAAATTAATGGAAAGTGTGCAGCTGTTTTCATTGGCTGAATCGCTGGGTGGCGTGGAATCCCTTATTAACCACCCTGCCTCCATGACACACGCAAGCATTCCCAAGGAAGAGCGTATAAAAAATGGACTCAGTGATTCACTGATCCGATTAAGTATTGGAGTTGAGGATGTTGAAGATTTAATAGATGATTTGGAACAAGCCTTGTCTGGTATTTAATAAAATGAGGCAGTCTCAAAAGCCATCTTGTTCTCGCGGGTATTGACCCGTAATCCCGTTTTGAGATATGAGAATGAGATGCCGGGTTAAGGCCCGGCATGACACCCCTCATGATCATTACTTTTGAGAAGACCTCTATTTACTTAGTTAGCCTTGTTTACTTCGTTATTCTTTGCTCTGTGAATATGACGATTGGCCCGGTCTTGTTTACGATCAAGTTTTCTGCGCTCAACGGCAGTTACATCGCCATCTGCTTTAGCCCTTTTCTCAGTTCTTCGAATATGCCGTTGCTGTTTGTTTAATCGAGCTGATTCTCTATGTGTCAGATCACGATCTGTGCGGCCTTCATGTATTCTGGCTCGTTGATTTCTTTGTCTTACATCAGCCTTGGGGGTGGTTTCCTGGGCGTGCACACCAATTCCTAACAACATTAAAATTGATAAAATTAAAACAGTCCTTTTCATATTGGTTATTTTTCCAATTAGATAGGATAGTATGCGTGGGGTTTAAATAGCGGCAAAAAAAAATTATATGCTCACTAACAGTCTGGCGGCTGGTATTTTCACAATAAACTCAGCTCCTTTTCCCGGTTCACTGATTAACTCAATCTTGCCACCAAGACGGTCAACCAGGGTTTTAACAATTGCCAAACCCAGACCATTCGAACTCTCTCCTCCGGTTGGCTGGGCCGATAACTTTTTAAATTTTTGAAATAAAAGACTTCTATCAGCATCAGAAAAACCAGGCCCGGAATCCTTGACTGAAAAACAAGCTACGCCATTCTCTAACTTTCCGGAAACCAAAATTGAAGTGTGTTTTGGGGAAAACTTAAGCGCATTCGAAATCAGATTTTCAATTATTCTATTTATAAAATCAGGGTCAGAGGTAAATGTTTCCGTAAATGATTGTTCTACACTCAACTGAATTGACTTTATATCAGCAGATACTTTGAACGAATCAGCCCGCTCCTTCAATAAAATACCCGGATGAAAAGTGGAATAAGATGGTGCACTCCCATTTTGTTCAAATGAGTTAACATCCAAAAGATCTATGATCAGGCTTGTTCCCGATTTGGTCGCAGTCTTTATCATTCGTAAATATTCTTGTTGCTTTGGCGGCAACCCTCCTTCCATCTCCATGATATTGGCTAATCCACTAATCCGGTTGAGGGGAGACTTAAGATCATGCGCAACAATGTACATAAGCGTATTCTTCTCGTTATTCAACTCATTCAACTGTTGATTTTGTCGTTTCAGATTGTCGTTTACTTTTGAAATCTCTTCCTGCTGTTTGAGAATTTTTTCGTTTTGATCCTGAAGCTTTTGATTAATCCTTTTGCGTTTACGATTAAAAATCACAAAGACAACCATCACCCCGGTAACCATAATTACAAGGCCAACCAAGAGTCGGTTTTGAAATCGCTGAGCAGCTAACTGAGACTCGCTTTTAATTTGAGAAGCCAACAAAAGCTCATTTTCCTTTTCTTTCTTTTCGATAACAAGCTGAAACTTAAGCCCTTCAATCTCACGAAGTAAATCAGTATTTTTTACTTGTTCCTGTAGCAATAGGTATTGGTTCATGAAATAATTTGCCCTGCTTAAATTGCCAATAGCCTTGTAGCAAGCCGCTGCATTCTTTGCTCCATCAATTTGAAAGTTGAGGTGGCCTGCACCTTCAGCCTTTTGAATAACTTCTTCAAAAACAGGAATCGCACTGGAATATTGCTTTTGCCCAAGTAAGTACTTGCCTCTTAAGAGAGACGCCCGCATATACAGTTTTTGATTGGTAATTTCAGAAGCCGTTCTTAGGATTTCCTTTACGAGTGCGTAGGAATCCTCATATTTTTTTTCAACAAATAGAATCTCAGCTTCTGCCAGTGTTAATTCCGTTTTGGTAGCACGATCGTTTATTTGGCTAGCCACTATATTGGCCATACTAAGTTTCTCCAAAGCCGACATATTATCACCCATCACCTCGTAGATCAAAGCCAATTCAAGCAAAGACGAAATTATGCCACGTTTATCGTCTAATTGTTTTCGTAGCTCATAGGCCTTGGTCGACATCTCAATCGCCTCCGTGTAGTCATTTTGGGATTTATAAATATTTGCTAAACTTCGATACACATAAGCAAGCCCTGATTTCTCCTGCAAGGCCTCAAAAATATCTTTTGAATAAATAAAATTATTAAAGGCACGCACCAGGTCGCCCCCATCAAAAAACATTCTGCCCAGATTATTGTATCCAAATCCCAACTGAACCGAATCTTGTTGATTGCGGGCAACCTCAATGGCCTGATCGTGAAATTCTGCCGACTTGCGATACTCTCCCTTATTTGCATACGCTAATCCAATAAAACTTAAGGGCTTCGAAAGGTTTTTGGTTAACGTAATGTCTTTGCCTAATTCGAAGGCCCTAGAACAATAATAAATGGTACTATCCGGATAAGAATAGCGGTACTCAAATCCTAACGCATTCAAAGTTTCAAATTGTTCGCCTTTTGACTGAGCACTCAGGTGCGATTTTAAGCTATCAATAACACCCAGATTTTGGGCAACAACATGAAAGGAGTTTGCACTCATAAGTAAAACAACAACGAAAGCTATTTTGCCTATCATTCCCTTTCTGTGCTTAGATTAAATCATATTTGGCTGCCATCGTTTACCATAATCTAATCAGCAATTTAACTATAAACACTACGCAAGAAGTCTGCATGTAAGATGTTTTGGTAAACGATAGAAATTCAGGATTTGGCGACATCAGGACGATAAGAATTTTAATTTATTGGGTAGCTGAACTACACAAATTCACTTGGTTTAAGAGTCTTTCTCAACAAAGTTCAAATCCCTTCCAAATGTTTCATCAATCAGACGCAAAGCCCAAAATGCAATTAATATGGTAACAATACCTACTACCAGAGCCCCTTCCAGAATCCCGATACTTTCCCGCATGTATTTAAAGGCAATCGTAAGCGGAATTACAGTACCTCGAATAAAGTTGGGTACCGTGGTTGCAACCGTGGATCGGAGATTGGTACCAAACTGCTCGGCAGCTATGGTAACAAAAAGTGCCCAGTACCCCACTCCAAAACCTAACAAGAAACAACTTGCATAGAATCCCACTTCGCTTTTGAATGGCCAGTAGAGATAAACAACTACGAATGCAAGGGTAAGTAATATAAATACAAATACAGTTTTCTTACGTGATCGGATAATCTGACTCGTTATTCCGCTTACCATATCTCCAGCAGCTAAACCGATATAACTAAACATAACTGCATCACCTGCCACCACTCCCGTTATGCTCATGGCTTTTGCAAATTCAGGAGAAAAGGTGATGAGAATCCCAATCACATACCAGATCGGTAAACCAATCAGGATGCAGCCAATAAATTTCACAAAACGTTCTTTCTGATTGAAGAGCTGAAAGAAGTTACCCCGTTGCACACTCTGCTCTTTAATCTTTAAAAAGATTCCGGACTCGAAAACACTTACCCGTGCAACCAATAGAATCAACCCCAACCCACCTCCAATGAAATAAGCAATCTGCCAATCAAATATTTTCGCTACATAATTAGCCAACACGGCCCCCATCAAACCTACCGTTGCAACCAGTGTAGTACCATATCCCCGTAATCTTGTTGGAAGAGATTCTGAAACCAGTGTAATACCCGCGCCTAATTCACCTGCGAGACCGATACCTGCAATAAATCGCAGCACCGCATATTGATCGACTGTAGTCGCAAAACCATTGGCAATATTGGCTAGCGAATAAAGAAGTATGGAACCAAACAAAACGGAAAGACGACCTCGTTTGTCGCCCATAATTCCCCAGATTATACCACCCACTAACAGTCCTGCCATCTGCACCCGAATCAGAAATTCGCCCTGATCCAACATCTGTGCATCGGTAACACCCATCGATCGAAGGCTGGGAATCCTGACAATACTAAAAAGTAAAAGGTCATAGATATCAACAAAGTAACCAAGTGCGGCTACAATAACCGGAATACTAAAGAGCTGTCTGAAGTTATCTTGTTTCATCCTTCAAATTTTCTTCAAAATAGTTGAGTTTTATCAAAATACAACTCCTTCCACCATTTGGCCTCTTTTAGCCATTGGTAAAAAAAGAAAAAACTAATTAAAACTTTCGGGCTAAACTCGCTCTACTAAATCAAATTCCCATGAAGAAGCTCTGTTTAATACTTATTCCGATACTCCTGTTTTGTGCTGATGTGCAGGCCCAAAAGAAAGGAACATCAACTCCAGCAAAAGCCACGATAGCTTTTGATGAAAAACTATATAATGCTATGGAATGGCGAAGCATCGGACCCTTTCGGGGTGGTCGATCGGCAGCCGCAACCGGAGTGCCCGGAAAACCAAATCTTTTCTACTTTGGAGCAACTGGTGGAGGTGTGTGGCGAACCACCGATGCGGGAAATAGCTGGCAAAATATTTCCGATGGCTTTTTTGGTGGTTCCATTGGAGCCGTGGCCGTAAGTGAATGGGATAATAATGTGATTTATGTTGGTGGTGGCGAAAAGACAGTACGCGGAAATGTTTCGTATGGCTATGGCATGTGGAAATCGGTTGATGCCGGCAAAACATGGACGAACATTGGGTTGAAAGATTCGCGCCACATACCACGTGTTCGCATCCATCCAAAAAATCCTGACATAGTTTATGCAGCCGTGTTGGGCGATCTGTTTAAGTCTTCAGAAGAACGTGGTGTTTATAAATCAATTGATGGTGGTAAAACCTGGAAACGAACTTTATTCGCCAATGCCGATGCCGGTGCCATTGATCTTTGCTTCGACCCCAATAATCCTCGCATCATGTATGCATCCACCTGGCGCATTCGCAGAACTCCATATAGTTTGGAAAGTGGTGGGGAAGGTTCTGCCATGTGGAAAAGTACCGATGGTGGAGAAACCTGGACAAACATTACTATTAATAAAGGCCTGCCCAAAGGCACCTGGGGAATTGTCGGCCTGGCGGTTTCTCCGATTAACTCAAACCGCGTATTTGCCATCATTGAAAATGAAAACGGAGGCGTATATCGCTCGGATGATGCCGGCCAGACCTGGAGCAAGATGAATGATGACCGGAGTCTTCGGCAACGTGCCTGGTATTACACCCGCATTTATGCGGATACCAAAGATATTGATATGGTCTATGTGTTGAACGTATCGTATCATCGTTCAAAAGATGGCGGCCGTACGTTCCAATCATACAATGCACCTCATGGTGATCATCACGATTTGTGGATTGCACCAGAAGACAATCAGCGAATGATCATTGCCGATGATGGTGGAGCCCAGATTAGTTTCGATGCCGGAGAGAACTGGAGTACTTATGATAATCAGCCTACCGGTCAGTTCTATCGCGTTGTTACGGATAACACTTTCCCCTATCGGATTTATGGAGCTCAACAAGATAATTCTACCCTTCGTATTTATCACCGTGTTGACGGTAGTGCCATTACAGAAAGTGATTGGGAAGTAACAGCAGGTAGCGAGAGCGGTCACCTGGCTCCTGACCCGGCAGATCCTGAAATCGTTTATGGAGGTAATTATGGAGGTCTGTTGGAAGTTGAAAACCATCGCACGCATGAAAGCAGGGCGGTAAATGTTTGGCCTGACAACCCGATGGGGCACGGAGTAGAAGATATGAAATATCGCTTTCAGTGGAACTTCCCGATCTTCTTCTCACCGCACGATAACAAAAAACTTTATACCACCTCCAACCATGTTCATGTTTCCAGCAACGGTGGTCAGTCGTGGGAGACAATAAGTCCTGATCTTACCAAAAATGATAAAACCAAGATGGGATCATCCGGTGGTCCAATCACAAAGGACAATACCAGTGTTGAATACTATGGTACAATTTTCGCGGCCGGTGAATCTCCTTATGAGAAGGACTTCATAGTTACGGGTTCGGATGATGGGCTTGTTCATGCGACCACCGATGGAGGTAAAAACTGGCAGAACATCTCTCCGAAGGACATGCCTGAATGGACCATGATTAACAGCGTTGAGTTTGATCCCCACACAAAGGGTGGTATTTATGTTGCCGGTACTCGTTATAAATTAGGTGACTATCGTCCTTATTTATACAAATCAAAAGACTATGGCAAAACCTGGACAAAAATTACCGATGGTATTGATGCTGGTCACTTCACCCGGGTGTTGCGTACCGATCCCAAACGGAAAGGATTACTTTATGCAGGAACCGAAACAGGCATGTATCTTTCCTTTGATGATGGCACGAGTTGGAAACCATTCCAATTGAACTTGCCTATTGTTCCGATCACCGATCTCGCAATTAAAAACGACAACCTGATTGCCGCAACACAGGGTCGGGGCTTTTGGCTGATTGATGATCTTACTCCCTTGCATCAACTAAATGATCAGGTGGCCGCCAGTGACGCTTATCTATACAAGCCCATGCCAAGTTATCGCATGGGTCCCGCTTTCAGTTTCGGACGTACATCCCGCACCACGGGACAAAATCATCCAGGTGGAGTAATGGTTCATTACTTTGTTAAGGATACTGTCAAGGCAGCGGTAAGTCTTGAGTTCATGCAAGCCGATGGTAAGCTGATCAAGAAATTTTCAACCAAGCCTGATTTGAAAGCCAAAGAAGAAAAACTAAGCTTGAAACATCCCGGCATGAATAAATTTAACTGGAATATGCGCTATCCAGATGCTGAACGTTTTGACGGTATCATTCTTTGGGCCGCCTCAATGAACGGGCCCCGCGCCTTACCCGGGTCTTATAAAGTAAAACTTACGGTTAACGGTAAGTCCATTGAATCTGACTTCGAAATTTTAAAAGATCCTCGTGCTTCCTCAACGGATTCAGACATGAAAGCTCAATTCGACTTTTTGCAGGAAGTAATTGCTAAGGTAAGCGAGACACATACGGCTATTAAGAAAATTCGCACCGTTCGAGAACAAGTTAACCGTGCGATTGATCCTGTTAAAGACCAGAAAGACGCTATGAAGGATGTGCTGGATAAAGCAAAAGCTATTCAGGATAATATGAAGAAGATCGAAGAAGCACTTTATCAAACTAAGAACAGAAGTGGACAAGATCCGTTAAACTTCCCGATCCGACTAAACAATAAACTGGCGCATCTCAATTCCTTGGCGGGATCTGGAAATTCCCGACCTACTGATCAGATGGTGGCCTTTAAAAAGGAAGTCACCACCGATATTGATGCACAACTGACTGCACTGGACAAGATTCTGAAAGAAGATATTCCAGCATTCAATGCGTTGGTTAAGCAAAAGAATATTGATGCCGTAGTAGTTAAAGATTAGCTATCAAAATATATATAAACAGAAAGGGCTCGTATTCGGGCCCTTTTCTTTTGTAATTTCTGAAGTTTTCTGGTTCAATTCGATTCAAGAATCTTAAATAGTTCATCAAGGTTGGGCGTGATGATAATCTCTGTTCTTCTATTCTTTTGTTTATTCTGAGGGCTATCATTTGCGGCCAATGGATAAAATTCTCCCTTGCCAGCAGCCGTAACCTGTTTTGAAGAAACCCCGGCACCTGTAAGTATTTTAGTGATGGAGGTAGCACGCATGACACTTAGATCCCAATTGTCTTGCATGTAAGCGGATTTTTTGGAAATCGGCACATTGTCTGTATGACCTTCGATCACAATTTGAATATCTTTCTGGTCTTTAATGGCTTTGGCTAATTGCTGCAACGCAACAACGCCCTTCTTGTCAACCTCAATACTTCCTGAGCCAAAAAGTAATTGCTCTGCCAATGAAACGTACACTTTGCCATTTTTAACTTTCACCGTCAGGTCATTCTCTTTAAAATTAAGCAAAGCATTACTAATTCGATCTTTCAAATCTTTTACAGCTTTATCTTTATTCGATAACACCAACTCCAACTCTTTTACTTTCTTCTCCCGCTCTGCCAAGCTAATACTTAGCGAGTCATTTAACCTCCTTGTACTCTCAAGATTTTCTTGAATCGCAAATAGTTGGTCCTTTTGTTGAGCCAGATCACGATTTAATTTACCACTACTATTTAGTAAATTCTTGTAGTAAGAATTTAGTTGGTCGTATTCGTTATTCAAATCTGCTAATTTTTGACTTGTGGCCCGATAGGTTTGACCAATATCAGTGGTATCCTGTTTTAACTTCTCGAGGGTTTCATTCAACTCCTTGAGCGAAGCATTAGCTTTATCCAATTGATTATTTTTCTCTGCTAATTCACCTTCTGCTTTTACTTTCTGTGCCAGCACATCATCAAATTTCTTTTTTGTAACAATGCAGGATGATAAAAGTAAACAAGGAATAAAAAATAGGATAACGTTGATTTTCATAGTTTAAAAAATTTATTCGTGCAAATATCTAAAATAAAATGCAATTCTTACATTCGATGAATTATCTCACAGACAACGTTAAATTAACCGCTATGGAAGGCATGCTTAAACCAGACTCGCTTAAAGGTAAAACCATTATTATTACAGGGGGCGGCACCGGACTTGGCAAATCCATGGGAAAGTATATGCTGGAATTGGGAGCTAACCTTGTTATCACCAGCAGAAAAATGGAGGTGCTTGAAAAAACTGCTGCGGAACTTGAATCTCAAACCGAAGGAAAGATTCTTGCTGTTTCGTGTGATGTAAGGAAGTATGAAGAAATTGTAAATGTTATAAATGAAACTGAAAAAAGATTCGGTCAAATCCATGGAATACTTAACAATGCGGCAGGAAATTTTATAAGTCCTACCGAAAGACTTTCCCACCGGGCATTTGACATTGTTGTTGACATTGTATTGAAAGGAACTTACTACATGACATTGGCTGCTGGTAAAAATTGGATAGCAAAAAAACAACCGGGAATCTTCTTGAATATTGTTACCACATACGCATGGACTGGTTCAGGCTACGTGGTTCCCTCAGCCTGTAGCAAAGCAGGTGTACTTGCGCTTACTCGCTCCCTGGCAGTAGAGTGGGCCAAATATAAAATCAGAAGCAATGCAATAGCACCAGGACCATTCCCAACTGAAGGTGCATGGAGCAGGTTGCTACCCGGTGAGCTTGTTAAAAAGTTTGATCCGGCAATGCGAATTCCGATAAAGCGAGTTGGCGAACATCAGGAGCTGGCAAATCTTGCGGCCTATCTTATGTCAGATTATTCTGCCTATATCAATGGAGAAGTAATCACAATTGATGGCGGTGAGTGGTTAAGAAACGGAGGTGAGTTCAGTCACCTTGAAGACATCACCGAAGAGATGTGGGATAAACTCGAAAAATCGAGAGGCAAATAATTTAAGAAAAGACTTCTAAAACCTGTGCGAGAAAATGAAACGCATATAATTATGCCGCGATCCTTGAAGCATTTCCTTACCAACATTATTGATAAATAGAGAAAAAGAACCATCATTTTTGGTAAACATAAATCCCATCTGTCCACGTAATATCCAAGGGGTAGCTTCAACCGTAAAAGGACTTGGGTTATCAAATAAACTTCCTTCTAGAAAAATATTAGAAAAAATGTAATCAATGCCACATCCAAGAAAAATAAATAACTCCTTGTTGTAAGAATCATTATTTCCCAACAAGCTATTTGAAAATACTGATTGTGTTAACGAGTTAAACCTGAATAGGCGAAGTGTAAAATCCTGGCTTATTTTATTTGAACCCGTACCAGCAGACAGTTTTGAAGTACTAACCATATCCACTTCTTTGGCAATATTTATTCCTCGCAAAAATTGATACTGCACATTGGCAATCACCTCATTCACTATCTGCGAATCCCAACCTCGTGGTTCTTGAAATCCGGTTTTGTCATGCCACCAGGTTTGAAGTTGACCTAAGCCGGTCTTTTCACCTACCAATCCAGTCTCGAAAGAAATACTTGAAACGGAAGATTGCCCTTTAAGATGGGTCAGTGAAATACTTCCATAAACAAACCCTGCATAAGGTCTATCCATATTAACAGGATTAACAAATCTTACAGTTTTTGGAGTAAAGATTTTATTTCCCATCCCAAATGATACAATCCATTTTGATGATCGATTTCCTCGATCAAACCACCGAGTCAGGAATTGATCTTTGTTCAGTAGACTTCGATAAGAAATTTCATGACCCGCAGAGTAATATCTATCAATGAAGAAAAAGATATCATTATCGATAGTGATAGAAATCTCACTTGAATACGCAACAGAATCTTCTTGCGAAAGGGAGGTCACCCGCAAGCTTAAAAGCAACAATATGATTAAAACAAATCTCAAACTGCCAACTCAATAGATCCTAAATCTATAAAAGTTCAGGATTCAATTCAATAGGGCCAATCAATTCAAAGGGGTCATCTCAATCATATTCTCATAAAAGGAATAAATTACAATTCGCCTTGTCTTGCTATCTATTGCAAAAAGTGGAGGCATAGTGCTTTCAAGGGGTCTATTGATAACCGAATTACCTGACTGATCAAACGAATAAGACATCTTTTGTTCCTCATCAAAAAAACTAAAAATTGCCTTATCCTTTGAGGCAACTAGTACTGACGGCCGTAAGGTTGTTGAGCCTGGATTTTGCTTCTCAATAACAAGTTGATTCGCTTTATTAAATACGGCAATCTTATCAGAATCGATCCTGACAAAATAAAAATCAGGCGTACCACTACGTGTTTTTACTAAATAGAATTTAGAATTAACGCCTCGCAACAAATTCTCTTGTGCTTTTGCCTTTCCATCAAGGCTCTGTTTCGTTACACTCCCTTCTTGAGAGACAATATAAATATAGCTGTTGGCCAAATTTGTTCCGGTCTCAAGAAAATAATCGCCTGAATAAGGCTTTAAGGATATTGGAAATCCAGTCTGATAATCTCCTCTTCGTGTGAATAAATGAAATAGATCCCCATTTGACACCACCAAAAAATAATCTTTTCCACCAATTCTGTAATGCTTCGGTGGTTCTGTTATCAATCCTGATAATCGTTTTGGTGACCATCCTTCTAATGGTTTGGCATCTTTATCAAGAATAAATATTTCCTTGTTCAAAGAAGAAACTAACAGCCTGTAGTTTCTGCTTTTGTCATAGTCAACAACATCTGAAAAAACCAAAGTAGATGGCAATTTTTTAGGAAATCCTTGAACATCTCTCCCTAATCGATCAATAATATAAAGTGATTCAGGCGTATTTATAAAATACTGGAGTTTGCCATTTTTGAAGTAATCGAGCTGGTGAACATTCTGAATCATTCCATCGACCTGGTAGTGCCAGAGTATTCCATTGTCTGGAGAAAAAAGATAAAATTTAAAGGTAGAGTCTTGTAATATAAGTTCGTTATTTGAAGTAACGTGATTTTTAACCACAAATGCTTTTGCGGATGAATTGGGTAATCTAAATGAAGAAGCTTCTATTTTTCGTTTAGTTTGCAGGATCTCTTTTTCATTGGGTTCTATTCCAATATTTAGACTTGTATAAAAATTTTTATCTAAAGCGCTAAACTGCAAGCTAGCCCACGAAATAGAGGATAGGTGTAACGAGTCAATAATTGGCTTCCACTTTCTTAATGTACCAATATCCAATTCCGATGGGTCACGAAAAAACAAAGAAACATTACTCTCCTGCAAACCGCGTTCGTAAAATTGCTGAAAGGATAAAGATTTGCCCCATGTATCATCTGCTTCGATTGCATCAATAAGTCTTTTTAGATTCCCAACTTCTTGTGAGGCAAAAATGCAATTTTCATTGCTGGTAAAAAATTGTAAAGAATCAGTTGGAATAAGTTGATTAAAGTACATTGAAATCCTATCATGATTGAAGCTCTTTATTTCGTATCCAGAGTAAGATTCAAAATATTCACCAGTATCAAAAGAAGAAATTTCCTTGTCTTTAATCTCAACAAAAATCAGTGCTCCTTTTGAATCTTGGTCAGAGAAGCAAACTGCTATCTCCTCCCCAAAGTTTAGCTTGTATGAGTCTGATTTATGGGTTGATTTTAAAAAGGAATCAATGTCTGAAATTCCATAGTGAATTAGGGTCTTTGAATAGTTGGGAATAAATCTGGCCATCTCAAACTTCACAGCCTTTTGATCCTGAAATCTGGAAAGCCCTGGATTCTTCCTTAAACTGTCAAGTGTAAATCCATTCATCGATATAAAATCTTTATTAACCTTAACATCAAGCATGCAAGACCTCGCAAAATCTTTGAGCAATGGAATAGATTCCCTGAAAGAAGTACTCATCAATGCAGACTGATATAATTGCGAAAAATTTATATACAAATTGCCCGCATCAGATTTAACAGAGGCAAACTGAAAAAGAATTTTATTGCTTGATCGGAAATTTACTCCATCCCTTGACTCAAACGTACGTATTGCGTTTTCAATCAGGAGTGAAGATTTACTTAAAACAAAGACTCCTTTTAAAAATGAAAAAGCTAATTGAACTTCATTTTCCTTATTCCGAATCTCTTTTATTTCAAAACCACTATAAAGCCTACTAGTGATTTTTTGAAAGGAGGATTGAATCTCCTTATCATCTAAAAGCAAGGCATATTCCTTTTCTGGCAAGACGTATGAATAGATTAATTCGTAATCATTCTTGGAGATGCTTTGTAGTGCAATTGCAAATGATGTTGATGAGACTTTTAAAAAGGGCAAAATTGATTTGTCAACTGCCAAAGGTGAGTGAATAGTCTCGAAAACAAATACAGAGTTTTGATCAATTACATCCCAATACGTTACCTCGCGACTGGGTCCGCAAGAAATTATAAAACTTGCAATAAAAATAAACAGCGAAACTGATAAGTAGTTATGATTTTTCAATGACTCAAAACTAATAAAATTATATAGACCATTGAACGAAATTCAACAAGTACTGATACAGCTTTGATTCTTTATTGAGAATAAAATGTCTATGAACAAAAAAACCCTATCATATTTTTATGATAGGGTTTTGATAAAAAAAGGCAACGACTTACTCTCCCGGGTTTTACCCTAGTACCATCAGCGCGGGTGGACTTAACTGCTCTGTTCGGAATGGGAAGAGGTGATCCCCACCGCTA
>JBGSTJ010000045.1:0-214021 GCA_041736555.1 Cyclobacteriaceae bacterium
CTTTGAGCGGTGGCACGACTTCCCGGATTAATCCTGCCACTCTGTCACTTTTTCACTAAAAATCCCCGTTGGCATAACCCTTGTTCATAGCTCTGTGCTTACTCAAAACACTGTAAATAAAAACTGATCATATCATGGGAAAAATTATTGGAATAGACTTAGGAACCACCAACTCGTGCGTTGCCGTAATGGAAGGTAACGAACCGGTGGTAATTGCCAACAGCGAAGGCCGTAGAACAACGCCTTCGATCGTGGGTTTTTTGGATAACGGAAAAGGCGAACGAAAAGTGGGCGATCCTGCCAAACGTCAGGCTATTACCAATCCTAAAAACACCGTGTCTTCGATCAAACGCTTCATGGGCAAAAAATTTGGTGAAGTGACCGGAGAAAAGAAAATGGTTTCCTACGAAGTAGAAAGCGGCAACAACGACACCGTGCGGGTGCGCATTGGCGATCGTTTGTATTCTCCACAGGAAATCTCGGCTATGATTCTTCAAAAGATGAAGAGCACGGCTGAAGACTATTTAGGAACCACTGTAACCGAAGCTGTTATTACGGTACCTGCCTACTTCAACGATGCTGAACGTCAGGCCACCAAAGAAGCTGGTCAGATTGCCGGCCTGGATGTAAAGCGTATTATCAACGAACCTACGGCTGCCGCGTTAGCCTATGGGTTGGATAAGAAAAATAAGGACATGAAGATTGCCGTGTACGACTTAGGTGGCGGTACATTCGATATTTCTGTGCTTGAATTAGGTGATGGTGTATTCGAAGTAAAATCAACCAATGGTGATGTACACCTGGGTGGTGATGACTTTGATATGCGCGTAATGAATTGGCTCGCGGATGAATTTAAAGCCGATAAGAACATTGACTTGCGCAAAGACCCGATGGCGCTTCAACGTTTAAAAGAAGCTTCCGAAAAAGCGAAGATCGAACTTTCAAGCTCCACAGAAACTGAAATTAACTTACCTTATATCACTTCCGTGGATGGCGTGCCTGAACACTTAGTGAAAAAACTTTCGCGTGCAAAATTCGAGCAGTTGTGTGATGATTTGATCCGCAGAACGCTTGAGCCTTGTCGCAAAGCTGTGGCGGATTCCGGATATTCGGTAAGCCAGATTGATGAGGTAATTTTAGTGGGCGGTTCAACCCGCATTCCGCGCATCGTTGATGAAGTTGAAAAGTTCTTTGGCAAAAAGCCATCGAAAGGCGTAAACCCTGATGAAGTGGTTGCTGTCGGTGCTGCCATTCAAGGCGGTGTACTTACCGGAGAAGTGAAAGATGTATTGTTGCTTGATGTAACCCCATTATCCTTAGGTATCGAAACCATGGGTGGCGTGTTTACCAAATTGATTGAGTCTAACACAACAATTCCTTCTAAAAAATCAGAAGTGTTTTCGACCGCATCAGATAACCAACCCTCTGTAGAAATTCACGTGCTTCAAGGCGAACGCGAAATGGCCCAGTATAACCGTACGATCGGCCGCTTCCACCTCGATGGAATTCCTCCTGCACCGCGCGGTGTTCCTCAGGTTGAAGTAACCTTTGATATTGATGCCAATGGTATCCTGCATGTGTCTGCCAAAGACAGAGGCACTGGCAAAGAGCAAAAAATCCGGATTGAAGCTTCCAGTGGTTTAACAGAAGCTGAAATCAAAAAGATGAAAGAAGAAGCGCAAGCCAATGCCGATACGGATAAGAAAGAGAAAGAGCGCGTTGAGAAAATCAACCAGGCTGACTCTTTGATTTTCCAGACTGAAAAGCAACTGAAAGAATTCGGAGAAAAACTTTCGGAAGGTAATAAGACTGCTATCAATCAGGCTTTGGATAAATTAAAAGAAGCGCACAAGAGTCAGGACCTTGCAGCTATTGATGCGGCAGTAAATGCACTTAATGCTGCATGGCAGGTGGCATCTCAAGAGATGTATGCAGGCGGTTCGCAGCAAGGCGGTCCTAATCCTGGAGCTCAATCCAACACTGAAAACGGTTCGGCTGGAAGCCAGGCTGGTTCTGGTGGTAATGCAACCGATGTAGAGTACGAAGAGGTTAAATAACCAAATTAATAACCATACGAACGACCCTTTGGAGATAATAATCCAAAGGGTCTTTTTTTTCTTTCAACTTTTTGATTCTGTTTTTCACGCAATCAAAACTATCTTTACGGCCCTTAATAATAATGTTATGCTGGTAGTAAAGTTTGGTGGCACCTCGGTAGGTAAGCCTGAGCGCATGAAGAAAATTGCAAACCTTGTGTTGACCATGCCGGGCAAAAAAATTGTTGTGCTCTCCGCTTTGAGCGGCACCACCAATACCTTGGTTCGAATCGGTGATCATTTAATCGCTGAACAACATACGGCAGCGCATCAGGAAATTGCAGAACTCGAAAAACATTATCTTCAATTTATTAGTGAGCTATATGAAGGCGAGGCCTATCAAGCCATAGGTCAGGAGATCGTAAGTCGTTATTTCAGTCTATTCCGATTGTTGGCCGCGGGTAAATTTGATGATCGTAGTTACCGCGAATTGCTGGCACAAGGTGAATTGCTTTCTACTGAATTATTTTATCATCATTTACAAGAGAGAAAAGTATCAGCGCGGTTGTTGCCAGCTTTGCATTTCATGTCGATTGATGAGAATCAGGAACCTGAACTTGAAAAAATCAGCGAACGTTTAAAGCCTATTCTTGAAACGCTCACTAACATTGATATTCTCGTTACGCAGGGATATATCTGCCGTAACCATCGCAATGAAATTGATAACCTAAAGCGTGGGGGTAGTGATTACACCGCTTCATTAATTGGGGCTGCCATTCGCGCAGAAGAAATTCAAATCTGGACAGACATTGACGGCATGCACAACAACGATCCGCGTATTGTAAAAAAAACCATTCCCATTGCTGAGCTTACCTTTGATGAAGCTTCCGAGTTGGCATACTTTGGCGCAAAGATACTCCACCCCTCTACGATAGTACCTGCGCAGAAATATCACGTGCCCGTACGTCTTAAAAATACCATGGATGAAAAGGCGGCCGGCACCATCATCAGCGACAAGGGTAGCCGTGGACAATTCAAAGCAATTGCCGCTAAGGATGGAATCACCGCCATTAACATTAAGTCTTCGCGCATGTTGCTGGCGTATGGTTTCTTACGCAAAGTGTTTGAAGTCTTTGAGCGTTATAAAACACCCATCGATATGATCTCCACCTCTGAGGTGGCTGTATCCGTAACGATTGATGATAGTAAAAACCTATCCATTATCCTGGAAGAGCTCAGAGTATTTGGCACGATTGAAGTAGATGCCAATCAATCGATTATTTGCATTGTAGGCAATATGTTGTTAGAGAAAGAAGGTGTGTTGAAAGATGTGTTTCATGCACTGGCTACGGTGCCCATTCGTATGGTTTCATATGGTGGCAGCCAGAATAATATCTCCATACTTGTGGATACAAATCAAAAAGATAAAGCGCTAAATCTATTAAACGAGGGCATCTTTCATTTATAAATCCACCTGGCTCTATCAATAATTATTACCGTTTATCCGGTAATAAAGTCATAATTGAATTTTAATAATCGGAATTATTTTTTTCGCCTATATTTACCATAGACCTTAAAACCGGACCTATGGTAACTTTTGTGATCCTCGTTTTTGTTGTGGGCTATTTGGCGATTGCCCTCGAGCACCCCATCAAAATAAACAAAACTGCATCTGCCCTGCTTACCGGGGTTATCTGCTGGACGCTCTATGCGTTGTACTCGGAGAATTCAATCGATCACATTGGTGAACAGCTGAATCATCATCTTGGTCAAATCTCCGCAATCCTTTTCTTTCTGATGGGTGCCATGACCATTGTTGAATTGGTTGATGCCTACCAGGGATTTAAGGTTATCACCGATCGCATCAATACAAAAGATCCTAAAAAGCTTTTATGGATAATTTGTATCGTTACTTTTTTTCTATCTGCCATTCTTGATAACCTAACAACCTCTATTGTAATGGTTTCACTAATCAGAAAACTTGTGCCTAATAAAAGCATGCGCTTGTTTTTTGCAGGCATGATTGTAATTGCGGCAAATGCCGGAGGCGCGTGGTCTCCCATTGGGGATGTTACTACAACCATGTTATGGATAGGGGGTCAAATAACGTCTGGAAATATCATGCTCACGCTTTTCTTACCGAGTGTTATCTGCATGGTCATTCCACTTATCTATCTTCAGTTTACATTGAAGGGCGAATTGGGAAGCCATGATGCTATTGAACAGGTAAATGAAAATAATGGTCATCACGGAGCGCATAGCAGCAAACCGATAAAGGGCTCAACCACCATGTTATTGCTCGGTGTTGGTGGATTGATTTCGGTTCCCATATTTAAAACAGTTACGCATCTGCCCCCTTACCTGGGCATGCTGCTTGCCTTGGGTGTTCTTTGGGTTGTGTCAGAATTAATAAACCCCGATATGGATGAGGCCGAAAAACGTCCTTACACAGCAGCCGGAGCATTGACTCGTATTGACGTACCCAGTGTGCTTTTCTTCCTGGGGATTTTACTTGCCGTTAGTGCACTTGAATCCATGGAAATCCTACATCATTTTTCAATGTGGCTAGACACCACCATTGGCGACCAGCGAATCATCATTACGCTGATTGGTATTCTTTCTTCCATAGTTGACAATGTGCCTCTTGTTGCAGCGAGCATGGGCATGTACGATATGAGTGTTTACTATACCGATCACATGATCTGGGAATACCTAGCCTATTGCGCAGGTACTGGCGGTAGTGTACTTATTATTGGGTCGGCAGCAGGGGTGGCCGTTATGGGTATGGAGAAAATAGATTTTATCTGGTATATAAAGAAAATTTCATTGCTTGCGCTGTTAGGATATTTTGCCGGGGCAATAGTCTATTTAATCATTCACCCTTATCTAGCTGTGCATCCACCGGCCTGATAGTAATTCTTAAAGTTTAAAAGTGGCTATCCAAAATAGGTAGCCATTTTTTATTTTTCCATACCAATAAGCACGATCGTATAGGCAATATATCCGAGAAGCATCATGAGCGCCTCCCAGCGATCTAACTTTCGTTGGTTGATGGTAAACATAAAGATCATCAATAGCACGGTAGAAGCGGCTAGCACATAAAGATCAAAATTCAGCACCACGTTATAAGGTGCGGGGTTTATTAAGCCCGTGATTCCAAGAACTAAAAATATATTAAAGATGCACGAGCCCACAACGTTACCTATTGCGATGTCCGCCTGTTTGCGGTAGGCTGCCACCGCAGACGTTGCAAGTTCAGGCAACGAAGTTCCGGCAGCCAAAATCGTTAGGCCAATAATTTTTTCACTCAACCCATATTGTCTGGCTATCGTTACGGCATTGTCAACCACCAGGCTTCCACCACCCACCAACATGGCCAGCCCTAAAACAAAGTATAAAACGGAAAGTCAGGTGCTGTATACTTTTATTGATTCACCCTCATCACCATCAGGCCCCTGCTTCATCGTTCGTGCTATATAAATCATAAAAAGACCAAAAAAAAGCAACAGGATCAATGCATCAATACGCGACAAAAGATTCTCTTTGGCTCCAAAAATCAATACATCATTGACCAAAATAAAAAGTAGAATGGCGGACACCAACGAGAGGGGCACTTCGAAGGAAACAGTATTTCGTTGAACAACGAGTGGATAAATAACGCCAGATATCCCGAGGATGACCAGTAAGTTCAAAATGTTACTGCCAATCACATTTCCAAAGGCAGCATCATTATATCCTTTTACTGATGACATAATGTTTACTAATAATTCCGGTGTAGAAGTGCCAAAGGCCACTACCGTAAGGCCTATAACCAAATTGGAGATATTATATTTTTTGGCAATAGAGGCAGCTCCATCAACCAAAAAATCAGCACCCTTTACAAGAATGACGAACCCTACCAATAAAAGTATAAAGGTTAGAACCATGGTGACGGTTGCGGGAGATTAAGACAACTACGGTGAGCTAAAGTATAAATTAAATAAGTTGCTTTAAAGCAATCTCAAAAGAAGTTTGTGCCACCCCGGTTTTTGATTTGCTAATCTGTCTTGTCTTCTCCAGCGCATTTCGAATAGTAAGAGAGATATCTGAAAAGATAGCATTATCAGTCATACTCACTTCTTTCTCCATAAAATAGGCAAACACACGGGCCATACCGCAGTTAGCTATGAAATCAGGAATTACCGAAACTTTTTCATCCGCATATACGCCCGTAGATCCAAAGAAAATTTCTTGATCAGCAAAAGGAACATTGGCCCCACACGAAAAAACTTCCACCCCAGAATCGATCATACGATCAATTTGATCCTTCGTAACCAAACGCGAAGCAGCAGCCGGAATAAATATTTCAAACTCCAGATCCCAGATTTTTTGATTCACAATTTCGAATGACAATAGTTCATCGGTGACTAGTCGATTTCCTTCCCGGTCTACAACTAAACTACAAATTTCCACATGCGAAAATCCAGCCTGATTAATCAAACCTCCCTCACGGGTAAGAATACCTACAATCTTTACCCCCATTGAAGAAAGATAAAATCCAGCCGCAGCACCCACGTTGCCCCAGCCCTGCACCACGGCTCTTTTGCCGGTAAGATCTCCGCCCCACAAATTATAATAATGGCGCACCGCTTCGGCTACACCGTAACCCGTACACATATCGGCAATAGTATATTTTTTTTGAAGTGTGGGCGTGTACCATTCATCTTCAATTAGTTTAATCACACCTTGCCTAAGTTGGCCAATGCGATTTACCTTCTGCGGCTCTGTGGGTTTATAATGGCCGGTAAAAACTCCTTCCTGGGGATGCCAGATGCCTACGTCTTCCGTGTGCGGTATTACTTCATGAATTTCATCAACATTCAAATCGCCACCGGTGCCATAATAATATTTTAATAATGGCATTACAGCCGCATACCACCGATGAAGCACTCCTTCCTTGCGGGGATCGTTCGGATCGAAGTTGATACCTGATTTGGCTCCCCCAATCGGTGGACCAGAAACAGTGAATTTTATTTCCATCGTTTTAGCGAGCGACTCGACTTCTCTTTTATCAAGCCCCAATCGCATGCGTGTGCCGCCTCCCGCTGCACCTCCGCGCAAAGAGTTGATAACAACCCAACCTACTGCCTCTGTTTCACTGTCTTTCCACTCAAATACTATTTCAGGTCGTTTATTCTCAAACTTTTCAAGAAGTTCCTTCATCCTACAAGATTTAAGGCTCAAAGATATTTAAAATCGTGGTTGGAACTTCTTTCATTACTTTTGAGATCATTCCAGAAATATGAATCTTGTTATTGACTCCGGCAATACCCGATTTAAAGTCGGAGTTTTTGAAGGTGCTGCATTAGTCCGAAAAGAATTTTTCAATCAGGCAGATGGATTAAAAAAATTCCTGATTGATAATTCTTTTGAGCATGTTCTGGTAAGTTCCGTTAACTATAATCCAGGCGAAATTTTTACCTGGTCATCCACCACAGGAAAAAAAATAATACTCTCTCCTTCTTTAGAACTTCCAATAACAATTTCTTACACCACCCCACATACATTAGGTGTAGATCGTATCGCAGCGGTGTGTGGGGCTCTGGAAATGTTTCCGTCCCAGGATTGCCTCGTGATTGATGCCGGCACATGCATTACGTACGAATTCATTAATCATGAAAAGAACTATTGTGGTGGCGGCATCTCACCAGGAATTGCTATGCGATTTGAGGCCATGCATACGTTTACTTCAAAGTTGCCGTTAGTAAAACCAACAAATGATGTGGGCCTTATTGGCAACTCAACAGAATCATGTTTGCAAAGCGGTGTAATGCACGGAGTAGTAGTTGAAGTGGATGGTATAATAGAGAAATATAAAAACTTGTACCCCGAGATTCGCGTGATTTTATGTGGTGGAGACCATTCGTTTTTTGAAAACAAGGTTAAACACCCCATATTTGTAACCCCCGACCTCGTTTTGATCGGATTGAACCGGATTTTGCGCCATCATGTTGAATTTTAAGAAGATTTCACATTTCCTACTTGTTTTCTCCATGCTCTTTTCCGCTAGCGCATTGGGTCAAACTGCCATGAGCCCCTTCTCTTATATAGGATTGGGAGAATATTTTGGAAACTCGTTGGCCCATAATCAAGGAATGGCCGGAGTGGGTATCAGCAACCCACAATACTTTTTCCTGAACAATCAAAACCCAGCACTATTAGTGTTTAACCGGTTTACGGTTTTTGAAGCTGGTTTTATTGGTGAAAGAAGAACGGTGAATGGAAATGGAATCTCAGAAACTAATGGCGATGGAAATTTAAATTATTTGCTCATGGGTTTTCCAGTGAAGATGGGTAGGTGGTCTACTTCCTTTGGGTTAGCGCCTTATTCAGCTGTTAACTATCGACTGAATTATGTGGATCAAATAGAAGGAAGTACCAATACGGTAGATGTGGTTGAAACCGGTAGCGGAGGAATCAATCAAGTCTCCTGGTCGAACGGTATTGCTTTGCATGAAGATCTCTCCGTTGGTATAAAAGCTCAATATCTATTTAGTTCTATCATTAATGAATATTCGAATACATTAACAGAGAGCCAGCAACCCAGCACCTATTATGCAGCTGTATATGAAAGAACGTATGTGAAGGATTTCAATTTTACGTTGGGAGTCTCTTATCACAAGGATTCTTTATTCAATAAAAATTATAGATTTAACCTTGGCGTTGTTTATGATTTTAAAACTGATCTTAAAACAAAATACACATCCCGCATTGAACGTAGAGATCTTACTGGAAATCCTGTCGACTCAACAACACTAATAAATGAAGCACCGGGCTCTATCACGTTGCCGCAATTGCTTTCTGTGGGCTTGTCTTTTGGAAGAGGCGAAAAATGGACCATTGGTACTGACTTTATTTTATTGGATTATTCTCAATTTCGCGATTATCGGGGTTTCTCTCAGGAAGGAACACAAGGTTGGCGCTCCTCACTGGGCACAGAATTTACACCTGACCCTACTGCTTTAGGAAGTTATTTGAAGAGGATGACTTACCGAACAGGTGTAAGCTATGACAAATACCCCTATTTGATTAACGGCATGCCTGTTAACGATTTTGGCATTAATTTTGGGTTGTCCATGCCTGTAAGCCGGTTTTCCAGCCTCGACTTAGCATTTAAAGTAGGGAAAAGAGGAAATCTGCTTGAGAATACAATTGAAGAAAACTATTTTAAGATTTATTTTGGTGTGACTTTTAACGATCAATGGTTTATCAAAAGAAGATTTGATTAATTTAACAAGGACAATGAAAAAGAAAATGAAATTATCACTGCTTGGATTGACATTCCTGGTGTTCACTTCTATCACTGGTTTTTCACAGTGTAAGGAATTTACATGGCCTGAAAACAAGTCAAAGGCTGAAGAACAAGTTGCCTTATATGGTGATGCTATGAAGCAGGGAAATTATCGTGGTGCTACATCAGGTATTCAATGGATGCTTGTTAACGCGCCCAAGTGGAATACTAAACTTTATATTGAGGCAACTGATGTTTATAATAAACTCGCATCAGCTGAAAAAGATCCAGTTAAAAAACAAGTCCTTGTTGACTCCTTATTGATGCTATACGACATGCGCATCACGAATTGTGGTGACGAGGTGAATGTAATCAATCGCAAAGCGATTTATGCCTTGTCTTATAACGGTCAAAATAAAGAAAAAACAGCCGAAGTATTGGCGTTGTATGACAAAGTCTATGAAATCAGTGGTAACAATGTTTTTGATAACAACCTGGAAGCCTACATGAAGGTTGTTCAATTGAATGTTGCACTGCTTAAAAATTTAAGTGAAGAAGAAATTCTACAACGCTATGATAAAATCTCTGATATTATTGATGTAAAAATTAAAAAGGCACAAGCCGAGAATAAACAAGATGTTGTTGAGCGACTAAAAAAGAGCAAAACAGCTATTGATGATATCTTGATTAAGTTAGTTAAGGTTGATTGTGATTTTGTGAAAAAGAATCTCGCTCCTAAGTTTAAACAGAACCCTAACGATATCGTGCTTGCAAAAAAGATTTTTCAATTCATGACCATGGGCGGTTGTATTGAAGATCCACTTTGGTTAGAGTCTGCTGAAGCAATCCATAAAGTGAGCCCAGATTATGGTTTAGCTAAAAATATGGGAAAGATTTATGCCAAGAATGGTAACATGGATAAGGCAGAGGCCCTTTTTAGTGAAGCCGTAACGCTTGCCTCAACCAATCAGGACAAAGCAGAATCATACATTTTACAAGGCGATATTCAGGCCCAGCAAGGAAATAAATCAGCGGCAAGAGAATCGTACCGCAAAGCGTTAGCGGCTGATACTTCGAATAAGTTAGGCTATGAAAAAATAGGAGACTTATACCTGGGCTCGTTTAAAGATTGCGCGAAAGGCTCAAGTTTGGCAGAAGACCGATTGGTGTATATCGCAGCTTATGACATGTATGCCAAGGCTGGTGACCAACAAAAAATGAATGCAGCCCGTGCTCAATTCCCTTCTGTAACAGAGTTGTTTGAGCTTAACTGGAAAGAAGGTGACAGCAAATCAATCTCTTGTTGGGTTGGTGAAACCGTTACATTGAAAACAAGAGGAAAAGAATAATCTATAATTATACTTCGTTGAAGGCTGGCTGCAAGGCCGGCCTTCTTTTTTTATGACACCCCGAAATATATTTTTAATACAAACAATTCTTAAGCGAACCGGATTGGTAACATTATTTGCCATGTTCCTGGTAGGGTGCACTATGCAAGAGACTGCTAAACCTATTTTATATGAAGGCCCCTTGAGTGAAGGGGAGGATATAACCATGCATTACTCAGAAAAGGATATCGTAAAGGTGATGTTGAAAGCTAAAAAGATTTTTGAATTTCAAAATGGTGACCGCGAGTTCCCGGAAGGAATTTATATGGAATTCTATGATGAATTCGGAAAACTAAATTCTACCCTGCAGGCAAACAGTGCTTACTTTTTTAAGGAAGAAAACAAGTGGCGCGGCCGGGGCAAAGTAGAAGTGATTAACACGGCTAAGCAAGAGCAATTAAACACGGAGGAGCTATTCTGGAAACCGGACACCAAGAAAATCTTTACTGATAAGTTTGTTACCATCAAACTTCAAAATGAAGTTATCTACGGCACCGGGCTGGATGCAGCCCAAGACCTCTCAACCTATCAAATCAAAAATCCGGAAGGAGAATTTGTTGTAGAAGATTAACCTGCATCAATTGTCTAATCAACTGCTGACTCCATGAAACTAATCGATATTCTATTACTGTCCCTGGCCTCTTTTTTTATCATTATCGCTATTTATGAAATTATGACAGTGGGTATTGGTCAGGCTTACTGGCTGGTAATGATGGCTGTGATGCTATTTTTCATTTATACCTACCGTAAAAAGCGATAAGCATTTCCGATCATTTTGGAAGCGTAATTACCTGAATAACAGGAGCTAATTAATTAGAGTATTATTAAATCTCCCCTTTGTCTAATTGATATAACGGGTTAAATTTGCGGTTCTTTAAACAAAGGGGTTGGCTTCTAACGAGCAAAGTCCTGAAAAAACAGGTAACTATTCAAACTTTATAAATTTCTCTTATGGCATTGATTGGAACGTTGAGGAACAAGATGACCAAGTGGGTGGTGGGCTTTGTGGCCGTGGCTATTTCGGCCTTTATCCTGAATGACTTATTTGGTAGTGGTCCTACCTCGGTATTTGGAAATGAGAATTCCGTTGGAAAAATTGCTGGCACCACTATCTCGCTTGAAGAATACCAGGCAGCAGTACAAGAACGCGAAAATAACTACATCCTGAACTTTGGTCGCCAGCCAGGCGATAAGGAAAGACCTTTGTTGCAACAACAAGCCTGGGATCTTTTAATTGCTCAAAAGGCGATTATGCCTGAATTCGAAAAAGTAGGCGTACGGGTAACAACCGATGAAATCTGGGATATGATTCAGGGTAAAAACATGGATGAAAATGTAAAATCATCCTTTTTAGATTCTGCTGGCAATTTTGATCGCAAGAGATTATTGGATTACATTAATCAGTTTAACGCTCCCGCTCCGCTCGACCCTCAGGCGTTGGCTGGATGGCAGGAAGCAAAATACCGATGGAGCACATTCCAGCGTGATCTAGGCCTGGGCCGCGAACGTCTGAAATATGAAAACCTGCTGATTAAAACTAACTATGTTACTGAAGCGGAGGCCGAGAGAGACTATCACACACAGAATGATGTAGCCGAGGCAAAATATCTGTATGTGCCGTTTTTTGTTGTCTCTGACTCAGCCATTTCTGTTTCTGATAGTGATCTCAGAGCATACTACAATCGCACCAAAGAGAAATACAAAGCCGATCAAACCCGTAGCCTTAGCTATGTTACCTTCCCTATAGAGGCTTCGGCAGCGGACTCACTACAAATCCGTGAAGAACTAGAGAAGTTAGCAGCTGATTTTAAAATCGTAACCGAAGATTCTGTATTCGCTGCTTCCAATACTGATGGAACAGAACCATTTACCAAGTATTATGCCGCTACCTTACCACCCCTACTTAGCGCACAAAAAGAGAATTTAATAACTGGTGCAGTATTCGGTCCTTATTTGGATGGGGCCTCCTATAAAGTTTCGAAAGTGGTGAAGATCGGTGCGGATACTGTAGGCAATGCCAAAGCAAGTCATATTCTTATTCGTTGGGACGAAGAAACTGACGCAGCGAAAAGTATAGCAAAAGAAAAGGCACGAAAAATTCTTGCTGAAATTAAGGCGGGCGCCTCATTTGCTGATAAGGCCCGTGAACATGGCACCGATGGCACCGCCTCACAAGGTGGAGACTTAGGTTGGTTCACATCAGGACAAATGGTAAAGCCATTTGAAGACGCAGTATTCAGCGCTAAGAAAACAGGAGTCCTTAACGATGTAGTTGAAACTCAATTTGGATATCATATATTGGAAGTGACTGGTGTAGCCGATTATACTGCCTATACGGTTGCGACCATCGAACTTTCCATTACTCCTAGTGATGAAACTCAAAACGAAGCTTTCCTTAAAGCGCAAACATTTGCCAGCGATCTTTCGGGGGTTAACGAATTTACAGAAAGAGCCAAAACAGAGGGCTTGATGGTGATGACGGCAAATGATTTAAAAACTGCTGACCGCAGAATCAATAATCTGGGTGACGCACGCGTATTGATTTCCTGGCTATTCCGCGATGCTAAAATTGGAAAGGTATCAGAAGTATATGACCTTGATGATGATTACATAGTTGCTGTAATGACCGGAGAAATGGAAGAAGGATTCCGCTCTTTTGATGACGTGAAGGATGAAATTACACCTGCCGTTCGCAATGAATTAAAGGGAAAACAAATTATCGAAAAGCTGACCGCGCAAACCGGCCCGCTCGAAGATATGGCCAAAATATTTGGTTCGGATGCATCTGTAAATTCGTCCAGCGATATCAAGTTAAATTCTAATACGCTACCCAGTGTAGGTCTTGATCCGATTGCTGTTGGTAAAGTATTTTCTCTTGAGAATGGTAAGCGCACAGCACCTTTCGCTGGAGAAAACGGAGTTCTCGTAGTAGAGTTGCAAAACAAAACCATAGCTCCGGCCGTAGGAGATTACACCCTGTTCAAAAACCAATTGCTGCAAGGGCTGAATGGAAGGTCCGGGTATGGCATTTCAGAAGCACTAAAGCAAGGAGCGAATATTCAGGATAAGCGCTACAAGTATTTTTAATCTGGAACATTAACATTTTTAAGCGTCCCGGATTTACGTTCGGGACGCTTTTTATTTTACTATGGATCAACAATGGTTTGATAAATTCCGCGACCAACTCGACAGCCATTATGCATGGCCAGCATTGTATACATTTAAGTTTATTGTTCCCAAAGGCAAAGAAGAAGAAGTGAAGATGCTGTTTCCCAATCATGTATCTACGGAAAGGCCGTCTAAAAATGGAAATTACACGAGTGTAACACTCACAATGATGATGCCCTCCAGCGAAGCTGTTATTAAGATCTATTATTCGGTGTCGACCATAGAAGGGCTAATTGCTTTGTAAATGAACCCTGAAGCCCTTCGTGGGTCTGTGCTTTCTTTCTACCTTTAACATACCTTTTAAATAGATATTATGTGGATAGAAGAGAATAATCGCCTGAAGAAAACTTTTACATTCAAAAACTTTAATCAGGCTTTTGGATTCATGACTAAAGTTGCTTTAGTCGCAGAAAAAATGGACCATCATCCTTATTGGACGAATGTTTATAATGTTGTGACGTTCGAACTTTCTACACACGATGCCGGAGACACCGTTTCCGACAAAGACCATAAACTGGCTAAAGCCATAGACCTACTCGTATAAATATGGAAGTGGCAAAGACCTCCTTATATCTTGTTCCTACACCGATAGGCAATCTGGGGGATATTACAATTCGCGCATTGGATGTTTTAAAATCCGTGGATACCATACTAGCAGAAGATACCCGCACCTCTGGCTTCCTCTTAAAACACTATCAAATCTCGAAACCACTACAAAGTTTTCATATTTTTAATGAGCACAAAACCCTGGCCGGACTTATTGCCCGTATGCAACAAGGTGAAGTGATGGCGCTGGTCAGTGATGCGGGAACTCCAGGCATCTCTGATCCTGGTTTTCTACTAGTTCGCGAAGCCTTGAAAGCCGGGTTGTTGATTGATTGCCTCCCCGGTGCAACCGCGCTTATACCGGCACTTGTTAAATCCGGATTTCCCACCGATCGTTTTGTTTTTGAGGGCTTTCTTCCACACAAAAAAGGAAGACAAACCCTGCTGAAAAAATTAGCAGAAGAAGAGCGTACAATTGTGCTTTACGAATCACCTCATCGGTTAATAAAAACACTAGAACAGATTCTTGAATTCCTAGGATCCGAACGTCAGGTTTCCGTTTCACGGGAGCTAACAAAATTTCATGAAGAAACCCACACTGGCTCTGTGTTAGATGTACTTGAGCATTTTAAACAGAAGGAAGTAAAAGGAGAAATTGTAATTGTGGTCGATGGCAAAAAAGAATAGGGATCCGTTTAATCATGCATGGACTCTTTTTGGCCTGGCCGCTGTATTGCTATCGGCTGGCTGGTTAATGAAACCATTTCCGATACTAATCTTTGTGGGCTTTGCTCCACTGTTTGCAATAACTGATCAGGCTAAAAATCACGTATCTCCGTGGAATCGATTTGAATTGATTCTGCTTGCTCTTGCAGTTTCATTTTTTGCGGCAGTTTTTTACGACTCAAGTTTTCTGGTTTTTGTTTTAGTACAAGCCATTGTTTTCACTCTGGCATTTGTTGGATACTCCTTCGCCTATCAAAGTCTAGGTTCCCGGTTGGGAAAATTTACGATCATCTTCTTTTGGTTGGCCCTCGAATATATCTTTTTAAAACTTCCCTGGGTTGATCAAACTATATTTCTTGCCGATGCTGTAAGGCTTCAACACAACTGGCTTAACTGGACGCACCAATTCGGTTACTTAGGTGCCACTCTTTGGATACTGTGTGTTAATCTGATTTTTTACATGTCTTTCTTCAATAAAAGGTCGTTTAATGTGTATCTTTTTATCTTAGCTATATTTATGGTTGCCGCGCCTATTCTCATTTCGCATCAAATAGACCTTAATGGCATAAGCCGGGACCAGATGATTTCCCTATATTCTCAGGACACTATGGAATCCCCAGATCAGTATTTCAAACGAGGTGAACTGGTTGCAAGAACTGCGGCATGGATTTCGGTGTTAATCATTTTATTATCTATTGTTAAAAAACAAACTCGTAAAAAATGAACCTGCCACTGTTAGAAAAAGATGTTATTGAGTTGTGCGTGGAGGTGGGTGAATTCATTAACGCGGAAAGCAAAGGGTTTGATCTTTCGAAGATTGAACAGAAGGGCAGTTTCAGCAACCTAGTTTCCTATGTTGACAAAGAATCAGAAAAAAAACTCGTTGCCCGATTAAGTGACTTGCTGCCCGGATCAGGGTTTCTTGCAGAAGAAGGTACCGATTTGGTTGGAACTAATGAATACCAATGGATTATCGATCCGCTGGATGGAACTACAAATTATCTGCATGGCTTACCACTTTACGCCATCAGCATTGGCTTGCAGAAAAACGATCGCACCGTGTTGGGTGTGGTGTACGATGTAAGTCACAAAGAATGTTTTCATGCCATTGAAGGGGAACCAGCCTATTGTAATCAAACCGAAATTCACATTTCCCCAATTACTAAATTAGAGGAGAGTCTCTTAGCAACTGGATTTCCTTATTACCACTCTGATAAAAAAGAGGACTACCTTGAGATAATTAAAATATTTTTGGAAAAAACACACGGTATCCGCAGACTTGGAAGCGCAGCCATTGATCTCGCTTATGTAGCCAGTGGAAGACTAGACGGTTTTTTCGAATATAGTTTAAGGCCCTGGGATGTAGCCGGTGGTGCTTTTCTCGTTCAACAAGCCGGAGGCATAGTTACTGACTTTCGAGGTGGAAATAACTATCTGCATGGTGGCGAATTATGTGCAGCAGGAAACGTGCACCCACACATGTTGCAGGAAATTAAAAGGCAATGGTTTAAATGATTCCTATTCCGAGCGAAGCGATTGGGTGGGGTTGGCCACAGCCGCTTTTACCGAACGATAAGCCACGGTGGCAAGGGCAATTATAAATGTAACCCCAATGCCAATAATAAATACTGACGGCCCAACGTCAATTTTATAGGCAAACTGACTCAGGTATTGATTTGCAAAATACCAGGCAATCGGTGCGGCCACACAAAAGCCAATCAAAATCAGTTTGACAAATTCCTTTGAGAATAGAATAAGAATACTCTCTACAGAAGCACCCAATACTTTGCGCACTCCTATTTCCTTTGTTTTTTGATTAGCCATGAAAACGGTTAATCCAAATAGACCCAGGCAACCAATAAAAATGGCCAACGTGGTAAATACCGCTAACATAACGGACATGCGTTGCTCATTTTCATAAAACTCCCTGAGCTCTTCACTTAAAAATCTGTAAGAATAAATAAACTCCGGATAGGCCAACTCCCACCGTTGTTTAATCTGTGGCAACACTTGTTGTAAAGATTGCGGATTAAGTTTAATGGAAAGTGTGCGATATCCACGAATGCGGTTAAGCATGAGCGTAGCTTCCAGGGGGTTTTGCAACGATACCGTGTGAAAGTTTTTAACAACCCCGGTTACCACAAGATTTTTTCCCCACATCTTGATTTTCTTGCCCACAATGTCCGATGGGTTGGTAAAGCCTACTACCTGAGCCAATCTTTCATTGACCACAAACGTCATAGCGGTATCGGTATCCAGAAGCCAGTCTCCGGCAATGAGTTCTAATCCATATAAGTCCTTGTAATGGCCATCCACTTGTTTTACCTGAGTAGCATAGTTCTTATCATCACCCTCTATGTAAAAATCAGTTGTCGACACACTACCGGATGACGGAGGAGTGCTACTTAAGCTGGTTGCTTCTACACCGGCCACTGTTAACAACTCATCGCGCAACCTACGCATTTTACTTACGCCATCTCCCGTTGCAAGTGGTTCCTCTTCGGGTATGGGTAGGGTTATTATCGCTTCCTTATGAAAACCCAAATCTTTGTTCTGCACGTAATTCATCTGGCTAATCAATACCACCGTGCTGATTATCAGCAATTGAGAAATTACAAATTGCAATACTACCAAACCTCTTCGCAAATTATAGCCAGTAGCTTGTGTGGTTTGAATCTGATTCTTAAGTGCCCGGACCGGATTAAAGCCACTCACCACCAACGAGGGATAAAAACCAGATAGCAATGAAATTATGATGAGCGTTGCAATCAAAAATATCCACAAGGCCCAATCAGAACCAAAATTGAGCGCCAGTGACAACTCAAGAAATTGATTTAAAAAGGCTAAACCAACCTCTGCCAACATAATAGCAAGTATGACTGATACCGTTGTTATTAAAAAAGTTTCTCCCAAAAACTGAAACACCAGTTGTGATCGAGAACTGCCGAGCGATTTACGAATTCCTACTTCTTTACTGCGCTTAACAGCTTCGGCCGTAGTAAGATTTATAAAGTTTATACTGGCGCTTAGCAATAAAAATGCACCAATTATGCTCAGCGCCACCAACATAGAATTGCTTACCGTATTATAATTGTAATTACCGTAACGTTCATCAAAATGCACGGTGCTGAAGGGTTGCAAATAGAAGGTCGTGTTGTCACGATTACGAGTTGCGTCACCTAAATATTTGGTAACAAAATCCGGAATGCGGGCTTCTATATCCGTGATAGAGCTTGTCGTTCTTACTGTAAAAAAACATTGGTCATCGCTCCAGATTCCATTCCAACCGTTGTCGTCCTTTTCCTTTTTTATCGTACTGTAAGAGGCTAATAAATCGAAAGGCAAATCGGTGTTGGCAGGATAATCTTCCATAATGGCCGACACCCTAAAGTCACGACCATCATAGCGAAGCACTTGTCCAATGGCGTCTTCTTTACCAAAATATTTTAAAGCAAATTTTTGAGAAAGGATCACTTCGTTAGGCTCATCCAATCCTTTTTCGGCATCGCCCATGAGAATATTTCTATCGAATACTTTAAAGATATTTGGCTGGGCATAAGCCACACCTTGTTCTTCCTCGTATTTTTTAGGCTCACCACCTTCTTTAGGAATTACAATAAAACTCCCCGCTCTATAGGAGATGAAGGTAACTTCCTCCGCTTCCGGAAATTCACTCTTAAATGTTTCTGGAAATACCGGATAAACCCCTGGCGTATAATTTTTATCATTGTTTCCATCAGATTGAACGGTAGCACGATAGATCCGATGATAGTTACTATGATACGTATCAAAACTTTTATGATACCGTACCAATAAAAAAAGGATTAATGCTGAGCTTAAGCCAATAGTAAGGCCGCCAATATTGATAAAAGTGGTACCCCGCTGACGGATCAGGTTGCGCAGGGCAGTTTTAAAATAATTTTTTAACATATCATGACATATAAGGACGCGGATGAGTTCATCACTTAGAATTTTTAGATCCAATAGGGGTCGGAATATAGCGGACAGGAGGTCAATGATGATGCCAACGAAAAAAGCTTGTTTTGGCTTAATTGGCAGTGATTTGCAAAATTGCTTCGTTCAAAAACGTGCGTAACTGTCCGTCTTCGGGCGTTACCAGTCATTACTTCTTGCACTGATAAAATGGTTGACTACCTTTGGGGCATGCTTCAGCAAATCCTTATTATTTTACTTTTTTCAGGGGCAGCCTTTTACGTTAGTCGGTTGGCCTATCGAGCTTTTACTGCAAAAAATGCCTGCGAATCGGGTTGCGCAAAGTGTGGAGCACTGGACTTAGACAAGATTGAGAAGTCTCTTAAATCCAAAGCACAGCTTTAAAATTTCGTATTCTTTGATTTCACTACATAATTACACAAAAAGCGTTACGCATTTTGCATAATTGGGCTTTTGACAATCACTTTCTAAAACAAGGCTTTGCAGGCAAGGAGTAGTTTTGCAATGGCCTAAAAGAGAATCAGAAAACATGAATGTTTTTCTGGGTCGTTGGTTGGCGGAAAACTTTTAAGCCCACACCTTGGTTCCTTCCGTGCAGTTCCTGCACATTTCAATTTCATCACGCGATCGTAAAATAGAAGCCCTAAAAGAATTATACTTTTCGCTTTGCCAGATTTCTTTAAAGGATTGCTGTTGCAAATCGCCCATTACGTAATGGGCATCTTTATCAAAACAACAGGGCACCACTTTACCATCCCAGGTGATCACACAACTCTGCCACATCTTCCAGCAATGGCTGAGCAGTTCATTTTTTATCTTGTATGTACCATCGATTTCCTTCCGATAGCGTGAATATTTATCAATTGTTGGGATTAAATCCGAACCATTCTTATAATCGTAGATCTGAGCTGTTTTTAATGCAACATGATCAACTCCAATCTCACGTGCCAACCGGTTTACTTCATCAATCTGATGTTCATTGGGTTTCACCACTAAAAACTGAAACACCACAAAAGGTGTTAGTGACTTTAATTCCTTCTTCCAACGAATAATATTTTTAGTACCTTCAATCACTTTATCAAGTTTGCCTCCAATCCGATACGCTTCGTAAGTATCCTGTGAAGTGCCATCAATAGAAATTATCAATCTGTCCAATCCCGATTGAATAGTCTTCTTTGCCATCTCATCATTTAGGTAATGAGCGTTGGTTGACGTGGCTGTATAAATTTTTCGTGAAGACGCATACTGCACCAACTCCAAAAACTGAGGATGAAGGTACGGCTCGCCTTGAAAATAAAACGTGAGATAGGAAAGCGTAGGAGCTAGTTCATCAATTGTTTTTTTAAATAGCTCGGCTTGCAGCATACCCGTGGGCCGTGTAAAAGAGCGCAATCCGGATGGACACTCCGGACAGCGAAGGTTGCAGGAAGTAGTGGGCTCAATAGCAATACTCATGGGTAAAGCCCAGTGTGATGGTTTGCCAGAGAATCGTGAATAGTGGTAACTAGCAACTGTACGCGCAGCATTATACGCACGTTCAGGCGAAGTTCTTCGTATCAAATTCCAGGTATCCTTTGCATTCCCTCTCAATGCATCCATAGATTCAAAATTACCGTTTGGAATTCGTTTGTCTTATCTTTCGGTCTAATTATTTGGTTCATGAATAAAGGGATACTTTTCATCCTTCTCGTGATTTCAGGAGAATGTCTGGCTCAAGGATATCAGCTCTCCGAGCAAGCCGAGATTTCGGTTATAACCTGCGGACCCTATCAGGGAGAATTGTACTCAGCCTTTGGCCATAGTGCCATCCGGGTATATGACCCCGCCAATCAAACTGACCTGGCATTTAATTGGGGTGTCTTCGATTTCGATCAGCCTAACTTCTATTTAAATTTCGCCCGTGGTTTTTTATACTATAAATTAGGCGTTTATTCATACCCTCATTTCAGGGATCACTACATCTCTTACAACCGATACGTACATGAACAGGTATTGGATTTAAACTCCTTTCAAAAGCAAAAATTATTCGAGTACCTGGAATGGAATGCACAGCCTGAGAATGTAAACTACCGCTATGATTATTTTTATAATAACTGCGCTACGAAAGTTCGTGATGTGTTTGTGGAAGTATTTAAAGATAGCGTAACCTTTGATGGTTCGTATGTAACTACTAACTATACAATCCGTGATCTTACTGACATCTACCTTAAACACCAGCCCTGGGGTGATTTGGGCATAGATATTTGTCTGGGTCTGCCTATGGATAAACGAGCCACCCCCTATGAATACATGTATCTACCCGACTATATCGAATCAGGTTTTGACCACGCCACGTTGAATAAAAAGCCCCTGGTAAAAAAGAAAGTTGCCACCCATGAATCCCAACCTGAAGAAATTTCGAGTAGTCTTCTTCACCCCTGGATCGTATTCGGTTTGTTTCTTTTAGGAGTACTCATTCTATCTTATTTTGATTGGAAAAATAAATCGCTTACAAAATGGTTTGATATAATGTTGTTTTTTGTGGTGGGCCTCGTAGGCGTGCTTCTTCTCTTATTGTGGGTCGCAACTGATCACAAAGCTTCAGCAACAAACTTTAATTTACTCTGGGCGTTTCCAACTCATGTAATCTGGGCAGTCATGCTTATAAAAAAGCACCCGTGCTTTTGGACAAAAAGATATTTTGAAGGCACATGGGTTTTGTTAGCCGCCACACTGCTGATTTGGTTTGTAATACCTCAACAACTCAATGTGTTTTTAATTCCGGTTGTGATTGCGCTGATGATCAGAGCGTGGCTGATTTCAAAATTACTGGTAAAAGAAAATAGCCTTTAAATAAAAATAGCCATCCTCCTGAATGGCTATCTCAATTTTCTCCTGGAGTATTACAGATGTATAGGCCGATTGGCAGTGGCTGACAAACAAGCTTCCTTCACAGCTTCCATATAGGTAGGATGCGCATGACTCATTCTTGAGACATCTTCCGCGGAAGCGCGGTATTCCATGGCTACTACACCCGCTGCAATCATATCGGCCGCACGCGCACCAATGATATGAACACCCAAAATTTCGTCTGTACTTTTATCGGCCAGAATCTTAACCAAGCCATCCAAATCCATAGAGGCTCTTGCTCGACCCAACGCCTTGTAAGGAAAGTTACCAACTTTATAAGCTCTTCCCTGCTCTTTCAATTGTTCTTCCGTAAAGCCAACACTCGCCACTTCGGGCCAGGTATATACCACACCCGGAATAAGATTGTAATTGATGTGGGGTTTCTGTCCAGCGAGTTGTTCCGCCACCATCACACCCTCTTCTTCGGCTTTATGTGCCAGCATGGCACCACGCACTACATCACCAATAGCATAAATGGTGTCCACATTTGTTTTCAAATGATCATCAACAGGAATTTTTCCTTTGTCAAGTTCAATACCTATTTTATCCAGACCGAGTCCCTCGGTGTAGGGTCTTCTTCCAATACTCACTAAGCAGTAGTCGCCTTTTAACTCAATCGCGTTGCCTCCATTTTTAGGTTCAGCTTTTACAAGAACTTCCTTTCCTTTATTCTCAACCGCTGTCACTTTATGGCCGAGAAATAATTCCATACCTAATTTCTTCGCCACCTTGGTTAACTCCTTACCCATGGTGCTATCCATGGTTGGGATCAGATTATCCAAAAATTCAACTACTGTTACTTTTGATCCGATTCGCGCATAGACAGAACCTAACTCCATGCCAATCACACCACCACCAATCACAATCAAATGCTTCGGAATTTCCTTTAGTTCGAGTGCCTCCGTGCTGGAAATAATTCTCTTCTTATCAAACGGAGCGAAGGGAAGTGGCGTAGGCTTGGAGCCTGTAGCAATGATTACTTTCTCTGTCGTAATCTGATTTTCCTTTCCATCCTTACCAATAATTTTAATGGTATTCTTATCCACAAAAGAACCCACACCCGTGTGGACTTCGATCTTATTCTTCTTCATTAAAAACGCAATACCATCTACATTGGATTTTACCACCCCTGCCTTGCGCTTAATCATCTGGGTAATGTTTGCTTTGGGCTCGTTGATATCAATACCATGCTCTTTAAAGGTATGCGCTGCATTGTGAAAATGTTCGGACGAATCCAGCAAGGCTTTGGAAGGTATACAACCTACATTTAAACAGGTGCCTCCGAGCGTATCATACTTTTCGATGATGGCTGTTTTAAAACCAAGTTGCGCACAGCGGATTGCGGCAACATATCCACCGGGGCCTGAGCCAATAACAGTTACATTGTATTGCATAGTAACAATTGTGTTTTTAACATTTAACCTCAGAGGCGCAAAGGCCGCTGAGTTTTTTCTTTATAATAGAAGCTAAGAACATAGATCAACTCTACGTCTTTACGGTTTTTTTTAAACTCCCAGAATCAACCGTCCCGGATCTTCCAATAATTCTTTTAATCTTACGAGGAAACTCACCGACTCACGGCCATCCACAATGCGATGATCGTACGATAAAGCGAGATACATAATCGGGCGAATCACAATTTCGCCTTTTTGTACCACTGCCCGTTCCACAATATTGTGCATACCCAATATCGCTGACTGCGGAGGATTTAAAATCGGGGTGGAAAGCATAGACCCAAACACGCCACCATTGGTAATGGAGAATGTTCCGCCTTGCATTTCGTCAATCGAAAGTTTTCCATCGCGGCCTTTAGTAGCCAGTCGAACCACTTCCGCTTCAATCTGATCAAAGGACAATGACTCTGCATTGCGAATCACCGGTACTACTAATCCCCGTGGTGTTGAAACCGCAATGGAGACATCGCAATAGTCGTGGTATATAATTTCATCACCACTGACTTGCGCATTGACAGCCGGAAACTCTTTGAGAGCAACACACACAGCTTTTGTAAAGAAAGACATGAAGCCAAGACCGACTCCATATTTCTCTTTAAACTTGTCTTTGTATCGGGAACGAAGATCCATAACGGGTTTCATATCCACCTCATTAAATGTGGTGAGCATAGCCGTTTCATTCTTCACCGAAACCAAACGCTTGGCAATTGTCTTGCGAAGTGAAGTCATCTTCTCTGCGCGCTTGTTGCGTCCTCCACCCGATGTTATTACGGGCGGGGTGGCAGCCACTTTAGGAGCCTCTGCTTTTGTGGCCGATGTTACTTGCGCTTTGGTCGCGTCTTCTTTAGTAATTCGTCCACCCACTCCAGAACCCGCTACCTGAGAAGCCGGTATTCCTTTCTCATCTAATATTTTGGAAGCTGCCGGTGATGGATGACCGGATGCGTAAGACTTGTCACCAGTTGCAGGTGCTTGAGTTGTTGTTGCAACTCCACTGGAAACTGAACCACCTTCCGTGATTTCAATTTTGCAAATCAAACCTCCAATAGGAAGAGTTGTTTTTTCTTTAGCGATAATTCGTAGAATCCCATTGGCTTCTGCTGGAAGTTCAAATGTGGCTTTATCAGATTCAACTTCGGCAATCACTTCATCGAGTTTTACAACGTCACCATCCTTTTTAAGCCAAGTTGAAATCGTTACTTCCGTGATCGATTCGCCAACAGCAGGAACTTTCATTTCTTTGATTCCCCCGGTTGCCTTAGGGGCCTGTGTTGTACCGGCCGCTTTTTCCTCTACAGGTTTAGATACAGCGGGTGCACCAACCGCATCTGTAATTTCACAGACCACGGTGCCAATAGGTACTACCTCACCTTTCGCTTTGGCGATCTTCAGCACGCCCGCCTGCGGAGCTGTCAGTTCAAAGGTTGCTTTGTCAGATTCCAGTTCGGCAATTACTTCATCCATCTTCACCACATCTCCATCGTTCTTTAGCCAGTTGGCAATGGTAACTTCCGTGATTGATTCTCCTACGGTCGGAACTTTTACTTGTTGAGCCATTTCTAAAATTAGTTTTCGTGATTGAAGATTATTGTTCTAATGCCTGTGCTATGATTTTCTCTTGCTCTATTTTATGCACCTTGTTATAACCCGTTGCCGGAGAGGCGCTCGCCTTTCGCGATATCAAATCAAGGCCACTGAGGTAACGAAGGATATATGACCAGTAGCCCATGTTGGAAGGTTCTTCCTGAACCCACACCAACTTGGCACCCTTATACTTTTTCAAGACAGCATTTAATTGCTTCTCAGGAAAAGGGTGTAGTTGCTCCATGCGAACCAAGGCTACGTCTTTGGTTTTTCTTTTCTGACTTCCTTCCAACAAATCATAATAGATCTTACCGGAACAGAGTACAACCTTTTTCACATCTTTGGCAACTGCATTTGGATCATCGATTACTTCCTGGAATGAACCTTTAACAAATTCTTTCACAGGGGAAACAACCAACGGATGCCGCAACAAAGATTTGGGTGAAAACACAATACAAGGTTTTCTGAATTCCCAGGCAACTTGTCTTCGCAAGAGATGAAAAATATTAGCCGGTGTGGTCGGGTTAGCCACAATCATATTGTATTCAGCCGATAATTGTAAAAACCGTTCTGGCCGGGCATTTGAGTGCTCTGGCCCCTGGCCTTCATACCCGTGCGGTAACAACATCACCATACCATTTTGCCGTTGCCATTTCGACTCGGCACTGGATATGAACTGATCCGTGATTACCTGCGCGCCATTTACAAAATCTCCGAACTGCGCTTCCCATAATACAAGGGCGTTAGGCGAAGACATGGCATAACCATATTCAAATCCCATTACCCCAAATTCCGAAAGTAAAGAGTTATAAATAAATAATTTGCGTTGACTCTTTTCAATATGGTCGAGACCGCAATACGGTTCATTGGTATTGGCATCAAAGAAATAAGCGTGCCTATGGGAGAAAGTTCCGCGCTTTACATCCTGGCCCGACATGCGTACTGGGATTCCCTCTGTGAGTAGTGAACCATAGGCAAGTAATTCCGCTTCTGCCCAACCCAACATTTTCTTTTCGAAAAAAGCTTCCTTCCTGTCTTTTAAAAGTTTTTCAATTTGTTTCAGCGGTTTAAATCCTTCGGGTATGGTGGTAAGGGCCTTCCCTACTTTATCAACCGAAGCCTGAGTTATACTGGTATCGGGTGAATGGTCAAAATCTGCCGGCTTGGCCGCGCGAAGTTTTTCCCATTCTTCTTCTATTTTTTGCGGTTTGTACGGCAGTGGTTTTTGTTTTACTTCATTTAAGCGATCCTGAAGTTGATTTCGGAAACTCTTATCTAAATCTTCAGCCAGGTTAGCATCTACATCTCCGCGTTCAATCAATTTTTTTACATACACCTCGCGAGGATTGGGATGCTTCGCAATCAGATTGTAAAGTTTAGGCTGTGTAAACTTAGGTTCATCACTTTCATTATGTCCGTGCCTGCGGTAGCAAAGCAGATCGATAAAAATATCTTTACCAAACTTCTGCCGGTATTCAACAGCAAGGTTTGCACAGAACGTAACTGCTTCGGCATCATCTCCATTTACATGGAGTACGGGAGCATCAACAATTTTGGCAATATCCGTACAGTATATACTGGTGCGTGCATCATCATAGTCAGTCGTAAACCCAACCTGGTTGTTAATCACAAAATGAATGGTGCCTCCCGTAGTATAACCGGGCAACCCCGACATCTGAATGACTTCGTAAACAATTCCCTGGCCTGCAACAGCCGCATCGCCATGAATAAGTATCGCTAACCCTTTCGATAAGTCGCCACCGAATTCATCATCAATCTGGCCACGGGTATAACCGACCACAAGTGGATCAACCGCTTCCAGATGCGAAGGGTTTGGCGTCAACTTTACATAAATTTTATTTTTAGACGGAGTGTTGATGTAGCTGGCATATCCGAGGTGATACTTCACATCACCATCCCCCATCGTTAAATCCGGATTGGCATTCCCTTCGAACTCTGTAAAAATTTGTTCGTACGTTTTTCCAAGAATATTGGTGAGCACATTCAATCGACCGCGGTGTGCCATGCCAATAACGGTTTCCTTCACGCCTAACTCGGCCGCTTTATTAATTATTGTTTGAAGTGCCGGAATTGTGTTCTCCCCGCCTTCCAATGAAAATCTTTTCTGGCCCAGAAATTTTGTGTGTAGAAAGTTCTCGAACACAACCGCTTCATTCAGTTTCCCGAGAATTCTCCTTTTCTCCTCCAGGGTAGGATTATTATTATAATATTCGTTTTCACACTTGTTAAAAAACCATTGCCGCACTTCATCATTGCGAATGGAGTTATATTCAAACCCAATTGGACCAATGTAAACAGTTTGTAGTTTGTCAATGATCTTGCGAAGAGTTGCTTTCGCCATACCAATTTCAGAGGCTACTTCAAATTCTGTATCCAGATCAGCATCTGTAAGGCCAACACTTTTGTGATCAAAATTTACGTTGTGATTTCTTCGGGCGCGCACCGGGTTGGTGTTTGACTTAAGGTGACCGAAGGTTCGGTATTGAAAAATGAGGTTCCTAACCTGGGTCTCTTTTATGTTGGCACCGTCACCCTCTGCTGCATGACCATTTTCGCCAAACCGTTGTTGCGAGAATTCATACCCTTCAAAAAACTTTTGCCAGGTGGCATCTACAGAGCCAGGGTTTTGCTTGTAGGTTTGATACAGTTGGTCCAGGTAACCCACATCTGCATTCGAGATATATGAATATTTGTCCATGATGATTTTTAAAGGAACCAAATGTAAAAAGACCCACCAATATATAAAAACCTAATAATCGCTTATTCAAATATAATGAATCTGTTATTTTGCTAAGCTTTCTTGCGACTAGTAATTGGTAGAATTAGAAAATAGGCTACCTTTGCAGTCCTTAAAAAACGGACGAGATCCAACATTTAAAAACTAAAGAAAATGGCTGTAAAAATCAGGTTATCCCGCAGAGGTCGTAAAAAATTAGCCCTTTATGACGTAGTTGTAGCAGACGCAAGAGCGCCTCGGGATGGTAAATTCATTGAAAAAATAGGTACCTATAACCCTGCAACTGTACCTGCATCCATAGTTTTGGATGAAAACAAAGCTTTTGACTGGTTGATGAAAGGAGCACAACCTTCTGATACCGTACGCGCTATGTTATCGTATCGTGGTGTTACTCTAAGAAGACATCTGCAAATTGGTGTTATCAAGGGTGCCATAACGCAAGAACAAGCTGACGCTAAGTTGGCTGAATGGTTGAAGTCAAAGGAAAGCAAAATACAATCGAAGATTGAAGGTCTTGCCAGCGCTAAGCAGTCGGCTGCCAAAGCCCGTAAAGAAGCCGAGGTAAAAGTTAAAGAAGCTCGCGCTGAAGCCATTCGTAAAAAAGCAATCGTTGCGGAAGCTGCCCCGGTAGAAACACCTGCTGCGGAAGCTCCAGCTTCGGAAGAAACTCCGGCTGAACCACAGGCTTAATCATTTTAATAAGTATTGAAATGCCAATGCAATTGTGTTGGCATTTTTTATTTCTGATTGTCCATGGATAAAGATTCCTGCTTCAAAATTGGGTATGTGTCAAAGACCCACGGCCTCAAAGGTGAAGTAACTTTGATTATCACCGAGGGGGTAGATCTTGAATTGTACAAGTCCGTCTATTTAGAAATCAAGAATAATCTGGTTCCTTATTTTATCGAACGAATATCCGATCGATCGGACAAAGCCTTTGTAAAATTTGAAGACGTTAATACACCCGAACAAGCTGCCTTATTGAAAGGAAGTAGTATTTATCTCGAGAAAACAGTTCGCCCAAAACTGAAGCGTGGAGAATTTTACGATGATGAGGTTGTCAATTTCGCGGTAGAAAATGAAAATGGTGAACCCTTAGGAATTATTAAAGAAGTAGTTCAGTCAGGTATGAACCGGTTGCTGGCACTGGATTATCTTGGTAAAGAAGTGCTCATCCCTATAAATGGACCTTTTATAATTTCTGTGAATAAAACCAAAAAGAAAATTGTCGTTCAGTTGCCCGATGGTTTTCTGGACATCTAGTATTTCTTACGGAGCCGGTGTAATTTAGCCACATGCGCATCGATATAATCACCTGTCTTCCACGGCTGCTGGAAAGTCCCTTTTCAGATTCGATCTTAAAACGAGCACAACAAAAAGGAATCGTTACGGTGAAACTCCATGATTTGCGGGCGCACACTACAACCAAACACCGCAACACGGATGACTACGCATTTGGTGGCGGAGCCGGTATGGTGATGATGATAGAACCGATCGACAATTGCATAACTCAATTAAAATCAGAGCGTGCCTATGATGAGGTAATCTATATGAGCCCTGACGGGGAGCTCTTCACTCAGCCAATAGCTAATGAATTGAGTTTAAAAGAAAACCTGATCTTTTTGTGCGGGCATTATAAAGGCGTGGATGAACGGGTGCGGGAGCATCTGATTACCCGCGAACTCAGTATTGGAGATTATGTGCTGTCTGGCGGAGAATTAGCCGCTGCCGTTATTTCTGATGCCATCATAAGACTCATTCCGGGCGTACTTTCAGACGAAACCTCAGCCCTTACCGATTCATTTCAGGATGGATTGGTGGCCCCACCGGTGTATACCAGGCCTGCAGAATACAAAGGATGGAAAGTTCCGGAGGTGTTATTATCTGGTCATGAGTTAAAAATCGCACAATGGAAGCAGGAAAAATCATTGGAAAGAACCCAAAACCGCAGGCCGGGCTTGCTGCGGGACTAAAGACCAAAAAATCTGCAGACAGGTCTCCTTTTTTTGGCTTTTACGCCTATATTTGCAGTCTATTTTAAAAACCCGAGCATCATGGCCGATTTAATAAAAGAAGTAGAGAAAGAATTAGCCGCAAAAAGGACTACTATCATTGATTTTAAGCCTGGTGACACTATAAATGTGCACGTAAAAATCAGAGAAGGCAATAAAGAGCGTATTCAGCAGTTTCAAGGCGTGGTATTATATCGTAGAGGAAAAGGCACTAATGGCGAAAGTTTCTCTGTGAGAAAGGTATCCAATGGTGTAGGTGTGGAAAGAATTTTCCCTTTGCTTAGCCCAAGTCTGGACAAAATTGAGTTCGTAAGAGCGGGTAAAGTACGCAGAGCAAAATTGACTTATTTGAAAGGCCGTCAAGGCAAGTCAGCCAGAATTAAAGAAAAATTGGCTGTTTCGAAATAATTAATCTTAATAGATATAAAAACCCCGTTTCAACATCTTGAGGCGGGGTTTTTTCATTCCTACTCATAACATACATTACATTGCAGAAAAGGGCTTAGAAGCCTATATTTGCCGCTCACCTCAAAAGAAATTATGGCAAAAACCAACGTTAGCGCACTACTAGGTAAAGACGCTGAATCTCTCCTGACACACAAAAGCAAAACAATCTCCAAAGAACAACTTCATTTACCCGGGCCCGATTTTGTAGACCGTATTTTTTCGATCTCCAATCGCAACACTCAAACTATCCGCAGCTTACAAACCATGTATGATCATGGAAGATTAGGTGGCACTGGTTTTCTATCCATCTTACCGATTGACCAGGGTATTGAACATAGTGCAGGTGCGTCCTTTGCCAAGAATCCGATTTATTTTGATCCTGAAAATATTATTAAGCTTGCGATCGAAGGAGGTTGTAACGCTGTGGCTACCACGTTTGGCGGATTGGCATTGATGTCACGCAAGTATGCTCACAAAATTCCATTCATTGTTAAGGTAAACCATAATGAACTACTCACCTATCCCAATAAAGCCGATCAGATTATGTTTGGCTCAATTGAAGACGCCTGGAACCTGGGTGCGGTGGCCGTAGGTGCTACCATTTATTTTGGATCTGATAATTCTACCCGCCAGATACAGGAGGTAGCAAAGGCATTTGAAAAAGCGCATGAGTTAGGAATGGCTACCATTCTCTGGTGTTATACCCGCAACAATGCATTTAAAAAAGATGGTGTTGATTACCATGTTTCGGCCGACTTAACGGGTCAGGCAAATCATTTAGGTGTAACTATTCAAGCAGATATCATTAAACAAAAATTAGCTGAAAATAACGGAGGTTACAAAGCCCTGAACACCGGTGGCAGCAGCTATGGAAAACTGGATGAAAGAATTTATACTGAGTTAACCTCTGATCACCCAATTGATTTATGTCGCTACCAGGTAGCTAATTGCTATATGGGCCGTGCCGGTCTTATCAATTCAGGCGGGGATTCAAAAGGTTCAAGTGACATGGCCGATGCAGTGCGCACAGCTGTAATTAACAAGCGCGCAGGGGGTATGGGGTTGATCTCGGGCCGCAAGGCATTCCAGCGCCCCATGAAGGAAGGTGTTGAAATCCTGCAAGCTATACAGGATGTGTATTTGGATAAGACAATTGATATAGCGTAAGAGTTTAGAATTAAGAGTTTAGAATTAAGAATTGTGATTTTAGATTAAAAAAATTCTAAAATCACAATTCTAAAATCAACAAAAAAATGCCTTGGTTTAAACGTACTGATAAAGGAATCTTAACACCCACCGAAGCGAAACGCGAAGTGCCCGATGGGTTATGGTTCAAGTCCCCTGCCGGCAAAATTGTTCATACCCGCGAACTGAAGAACAATGCCTATGTAGTACCCGATGAAGAGCATCATGTAAAAATTGGTTCGCAGGAATATTTCGAAATTCTCTTCGACAATAATGAATTCACCGAACTCGATGCGAATATGGAATCGGCCGATCCACTTAAGTTTACCGATACCAAACCCTATCCCAAAAGAATCAAAGAATCGCAGGCTAAGACAAATCTAAAAGATGCAGTTCGTACTGCGTATGGTAAGATGAATGGCCTGGACATTACCATTGCGTGTATGGATTTTAGTTTCGTGGGTGGTTCGATGGGCTCGGTTGTAGGCGAAAAGATTGCCCGCGCTATGGACCATAGTCTTAAAACCAAAAAACCATTCCTGATGATCTCCCGCTCAGGTGGAGCGCGGATGATGGAAGCCGGCTTGTCGCTGATGCAGATGGCCAAGACCTCCGCTAAGATCGCGTTGCTGGATGAAGCAAAGATTCCCTACATCTCATTACTGACTGACCCCACAACAGGAGGTGTAACGGCCTCGTATGCCATGCTGGGTGACTTTAATATTGCTGAACCCAATGCGTTGATTGGCTTTGCCGGACCCCGCGTGATTCGTGAAACGATTGGCAAAGATTTACCCAAAGGATTTCAAAGTGCCGAGTTTGTTTTAGATCACGGCTTCCTGGATTTTATCGTAGATCGCAGAAGTTTGAAAACCCGGCTGAGTACGTTGCTGAGGATGATTCAGTAACGATTCTCGCTCACCGATACACTAGTAAGTGTGAATTCACAAACTGCTGTTCAGACCCACAGGTAAAAATGAATGCACCTAACTTTCGAAGTACCTAATTGCCGAATTCCGTTAGTTAGAGTTGTTACTGTCGAAGTCACTTTTAGCACAAACCTTACTTCTTATTCAAGGCCTGTCAAGTAGTTTTTTAATAATCTTATCAAATCAACTTTTTATTGGCTTAACCGGAAATGTAAGAAGGCCTTTCCTTTACAGGAGAGGCCTTCTTATTAAAAGAGAAACATTTTTACTTGGTCTAACCTACGAGACAACGGCTACCCGATAAAAGAACGGAGAAGCGTAGAATGCTCCACCGGACACATCAGGAGATAGATTGGTATTCGTAAACTTACGACCCTGAGTATCCGTAAGGATCAATCGATACTCAATAAAGTCACCGACATTGATGTCTGCTACAGTTAAACTCATAGCAGCTAATGCATCGGCTAACGGAATACTGATGGTAGCGCGTGTGTACTTGCCACTTGCCGTAAAAGCAGATGCTGGCACTGTCGTAAGGGCTACTTCTGGTGTAAGCGTTGCGCCTCTCCGTCTTTTAACCAATACCTGCACATCTTGCACAGTTGTGCCACCACTAGCATCCACCGCCTCTACTACAAGCGTAAATGTTGCCGAAGGAAGGGCAGCAAAGTTGAATGCTGCAGGCGGAGTGATCGTACGCAAATAAATTGCCGTTTCAAATCCGCTATAGGGAATTGCCGGATCTACGAAGTCCGTGCAAGAGAACATGCCCAGCATTAAAAATCCCCAGATATATTTTAATTTATTCATAGTTTTTCTATTTAAAGATTAATCAATAAACCCAGCCGGATTATTATCCCAGAACACATTGACATTATGATCCGATTTTTGAACAGCTGTATTGTTACGCGTCACATAATCAGTCGCATAGAAGAATGTCCGTGGGAATGCCCCGAAATTCGGGATCTGACCAGGCTGCATATTATCTGGCATACCGGTTCTGCGATATAAATTATAAGCTTCGTTACCGTTTCCAAACAAGGCAATCCAATATTCACGGGCAATAATTCGCATACGATCCGTATCATTGGCTGCCGCTGCATACTCAGCATCTACTATTGCCAAATAGGCATCGCGCTGGGCGTTATAAGCAGCGGTAGTTTGAAAAGCTGTTACTCTGGCTGCTTCACGGGTTGTTAAAGACCAGGTTCTAACATAATTAATATGTTTCGTAATCCCGCTCGTCAGCAGGGTTGCTGGTGTACCTATACCCAGTTCTAAAGCAACCTCGGCCAACATAAAGTCAACAAATGCTGCCAGCATGATGGGTTGAATACCAGCACCTGCCTGACCTGATTTTGCCGAAGACATAGGGCCTGGTGTATTATCATCAAAGATGTGGCCTGCAGGATAAAGTCCCCAGAGCGTGCGTCTTAAGCCATCCGGGGGAATACCCTGAGGATCCAGATGATCGCGGCCCCAATAGCCACGGGAGCCCGGTAAGCACCAAGGCATATCTATTGGATAATGAGCCGGTAAAAATTCATCAATACAACGGATTTCAGAAGCTACCGTAGGATTGGTACCTGTCTGGCGATAGAAATAATAGTTAGCTCGGGGATCAACCGGTTGCGTGCCGTCACCAGGTGTAGCTTTTTTTCCTTCCGTTAGATGCCACATATATTGAGTTGACTGATAATCACCACCGCCATTAGGATATTGGCCAGCGAACCGAGGATGTCTGCTATCCGGGTCAGCCGCACTGGTACCATAACGGAAAACGAAGTCATCACCTACCTGTAAGAAATTGTTTTCTGTTACAAGTGCTTGTATGGCTGTTGTGGAGGCTGCCGCCTGTGTTAAGCGAAGGTTAAGATGATATTTCAACTGTAACGTGTTAATGAGTCTTACCCATTTGGTGGCATTGTTACCATAATAATAATCGTTGGGAGTACCAATGCTTGTAGCAAGGAAATCGTCCTTGGCAGAAGTCAACAATCCCAAAGCCGCAGAATAAATGGTTGCATCATCATCCGTAACTGGATTGAAATTTGCAGGATCAAGCGCCTCACTATAAGGAACATCGCCAAACGTATCCACCAGGGTCATCAGAATGTAAGCTTCCAGTGTCTTGGCAATACCCAGGTGTCTTCTGAACCCAGCCGGTTCAGCCAGCTCCTTAAGCGCTTTGATATCTGCAAGCATCGAGGCATAAGCACCCCAGGTACCATTTTGGTTTACAGCCTGATGAGCAATCTCATAGGTATCAGAAGCCTGGTGGAACATCCGGGTTACCCGGCCGCCCCGACTACCAGTTCCATTGAAGAAACCAGCAAAATCAATTTGAATCCTGTTGAGCAGAAAGTTAGGATCTGCACTCGCCAGGGTTACGTCATTGGGACTATCCAGGTAATCCAGTTCGCAAGAACTGAATGTGAATACTCCCAGGAACAAAAATAGTTTAATTATATTTTTCATTATCAGTTACTATTTAAGTTAGAAAGTAAGACTTACGGTGCCACCAATTCTGCGGGCACTTGGGCCTGTCAGGTAATCGAAACCTAAACCATTACCAACACCGGTACTTAGTACATCAGTATCAAAATTCACACCTTTAGGCATGTTCAAGGCTCTGAACCACAGGTTAGAACCTGTCAACGTTAATGAAATTGCCTTGAACGGTGAATTTCCTAAGATATTCTTAGGCAGGTTATAGGAAAGAGAAGCTTCGCGCAGACGAACTGTGCTGCCATCGAATGTAATTGCTTCGTCCGTAAAGAAATAGTTGTCGAAGAAATAATTTGAAGCAGTAACCTGTACGTCATTCTTCGTTTCACCATCTTCCTTCACGCCAGGTAAGATCAGCGTTAGCGAACGATCCAACTGATCGGTATCTGTGCTTAGACCCCTGGCCAATACGCCTTTCACCGTGTTGCTTACAATCACACCACCATGACGATATTCAAACATGAAAGAGAGTGTGAAATTCTTGTAGCTGAACGAGTTGATAAGCGAAGAAGTAAAGTCAGGATTGGGATCGCCCAGAATCTGAAGATCTGAAGATTCCTTGTAGCGGCCATTGGAAAGAACAATCTTCTCACCGCTGGCGCTGCGCTCTATACCAATACCCTTGATTATACCATAAGGCTGATCTTTGATTGCGAAGTTACCCAAGTTTGAAAACCCAGAGAAAACAACTTCCTCAAGTCCTCCACCCAGTTCGGTCACCTTAGACCGGTACACACCATAGTTTAGAGTTACATCCCAGCGCAATCCGGAACTGGTTTGTAATGGTGTTCCTCGTAAAATCAGATCAATACCCTTTGTTTCGAGGCTACCAATATTAATACGGGTTGAGGTAAATCCGGTGGCAGGATCAATGGGGGCGTTGGTAATCAAATCATCAGTCGTTCTTTGATAAATGGAAAAATCCACGCCTAATCTGTTTTTCAACATCGTAGTTTCAAGACCAAACTCAAGCTCCTTTTGAAGTTCTGGCTTCAGATTCGGGTTTCCGAGGTTATTCGACACCGTTTGGGCAATGGTAATTGCACCGGCATCACTCGAGAAAGCTCTTGTGTTCTGCGCCAGAATATTGCGGGTTCCATAAGGATTAGGGAATCCAGCCGAAGTACCATAACCTGCTCTCACTTTTACCTGATCAAAGATCTCGGGCATCTCAAATGCTGAAGAAGGGATGAATGAAACGCTGGCTCCGGGATACAGGATTCTTCTGTTGTCCTCTTCTACCGTAGATGTCCAGTCGTTACGGGCAAGCACATTGAAATACAGGTAATCCTTGAATTCTAACGTGGCATTCGCGTAAATCCCAATTCTTCTTTGTTCTTCAAAATAATTCATGCGGCCTCCGTCTAACACATTTCTGGACGAAGACGTGCCAAAGTTAGAGTGGTTGAACAATCCGTAAGCCACCTGACCTGTGCTTGACACCCCAAAAGTTTCATATTGGTCATAGCGGTTATTGGCACCTACCAGGGCTGAAAGTTTAAGACTTTCGCTTAAGTCGGTCTTATAATTGATAATAAAATCATGGTTCCAGATGGTGTTCTTGATTGAAGTACTGTTGTAAATACCCCCTTGAATGTTCAGGTTAACACCGGCACCACCGCCCTTATTATACTTAACTTCCTGAGTTTCATTATACGTATCAAGACCCACGCGATAGCTCACGCTGAAGTTTTCATTGATATCATAACTCAACGAGGTTGAATTGAAGAAACGGGAAACTACACTGGTGTTTGCATAATTTTTAACCAACCAAATGGGATTGGTGATATCATTGCCACCACGGTAATAAACCGAGCTCTTATCAATAGGGTTTTCATATGGCAAACCTGCCAAATCCACGTTACGCGGTGTATACATCACGTTTGCATAGGTGGAGGGCACGCCACCATTAGGACCACTACCAAAACCCGGGTTTAGCGGAGGCGTTGTGAGATCAGTATTGGAATACTGGAAGGAAGACTTAATTGACATCTTGTCTGTGATTGCCGAGTTAATTCCAAGACCCAAATTCAACTTTTTCAGGTCGTTGTTTGGCGTAAAACCTTCTTCAGTGGAGTACCCTACACTGGCATTGTAACCGGTAGAACCTGAAGAACCGCCAATCTGAACGGAGGTGTTAAATACATTTCCCTTTCTGAAAAACGACTTACCGATATTATCATAGGCTTTGTTTTCATAATCCGCAACGTTGGCAACAGCAGATGCTGGAGAGGGACCCCAAGGTTGAGTGGGGTCAATGGCAAATTCAGGAAATGCATTTCTGATATTTGCAACGGAAGAAAGACCAATAGGGTTTTTTGTTATTGGTTTGTCAGCAAAATTAGCACCCCAGTTACTGAAAAACCAAGCATTTGGAGTTAACTGCTGAAATCCACCACCATAATTGTTCTGATAGTCCGGCAACGAAGCAATTGAGTTTTGAAAATAAGATTGTGCGATAGTTATCTCAGCATCTTTCTTCACTTTACCACCTGCTTTGGTGGTAATCAAAATCACACCGTTACGGCCCTGATCTCCATACAACACGGTTGCAGAAAGTCCTTTCAGTACGCTCACCGACTCAATGCTGTTTGGATCAAGATCCAACATACGGCTTGAGGTAGTTAAACCACCTGATGCAAAACCGGTTTGTGAGTTAGTGTTCGAGTTGAAGGGTACACCGTCCACCACAAAGAGGGGCTGATTACTTCCCGAGATTGAAGAATATCCGCGGATAATAATGTTGGTACCCGTACCCGATACACCACTGGTTGAAGTGATGTTAACGCCAGGAATTTTACCTTGCAAAATCCGGCTTACATCACCTTCAGGTCGGTTGGCAATCTGGGCAGCACCCACAGTAGTTACTGCATAACCCAAGGCTCTTTTCTCTTGCTGAACACCCTGAGCTGTAACTACCACTTCGGTCAATTGTTTAACATCAAGCCCGAGGGCAATGTCAACAACCGAGCGATCGCCAATAGCAACCTCTTGTGTAGAAAGACCGATAAAGGAGACTACCAGGCTGCCACCGGAGGCTGGCACAGTAAGTCTGAAGTTACCATCGGTATCGGTAACCGTTCCGTTCGTGGTTCCTTTAAGAACCACATTTACTCCGGGCAATGCCGAGCCGTCTTCAGCGGCCGTCACTTTACCCGAAACCACTCGGTCTTGCGCCCAGGCACTGAGCACAAACACGAATGAGAAGCATAATAGTAAAAACTTCTTCATAGGTTAAGATTAAGGTTTAGGTTTATTAATATGAACCACTAAATTAGATTATAATTCCTTAACAGGAAATATGTCGAAATGAAAATTTTACAATTTAATTTGGGTTTGGGGTGTATAAGCCCAATTTCCTTAGCCTCAACCTTTAAAAAACCCTCATTTCGAGGTTTTTTTGGCCCTAAAATATTAAGCTCATTTAGAGATTAGAATTACAGGAGACCTACTGATCTTGTTACTAAATTAGGTCGAGCGAGAAAATTCTGAAAAAAAAGGTATAAAAATATAGACAAGCACAAAAGGGGCTGCCGGAATTGGTAGCCCCTTTCACTTAAAAGAATTAACTCTTAAAGCTTCACAAACGAATATTCCCAAACACCACCGTCATAGTTGAGACTAATGGTAAGGGTGGTTGCACTATTACAGTCATCAATTACAAATGTGCCGGAAGATTCTGTTAGTAAAGTTGGCGCCCCTGGATCTGGTAATGGTTGCTGATCAGGAAAATGAACTTCACCCGTTGCTACGTCAAAAATCAGGTAAGCAGATCGGCCTGAATCATAGAAGTTATCCAGAAGAAATTTTGTTGGATCTTCCGAATCTTGCTCGAAATGAATTTCATAAGGTCCATACCAATCTGCAGGAACCGGGCCATACTTTTCTATGGCCTCCCAGGTACCCGCAAAATACTTTAAATAAGGAGAGTCCGTATCCTCACAGTTGCTTATGATTGTTATCGTATGAATACTGTTTCCGTTGGAGGATGGTATCTGTACCCTAATCGACTCATTGGGCTCGAAATTATTATCATCAATAATACTGATCTGCACCCCTTCAGCAGTAACGCTTACTAAAGAATAATCCTGTCCCTCCGTGGCCGTTCCTCCAAACGAAACTTCAGCATTACTTGCAAAATCGGCACTCCCGTTGCGAAAAGGAATAACTACGGTTGCCGTACCATCTTTTTCATTGTAGGTAGATGCTATACTGGAAAAGTCCGTAGTGATTTGTGTAGGTTCTACATCTTCTTCACAGCTCAATAAGACAGCCGCTAAGGTCAATGTGAACATGAATCTATTTATATTTTTTTTCATGGTCTACTTTTAAGATTTTAAACAAAAATTTTGTGCCACCCACTCCCTAAGGTCTAGGCTGCTTATACCGAAGTTTAAGATTGGATATAATCCTGGTGCTTGGTGCGGTTCCCCAATCAAAATTCATGGTAAAAGTTCGTGTGGCCGGATCATATTCATTAATCTCACCTGGAGTGTTCTTCATGGTAGCATTTCCAGAGCTAATAACTATTGCAGTTCCATTAATCACCATTTGAGTTGCAGGAATTCCACCAATACCGCTCCCTTCCTTCCATAATGGTGCAAAGCCTACCGTATTACCATTAATAGTGGCCAACTCCATGGTAAGACCATCCACATAGTCTCCACCTAACACCGGATCAGGGCCGGACCCTGAATTTCTGGTAATTGAACCATCAATTATATCGTAAACACCATCGAACTCATTTTTAACAACCACAGCAATTAAAGCAACACTGAAATGTGCACTTAATATCCCTGTTGAAGCGGAAACAATTCTAATTGGTACAGCAAAATTCTTTGTCAGATCAAACTGATCAGGAAACACACTCAACGACACAGAAGCTTTCGTTTGCCCTTTTGGAATTGTGACTGTTGTATTGGTGAATGAATAATAATTATCCGGCATCATGGTATAAGTTGATCCACCCAATTCGTCTTGCATTTGTTGGTTATATGCAGCCAAGGCAGAAGGGTCAACAGCCAATGTGAGCTCGATATCCTGTGAATTGCCATTGGGGCCTGAAAAACTTACAGGAAGCTCAAGTAAAAATTCCGGTACAATTTCTGTTGTATTAGTGTACACAGGATAAATTGCTCCAGACGGATTGGTTGGAACCGAGGAATCCAGAAACTCAATAATATTATTCGAGGTGGATGGATCCAGTGCATACCTGCTATCATCCAGACACGAAGTCCAGACTAAGCCAAAAAGCACGACACTTATTTTAAATATATAATTTTTCATACAGTTTCTTTTTGATTAAGAATTAATTAGGATCCCAGAAAATACGCTCCGAACTGAAATCTATATCGACATAGTTTTCAGCATTAAACGACTGCTCACTAGATGGATAAAGAACCCGGGTTGGCATTCTGTCTGGTCGCGATGTAATGGTCGACTTGTTAGAGGCAATATCCACCCGTGGTCCGCCTCCGGAAACTGAAACTGGAAATCCAGTTCTACGGTATTCATTCCAGGCTTCATCTGAAGTAATCATATTCATGGCAATGTATTTTTGGGTAATGATTGCCTCCTGTCGCTGGGCTGCCGTTGTCGCTACTTCAATTTCAACCAATCTATTACCAACATTAACTGTTTTATAGGTTGCGATGATGGGCGCTACCGGGGTAACAATCGCTCCGCTCTCATCCTGATACAAATAAGAGAAAGATGCGTCTATCCCTGAGTAGTATGAAGTAACAAAGTCACCAGCAAGCCAGCCATTCAATTGTGCTTCCGCCTGAAGGAAAAAGGATTCAGCCAGTAACATTAATGGTCGGCCCATGGCAGGTCCTTTAAGGACACCCGTACCTTCCAATCCAGCCTGATTAGAAGCCCATGTTACCTGACCGGCAACAATGGTTGGGTTGTTTACTTCATTCCCTAATTGATTGGTTGGTGTTGCCGGGAAGTTCACATAAATAGTTTCACCGCGACCTGTATCTGAAATTTTAGCGCCCGTGCCGCCATAGAAAGCAAAAGAATACGTGGTGGGCACACGAGATGAGTTAGACAATGCATCCGTTGTTGTTCTCCCCCAGCTATTCCAGGTTGGATTGGGTCTATTTTTCTCATAGCCCGGATTTACAATAGCATCCGAAGTTAAGAACCCAATTCCCAGATCAAGTGAACCTACGCCAGCCGAGTTTCCGGTACGAATAAATATCCTTAGTTTGAGGGTATTTGCATAACGCTTCCAACTATCAATGTCACCATTAAAAAGTGGATCAAAGCCTCTTGAATCTGTAGGATTTTCAAGACTGAGCGGGAACTGGGCGTTTTCAATGATATCAATCGCTTCATCCAATTTTGCAACCAGACTCTGATAAACTGTGGCCGCATCATCATAGGCGGGCGCATTAATTCCTTCATCTCCGCGCAACGCTTCAGTGTATGGTATATCTCCAAATGCATCTACCAATCGCTGGTAATTTACTACTGACATAATTTTAGCAGCCGCATTGAAATAGGAGAATTCGTCAATCCCTTCAGTCTTTTCAATAACATATTGTAAATCTTGCAAAGGATCCTGATACGTATTTACCCACAACGCATTATAATCACTGGGAGTAAGGTTATAACTCAAAAGATTTCCAAATCCGGAAAACCCACCTGCATTGGCTATGAAGCCTCCGAAATGTCCACCATAGCTATTGAACTGGTTGGCTATATTGGCAGACGCCACAATGGCTTGCGGTAATACCAATTGCACATCAGCTGTTATAGGAGAATTTGGGTTTTCGTTTATATCCAGAAAATCATCACAGGAGGATATTATCAAGAGCATTGATAGTATCCCTGTTAAAATTTTAAAATTTATTTTTTTCATAGGAGTCAATTAAAACGTTAATGAAATAGTACCACCGATATAACGTGCGGGTGGAGTAAGGTTAATATTTGTAAATCCGATTGCATTGCTACCTGATCCGTTAGCACTATATTCTGGATCGGTGTAAAGATTTGTTTTTGGCACCCAGATGAACAAATTACGACCTTGTATACTCAAAGCGGCTCCTTTGATAAATTTAAGAGAACTAAGCATTTGAGTCGGGAAATCATAGCGCAATGATATTTCACGGATTTTCCAGAACCCGGCAGAATGAGTAAAGTTTTCACCGATACCCGTGTTTCTTGACCCATCCGTCCAGAAATCAGCACCACCAGTGGTAGTAGTTACATTGGTATTCTGGATATATGCACCCTCATTTTCAGGATCTGCGTATGCAGAATTAGGAATTACAAAACGATCGCGATTGTACCACGTGGATCTTATCCCCGCTCCAGAAAAATCGAAGGCCGTGGTTATGCTATTATAGATATAGTGCCCGGTACGAAATTCTGCAGTACCTGATAATTTAAATCCGCGGAATGAAATTGTACTGGACAACCCCAAGATGTGTGGAGGGGCTGTGGTTCCTACATCATTAAAAGAACCATCGGTAGAAGGGAAACCGGTATTTGCATCTACGATAATCTGGCCTTGCTCAGTTCGTTCATATTCAGTAACCTGTAAGAACGGGAAGGGCTGACCTACCTTGGCAACAATTCTGGCATTACCAACGCCACCCGGTAGAATCAATAGATCAGACTGATCAGACAAGGAAAGCACCTTGTTTTTTGCCAGCGTATAGGTAGCCTGTACAAACACACTTAAACCATACGTTGTTTCAATGGGCGTAGCCCGGATATACGTTTCAATTCCACGATTCTCCACTTCACCAACGTTGGTTAACAAGGTATTATACCCTGTACCACTCGAAATTTGTACAGGGATGGTTTGATCCACCGTGTTACTTTTATAGTAGGTAAAGCCAATGCTAGCCAAATACTTATTTAAATCTAAATCAAAACCTGCCTCAACCGCGGTTGTAATTTCAGGCTGCAGACCAGGAGCTACGAGCGTGTTTCCTAAAGAAAATCCACCACCCGATGCGTAGGGGTAGCCATACGCTTGACTAAACGTAGTATTGAGCGAGTACGGATCAATATTCACCTGACCTACTTGCGAGTAGCTGGCCCTAACTTTTAATTGACCTAACCAATCAATATCCTTTAGGGTTGGAATGGCTTCCGTTACGATAACGGAGGCATCCACTTGTGGATAGAAGAATGATCTGTTTTCAGGTGCCAATACCGATCGCCAGTCGTTACGACCTGTGGCATGTAAAAAAGCGAAATCTTTATAACCAAAACGCACATCGGCATAAACTCCAAATTGGCTGAAATGCTCACTGTTCTGGCCACCACCCAGGTTGGTTAATGAATTACTTACGTTATATACATCACTGATTACCAAACCATTTACATTAACAAACACATTATTGTTTTTATTCTCCCTGGATTGAAATCCACCTACCAGATTCACGGAGAAGTCTGAGATGGTTGCTTTGTATTGTGCCAATAGATCCACAATTAGCTGGCTGCTGGTGAATGAAGAATTAGACACCGAGCCTAAATCATCCGTTTTTGATCCTCCAGAAATAGATCTGGTATAATCTGAATAATTAAACTTACCACTATACGTTTTATTAATCGCGTCCCTCGCACTTAGACCAAGACGAGATGTTAACGTTAACTGCTTTATTGGCATCCATTGAAGTTCAATGTTTCCTTGCAAGTAATTGTTTCTTGTCTCGGATCTATTGTTTTCTAACGTGTAATATGGGTTGTCGTAATACTCATTGTAATAACCATTAGGATTCGCAAACGGATCAGTCTTCCAATTTTTGTAACGGGTGAGAGGTATTTGCGCGGGTGACATGAGTACGTTTGTATAAGCACTACCAACACCGGAACTTATGTCAAAATTATTTGCCACATAGTTCGCTGACACTCCTACTTTCACTTTTTCAGTAATAAATCTATCGGTATTAACCCTGAAATTATATCGATTATATTTATCCCAAGGCACTGTAGAGTTCTGTTTAAAATATTGCGCAGCTACATACAGATTCCCCTTCTCATCACCCGATGAAAAACTAAGGTCAGTCTGGTTCTGGGTACCTGTTTCCCAAAATTCATTTTTACCTTCGCTGGAAGGAGAATAGGGAACAGTTTGAATAGAGCCATCGGCAATGGGTTTGCCAATTACTCGCAAGCTGCCGTCAAATTGAGGGCCATATTGCTGATTTTCATATGGTGTATAAATGGGCGGTGTGTCTGGCGTGGTTCCTGAACCAAATTGACTTTGAAGTTTAGGCAAATAACTTACCGTTTCAAAGGTTGTAGTATTAGCAACCTTGATCTCTGTTCTTCCTTTCTTACCTCTTTTCGTGGTTACAATAAGTGCACCATTGGATGCATCTGATCCATAAAGTGCAGCGGCACCAGCACCATTTAGTACCTGAATATCCTCAATGTCTTCCGGATTAAGATTTCCCAGAACTTCAGTTGGCGTAATAACGTTATCAAGAATCAATAAAGCTTGATTGTTACCTAATAAAGAACGTTGCCCTCTCAGCACAACTCTGTAGTTGGGATTAACTCCACTACTTACTGCACTAATTAAAAGTCCGGGTACTTTACCCTGGAGTCCCGCAACAGCATTGGAAGTTTTACCTGCCGTAATATCAGCGGCTTTGACAGTAGTAGTAAAATTTCCGAGTTCTTTTTTCTGAACGATCAATCCCCCGGCCGTTACAACTACTTCACTCAATTGCTTGATATCCGATACAAGTTGAATATCAATTGTCGATCTGCCTCCTATGGCTACGTCCTGCGTGAGAAAACCGATAAACGAGAAGGATAAAGTCCCATCCCCGGAAGGGATAGAAAGTCTAAAATTACCATCTCCATCGGTAACAGAACCATTTGTTGTGCCTTTAAGCACAACATTCACACCAGGCAAAGCAGATCCATCATCAGATGACGTGACTTTACCTGAAACCACTCGATCTTGCGCCACTACAAAAGCGGATACAATAAAGAATGAGACCAGCAGTAAAAATTTCCTCATAGTTTTTGGTTTAAGTAGGTATAAAATAAAGTTATGAACAGGATAAATTAATTTTATGGCTGGAAAAGTAACAATAATTTCACACTCAAAAAATTCTCTCACTAAAATTCATCTACTTTAAATTAGTTAAACCGAGGTGATACAGGAGGAAATTTGGTATTCCTTGAAAAAATTGAGCTTTTTAGTTGTTATGGCAGACTTAATCGGTTAAAGGATTAAAAACCATCATTTGCCGTGCAAAAAAGTATCTTTTAGCAACTGCTGCCACCATCGCTAATTAAAATTCCTGGCACCTTACGTTGGAGTCCTGCTACGACTTTGAATGTTTTGCCAGCAGTGATATCAGCAGCTTAAACAGTGGTAGCAAAAGAAATCACTTGATCTTGGGCAACTACAAAAGTGGATACTAAAGCGAGTCACTGAAAAAATAACTGCCTCAAAAACAAAAAAGCACCCCTTTAGGGATGCTTTTCATAATATTTCCTTGATCTTATTATAAACTAAGCTTCGGCCTGAACCGATACAAACGACTTATTGGCTTTGCCTTTTTTGAAAACAACTACACCCGGAGTAAGAGCAAATAAGGTATGGTCTTTACCAATACCTACGTTGCGCCCCGGATTATGTTTTGTGCCACGCTGACGAACAATGATGTTACCAGCAACTACTTTCTGACCACCAAATATCTTGATACCTAATCGTTTGCTTTCCGATTCGCGGCCGTTCTTTACTTTACCTTCACCTTTTTTATGTGCCATAACTCAATTTGAAAATTTGATGATTCGTTAATTTGATAATTCCCGATTTGATGGTTGAAGATTTATTCTCAAATCTTCAAATTCTCAAATCAACTATCCGATGCTTTCGATCTGGACTTTCGTGAACTGCTGACGATGACCGTTCTTTACCGCATAGCCTTTTCTTCGCTTCTTTTTAAAGATGATCACCTTGTTACCTTTTACGTGTTCCAATACCTTACCAGATACTTTAACACCTTTTACAGTAGGGGCGCCAACGTCCACCGTTCCGTCATTGTCAAGAAGAAGAACTTTATCAAACGATACGTTTGAACCAGCCTCTGCTTCCATCTTCGGAGCATAGATATATTGGTCTTTAGCCACCTTAAACTGTTTTCCTGCAATGTCTACAATTGCGTACATGCTTATTGATTTTTAAAAATGGACTGCAAAGATAGAGTAAACGCCCTGAAAAGCAAAAGAACCAACTAAAATCCCTGTATGGTGTTGAAAAAGAGGCATTTAAGCGATATAGGGATAAATTTACCGTGCCCCAAAAGGCTCAAAATAGTTGCAGCACTTCATAAAAAGCATAGTAGCTAAATGTTCAGGAAGGCAACCGCAGGAAAGACACAGAGAAATCTCCATTGAATTTAATCGAACACCAACCCGGTGGGCTACCACTTTTGCTTTGTGGTTCTGCTCGCTACTTTAACTAACAATTTTCACCTGCTTACCTAACATTTTGGCCTCGGAAAAAAATTTATTTTTTTTCATCTCATGCATTGATTGACACATAAAATTTAAATCAACTATCTACCAAACACTTACACGAAAAGCACCTGCTCAACCATCGCTCAAGGATAAAAACACCCCTTTGTTTTTCCTTCATCATTTCGAATATTTGTCGATGGTGTTGTTGGATTGTGACTCTTCACTTCATCCACACTTGCTACAAAAAATAAATACCGTTAAACAAAGACCTGCACCCGTTTTTGTTTGCGAAAACATAAAGTAACCTTAAAAATATTTTACGATGAGTCAATCTGTACAGGAAGAACCAATTTTGAAAGAGAACAAAGATCGTTTTGTCTTATTTCCGATCGTGCAACCTGAAATCTGGAAGTTCTATAAACAGGCTGAGGCCAGTTTCTGGACGGCAGAAGAAATCGATTTGAGTCAGGATATGAAAGACTGGCTCAACCTGAATGATGGCGAACGTCATTTTATTACCCATGTGTTGGCGTTCTTCGCGGCCAGCGATGGCATTGTAAACGAAAATCTTGCCGAGCACTTTGTGGGTGAAGTTCAATATACCGAAGCGAAGTTTTTTTATGGCTTCCAGATTGCCATTGAGAATATTCACTCAGAAACCTACTCTTTATTAATAGACACGTATGTGAAAGATCCGAAAGAAAAAGACAAACTCTTTCATGCGATTGATACAATGGATTGTGTAAAGAAAAAAGCCGACTGGGCGTTGAAGTGGATCTCGCAAGGAAATTTTCAGGAACGTCTGATTGCTTTTGCTGCGGTTGAAGGCATTTTCTTTTCCGGTTCTTTCTGCTCTATATTCTGGTTGAAGAAACGGGGCCTGATGCCTGGCTTAACTTTTTCTAATGAATTGATCTCCAGAGATGAAGGACTTCATTGTGATTTTGCCTGCCACCTGTACACCAAGCATATTGTTAACAAAATGCCTGAGGAAAAAGTAATTGAGATTATTAAAGATGCTGTTGAAATTGAAAAAGAATTTGTGACAGACGCCTTGCCTGTAAACCTGATTGGCATGAACGCTGCCCAGATGCGTGAGTATATTGAATACGTTGCTGATCGTCTACTGAACGAATTGATCGGCAAAAAGATTTACGGAGCAACCAACCCCTTCGACTTCATGGATATGATTTCGCTGCGCGGCAAAACCAACTTCTTTGAAAAGCGGGTGGCCGAATACCAGAAAGCTGGTGTGATGAATAGCATGGAAAAAGATTCTTCGCCTAAGTTTTCACTGAACGAAGATTTTTAATACATTCGACTACATTTTTTAAACTTTCTATTTTTTACCAACACAACCCTATTATAAATGCTCGTATTAAAACGTGACGGACACCGGGAGTCCGTAAAGTTTGATAAAATCACGGCCCGCATTGAAAAACTCTGCTACGGTTTAGATCCCAAATTTGTCAACCCAGTAGAGGTGGCCATGAAAGTGATTAATGGTCTGTATGATGGTGTTTCAACGCAGGAACTCGACAATCTCGCAGCTGAGATTGCCGCTTCGCTGACCACTAAACATCCGGATTTCGCCAAACTGGCGGCTCGCATTGCGGTTTCAAACCTCCACAAGGTTACCAGCAAGTCCTTCTCCAACACCATGAAGCGACTTTACACCTACGTGGATCCAAAAACCGGACAAAACGCACCCCTGATTTCGAAAGAGACCTGGAAGGTGATTCACGAGAACGCTGCGGAACTGGATGACGCCATCATTTACGATCGCGATTTCAGTTACGATTACTTTGGATTCAAAACTCTTGAGCGTTCGTACCTGATGAAGGTAGACGGTAAAGTGGTTGAGCGCCCGCAGCATTTACTGATGCGCGTGGCTGTTGGTATCCATGGTGAAGATATCGCTGCTGGTATTGAGACGTACAACCTGTTATCTGAGAAGTGGTTCACCCACGCTACCCCAACCCTGTTCAATGCTGGCACTCCGAAGCCACAACTTTCTTCCTGTTTCCTTCTTACCATGAAGGACGACAGCATTGATGGAATTTATGATACCCTGAAACAAACTGCCAAGATTTCTCAATCAGCAGGTGGCATTGGACTTAGCATTCATAATGTGCGTGCGAAAGGCTCTTATATTAAAGGAACGGGTGGCACCTCCAATGGCATTGTGCCCATGCTTAGAAACTTTGACATGACTGCCCGTTATGTAGATCAGGGTGGTGGCAAACGCAAAGGAAGCTTTGCTATTTACCTCGAACCCTGGCATGCGGATATTTTTGAATTTCTGGAACTGAAAAAGAACCACGGCAAAGAAGAGATGCGCGCGCGTGATCTGTTCTACGCGATGTGGATTCCGGATTTGTTCATGAAACGTATTGAAACCAACGAGTCGTGGTCACTCTTCTGCCCGAATGAAGCACCCGGCCTGGCCGATTGCTATGGCGAAGAATTTGAACGCCTCTACGAGAAATACGAGAAAGAAGGAAAAGCCCGCAAGCAAATCAAAGCACAAGACCTGTGGTTTGAGATTCTGGAGGCTCAGATTGAAACCGGCACTCCTTACATGTTGTATAAGGATGCCGCGAACAAAAAATCGAATCAGAAAAACCTGGGCACGATTAAGTCGAGCAACTTGTGCACAGAGATCATGGAGTATACTTCACCCGATGAAGTTGCTGTATGTAACCTCGCTTCCATAGCGCTGCCCAAGTTTGTAACTGAAGACGGCAATTTCGATCACCAGAAATTATATGAAATCACCAAAGTAGTTACCCGCAACCTGAACAAGGTAATCGATGTAAATTACTACCCCGTACCGGAAGCGAAGTACTCCAACATGCGCCACCGCCCCATTGGCATTGGTGTGCAAGGATTGGCAGATGCATTTATTTTATTACGCATGCCTTTCGATTCTCCGGAAGCTCGTGGATTGAATACCGACATTCATGAAACTATCTACTTTGCAGCCATGGAAACGTCCATGGAGTTAGCGAAGGTGAATGGTACTTACGAAACATTCAAAGGCTCACCCGTATCAAAAGGAATTTTTCAATTTGACATGTGGGGAGTTACTCCAGCATCTGGTCGTTGGGATTGGGACAATCTTAAAAAAGATGTGAAGCAATTTGGCGTTCGCAACTCCTTGTTGCTGGCACCTATGCCTACAGCTTCTACCTCACAGATTTTGGGTAACAACGAATGTTTCGAACCGTATACATCAAACATCTATACACGCAGAACATTGTCTGGTGAATTCATTATTGCCAACAAGCATCTGATGAAAGATCTGATCAGTCTTGGATTGTGGAATGAAAACATGCGTCAGAAATTAATCTCTACCAATGGTTCTGTTCAGCCGATCCCTGAGATTCCGCAAAACATCAAGGACATCTATAAAACCGTGTGGGAAATTTCGCAGAAGTCAATCATTGACATGAGTGCGGACCGTGGTGCTTATATCTGTCAGTCGCAGAGTTTGAACATTCACTTAACCGATCCAAACTTTGGTAAGCTTACCTCTATGCATTTTTATGCCTGGAAGAAAGGATTAAAAACGGGTATGTATTACCTGCGCTCTACGGCCGCTGCCGATGCCATCAAGTTTACACTCGACAAAACAGCGATGCAACAGCCACAGGTTGCTGAACTTACTCCTGCTGTTGTAGCAGTAACGGAACCAACTGTTGCGTATACCGCGGTAAAATCTGAAAAGCAGCAATCTATTCCTTACGAGCAGGTTGATTATGATCAGAAGCGTGCCGACATGGCCTGCTCACTGGATAATCCGGATGCCTGTGAGGCGTGTGGTTCATAAATCAAAAAATAAGACTCGAAAAAGAAGGCCCTGCAACATGCGGGGCCTTCTCATTTATTAAGGTTTATTTCAAACTAGAACGGTAAGTCATCACTTGCGTTTGTATCGGGTATAAAGGGTTCATCGGAAGGTGGTGGCACTTCGCGGTCAGCGCCACCTGTCTGCCGGGCCACTTTCCAGGCCCGTGCATCTGTGTACCAACGACCATTATACTCGCGGCTCTCCAGATTAACGGAGGCCGTTATTTTATCTCCGATGGAGACTTTATTCTCATCTACTTTTTCGCCCCAGAGTGAAAGGCATACTTTTTTGGGATATTGACCAGGAGTTTCAATAATAAACTCCTGCTTTTTCCAGACTCCATTTTTTCCTTGTCCTGTTTGGAGAGGTAATAATGCTACCACCGTTCCGCTTACATCCATTGCCATAATCTTATTCTATTTAATAGGTAAAAATACTCACTTAACTGAACTTTCAATCAGGAGGCTGTCCCAAAAGTCATCCAGTCATCGCGGCCTTTGAGCCGCGATCCCGTTTTGTGCATGCCTGTTAAAGCGCCCCACCTTTAATTTCATCCACAATGGCTGGATCCAGCAAGGTGGAAGTATCTCCCAAATTACTGGTTTCGCCTTCAGCCACTTTACGTAAAATCCTACGCATTATTTTCCCGGATCTGGTTTTTGGTAACCCGCTCACGAATTGAATCTTATCGGGCTTGGCAATCGGGCCAATTATTTTTGATACAATTTCGCGAATCTCCTTTCTTAAGTTTTCTTCTTCGTGCGGTTTATCATAACAAATCACATACGCATAAATTCCCTGCCCTTTAATATCATGGGGAAATCCAACCACGGCCGTTTCGCACACGGCCGAGTGCTCATCAATCGCGCTTTCTATTTCGGCTGTACCCATGTTATGGCCTGACACGATGATAATGTCATCCACCCTTCCTGTGATTCGATAAAATCCTTCGTCATCGCGTTTACATCCATCACCCGTAAAATATTTTCCAGGGAAGGTGGAGAAGTAAGTGTCTTTAAATCGTTGATGATCTCCATAAATAGTGCGGGCCATCGCGGGCCACGGAAATTTAATGGTCAGTCTCCCTTCCACTCCATTATTGAGTAATTCATTTCCGCTTTCATCCATCACAGCCGGTTGAACTCCCGGCAACGGTAGTGTGGCAAAAGCCGGTTTAAGTTTTGTAACGTTGGCAATAGGCGAAATCATAATACCACCCGTTTCCGTTTGCCACCAGGTATCAACGATGGGACATTGCTTACGCCCAATATGTTCATGATACCAATGCCAGGCTTCTTCATTGATGGGTTCACCCACCGTGCCCAACACTTTGATTGAATGCAGATCATATTGATGAATAAAACTAAGGGGTGCTTTTTCAAGCGAACGAATAGCGGTGGGCGCTGTATAAAAAATATTTACCCGATGCTTTTCAACTACGTGCCAGAACCGTCCCATATCAGGCCAGGAGGGAATGCCTTCAAACATTAAGGTTGTGGCACCCGTTGCTAACGGTCCATAAAGAATATAAGAGTGGCCGGTAACCCACCCAACATCGGCAGTGCACCAAAAGATCTGGCCGGGCTGATATTGAAAAACTGTTTGAAAGGTATAAGCGGTGTAGATCATATAACCTCCACACGTATGAACCATGCCTTTAGGTTTGCCTGTGGAGCCCGATGTATACAAAATAAAAAGTAGATCCTCCGAGTCCATTACCTCCGGCTCACACGTTGAAGCTGCTTTTTTTATCTCCTCGTGCCACCAGAAATCACGCCCTTGTTGCATCGAAACAGATACACCTGTGTGTTTGTATACAATTGTCTTCTCAACTACAGGACATTTCAGAATTGCTTCATCGATGATTGATTTCAAATCTAATTTTTTGTCACCCCGGTAGGATCCATCGCTGGTAAGAATCATTTTGCAGCCTGCATCATTAATACGATCGATCAGTGACCCGGCAGAAAATCCGGCAAACACAACCGAATGCACCGCCCCGATGCGGGCACAGGCAAGCATAGCAAAAGCCACCTCCGGAATCATCGGCATATAAATACAGACACGGTCGCCCTTTTTTACACCCTGGTTTTTCAGCATGTTGGCCACACGGCAAACCTCATGGTACAACTCCTGATAAGAAATATACCGCGACTCCTCATGAGGATCGTTAGACTCCCAGATAATGGCAGTTTGATTTGCTTTATGCGGAAGATGGCGATCAATGCAATTCTCTGTAATATTTAGTTTGCCACCCACAAACCATTTCACTTCAGGCTTGAGAAAATCCCACTCCAAAACAGCATCCCATTTTTTCTGCCACACAAAATCTTCAGCCACATTAGCCCAAAAGGCCTCCGGGTTTTCAACGCTGTGTGCATACTGTTGTTGATACTCGGCTATTGTTTCTGGTTTCTTCATACGTTAGAGTAAATGGCCTGTAATTAATCTGTTTTTTGTATAAATCTATAAAATAGAACATCTTTACGGTCAAAAATCCGTATTAAATATGCGATTTTAAGCAAAGAATCAGGGCAACGTATGCATTCTTAATTTCCCTTTCTTTTTAATTGATTAAAAAAAATTAAACGATACATTATTAATTATGAAGGTCTTTTATCAGGTTTTGCGGGGGGTCGGTTCAGGGTTGATCTTAATTATTGTCGTTTCCCAATTCTCCAATCACGTATATTCTCAAGGTAATGATGCCCTACGAGCTCAACTTCAATTTGAGAACTTTTATGGAGCCAAGTACCGCTCGTCAAGTACAGAGAGCAAATTTGTTGGTTCAGAATGTTTGATTGATGATTGGCTTCCTGTCGAAATCACATTTGCAAATGGTTCCGCACAATTTGATCAGGGCAAATTAAATTTAGTAAATTCTGCCGCTGAGGTTATCTATAAAGAACGTGAGATGTTTATCTCACCCGGAAATTTTAAGCTTATTAAATTGCTCAATCAAGACAGGTGGTTTGTTCCCGGATCTAAATACTACTATAAGGATGTTTCATTACTGGGCCTTGTAGAAATCTATGAACCAAGCCCCGTGGCACCTTATATCCTGACACAACATTATGTTTATATCAAAGAACCAAGTTCAAACGGATATATTAATGCGGGTTCATTGGAAAGTACACGCATGAAAGCGTCAAACAATTTTTTACATGATGGTGTAAAATTGGTTCCAATAAAGAATAAAAGTGGTCTTGAAAAATTCTACTCGGCAGACAAGGCTTTATTTGCCACCCTGAGAAAAGAGTTAAAAACTGATTTTAAAAATCCCAAAGACCTGCACAAACTTGTTAAGGCCATGGAAAATGCCAAAACAAAATAGAGGTTCATTCAAATCATTTTAATGGCCGTATCTGAACTATATAATCGGATTATATAGCGTATTCAACAGCTACTGCTACCAATGATCCTACAATTGCTATCGCTAATTTTTTAGCGTTAAACGTATGCTCCGGGCTGCTCTCAAATACGATGGTCGTAGAAATGTGTAGAAAGTTTCCGCTTACCAAGGCATATAAATAAATCAAACCGGTGTCAGATAAAACCTGGCTTTCTACAAAGTATGAACTGATTAAAAGCCCTACCGGGGCGGCAACTGAAAAGATGAGTAAGTGAGGTAACGCTTTTCTTTTGGAATGTAACTGGGAAGCCAACACGGTCATCAATGCAAAGGCAGCCGGTGCCCGGTGCAAGGCAATGCCTAACAAAACTGCATTTACATCATACCCAAAACCCATGGTATTGGGCTGGGCCAGCATGCTCCCTTCTAAAAAGGCATGCACACATAAAGCAGACAATAATACAATGGCTGAAACCTTTTGGTGGGTATGAGCATGCCCGTGATCGTGGTGATGATGATGTTCATCGGTGTGTATATGACCATGTTCCACACCGGAAGTAAAGTATTCCAAAAGTTGTTGCAGAAAAAATCCAGCCAAAACAAATAAGCCGATCAACTCTACATGCTGGTGTTGCCGATATAATTCTGGTAAGATATGAGTAACGGTAATCGCAAACAGGTAAGAGCCTGCAAACACCAACAATAATTTGAAACTATTGCCCTTGGCGGTTGGCACCAGATACACCATGAGCCCGGCTAAGAGCGGTGTAAAAAAGAGAACTATTAGTTTTAACGTCATAGACCTTTACTCGAAATTTTGACAGGATGAAGAAGATTCTTTCAAGGATTAATCGTTAAATACTTACTGATATTTTCGGTGGCAAAGGTAGCAATCCCATCGGAAGTTGAATAAATCAGAAATACATCCAGTTCCGGATGTTTCTTCACCAAATCAATTGCTTTCTCATGCCCCATCACCATGATTGCCGTGCCCCACGCATCAGCTGTTGTGCAGTCGTCAGCAAAAACCGAGGCGCTCAAAATTTCGCGAATTGCCGGATATCCTGTTTCCGGGTCAATGGTATGGGAGTACTTCTTGCCGTCTACTTCTCGATAGTTGAAGTAGTTGCCGGACGTGGTAAATGATTTATTAGTCAATGTAACATACGCTTTAAAAGTTTGATTTTGCTCTGTAGAGTTGGGATCCAGAATACCCAACTCCCAGGGTTTACCTGATTGAAGATTAATTCCACATGCCATCCCTTCTCCTCCTAACTCAACCAACATGTTTCTAATTCCCTTCGACTTTAAGAAATCGGTGATCACATCAGCACCATATCCCTGGCCAATGCCGCCTAGATCTACCTGAGCCAGTGGATTAAGTTTCCAGAGGCTATCCTGGTTAAACTGAATCTTTTCAAAACCGATAAGATTTCTGATAGAATCTATTTTAGAGCTATCGGGTCTTTCCACTTTTTTATATCCAAAGCCCCATAAATTCACCAAAGGCATAACGGTTGGATCAAACGCGCCCTGCGAATCAGAAAATACTTTCTGGGCAGTTTTTAAGGGTGGCAATAAATACGGTAGAGTAAATTGAAAACTTACAGAACCGTTGAAGCGTGAGATCTCTGAATCAGGATTGTAATTATTAATCGATTGATTAACCAACACCAGTATGGAGTCAATCGACTTTTTAAAATTACGCTGTTCATCATCAAAGTAGGTGATGTGATAGGTCGTGGCCATTGTCTCGCCCTCAATGCGCACCGGGTTTGCATCGGGGCGCTGTCGCCACTTCCATACTGCCGCCATAGCTGCCAGCACGAGCAAAGAATACAGCGCATTTTTCCAGCGGTTGTCCATACTTAAATTATTGGGATTGCAAGTTAAAAGCCTTAGCCACACAGCAAACTGTTTTGGCAGTTTATTTCCTTAACTTTCGTGATTCAAATACACATGCGCGAAGACTATTTAAAGGGAGATACCGAAGGATTCAGTCCTGCCGAAAAGGAAATTGAAAAAGCCTTACGGCCACTTTCATTTAGCGACTTTACCGGGCAACAAAAAGTAGTAGATAACATTAAGGTTTTTGTACAAGCCGCCAAACAACGCGAAGAGTCTCTTGATCATGTTCTCCTCCACGGCCCTCCGGGGCTCGGTAAAACTACCTTGTCATTTATTATTGCACATGAGTTGGGGTCTAATATCAAAATAACATCCGGACCTGTGTTGGATAAACCGAGCGATCTTGCCGGTTTATTAACCAACCTTGAGACGAACGATGTATTGTTCATCGATGAAATACACCGACTTAATCCCATAGTGGAAGAATATCTGTATTCCGCCATGGAAGATTTTCGCATTGATATTATGCTCGACTCCGGGCCCAATGCGCGATCGGTGCAAATAAGTTTGAACCCCTTTACCTTGATTGGCGCTACAACCCGGGCCGGGTTACTCACCTCACCTTTGCGGGCTCGCTTTGGCATCAATGCAAGACTTGAATATTATGACTCACAGCTGCTTACCAAGATTGTTAAACGGTCAGCCGATATTCTGAAAACTCCTATCGTTGATGATGCAGCTTTTGAACTTGCCCGTAGAAGCCGGGGCACACCACGCATTGCCAACAATCTTTTAAGGCGTACCCGCGACTTTGCCCAGATAAAAGGAGATGGCAACATTACAATCTCCATTGCACAAATGGCACTGAAAGCACTCGATGTAGATGAGAATGGCTTTGATGATATGGACAATCGCATCTTAAGTACCATCATTGAAAAATTTAAAGGTGGACCTGTTGGATTAACAACCATTGCTACTGCAGTGGGTGAAGAGGCCGAAACCATTGAAGAAGTATATGAACCCTTCTTAATTCAGGAGGGATATATTAAACGCACCAGCCGCGGACGCGAAGCCACAGAAAAAGCGTATAAACATTTAAAAATTGTGCCGCCATTATCTTCTCGTGGGCCAGGGTTATTTGATTAACCCTCACCCCTTCCCCTCTCCCCGGGGAGAGGGGTGTCCGAAGGACGGGGTGAGGGATTATGAAAAACATTCACACATCAACTCAATTCATTAAATCACTCGCTACCGAGCTCGGCTTCACTTATTGTGGAATTTCGAAAGCCGAATTTTTGGCTGAAGAAGCACCCCGATTGGAAGAATGGCTGAAACGTAACTATCAGGGGAAGATGAGTTACCTCGAAAATCATTTCGATAAACGATTAGATCCTACTTTGTTGGTACCCGGTGCCAAATCGGTAGTAAGTCTTCTCTACAATTATTATCCTGAAAAAGATCTGGCGAAAGAAAATCCCGACACTTATAAAATTGCCAAGTATGCTTATGGCGAAGATTATCATCAGGTAATTAAAGACAAGCTCAAACTTTTCCTTGATAAAATTCGGGAAGAAGTGGGACAAGTTGATGGACGCGCCTTCGTGGACTCGGCTCCGGTACATGAACGGGCCTGGACTCAAAAATCAGGGTTGGGTTGGATCGGTAAAAACAGTCTGCTGCTAAACCGCTCCATGGGAAGTTTCTTTTTTATTGCCGAATTGATTATTGATCTCGAGTTGGACTATGATGGTCCTATCAAAGATTATTGCGGCACCTGTACGGCCTGCATGGATGCGTGCCCAACCCAAGCTATACCCCAACCTTATGTAGTGGATGGAAGCAAATGTATTTCCTATTTTACCATCGAATTAAAAGAAGAGATTCCTGCCTCTGTAAAAGGCAAGTTTGAAAACTGGATTTTTGGTTGCGACATCTGCCAGGATGTGTGCCCATGGAATAGTTTTTCAAAACCCCATAACGAACCGAAGTTTACGCCTCACCCGGATTTAGAAAATATGACCCGGAAGGATTGGTCCGAGATCACAGAAGAAGTTTTTCAAAAATTATTTAAAAAATCAGCCGTTACCCGAGCGGGGTTTAAAGGTCTGAAAAGAAACATCGGGTTTCTCCATAAAAAATAAGCCCCGACAAGCGGGGCTTTCTGATTTGGCTTTGATTCCAAAAATTAAACTCGTACAAAACAGCGATTTAAAATCGCTTCGTGTTCTCCACTGTAATTGGCATAGCACCAACGCTGGAGCTCCTGTAGTTCCTCTGCTATCAGCATTTTGATAGCCTTTCGCAGCTCTTTCTCAAAAAGCCGCGCGTCAAAACTCACCCGACTAAGGATGTGCTTTACATAACTGAGCATCTTCATTAAAAAAATTGTAAGTACGTTGCGCAATTAACCGCCTCATTGCAACCATGAAAATACAAAAGCTGTTGAAGAGTGAAAAGAAGAATTTACTTTTGTATCATGCAACGAGTTGCGATGCTAATTGCAGTATGAAATATACGACCAGAACGACACTTTCTATTCTCTTGTTGTTTGCAGCCATGGCAGTCCGTGGTCAGGACAATATTCAAATCACACTGGGACCTGATGAAATAGGCGAAAATCAGGCCTGGACGATTACCGTGTCGGTAAATAACGACCGATTAAAAAGTTATGAGAATTTTCCTGATGTGGAAGGATTTCGGAAAAGAGGCACCTCAACGCAGTCTCAAACCAGCATTGTGAATGGGCAAGTAAGTTCATCCCAAAGCATCACGATGACCTATCTTCCCACTAAACAGGGCGTTTTCACAATTCCTTCTTTCAAGATGCGCGTGAATGAGCAAATCATTTCTGTTACTGGAAAAAAGGTAAAGGTGGGACCAGCTGTCCAGCAACGCGACCCTTTGCGCAGTCCGTTTGACCGCGACCCGATTGATGATTTTTTTGGCCGGGGCGAAACTGAATTTATTGATATCAAAGAAGATGCGCTCCTTGCTCTTACCACCAGCAAAGATGAGGTATATGTGGGCGAAGGTTTTACAACAACATTATCTTTTTTAGTAGCTGACAACAATCGGGCACCCATGCAGTTTCATGAATTGGGAAAACAACTCGCTGATATTTTGAAAAAACTTCGCCCTGCCAACTGTTGGGAAGAAAATTTCAATATCGAAAATATAGAAGGCGAGCATGTAGAAATCCAGGGGAAGGGTTATACCCAATACAAGGTTTATCAGGGTACTTTTTATCCGCTTAATACCCAACCCGTGCAGTTCCCCAGCGTAGGTCTTGAAATGATCAAATTCAAAGTAGCAAAAAACCCTTCCTTCTTCGGACAAAACCGTCAGGAGGATTTCAAAACTTTTTATTCGAAAACGCGCACCATAAAAGTAAAAGAATTGCCGCCCCACCCTTTGCGGAACGCTGTGGCCGTTGGTGATTATCGGCTAGACGAAAAGATTGCTGCCACCGATTTGGAAACCGGTCAAAGTGTGTCTTATGAATTCAGGGTTTTCGGAGAAGGAAATATTTCCTCTATCGAGAAGCCCATTATCGGGAAGGATAACCTTTTTGATTTTTACGAACCCAGTATCCGGCAGAGCATTAACCGGGAAGGCAATCGGGTATCGGGCACAAAATCCTTTAATTATTTTCTGATTCCTAAAGAACCCGGAGCCTTTAAGTTAGGTGACTATTTTAACTGGGTCTTCTTCAATCCCACTTCTAAAAAATATGACACCCTGCGTTCGCGCTATACACTAAATGTAAAAGGTGAGAGTAAAAAAAACCAATTCATTGAAAGTACTGACCTGGGTTCCTTTTATGATCGTATTGATGCCACCGACAACACCCTTCGTTCTTCCCATGGCAATGATTGGACAAAGGTTGGTTTTAACATTTTTATTGTGGTGATGCTTGCAGCGGCTGCTTATCTTGTTTTCCGGAAATAGTTAAATGCAAAATTTATAATTGATGAGTAGATTCTGGTATCTTAACTTTTTGAATTTCGCATAAATGAACTCTTACGGCACTCTTTTTAGAATCAGCACTTTTGGCGAATCGCACGGTCCGGCAATTGGAGTCATCATCGATGGTTGTCCTGCGGGGTTAACCCTTGACGAAACCTTTATTCAATCTGAGCTAAATCGCAGAAAACCCGGCCAATCAAAAATTACTACCCAACGCAAAGAAGATGATACCTTCAAAATTCTTTCCGGAATATTTGAAGGACAGACTACGGGCACACCCATTGCCATTGTGATAGAAAATCAGGATCAGCGAAGCAAAGATTATTCACATATTCAAAATACGTTTCGCCCGTCTCATGCCGATTTTACCTATGAAGCGAAATACGGTGTTCGTGATTATCGCGGTGGTGGAAGAAGTTCGGCACGTGAAACAGCAGCGCGGGTTGCTGCTGGTGCCATAGCAAAATTACTGTTGAAGAAATCGGGTATTGAAATAAATGCCTATGTCTCGCAGGTAGGAGACTTGAAAGCACCGGTTTATACCAGTTTGGATCTTAGCAAGACAGAAGACAATATCGTGCGATGTCCCGATGCCGCTACAGCTGAAAAAATGATTGCACTCATTGACCAGATTCGGTTAGACCGTGATACGATTGGTGGCGTAGTCACTTGTGTAATAAAAAACACACCGGTAGGATTGGGTGAACCTGTGTTTGATAAACTGCATGCGGAATTGGGTAAGGCCATGCTAAGCATTAATGCCGTGAAAGGTTTTGAGTATGGTAGCGGTTTTGAAGGAGTTATGTTACGAGGCTCGCAACATAATGATGAGTTTGTTAACGAGGCCGGAAAAATCAGAACAAAAACAAATCACAGCGGTGGTGTGCAGGGCGGCATCAGCAATGGAGAGGATATCTATTTTAATGTTGCCTTCAAGCCAGTGGCAACGATTATGCAGGATCAAAGTACCGTTGACAAAGATGGAAAAGAGGCCGTTATATCCGGTAAAGGCAGACACGATCCGTGCGTGGTGCCGCGGGCTGTACCTATTGTAGAAGCTATGGCAGCACTTGTGATGGCTGATTTTTTACTGCGATCGAAGACTTCTAAAATCTGACGATTGATTAGTTAGTTAGTTAAAGTCAATTTCACCTTCAGGCTCTTTATACTCACCCTCCCACTTAGCAATCACAACAGTTGCTAAGCAATTACCTGCCACGTTAACTGAGGTTCGAGCCATATCCATTAATTCATCGATTCCAAGTATGGCCATGATCGGCCATAAGGGTAAACCGAATGATGCCGCTGTTCCCAATAAAATTACAAGAGAGGCACGTGGCACTCCGGCAACACCCTTGCTGGTCAGCATTAGTGTAAGTCCCATTAATAATTGTTGTCCTATCGTGAGAGGAATCCCGGCTGCCTGGGCAACAAATACAGAGGCTAATGATAGATAGAGTGTGGTGCCATCCAGATTAAAGGTGTAACCCGTGGGCAGAACAAATGAAACTATTTTACGAGGCACTCCCAATTTCTCCATATTCTCCATGGCTTTTGGCAAGGCTGACTCTGAGCTGGTAGTTGCAAAAGCAATTGACACAGGTTCTGAAATTGCTTTTATAAATTTTCTCACTGGTACTTTTAGAATTAAGGCAATGGGTAACAAGATCCCACCTAAAAAAACTATTAGTGAACCATACAATGTAAACAGCAACTTCATTAAAGAAGTAAGAATATCAATACCCAAATGCCCGACCGTAACGGCTATTGCAGCACCTACACCAAAGGGAGCAAAGTGCATAATAATATTTGTAAACTTAAACATGGTTTCCGCCAAACTTTCAGAGAAGTTGAGTAGAGGCCGTTTCTTTTCTTCCGGTAACATGGCCAGTGCTATACCAAAAATTACACTGAATACAACAATCGGAAGTACATCACCACTATAAACAGATTTAACAAAATTCTCTGGAAAAATATGAAGTATCACGTCCGACCAGCTTTGTGCTTTAGCTTCGGGTAGCTCCTGGTTAAATCCTTCGGGTAATGAAATACCTGCTCCTGCCTGGGTGAGGTTGATGGCTATTAATCCAATTACCAATGCAAGGGTGGTAACACCTTCAAAGTATAAAATGGATTTCCATCCCATGCGTCCCACTTGTTTTAAATTGGAGTGCCCGGCTATTCCCACGACCAACGTTGCGAATAGAATAGGAGCAATAATTGTTTTTACAAGCCGAAGAAAAATCTTGCTTAACACTGAAAGATTTTGAGCAAACTCGGGAAAATTCAATCCAATCTCTACGCCAATCACCATGCTTAGTAAAATCCACGTGGTTAATGATTTTTTTCGAATTGCATATAGAATCAACCAAGCCCAGGTAATCCAACGGCTGCCTACCAATAATCCATGAGGAATTGTAAGGGATGTATAATAGTCTGCCAGATGCAAAACGGTGGCCACAAAGAAAAACCCCAGAATAAACCAAACAACTTTTTTTTGCGTCATGATTGAGCGATAACGGTAAATAAAATACTCTGCGAAAGCGTGAATATAAGGATTTCAGCCAGTAGGCTGAACTATATTTTTATAACTTTGTTGGTCGGTTAGTAGATGCACTGAAAAAACAAAAGCAATGATACAAAGAGCGCCTAAAAGCATACATATTTATTTAGAATCCAACCCCAATCCCAACTCATTGAAGTTTGTGGTAAATGAAGTACTTATCCCCGAAGGAATGAGTTTCGATTTTCCTACACCTGCAGAAGCCGAGGAAGCTCCGCTGGCACAAGAGTTATTCATGTATCCCTTTGTGGACCGGGTGTTTTACATGAGCAACTTTGTTACGGTAACTAAAAAAGAAGATGTAGAGTGGATTGAGATTCAGGAGACACTTAAAAACCACATCAAAACTTTTCTGGAATCGGGTAAGTTGATTCTGGATATGAAAGCTCCGGCAGCCCCCGAACAAGAGGAAACTGAAATCGTAAAAAAGATCAAGACAATCCTTGACGAATATATCCGCCCTGCGGTGGAGCAAGATGGTGGCGCCATTACCTTTCACTCCTACCACGATAAAAAAGTAACCGTTGCCTTGCAAGGCTCTTGTAGTGGTTGTCCTTCGTCTACCGTAACATTGAAAGCAGGTATCGAAAATCTCTTTAAGAGAATGATGCCGGAAGAAGTGGAAGAGGTTGAGGCGTTGGGATAGTTCTCAAGCTTAAACCAGAAAGCTCAAAGCTTAAAGCAGGATTTCGTCCTTTCGCTTTAGGCTTTGAGTTTTCTGGTTTTATCCCTACACTCCTTTCAAATATTTATCTAAAAACTTCAATATGTCTTCCGAGGCCTTGATGTTATTCTCTTTCTTAACAAACCCATGACCTTCATCAGGGAAAATCACATATTCTACAGACACACCATTTTTCTTCGCGTTCGCTACGATCTCATCGGATTCAACCTGCAATACACGAGGATCGTTGCTTCCCTGTAATACAATAAAGGGTTTGGTGATTTTATCCGTGTGAAAAAGTGGTGACTTGTTGTAAAGTGAAACCGAGTCTGCCGTAAATGGATCTCCTAATTCTAAATACAATGCTTTTCTATTCGCTTCCCACCAGGGTGGAATACTCTTTAACGTGCGTATCCAGTTGGTAACCCCAAATAGATTCACACCTACTTTAAACTCTTCAGGGGTGAAAGCCAACGCAGCCATAGTCATGTAGCCTCCATAACTTCCTCCCATGATCCCAATCTTATCCATATCTACATACGGTAGGGTAGCCAGGAATTTCTTAGACTCCACACAATCACGCAAATCTTCATCGCCATGTTTGCGATCATCCGCAGCAAAAAATGTTTTTCCATAGCCTGAGCTGCCACGGTTATTCACTGCCAGAATCGCATAACCATGATTTACCAAATGTTGAATGATGGGGGAATAATTTAATCGTGTTTGTCCGCCTGGGCCACCATGGATGAAAAGGACTGCCGGAACCTTCTCTCCTTCTTTCAAACCCTTTGGCTTATAGAGTAGTGAAGGGATTTCCATTCCATCAAAAGATTTAAAACGAATGACTTCGCCAGCTACCAGATCATTCGGATTAATTTCCTTCGACATGGTGTTGGTCAGCTGTTTTACTTCTTTCGTTTCAAAATTATAGACAAATAAATTACTGGGCGACTTAGAACTACTTACATAAAATGACATTAGTTTTTCGCTATCCGAAATGTTTACACCAGTGATGTCGCCCTCCGGAAGGCCTTCAATTTTCAATAATGCCCCTCCATTACTTTCATCATAAATTTTGATTTCGGTGCGTGCATCATTGTTGATGGCCACCACCCTGTATTTTCCATTGCGCGATAAGGTTGAGTAGATAACATCCCACGGTGCTTCTTCCAATTTCGTCTTCGTCTTCGCAGCAATATCATAGCTGGCCAGATACATGAACTCACTTCCCTCATTGGTGAGGTAGATGAGTTTTGATCCGTCCAAACTAAAATATTGAGGATTGTATTGCACATCGCCTTCATGCGCAGACAACAACTCGCTTTTACCGGTTTGTGTATCGAACAGATACATATTTGAATTGTTGGTGGTAATATTCTCAGACAGCGCGATGTAGCGATCGTCATTGGAAATTGTAGATGGATTTAACCCTTTTTCATTTTTGTATACAACGCTTGATGGGTATACTTTCTCTTCTGTTGAATTACCAACCTGCACAGAGTACAAATCAAAAAAGCGTTTATCGCGACTGTTGGAAGCATAGTACATGAGCTTCTGATTGTAACTCCATCCGTAAAACTGTGCCTTCGCTGTGGAGTCCTGAATCAGATCTATTACATCGCCATCAGACAACACATAAAGATGAGTGATTTCGTTGCCGCCTTTATCGCTACCATACAGAATGCGATTATCTTTCGGAAAATAACCATATCCGAAAATAGCATTGTCGGTAGAATTTGTCATGGCGGTTTGTTGACCCGTTTTGAGATCAATTTCAACGGCATTAAAAATTCCGGTTTCCTTGCTGCTGATCAGCAATTTGCTTTCGTCAGGAGAAAAGGAACCCCCGTTAATCTGAACAATATCCATGAACTGAGCCATGGAGTACAGTTTGGGCGGGATTTCCACTTCTTTTTGTGTGCACGCTGCAAGCACTATCAGCATTAGCAGGCACCGGGAGTTTTGTTTTTTCATAGCTTTATTTAGAGTGAATTATTTTACGGTCTATAAATATAACTGGTTTTCAAGGTCTGTTCATATCTTTGGGCTATGCGATTGCTTGCTTTAGTCATGATTTTACTCCAACCGGATTTTTCTGAAGGTCAATCGGTAACGGTGATGAGTTACAACATTCGGTTGGATACCGAAGCCGATGGCGTTAATCAATGGAAAAATAGGGCTGGCAATGTTGTAGCGTTGCTAAAAAAATACAACCCCGATCTGTTGGGTGTGCAAGAGGCCATGCACAATCAGATGGTGGACTTGCAAAAAGAACTTACGGACTACGCGTTTATTGGCGTTGGCCGCGATGATGGAAAAGAGAAAGGAGAATACTCGGCTATCTTTTATAAAAAAGATAAGTATGAAGTGCTGAAACAAAATACATTCTGGCTTTCAGAAACCCCGGAAGTACCGGGCAGTAAAAGTTGGGATGCCGCGATCACGCGTGTTGTTACGTTTGCTTTGCTGAAAGACAAAACAACCGGGAAATCATTTGTCTACGCGAATACTCATTTCGATCATGTAGGTAAAGAAGCCCGGAAGCAAAGTGCAAGTATTATAAAAATCTATTTTAAGGGATTTATGGCAGGCTCCACATTCAATGAAATTGAAAAAGAGATTCCGATTATTATCTCCGGTGATTTTAATTCAGAACCTACCGATGCTCCTTATCTTACCATGATTGATGGCGAACACTTAAAGCTAATTGACTCCCGACCAGCCGATAACCTTACCGGAACTTTCTGTGGGTTCGAACTTAACAAAATACAGTGCCGCACCATTGATTATATATTTCATTCGGCTGAATGGTCCGCATCTGATTATACTGTCATCCAAGACCACGATGGTAAATACTTTCCATCAGATCACCTTCCGGTGATGGCCACTTTTACATTGAAGTGATTACTTCTTATTGGCAAGATAGACTCCGCCCAGTATGGCCGCCATGCCAACAAAATGACCGGGCAATAATTTTTCGCCATCAATCACACCCCACATTACAGCTACAATTGGCATAATGTAAGTAACTGAACTTGCAAATATTGGAGAAGAAATCCGTAACAACTTATTAAATAATAATCCCGCTACGGCAGTACTCATTAACGCAAGCAAAACCACAAAGCCAAAAGCCTTGTAGGCTCCGGGCGCAGTTGTTAGTGTGTGTGTAAAATCAGTAAAAATAAAAAGGTATGCAGCGGCCAAAGGTCCAATAAAAAGCACTGAAATACTGGTAATTGTTATAGAGCCCAGATTTTGAATTTTAAATTTCACCCAATTCAAATTAGCTCCATACAGAACAGTGGCGGCTACAATCAATAATGCATAGGCATTAAATCCTGTAATCGAGCCGTCTGCGCGCGATAAGGCTAACATGAGTGCACCGAGAAAAGAAAGGATGATGCCCACAATGGCATAACCACGAAAGCGCTGAGTGAAAAATATTGCGCCTAAAATCATGGTAAATAAGGGCGATAAGGTATTTAGAATTCCGGCCAGTGAACTATTAAGCTTTGTTTGCGCAAAAGCAAAAAGAAAGGCCGGAATAAAAATTCCCATCAAGCCCGACACCAATAACTTAAAGGGGTCGCCCGGCTTCAACTCTTTTATTCGTGGCATTGCCAGCGGCAATAAAAAAAGAGCAGCTGCGGTAACGCGTAACGCGCCCACCACATCCGGGGCAAATACTTTTAAGCCTTGTTTGATGAGAATGAATGACGTGCCCCAAATCAATGACAAGGCAATCAATAAAATAACAGCTGTGTAATTTTTATTCTCAGGCATAAAGAAAAGACGCGCCCAAAGAACGTGATTCGATTAGAAAGTTAAATCCGTTTTCTTGCTTTAATTTTTCTAAGCTCCAATTGTTTCGCCACTAAAGGCTTCAACAATCTCATCCAAAATCAGGTTTACCTCTTCGTGTGTAAGCGCTTCTACCAGGCGCGTACGGAAAGGTTTAAAATCAGGTGTGCCTTTAAAGTAGTTGGTATAGTGCCTGCGCATCTCAAAGATGCCAAGCTTGTCTCCTTTCCAGCGAATGGAAAAATCAAGATGCTTGCGTGTGGTTGCCACGCGTTGGGCCATATCCGGTGCCGGAAGAATCTCACCCGTATTTAAATAATGTTTGATCTCATTAAAAACCCAGGGAGAACCAATGGCTGCGCGACCGATCATAACCCCATCAACACCGTAGCGGTTTTTATACTCCAACGCTTTTTGAGGTGAATCGATATCCCCATTACCAAACACTGGAATATTCATGCGTGGATTCTCTTTAATCTTTCCAATCAAGGTCCAATCCGCAGCACCTTTATACATCTGCACACGCGTGCGTCCGTGTATAGTCAACGCTTTGATACCGATGTCTTGCAAGCGCTCGGCTACTTCAACAACATTCTTGGTGTTATCATCCCAACCTAGCCGTGTCTTTACAGTAACCGGAAGGTGAGTCGCCTTCACAATCTCGGCCGTCATTTGCACCATCTTGGGAATGTCTTGCAACAAGGCCGCACCGGCTCCACGACAAGCAACTGCTTTAACCGGGCAACCGTAGTTAATGTCAATCAGATCTGGATTTACTTCAGTAGCGATCTCGGCCGACTGCACCATATTGCCTATATCGCCACCAAATAATTGTATGCCAATAGGCCGCTCATATTCAAAGATGTCGAGCTTCTGACGGCTTTTGGCTGCATCGCGAATTAATCCCTCGGAAGAAATAAACTCTGTGTACATCAAATCAGCGCCACCTTCTTTACAAACAGCGCGAAAAGGCGGATCACTCACGTCCTCCATGGGAGCGAGTAAGAGTGGAAATTCACCTAATTCTATGTTACCGATCTTTACCAAGTTTGATATTTTGGTTAAAACTCCGTTGTTTGCGACCACAAAAATAACCCTTTTGTTGAGATGTCTGAACTCACGGGAATTTCCCAACGGCACCCGCTTATATCGATCATCTTCATTTTACTCACTGCCGCCATTAGTTTTTTAATAATCGGACCCGTGTTAGGGTTCTTTATTGCCATGCCTTTTTATGAGGGGAATATTTTCGATCTGATTGAAAAAATTACCAACCCGACCATTTATCCGGAGATTCGACTTCCACTGATCATCATACAAGGTAGTGCCACGCTGATCGGCCTGATCGTACTGCCTTTTCTTTATTTGTATTCAATGGAAAAAGTCAATCCTATTGACTGGATAAAATCCAAATCTACACCGGTCTTAATCATTCTGGTTACTACGTTTATCGTGCTGGCTTTTATGGCCACTAACTCTGTGTTTATTGAGTGGAATGCTACTGTTACGTTTCCAGACCTCCTGAAAGAATTTGGTGCCTGGGCCCGTGAGCGTGAAGACCTGGCTGAAAAACTTACCAAATTCTTTATCGCCTTTGAATCGAATGGAGATTTTTTACTGGGGCTTTTTGTGATTGCATTCCTTCCTGCCATTGGTGAAGAACTTGTGTTTCGCGGTATGCTACAACCCGAACTCTTTCGTGCCACCGGTAATCATCACGCAGCTATCTGGATTTCAGCCATCATTTTCAGCGCTTTTCACATGCAGTTTTTTGGCTTCGTGCCACGCATGCTTCTCGGTGCGTTGTTTGGCTATCTATATGTATGGTCGGGAAATTTATTAATCCCTATGATTGCGCATTTTGTAAATAACGGATTCTCGGTGTTGATGATGTATCTGTATCAAAAGGGTACCATTACAGTGGACATGGAATCGCCTGAAGCTGCACCCTGGCCCATGGTGATTGGATTTACAATCGTGTTCGGCCTCTTACTTTTTTACTTCAGGAAATACTACGCAACTAAAAATCAATCAGTGTGACAAGCTTATCTAAATTCAGCAACCTCACACAGCGACTTATCACTGCGTTGCTGGGCGCAGCGGCTATTGTTTTTGGGATTGTATTCAGTGAATGGACCTACTTCATTATCTTTTTTATCATCAGTCTTTTTTCGCTACTGGAGTTTTATAAACTCGCAGGTCTTGATGGCATGGTACCACAAAAGACGTTCGGTACAATCTGTGGTGTTATAATTTTTTGCTTGTCGTTTTTTATTGAACGGGGTGATATTTCGTACCGCTACTACTTTTTGATTTTTCCGTTAGTCTCTTGTGTATATATGATCAAGCTCTACAAAAAAGTAGAGCGTAAACCTTTCACTAACATTGCCTATACCTTCTTAGGAATTTTTTACATCGCAGTGCCATTTGCCTTGCTCAACATTGCCACTTTCGAGAATCATGTTTACGATTACCAGATCATCTTTGGTTGTTTGTTCATTTTATGGGCCAGCGACACCGGTGCCTATTTTGCGGGTACATTATTTGGCAAACGAAAATTGTTTGAGCGCATCTCACCAAAAAAATCATGGGAAGGTTTTATCGGTGGGGCTATTCTTGCTTTTGCGTTTGCGTATGGCTTACCCTATTTTTTTAGTTCGATCGGCCATGAACCCACGATTAAGTCCTGGCAATGGATGATTGTTGGCGTAATCATCATTGTAGGTGGCACCTTTGGCGATCTTGTAGAATCCCTGTTAAAGCGAAGCATCGAAATTAAAGACTCAGGCAACAGCCTTCCCGGCCACGGTGGTTTTCTTGATCGATTTGATGGCTTATATATTTCCGCACCATTTATCGTGGCGTTTTTGGAGATATTTTAATCCGAAAGTGGTTTCAAATCTCTCTTGGTAAAGTCCTTGTAGGCAAGAAACAATATTAGTGCAAGGAAGAATATTAGTAGCAAAACTCGGGAGTCAAACTCTAAGAATGGATTATAATATTTTTCAATTTTAGGCTCACCGCTTTTCACATAAAATATGTTTGCAAAATGAAATGGAAGAAAATACAATTGAAATGCGTAAACCCTATTAACTACACTAAAAATAATACTTTCTGTAAAAGAAATGATGAAGTATGAAATAAAGGCGATCATCGGGCTTCGCGTTAAAAAAACAATAGCCATCAGTAGTAAAGCCTGTGCAAAAAAAGTTACAAAGCACTGGGCAAAAAATACAAAATAAAAGGCTGAAGAAACGTAAGGTTTGAAGGGTGCTGTAACTTGGATGATTACTAGCGAATAGACTCCTACAATACTGAAAATCAATGAGACTGAAATACAATATAGGATCTTAGAGATGTAATAAAATTTAAAGGAACGATTGAATACAACTTGATGAACATGTCCATTGGAAAACTCAATACCAACAATTGCAATTATCCATAAAGGAATAAAAATATAAAGGGTTGAAAAACTTATAAATCCATATGCTGCATGTTCCATGAACTGTCCTTCTGCAACTTGGTTATCTAAGTATTCAAGGTTCATGATAATTTTTAACGTCAAAGGCAAAATTATCATAGTTCCCAAGGCTAATGCCCAAATCCAAGTTCTCGATCGTAACTTAAGAAACTCAAAAGAGAGATACTTCATTATCGAGAAAGTGTTAAGTATGTTTTCTCTAAACTCAAAAAATCATTTTCAAAATCCTTAAGAGATACGATTCTGGCAATTTTACCATTGAATAAAAACAATGCCCGGTCACAAACCCTCTCCAATTCAGTCAAGACATGACTTGCAATTAAAAAGGAAGTACCGGTTTCTCGTCTCTTTTCAATTGCTGATCGAAGCTGAAGTATGGAATCAATATCTAAATGATTGGTAGGCTCATCCAATAACATTAGTTTATAGTTACCCATAAAAGCCTGAGTGAGAGCGACTTTTTGTTTCATTCCAGCAGATAACCTTCCAAATTTTTTCTTTTCAAAATTGATTGCAAACAAATCCAACACTTGCTCAACCTGAGAAATTGGAAGTTGTTTAAGACTTGCAAAAATTTTTAAATTATCAAGAACAGTCATCCCATCGAAAAAGCCTTTTCTAGAAACCGCAGCACTTATCTGACTAGGTTCAAAGTATGAAATGGTTCCGGAAGTAGGCTTTATTAAACCCATCATAATGTTTAACATTGTTGTTTTTCCGGAACCATTCGGGCCAATCAGACCCACTATTTCATTTACTTTAACTGAAAATGTGACTTCATTCAGAACACGTTTCTTTTCGAAATTTTTACTAATACTTTCTATCTGAGCAATCATAGTTTAACTATCCAAGAATCGCCTATCTTAACTGGGATTTGTATCACAACCGTCAATTATACAAGAAGCTACAGTTGTTGCCCAACATTCTGGGATTGTCAAAATACAAAGACTATAGTCTAACCAGTTCATTTGATCAATTCTATCTGATGCACAATTTGCAACATCCTGTACCCAAGCATCACTTCCAACCGTTCCTCTGCATGCCTTAGCTGATTTTGAATTCACGTACGCCTGCTTGCTAATATCAGCTGACATTGTAATATCATACTTACTTGATTCAATCTTGTACTCACCCTTGAAAGTCTTATTTTGAATTGCCTTCGAAAGTTGTTCATAATTCATATGGGTAAGATATTCAAAAGTCAATGCGTCTTTAAATTCAAAATTATTCTCACTCAGAATAGTAACTCTACTAATTACGTATTTCAACTCTCCTTTAAACGGAATAAGTATCGATTTTGTATTAGCATCAATTTCCTTTTCTTCAAACCGATTCATGTCCAACTCAGCTAAATCAACATTTAAATTTAGAAATGCTTTTGAGTTAATGAATGATTCTGCAATAGAATCTTGGTTCTTAACAATCTCATCTTCATTACAAGAGCCTGCAATCGCTAAAATCGTGATTAGATAAAGTAACTTTTTCATATGATTTGATTTTGGTATAATCAAATATAATCTTTATAGCATATATGCTATAACCGATGTAAGATTATCTGCTCTTTTTAACTCCCGTGAATTTCCGGGATCAAAAAGTGTTAGTGGCATTTGGTAAAAACCTGCAACGGTTAAGAAAAAAACAGAATTTTACACAAGAAGATCTTGCTTACGACTCTGGTATCAGCCTTTCACAAATTGCTAGAATTGAAACAGGAAAGATTAACCCCACTGTTTGCACACTTTTGGTTATCGCCAAAACCCTGAAAATCAAGGCTTCTGATTTAATGGAGTTTTAAACTAACTTGTTATTTAAAAATCCCTTCTACCCGTTCGGGTATATTCAATTTCCATATCTTTGCAACCGATTTAGAGGCTCAAAAACAACTTTTTACAGAAATCGAAGCCTCTACTACAAACCTGAAAAATACTACAACTTTTATATGGCATACATAGAACCTGCTCCGCTGCTCGATAAGGAAAATCCTTTTGAAGCCATGATGTCGCGTTTTCATACCGCTTCGCAAATTCTGGGTTTGGAAGATGAAGTTTATAATGTTCTTAAATCACCCGCCAAGCAGGTGATTGTATCGCTGCCCGTTACAATGGATGACGGCAGCATCCGGGTATTTGAAGGCTATCGGGTTATTCACTCTACCATTTTAGGTCCTTCAAAAGGCGGCATTCGCTTCGATCCGCATGTTAATCTGGATGAAGTAAAGGCCCTGGCTGCGTGGATGACCTGGAAATGTGCCGTAGTTGATATTCCCTATGGCGGTGGTAAAGGTGGTGTTACCTGCAACCCTCGCGAGATGTCGGCCGGGGAAATTGAACGCCTCATGCGTTCTTACACACAATCGATGATGGATGTGTTTGGACCGGATCAGGATATTCCTGCTCCTGACATGGGAACGGGACCGAGAGAAATGGCCTGGCTCATGGATCAATACTCACGGAATAAAGGAATGACTGTGGCCGCAGTAGTTACCGGCAAACCAATCGTAATGGGTGGATCTTTAGGAAGAACCGAAGCAACTGGCCGTGGTGTAATGGTTTCCACGCTTGCCGCAATGGAGAAATTAAAAATCAACCCCTACAAAGCAACCTGTGCTGTGCAAGGATTTGGTAACGTGGGTTCATGGGCAGCCCGTTTATTGTCTGAGCGGGGCTTGAAAGTAGTTTCTGTGAGTGATATCTCCGGAGCCTATTACAACGAAAACGGAATTGATATTGATGCCGCTATCGCTTATCGCGATAAAAACAAAGGCTCGCTGGATGGCTATGCTGAAGTACAAAAAATTGCCGGTGGCGATTTGCTAACACTTCCGGTGGATGTGCTGGTTCCTGCCGCTACAGAAGATGTGATCACCTCAGCCAATGCAGGAAAGATTCAGGCGAAACTGATTGTGGAGGGGGCTAATGGACCTACCTCTTCCAAAGCCGATAATATCATTTATGAAAAAGGAATTAGTGTGGTGCCCGATATTTTGGCCAATGCCGGTGGGGTTACTGTTTCTTATTTTGAATGGGTGCAAAACCGGTTGGGTTATAAGTGGACTGCAGAGCGTGTGAATCGCAGAAGCGACCGGATTATGAAAGACGCTTTTAATAACGTGTATAAAACCGCTGTGCAGTACAAGGTGTCATTAAGAATTGCTGCCTACATGGTGGCGATCGACAAAGTTGCAAAAACGTATAAATTCAGAGGTGGTTATTAATTCAAAATTTCAAGTCTCATCATTCAAGATTGTTGCAGATAATGTTGAATTTTGAATTATAAATCTTGAATTGAGCATGACTATTCACCGCGAAGGCAGAACGCTTCTATTTGTATCATTGGTTGTATTGTTTGGCATCAACTGGGTAGTGGGATATTTTTTTCCGGAAGCTCGCATTGCCCAGAATATTCTGATAGGTGCCAGCCTCATTTTCTACGTGATCATTCTTCAGTTTTTCCGCATCCCTGTTTTTCAGGTAAATAAAAATGAAAGACAGGTATTAGCACCAGCCGATGGTAAGGTTGTGGTTATTGAGGAAACAGAAGAACCCGAATATTTTCAGTCGCGCAGAAAGCAAGTTTCTATTTTTATGTCGCCTATTAACGTGCATGTTAACCTCATGCCGGTATCGGGCACAATCTCCTATTGCAAGTATCATCCTGGCAAATACCTGGTAGCCTGGCATCCGAAGTCCAGTACCGAAAATGAGAGAACTTCCATTGTTGCAAAAATGAACAATGGTACGGAGATTCTGTTTCGGCAGATTGCCGGAGCATTGGCACGCAGAATAAAGTGGTATGTAAAAGAAGGCCAACCCTTGCAGCAAGGCGATGAATTTGGATTTATAAAGTTCGGGTCACGGGTAGATATATTTTTACCTTTAACCGCTAAAGTTTTGGTGAAGCCAGGGGATATCACCAAGGGTGGAAAAACAGTTATAGCAGAACTATAAAATTCGTTTAGTTCCTACGTGAGGATTTACCTTTTATAGGATTTTAACAACTAACGACTGTTTTAATTTCGGGAATTATTAAATTTCTGCAGTTATTTAGCGTTGCTGCTTTGTTTAATCTTTATTCTTGGTATTAGAAGAACAACTAAACTTTTTATGAGCCTGAATTTGAATCTCAAATTTGCCAATCGTCAGCAGGATTTTTTTGTGACCCTCAATCAACGGGTTAATGCCCATTTTAAAAACAATAAGATTGAGCGCACGGCTAATTCAGAAATGATCGTGAAAACAATTTTTATGTTTTCACTATATCTGATTCCTTACTTCCTTTTAATCGGAGGTATTACTGCCAATCTGTGGGTCATGCTCGGCCTGTGTATGGTGATGGGTTTTGGGATGGCGGGCATAGGCCTCTCCATTATGCACGATGCCAACCATGGTGCGTATTCAAACAAACCGTGGGTTAATAATTTGCTCGGTCTTTCTTTGAATTTAGTGGGGGGTCATGCTCTTAACTGGAAAGTGCAACATAACGTGCTACATCATACCTACACAAATATTCACGATGTAGATGAAGATATCAGTCCGCGCGGAATCTTACGTATGGCTCCTGAATCAAAATGGATACCCTTACATAAATACCAACATTACTACGGCTGGTTTTTTTATGGTTTGATGACGCTGGTCTGGGTGCTGGTAAAAGATTACGTGCGCATACTAAAATATCAACGCGAAGGTTTGATTAAAAAGCAACGCACCTCGGCCGCTAAAGAGTGGATGATTATGCTAGCCACAAAAGCAGTCTATTTTACCTACATCATAGCTGTGCCCATGTGGTTACTACCGGTTACGTTTGGTCAGGTTATTATTGGTTTTTTAGTCATGCATTACATTGCCGGTTTTATTTTGGCCATCATCTTTCAGCCAGCCCATGTAGTAGAAGGAACAGAATACCCCATGCCTGATGAACAAGGTAATCTTGAAAATAACTGGGCCATTCACCAACTTCATACCACAACCAATTTTGGTCATAAGGAGAAACTTTTTTCGTGGTATGTGGGGGGATTAAATTACCAGGTAGAACATCACCTCTTTCCAAACATCTGCCACGTGCATTATCGTGACATTGCAAAAATCGTAGAGCAAACAGCCAAAGAGTTTAATCTGCCGTATAAATCAAAAGAGACCTTCTTTGATGCGGTTGTCGCACATGCCCGTCAGTTAAAAATCTTAGGCGAAAAACCTACTCATCAAACCAATCGAGTTGCCGTTGCTGCTTAATCGAACTCAGCTGGTTATTGTAATATCTCTTTGAGTACAGGTAAGGATTTCATCTCGGTAAGATTATCAACATGGTTTGCATAGAAACGAAGCAGACTTGTAAGTAAGATTTGTCTTTGATTATAGGTTATTGAGATAGGTGTTGTATAATCTGCCACCAGTAAAAGCTTAAGTGCTTCCTCATCTTCACTGTTCATCCAATGCCCACCCATCACCTCTTCGGTTAAGTTAGGGCCAAACCCTAAATGCTTACTCAATCCCAATAAAAAAATTAAGTGAAAATTTTCTGGCTTTTCCTGGCTGTCCAATACCATCAATGAATTAGCAATAAAATCATAGATCTCAGCAGTATGACTTTGCTCTTTCACCGCTTTATTCAGCAATTCATTAATAAACATGGCTATGGCTGATTTCCGAATCTCCTGTGTGAGTGTTTGAAACGGAAAGTAGCATTTCACTTCCTTGATGCGGAGAATATTTGCATTCTCTTTATGGTATACAATTAAATCCAATAAAGTGAGGGGTTGGAAAAGTGCAATCCTACTTCGCTTTGAACTACTGCGCACTCCGTTTACAATATAACTCTGCAACCCGAACAGTTCCGTGAAGATGTTAACAATGATGGATGTTTCACCATACCTGGTGAATCTGAATACTACACCTTTGGTTTTATGTAGCACTTAGTCTTTGCGTTTTTTCAAATCAGCAAAGAAAGCCTGCCGGCTTCGGGCTTCATAGGCATCCTTTTCACCCAGCAAAACTTGCGAATCGTTGGTGTTAAGTCGATAGGAGAATGAAGCCAACTCGCCTGTGGCCGCACAGATCGCATGCACCTTGGTAACAAACTCCGCTACCGCGAGCAAATTCGGCATCGGACCAAACGGGTTACCTTCATAGTCCATATCAAGACCTGCAATAATCACGCGCTTACCACTGTTGGCAAGTGTATTGCAAACTTCAACAATGGCCTCATCAAAAAACTGCGCCTCATCAATCCCCACTACATCACAATCGCCAGCCAAAAGAATGATGTCATTTGCAAAGTTGACCGGAGTGGAACGAATTTCACGTTCACTATGGGATACAATTTTCTGATCGTGGTAGCGGGTATCAATAGTAGGTTTAAAAATCTCAACTTTCTGTTTAGCAATGAGTGCCCTGTTTAACCTACGGATCAGCTCCTCGGTTTTTCCTGAAAACATACAACCACAGATCACTTCAATCCAGCCGCTTTTGCCCGGTCGGTTGCTTCTGCCTAGCTGAGGTTCAATAAACATAACGCAATTTAGAATTTAGTATTCGTCAAATCTGGCTTCCCTGCAAAATGGCTTAATCCGTGTACCTCATGTGAGGCAGTTTCGTTTCGGCTGGCACACGAATCCTACATGGCCCCACAACTGACGTCTGGCAAGCCAACCGTTCATTATCCGCTAATTCACCTTTCTTTAAATAGCTTAATTCAGGACCTGACCGTGGTGACAGATGATCCCAGCCTTCTTCAACAATCATCTTGCAGGTGGTACACCGGCCTTTGCCACCACAGGCATGCATCCAGTCTATGTAATTGGATTGAAGCACTTTCAAAACAGAAGCATGCCCCATGGACCAGACCTCTTTTTGCCCCAAATTTTCAATTACTATCTTTACCATATTAACCAACAAACTAAGCGAGTTGGATTAACAAGATTACAAAAATATTAACTCATGGACGAGAAGATTAATCTGAGGGCAGTCGACAACTATGCAATTCAATATGCCAATCAATTGGCTGATTTATTCTTTTCAAAGAAAGAAAAAATAACCGGACCTGAAATTCTTTCGCTGTGTGAAGTGAAACAGGTAAATCTGTTTGTCATCAACGATTTACTTAACGCCTGGAAACAGGAAAGTCAAAAACTGAAAAGTCCGTTTTTCGATTATGAGGCTAAACCGGTAGCCGAAGCGCTGGCTCAATTTCAAAACACGTTAAGCAATCACATCGTAATCCGTAAGGCTGATTTTTTACCACTTCTGAAAAAGGGTGTGAGCCAAACGTTATACCTGATTCTGGCTCCGTATGATTTTTATGCAGAAACGCTTGACGAAAAGGGTAACGAATTTATTAAGACTGCTGATTTAAAGAATAAAGTAAAATATATTAAAATCAATCGTGCCCCACTCGAAAAGCTGGTGACACATCTTGAAGCGAAAAAATCTGAATCCATCTCCGGCAAAGAAGCGTTCGCATTGCTGGATCATATTCTGGAAGAGGTAAGTTTTACACCCGAAGATTTTGAACCTTACCTTATACACTTCAACAGCGTGGTGCCTGTAACTATTGATAAATTGTTTGATGTCAAAACACCCGCTCCTATAACTAAACCAACACCTATCATTACTCCTGTAATAAAACCAGAACCACAAGCTGTAACAACCGTTGCCTCCCAGCCGACCGAAAGTAAGCCTACATTAGCTGATAATCTGGCGAAACAAAAATTGACACGACTCAAGGAAAGTCTTACGATCAATCAAAAATTCATGTTCACCAAAATACTGTTTCATGGTGATTTTGAAATTTTTTCAGAAGCAATCGACAAACTGGATCGGTTTGATTCGCTGGCACAAGCCCAACGCTTTCTGGAAGAAGGTTATCCGGATTGGGATAGAGAAAGTGAAGAGTACGAAGAGTTTATAGAAATTATACAGAATCGGTTTAGCTGAATCCTGCCGAATTAAATTCGTTGCAAAACCTGACTTCTGTGCGCATCCAGTTTCAACAGGATAAAAAGTAGAATTGTAAAACTCCAGAGCGAAGACCCACCGTAGCTAAAGAAGGGCAATGGAATTCCGATCACCGGAAATAGCCCTATGGTCATCCCGATATTCACCGCAAAGTGAAAGAAAAAAATGCTGGCTACGCTATAGCCATAGGCGCGGGCAAATCTATTCTTCTGTCGTTCTGCTAAAAAGATAACCCGCATCAAAAGAGTCATAAATAATGTAATAACCGTCAGGCTACCAAACCATCCGTGTTCCTCTCCGATCGTACAAAAAATAAAATCAGTACTTTGTTCTGGCACAAAGTCAAATTTAGTTTGTGTGCCTTTTAGAAAACCCTTGCCCATAAAACCTCCGCTACCAATAGCAATCTTTGACTGAGTGACATTCCAGTTGATGCCCATGGGATCAAAATTCGGATTCACCAGGGCCTCGAGTCGTTTCTTATGACGAACGGGCAATACGTTGTTGATCACATAATCAAAACTCTGAATGGTAAGGATAATGATCAGTGCCCCAGCGCTCAGTGTTAAAATTCTCTTCACTGTACGCTTTCCGAAGAAAACAATAATTGCAAAGACGAGCACGATAGCGCCATTTAAATACCATTCATTTTCAACGATTAATGTGAGTATGGCAATGAAGGCCATAGAAACTCCAACAATAAGAAGGAAGGGCGACATCCCTTCGCGGTAAAAAACCAAAAGAAAAGATGCGAACACGATGGCCGTTCCAAAATCTTTCTGCAAAAGAATGAGCGCCATAGGCACAACAATCATAGCGATAAGAATAGCCTGACTTCGAAGATTATCAATTTTAAAACCTACTGATCCTATAATCTTGGCGATTACCAGCGCGGTAGCAAATTTTGCAAACTCAGAAGGTTGAAGACTAAAAGCGCCAAATCCGATCCACGACTTATTGCCGCCTACCTCTTTACCGATTACAGGAACCAGCAGAAGCATAAACAAAACAACACCATAAATGAGATAAGCAAACGTTTCGTAGAAACGCATATCAACAATGATGATCGCAAGAATAATAATGAAGGATGCGGCAATAAAAAGTAGCTGGCGACCAGAATTGAGTGAAAGATCCCAGATGTTTTGGACTGCGTTTGCATCATAGACAACCGCATAAATATTGATCCACCCCAACGACACAAGCAAGATGTATAGCAACACGGTTACCCAATCCAACTTGCCCGATATGTCCGCTTCGTTTCTCATTCAAACTTATTGTTCAATACATACTGTTCAATATGAGGCCTCTTGGTTTGACCAAACAAATATTTTTCTATCATTAAACTTGCAATCGAAGCTGCAGCCCGAGCACCTTGACCCGCATCCTCCACATAGACAGAGATGGCAATTTTAGGATTATCGCGCGGTGCAAAAGCAATAAATACCGAGTGATCAAAAAGTGGTGGTGCATTTTGAACGGTACCTGTTTTACCACAAACAATTACATCTGCCAGCTTTGCCCGATATTGACCCGTGCCTTCTTCTACAACTTTTTGCATGGCATCCACCGCAACAATAAAGTAGGATGAGTCAATCGTTGTGTAGTGTCGTTCCTGATATTGGGGAAGCGGTTTTCCATTCTCACCAATAGCCTTTACAAGATGGGGTGTATAATAATGACCTCGGTTAGCAATAATGGCTGCAAAGTTTGCCATCTGGATCGGTACCACGAGGTTTTCTCCTTCACCAATGGCAAGTGAATAAATGTTAGAGAACTTCCAGGCCTGACTTCTATACGCACGATCATAGTATTCCGGAGTTGGCACCAGGCCTTCCTTTTCGTTTGGCAAGTCTATTCCTAATTTTTTTCCGAAGCCAAAACTCATAATGTGTTTATTCCATTCGGCAAGACCTACACGCGTATCGCCAAAAGGGTCATCTACAACACCTTGATTTAGCATTCGTCTGAGTACGTTATGAAAATAGGGGTTACATGAATTGGCTATTGCTCCACGAAGATCTTCATTGGTGTGATCGCCATGACAATTAATAATCGATCGATCGCACCTGATGCGGGTATCGGGCGTTATCACTTTTTCTTGCAAAGCCGTCATCGCCTGTGCAATTTTAAATATTGAACCGGGCCGGTATTGAGCCATGAGCGGACGGTTGAAAAGCGGTTTTAGTGTATCGTTGCTAATCAGTTTAAAATTAGAGCTGTAATTTCTTCCCGTCAGCAAATTAGGATCATAGGAAGGACCCGAAACGAGTGATAGTATCTCACCGGATGCTGGCTCGATGGCTACAATACTACCTGCTTTGCCTTCCATTAAAAATTCTCCGTATTGCTGCAGATCTATGTCAATGCCGGTAATTAAATTTTGACCCGGAACAGACAAGGTATCATATTCTCCGCTTTTAAAAGACCCCTTCTCAATTCCTTTTACATTACGAAGTTTAAATCGAACTCCGCGCTTACCGCGCAGTTGCTCCTCATAAAATGCTTCAATCCCACTTTGACCGACATAATCACCTTGCTTATAAATTTTTGATTCATCCCTGGCGAGGTTATCCTTACTAATTTCACTAACATAACCCAATGCATTCGCCAAGGAGGGAGCACCGTACGAGCGGGTAGTTCTTGCCTGCACATAAAATCCAGGAAACTCATCAAGGTGATCTTGCACTCTGGCAAAATCAATACTTGACAACTGGTTCATGAAAAGTGTGGGCTTATAAGGAGAGTATTCCTTTCGGGCTTTCATTTCCTTAAAGCGCTTGCGCAATTCTTCCTGTGAAATTTCAAACACCGCACAGAATTTCGCAGAATCAAATTTCTTTACATCCTTTATAATTACCTCCAGATCAAACTCCGGGCTGTTGAAGGCAATTAATTTTTGATTCCGATCGAGGATCAGACCACGGGAAGGATACTCCACCTGACGCAAAATCGCATTTCCATCCGCCAACTCAGCATACCGGTTATCCAACACTTGGATAAAGAATAGCTTAATCAGAAAGATTACTCCGACCAGAAGAAAAACAAATTGCACTATTTCTTTTCTGCCTTGGTTCATGACCGTCTGCGTTGAGGAGATAAATACTGTAGCAAGATAATGACAGACATCGTAAACAATAAGCTACCAACCACCTTTAACATGGTGTACCAAAACAATGTGAACCCGGAGGCTTCAACAAAAAACAAAACCAGATGATGAATAAAAACCATGGGTAATGTGTACACTAAAAACCATTGCAAGCCATTAACCATCAAAGATGAGGAGGAGCTTGAATCATACCCTCCTTGTGGAGTAATCGTAGCAAGCCAGTAATTTCTTAGATAAGCGACCAATACGGTGGCCAATGCATGAAGTCCCATGCTATCATAAAAAATATCTATGGTGAATCCTATCACAAAACCAATCACCATTAAAATCAATGAATTGAGTTCAATGGGGAGCAAGAGTATAAAGGCAATGTATAAAAAACAGAAGGCAGAGTTAAACAACACCAAATTCCTCAGGACGAGTACTTGCACAAGTACGTACAGGAAAAATAATATAAATTGTATAACACCCGAGCGATTCATTTTGTATCTCCCATGATTACGTGTTCCAGCGAATCTTTTTCACTTTTTAAACGGCTCTTAACAACGTCAACAAAAGCAAGTCGACCGAAATCCTGTGATAACTCAATTTTAATGTCCCAGAAAGGAGTTTCTTCCTTTAAGTTAACCTCCCGGATAATCCCCACCAGAATACCTTCCGGAAATACGGCATTGAATCCGGATGTTACCACTGAGTCTCCAATAACAGGTTGTGCGTGACGAGGAATAAACAATAGGTTGGAATAACGCATGTTGAGCCCATCCCACCGCACGGATCCAAGTTGATTTGTTCTTTTGATAACGCTGGAAACCTGCTCATCGACATTGAGCAATGAGATCAACACTGCATAGTGTTCAGAAACTGATTTCACTTTTCCAACGGCACCTGCATCGCTAACAGCAGCCATGCCAGGCGCAATTCCATCTGCCGAGCCTTTATTGATTGTAATAAAGTTTTTATACAGGTTAGTCGAATTGGCAACTACCTTGGCGCTAACGTACTCGAACTGATTTATCCGTGCCGAGTCAATGTGAGTACGAATGCTGTCACCAATCAACTGGTTTCTCTTCTCTAATTCGGTCCGCAGCCGGGCATTCTCAAAAGCAAGATTTTCATTTATCGTGCGCAAAGAAAAATATTCCCGGGTTCCTTGCGAGAACCCAAGAATGTTTGCCGCCAGCCGATTTGAGGAATTGAAGTATTTGGTACTTTGATATTGATTGTTTTCAATAATCAACCACGCACACAACAACTCCAGGAATAAGAAAGTAAAAAAGGCCCGATACTCGTAAATAAAATTTAAGAGTCGCTCCATCCATTTAGGTCATCAATATCTTTCTGAAGTGTTCCAGATTCTTCAACGTAGCTCCCGTACCCCTTACAACCGCGCGCAGCGGATCATCGGCAACGTGAATAGGTAATTTCGTTTTCAGGGAAAGTCGCTTGTCCAATCCACGAAGCATGGCACCGCCTCCGGTTAAATAAATTCCTTGCTCATAGATATCAGCAGAAAGCTCGGGTGGTGAAAGCTCAAGGGCTTTGAGTACAGCCTCCTCCAGTTTTGAAATAGATTTGTCAAGCGCAAAAGCAACTTCAGAATAAGAAATCTTAATAGTCTTGGGTATGCCTGTCATCAGGTCGCGGCCACGAATTTCATAGTCATCGGGGCCGTCATCCAATTCGGTTAATGCTGACCCTACTTCAATTTTCACGCGTTCTGCAGAACGCTCACCGATCAACAGATTATGTTGCCTGCGCATATAATCCAGAATGTCGCGGTTGAATGTATCCCCGGCTATTCGAATGGATTGGTCGCAAACAATTCCTGACAAAGCGATAACAGCAATATCTGTAGTACCACCACCGATATCAACAATCATATTACCGACAGGCTGTTCGATATCAATTCCAATTCCTATCGCGGCAGCAATAGGTTCGTGAATCATGTAAACTTCCTTGGCATTGGCATGTTCAGCCGAGTCGCGCACGGCACGCTTCTCAACTTCTGTAATGGCGGAAGGAATACAAATTACCATCCGCAAAGAAGGTGGAAAAAGTCTGCGGCCCGTGTCGATCATTTTAATCATGCCGCGTATCATCATCTCCGCTGCGTGGAAATCGGCAATAACCCCTTCTTTGAGTGGTCGAATAGTCTTAATGTTATCGTGTGTTTTCTCATGCATTTGCATGGCTTCGCGACCTATGGCAAGTACCTTACCGGTAGCACGGTCTAAGGCAATAATAGACGGTTCATCGACAACAACTTTGTCTTTGTGAATGATAAGTGTATTGGCTGTTCCCAGGTCGATGGCTATGTCCTGAGTAAAGAAATCAAAAAGTCCCATTCGTTCCGGAAGGTTAAAAAGTTATAAAGGCCGAAATTACAGAAATATTCCGGTGAATTTTAAAGGTAAACAGTCGAAAAACTTACAGTGTATTAATGCTTAAAATGTCGGATGCCTGTGAAGACCATCGCCATGTTATTCCGGTCGCAGTAGTCGATCGAGTCCTGGTCTTTGATGGATCCACCCGGCTGAATCACTGCTCCGATTCCATGCTGATGAGCTATCTCTACGCAATCAGGAAACGGGAAGAAAGCATCGGAAGCCATAACTGATCCTTTGAGATCGAACCCAAAAGCTCCGGCCTTTTCAATCGCTTGCCTTAACGCATCCACACGACTGGTTTGCCCTACCCCACTCGCCAGAAGTTGGCCATTAACCGCCAGAATAATTGTGTTTGATTTAGTGTGTTTACAAATCTTGCTGGCAAAAAGAAGCGCGTCCACCTGATCTGGTGAAGGAAGTCGTTTGGTTACCGGTTTAAGATCTTCTTTGGAATCAGTTTTAAGATCAAGATCCTGCTCAATAACACCATTCAGTAAGCTCTTGAACTGCTTTTCTGAAGTCAGCGGTTGTTTCTGCCTTAAAATGATCCGGTTTTTTTTGGACTTAAGTAATTCAAGTGCTTCCGATTGATATTCTGGAGCAATCAAAATCTCAAAAAAGAGTTTGTTAATTTCTTCGGCTGCAGCCAAATCAATCTTTTGATTGGTTGCCAACACTCCACCAAAAGCAGATACAGTATCTGCCTGAAAAGCTTTAAGATAAGCGGTCCTCACATCCGCACCGATGGCTACCCCACACGCATTGGTGTGTTTGATAATTACAAAAGCCGTTTCTCCGTCAAATTCCTTAACTAAATTGATGGCCGCATCTACATCCACCAGGTTGTTGTATGAAAGTTCTTTGCCATTGAGTTGTTCAAACAAACTTTCTAACGAACCATAAAACACGCCTTGTTGATGCGGGTTCTCGCCATAGCGCAACACTTTCCCTTGCTGGAAACTAGACTTGAAGCTGGGTAGTTTTTGTTCCTGATTGAAATAGCTGAAGATGGCTGAATCATAATGAGAAGTTACATCAAATGCCTTGGCGGCAAACCGCTTTCTATCCACCAAATCTGACGTTCCTTGTTTGGCTTGCAATAATTCGAGCAATTCGTGGTATTGAGTGCGAGCTGAAACAATTAGCACGTCATTAAAATTTTTAGCGGCACCGCGAATAAGTGAGATGCCCCCAATGTCAACCTTTTCAACAATCTCCGCTTCACTACCACCTTTCGATACGGTCTCTTCAAAAGGATACAAATCCACAATCACCAAATCGATGGGTGCAATCTTGAACTCCTGTGCTTGTTTTACGTCTCCAGTGTCTTCTCTTCTGTAAAGGATTCCCCCAAAAAAAGCAGGATGAAGTGTTTTAACCCGACCTCCAAAAATGGAGGGATAGCCTGTTAGCTTTTCAACGGGCACAACGGGGTAGCCTAGTTTTTCAATAAACTCTTGGGTGCCTCCGGTGGAGACAAACTCCACACCTTGCTTGCCAAGAAAATGAATGATTGGTTCAAGGTTGTCTTTATAATAAACAGAGATGAGGGCCCTGGTGATTTTCTTTGACGACATGATTATGAATTGAGGTGCAAAAATGCAGGATTAATGTGAAAAGAACCAAAAGATTTCACGCAAAGGCGCAAAGCCCGCAAATGAAATTAAAGATCATTGACTAGTCGTTGAATACCATCCTTAATCAATGCCTCATTGAAATTTACAAGTAAACCTAATTTTAGGTTCGTTAGTCGTAGATAAGTCAACAGTTGCTTTTGATGGACCGGAGCAATTGTTTCTATCGATTTAATCTCCACGATCACTTTATTCTCAACGATCAAATCGGTCCTGAATCCAATTTCCATTTTTAAGGACTTATAGATTACCGGCAATTCCTTTTGGCGTTGAACTGAAAGCCCTTGTTGAATCAATTCAAAATGCAGACATTCTTCATAAACTGACTCAAACAATCCTGGTCCCAACACCTTATGAATTTGGTAGCAAGAATTAACGATTATTTTAGAGAGATCGTTTTCTGACATGGGTTTATCTGAATATTTCACACCCAGTCGCAAAGCACGCAAAAAGATTATTTTGTCAAAACTTTTTAGTTACTGAGCCCTTTACCTGATCCAGGAGGGCGTATTCTGACATAGATCTAACTTATTTCCCGCTATGACCCAAAGCTTTGCGAACTTTGCGCCTTTGCGTGAAACAAATTTTATGAAACTCTTCCTTCACCTCGAACTCAGAAAATGGCAAGAGGCGAGTTATGAAAAACCTCTTCTCACGTATGCCTCTTCAATTTCAAGTAATTTGATTGGCGCTGAGATGGACAATCAATCAGATGCCTCAATCGCGGATCTGGTTATCCGGCTCTATGATCAGGTACAGTCTGTATTTATTTTGATTCAAGCGCAACCGAATGAACCGTTAGGGTCGACTTTAAAAGTGCTGAATCACCTTCTGCGGACAAAAGAAAAAATCCATTCCATAGTACTTTGTGGAAGTCATGAACAGGTAGAAAAATTAATGGGATCCCTTCGCGAACGGTTCAGGAATGAAATTGATCAGGAAAGAATCAAAATCTGGATAAAGGAATTCGCCTTAGCTTAACCCTGGCAGGTAGTCACGCTCTTCATAAGCTTCTGCCTCAATGGAAAAGTCATCCGCATCCATAAAGGCAGGGAATTTATCCCGATAAGACTGCAAAGAATGTGCATTTAATGCCATCGTTTTTATCGCCTCCACACTTTCCACCGAATAGAAAGAATCTCCTTTAGGTCCGATAAACGCTGAATGGCCATTGTACTCAATGCCATTGCCATCCAACCCTACCCGATTTACACCCACCGTATAACTCAGGTTTTCGATGGCTCTTGCTTTCAGCAAAGTCTCCCAGGCAGAAGATCGGACCATTGGCCAATTAGCCACGTATACCAATAAATCGTAGGATGGTTTTTTTAAGGACGCATTCCAGCGATTGCGACTCCAGACCGGAAAGCGCAAATCGTAGCAAATCAAGGGACATATCCGCCACCCTTTCCAATGTCCGATCAGCAAACTTTCACCGGGTGTAAACACCTGATGCTCTTCTGCCATACGAAATAAATGGCGCTTATCATATGTTTTATAATTGCCTCCAGGTTCCATCCACAACAATCGGTTGTAAAACCGATCGTGAACATTAGCGATATAACTCCCCAAAATGAGGGCCCCTGTTTGATCTGCCATCTGCTTCATCCACTTGAAGGTGCGCATATTCATATGCTCAGCATGCTTTGGGGCTTTCATCGTGAACCCTGTGGTGAACATTTCGGGTAGCACTATTACATCGGTGGATTCACCAATCTGCCAGATTTTCTCCTCAAACATGGCCAAATTGGCCCCTACGTCTTCCCAGTGGAGATCAGCTTGAATGATGGTAATTTTTAAATCCTGCATAGAATAGCAAACGGACTGCAAAGAAAGCAATCCGGGGTCGGATTTTGAACCGTTTGGACAATAAAAACCTACTAAAGTTTTTTGAGGATGGCCCCAGCCTTCTCTAGTGTTTCTTCATTTTTGGCAAAGCAAAATCTGAGCAGTTGATGGTCCGTTTTATCATTATAAAACACCGACACCGGTATGGGCGCCAATTTTTTCTCTTTCGTCATCCATTCCGCCATTTCTACATCTCTCAGTCCAGATACTGAACTGTAGGATAACAATTGAAAGTAGCTCCCATAACAAGGCAAAGGCTGAAGCGATGAGCCCTTGATCTGTTCAAGAAAAAAATCGCGCTTTTGCTGATAAAATTTCCCGAGCTGTAGATAATTATCAGGGTTCATAAGATATTCGGCTAGCGCCAACTGCACAGGGGTGTTGACACTGAAGGTAATAAATTGATGGGCCTTACGGATTTCTTTCGTAAGGTATTCCGGAGCCACAGCATACCCTACTTTCCAACCTGTTGCATGAAATGTTTTTCCAAACGAAAAAGCAGCTACACTTTGAGCAGCCAGCTTTGGAAACTTCAACACACTTTGATGTTCCAGATTATCAAAAATAATCCGTTCATAAACTTCATCACTCAGGGCAATGAGATTATGTGAAACCACAATTTCCTCCAATGTCTTCAAATCAGCTTCACGCAATACCGAGCCAGTTGGATTGTGTGGGGTGTTGATCATAATCAACTTTGTGCGCAGGTTTATTTTTGCCTTTACTTCCTCCCAATCAATTGAAAAATGTGGTGGTTTCAATTTCAAGTGAATGGGAACACCCCCATTTAACCGAACTGCAGGATCATACGAATCATACGAGGGGTCGAACATAATCACCTCATCGCCTGCCTTCACCAAAGCTGCAATAGTTGAAAATATGGCTTCTGTGCCTCCAGCCGTTATTGTCACTTCAGTTTCGGCATCAGTTGGGCGCTGGTAGGTAGTAGTTATTATGTCTGCAATGGATTTTCTGAGCGCGGGTGTGCCCGGCATAGGAGCATATTGATTATGCCCGGCTTTTAAATTCTTATAAATGAGCTCAATCAACTCATCCGAAACTGGAAAATCTGGAAATCCTTGTGAAAGGTTGATAGCGTTATGTTCAAGCGCCATCCGCGACATCACAGTGAAAATGGAGGTGCCTACTTCTGGGAGACGGGAGTTCATTGAAATCATTTAGAATCTCTATCCAGCCCAGCTTGTTTTAAAATTCCGTAGTAGGTTCCTTTCGGAAGGTCCTTGTTACCATGCATTGGCACAACCGTTATTTTTCCGGTGGTTGAATTCTCATAAATATGATGACTGCCTTTTGACCTCTTAAATTCAAATCCATTTCTTTTTAGAATTGAAACAAGGTCTTTCGCAGAATAACTCAAGCCGTTGTTAAATTAATTGAATACTCTAAGGTTTGACTGTCATCCGGAATGGTCTCTCCTTTCGCCTTGAGATGCTCTATGTATAGTTCGATGGCTTCCTTAGCCATTGATATGGCATGATCAACATTCTCACCATAGGTAATACATCCCGGCAAGGCAGGCACAGTAGCCGTATAAGCACCTTCGGGCTCTTTGGTAAGCAATATCTTATATGTTAAACTTCGCATTCAAATTTACCTTACGAATATAATGAATAGAATCTACTTACGAAGGGGTGCCAATATCCGATAATCAGTATCCACCTCGCCCTTGCTGATATCCGCCAGTTTTCCTTTTAACATCCGCTTTTTAAGAGGCGTTAAATAATCAATAAACAATTTGCCTTCAATGTGGTCATATTCGTGCTGAATGATGCGGGCTTTCATACCCGTATATTCTTCTTCGAATGCATTCCAGTTTTCATCAAAATATTTAAGGCGAACTTTTTCCTTTCGCCAAACATCTTCACGGATATTAGGAATGCTCAAACATCCCTCCTCAAAATCCCATTCTTCTCCCGTCTCTTTTATTATAACGGGATTAACAAATACCTTCTTAAAATCCACAAGTGTGGGTTCGTCTTCCAAGGTTGTACCGTCCACCACAAACAACCGAACACTTTTTCCTATTTGAGGAGCAGCCAGCCCTATACCATGAGCTCCATGCATAGTTTCATACATGTCTTGAACCAATTCCTTCAAATCAGTACCTTCCTTAATATCGGTAGCGCGCTTTCTCAAAACAGCATCGCCATAAACTACAATGGGATAAATCATTTGCCTCTAACCAGATTAGAAAACGCAAAGGTAAATATTATAGACAGGATATTTAACCCCTGGATTTAACATCTTTTAACCAGGCTTTATGTAATATTGACTTATGCGAATCCTCATCTTACTCATCCTTATTTCTTTTCAGGTGCATGGCCAGACTCCTGCCGAAGATTTTCTTAAAAATCTTAAACCATTTTGGGGCAATCGGTATGCTGGCAAGGCGGTTTTTCCTGAGGGTGACAAAAATCCATTTAAAGGTGAGCCGTTGACTATCCATTTCTCACAGTGCGATGATAAAGAAGTGCGCATTCCCTTTCAGGTAGGCAACGATCAATCGCGCACGTGGGTAATCACACTGGATGAGACCGGTCTGTTGCTAAAGCATGATCATCACCATGCCGATGGAACCCCGGATGAAATAACTCAATATGGTGGGTATGCATTAAAACCAGGAAGTTCCACTCATCAATCCTTTCCGGCTGATGCGTATACAGCCAAACTTATTCCTGCTGCCGCTACCAACGAATGGACAGTGATCATAGAGCCCGATAAAAAAATATTGAGTTACATATTAAAGCGCGATGGCCAATTACGCTTTCAAGCCGATTTTGATTTGAATAATTCAGTAGACCGTTAGCGTCTTTCCATATAAGATTGTAGAATCAACACAGCACTGATTTTATCAACATTTCCTTTTACCTGCCGGTCTTTCTTTTTCATTCCCCCATCAATCATGGCCCGTTGCGCAATCGAACTGGTAAATCGTTCGTCAACAGTTTGAATGGGCTTGTCGGGGAAAGTCTTGCTGAATAACTCCATAAACTTTCTAACTGCCGGGGCGGTCTCCGAATCGGTATTGTCTAATCGTTTTGGCAAGCCAATCACGACTTCGTCTACCGCTTCTTTCTGAAAATATTTTTTAAAGAAATCAATCAGTCTGGCTGTCTCTACAGTTTCCAGCGCTGTAGCAATAATCCTTAGCGGATCGGTAACCGCCAATCCCGTGCGTCTGGTTCCAAAGTCAATGGCAAGAATTCTTCCCATGCGGGGATTGATAAACGATTAATTGAGTTGCGATTTTTCGAAGAACTTTTTCTTTACCTCATTTTCAAGCGCCATGGCTTTCGGGAAAAGAATCTCATTTTCAACCCGCGCATGCACCTTGAGTTCTTTTTCAAATTGAATTAACTCTGTATAGATTACCTTAACATGAAGTGGGGCATCTGCTGTCAGGTGATAATCTTTTGTGATTCTCCGGATGCCCTGCATTTCATCATCATGCGTCTCATGTTCTATGGCACACTTTTGCAAAGAATTTTTCTCCATCAACTGGTAAAGTTGAGAGGGATTGAAATGCCCGCGGGAGGCACGTTCCAAAATCCGGATGTATTTAAATAATGTATCTTCTTCCTCGTAAATGTGATGGATAAAGTCATCCAAAAAGAGGGGAAACAATACTTTCAAATCCCGCTCCACGAGATCGTATTCACTGTGGTTGGCTTTAAAACTATTGACCAGCCTGCCGATATACGGAAGTTTATGCTTTACAAATAAATAATGAGAATGCTTCAGGTATTCCATAATCAGATCCACAGGATAACTGATTAACGGTAAATCCGCTTGCTGGAATGTATATGCAGAGGCTTCCAACTCGCGGACGATCACATCCACACTTAAACCTTTTTCCCGACAAACCTGTTCTAGCGTTTGTTCTGAGGATTCGTAAAATTTGATGCCGAAATGGAATAGTATGTGGGCACGTATATTGTCCTGATCTACCAACTCCGCAATTCTTAGACTTTTTAAGGCTATTTTTTCCATCAATCAGGTAAATATAGTAAACTCAATTTTAGCTAATTTCTAACCTTAACAATTAATTTGGAACTCCGTTAAAAGAACTACAATACCAACGAAATATTATGGAGGAGCAGAAGAATTCATCATACCAGATCAGTTTACCGCTGATTTTGTGCATTGGACTGGCAGCAGGAGTTTTAATTGGTGCCAGCCTTACCAACAAATCCGGTTCAGGCGACATTGGTAATGATGTTCAAAAATTCAGAGAAGTGCTAAGTCTTGTAAAAAACGAATATGTTGATGAAGCCAAAACCGATGTTTTAGTGGAAGATGCTATTGAGCATATGCTCGGCAAATTGGACCCACACTCCTCCTATTTATCGGCCAAAGATCAGGTCTCTGCGAATGAAGATTTGCGTGGAAATTTCGAGGGCATAGGAATCGAGTTTAATATTTTTCACGACACGCTGGTGGTAGTAGCTGCACTTAGCGGTGGCCCATCCGAATCAGTGGGGCTACGGTCGGGTGACAAGATTGTGAAAGTAAATGACGTTAACATTGCCAATGTTGGGCTGTCTATTCCAGATGTTCAACGACATCTGAAAGGTCCTAAAGGCACCGAAGTAAAAATTGAGGTGGTTAGAAAAAATGTAGCTGAACCCATCTCGTTTACAATCATTCGTGATAAAATACCGCAATTTTCAGTAGACGCTTCGTACCTGGTTACTCCGGACATAGGATACATTAAAGTCAATCGCTTCTCGCAAACAACGTATAGTGAGGTAAAGGAGGCTGTCAGCAAATTGAAGAAACAAGGTATGACAAAACTTATCCTGGATTTACAAGGTAACCCTGGCGGGTATCTCGATCAGGCCGTAGAGATTGCCGATGAGTTTTTAGCCAAGGGCGAAAAGATTGTTTTTACAAAAGGTCAGGAAACCAAATACAACGAAGATCACTTTGCCACTCAACAAGGTGATTTTGAGCAAGGTGATTTAATCATTCTGGTGAATGAAAGCAGTGCTTCCGCTTCAGAGATTGTAGCCGGTGCCCTGCAAGATAATGACCGGGCCCTGATTGTGGGTCGCAGATCCTACGGAAAAGGATTGGTTCAACGCCCATTCAGTTTGAACGATGGCTCTGAAGTGAGACTTACTATCTCACGCTATTATACTCCGAGTGGTCGCTCTATTCAAAAACCTTATAACGATCTGTCAGAATACGAAAAAGATATTACCAAGCGATATAAGAATGGAGAGTTCTTTTCCGCTGATAGTATACGCTTTAACGACTCATTGAAGTATGAAACACAAAATGGACGATCCGTTTACGGAGGTGGGGGTATTATGCCCGATTATTTTGTACCGTTAGATACCACTTCCAGCAGCAAGTACTTTAATGAACTCTTTAGCGCCAATGTACTGAGAGAATATGCTTTCAATTATGCAGAAAACAACAAAGCAAAATTGTCAGAAAAGGGGTACGCTGATTATCTTGAAAATTTTGAGGTAAGCGAAGTCATGCTCAATCACGTTGTGGTGATGGGAATAAAAAATAAAATTCCTGCCCGACAGGCTGATCTGGCTAAGAATAAACGCTTCTTTCAGGTGTACTTGAAAGCCGAGATCGCCCGCAACGTGTGGGACAATGAAAGCTTTTATCCAATCATCAACGAAACTAATGAAGTGCTGCAACAGGCTATTAAACTATTTGACCGGATACCTGAGTTAAATAGAAATAAAATGTAAGATTTGCGCTAGCAAATTCAAGAACTCACCTCTTATTTTTGAAACGGGGTGAGTTCTTTTTTTGTACCTTCACCGTACCAATTATCCATCAACAATATCTTATGTTCTACCACCGGCTCGGAAATATTCCACACAAACGACACACTCAATTCAGACAACCGGATGGAAGTTTGTATAAGGAAGAATTGGTGAGCTCAGAAGGATTTTCGGGAATTTATTCTAACCTATATCACATTCATGCGCCCACGCGAATCAAAGAAGTTAAAGATCCTGTTAAATATGGTCCCAAATTAATTCAGGACTACGCTTTGCGGCAAACACATTTGAATACGTCAAAAGTTACAACCACAGGCGATGACTTTCTTACGGCACGTAAAGTCCTTCTCGCCAACAGCGATTGCTCGATTTCCATTTGCTCGCCTGTAAAACGCAAGATGGATTACTTCTATAAAAATGCCGAAGGTGATGAAGTATTGTATATCCATGACGGGAAGGGTGCGTTGATCACTCAATTTGGCAAACTCGAAATCAGGCAGGGGGATTATGTTGTAATTCCCCGCACGGTAATTTATAAACTTGAATTTGAAGCAGGACCGCTTCGAATACTAATAATTGAATCAACTTCTCCGGTAGAGACCGTGAAGCGATATCGCAATGATCTTGGCCAATTGGGTGAGCATTCTCCATACTGCGAACGGGACATTCGGCCACCGCACGAATTAATTACAGATGCCAGCAAAGGTGAGTTTCTGATGAAGATCAAAAAGCAAGGCTATCTTCATCAATATGTCTATGATTATAGTCCGTTGGATCTGGTTGGCTGGGATGGATTTTTGTGGCCGTATGCATTTTCCATTCACGACTTTGAACCAATCACCGGGCGCATTCATCAGCCACCGCCAGTACATCAAACTTTTCAGGCACACAATTTTGTAATCTGTTCTTTCGTGCCACGATTATTTGATTACCATCCGCAAGCGATACCCGCACCATACAATCACAGCAACATCGATAGTGATGAAGTGCTGTATTATGCCGAAGGGAATTTTATGAGCCGCAGAGGTATTGAACGCGGATCGTTCACATTGCATCCGGGTGGATTACCCCATGGTCCGCACCCCGGCACAGTCGAAAAAAGTATTGGCGCAAAAGAAACTCATGAATTGGCTGTAATGATTGATACGTTCCGGCCGCTTTTTCTCACTGAAGACTCCTTACCATTTCTCGACAAAAATTATCCGATGAGCTGGACCGATAATTCGGGGGAAGGTTTTCATGAAGTCAATACCCCTTGATTAATTCAACTAACAGTAAGCATATGAAATATCTCATCCTCGTCTTTTTACTGATTGGCAGTTTATCTGCTTTCTCGCAAGAACTCACGGGTGCCTGGCAAAGTGGGCCGGATGAAAATCGTTCTGTCATGATCGTGGCGGGTAAGTTTTTTTCAGTTGCCGTTTATAATGTAAAAGACAAAACTTACACGGGTACTTATGGCGGAATTTGGCGATTGGAAAAAGATCAGTTCGTGGAACTTCAGGAATTCAATACCATAAAGCCCGAACTTATCGGCACCGAAAAAAGAACTACTGTTAAAGTACAAAAAGACAAATTTAGTTTTAGTGATGGTATCTCCTTTACCCGGATTGACAATGGAACACCCGGTGCACTATCCGGAGCGTGGTTAATTACGGGACGCGTTACGGATTCGGGCATGCAAAAAATGACCCCAGGGGCACGAAAGACTATGAAGATTCTTTCCGGCACCCGCTTTCAATGGATTGCGTACAACAGCGAAACGAAAGAGTTTTTTGGAACCGGGGGTGGCACTTACTCAACTGTAGATGGCAAATACACCGAAACCATTGATGTCTTCTCCAGAGATAATAGTCGTGTGGGTGCTAACCTTGAGTTTAATTATTCAATTATTGAAGGTGGTGATTGGCGGCACAGTGGTAAAAGTAGTAAGGGCGATCCTATCGATGAAATCTGGTCGAAGCGCGAAAAGATTGGAATCTAAAATAATTTCAGTCGCCCAATCTCCTTGTGCTGCTATGCTCAATCGAAGTGTCTTCTACGTAAAATAGTATTTACATGGAGAAATTTTCGCTCCCCATACAAGTTCGTTGGTCTGATATCGATCAAAACCGACACCTGCGACATTCGGCATACTATGATTATGGTGCAACTGTGCGCATCGATTGTTTTTCAAAACACGGGCTCACCAATCTGAAGTTTGAAGAATTGCGCATAGGTCCTATTCTCTTTCGTGAAGAGGCCATCTTTAAACGCGAAATAAAATTTGAAGATAAGGTAACCATCGACCTGGTGGTAACAAAAGCCACGGCCGACTTTAGCCGCTGGAGTGTGCGCCATCATTTCTATAAAGAAGATGGAACCTTATCCGCTATTATTAATCTTGATGGCGCGTGGATTGATGTACTGAAACGAAAACTTGCCGTGCCTGATGAATTTATTCAAAAAGTATTTGACGATTTCCCGAAAGCTTCCGATTTCGAACAAATCTCCATCAAAAAATAATTACCGATTTACCCATCGTTCAATCACGCGCGGATAATGTGCATGTTCGAGTCGTTGAACCTGCTCGGCAATTTGCTGAGTTGTATAGGCAGAATGAACCGGACATTTACCTTGAAACAAAATTCTTCCCTGATCATAGTGTTCATCCACTTCATGAATGGTTATTCCTGTCTCCGTTTCACCAGCATTCTTTACAGCTTCATGTACTTTCATACCATACATGCCCTTGCCTCCATACTTCGGTAATAAAGCCGGATGGATGTTAATGATACTGTTCGGAAAAGCTTGAATCAGTTGTTGCGGAACAAGCCAGAGAAAGCCGGCTAAAATAATATGAGTTATTTCAGCATCCTTTAACCAGCCAATAACTTCTTCACTTTCGTGGAATTGTTGTCGCGTAAAGACCCGCGTGGGAATATTAAATTTATGAGCACGTTCCAATCCACCCGCACCGGGATTGTTGCTCAATACCAATGCCACCTTGATTGTTGAGTGATTTTTAAAATGATTAAAAATTGCCTCCGCATTGGATCCATTACCAGAAAGAAAAACGGCTAAACGAGCGGGTTTATTCATGGCGCAAAGAAAAGCATTAAACCCAGACAATGAAAATCAAGGCGTTTATCGGATTAAACCACGGCACGAGTCCGCTACTAGTTGATAAACACCATGCTTATTACACCTAAGAGCATAATGATTTTACATGCCTGGCTTAACCAATAAAAATCCTTGCGGGTGTCTGCCCGGATTAGGCGTAACAATAACAATCCTAACGGAATAAAAAGGAAGATCAAAAAATAAGAAAGCGGCAACTGTGAATAGATAGCATTGAGTAAAATAACTGAAGACGCTAATAAGCCAAGTAAAATATACAAGACCACTTTTGTCTTTCGGATTCCCCACACGATGGGCAATGTTCTACATCCAAATGTATTGTCACCCTTCAAGTCTTCCATGTCTTTCAATATTTCCCGAATGAGTGTCATGAAAAACGCAAACAAGGCATAGATGATCACCAGCGAATTGGAAACGTCATAGAGAATATTGACCAGCACAATAGAAATACTGGTGAGCCAGGCCACCACAAAATTTCCAATAAAAGGTTGGCGTTTGAGGTTATTGGAATACACCCACAATAAAAAAGCAGAGAGAAAATTGATCACGCCTAGTTTCCAACTCAACACAAAGCCAAGGGCAACCCCTATAAATGATAGAATACTATGAAAGAAGAGTGCATACCTGCGTGTGATGTTCTTGCCAATAACCACACGGTTAGGTTTATTGATGAGATCTATTTTTATATCGTAGTAATCGTTGATGATGTAGCCTGCGGCTGCAATAATGGCTGTGGAACTGGCCAGAACAAAAAGCTTCCAATCAAAAAGTAATTCAGGATTGATAAGAAAAATTGCCGCCATGTATTGCGACAGGCCAATGATGACCAGGTTCCAAAACCGAGTAAGGCGCAGGAGTGCATGCAGCGTAAAGGGCTGATATTTTTTGGGTGGCATCGGTACAAAGGTAGTGAGATACTTGATACCGGAGCTGGCGCATAAACTCCGTCTCAAGTTTTCAGTTGTCAAAACCTTAGCGCTACCATAATCATATAATTTCTACCTGCCTGTGGATAGTAAAAATTTTGTCGGTATTCGGTTGTTCCCCCAAGGTATCCATAGGTATACCCATTTGAGGAATATCCCACATTAAAAATATTGTTCGCCAGCAAACTTATCGAAATCTCCCTCATAAAAGTAGGTTTAATATTATAAGCCAGGCGCAGATCATTTATAAAATAAGAGTCTATACTTCTGGCCTCATTCGAAGTATTGTCTAAAAATTGTTTGCCCACGTATTTTGTTAGAAGGCTAACTTCAACATTTTTTATTGGCGTGTACATCAAGCCTGATCCAGCTATTACATTCGGTGAAAAAGAAATGTCTGTATCAGAATAGTTATTGACCACTTCATTGTATTCATCAAAATTGGTTCCGTAGTCGTAGATCACTTCATCAAAGCTTTTTATTTTATTCTGACTCAATGTTAGATTGGCATTCCATTGAACTTTTGAACCAAGTCTTACCGAACCCTCCAGCTCTACTCCGGTGCGATAACTCTCATCCACATTGGCGCGAACGATGGCGCCCACATCGTTTAACTTTCCGGTGGGTACCAGTTGGTTTTTATAGTTCATCAGGTAATAATTAACATTCAAAATCAGATTATTTTTTCTGAATCTCCATCCGGCTTCTACATTCTGCAAGGTTTCATGCTTTGGAGTGGTTCCAGCAAGGGCATCGATAAAATCGTCCCGTACCGGCTCGCGATTACCAATGGCGTAGGATGCATACCATTGTTGTTTATCCGAAGTTTGATAAGTAAACCCAAATTTTGGATTGAAGAAATTGAATTCTGCATCTACATTAAAATCAAACTGCCTGTTTTCCTTGCCGGAAGCCTGATAAGAAACACCCCGATATTGCACATCCAGAAATCCAGTAATCTTATCGGTCATCCGAAGATTATTCTTCCAGTAAACTGTGAAATCATTTTTGTTACCCTTGTTAAAGTAGTATTGGTAATCCTTGGGTACTGCAGAAACCTGCGACCAGATGATTTGTCCGAAGTGGTCGCCATCATACTGATTCCAGGCACCACCGAGAATTGAATTCAATTTGTCTTTTTCATAGTTGACAGAATATGTAAGTCCATAAAAATCATTATCAAGCCACCGCCTGCGTACCAGATCGGTAGACGAAATTGTTTCACCGGCAATCACCACCTCGCTCAATCCATAATCTTCAAAGTCATTGTCGTATCGAAATTCTTCAAAGAACCCGCGACCATACGTATAGTGCAATGCAGCATTAGCCGTAAGTAATTCTGAAAAACGATGCGAGGCATGAAGTTGATAATGATCCTGCGCATAGTTATCGACCTGATTCTCGTACATATAAATATTAAAGGTGCGACCTGAGGACAAAAGATTATCGGTTTGTTCCTGGTTCCAACCTTCTGAGGCAGCCGTTTCCAGCATGGCTTCTTCATCATTGTTCAATCGGGATTCTGGCACACCGTACCAACTTTGATAGGTAATCTCCTTGCCCCCGAAAACAATTGCTTTTAGCATAGTTTTCTTACCGTAATAACCTCCCGATAGGTAATAAGATTTTAAATTGGAACTCGCGCGGTCGATATAACCATCTGAATATATTTGTGAAACACGACCATCGAAAACAAACTTGTCATTAATCAAACCTGTGCCAAACGATACAGTGTGTCTTCGTGTGTTGAACGATCCAAACGAATTAATCAGATCAGCATAAGCCACATCGTTGCGGGTATTGGTTTGCAGATTCACACTCGCACCGAAGGCGCCAGCACCGTTGGTGGACGTGCCCACCCCTCTTTGTATCTGCACACTTTGCGTGGACGAGGCAAGATCGGGTGTGTTTACCCAAAACACACCCTGACTTTCGCTGTCGTTAACAGGAATCCCATTAATCGTCACATTGATTCGGGTAGCATCGCTCCCACGAATGCGCAATCCTGTATACCCAACTCCTGCGCCTGCATCCGATGTCGTCACTAAAGAGGGGGTCCAGTTTAATGTAATTGGAAGATCCTGACCAAAATTTTGCTTTTGCAGGGTTGCCTTGTTCATTGTTGTAAACGTGGTGGGGCTCTTTCCATCCACACGCGTAGCCGTTACAATTACCTGATCGGTTATACGAACGTCTTCTTCAAGTAAAATAGCCAACCAACCAGGCTGATCAGTTGTCAGTTGCAGGGATTGCGTTTTATACCCTACAAACCTTATCTCACCCTTGTAGTTTCCGGGTGTAACCTGATTGAATAAAAAGTACCCGTTCTCATCCGTAATCGAATACTTGCCCGATTCCTTAAGAACAATGGTTGCTCCCGCAAGGGGTTGCAGCGTTTGTTTGTCTTTCACATAGCCGCGAACTTGCTGCGCCTGAGCGCTCCATGACAACGCAATCAGCGTTACCAACACACAAAATTTTAACATGTTTTCCTTTAGTTTAAACTTGCAGAGCACACAGGGGAATGTGATGCGTACGTTTAACTTTTGCCTCCCTTCGTCCGCATTACCGGCATCAGGTTCTATGGGTATAATCTCAGCCCGTTATATTTGGCACCCCTGCCACGCTTTTCTTCGTGACGGGTCAAAGGTAAGGATGACTTTCGCTAATTTGCAAGGCATTAACTTACATAAATCACGGATGCCTTAAATGGGATACTGATTTGTAGAATCTTAACTAAAAATAAATTTCAATCATTGAACAATCATCGTCATGTATAAAGCCATTGTTAACGATAAAATTTTTGAAATTGAATCTGATGATTCCGGTTTTGTGGTGAATGGTGAACCCCAATCATGGGATTTGGTGAAGATAGCCGATGGGTACTTCCATATTCTATATCAAAACAAAAGCTATAAGGCCGAAGTGATCAAGGCTGATGCGGAAACAAAAATGTTCACCTTCAAAATTAATGGTCGCCTCTATACCGTTACCTTAAAAGACAAATTTGATTTGCTGTTGGAAAAGATGGGGATGCATAATACAGCCAGCAGCAAAGTAAATAATGTTAAAGCCCCCATGCCCGGGTTGATCATCGATCTAAAAATAAAAGTGGGCGATACTGTAAAACAAGGTGACTCACTATTGATTCTGGAAGCGATGAAAATGGAAAACATCCTGAAGTCACCGGGCGAAGGAATCGTGAAGACTGTGAAAGTAAAGAAAGGTGATAGTGTTGAGAAGGGTCAGGTATTGGTGGAGTTTTGAGCCGCATACACTTCACTCCCTCGTTAAAATCGAAAATACTCCTCGAAATTTGCTCAATCCTGACCATATTTGCGGGGTTATAACCTGAACTATTCCTCCAACCATGAAGTACAAACGCATCCTCCTCAAACTCAGCGGTGAAGCGCTGATGGGCTCGAAAAATAGCAACATTGACCCGGCTGTGCTCGAGCAATATTCCGAAGAAATAAAGACAGTGAAGGAGCAAAATGTGGAATTGGCAATTGTAATTGGAGGGGGGAATATTTTTAGAGGTGGGCAGGCCGAAGCCCTTGGCATAGACCGCGTGCAGGGCGATTATATGGGCATGCTGGCTACGGTTATCAACGCCATGGCGTTGCAAAGTGCGTTAGAAAGGCATGGCATGTACACCCGCCTGATGTCGGGCATAAAAATGGAGCAGGTGTGTGAACCTTTTATCAGACGCAGAGCAATTCGACATCTGGAAAAAGGACGGATTGTTATTTTTGGTGCCGGTATTGGCAATCCTTATTTTACCACCGATTCAACAGCCAGCTTGCGAGCTATCGAATTGCAGGCCGGAGTTGTTTTGAAGGGCACTCGCGTAGATGGTGTATATGATAAAGATCCTGAAAAGTTTAGCGATGCGGTTCGCTACAGTCATCTGAGTTTTCAGGAAGCTTATTCAAAAAAATTAAATATCATGGACATGACGGCCTTTACCCTCTGTCAGGAGAACAAATTGCCAATTATTGTTTTTGACATGAATAAAAAAGGCAATCTGTTGAAAATAGCAAGAGGCGAAGAAGCTGGAACTCTTATAAGTTAATTTGAGAGTTAAGATGGGTTATTTTAGATTTAAAATCTCCAATCCTAAATCATAAATCTTAAATCATTTTTATGGAAGAGATCGAACTATACCTCGAAGAAGCCAAAGACCAGATGAACAAAGCACTGGCACATGTAGGAAGTGAATTGGCGAAGATCCGTGCGGGCAAGGCCAATCCTGCCATGCTCGATGGCATTCAAGTATCTTATTATGGTGCGATGAGCCCGTTAAATCAGGTTTCGTCCATCACCTCGCAAGATGCACGAACGCTTTTCATCAAACCCTGGGAAAAAGGATTGATTCAGGAAATAGAAAAAGCCATTATGATCGCTAACCTTGGGCTTACTCCGCAAAATGACGGTCAGCAGGTAATCATCAACATCCCGATGCTTACAGAAGAAAGAAGAAAACAATTGGTAAAACAATCCAGTCATGAATGCGAACAAGGTAAAGTAAGTGTGCGCAGCATCCGCAAAGAGACAAACGAACAACTCAAGAAGATCAAAGGCGTGTCCGAAGACGATATTAAAAACGCGGAAGAGACAGTTCAAAAACTCACTGACGAATCTATCCATAAGATTGATGCCTTGCTGAAGAAGAAAGAGGCAGAGATCATGACCGTTTAATTTGAAAATTTGAGAATGGTATAATTTGAAAATGAAGTTCATTTTCAAATCTTCAAATTGATTTCATTTTCAAATTATTTATGCACCCCATTCTCTTTAATTTTGGATCGATTACCATCTACACCTATGGCTTTTGCATAGCTGTTGGCGCGCTACTAGGCTTTGGCTACATGTATTGGCAGGGAAAAAGGCAATTTGGCCTTACGTTCGATCAGAGTAACAACTTATTTATTATGCTAGTGATAGCAGGAATTGTTGGAGGCAAACTTTTCCTCATTTTTGAAGATCCAGCGCTTTATTTATCGAGTCCGAAAAAATTAATCTCCGGCAATGGCTTTGTTTTTTATGGTTCGCTTTTGTTAGCCATTCCCATCATGCTTTGGTATTTCAAAAAGATTAAAGTACCCGTGCTCGGGATGCTGGATGTAATGGCTGTTGTAACGTGCATCGTTCATGGATGCGGAAGAATTGGTTGCTTCATGGCCGGTTGTTGTTACGGAAAACCCACGGATAGTATTTTTGGAGTAATATTCACCAACCCGTTATGTCAAGCAGAACCTCTTCATACTTCGCTTCATCCCACCCAGTTGTATGAAGCTATCTTTATTTTCATTTTGATGACCGGATTGATTCTGATGAAATCAAAGAAAAAATTTGACGGTCAACTTTTTATGATCTACCTGATTGCCTATGCCATGGGCCGAGGAGTCCTTGAAATATTTCGAGGGGATATTCAACGTGGATTTCTAGTTGAAAACGTGATTTCCAACTCGCAAGCCATCTCGATGGGGGTAATTGCAATTACGGCTTATTTCTATATTAGATTAAAGAGAAAGAGTACCTTGCTTAAACATTAATGACTGAGTTTATGGAATCCGAAAGCTTCGTAAAAAAGACAGCCCGCACCACCATGAAAATCATCAAGCGAATTCTGGTTATTGCTTTGGTTCTGGGGCTAGGTGTATTAGCCTTTATGTATTGGGGTGTTTACGAACGAGGTGTAATGGCAGGCAAAGTGCTGCGCGTAACGGAAAAGGGAATGGTTTTTAAAACCTATGAGGGAAAAATCAGTCTTGAGTCGTTTGGTGCCTTAAAAGGAGTTAGTCCGGTAGCCGAGACTTTTGATTTTTCGATCGAACCCGATCAAACAGAAGTGATCGATCAACTTCAAAAAGTATCTCTCAGTGGAGAGCGGGTAAATCTTCATTTTGTAAAAAGATATATGAAATTTCCCTGGCGTGGCGACACTGCCTACTTTATTGAAAAAGTGGAGCGTGTAAATAAATCCGAATGATCGCCACGAATACTATCATTCTTTACGGGTCTTACGGCTATACAGGGAAAATTATTGCGCAGGAGTGCAAAACAAAAAATCTGGCCGTGATTCTTGCCGGCCGCAACCGCGAGTCTCTTCAAAAGCAAAGTGAAGAGACCGGGTATCCGTTTGAAGTAGTTGAGATTTCTGATTCAGAAGCCCTAAAGAATTTACTTAAGAAAGGATCGGTGGTAATTCATTGCGGTGGGCCGTTTCAATACACAGCCAAAATCATGGCCGATGTTTGCCTCGAAACAAAAACACATTACACCGATATAACCGGAGAACATCAGGTATTTGAATTACTGGCGGGCTATGATCAAAAAGGGAAAGATGCTGGCATTACCATTATGCCTGGTACTGGCTTTGATGTAGTGCCCTCCGATTGCCTTGCGCTGCATTTAAAAAATCGCTTACCCTCCGCAACCCATCTTCAATTAGCATTTACCATGTCGAAAGGTGGGCTTTCGCGTGGCACCTCCAAAACCATGACCGAAGGACTTGGTAACGGAAGCTTGATTCGCAAAGACGGAAAACTCACACCCATCAATCTGGGTGAAAAAGTTTTAGAAGTTGATTTTGGTGCCTTCAAAACGCCTACTTTAAATATTCCATGGGGAGATATCTCTACCGCCTGGCGAAGCACAGGAATTCCCAACATTGAAGTGTACACAGGTGCCACTGCTTCCATGATCAAGAATGCGAAAATGAGTAAATATTTAAATTGGTTTTTGCGCATGCGGTGGGTGAAAAACTACATGCTGAAAAAAATTGATCAAAAGCCTGCTGGTCCATCTGAAGAAAAAAGAAATACAGGCCGCAGTTTTTTATGGGGAAAAGTATGGGATAGTCATGGTAAAGATTGTGTAAGTCAACTGGAAACTGTAAGTGGCTATACACTTACTGCAAAAACGGCTGTACTGATCGCAGAAAAAATCCTTGCCGGGAATTTCAAGGCTGGGTATCAAACACCAGCGATGGCTTACGGAGCAGATCTCATTATGGAAATTGAATCAACCAAAAGAGTTGATCAATAATGCCACACGGGCTTAACAAAATTCAAATCAACAATTCCTACTCTGTACCCGAAACCAAAAGTTTATCCAGCTCCTCTTTTTCTTTCATCGACACACCCTTGGTGACTGGTGTTTCGTTTAGCGGATTAGTGGTCGTCAGAATAACGGGTCTGTCCCGGTAAATAATTTTTTCGCGCACTACCGTGTCAGGCTTTGTTGCTATGTAAATTGTATCGGGCACCAACACCTGTTCTATCCTGGTAAGTGTAGTAGGTTTTTCTGATTTCCCTAACCACCAGCCACTCAAGCCAAACACAATGGCAGCCATGGCATAACCAATTGAAACTTTCCACCACGCAAAACTTACGGTTGACTGATGCGCCCGTTTTAACTCCTGCTTCAAGCCGGACAAAGTTTTATCGTTTACACCAGCAACAGGATTTTCGAGGAACCATCTTCTCATATCAACTCCCGACATTCGAAATGCATCGTATTCTTGTTCATTTGTTATGAACTGATTCACCAGCTTCAGCTCATCAGCCGATAATTCGGAAAACGATTTTTTGAAAACAAGCTTTTCAAAAAATTCATATTCATCCCACCGTTGCTCTTTCATATCAATCTTTCTTTAAGTACAACTTTATACTCATTTAATTCTACCGCTAATTGTTTGCGCAGATAAAACAGTCTCGACTTTACCGTGCCTTCCGGCATAAACACAACCTGACTTATCTGAGGAATGCTCAACTCTTCTTCATAACGAAGGAGAAATACAGTTTTGTCATCCTCTTCCAATGTTTCCAACAACATAGTTAACTTTTCATTAGCCGAAGATAAATCGAGTTCCCGATCCAAATCGGGTGAATGTTTTATGTCAATCCCATCCAATCGCTGATTTTGTTTTTTGCGATACTCATTCTTGCACATGTTGTGTGCCACTGAGTAAGCCCATGTTGAAAATTTTCTATTCACATCGAACTGTTGTGGATTATGAATAATCTTCAAAAATAAATCGTGTAGAAAATCTTCAGCTATGACACGGTTGTTCCAGAGCATACGTGTAAAATAGCGCAGCAGGGAAGTGCTGTACCGTGTATACAATTCTGTAAACGCAGCCTCACTTCCCTGCTGTATCTTTTGCATTAACTCCTCGTCAGGTAAACGAGCAAGTTTAGGTTTAAAAAACATCCGGCTATTTTTCAATAATTTCCATAAAAACCCGGAAACCTACCGCAGCATCCGGATTGGTATAGTTGTTTACGCTTCGAATAGTCGATTCGGAAGGCGAATGGTTCCAACTTCCACCACTGGCCTTTCCCTTTTCGTTAATCATCTCAGCCACATTGCCCACTACATCATACAAACCAATATCATTGGGGAAATAAGCTTTTGTTGGCGACATCGCGGCAAAGCCATCATGATTAGTTGGTTTGTTCCCTCTATAGCCCGGACAATCGCAAGGTTCTGATTTGAAGTTCCCCAGGTAACAATTCTTATTATTTAATGGGGAGTTGCGCAATCCGAAATACCGGAACCACGGATACAATATCTCAGGATCGCGCAACGATACTTTTCGGATTTCCGGATTTTTATCGAACTCAGAACCTTGTGGCGTAATTTTTACTTCAACTTCTTGTTCATCAAGTTTCCATGAAGTTGGATTTTTAATGGACGCTGCCGCAATCTGCCATTCATCCAGTGTAGGTAAACGAAACTTTACTTTTTTAAACTTGCGCTCAGTCGCATTGTTATATTGCTGTGTTAACCACTCGCAGTACGCGTTGGCTGCTTCGTATGAAATATTTACTGCCGGATAATGATTGAAGTATCGATTCTTTTTCGTTTCGGTTCTCGGCAATGCATAGTTAGTCATAAAAGCGAGTGCAGGCTCCTCATACCGACTGAAATCAAATTTATACTCCTGATGGAAATCAGTCAGCTTGTTGATTTGCAAGTATTCCAGAAAGCGATTGTACTGAGCATTGGTTACTTCAGTGTTAGCGGCATAGATAGTACTCGATACCGGTCTGAAATCATCTTCCCATGATTTGGCATCTATGGCAAATGGAAAATACGGAATGGTTTCAACCGGAACTGCGTCCAGATAATGAAGAATCATTTCCCTCTTACCCGTATCTGTTGCAATTTTTTCCATGATCGTACGCAAATTTTTTGCCTTTTCAGATTGTCCTTCCTTCTGGTACGATTCGTAAAGGAGAATCATGGGCAAGAGGTAATTAGAACTGAATGCGCGACCGGCATCACTATCGGATTCCCCATTGAAGTTCACTTGCAGGTAATCCAGCAAAAATTTCTTTTCGAAATTATCCTTAATCAGGGAAACATTATCCATACTGCTTTTGCTATGTATTGACGCCAGTCCTACTACATACAAATATTCTTTAATGGATTGAATGTTGTCTTTGCCGATGGTGAGCGCATAATAAAATTTTTTATTATGGTTAGCTTGCGGCAACTGCGCACAAATCCAGGCACTTTTATTCGAAACATTGCTTCCGATTTCAACTAAATTTAATCCAGTTTGAGCAAACTTCCGTTGAACATAATCGGTATTATTCAGCATTTCAAGATTCAAAATCACAACATCCTGGCGCACGTTTAATACATCTTGTAAAACAAAAAGTGGGGTCGTGGTGCTTTCGCCTTCGGTAATCAATACAGCATTTGGTTCAAGGCTCATTAATACATTGTAGCTATAATTTAACAATGATGGTGAAATCTGAGCCTTAGCGTGCAAATTCTTACTAAACTGCTTACGCCTGGATTCATCCAGCGTGAACTCAGCATACAACTGCATCAGTCCTAAGCCCTCAGGTTGTTCGGGATTAATCGCGTAAGCTTTCTTAAGCGCTTCGTATGATTCAACATTAAATGCATCGTGCCAACCTTTGGCTAACCAGTATTCGTAGGTGTTAGGTATGGCGTTGGCCATTCCAATGATTAATCCGGTCAGTTCTTCGCGCGAAGATTGGGCAAATGCCGATGAAGCATAATAATTAAACCACGCCTGCGGGCTGTTATTCTGTTTTACCTCCACAGCCCATGCCTGTTTTTGTGTGGCATACCAGGCGACTGGTTTTATCACAAGCGTTTTGGGTAAAATTCGCTCGGGGGTAGCTGCAAATACAAAAGTCGGGATTAGTGCCAAAAGAATCAGAAATCGCTTCATAAGTTCGGTTTTAATACACTGTACACCTGAACTCTTAAAACGTTCAACGTTTAGGAAGAATTGTTTATTAGGAATATCATGCTGATGCTGATATTATTGCCACAAAGGCACTAAGACACAAATTATTAATTTTTAGCATAGAAAACTGGTGTCTTTGTGCCTTCGTGGCGACATTAAGAATGTTAAACTAAATATGAAACACCCAATCTTTATACTGTCCATCATGCGGATTGAAATCGGTTTTACATTGAAAATGAGTAACCAGGATTTCCAATTCAATGATTCGATCCAATTGCAAATTGCGATAGCCTTCTTTACCTCCCGCCTTTGTAAACCCAAAGGTTTGCCAGCATACCAATACAATCTGGTTTCGTGATGTAGTGCAGATACCATACGGACATACCGTGCGGGGCAGTGGTTCACCCTCCAAAGAAATGCGACACTGGTTCTTTGCCTCACTGGCAAGCCAAAGTTGTTGGGTTAGTTCTTCAATCGTCATGAAATTTCCACCACGTTGTCGGGTTTTGAATTCACCAGTTTACCAATTGGTCTTAAGGTATTAAGAGTTTCAAATTTCGATTCAAATTCCTCCTGATAATTCTTATCAATACACACCAACAGACCACCACTGGTTTGGGGATCACAGAGTGTGAGTAACGATTCGCTTCCAATGCCTAGTACTTTTTTCTCATAGCTCTGCCAGTTGCGCATGGTGTTATCCGGATAGATAAACTTGCTTAGGTACGATTGAAGATTTTTAACGAGAGGAATTTGCTGATAATCTAATTCAGCAGAAACCTTACTGCCTTCACAAACCTCAATCAAATGACCCAACAATCCAAAACCGGTTACATCTGTCATGGCATTTACATAAGACAATTTGCCAAACTCAGCACCGATTGTATTTAATTCAGTCATTATACGAACTGCTTCCGCAACATCATCGGCTTCAGCCAGTCCACGCTTTTGTGCTGTGGTGATTATACCTACACCAAGTGGTTTGGTTAGATACAAGATATCACCAGCCTTGGCTGTGTTATTTCTCTTTAGGTTTTTCTTCTCAACGGTTCCCGTAACAGCAAGCCCGAAGATCGGTTCGGGGCTATCAATACTATGGCCACCCGCTAAAGGTATTCTGGCTTTTGCACAGATTTCTCTGCTTCCATCTAAAACGCGTTGCGCTAATTCAGTGGATAATTTTTCCACGGGCCATCCTAATATAGCAAGTGCCATCAAGGGTTTGCCACCCATCGCATAAACATCACTGATGGCATTTACTGAAGCAATTTTTCCGAACGTAAAAGCATCGTCAACGATCGGCATAAAAAAGTCGGTTGTACTGATTATGCAATTGCCATCAGGTAATTCATAGACAGCCGCATCATCTTTGGATTCGTTACCTACCAGCAGATTTGGAAAACCCATCGACTTAAATTCGGAATGCAGAATTTTATCGAGAACAGCCGGAGCAATCTTGCAACCACAACCGGCACCATGAGAATATTGAGTAAGTTTTATTTCTTCCATAATTTTAAACCACATAGACACATAGATCACATAGACTAGTCTGGTAACAAACGAAAATACTCGTTTACATAAGTTCGTTGACCTTCCTTGAACAAATTTGCACAATTGAAATTGATTAATATTCCTTTCGGCTTTTCCAGTAATTTCATATAAGTCAAAAGCTGAGCCTCAAAGACAGGTGCTATTATATCAACAGCTTTAAGTTCAACAACTATTGAATCTTCAACAAGAAAATCACAGCGCAAATCCGTATCAACGTGAATACCTTTGTACTCTACAGGCACAAGAAACTCAGAACCAAAATTCAGGCTCCTTATAATAAACTCCTGCCTCAGACACTTATGATAAACACTTTCTAATAAACCGGGGCCAAGGCCTTTATGAACCTCAATAGCTGCACCTATAATCTGGTATGTTAGTTCGTCAAGATATTTTTTCGTCATGATTAACATATTTTAAACCACATAGACAAATTAGGCACATAGAAAATCATAAGAATAAACCTATGTCTTCTATGTGCCTATGTGGTTAATGCATTCACAATCCACTCTACACTTCGCCCATCCCACTCTACTGCATTAATAACTTTGCTTCTACGCTTTTCAATACTTCGTAAATAGGCTTTGTCATAGTAAGTCAGTAAAATATCAATCACAGAGGTCATGTCACCTTCTGCTAATTTTTCGCTGGCATGTTTATAATGTTGGCCACCCAGTTTGGTTACAATTTTTCCCATGATGATTAAAAACTCTTCGCGGTTAGCCGGACCATATTCTTCAACCAGACGCTGCACACGCACTTCTTTCGCAACATCCATCTGAATCAACGGGCTTTGCGCCATTTGCTTCCAGAAGTCATTGGGTAAAAATATTTTTCCTATAGCGATAGATTCATCTTCAACCCAAATTCGCTTTGTCAGATCCAGGGCTATAATTTCTTCAAACAATTCATTTTGAAATTGTTCGGTAGTGGGTTGGGGTGGCATTAATAATCCGCCAAACGCAGAGCCCTTGTGATTAGCTAAACTTTCCAGATCCAGTACTTGCTCGCCCTTTTTTTTCAATGCCCGCAATACTTCACTTTTTCCACTTCCCGTGCAGCCGGTAAGCAGAATGAGATCCAATGGCTTTTTAAAAGACTCTAATGCCTGATTACGATACGCTTTATAGCCACCCTTCAGCGCATGCGTTTTGATGCCTGCCATGCCCACGAACTGGCAAAAATTATTGGAGCGCATACCACCACGCCAGCAATGTACGAGTAGCTCTTTGTTAGCTGCTAATCTCTCGGCTTCGTTAATAATATCAAGTAGTCGCGGTCCGACCAGACGAAAACCAGTTTTGATTGCTTGCTGCTGACCCTTTTGTTTGTAATCTGTACCTACAGCAATGCGCTCTTCATTATTGAGAAGCGGAATATTAATAGCTGCTCGGATATGGCCTTCCTGGAATTCACCTTGCGACCGGACATCCACTACCGGTAAACTTTTTCGTAGGGCTAAGAATTCTTCAATTGAAATCGCCATCGTTCAAAGTTCGCGAACGATTTTGTAGTTAGCTAAACGAAATCAATTAATCATTAAAATTTACGCTGATGCTGGTGGCAATACCCACACGGAAACCATAGTTGAGATACTTGCCATCCTGAAAGGCAGCAGCTACCTCTAACCGGAAGATTCTTAAAATACCGTCAATGCCATAGCCAACTTCTGTATAGTTTTTAGATGTAGGCGCGGCCAGGTAATTCACAAAAATGTTTTCGGTAATGCCTGTAACCCGAATTAAAGGGAATCGGGTAACTAAAAATTTTCTAAAATGGTAATGAGCATTAGCAGAAAAATATTGATCGGCCGTGCTATATCGATAGTAATCCAAAAGCCTAAAACTCCCTACAGGGTCAGTGGTCACAAAAGGAGTAAGATTGCCGAGGAAGTGTTTGTAGTCCATGAAGTAAAGTTTGTCTGCTGATAAAAATTTTCCTGCTTCCAAAGCAACATCCAACTTCCCTCTGATGCCCAGCTTAAAGGAATTCCTAATTCCAACTTCTACATGATCAAACGTAACCTCACTATCGGCCACACCCGAAAACCCTTTACGATAACTAAGCGATAACAATGGCGAAGACCCATCAACCCGTTGTTTAGATCCATTGCGAATGCGATACTTTTGCCATGGGCGGGCATCAAAACTTACTGAACCAATAAACGCACGATTGGGACTAAAAGCCGTACTAGGTAACTCCACGCTGACCGGCTCATTGGACGTGTATTGATCTTTATTCGTTTCGAACAACGTGAACGTAGAATTATTAATTAACTCCGATCGCCTGGCCCATGACCAGTTGGTGCGAAATGTATACTTGTCGTTTATCCGTTGGGTATAATTAAGGTCAAAAAAATTGCGTTCATACAACTTCATGTAACTATCACCCAAAAACAGAGATGTGAATGTGTTTACCATTGGATGAATCGGGTCATCAGAATTGAATTGTTCTACATACTGCCCGCCTTCCAACGTAAGTCGTTTATTTTTGAATCGATAATCAACCCGCAGCTTACCAGAAAGTTTTTCGCGCGAAAATGCATAACGGGCAATCGGACTTATTTCTAACCGTGAGGTTTGAGGTTTCTTATCTTTATCCAGACTGTCTCTTTTTACCCAACGCTTATAAAGACTTACCCGATAGATAAGGTTAAACCCCTCTACCGAATTAAATCCACCGTAAGGTGAATGAATGCGGAAGTCAGCTGTTTTGCCAATACCATAATTATCGCCAGTTAATAAATCCCAGGGTTGAAACCCCTTTTTACCTTTTTTGGAATTGCGGAGCGTATCACCTTCGTCTTTCTTACGTTGCACTTGTGTCAGACTATCATCAATATGATACCCACGTTGTTCCTCTTTTGTTAACGGAGCCGGTCGTATTTCAGTCCAATATGTTGAGTCTTTTTTATAGGCTAAAGAATCAATTGAATATTTCGATTCTGATATCACATCGGGTTGCTCTAACTCCTCTGTTTCCTGCTTCTCATACTCGCGGATAAGTTGCTTTAATTCCTTACGGGTTACTTCTTTTCCCTCTTTCAGTCGCTCCTGCAAATCCTGGCCCTTCTTACTGAATGTTTGTTCAACTTTTTTAGCTTCCTCCTTCTCAACTTTTTCATCGATCACAGTCATCTCTAGTTGAAGATCAGGATTGAGCGTGATCAAATAGTCTCTCATCGTAGCCAGGTACTGTCCTTCAAACTCAAAACCGAATACCTTTCCTTTCACCTTAAACTGTTGTGATACAGGTAGCCATGCTTTTTCTTCAATCGGATTATAAAGTTGTTCAATATGAAAATCAATCCCCATTTTAGTGGTTGTCATATCCACGCTGTGAATGCTCCACCAATCCTCAACAATGTATATCAATCCTTCAAAGACATTATCGCCTCGTGAACGGGGCGTAATTTTTATTTTGCTGATTTCGTAGTTACGATCCCGGAATGAACCTAAATACTCAAACCGATAATAGGAAAAAGATTTTGGGGACAAAGGAGAAACGGTTTCTGCTATTTCAGGATGGTAGAAGCTACCAAAAATAAAGGAGTTGGGAGAGGTGTTTTTATTATCTCCGTTGGTATAAACGGCAATTACCTTCTCTTCAAATTTATAGGGCCGTGTGTACTTGATTTCGCTTACCGATTCGGAAATAAAAACCCGGTCTTTGGTAATACCTTCTTTTTCCAACGCCTTTTTAGCAAGCCACGGATAATCCGTAAGTTGACCTTTGCCCTTGATATAAACCTTGGCGGTATAAGCATCAATTTGTTGGGTGTGAAATTTTGCCTTTGCGATTGCCTTCCGCATAATTGTATAAGCAGGGTCTTCTTTTCCGGCTCGAACAATTACATTTTGCAAAACCACTACCTGGGTTTTCAGCGTCAGGTTAATTTCAATAAAGTCAGTGCCGACTTCAACAACGCGACTCACGGATTCATAACCCAGATATTGAAAGAGGACATCATAACGTCCCGGGGCCAGTTGTACTTCATACCGGCCCTCCAGATCAGTAGCACTCCCTGTGCCAGTTTGCTTGACAAAAATTGTAGCATAAGCCAGCGGACCTGCATCATCACTTTTTATAACACCACGAATGCCGCCACCAAAGGTCTGAGAAACGACCAGAATTAAAACTGAAGTGATTAGTCCTCTCATCAGTCCCATAGACGCATTTGTACGTAACGGGGTTGTCATGTACTATGAAATTACCGGTAAAAATCTTTTAGACGGATCATTTGCTCAACTGGTTCAGGAACGAGATACCGGATTGATTTATTGCTTTTGATGCAATTACGAATGTAGGTGGCAGAAATATCCAGCAAGGGAGCTTCAATCATTTTGACATGAGGATGACGCCTGAGCTCTGAATTTGTTACATGCGGCCGTGGATAAACATACAATCCAAATTGATTTAGAATTTCCTCGTGATTCTTCCATTTTGTAAAGTTCTCCAGGTTATCCTCCCCAATAATTACTTTAAATTCCTTACCGGGAAATTTTTCGGTTAAGTAAGCCAGCGTATGTATTGTGTAGCTTGGCTTAGGTAAATTAAATTCAACATCCGAGGCTTCGAGTTTATAATGATCCGCAATGGCGGCTTTCACCATATCATAGCGATCAAATTCGTGTAAAAGACCTTTGCTGGGCTTGAACGGATTTTGAGGTGAAACCACAAACCATACTTTATGTAAATCGGAATTTTCAGCCATGATATTGGCAATAATCAAGTGGCCGATATGGATGGGATTAAATGATCCGAAAAACAGCCCTATTTTATGGGATGCACTCATGGCTAGGGTCTTACCTTAAACTGATCATAGAGCCGTTGCGCTTCGGCCAATGATTTATCTAACTCCTCATTGACCAACACAACATCAAACTTATCCTGAAAAGTCATTTCAAATTTTGCCTTAAATAATCTGCGCGACAAACTTTCTTCACTTTCGGTTGCCCGTTCTTTCAATCGGTTTGTTAACACCTCCAAAGACGGAACTTTTACAAACACCGCTAAGGCGCGTTCACCAAAATATTTCTTCAGATTTATACCCCCTTTTACATCTACATCAAAGATCACATTTTTTCCTTCGCTCCAGATGCGTTCAATTTCGGTCTTTAACGTTCCATAAAAATTTCCGGCATATACTTCTTCCCATTCGATAAACTCATCATTATCAATTTTTTCTTTGAACTCTTCCGGGGAAAGAAAATGGTAATCTTTACCGTCCTGCTCGGTGCGGCCTCGTCTGTCGCGGGTAGAGGCTGAAATGGAAAAGCCCAGGTCAGAATTATTTTTTAGGAGATGTTTAACAATGGTAGTTTTTCCAGACCCTGAGGGAGCAGAAAAGATAAGTGCTTTGCCTGCCATCAGGATGTTGTGTTTTGGCTGATCTGCATTTTGATTTGTTCAATCAATTCTATCGGTGCAGATTCTCCGCAGCAGCGGGTTTTCAAAAGTTCTTTTATTTTAATATCCAGGCTATACGATTTAAAACAAGGATTACATTGATCCATGTGAGATTTAAAATACTCTTCCTGTTCAGTACTTGCTTCGCCATCCAGTATCAACTGAAGCATTTGCATACACGATGGTTTACTTCCATCCGCAAGAATAAAAGGATTGTAGAGTTTACTCATAGCTCGGTATTTTTGTAACCCATTGATTTGGCGTATTCACTAAGTTTCTCTTTGAGCAAATTTCTGGCCCGGTGTAATCTACTCCGCACAGTACCAATTGGGATATCCAGAATTTTTGCCATCTCTTCGTATTTAAATCCTTCCAGATCGCACAAAATAATTACGGTTCGAAAATCCACATCTAACGAATTAAGGGCATTGGAGATTTCGTCTCCAATCATGTCTTTCAGTGACTCTACCCGCAAGTCGGGTGTAATCTGCCTGTCTACATCCTCGGAGTTATAATAAGCCTCTACCTCCTGATAATCTACCTTAGAAGGCTCTTTGGTCTTCTTGCGGTAGTCATTGATAAAACTGTTTTTCAAAATGCGGAACAGCCAGGCTTTGGCATTAGTTCCTTTTTGGAAGGATTCTATGAAACGGTAAGCCTTTAAATAGGTATCCTGTACCAGGTCTTTGGCATCATCGCGGTCGAGCGTGAGCCGGTAACCAAAATTATACATGGAGCTAATGTGAGGCAGAAACTCATTATTGAAGATTTCATTCTTCTCCTTTTCGGAATAATGTTGTTTGATCGTTTCTTCCATGAAAGGTCAAAAATAAGAAAAGAAGCGTGAATAAAATCTTCAATTCATGAAGTTGGCACAAATTGATGTCAGGCTGACTTTCTCTTCTGTTTAAAATTTCTCTTGAATTTTTTCCACTTGATCTTTAACAAAGCGAGGTTGGTGGCCAGTTTTTCTGCTGAAGTTGGCTCCAGAAGACCTTTTCGAACATAAACTGTATCGCTCGCGTCTTTGTACCAGGTTGTATAATTTTCCCTTCGCATCCAATTTTCGATCTCCCCGATAAAAGGATTCACATAATACTTTCCATGTGTTTCTATGGAGAGTACTTTCGGTCTACTAACTAAATGTTTAATTACATACCATTCGCCACCTTCAATATCAACACTTAATAAATCAATTGTGCCATCGTCTATTTCGGAAAACACCTTGCACGGAACTTCAAATGTTGTCTCATTGTTAACCTGATACTGATCATTTACTATAGCCGGGCTCGATTTTAACTCGGAAACAAACGTAGAGGCAGCAGCCTTGGAAAGCTTGATGACTCCACTCGTATCCCATACGGCCACAGGGATTACCTGGATGGGAAATCCCGCAAAATAGTTCTCAATTTTTTTTACCGTATCAGGATCGGCCTCCACCAAGGTGGCCTTGACTCCATCTTGTATAAAGTTTAGGATGTTCGAAGTTTCGGGCAGATAAACTCCAACCTCACATACATGGTTGAAAGAAATATTCCGCTGCTTTAATCGCTTATAAATTATTTTTATCTCGTTTGAATTCATGTTTTTGAGTTAAATCATTTTATAATTTTTATACTCGCCAATTCTATATCCTACCCAGTTACTGATCAGGCGCTTTATCTTCTCTTTCAAAGTGTAATTCCGTTTTGAAATATCGTAGTCAAACTTCCAATTCTTTCTCGCGATTCGGTCTTCCATTACCTGTGGATGATTTTCGGTAAAAAGCTCCAATGAACTTACCTTGCCATAATCAAACTCGTTTTGATCGGGCACATTCTTACTCACCCAGTTTTCATCTACATAAAACCGATACCAGTTTTTTATCTTTTTCTGCATATCGGTTGGCTCCTTCACCCATCCATAATGATAGATAAAGGCATCCATCAACTTAACATTTAATTTTTGGTTAGGAAGTTTTCTAAAGCCCTGGGCATCCTTGTATGAAAAGATATCCTTCCGGTTTCTTATGATCCTGATCTCTCTTCTATACCATTGCCACGACTCACCCACATAATCATAGCTGCCATAAAAATGTTTATAGTTAAATAACAGTCCATCAATTCGCATGTCATCCTTATGTAAAAGCATCTCACCTTTTACCATCGCATGATATTTTTCGTGTAGCACTTCATCCGCCTGAATATAAAAACACCAGTCCGCATCGGGAGAAACGGCATGAAAGGCCTTATCTGTTTCGAGTGCAAAAGTTCGTCCGCCAGCCCGCAGGCTATCATCCCATTGGGTTTCAATTATTCTTATCTTTTCCGAAGCAATCGACTTAATTACCTTAAGGGTGTCATCTTCGGAGTTTCCAACAGCAACAATAAATTCATCGCACAAGGGCAGAACAGAAGTGATTGCCTCAACAATGGGGTAGTCAAATTTTACGGCATTTCTTACAATCGTAAATCCACTTACCTTCATGAAAGACTATACTTTAAAAGAAGCAGGCTCGGTCCGGTAACCGTATGTATTCTCAGCAAAAGCATCGATTTGTTTCTTTACATCGGCTACTGAAATTGAATTAATGCAGGCACAATCTTTACTATTACGACATTCATTACATTCCTTATCCAAAACAAGATATTTTGCATGTTTTCCTATCGGCATCCATCGGCCCGGATGAATCGGCTTCATAGGAGAATATAAACCCAATGTATTGATCCCTAAAGCAGCAGCCAGGTGTAATACGCCCGTGCTGCAAGCCAAAAGTCCATCTACCTGACTGATGAAGGAAGTCAACTCCTCAAGATTAAGTTTACCGGTCAGGTCAGTAACATTCGGATACTGAAACAATTCGGGTTTTTCTGTTCTTATTAAATCACCTTCTGCTAGCAGGCCTGTTACGAATATCCGATAGGATTCTACAGGCAATAAACGTATTAAATCGTTATAACTTTCCAATGGCCATTCCCTTGCACTGCCTTTCGACTTTGGATGGATTATTAAATTAAAACGTTCCTTGTTTAACATCTTTGAAAAATCAACCTGAGATGGTCGCAATCCATAATACGGTATCAACTCAGTAGTATCAATATCGCCATTAAGTTTGAAGGGTTTTAACAACTTAAAATTGAGTTGACTCTCATGCTGGTTCGATTTCAATCTGGTAAAATCAACCAAGTGATTACAATACATCCAATTGTACCAGCGATGAGCTGTTGCCACCCGGTGCTTAATGCGAACCTCTTTTGCGACTTTCGCTAACTTTCTGTCAGGATAGATGAAGATTATAGTATCGGCCCGTGCCATAGCCATAACGCTCGGGTCTTTTAGAATTTCATCCCGGTCTAAAAACTGATCAACAAAAATGCATTGGCCAATAATACCTTGCGTGTAACCTTTGCCAATAAAATATATTCTTAAATCAGGAACCATGGACTTCAAATAACCCAGCAAAGGCAAGGTAAGAATAACATCACCCAGGTTATCCGTTCGACTTATTACCAATCGCTTGCCCAACATGGCTTTGTGGTTGGCTTCGTACAATTTTGCGTATTTATAAAATACGTGGTTGGCTACAGCCATGGCCACCATCAACCCTTCAAAGCCATCCATAAATCCACGCTTGATTATAAAGCTTTTAAAAAAAGCAAACGTGGAGCGGGCTATGATCTTCGGTACAGAACTCGATTTTCTGCCTACGTTCTCTCTGGCAAAAATTTCCGAATAGCTCTGAATTTTTGAAATGGTCTCAGCCGAATCGGTATAGGCACGATGAAGGATATCGCCCTTCAGATGCATAATTTTGATGCCACTCTTAAGTACTACTTTATCATGTGGGTTTTCTCCGCCCCATAATCCTATTCGCCTGTTCCAAAGTCGAATTTTTTTATCCGGGTACCAGTTTCCATGACGAATCCATTTTCCACCATAGTTGGAAAGACGATTCATTCTATAGGCATCACAAGGCCAGGTCTCTTTAACTTCTTCAATACATTTTGTTAATTCTTCTGACAAATATTCATCCGCATCAAGGGAAAGAACCACATCATAAGAAGCCTGGGTTACAGCAAAGTTTTTTTGATCTATATGACTTTTAAAGGGATGTTCTACTACACGTGCCCCTTTTTCAAAGCAGATTTGCCGAGTGCGGTCTTTAGAATAGGAATCGACAACCACAACCTCATCAACAACCTGCAGTAAAGAGTCTATACAGCGGCCAATGTTTCGTTCTTCATTGTAAGAAATGATGACTGCGCTTATTTTTACCATGGAGCTTAATTCGATCCCAATTTCCCCTTAAATCTGTTTGTTACCAAAAGGGTGATTAGCAAAAACAACAAAAACCCACAAAATATTGAATCTTATGGGCTTTTGGTTGGAATTTGCATCAACGAAGGGCTATGGCATTCAAAGATTTTACCATATTAATAAATTCTATCCGATAGCCATCTACGTCCTTTCCTTTTGAATTCTGAGCCAACTGCAACACATCCTCATACTGAAAATCTTTAATGTATTCAGACTCGCGCAGCAACATACCAAATCCTGCTACCGCGGCTGACCATTTAAAGTTCTCAGAAGTTTTATTCAAAGCCACATTCTCATCCAATAAGGGATGCACAATCAGTTTGCTTACATCTCCATCCGGTTTCTTGTAGCGAAACTTCACAGTCATTATTTCTTTTGAGCTTGAGGCAGATGCATCAACTTTATTTTTTTGATACTTTAGGTCGTCAATCTTTGAGAACTCTCTTTCGACACCCACCGGAATAATTTCGTATAATGCAGTTACCGAATGTCCGGATCCAAGTTCACCAGCATCTTTGCGGTCATCATTGAAATCTTCATCGCGTAATAACCGGTTTTCGTAGCCAATCAACCGATATGCTTTAACACGAGCCGGATTAAACTCAATTTGTAGCTTCACATCCTTAGCAATGGTAAACAAGGTACCTCCAAATTCATTCACCAATGCTTTTTGTGCTTCCAGAATTGAGTCGATATAGAAATAGTTTCCATTTCCTTTATCGGCCAATATCTCCATTTTGGAATCTTTGTAGTTGCCCATTCCAAAACCCAAGGCAGTAAGAAAAATTCCGTCTTTGCGTTTCTCTTCTATAAGTCGCTCCATGCCACCATTGCTGGATTCGCCAACGTTAAAATCACCATCCGTTGCCAATATCACCCGGTTATTTCCTTCTTTCACAAAATTCTCTTTAGCAACCGAATAAGCCAGTTTTATCCCAGCGCCCCCAGCCGTAGAACCACCTGCTTCTAAATTGTCAAGGGCCTCCAGAATTTTCTTCTTATCAGAACCGGAAGTAGAAGGTAAAACCAAACCTGCTGCACCTGCATAAACAACAATGGCTACACGGTCCTGTTCACGCATTTGCCCTACCAACATTTTAAAGGATGTTTTTAATAGCGGCAACTTATTGAGATCATCCATAGAACCGGAAACATCGATCAAGAAAACCAGGTTTGAAGGCGGTAAATTTTCTTTAGCTATATTCCTTCCTTGCAATCCTATATGAACGAGTTTGTGTTTTGTATTCCAGGGTGCGTAAGATATTTCTGTGTTGATTGAGAAAGGGTCGTCTCCTTTTGGTTGATCATACTCATAGTTGAAATAATTGATCATTTCCTCGATGCGCACCGCATCTTTTGGAGGGCGCTGACCGCTGGATATAAATCTTCTTATGTTACTGTAAGATGCCGCATCCACATCAATTGAAAAAGTTGAAAGAGGATTCTTCAATGCGTCATGGAAAATATTTTCATTGATGCCATCGTACTCCTCGGTATTGTGTCTGGGTTGGTTCCAGTTATCCTCAACGGGGGCCCCTTGGTAAAAATCCTTTTTTACTTTACCTGCGCCACGGATTCTTACACCCGATACCGCCCCAACAATGGATTTCATTTCAGCATGTTTATACCCGGTAACTACTACTTCACTCAACTGCTTTACATCAGATTGCATGGCAACATCAATCCGATTCGAGATGCCGATGGGCACTTCTTGTGTAGCTAATCCTACAAAGGAAAAAATCAGCGTACCACCTTTTCCTGGCACCTGAAGTATATAATTCCCTTTGTAGTCAGTAACGGTACCTTTGGTAGTTCCCTTCAGAACCACATTCACACCCGGCAGGTTGCTACCATCATCGGCCGAGGTTACTTTGCCGGCAATGGTACGATCCTGTGCTGAAAGTGCACTCCCCATCAGGAATAGGACAATCAGGCTTAAAGCAATCTTTTTCATAAGCATCATGTTTGATTTGATCCTATGATTCGAAGACTATTCGTTTTCCATAAAAACAATTAAAAAATTTTAACTTAAGGGTTTCGGATAAGACTTGACTGACACAGAACTACTAGACCGGTACAAACTACATGGAGAACTCTCCGATTTGGGGGAGTTGTTCATCCGTTATCAGTCGCTTGCTTACGGTGTCTGTCTCAAATACCTGAAAGACCGGGATGAATCAAAAGATGCAGTGATGCAATTATTTGAAAAGCTAATTCAAACCTTAAAAAATCATGAGGTGGATAATTTTAAGAGTTGGCTCTACGTAACCACCCGCAATCATTGCCTGATGCAGATTAGGGCCAGAAAAGGTAAATTCACACAAGAATTTTCCTCCGAAGTTATGGAAAATCAGTTGTTGCTGCATCCGGAAGACGAACCTGAACTGGAAGGAAACCTGACCAGGCTTGAGAAATGTATCGAAACGTTGATAAATGAACAGAAACAATGTATTCAATTGTTCTTTCTCGAGGAAAAGTGCTATAAGGATATTGCACACTTCACCGGCTTTGATTTAAATCAGGTGAAGAGTTTTATCCAGAATGGGAAGCGGAATTTGAAAATTTGTATGGAGCGAAATGAATAAGTGGGAAGACGAAATACGAAGATATCATGGAGGCGAAATGTCGCCTGAAGAGCAGCATGCCCTTGAAAAACTGGCGCTGAGCGATCCTTTCTTGTATGAAGCTCTCGAGGGTACAGGAACCATCTCTGAAAATGATTTTTCGAACGATCTTAACGAACTTACTTTTAGGATTAAAGAAAGCACTCAGGAACAATGGAATGATTCAGGCCTGGCAGCAGCTTCACCCATGAGGGCCGCCAGCGAAAAAGAAATTCAACTCACTACCCAGGAAGAAAAGAAAACACAAAATCGTTGGATATGGCCCTTGCGGATTGCGGCTTCTGTTACACTGCTGGTCGCTGTTTATTTTGCCATAACTCCGTTGCTTGATACACAGGAAAAACAACTTGCCCAACAAACACCTAAAGCAATTGAAGAATCGAAGGAGAGTGTTACCAAAGACACAACTGTCGAGAAAACTGACGAGCTCCTTGTTGTGACTGATCAACAGGTTAATGAGCAATCAATCAGTAAAGCAAAAAAGCCTGCGGAAGTCATAAAACCTTTAGAAGAGCCTTTGGCAGCGCCTGTTGTTGGCGCCCTTACAGACAGAGGTGAAACAGAAGAAGAAAAGATAGCTGAAGATCAGGTTGCGGCTGCGATCGAAGAAAGTCCGGTTGTTGCGGCTGAACTTAAGCAAGCCGAATTGAAGAAAGAATCCGCTCAAGCAGCCGGTGCAAAACGGAGTGTTCAAAGTTTTGCTACTACTCAAAAAGTGATTCAGGGTAAAGTACTATCGGCTGAGGATGGAACTCCCTTGCCCGGAGTAAATATTGTTGTGAAAGGAACAACTACAGGCACTGTAACTGATATGCAAGGAAATTATCAATTGATCAGCAATACTCCGGACCCTACCTTGGTTTATTCCTTTATTGGGTTACAATCTCAGGAAGTAAAATCAAATAATCAGGAAGTTATAAACGTAAATCTTCAATCAGATGTGTCGCAACTAAGTGAAGTTGTTGTAACGGGCTATAGTCCGATGAAGGATGATGCCAATCGTGAACCTGTAATAAAACTTGCTGAGCCTGCCGGAGGCAGAAGGGCATACGATAAGTATTTAAAAAACAGTTTACGGTATCCTCAACAAGCACTCGATAACCAGGTAAAAGGTCGGGTTACTATTCAGTTTACCGTTCATGCCGATGGATCATTGGATGAATTCAATATACTTAAAGGTCTTGGGTACGGGTGCGATGAAGAAGTGATTCGGCTGGTAAAAGACGGACCCACCTGGTCGCCCACCACCGAAGATAATGTTGCTGTTGAAAGTGAGGTAAGAGTGCGGGTAAAATTTGCACTTCCCGATTAGCCACTGGCAAAACTACCAGCCTTAAAATTATGCGAGCGGTCTGAGGTTTTACTTCCCTAATTCATTATTCTTTATACTTTTAGGGATTGTTAAATTAACCCTCACTCCACCAGCATGAGCTTATTCATCAAGAAACCCCTCGAACAATTAATGGCACAAGGAGACTCTGACAAGGGTCTTAAACGAACATTGGGTGCCGGTAACCTGATAGCCTTAGGTATTGGGGCCATTATTGGAGCCGGTCTATTTGTGCGCACAGCCGCTGCTGCTGGTGAGGCGGCTGGTCCAGCCGTTGTGGTTTCTTTCATTATAGCAGCCATTGGTTGTGCCTTTGCCGGATTATGCTACGCTGAGTTTGCTTCAATGATTCCTATTGCTGGTAGCGCTTATGCCTATGCTTATGTTACCATGGGTGAGTTTATGGCCTGGGTAATTGGCTGGGCATTGGTCTTAGAATATGCGCTCGCCTCGGCAACCGTATCAATCGCCTGGAGCGAATATTTAAATAATTTACTGGGGGGGACTATACCCTATGAATGGTGCCACTCCCCTTTCGAAACTTCATTGGACGGAGTAAGGGGCATAGTTAACTTCCCAGCGCTATTGATCCTGGTAATTCTCACCATGATTTTAATTAAAGGAACCAAGGAATCCGCTAACCTAAACGCAGTTATTGTTTTTATAAAAGTTGCTATTGTTCTCTTGTTTATTGGGATCGGCTGGGGATTTATTAATGAGGCCAACTATACTCCCTTTGTTATTCCGGAGTCAAGCCCTGATCATGATACCTGGAATAGATTTGGATGGGGCGGAGTTCTGGGCGGGGCGGGCATTGTATTCTTTGCCTTTATTGGATTTGATGCGGTGTCAACGGCTGCTCAGGAAGCAAAAAACCCTAAACGCGATATGCCGATTGGCATTTTAGGATCACTGATTATCTGTACCATTCTTTACGTTTTGTTCTCTTATGTACTCACCGGTGTAGCAAACTGGGAAGAATTTAAAACAGCTGGTAAGGAAGCTTCCGTAGCCTATGCCATTCAAAATTATATGCCGGGCTATGGATGGCTTGCGATACTCATTACGGTTGCGATTCTGGCGGGCTTTTCCTCTGTGATTCTAGTTATGCTGATGGGACAATCGCGCGTGTTCTATTCCATGTCTAAAGACGGGCTGGTTCCCAAAGTTTTCTCTGAACTGCATCCAAAATTCCGCACACCTTTTAAAGCAAACTGGCTCTTGCTGATTTTCGTGGGACTATTTGCTGGCTTTGTTCCAGGTAGCATTGCGGGTGACCTTACCAGTTTCGGTACCCTGTTCGCTTTTGTACTTGTTTGTGTGGGGATCTGGATCCTGCGTGTAAAAAATCCTGATGCAGTAAGGCCTTTTAAAACACCACTCGTGCCATTGGTTCCGATACTCGGTATCCTGGTGTGTTCAGCCATGATATTTTCACTGGACAAAGATACGTTGATCTCTGCGGGGATCTGGATGTTAGCCGGATTGGTTATTTACTTTACCTACAGCAAAAGGAACAGTAATCTGCGAAAAGAGACTAAAGCCTAATTTATTATTTCGTCACTGATTGTAAGGGTTGATCCGGACAATTGAGTGCGATAGCGTTGGAGTTGACGCCAGGCCGGGCCGCCTGTTGGATTGCCATCGGAAAAATTGAAACTGGAATTGCAACATGGATCGGTCATAAACAGTCCAGAGCTGTGCACATTCACCGTTGCACAAGCTTCGTTAGGTCGGAAGGAACAATTGCGTTCATAGGCAAAATAGGTGGCGGAGTTTACCCGATAAAGAATAATTCCCCGTACTCCGCCCGTGTTCAATTCTTTGAAGCCACCGTCTGTTTGCAGGCTGAAATAATCAGGAAGGCCCAGATTAATCACTACATCCGCAAACGGAATTATAGGAATCGGGTCATCCGACAGATCGCGACTACAGGCCACCAGGCTCAAGAGCATCAACCAGAATTTACTACTTCGCATAATCATAAAATCCTTTGCCCGTTTTTCTTCCCAAATGCCCAGTTTTGATTTTTTCGAACTGAATTTCTGATGGTTTAAATTTCAATGCTTTATTGAAGCCTTCATACACTGATGTGGTCACAGCATAGTTAACATCGATTCCAATCAGATCCATAAGTTCAAAAGGCCCCATCTTAAAGCCAGTCGATTTCATCAACCGATCGATAGTCTGATGATCTGCAATTTCACCTTCCAAAACCTTTAATGATTCTACATAGAAGTGACGCGCCACCCTGTTAACGATAAATCCCGGAGAATCTTTTACTTCCACGGCAACTTTTCCAAGCGAGGTTGAAAATTCTTTCATCTGTGAAACAACTTCGCTAGTGGTTTGTGCTCCGGAAATAACTTCCACCAGCTTCATAAGGTGTGCCGGATTGAAGAAATGCAATCCTACACATTGTGATGGATGTTGAAGAGCTGAAGCAATCTGTGTGATAGATATTGATGACGTATTGGTTGCCAGTATTGCTTTTCCTGAATTTATTTTTTCCAAATCGGCAAATAGGCTTTTCTTTACTTCCAGATTTTCGACAACTGCTTCAATAATCAAATCTGCTTTTAATTCTGTTAATTGATGTGCGATAGTGATTCTATTGAAGGCGTGATGACGTGCTTCTTGCGTTAACTTACCTTTGGCTACGGATTGATCCAAACTATCCTCTATTCGCTGAATGGCTTTGGCGCTTAACGCTGCATTCACATCAAATAAAATAGTGTTGTAACCCGCTATCGCGCACGAAATAGCAATACCCTGGCCCATGGTGCCAGCACCGGCTATGCCTACTGTTTTAATATTACTTGTTGCCATAAAACGTTCGGATCAAATCACAAACATAGTTAATCTGCACCTCGGAAAGTTCAGGATGGACCGGCAATGACAACACCGTTTTTTGCAAACTGGCCGATACCGGAAAATCTACTTCAGAATGATTCAGATAGGCATAGGCAGGTTCGAACGGCAATGCTAATGGGTAATGAATAAGCGTATCAACACCATTCACCTCAAGAAAACTTTTGAGTTTGTCTCTTTCTTGTGCACGGATTACAAAAAGATGAAAAGTGTGAACTGCATTCTCTCTTACACCAGGTAATGAAATGCTCTTTACATCCTTCAACTTTTCCTTATAGAGCTGGGCATTAGCAATCCTTTTATTTGTCCAGTTTGAAACGTACCTAAGCTTTACATTCAGGATAGACGCTTGAAGTGTATCAAGTCTGCTGTTGGTTCCTTCAAACAAATGCTCATCCTTATGCAGGCCACCATGATTTGCTAGCCGCCTTACTTTAGTCGCAAGTTCTTTGTTGTTTGTGACCAGACATCCTGCATCACCATACGCACCCAAATTTTTAGTTGGGTAAAAACTAAATACGCCACACTCACCTATTGACCCACCTTTGATACCCTTTTCTTCCGTCAAGTGCGCTTGTGAACAATCCTCAATCAGAAAAATATTTTGCTGATGGCAAAGATTTTTTATTGGCCCTATATCAACCATCTGTCCATATAGGTGTACTACAATTACGGCTTTGGTTTTGTCGGTGACTTTCTTCTGAATTTCCTCTTTGGTTATCGTAAATAATTCAGGGTCAACATCGGCAAACACCGGGGTGGCACCTACTAGCGTAATCACTTCAGCAGAAGATATCCAACTCCAGGCAGGTGTAATGACTTCATCTCCTTTTCCTATACCCAAAGCTTTTAAAGCTAGAAATAATCCATCCGTTGCGTTGCCCAAACCAACGCATTCCGATACTCCACAGAGATCGGAAAAGTCTTTTTCAAATGTCTTTACTGCTTCTCCACCAATAAAACTTCCACTCGTTAATATCGAGTTAACGGCCTGATCAATTTCATGCTTTAAAGATTGGTATTGTGCAGCCAGGTCAATGAAAGGAACTTTCATTCGGGTGGCTATATGACTGACTTAAACTGCTTCAGGAACCGCAGATCATTCTCTGAAAACAAACGTAAGTCGTTAATGCTATAGCGAAGCATGGTAATACGCTCGATACCCATTCCAAAAGCAAAACCTGTATATTCTTCGGGATCAATGCCACAATTGCGAAGTACGTTGGGATGCACCATGCCTGATCCGGCAATTTCAACCCAACCTGAGTATTTGCAAACATTACAACCCTTACCGTGACAAATGAGACATGAGATGTCAATCTCGGCACTGGGTTCAGTAAATGGAAAAAATGAAGGACGTAGTCGAATCTTGGTTTCCTTACCAAACATCTCCTTGGCGAAGTGGTAAAGCGTTTGTTTTAAATCAGAGAAGCCAACGTTTTTGTCTACATAAAGACCCTCTACCTGGTGAAAGAAGCAATGTGCCCTGGCAGAGATCGCTTCGTTGCGATAAACGCGCCCCGGCATAATGGCCCGGAAAGGTGGCTTGCGATCCTTCATCAACCGAATTTGTACATTGGAGGTGTGAGTTCGTAACAACATATCCGGATTTCTTTCTACAAAAAACGTATCCTGCATCTCGCGGGCCGGATGATTTTCTGGAAAATTGAGAGCCGTAAAGTTATGCCAGTCATCCTCAATTTCGGGACCGTCTTCCACATTAAACCCGAGTCGTTCAAAAATTTCGATGATCCGGTAGCGGGTTAAATTTAGAGGGTGATGACTTCCGGTTTTGTTGGGAGTGACAGGAAGGGTGAGGTCAATCTGTAAAGTCTTTTGTTGAGTAGAATTTTCAATTCTTTCTTGAAGCTCTCTGAATTTAGTTTCAGCAAGTTGTTTCAATTCATTTAATGTCTTTCCTAACTCCTTCTTGTCTTCGGCTACAGTATTTTTTAACCCCTCAAACAACAGTGTAATTTTTCCCTTCTTAGAAATAAATTCAAGACGAAATTTCTCAACTTCTTCCTTTGTATTGGATGCAAAAGCTTCAACTTCGGATCGTATTTTCTCAATCTGCTCTCTCATGTTTATCCTTTGCCCGAAAGCTTTCTTACAATTAATCTATCTAAAATTACACTCAAGAAAATTGCCAAAGCAACAACACCCGGCAATACCCATACATCTTCAAAATCTCTAAAAATCCAGGCTCCAAAAATAAATAACATATTGACAGAAGCCAAGATGAGTGCGGTGCGTGAATGCGATGTCCCCAATCGCATGATGGCATGATGGATGTGGCTTTTATCAGGACTAAACGGTGATTGACCCCTTAATGTGCGAAGGATAATAATCCGTAAGGTGTCAGCCAGTGGTATAATTATAAAACATACACCGGTTGCTATAGTCGCATTATATTTTACAGGGTGGTCCATTGGCAGACCATTGTTAACACTCATAAAATGGATAACCATCAAAGCCAGCAACATCCCAATAACCATGGCTCCCGTATCTCCCATAAAGATTTCTGAAGGCTCCCAATTAAATACCAGAAAGGCTAGTATTCCCCCAATCATAGCAAAGCATAGAAGAGCAAAGATTGTTTCATCAGCAAAGTAAAACCAAACGCCAAAAGCTATTAAGGCGGATAATCCGATGCTTCCGGCAAGACCATCTAAACCATCGATCAGATTGAAAGAATTCGTAATCAAAATGACAACAAATCCTGTTAAGATATAAGAGATAATTTCTGGAATTTCTGCAATACCAAAAAGTCCGTAAAAAGAACCAATCTGCACGCCAGAGAATAATAAGATAACCACAGCTATTATTTGAACATACAATTTGTGCAAAGCTCTGAATGGAACAATATCATCACGGACCCCGAGTATAAATACAATAAAAAGACTTGACAGTACAAATCGTATCGTGTTCCAATAACTAAAATCCATCCAAATCAGCGAGGCGACCAGAAATCCAATGAATATGGCTACTCCACCCATGGAGGGGGTAATCTTTTTATGTATTTTTCTTCGACCCGGAACATCGACCAGATTCTTGTCTAAGAAGAATTTAATAATTACAGGAAGTGTAATGAAGGCAATAAGAAAGGCAGTAATACAAGCCGCCAGGTTAATGGCCATATAGAATATTTGAGGCGAAAATAGCCTTAAACTGGCTCAAATTCAAGCAGGGCGTGGCTTAGTCTCTTCAAATCTAGATTGCTGTTTAGCCAGTAGCATAAGCAGAGGACATATCAACGCAAAAAAAGTAACCCCCTTCTGGGCACTGAATACATTTTCAAAAAGTGCTGTCACAGCGAATAAAATAATAAAAACAGCCAGCAGGGGGCTTTTAAATTTAATCGCCTGTCGAAATGGTATAACTAAAAGCATAACGAATAAAACCAACCCTATGATTCCATGACGATGCAGTTGCGCAAAATATTCGTTGTGTGAGTCTAGATTTTCCTGATAGGCATATGTGTATCCCTTTTCCTGATAACACCTCATAATCTCATCCCGAAAATCCCCAGTTCCATACCCGTAGAAAAATTCGGGCCCCTTCAATAATTCAATGGAACAATCGAGTATTTGCTTTCGGGCAACCAATGTATATGTATTTCTATCGCTTGTTACTGTAGATGCCTCTCCTCGTAGTACACGCAATGGAGCATTTAAAAACCGTTCACGGGAAAAAGGAATAATTACGATTAGTAATGCAATTACCAATAAAAAAGACAGAGATATTAGTTTCTGTTTTCTATGGAATTTATAAAATATGTAAAATATTGCTCCTACAAAAAATGTGAACATCCCTGTTCTCGAGTTAATCCAGAATAAATAAACAATCAGTATCAACAAGCTAAAAAGTACCCAGCCGGTTTTCGTTCTATTGGTTGTATCCAGTGGAAAAAATTGATCAATCAGGAAGAAAATACTGAATGAAATATAAAGCGAAAGAAAAACGGGATGAATTTGAACAATTGCATTGTTGGCAAGAATAATATTGGATTGAAGGTTTATGGGATCCCAGAGATCGTAGGATATAAAAAATAGGGAGGCGAGGTTTAAGGTTATTACGCCTGCTACTAAACTTGCAAGAGCATACTTTATAACCCTAGTATCAAGGATTTTTTCGGAACAAAAGATTATCAGTGATAGGATGACTAAGGGAGTAAGGGACTCAATCGTTGCTAATCCAGACTTGTTGTTTGTGGAGAAAAATAAGCCTATTCCAGCTACCAGAAGAAGTGATAAAATAAAAATAAAGAACAGGTTGCCTTTAAAGAACTTATTAAATCCATCCTTTTTCAATAATAAAATCCAAAACAAACCCAAGAGGGCAAGAAGTTTACCATGCCAACTGGGGATTAGAAGGGAGAGACAAAAGGCACACACGTATAGTAATGCAATAAATATTTTATGTGCCAACCGCTTCAAAACAAATAAACTTTTAAAATTTAAAACTTCCTTAAAATACGGAAAAGTTAACAAACTAGGTCCACAAGTTCGTAATTTAGACCGCTTGAAAAGTAAAAGTCAATATTAAATAATTCATGGCCTACCATCCAAGTCGTCTAAGGATCAACTTTGTTACTGAATATTTCTATCCTGCTAATAATGCTCCGGGTGCTCGATTCAAACCTCTGGTTGATGAACTGTTGGCTTCTTCAATTGAAGTAATAATCTATACGTCAAAAATATCAGCTAACGAAAAGGAATATTCTATAAAAACCAACTTTGTTACTTTCCCCTCAAATCAGCAAAGTACAATTATACGACTCACTCAGGAATTACTTTTTGGCATTGAGACATTCATCCGGCTCCTATTCTCAAAAGGTGACCTATACTATATCACCAGTCCATCGTTTATAAATTGTATTCTTGCTTATACTTATTGTCGGTTGTTAAAAAAAAAATATATACTGGATATTCGTGATGATTATCCCAGGGTTTATTTTGACTCAAACCTTATTTCAGAAAAAGGAACTATCGGTAAAATTCTCTCCTGGATGGAGAAAAAGATATATAAACATTCCTTTATCCTTATTGCTGCCACCAATGGACTGAAGGCTAACATGGAAAGACTTTATACAGGTATTGAGAAAATTTGTCTACTTAGAAATGGCTATTCTGAAAAATTATTTTTTCCCTCGACTACGAAGTATGAAGAATTTACACTGGTGTTTCATGGCATCATTAGTAAATATCAGGATATTGATTTATTGATTGAACTAGGTCACCTCATCGACAAAAGAAATCTGCCTTTTAAAATTATTGTGATTGGTCAGGGTAATCAAGATTATAAGCTTAAAGGTGAAATACCCAAATCGGTTAATTATCTGGGACCTCAACAATACGTTAATATCCCGGAGATAATAAGTAAAGCACATATAGGTTTGTCGTTTCGGCAACCAGGAAAAATCAGCGAAGACTCCTTTCCTGTTAAAATCTACGAATACATTGGGGTTTCCGTTCCTATAATAGTTACCCCTGCAAGTGAAGCGGGGAATTATGTTGTGGAGAATAAAATTGGATATCAGTATGACACTGAACAAAAGGAGATATTGCTAGAGAAGATAATTGAGATTAGTAAAAACACTCAATTATATAACGAACTACTAACAAATCTTATGAAAGTAAGAGGTCAATTCTCTCGTGAAAAAAATAGTCAGGATTTGGTAAGGTTCATTCTAGCAAAGGCTCAGACCGATCGACAAGACTAGACCCTAAAGAAACTTCTAATGTTATCTGCTACATAGCCAATCTGATTACCATCTAGTTCAGGATAAATAGGAAGAGAAAGAATTTCATCTTGGTAGGCTGAAGCTACTTCAAAATCTTCTCTTTTGTGATTCAGATACTTATACGCCTGAAGATTGGGAAGTGCGGTTGGATAATGGATTGCCGTCTGGATGCCTTTTGATTCTAAATACACTTTAAGTTGATCCCGCTTCTTAGATCGTATCACATATAAATGAAATGAGTGCTTAGTGCCCTTTCTAATTACCGGAAGACTAATCTCATTAATATCTTTCAGAGCTTCTCTATAGAGAGCAGCCTTTTCCATTCTAGCTGCAGTCCAGTCTACTATGTATTTTGATTTTACGCACAAAACAGCCGCTTGAATAGTATCAAGTCGACTATTAATTCCTTCCATTTGATGTTCGTGTTTTTTGAGTGCCCCGTGATTCGCATACATTCTGCATCTCTCTGCCAGTATATCATCATCGGTGATAATACATCCTGCGTCACCATAAGCACCTAAATTTTTTCCTGGATAGAAGCTAAAGGTTCCCGCTATCCCAAATCGGCCGGCCAATTGACCGTTCTCAGCACTAAAATGTGACTGAGCACAATCTTCAACTAAAAACAAATTATGCTTTTGACAAAGATTTTTGATTTGCGTGATGTGAGCAACATGACCATAAAGATGAACGGGAATAATAGCCTTTGTCCTTTCTGTAATTTTAGATTCAATTAAAAGTGGATTTATGGTATATGTTTCAGGATCGATGTCTACAAAAACAGGTGTAGCACCGGTTTGTGAAATAGTTTCTGATGTGGATATCCAGCTAGCAGCTGTGGTGATTACTTCATCACCAGCTTTAATATCTAGCATTTTCAAAACAATATAAATCGCATCTGTTCCATTGGCTACTCCAATGACATGCTTTGAACCATAAAGTGCAGCAAATTTTGCTTCAAAATCTTTTATCGGTTTGCCCCCGATAAAATTGGTTTCGTTCAATACATCGAAAATTGCACTATCAACTTCGCTCTTAATGCTATTGTACTGCGCTTTTAAATCAACAAATGGAATATTCATGTGAATAATATTAATCTAATTTTTTGATTAAGCGGGCAGGGTTACCTGCATATACTCCAGGTTGAACTATATTCTTTGTAACAACCGATCCTGCGCCTATAACAACATTATTACAAATTGTAATTGGTAAAATAGTCGCATTAGAACCTATTGATACATTATTTCCGATTTGCGTACTTTTCCAAAGTGCCTTATTCCCTCTGGCAGGACCGTCATTAGAAAACAAATCATTGATAAATACAACTCCGTGACCAATAAAGCAGTCATCACCAATGTTGACCAACTCACAAATAAAGGTATGCGATTGAATCTTAGATCTATTGCCAATTTTTACATTCTTCTGTATCTCCACGAAAGGTCCAATAAAACAATTGTCACCAATATTACACCCATAAAGATTTACAGGCTTCACAACCTTAACGTTGTCGCCAAACTCAACCTCACGAATATCCGAATCTAAAAAAGTAACGCTCATGAACTTAATTTAGCCGCACTGTAAATCTTGTCAATTATTTCTACAGTTTTTAAACCTTCAAAACCATTTGTAGCGATTCTCCCCTTTTGAGTTAACACTTCTATAACATTTTCATACACCCGATCATGATTTGACATTGAGCCTTGATATTGTCCATAATTATTTGGTGGGTTGCCAGCTGGAAGATCCTTTATCTCGTATCCCTCAATGTTTTGATATTCCAATTCATTGAGATATTGACCTCCGATTTTAACAGTACCTTTCTCTCCAAAGATTGTGAGTGACCCCTCCATATTCTTCTTATAGCTATTAACCGTATAATTAATAGTTCCTAATGTCCCACTGTAGAATTCGCAGGCAATTACACCGGTGTCTTCAAATTCTATAATATTCTTATGACCAAGGTTACCCGCAAAAGCAGAAACTTTTTTGATATCCCCGATCATCCAATATAACAAATCAACGAAATGACTAAATTGAGTAAACAAAGTTCCTCCATCCATTGATTTCGTTCCTTTCCATGAATTTTTATAATAATCCTCATTTCTATTCCAAAAGCAACTCAACTGGACACTATGTATTTTTCCAAATCGACCTTCATCAATAGCTTGCTTTACAGCAGCAACGGGAGGATTAAATCGATTCTGTTTTACAATAAATAATCTGCGATTTGCATTCTCTGCTGCCTTAATCATTTCACCACAATCATAAACTGATAAAGCCATAGGCTTCTCACACAAAATATGTAAGCCAGCTTGAAGCGATTTAATTGTGTGTTCAGCATGCAGCCCATTCGGGGTGCAGATTGAAGCCACTTCCGCGCTTTTTTCGTGGAGCAAAATATCCTCAATAGAATAATAGCACTTACAGTTAAATGTTTTCGCAGCCCTATCTGCTTTTTCCTTGTCAATATCACAGACAGCCAATAAATTTCCGAAATTTTGTATATGCTCAGCGTGCCGGTTTCCAATTCGTCCACATCCGATAAGAATAAATTTCACTTTGGCCATCTAATATATATTTACAGTTAGTAATTAGTTCGATAATTTAAGAGTATGATTTCAACTGTAAGCAAAACCACGTCCTCGCAATCTATTAAGTATACCTCTCATTTTACTTAGCAACCAATACTGGTTCGGATAATCCTTAAAGCTCTTTTTTGGTAAATTCATAATGCTTTCAAATTCTTCCGGAAGAATACCAAGCTTTTTTATCACAAAGGTCTTATCCTCGCTCATAAGCTCTTCAGGGTAAATCGGTTTTCCAAGCTCCTCAAATCCCTGCTCTCTAGTAAGTTGTCCTGCAAAAATTAATGACGAAACGTGAGCTTTACGTTTATCTATACCAAATTTCTTTGGTAGTATATAGCCCTGAAAAAAACGTGTGTAAATAGATTCGTAGTGTTTACCACCATAATATTTCCAATCAAGTTTTGCTTGAAGTAACTCCATTGCATCGTTTTTGTTATAGGGCATATAATTAAGCAACGAAACGATTCTTATCTTTTTAACAAACGTATAATATAAATATTTAAACGGGGTAATGGTTGGATAGGTGACTGGCTTAGAAATTCCAAACAAACGATTCACTGACTTTATATAACGCCAATCTATATGACCATATGACCAGGTTAACGGCATTACAGATTCTGTTTCGAAATTATTACCATTTATAATATATTTTATTCTCTTTTCATTGGCAATTTTAAAAAACAACGCAAAGATTGCATGATCTGTTGGTATCTCGCCATCAGGAGTAGAGGATTTCAAAAAGGCTAATTGAAGTGATTTAAATTCTTCCCAGTCAATAACATAGGTATATAATTCTATACCTAATTTATTCAACGTATTTTCAATATTCTTTACTGCGAGCTCTGAATTCCAACCATTATCGAAATGTATTGCCAACGGCCGAAGACCTAGCTCTTTTACTTTATATGCTACATATGTACTATCAACTCCACCACTTATCCCGATAATACAGTCATATTCGTTGCCTTCGCCCGATTTCTTGATTTTAGTAACTATTTCCTCAAGCTTATGATGATGCTCTGGCTTGTTGAACAAACGTAATTTTGATCGGTTAAGATATTCGTAATAATAGTTACAGATACCTTGGTCGTCAAAAGTGATGTCCGGATCGGAAATGTTATCCATCACTGATTTTGTGCAAACTATTTTATTCATAGTTAAACCCACTTTCATTTTTAATAATGTAGAAGCGTGTGGAGAATGAATTGAAAGCATGGGTTGGAATTTTCCGAGTCCTTAAAATATCATCCACCTCACGATAGTCAAACCCAAAATGTGTACCCCAGCCTTCACGATTAACCCTATAGCGGGAGATACGCTTTCCCGTAATTAGATCCTTACAATACTTCCACCAGCCTGGTGTTTCAGGCAACTCTTTCAGAGAATAATTGAAAACAAGGGTTTTAATCAAAAATTTAAAAGTGCCCATTATACCAATTTCTATCGGAACCGACACGAGTATCCTAGATCCATTTGTACTATACGAAATGATATTGTCAATAGCATGATTTAAATCGCCCACATGCTCGAGCGTTTCAAAACAGGTGATTATACTAAATTTAGTTTGATTATCAATTGGTACCTTATTTAGGTCGACAAAGTCAAATTTTATTTCCGGATATCTTACTTTTGCTATCTCAAGATTTTCAATGGTATGGTCCAAACCTAACGTATCTCCCAATTGAAATTCGGCACGGATAAGCCCAGTCAAGTATCCATTGCTGCATCCAATATCCAAAAATGATTCATCTCTCTTGGGCGACAATGACTTCACTAGTTTAAATATTTTCTTTAGACGAAGAATATGCGGAATATTCCTAAGACTTTTTCTTTTGTATGTAAGTGAGTGGTCAATCATGTGGCGAAGGGAAAATATTTTTGTAAATATCGATCAGTTTAACTGATTCTTTATCCCAGCCCCATGTCAATCGATGCTGGCTAACATTGTTGCGTTTAATTAATATTTGTTCTCTGGTTATTCCTTGAATCATGTTTCTCAGATTATTTTGATTCGAAACAAACCAAGAAATGTTTAAGGCTTTAAACTCTTCTTCTACATCAGGGAAACCGCTGCAAATGAATGGTACACCAGCGCTTATATACTCAAAAACTTTATTTGGAAGGGAGTAGTAATAACTTAAACACGTATTTTCAATGAAGCTAATTCCAACATCAGCACCTGAAATATACCGAGTAACATCTTTGGGATTTACAGCTTCCAATAACCGTATGTTTGAATGATTGGAACAATATTGTAATACTTTCTCTTTGAGTGGGCCATAGCCCATGAGTACTAGATTAAGGGATGGCATTGTTTTGAATATTTCCAATAAGATCTCAATCCCCCTGCCTTTGCTTAGAATACCGGAATAAATAAACAGTATTTCATTCGGCTGAATATTTAAAGTCTGCCTCAATACTTGATCTAATGGCGCAGTACTTGGAATTGTAGGTACGTTTTTTATTACCCCAACATTATCAATCTGATATGTCGCCATGTACCAATCCCGAATTGAATTACTTACTACAATAATGTAATCAGCCTGTTTAATAAATAGTTTTTCAATAATTTTCGCTGCCTTTTTTCGAATGCCTTTTGAATCGTTAGTTTCCGTTTCTAATTCGTGCGCATCATATATTAACTTGCTACCTAGCAACCATTTCGAAAAAACGCAGATGGGTAACACGGTTAGTGAGTGAGCATTGATTAACACAGGCCGATGTTTCAAAATCACACCTAGTACTTTAATATAAAAAATAAAGAAGCTAAATAAATTCAACCATTTAAAATTTAAATTCTTCCCCAGGTGAGTCGTAATTCTAACCACTTCAATAGAAGTCGATAGAGCTTCACGTTTGGGAAGCCCTGCTTTCCAAAAACCAATTAGCACAATTTCATCAAAAAGATGGTGACTTATAAGGGTCTCAGTCTCCCTTAGTATCCTGGATTCATTAGTGAAAAAAGATGGATAAATGTGAAGGTTAAGACGAATTTTAGAATGATCCATGCTCAAGTCAGCCAATAAATTAAGTTAAATACTTGATTTTCGTCTATTTGAGCGCAAAGCTAATGATTTATGGCTAAAATATGTGTCGAGATATTCTAACTATTTTCGATGAGATTCGAGTCAAAGAAATAAATAACTCTATTGACATCCTTTGCTTCTCGAGGTTCTCAATATGAGATTATCACACACGGTTAACCTAATAGTTGGACCAGCATACTTTGAAACAATAGGTCTAACTACCCCAGATAGAATTTAACACACTGTGATTAGGATAATTTATAAGGACGGCTTTATGCTTACCGTGAAACATAAACAAACTACCCGCTGCCGCTGCTGACGCATTGGACTGTTTAACCACTTTTTCAATGTCACCTAGAGAGCCAGCACCGCCACATGCGATAACCGGCACATCAACTGAATCGGTAATCTTTCTAACCAGGTCAAGGTCATAACCTGTCATCGTGCCATCAAGATCTAGATTATTTAAAAAAATCTCTCCCACACCCAAATTTTGAAGATACTCAGCATGCTTTGCAGGGTCTACTCCGAGCGATGCTTTCTTTACATGGGAATACACTTGATGTTTTCCTAACATATTTTTTTTAACGTCCATCGAACCTACAATTGTGGATGCCCCGAAAATCTCACAAGCGTTTTTTATAAAATCAGGATTCAGAATTGATTGTGTATTAATGCACACTTTTTCAATTCCGCTTTGAATTAAATTCCTTATCTGATCAACGCTTCTTATAGCACCACCATAGGCGAGGGGCATGAAACATTCAGAAGCAATTTCTCTAAGATATTGATAGGGTGGTTCTCGGTTCTCCTTTGAAGCATCAATGTCAAGAAAGATGAGTTCATCAACTTCTTTTTCATTAAGAATTTTAACTGCGTTAAAGGGATCGCCTATATATTTAGCATCCTTAAACTTAACCGTTTTTACAAGACCCTTATTACGGAGCAACAGAACCGGTATAACACGTGGTATAGCCATTAATATTTTTCGATAAAGTTTTTATACAGTTGCTTTCCAAAACGATGGCTTTTTTCTGGATGAAATTGAACCCCAAGAATATTATCTCTTTCAAAAGCCGAGTGATACATCATGCTGTATTGATTTTTGGCCAACACATCCGACTGATCCAAACATGTAATTCCATAGGAATGAACGAAATAGAAACGCATTCCTTCCTCCGGTGACGGAAGAAGCTTACTCTCCTTCTCTGGTCTTACATAATCCCAACCCATGTGAGGAACCGAAAATTTCTTTCCATCCAAACTTGTTGGAAATTTCCGGACAACACCATTGATAAATCCTAGTCCTGATTCAATACCTTCTTCACTTGAGTTACAGAATAACTGCGCACCAAGACACACTCCGAGAATTGGAGTTTTTTCTTCAAGTACCTTCTTTCTAAGCGAGGAAATTAGATTCAATTCTCTTAATTTTTGCATCCCAAAATCAAAGGAACCTACCCCAGGTAGAATTAAATGGTCGGCTTGGCTTATCTCCTCTGGATTTGAAGTAGTGATTGAGGATTTACCTAATTTCTTAAGCATATTTTGAATTGATCCTAAATTCCCGGCATGGTAATCAATTATTACTGTCATGGTATTAATTATAAAAACAACAATTTAATCTCTAATGATTAAGCAGGCAACTAAAAAAATTCATTTCAGCTTTCTCAAAATCCAAACATCATTATATAGTCTGGTGATACCTCCATGACCATACCCGGATGACATCCACAACCCATTTTTATCTGTCCAAGTAAACACAGCATGTCTACTTGGCCAAATTACTTTGAATTTTAAATTCTCCCACGATTTACCATCTGAAGAAACCCAAATGTCATTAAGATTTCCAAATTCACCGTTATTCTGTTGATGATAATCCCATCCCCCAAAAAGCCATAATTTATTATCAAAAACTTCTAATGAAAACCAATATCGACCTGGCCATTCGGCATTTTTCACAATTTCTTTCCACTTCCTACCGTCACTTGAAACCCATATATCATTATAGTAAAAATCATTACCTGTGTTATAATTAACGGAGCCACCCAATAGATATAGTTTAGCTTTAAAAACTATCATTTTTACTTCTTCGCGTTCCTGCCAAGGAGCCTGTTCCGTTTCAATTCTCCAAGTAAGGCCATCTGACGAAGACATTATTAACCTGTTCTTCTGATACCACAACCTATTTTTAAATACAGTTACACGATTATGAACTTCCATGGGTATTGAAGTCGTCACTTCTTTCCATTCTTTTCCATCGTCTGAATAATAGGACCTTTCAGAAAATGCCCAGATTTTTCGATTAAACACAACGAATGAACTATAATGACTATAGGGAGGTGATGAATTCAACAATTGCCAATTGACTCCATCTTCCGATTCCCATACATCTGAATACGATTTCCATTCCGTTCCATTAAACCTCCAACCACCAAGCACAAAATATTTTCCATTAAATACAAGGCAGGCATCTGGGGATGAATCACGTGGACTAAATTGGGTGCGCTCGGAAATTCTCGACCATTCGTACTTTTGTGCACTGACAGTAAATGAATTAATGAAAATCACACAATAAAATGTGTATTTAAGAAACCACAATGAATTTGATTTCATGAAATTTAAAAACGCTTTATCATTTCAATTATTTACTGATCTAAACTATAAGTATCCTTCAGAAAAAATTGTCCTATAAAAAGCAGCAGCAATCCACCATGCGTTATTAAAACCACAGGAAGGAAACTGCTAACAAGGCTATAAAAAAAGAGAAAAATTACACCAAAAAACTGTGTGCTTATACGAAGACGGCTGAGGAATGCGAAACATACACTAACAATTAGAATATTAACAACCACACCCATCATACCCATATTCATAAATCCGTCACTTATTATGCCATTATTAGCAAACACATCTTTGCTCAGAAAGACAATCTCACCGATAATATTTTGAGGAGGCATACTGTATGGGTAGGAAATTATGGACCCCAAAAACGAATGCCCCCAAAACAAAGGTTTGTCTCGGAAAAAATTAAAATACTCTATATCTAGGATAGCCGGAATAAAAAAAACTCTTCGGTGAATAATATTTGGAATCGAGAAGTCTCCAATTGTATAAAATAGTAGAAGAGACAACAGGGTTAGCCCTACAATTCCTAAAAACAAAAAATTTACTTTGTGTCGATAATCTCCCTTACGAAAAGCTATTACTAAAAAAACGCCCAGAAAAACGCCTTTATGACCACCAGCTAAAAAAAGAAAGAGTAAAGCAGCAACTGCGATCCACGATTTAAAATAGTCTTTTTTTATGAGCGAATAAATTAAAACGACCGGAATAGTGATTTTAGCCAGCCAGGAATAAACATAACGCGTATATGTATTCGAAAGTGTCTCTTCTATTTCCCGGGTTGAGTAAATATCAATCAACAAAAAATTATTAAAATTTAGATATGGCGTAAAAATTATCACAAATGGTGTGATTGCAAGAGCTCCAATGATAAACAAAATAGTAAGCCGTTGGCCTTCCAGAATATTTGGTGTTCTTATTCGAATAGGAATAAATGTGCAGAAAAAATAAACACTTAAGAAATAAAGAGAATAAGAGAAAAGGATTCTCCAATCTGATTCCATATAATTACTTACTATGATCGCTGGGAAAAGGAGCAAAATTAGCATGCAGTTCAAGATGGCATACGTAAAGTCTGATGTAGGGATAAGTAAAATGAACAAAATATAACCAACCCCCAGTGCATATAAGAAAAAGAAATTGATTGAAGTTTTTACATCCTGAGGGAAGGAAAAGTTCGGCAATATTATTTGAGAGAATACAACTTCCAGTAAAATCAAAATACAGAGCGACAGAAAACTATTTTTTAATTTAATAGCACTCACCTTGTATTTGTAAAAATGCTGGGTCACCGTATTCATAATTTAACATTATAAATTTCAGCCCACCGCGACAAATTATACAATTTCCATAACGTATCCGGGTTATTTATTTTTGCGACTTCTTTTACATTTATCAACTCATTGATAAATCCCGCGCGCTCCAGTGATTTGACTATCGTTGTTGCAGACAGCTTATTCCAGGTTTGTTTTGGCGCTTCGAATCCAAATTTATTTTTTCTCCAGGTTATTTCAGGGGGTAGTAAATCTTTTCCAATCATGCGAAGGGGATACTTTGTCCAACCATCCCTGATTTTTACCTCCATCGGCAAAGAAATTGCAACTTCAACAAGATTATAATCTAAGAATGGCACTCGTGCCTCAATTGAAAAACGCATTGAGTTCTTATCCTCATAGTTTAATAATTTAGGTAGCTGACGTGATTGAATTTCATTTAACTGTAGTGCCTCAATAGATTGAAATGAATCAGTAATCGATTCAAGTAACAAATCATTAAAATAATGCCGATAGGGCTTCTTGACAAATCGATTTCGATTTTGCAGGACTTTTTTTCTAATAATCGTATTTGTGAAATAGGCTTTATATGCTAGTACTTCTGAAATGGAGAGTTTTGAATTTTTTGAGATTTTGAAATACTCTCCTATCGCTTTTGTTAGTGGCAATTCATTAAGATAGGTGGAATAATATCTTTCGTAACCTAATAAAGTTTCATCTCCTCCCTGTCCATCGAGCAATACTATACAGCCAGATTCTTTGGCCAGTTTCATTACAAAATATTGCATGACAATGGAGAGACTCAAAAAAGGTTCTTCCTGGATTCGGACAACTTCTTCAATTACGCTGTCAATTTCCTCTACCGATGGTCTCGTTGTAAACCAATCTAGATTGGAGTGTTTGACTACTAATTCAGCAAAGTGAGTCTCATCGGTTTCCTTTTCAATAGACCTTGCAGTAATGGCACGAAATTTTTGATTAGAGGTGTGATGGTATTGTGCGCTAGCTATTGCCGAAATGATAGAACTGTCTAATCCACCACTTAAACACGTTCCAACCAAAACGTCCGAACGTAAACGAAGATTAATTGATTTATTTAAATTTTCCCGGTATACATCAATAGCCTCCACAATACCCAATTTCTGAATGAATGGGTTTAACTTAAGCTGATAGTACTTTTCTATCGTGTACTGATTTGAATTAAGATTATAGATTAGGTTACAGCCTTGGGGAACTCGTTTTATTTCTCTGAAGAACGTATTGTTGGTATGATTCTGCTGGCTTAAATACAGGTAGTCAAAAATAATCTGTGTGTCAGCGTACACATCTTTCACTAGCAATAACAATTGACGTATTTCCGATGCGAAACTAAACATAGTTTCATTGTTAAACAGATAAAGTGGTTTAACGCCAAAACGATCGCGACTAATGAATACCTGGTTTTGAGATCGATCATGGATCGCAAAAGCCCACATTCCGTTGAATCGATTTACACATTGAGTCCCCCATTGATGATAGGCAGCGAGTATTACTTCTGTGTCGGTTCCCGATGAAAAAGTAAAACCGAACTTCTCAAGCTCTTTTTTTATTTCCAGGTAGTTGTAGATTTCCCCGTTAAACGTGAGTGTGTATTTGTCATTCCATGACATCGGTTGTGCACCAGCATCCGAAAGATCTAATATTGCCAACCTCCTATGCCCAAACCCGACATTAACGTGATAATAAAATCCTTCTCCGTCTGGTCCTCGGTGCTGAATTGAATCATTCATTTCCTTCAGTCTTTTTGAATCGACTGAAGTGAAATCTTTCATTATTATACCTGTTATTCCACACATTTTATGATAGTCGCTTTAATGTCCAATACTGCAAAATGAAATAAACAGAATACAAGACTACTTCATGAATTACATATACGATTAACAAGTCCTCTACGCCAATTTTCAAAACATAGGAGCATATTCCTAAGGTTAAAAAGGTACTAATAAAATATAATGTCTGCCAAAATGATGAAATTCTTAATTTATTGGTCGCGTTAAAAATTGAGGATAGTGGACTTACCACTAATTGTATTAAAAAACTAACTGATAAGAGGGAAGCAAAATAACCAGACCGTTCCCATTTTTCACCAAATATAAATTTAAATATCTCAGGGCCGAAAAAATAAATAACAAGGCATATCGGTATTCCTAATCCAAGAAGTCCTAATGCTGATTTGATAAAAAATCTCTTTCCATTATGATAATCTTTACTGCTTACTAACGAAGTCATCTTCTGATAAAAGACATCTTTAAATGAACCCCCAACCAATGCGATGGGCGCACTTAAAACCAACGTTGTTAATCCGAAGTAGCCCAGGTCTGTTGTTGAGTAGAATTGGGTTAGGATGAGTACTATACCTTGAACCGAAGCAATATCCAGGAACGCGGGAACTAATCCGTATTTTGGATAATCAATATATTTCAATCCTACTTCTTTAAGATCGTCTATTTTTGCAAATCTGATTTTCTTAATAGAAACCCCTTGGAGATACAACCAGGAAAAAAGTGTACCAAACGTCCTTCCTAAAATTAACCCTAAACTTGTAAACTTCATCAATCCAAGAGTTACGCAAACGATAATGTAGACTATAGATTGAAGTACCTTGGCGCTTGCATTATGAAAGAATGTTTTTCTTCGTACTGATAAATAAGAAAAAGAGCTCCATATGCCAAAAAATAAAACATAAAGAGGTACTAAATAAATATAGTTACCGAGATAGTGATTGAGAAATATACCCGTAAGAAAGGCGATCAATAATAAGAGGACCGAATAAGCTATGGTTATATAAACACTTAAGGAGAATACTTTTACAGCATCAGCATTTTTTTCAGGTAATACAATAGCCAATTGATATCGTCCACCTACCCCAACCACCAAAATACTTGCAAAAGCAAAAAATGAAGTAAACAATGCAAAATCCTGTTCAGAGTAAAGCCGTGTTAGTAACGGTGAAATGGCAAATGGTAAAGCCTGAGCGAGTCCCGTCCCTATCATTTGATAAGAGACATTACTGAGAAATTCTGAATTAAATATTTTGAATTTCAACATTTTCTAAAATCCAAGCCAAAAATTACTTTAAGTGGAGGTCTACTTGTTAACTATTTCAGCCCTGCTTTGAACTCCTAATAAAAGAGTGATAAAGATTGCAAAGAAAAGATTGCCTGAAAACCGTGTTAATAAGTTTTCAAAAAGAGCCGCAAAAGAAAAAACGAACACAAATGCTAATAATACAAAATCCTGCTTTCGTAAAGAACGTAACACCAATGAAAACAATCCAATCAAAAATACTCCTAAGCCGATTATGCCACCTCCGAGGAGAAAATCCAAAAACAAATTATGACTATTGAACATTTCCCTTGCAGGTTCATCATAACCTTTAGCCAGATACATCTCTAATAATTTAGATTCCTTATTTCCTTCACCAACTCCAATTAACCAGTTGTTCTTTATGATCTCAATTGAAGCATCCCATGACAAAATTCTCAACGAATGTCCATATCTAGCAAGAGGGTCTATTACAAAAATTGTATCTGCAATAGTGTCCAAAAAAACCTTCAATCTAGGATTAAACAGAAAAAACAAAAGAATAACAGCGCAAAATCCTAGGAGATAGACAACCCTATTTCTAATGGTAGTTTCAATTTTTACAAATCCATAAATCAAAACCAGAAACGAACTAATCAATGCAGCCTTGCTTGATAAAAGAAACAACGGTATGAAAAAAAAGATATAGCAAAATACCAGAACCCCATTTCTGATTTTATCTGAAGGATCTCTGAATAGCTCAAATATAAGAACTTGGGCAAAAACGATATAAAGAGCAAAATAAGTGGGGTCAAGAAAATAAGAAAACTCGCTACTGAAAAAATAATTTCCCCCCATCACCGATGATGTCAAAAAATCATAATCGGTATCCTTTAACACCTTGGCATCAAATATCATTTTGCCATTATCTATATTAATTGACCGAACTAAAGCTCGTAATGAACATATAATTGTTGCCAGAATATTTCCAGCGACAAATGACATATATATTTTATTCCTTAGTTTCGGATGAAAGTAGTTTAAATTAAGAGCAAAAATTATTGGTATTATGATGAGTGTTAATCTTCTTTCAACCAATGACCAAGACCCCTCAGTGATCAATACCGATATCAGATAATAAAAAAAAAGCAAAGGTAAGAACCAATGAAATTGAATTGTCGACCATTTTTTTTCCTTAACATGAAGATACACTGAATAAAGAATGATGGCAGCAATTGTGATGTTAACAAAACTTCTTGTGAAAGGCAGCGCAAAAAAAAGAATTAATACACCTACGTCTTCCTTGTTAATATGATTATTAGTCAATATACCCTGAAGATAGTTACCTATCATAAATCGATGTGAGTAACAGCTTTTGCCGCCAAGGCTTTAATATACCAATCTATCGTCTTTATTATTCCACTTTCAAAATTCTCATCTGCCTTCCATTTCAATTCGTTTTCAATTTTGGAGGCATCGATGGCATACCGCTTATCATGACCGGCCCGATCTTTTACAAAGGTGATTTGCTCTTTGTATGATTTACCAGCTGAAAGAGGTTTTCTTTTATCCAAAAGTTCACAAATAGTATTTACGATCTGGTTATTCGTGCGTTCATTTCTACCGCCAATATTATAAGTTTCTCCATTCGTTCCCTTATGAAAAGCCACATCAATTCCTTTAGCATGGTCCAATACATACAACCAGTCTCTCACATTCATGCCATCACCATAAATCGGAATAGGTTGACCGTTAATAGCTTTGCGAATAATCGTTGGGATTAATTTCTCATTGTGTTGCTTTGGGCCATAATTATTGGAGCAGTTGGTTGTCACTACATTCAAACCATAGGTATGATAATAACTTCGCACCAATAAATCACTGCTTGCCTTGGAGGCAGAATAAGGGCTGTTAGGTGCGTAAGGTGTAGTCTCTTTAAAAAGCCCTTCCTTGCCTAACGTGCCATATACTTCATCGGTGGAGACATGCAAAAATCTATTTCCTTCGCATTCAGATTTAAATTCAAAAGGTGCATTCATCCAATTTTTACGAGCTACATCCAATAACGTAAAGGTTCCGTTGATATTGGTGCGAATAAACGCCTCAGGACCAGAAATCGAATTATCGACATGGGATTCAGCGGCAAAGTGAATCACTCCATTAAAATTATACTTGGTAAACAAGGATTCAACTAAGGTGCGATCACAAATATCGCCCTTAACAAATGTATAGTTTGGATTTTCCTCAACCTCCTTAAGGTTTGCCAGGTTACCGGCATACGTAAGAGCATCCAGATTTACAATCTTGTAATCTGTATGGTTACTTGAAAAGTACGGTATGAAATTCGATCCAATAAATCCAGCGCCTCCAGTTACAAGTATAGTTTTCATCTTTGGTTACTTAGAAATTAAAATTCGCATTAGCCAGAAAAGGAAGATTTTTGTCTTTTTCGGAAAGAATCAAACTTTCGCCCTTAAAAAGATCTGATAGCCCTAATGAATGATCATGGAAACTAATGCCTCCATCAGCTTCTTTGTTATAAAATTCATCCGTCTTATAAAATACATCCGCATAGTCACTGAGAACTAAAAATCCATGCGCAAACCCTTTTGGAACCAGCAATTGCTTTCTATTATCGGCAGAAAGTTCTAACGGAAAATGCTTGCCATACGTTGACTTTCCCTTTCTTAAATCAACTACGATATCGATTATTGCCCCTGATAAAACCCGAACCAGTTTTGTTTGAGCATAAGGTGCATTTTGAAAATGAAGACCCCTTAATACTCCCTTTTTTGATCGTGATTGATTATCCTGAACAAAATTGAACTCAATCCCATTTTCTGAAAGCGTCTTGCGACTGTAGGATTCCATAAAATATCCTCGCTCATCTCCTAGTACCTTGGGTTCAAGAATAAAGAGATCATCAAATTGAGTAGGAATAATTTTCATTCACCAGTTCGCTTTTTAATTCTTTCATTCATTATCTTCATCAGGTATTGACCATACTGGTTTTTCAATAGTGGCTTTGCTAATTCAGCAAGTTGATCTTTTGTTATATATCCTTTGCGGAAAGCAATCTCTTCAAGACAAGCAACTTTTAACCCCTGACGTTCTTCGATAGATTCTACAAAATTAGAAGCTTGTAACATGGATTGATGCGTTCCAGTATCTAACCAGGCCATACCTCTGCCTAACAATTTTACCGTAAGAGAATTATCTTCGAGGTAAATTTTATTAAGATCCGTTATTTCCAATTCTCCTCGCGGGGAGGGCTTTACCTGCTTCGCTTTTTCAACTACCGTATTATCATAAAAATACAATCCTGTTACAGCATAATTTGATTTCGGTTGTTTCGGCTTTTCTTCAATAGAAATCACCTGATCGTTATCATCAAACTCAACGACACCATAACGCTCTGGATCGTTTACGTAATATCCAAAAACGGTAGCACCACTCTGTATCTTTCCAGCCTCTTCCAATAGTCCTGAAAAACCATACCCGTAGAAAATGTTATCTCCAAGCACAAGACACGCAGAATCCCCATTAAGAAAAGTCTCTCCAATTAAAAATGCTTGTGCCAGGCCATCGGGCGAAGGCTGTTCACGATACTCAAGTTTGATCCCTAATTGTGAGCCATCACCCAATAAATTCTGAAACAGGGGCAAGTCCTGTGGCGTTGAAATGATCAATATTTCTCGAATATCCGCTAGTAAAAGAACTGACAATGGGTAATAGATCATGGGCTTATCGTAGATAGGCAAAATCTGTTTTGAAACAGATTTTGTCAGAGGATACAACCGGGTGCCTGATCCTCCTGCCAAGATAATTCCCTTCATGATGATTTAAATTTGAGGATAAAGGTACAAAAAGAGACCTGTGACTTCTACTAAGAAATCCTGATTTGATGCGCCAATTCAATAGAAGGCTTGGCTTCTTGTAATCCAAAACCATTACCCTTTAATATCTCCTGATAACTGATTGTATGTAAATCCGTAAACCCATCGCTAAACTCGATTTCACGACCATTCATTTGCAAAGAACGAAAGGTTCGTTTGCCTTGGGCTTTTATTGATTCTGGTAAATGTTCTTCATTTATGCTTAATGACCAATGCACATTTGCTTTAGCCAACTTTATAAACCCGGATGCATGGTCAAGCTCATACTTCTCCAATTTCGACTCTTTTACAGCCCCAAATATCCACAACAACATGTCAAAAAAGTGAATCCCAATATTGGTTGCTATCCCGCCCGATTTCTGTTCCTCTCCTTTCCAACTGTGATGATACCATTTACCGCGGGAGGTAATGTAGGTAAGATCAACATCGTATGTTTTAGTGGGATCGCCCGCCAAAACTTCTTCGCGCAATTTGATAATAGATGGATGCAAGCGAAGTTGGAGTATAGTATAAATTTTCTTGCCTGTCTCTTTTTCAATCTCGGCAAGCGCATCTACGTTCCAGGGATTTAGCACCAAAGGTTTTTCACAGATTGCGTCTGCTTGTTGGCGTAAGGCAAAGCGGATATGGGAATCATGCAAGTAATTAGGGGAACAAATACTTACATAATCCACTTTATGACCCTGTCTTCTCACCTTATCTATGTGTCGGTCAAAGCGTTCAAACTCGGTAAAAAAATCAGCATGCGGAAAATAGCTATCAATAATACCAACACTGTCAAACTTATCCATAGCTCCCACAAGATTATTGCCTGTCTCTTTTATAGCTTTTAAATGTCTCGGGGCAATAAAACCAGCCGCTCCAATCAATGCAAAATTCTTCATACTATAACTTTATAACTCTTCCGTCTTTTAACTGATATTTTTCTTTGCTTTCAAGGCACTCTGCAAACCCCTGGGTATCAAATTTCAATTTGTGTCCGTATTCACTTATCCACCCGGTTTGTCTGGCAGGGTTGCCGATCACCAAGGCATAATCAGGAACGTTCTTAGTCACCACTGCTCCTGCTCCAATAAATGCATACTTACCAATATCATGACCGCAAACAATGGTTGCGTTAGCCCCTACAGAAGCGCCTTTCTTTACAACCGTTTTAGCGTATTCATTTTTGCGATTGACAGCACTGCGTGGATTAATCACATTGGTAAATACCATGGATGGCCCCAAAAAAACATCATCCTCACAAATCACACCAGTGTAGATTGATACATTATTCTGTACCTTGACATTCTTGCCTAACACCACCTGAGGTGAGACGACTACATTCTGACCAATATTACAACCTTCACCAATTTTGCAATTGGGCATAATGTGAGAGAAGTGCCAGATCTTTGTTCCTGCTCCAATTTCACAACCTTCATCAATCACGGCAGTTTCGTGTGCTATGTAGTTTCTCATTTCATCCATGATGGGGATACTCTTTGATGGTGCTGCAAATGTAAGACAATTGGTCTTTGTTCATTTCGGTGTGAATGGGCAATGAAATTACAGAACGTGATAACCCTTCGGTAATCCTGAACAAACCGGCAGGGTATTCGGGACTTGCATATGCTTTTTGCAGATGAAGTGGTACCGGATAATAAATCATAGTAGGTATTCCTTTACTCTCCAAATATGTTTTAAAATGATCGCGGTCAATTCCCTTGGTTTGCAAAGTGTATTGATGAAACACATGCGTAGAATTTACTGCACGGTAAGGTACCTGCACATAATTTAAAGGCAACAATTCCCGATCATAAAATTCAGCCACCCAATTTCTTCGCTTTTCATAGTCATCAAGGTATTTCAATTTTACACTCAGAATTGCAGCCTGCAAGGTATCTAACCGGCTGTTGACGCCAATAATATCATGATGGTACTTTACTTTCTGGCCATGGTTGGCAATCATTTTTATTTTTTCAGACAAAATAATGTCCTGTGTAAAAATGGCACCGCCATCACCAAAGCATCCCAAATTCTTAGAGGGGAAAAAAGAAGTGCATCCAATCGTCCCCATGGTTCCAGCTCTCAACTTTCGTCCATCCGAAAAAGTGTACACGGCACCTAAGGCTTGTGCAACATCCTCAATAACATGAATGTTATGCTTCTTTGCAATGGCGAGAAGCGGCTCCATATCCGCACATTGACCATACAGGTGTACCGGAACAACGGCAAAAGTTCTGTCCGTAATTTTCCCCTCAATAAATTTTACATCGATGTTGAAACTCTTCTCATCAACTTCCGTGAATACGGGCTTCAATCCTAAAAGGGCAATTACCTCCGCTGTGGCTACATACGTATGCACCGGAAGAATTACTTCGTCACCCGGTTTACAACCCAAGGCCATCATCGCAATCTGCAATGCATCCGTTCCATTGGCACACGGAACAACTGACTTTGAATTCAAATAAGCACACAGGGAATCCGCAAACTGATTTACCTGCGGACCTTGAATAAAGGCGGTTGAATCTAATACTTGCTGAATGGCAAGATCAATCTCCTGCTTGATTCGCAGATATTGCGTATGTAAATCGGCCATCCTGATTTTCTCCATAATTACTGCCTTACAGATTTCTGATTTTTTTCTCCCATTGCCAGGCATGAAGGAGTGATTGCCCCAAATCATAGGTAGTGCTCCAACCGAATGCCTTATTTATTTTACCGGGATCAGCAAAAACCTTTTCAACATCCCCGGGCCTACGCGGACCAATCGTATAGGGCAAATTAATTCCAGTAACCTCAATAAATTTTTTTACTAATTCTAAAACGGAAACTCCCTGGCCTGTTCCAAGATTATAGGCATCAAAGAGATTGCCCTTTTGTTGTTGATTCAAGTAATCAATTGCCTTAACATGAGCCGTGGCAACGTCCGATACGTGAATAAAATCCCGAACGCACGTACCATCGGGTGTATTGTAATCATTTCCGAACACGGTTAACTTGTCGCGCACACCGGCAGCCGTTTGAGTGACATAAGGAACCAGGTTATTAGGTACTCCAATGGGTAGTTCTCCAATCATGGCACTGGGATGAGCCCCAATTGGGTTGAAGTAACGAAGTGAGATAACACGAAATACATCGGTAGCAACATCTTTCAGGATACGCTCGCATAGCTGCTTGGTTGATCCATAAGGTGATTCGGCTGTTTTAAAAGGAGCGGATTCGTCCACCTGAATTTGATCCGGTTGACCATACACCGTACACGATGAGGAAAAAATGATATCCTGAACTTGATGTTTTTTCATCACTTCAAGAACACTAAGCAATGAACCTAGATTGTTTTTATAATATTCGAGAGGCTTAACTACAGACTCGTTTACGGATTTGTATGCAGCAAAATGAATAACTGCCGAAAAATCATTGGCCGCAAACAAAGTATCCAATGCAACGAAATCCAGGCAATCAATTTTATGAAAATCAACCTTAATTCCAGTAATGGATTCTATGCCTTTAATCATCCTGTATTCACTTCGCTCGAGGGTATCGACTACGGTAACCTTATACCCAGCCGAAAGTAATTCGACCACAGTGTGAGCTCCGATATAACCCGCACCTCCTGTAACCAATATGTGTTGATCAGAATTCATTATTTATAAGCGGGCAGTTACCATAGACTTATCAAGAAACCCTTTTACGTCATATATAATGGTATTGTCATCTTTAATAACAGACCAGTTGAGTTCTTTAAACTCTTTGTGACTTACCGCCAACACAATAGCTGCATATTTCTTGTTCAATTCTTTAATCAATGACAAACTATATTCATGCTTTACTTCCTGAAAGTCGGCATGTGGATCATACACCTCCACATCAGCCCCAAAACTTTGAAGCTCATGAATTACGTCAATGGCGCGGCTATTTCTAATGTCAGGACAATCTTCTTTAAACGTGATACCCAACACCAACACTTTAGCTTTATTTACTGGCAAATTATTTTGTGTCATTAGTTTGATCACCCTGTTGGCAATGTGAATACCCATGTTATCATTAATTCTTCGCCCAGCCAGTATGACTTGCGGATAATAACCTAAACTATCTGCCTTATAGGTTAAATAATAAGGATCCACTCCAATACAATGACCACCTACCAAACCAGGCTTGTAGGGAAGAAAATTCCACTTAGTACCAGCTGCTTCAAGAACTTCGTGCGTATCAATACCAATCTTTTCAAAAATCAGTGAAAGTTCATTGACAAAAGCAATATTAATATCACGTTGTGAATTTTCAATCACCTTAGCTGCTTCCGCAACCTTAATGCTGGATGCTTTATGCGTACCTGCCTTAATAATTTTTTTGTAAAGTTGATCTACCCTTTCCGCAACTTCCGGTGTACTGCCACTCGTTACTTTTTTTATGTTTGGTAACCGATGTAACTTATCGCCCGGGTTTATACGCTCGGGAGAATAGCCACAGAAGAAATCAACATTGAATTTCAAGCCACTGAATTTTTCGAGAACAGGCACACAGTCCTCCTCTGTACAGCCTGGATAAACGGTGGATTCATAAATAACTATATCCCCTTTCTTCAATACCCTACCTACCGTTTCACTGGCTTTTATTAAGGGTGTTAAATCCGGAGTTTTGTATTCGTCTACAGGGGTTGGCACGGTGACGATAAAATAATTCACACTTTTCAACGCTTGTGAATCCGAAGAAAATGAAAGCTTCGTTGCAGATGTCAATTCTTGTTTATCTACTTCCAGAGTTCTATCGTGGCCAGCGTTCAGCTCATCAATTCTTGATTGGTTAATATCAAAACCAACTACATCCAATATTTTTCCAAATTCAACGGCCAGTGGTAACCCGACATATCCTAATCCAATAATTCCAATCATTTCCATTATTTCACTTTATAGTATTCCTTATACCAGTTCACAAAATTTCCGATTCCAGTTTCAATAGATGTAGATGGTTTGAAGCCGACATCCTGCATTAGATCATCTACATTTGCATATGTTTCAGGAACATCCCCTTCTTGTAAAGGAAGAAGATTTTTAATTGCCTTATGTCCTAATTTATTTTCCAGCACTTCAATAAAATGAAGCAACTCTACAGGTTGATTATTGCCAATATTATAAATCTTATAAGGAGCAAAACTGGTTGAAGGATCTGGATTTTCACCATTCCAGTTTGGATTTCCCTGAGGTATATTGGGTAACAAGCGTACTATCCCTTCGACAATGTCATCTACATAGGTGAAATCGCGTCTCATCTTTCCGTTATTAAACACATCGATGGGCTTGCCTTCGAGAATTGCTTTCGTAAATAAAAATAATGCCATATCAGGCCGGCCATAAGGTCCGTAGACAGTAAAAAAACGCAGGCCTGTAGTAGGGATGTTATATAGATTGGAGTAAGCATGAGCCATTAATTCATTGCTCTTTTTGGTAACCGCATACAAAGCCAACGGATGATCCACATTATCATGAACCGAAAATGGCATTTTGCGATTAGCCCCATATACAGAACTGGAGGAAGCATACACCAGGTGTTTTACCGGATGATGCCTGCACGCTTCAAGAATATTTAAAAACCCGGAAATATTACTTTCGATATATGCATACGGATTGGTTATGGAATATCTTACTCCCGCTTGAGCAGCAAGATTTACCACAAAGTCAAATTTCTTTTCAGAAAACAACCTATCAAGGTTCTCTTTATTCTGGAGATCAAGTTGTTCGAATTCAAAATTGTCCTGATTCTTTAGCATTGCTAACCTGGATTCCTTTAATCCAACATCATAATAATCATTCATATTATCCAGACCACTTACCCGATAACCCAGATCAACAAGTCGTTTGGATAAATGAAACCCTATAAAGCCAGCGGCTCCCGTTACTAAGATTCGTTCAGAACTCACAAAAGCTAAAATTTGGCCACAAAAGTACAGCAAATCTGGTTAGATTTGCGGAAATCTTAAAAACCTTTCATTGATGACTGAGAATCAAAAGCAACCAACTAATTCTGATGAAATCGATTTAGTTGAGTTGCTGGCAAAAATTGTTGTTGTTATAAAAAATAATACCCGTTCGCTGGTTATTGGATTTATAGTTGGTTGTGTGTTAGGCCTTGCTTATTTCCAATTGGCACCGGCTACCTATGAAAGTAAAATGATCTTACTTTCCGATATCCTTACTGAATCCTATAGCGAACGAATTACGGAGAGCCTGGATAATCTGATTAAAGAAAACAATACAAAAGTACTCTCTGAACGCCTGGGAGTATCTGCTGAAGAGGCTAAATCAATTTCTGAAATCAAGATTGAGAGTGTTAAACAGGAAAGTAAAGATGAAAAATCTGAAAGCTCCATTTTCATCATTACTGTTAAAATTAAAGAAAATACCATTTTACCTAAGCTGGAAAAGGGAATTATCGAATACCTCAGAAACAATGAATTTGTTAAAATCAGGGTTAACCAACGACTGACCTACTTTAATACAATGATTGAGAAGATCGGGCTGGAGATTAATTCACTTGATAGCCTTAAGAAGAGATTATTTTTAGGTCAGCCCATCTATTCAAAATCATCTGAAATGATGTTGGTCGATCCCACGAATATATATTCCAAGATAATAGAGCTAAACCGGGAACAAATAAATCTTAAGAATTCTCTTGAACTTGTAAACAGTATACAACTCGTAGAAGGTTTCACTGTTTTTGATAAGCCAGTAAGTCCTAAATTATCAATCTCATTAGCCTCAGGCGCAACCTTTGGCCTCTTCGTGGTTTTATTAATTATCGCTTTTAAATCACTGCGCAAAATCATAAGCCTCTCAGAAGAAAAACTTGCAAAATCTTAATCATCTCCTCTTCAAAGAACTCACCCTCGAACTCAGACGCAAATCTGTCATTTCGGGCTTGTTGTTGTATTTGTTCAGCACGGCCTTTATCTGTTATCTGACTTTTAGTCTGCGACAAAACCAGATCACTCCTCTGGTGTGGAGTGCACTTTTCTGGATAACCATTCTCTTTACAGTAATAAACACGGTGGCAAAGAGCTTTATTGGCGAAAAAAAAGGTCGCGACATTTATTATTATTCAATAACGTCCCCTGAGGCAATCATTATCTCAAAAGTGATTTATAATTTCCTGCTTACACTTATACTTTCTTTCACGGGGTTTATTTTATTTGCGCTCCTTTTAAAAAATCCAATTATTGACCTCGGTTTATTCAGCCTTGTTCTGGCTCTGGGCGCGATGGGATTTTCATCGTCTCTTACTCTTCTTTCTGGCATTGCTGCGAAAGCCAACAACAGTCACATCCTGATGGCCGTGCTTAGTTTCCCGATTGTGATATCAGTATTGCTGATTGTAGTTAAAGTGACTAAGAATTGTATCGATGGTCTCGATCGATCTGTAAGCACCAATGATTTAGTTACCCTGCTGGCAATAAATTGTCTGGTTACCGCTGCGTCCTACCTGCTCTTCCCGTATATTTGGCGCAGTTAACGCCTTAAGTTTTTTTAAGATAAACATGAAAACCTGGTTAAAAGTATTAGCTACTCTTTTACTGCTTTATACTATTGTAGCCGGTTTTCTTTTTGATGTACCCCGACTAAATATTGTAAACGAAACGATACGGGCATTATATTTCCATGTGCCCATGTGGTTTGGGATGGTCGTTTTATTTCTTGTTTCAACCGTTTATTCCATTCAATATTTAAGGAGCCCGTCCATTGAAAAAGATGTATATGCCGTTGAATTTGCCAATACTGGTTTGTTGCTTGGTTTGCTGGGAATTGTAACCGGAATGATCTGGGCAAACTATACCTGGGGCTCGCCCTGGCATGGTGACCCCAAACAAAATGGAGCTGCTATTTCTTTACTGGTTTACCTGGCCTATTTTGTCTTGCGGGGTTCCGTGGAAAACGAAGATCAACGGGCTCGTCTTAGTGCCGTCTACAATATTTTCGCTTTTGCTGCCATGATTCCGTTGATCTTTGTAATCCCAAGGATGACAAGTTCTATGCACCCCGGCAGTGGCGGAAATCCGGGCTTCAACATGTATGACCTAGATAGTAAAATGAGAATGGTTTTTTATCCCGCTGTGGCGGGGTGGATTTTGCTTGGGGTGTGGATCGCCTCCTTGCGGATTAGGGTACGTTTAATTGATGAGAAAATTCAGAATCTGGAAAATGAATAAGAAAACCACCCTGATCACCCTTATGCTTTTGCTTTTGTTTGTAATCGCACCAGTATGGCTCATGGCTCAGCCTATTGAAATGGCTGATACCTTACGCTCAGAAGGGAAGATCTATGTGGTAGTAGCTATTCTAGTAGTAATTTTTGCGGGATTGATTGGCTATTTGTTATTACTCGATCGGAAAATCACCCGAATTGAAAAGAAACTGCCCTCAAAGAAAGATTAATACATTTGTCAAAATCTCTGATTTTCTAATCCGAATCGCTCATTTTGACTGTAACTTTGTGGCCTGAAAAGTTACTGAGATGAAGAAGTCGCACATTATCGCTATCGTAGTTATCGCTGCCTGCATTGGCATTATAATAGCAACGGCTGGAGATGCCAGCACGTACGTTTCCTTCGATCAGGCCTATCAAATGGCCTCCACCGGAAACAAAACTCAAATCCATGTAGTCGGAGACCTTAAGAAAGATGCTCAGGGCAACATCATCGGACTTGAAAAAAGTCAGGATAACTTATCATTCTCCTTTCTGTTGATTGATGAGAACGGTAAAGAACAGAAAGTATATTATAATGAACCCATGCCCCCGGACTTTGCGCGATCAGAAAAAGTGGTGGTTATTGGCAGTTATCAAAACAATACCTTTCTGGCAAATAAGATTTTGTTAAAATGCCCTTCAAAATATCAGGAAGAGAAAATTAATGCTGGTATTTGATCGGGCAATGGAGAAAGTCGCATTCCATTTTACCGCAAAAGGAGTATTTTGTAAGTCGTTTTTTTTAAATCATTTCTAATGCATTACTTCATCGGTGACCTGGGTCACCTTTTTGTTATTGCCTCTCTGGTCACTTCACTGATTAGTGCGGTCGCATACTGGCAAGCTAATGCTGCCTCGCCTGAAAAAAAAGATCAATGGTTGATCAACGCACGAATTTCATTTTACCTGCATAGCACAGCTGTTCTAGGGGTGGTAATCTCTCTGTTTGTAATTATCTATCAACATTATTTTGAATACCACTATGCCTACAGTCACTCCTCTTTGCATTTGCCTGGTGAATACATGATTTCTTGTTTCTGGGAAGGTCAGGAAGGAAGTTTTTTACTTTGGATTTTCTGGCAGGCTTTGATTGGAATTTTTCTAATCAACACGCAACGAAAATGGGAAGCCCCTGTGATGGTGGTCTTCGGACTTGTTCAGGCATTTCTTGCCTCCATGATTTTGGGGGTTGTTATTCCACTCATCAACATTAAACTTGGAAGCTCACCATTCATTTTGCTTCGGGATGCCATTGACGATCCTATTTTTAAACTTCAACCCGATTTTATCCCTAAGGATGGCAGTGGTTTAAATCCATTGCTGCAGAATTACTGGATGGTGATACATCCACCTACTTTGTTTCTTGGCTTTGCTTTAACCCTTCCTCCATTCGCATTTTGTATTGCCGGACTTTGGCAGAAAAAATATTCAGAGTGGATAAAACCTGCTTTGCCCTGGGCACTCCTTGGTGCAGCAATTTTAGGGTTAGGAATTTTAATGGGCGGCTATTGGGCCTATGAAACGCTGAACTTTGGAGGTTACTGGAATTGGGATCCTGTTGAAAATGCCGTATACGTTCCTTGGTTGATTCTGATTGCTTCCATTCATACCATGATCATTTACAAAAATAGTTTAACTGCGTTGAAGAGTTCAATCATCCTCAACATCGCTGTTTTTGTCCTGATACTCTATTCAACATTTCTTACCCGCAGCGGCATTTTAGGAGATGCTTCCGTACATTCTTTTACTGATCTCGGACTCTCCGGACAATTACTTATTTACATGCTGTTCTTTACAGTTGCCGCCATTATTCTGGCGATTATTAGATGGAAAGAAATACCTACCTCGGAAAAGGAGGCTTCCATTTATTCCCGTGAGTTTTGGATTTTTCTTGGGGCCACTACGCTTTGTCTGATGGGATTTCAGGTGTTGCTTCCTACTTCCATTCCTGTTTACAATAGTTTTATTGAATTATTTGGTGGCGAATCAAATCTTGCTCCACCGGCAGATCAGATAGGTTTTTATTCAAGATTCCAATTATGGTTTGGTGTATTAGTGGCATTGATCTCGGGCACAGGCCAGTTCTTCTGGTGGAAACGAATGGAGAAAGATAAGTTGATAAAAGAAATCATCCCGCCTATCTTAATTTCATTGGTTGTATTTGCAATTATTATTCTGATCGCAAAAGTGTACGAGCCCTCTTACCTCGTGCTTACACTGGCTGGTGTATACCTGATTGTATCCAACCTAAATGTACTAGCCTCCGTAACAAAAGTAAACGCCTCCCTTTCAGGTGGGGCCTTGGCTCATATTGGCGTGGGCATGATGTTAATTGGAGTGCTGTTTTCTTCTGGCTATTCCAAAGTAGTTTCGTTGAACAACACGGGCATGTTAATTTCAAAAGATTTGCCTACAGAATTTAACCGCGATAACCTTTTACTTTTTGTCAATGAACCCCGCACCATGGCCGGTTACGAAATTGAATTTTTAGGTGAACGGGTTGAGCCAAGGAATGTAAATGGTTATGTAAGCAAGAACGATATAGATCTCACCCTGGATCCGTATAAAGTTATTGCCAGGAAAGACATTGAATTTAAAGGAAAGAAGATCCTAAACGCAAAAGACACATTCGAGATTAATCCTGAAAACACGTTCTATGAGATTGAGCTTCGAAAAGATGGCGAAGTAGCGGCACTTCTTTTTCCTCGTGTACAAATCAATCCGGCTATGGGTGGATTCATTGCTTCACCTGATATTAAACGCAATATCAGCCGCGACCTTTATACACATGTCTCGCTTCCTATGAATCGTGAAGAAGAACCAGAATGGAGTGAATTAGAGGAGGTGCGTGTTCGTATTAATCAACAATTTTTTGTAAACGACTACGTAGCCGTATTGGAAGAGGTTACAAGAATTTATGAGTACGAAGGCTTTACGTTTACTGATGAGGATGTCGCGGTGAAAGCAAAAATTAAAGTAACCGGTGAACGGGATTCATATTACGCTGAACCAGTTTTTGTGATAAAAGACAAAACGCAGGTGGGCAGGATTTCCTCGGAAGTAAATGATCTTGGAGTAAAAATAACCCTGCTAAATATTCATCCCGAAACCAATGAATTCTCGCTAGGCCTCAATACTCGCCAAAAGGATTGGGTGATTATTAAGGCTATGGAAAAGCCTCTGATCAATATACTGTGGCTTGGCACCGGGGTGCTGATGGTTGGTTTCTCGATGGCCTTGGTGCGCAGATTCCGGGAGTTCAAAAAAACCAGCTCCTAAAGTCAAAGGTTAAGTTTCTTCATCTCACTCACTGCATACGCACAAGCGCGGGCAGTCATTGCCATATAGGTTAGCGAAGGATTAACGCAAGCTGAAGATGTCATAAATGATCCATCGGTAATAAAAACATTTTTTACTTCATGCATCTGGTTATACGCATTGAGAACTGATGTTTTAGGATCTCTGCCCATGCGCGCACTTCCCATATCATGGTTGGCGTTTCCGGGAAAAGAAATTTTTGAATACGGGCGCACATTTTTGTACCCGGCCGCTTCCAGCATTTCAGCCATTGCATTGGCCATATCCTGCTGCATTACTTTTTCATTTTCTTTAAACTCGACATCGGTTGTTAATGTAGGGCGGCCCCACTTATCCTTCTTTTCTGTGTTTAGCGTAACCCGATTCTCCTTATACGGCAAACATTCACCAAACCCCCCAAAGCCAATGCGCCAACCGGCAGGTTGTTGCAGTTTTTCTTTTAACGCAACCCCAAAATCAGCATCCTCCGTTCCTCTTCCCCAACCACCGCGACTTGCACCACCCTGGTACCCAAAGCCACGGATATAATCCTTTCTTTTATCACTAAGATTTCTAAACCGGGGGAAATACACTCCATTAGGTCTGCGACCAAAATAATACTGATCATCAAATCCCTCCACCTCAGCTTCCGCGCCAGCGCCTTTATGATGATCCATAATATTGCGTCCTACCTGATCGCTTCCATTGCCCAGGCCATTGGGAAATCTTGTGCTCGTGGAGTTTAATAAAATGAACGCAGTGCCCAGAGTAGCCGCATTTATGAATACAACTCGGGAGTAAAATTCAATTACCTCGTTCGTCTCGGTATCTACAATTTCAACGCCAGTGGCTTTGCCCTTTAAATGATCATACAAAACACGATTTACAAGTGAGTTCGGCCGTAGCGTTAAATTGCCCGTGGCAAAAGCTGCAGGCATTGTGCTCGCGTTGGTACTAAAATAGGCACCATAAGGACATCCCCGATGACACAAATTACGATACAGACAAACTCCTCTTCCTTTTACAGGAGCTGTCAGGTTGGCAACTCTGCCTACCGTTATTCTTCTACCCGGAAATTGTGATTCTATCTTATTCTTAAAATCCTCCTCCACACAATTCATCGCCATCGGGGGCTGAAACTTTCCATCAGGGAGATGAGGGATGCCTTCGGCTTTTCCTGAAATGCCAATGAATTGTTCAACATAGTCATACCAGGGGGCTATATCTTTGTATCGGATAGGCCAATCCACCCCAATTCCATCGCGTTTGTTTGCTTCGAAATCGAGATCGCTCCAGCGATAACTTTGCCGGCCCCATAATACCGATCTTCCGCCCACAATGTCTCCGCGAATCCAATCAAAACGTTTAGTTTCTGTATAAGGGTTTTCAAGGTCGTTGATATAAAAGTGTTTGCTATCCCCGCTATACGAAAAATGGCGCGTTTGAACCGGACACTTGTCTCTGTCTTCCTGAGTCAATCGGCCACCATGCTTCAGTTGCCAGGGATCAGATGAAGCCGTTGGGTAATTTGGATGCTCTACATTTTTACCGCGTTCGAGCAACAGAACCTTTAAGCCGCTTTCACAGAGTTCTTTAGCAGCCCAGCCGCCACTTATTCCCGAGCCTACTACAATTGCATCATAGGTATTCCCGGCTTTGCCTTGCAGGTTAAGATTCACCATAGAAAAATTTAGGAGTTAAATTTTTCGAAAAATAAATTAAGATGATAACCATCTGAATAAAAGTAATCATATGGGACTTTAATTCCTGAAATACTCACTATTTTTGCCCGATTTATCCATACCCAAACAGCCACTATGCCTAGAGATCGCAGTATTCGCTCCGTACTAATTATCGGCAGCGGCCCTATTATCATTGGTCAAGCGTGTGAATTTGACTACGCAGGATCTCAAGCCTCGCGTTCTTTGCGCGAAGAAGGCATTGAAGTAATCCTGATCAACTCCAACCCGGCTACAATCATGACGGACAAGGTAACTGCTGATCACGTTTACCTGTTGCCGTTGGAGAAAAAATCAATCCGGGAAATACTAGAAAAACACCACGTTGATGCTGTTCTGCCAACAATGGGTGGCCAAACAGCCCTCAACTTATGTATTGATTGCGAGAAAGCTGGCATTTGGGAGAATTATGGAGTAAAAATTATTGGCGTTGACATTAAGGCCATTGAAACAACTGAAGATCGCGAAAAATTCCGGTTGAAGATGCTTGAATTGGGTGTGGGCGTTTGTAAAGGTGCAACGGCTACTTCCTTTTTGGAAGGAAAAGAAATTGCGCAGGAAATTGGCTTCCCGTTGGTTATCCGTCCTTCTTATACGCTTGGAGGAACAGGCGGTGGATTTGTTAACACGCCCGAAGAATTTGATGCCGCGCTTAATCGTGGATTACATGCATCGCCCATTCACGAAGTGCTTGTTGAGCAAAGCATCATGGGTTGGAAAGAATACGAGTTAGAACTATTGCGTGACGGCCTCGGCAATGTAATCATCATTTGCTCTATTGAAAATTTTGATCCTATGGGGATTCATACCGGTGACTCCATCACGGTGGCACCCGCTATGACGTTACCCGATACCGTATATCAAAACATGCGCGACCTCGCCATCAAGATGATGAATGGTATTGGGAAATTTGCCGGTGGTTGCAACGTACAGTTTTCTGTTAATCCGGATAATGATGATATAATCGGAATAGAAATTAATCCGCGTGTATCGCGCTCTTCAGCACTCGCTTCAAAAGCTACTGGTTATCCTATTGCAAAGATTGCAGCAAAGCTTGCCATTGGCTATAACCTGGACGAACTGACCAACGCTATTACAGGAACAACAACTGCTTACTTTGAACCTGCCCTCGATTATGTGATCGTAAAAATACCACGCTGGAATTTTGACAAGTTTCAAGGTGCGGATCGAAAGCTAGGCCTCCAGATGAAATCTGTGGGTGAAGTGATGGGTATTGGCAGAAATTTTCAGGAAGCTTTGCAGAAAGCATGTCAATCGCTGGAGATTCGTAGAAATGGTTTAGGTGCTGATGGAAAAGAGGTGACGAATCAAGCCGACTTACTACAAAGTCTTGAACACCCCAGTTGGAATCGACTGTTTCATATATATGATGCCATGAAACTCGGCATCTCAATGAAAACAATTTATAAGCTGACCAAAATAGATAAATGGTTTTTAGAACAAATCTGGGAATTGATTGAGATAGAAAACGAAATTGAAAAGTATAAACTCGACTCGCTTCCTAAAGAGCTAATGCGCACAGCCAAAGAAAAGGGTTATGCCGATCGGCAGATTGCGCACCTTATTGACTGCCGTGAAAGCGAAGTACATAAGAAGCGCAGGGAAATGGGTATCAACCGGGTTTACAAAATGGTTGACACCTGTGCCGCTGAGTTTGATGCAAAAACAGCTTACTACTATTCTACTTTTGATGTTGAAAACGAATCCGTGGTTAGCAATAAAAAGAAAGTGATTGTATTGGGTTCGGGCCCCAATCGCATCGGGCAGGGAATTGAATTTGATTATTCCTGTGTGCACGGAATTCTGGCAGCAAAAGAAGCGGGCTACGAAGCGATTATGATCAATTGCAATCCAGAAACAGTTTCAACTGATTTTGATATTGCCGATAAGCTTTATTTCGAGCCGGTTTTCTGGGAACATCTATGGGATATTATCCAACACGAAAAACCAGAGGGAGTTATTGTTCAGTTAGGCGGACAAACCGCATTAAAGCTTGCTGAGAAACTCAACAAGTATGGCGTGAAAATCTTGGGCACTTCCTTTGAAGCACTAGACCTTGCCGAAGACCGTGGAAGCTTTTCCACCTTACTTAAAGAATTAAACATTCCTTATCCGGAATTTGGTGTAGCCACAGATGCAGATGAAGCCTTGGAAGTTTCAAAGACCATTGGCTTTCCATTGTTGGTTCGCCCTTCCTATGTGCTAGGTGGTCAAAGCATGAAGATCGTTATCAACGAAAAAGAATTAGAGAATCACATCATTGATATCTGGAAACACCTTCCCGAAAATAAAGTCTTGTTGGATCACTTTTTAGATGGCGCCATAGAAGCTGAGGCTGATGCCATCTGCGATGGCGAAGATGTTTACATCATCGGTATTATGCAACATATCGAGCCGGCAGGTATTCACTCGGGTGACTCGTATGCAGTGTTGCCACCCTACAATCTGGGCGATCTGGTAATCAAACAAATCGAAAGTTATACCAGGCGAATTGCCCTCGCACTAAAAACAGTGGGCCTGATTAATATTCAGTTCGCCATTAAGCACGATAAAGTGTACATCATTGAAGCCAACCCAAGAGCCAGCCGCACGGTGCCGTTTATCTGTAAAGCCTATGATGAACCTTATGTAAACTACGCTACCAAAGTTATGCTGGGCGATAAAAAGGTAAAGGACTTTAACTTTAGTCCCAAACGGCATGGATATGCGATCAAAGTACCCGTGTTCTCTTTTAATAAATTCCCGGAAGTAAATAAGGAATTAGGACCCGAAATGAAGTCGACTGGTGAGGCTATTTACTTTATTGATGATCTCATGGATGACTATTTTATGAACATCTATGCGGAGCGGAATTTGTATTTAAGCCGATAATTGGCGGGAACGATCCAAACTAATATCTTTAGAAAAGCGTTTTAGAAAATAACGAACAGATTTATGAAGTTTTTCATCATCCTCGGTCTGGTTGCTTATGTTTTATACAAAGTAGGCGGATTATTTTTTCGGGCCGGGGCTGCCTCACAACAATCGCGCTTTCAGCAACGGAGACCAGCTGATGGTGACATCAATGTGAACACACCACCTAAAAAGAAAGGCGGAACTATCAAGGGCGGAGATTACGTTGACTACGAGGAGGTCAAGTAGGGTGCTTTTATTCAATTTTGTCCTGTTTTACTTTTCGGATTTAGTCTGATAACTTTAGTGGTTTAATTGTAATTCCGTGAAAAGTTGTTTGATCCTCTTAACAATATTTATTCCTTCATTATTGTGGGCTCAATCCTATCAAAAGCGGCTTGCCCTGGTAGTTGGCAATTCTAATTATGAACACGGTGGGTCATTACCAAACCCGGTAAATGATGCAAAAGCTATTTCTGTGGCACTTCAATCTGTGGGATTTGAAGTGATGAGTTACGAAAATGTGACTCAAAAGGAATTGAAAATGGCTATTAATTCTTTTGGACAAAAATTAAAAGGGTATGAAGTAGGTGTGTTTTATTATGCAGGACATGGAATTCAAAATAAAGGCATGAATTACATGATACCCATAGAAGCAGATTTACAAACCGAAGCCCAGGTAGAATTTGACTGTGTAGCAGCCGACCGTGTATTAGCGTACATGGATGCAGCACAAGTAAAAGTAAATGTGATTATCATGGATGCGTGCCGTAATAACCCCTTTGAAAGAAGCTGGAATAGGAGCGCCAATGGCAACGGGTTGGCCATGATGAATGCCCCCACGGGAAGCCTGATCGCTTATGCCACGGCCCCGGGAAGAGTAGCTTCTGATGGAACCGGATCCAACGGGTTGTATACAAGTGCGTTACTAAAATATTTGGGTGACCCCAAACTTTCCATTGAACAGGTATTTAAAAAAGTAAGAACCGAGGTTACAGAAAAATCAATGGGCGCACAGGTGCCTTGGGAAACAACCTCCCTCACGGGAGATGATTTCTATTTTGCTACTGACAATATTTATAAGGGTACTATCTTGAAAAACGAAGTCATCGAAAACAATTCAGAAAGCAAAAAAGTTAACTCAAATAGAAGTGCCAATGATGTGTCTCAACAAAGCCGGGAAAAAGCAAAATCACTGCTGGATGAGGGTCATATTGCTTATGGAGAGAAGAATTATACAAAGGCAATTACCTTATACACGGATGCCGTACAAGTTAATCCAAATTACGATGATGGATACTACTGGCTTGGCAATGCCAAATTTGCTCTCACGAAATACAAAGAAGCAATTTTGGAATATAACAAAGCTATTGAGCTAAATCCAAATAATGAGCAAGCCTACTATTATCGGGCTATGTCGAACTACAACCTGGAAGTGTACGATGAAACTCTACCTGACTTTGATAAAGCTATTGAACTAAATTCTGACGTGGCCTCTATGCATTACTATCGCGGAGATGTGAACTATCGTATCGAACGGTATGAGGAGGCTATTATTGATTTTTCCAAATCTCTTGAACTGAATAAGAATGACGGCTACACTTTTCATGGCAGGGCCAATAGCTATTATATGCTAAAGAAATATAAAGAAGCTAAAATTGATTTTACGAGAGCTATTGAATTTTTGCCCGATGATGAAAGTACATTCAAATACTTTAGAGGAATCTGCAATTATTATCTTGAACTATACCAGGAAAGCCTACAGGATTTTATTTACTATTTGAAAAAAGACCCGAATGACACATACATCTTAACGATGACTGGGCACAGTCTGTATATGTTGAAGGATTACGAACAAGCAATACAATATTATACTAAATCAATAGGCATCAAATCAGATTATACAGAAGCTTACTACTGGAGAGGTAATTCTTATTTCAACCTGAATAAAAAAAGTGAAGCCAGGCGTGATGTTGATAAAGCGATTTCCTTAGAGCCCGAAAACGAGACTTACAGAAATTTCAAACGCGATTATCTTAACTAATACGAATCCTTAGTGAAAATCTCTTTCCATAAATACCAGGCTACCGGCAATGACTTTGTACTAATCGATAATCGATCAGGTGAACTTTCATTTACTACAGAGCAAATTAAGAAAATCTGTGATCGGAGATTTGGTATCGGGGCTGACGGCCTGATGCTAATCGAAAAACACCCTACCCTGGATTTCAACCTCGTATATTATAACAGCGATGGTTCGCAAAGTTTATGCGGCAATGGCAGCCGTGCAGCAGTAATGATGGCTGCCCAATTAGGGTTATTGAATACCCAAACAAAGTTCAATGCCTACGATGGCACACATGAAGCCGAATTGTTGAACAATAATATCGTGCGGCTTGCCATGAATGATGTGACCGGCACAAAAAAAAGCGGTGAGGATTATTTTATCAACACGGGCTCTCCGCATCATATTAAAATTGTTGCCGATCTGGAAAACTATCCCGTTTTTGAAGAGGGTCGTCAAATCCGTTACAGCGAACCCTATGCACCTGCCGGAACGAATGTAAATTTTATTCAACTCCTCCCAAACAATACAATCTATGTTCGCACCTATGAACGAGGGGTTGAAGACGAAACTTATTCATGCGGAACGGGCGTAACAGCCGCAGCTTTAGCGGCATCGTTTCATGGTTATTCGTCACCTGTAAAGGTAAAAGTACGGGGTGGAGAACTTGCTGTTGAGTTTAAATCCGGACAGGCAGACCTGCCTACCGGACAGGCAGGCGCATTTCAGGATATTTTTCTGATCGGACCTGCCAAAATGGTCTTCGAAGGCACTCTGGAACTATAATTGCACCCCGAAATCCGTAAATTTACGGCCCATTTGATTGGTCAATACAGGTTCATTATCGATTGCGGGTATTTTATACTGGCACCCGTTCTGGACAGAAAACCACAGGTGACAAACGACAAAACATGTTAAAACTGCTAGCTAAAATTTTTGGTGACAAGTCCCAAAAGGACATCAAACTAATGATGCCTTTGGTTGAACAAACCAAAAAGGAAGGAGAACTTCTCATTTCTTTATCCAACGATGAGTTAAGAAATAAAACGGTCGATATACAGAATCATATCAATGAAAAACTAAAAGCAATTGATGACCAGATTGCTGCCCTGCACAAACAGATTGCCGATGTGCCGGATATGGATATCAATGAAAAAGAATCCGTGTTTAAGCAAATCGACAAACTTGAACTCGATCGAAACAAAGAGCTTGAAAAAGTTTTGATGGGTGTATTGCCGAGAGCTTTTGCAATTGTTAAAGAAACTGCCAGACGGTTTAAAGAAAATGAATCGCTAGAGGTTACCGCCACAGAACTTGACAGGATTCTTGCTGCAAAACATGAGAACATAAAAATTTCAGGCGACAAAGCTCTTTGGTCGCGCCAATGGATTGCAGCAGGAAATCTGATTACCTGGGACATGGTGCATTACGAAGTTCAGATTATTGGTGGTATTGCCCTGCACGAAGGGAAGGTTTCAGAAATGGCAACGGGTGAAGGAAAGACTCTTGTTGCAACATTCCCTGCATTCCTTAACGCGCTGGCAAAACGAGGTGTGCATATTGTAACGGTTAACGATTACCTCGCCAGACGCGACAGTGAATGGATGGCACCGTTATTTCAATTTCATGGACTTACCATCGACTGTATTGACAGGCACGAACCTAACTCACAAGAAAGACGCAACGCTTACCAGGCGGATATCACGTACGGAACAAATAATGAATTCGGTTTCGATTATCTGCGCGATAATATGGCTCGCGAACCGGAGGAACTGGTACAACGCGGTCATCACTATGCCATGGTGGATGAGGTGGATAGTGTTTTAATTGATGAAGCCCGTACGCCACTCATTATTTCGGGACCGGTGCCGCGCGGTGATGAGCACGAATTTTATGATTTAAAACCCAGAATCTCGAAGCTGGTAGACGCACAGAAAAAGTTAGTGAATCAATATCTGAATGATGCCAAAAAGTTATTGGCAGAAGGCAACGAAAAAGATGGCGGACTCGCACTATTCCGTGCCCATCGGGGTATTCCAAAATATAAACCGTTGATAAAGATGCTCAGTGAAATGGGCATGAAGAACGTGCTGCAAAAAACAGAAAACTTCTACTTGCAGGACAACAAGAAAATGATGCCCGATGCCGACAAGCCATTATTCTTTGTGATCGATGAAAAAGATAACAGTGTTGACCTTACTGACAAAGGAATTGATTTGATAACCGGAGAAGGTGAAGATCCTAAATTCTTCATCATGCCTGAAATTGGGATTGAATTAACCAAAATTGAAAAAGATGCAAGCATAAGTTCAGAGGAGCGTCTTAAACGAAAAGAAGAACTAATCCGCGACTACACAACGAAATCGCAGCGCATTCATAGTGTAAGTCAATTGCTAAAGGCTTATACACTTTTTGAAAAAGATACGGAGTACATTATTGTGGATGGCAAGGTAAAAATTGTAGATGAACAAACGGGGCGTGTATTAGATGGAAGACGTTACTCCGATGGCCTTCATCAGGCGATTGAAGCCAAGGAGAATGTGAAAGTGGAAGATGCTACACAAACGTATGCCACGATCACATTACAGAATTACTTCCGCATGTATCACAAACTGGCAGGTATGACGGGTACTGCGGTAACGGAAGCTGGTGAATTATGGGATATCTATAAACTGGATGTTGTTACGATCCCCACCAACAAGCCCATGACCCGTAAAGACAAGGATGATCTTGTTTACAAAACGGTTCGCGAGAAATTCAATGCAGTTGTTGAAGAAATTGTAAGACTCACCCAGGAAGGAAGACCTGTACTGGTAGGTACTACGTCTGTTGAAATTTCGGAATTAGTAAGCCGGATGCTACAGATGAAAAAGATCAAGCATCAGGTATTGAACGCTAAGCAACACCAACGCGAAGCAGATATTGTTGCCGAAGCCGGGAAGCCAGGAACCGTAACTATTGCCACCAACATGGCCGGCCGTGGAACGGATATTAAACTTACTCCCGAATCAAGAGCCGCTGGTGGACTAGCCATCATCGGTACCGAACGCCATGAATCACGAAGAGTTGACCGCCAGTTGCGTGGCCGATCGGGCCGACAAGGCGATCCTGGAACTTCGCAGTTTTATGTTTCACTGGAAGATAACCTGATGCGGTTGTTTATGCCGGAACGTATTGCACGAATTATGGATCGGTTGGGCCTAAAAGAGGGAGAGGTAATTTCTCACTCGATGGTAACCAACTCTATTGAACGCGCTCAGAAAAAAGTAGAGGAAAACAACTTTGGCATTCGTAAGCGTCTGTTAGAGTATGATAACGTAATGAACTCACAGCGTGAGGTAATCTATAAGCGAAGAAGAAATGCTCTTCATGGCGAACGTCTGCAATTGGACATCCTCACCATGTTGTTTGATACCTGTGATGATCTTGTTTCTACTGGAAAAGCGGGCGAAAATCTTGAAAACTTTAAGTTAACCATACTTAGCGTGTTGGGCTTTGACTTCTCAATCACACAAGAAGATTTTACAAAAACAGATCAAGCCGTTTTGAGTGAACGCTTATATGAGGAGGCGTTGAAGCATTATGATCAAAAAAATAAAGTAGCTGCTGAAAAATCATATCCCATTGTCATGGATATTTTTAGAACACGCGGAGCTACTATTCAAGACATTTCGGTACCGTTTACCGATGGCATAAAGCAAATTAATGTAGCCGCCAATCTGAAAAAATGCGTAGACACCAAAAATCATGAACTCATCAAATCGATGGAGAAAATGATTACGCTGGCAATCATCGATCAGCAGTGGAAAGAACATCTCCGCGACATGGACGATCTGAAGCAATCTGTTCAGAATGCCGTGTACGAACAAAAAGATCCCCTGCTTATTTATAAGTTTGAAGGATTCGAAGCATTCAAACGCTTTATTGCAAAAGTTAATGAAGAAACTATTTCGTTCTTGTTGAAAGCTGACATTCCTATTCGTGAAGCGGATCAGGTGCAGGAAGCCCGGCAGGCAAAACGTCAACGACTGAGCGAGAAGAAAGAAGAGTCACGTTCTTTATTGCAAGGTGGCGGTACACAACCTCAGGCCCAACAGCGTCCCGTAGAAGAAAAAGTAATGCCGGTTAAATCTGAAAAAATTGCTGGAAGGAATGATAAGGTAACTGTGCAATACCCGGATGGCCGAGTACTGAAAGATGTGAAGTTTAAGAAAGTTGAAGATGATGTAAATGCAGGCAGGTGTATCGTTATCGATGGATAAAGGGTCAACAATATCGGTAAATTGACCGAATTGGGGATTTGTGGTCCGAACATTGCGATTTGGTTTTTGTATTTTCACGAATGAGTATGAGAAAAAATATCTTCATAATTATCTTCTATCATCTTCTGATGGGATGTGCTGCTCAAATAACAAGCACTGATAAAGATTATTTTGAAAATCTTGCTGAATTACGTCCAAAAGTAACTGTACCGATTGATACTCCACGAAAGGACTCCCCTAATCCAGCGAAAGTTCCCACAGTCACGCCTGTTTACACCGTAAATGAAAAGGTAGATGCTGTGCTGGACAGTATTGATCGTTACAACCTGGTTCGAAAATTTGTTGATGGCTACACCATACAGGTGTATTCAGGACAAAACAGAGAGGAAGCCATGGATACAAAAAAGAAAATGACTACGGAATTGCCAGATCTGACAGCCAACTTACAATATCAACAACCCAAGTTCAGAGTCACGGTGGGTAGATACTATACCAAACTCGAAGCCCATCCGGATTTAGCGCGACTTAGACAGAGTTTCACAACTGCTATTCTGGTGCCTGAAAAAATTGCTATCCGGTAATTTCTTCAGAATACTTCGTTAGCTAACCTTACACAATACTTTATCAATACCATCTATACATCAATATTTCTATCTTTAGAGTATTGATTGTATGAAAAATAAAAACGAGGGAAAGTGGGAAAAGCGCTGGCATCCCTTGCGCGAAGAGTGGGTGGTGTATTCTGCACACCGGAATAGCCGGCCCTGGCAAGGTGGCGCTTTAATTAAACCGAAGGCGTCAACCGAATATGAGCCTACCTGTTATCTCTGTCCTGGCAATGCGCGTATTCATGGCCATAGCAATCCAGTTTATGAAGACGTTTATATTTTCGAAAACGATCATCCGGTTGTGGGCATGGGTGCCCCCGAAGTAGCTTCGGCAGATCAAACAGGATTGTATAAAAAAGCAAGCGCGAAAGGAATCGCCAAGGTTGTTTGTTATGACCCTCGTCACAACATCTCACTTTCGCAAATGAAGTTACCTAATGTGATCAAAGTCTTCGAATCATTTCAATCTGAAATGGTTCAATTTGAAAGGAATCCTTCCATTCACTCAGTGTTGATCTTTGAAAATAAGGGTGAGGCGGTAGGCGTAAGTAATCCGCATCCACACTGCCAGATTTACGCTACCGATTTTTCGTTTAAATTAGTCGGGCAACAGATAAGAATTGCAGATCAGTATCAAAACGAGAAGCATAAAAATATTTATGAAGAAATAATTCAAAACGAAAAAAAGGATAATGATAGAATCATTGCAGAAAATGATCACGCGATTGCCTTCATTCCATTTTTTGCACGCTATGCGTATGAGGTAATGATCTTCCCCAAAAATCACCATCAGAGTTTGATTTCTCTTTCAACTGCAGAGCTGGCAGGGATCACGGGAGTGTTTCATCAGGTTGTTCGCAGAATGGATTTAAACTTTCAAATAGATTTCCCCTATGTAATGTCGGTCATGCAGGCCCCGGTAGATGGCAAGCTGTATCCAAACTTCAGAATGCATCTTTGGCTACAACCTCCCTATCGCCAACCGGGTTTAATAAAATACCTGGCCGGACCAGAAATAGGTGCTGGTAACTTTATGGCCGACACGATGCCTGAGGAGAAAGCCGCTGAATTACGAAATATAAATTTGAATGAGTATTCGGTTGAACGCTGATGGCAAACGTAACTCAGAAAATTTTTAAAGCTTCCGCTCCCGGCCGGCTTGATGTAATGGGAGGCATTGCTGATTATTCAGGATCGCTGGTCTTACAAATGCCTATAGGTCAACAAACCCAAGTTCAACTTTCCTTGCGGGATGATTATGTATGTACATTTGAAAGCCAGATTAGCTCTGGAGAAATTGTAAAGGCGGAGGTTGATTACCGGGATTTTTTTAAGAACACCCACATAGATTACACATTTGCCAGGGAGAAATTCCTGCAAACAGGAAACAACCATTGGATTTCGTATGTGTTGGGTTGTGCATTGGTGCTGCAAAAAGAGAAGGGTATTGTTTTTACCGGAGCGGATTTTAAAATTCTCTCGGAGGTACCCCTAGGAAAAGGCGTTTCTTCTTCGGCTTCCATAGAAGTAGCTACCATGAAAGTCTTAGCTCTTGCTTTTGGTTTGACATTTAAGAAAACTGAATTACCGCTGTTGGCACAGCGTGTTGAAAACTATGTGGTGGGTGCCCCTTGCGGATTAATGGATCAATTAGCCAGCTACCTTGGTCAGCCAAAAAAAATCTTACCTATTTTGTGCCAGCCCGATCTTATTGAAAAATCTATAACTATTCCGGAAGACGTCTCATTCATTGGTATTGATAGCGGTGTGCGACATTCTGTATCCGGGGCATCCTACAGCGATGTGCGCTGTGCGGCCTTTATGGGTTATACTATTCTTTTAAGTACCCTTGGTGTTTCAGCAAACGAAATATTTGAGACGAAAGAAAAAGAAAACTTTTCGTCACTTCCCTATAAAGGTTATTTATGCAACATTACCGTTGAGGAATTTGAAAAATCAATGGTCCATCATCTTCCTTATTCAATAAAGGGAATAGATTTTTTGAATCAGTATCAGGTTTCTATCGATCGTGTTACCACCATTGATCCGACTAAAACCTATTACATACGACAATGTGTGTCGCACCCGGTATTTGAAAATAAACGGGTTTTTCTTTTCAAAAATTATCTTCAATCCTTAAATACGCATTCATCCGACCCAACAGAAACATTAAAACGAATGGGTGAGTTGATGTATCAATCGCATGAAAGTTATTCGTTGTGCGGATTAGGTTCGGATCGTACCGATGAAATTGTTGATCTTACAAAAAACGCAAAAGGCGTTTATGGCGCGAAGATTACCGGAGGTGGCAACGGTGGCACCGTGTGCCTACTGGTAAATAACGAAGGAAAATCATCAGCAAAAAGGATACACCAATCACTCTGCGAAAAGTATCAACAGAATTTGATTCTCTTTGATTCCTAAGTAGGTCAACAGGCATTTTTATCAATCAAAACTTAATAGATACCTTTGCCTAACAAACAGACTCATGGAATTACTGAACAAAATTAAATTACTAAGCGAAACATATCACAAAGATACAGTTGCCTGGCGCAGGCATCTGCACGCAAATCCTGAGTTATCGTATGAAGAATTTAATACTTCCAAATTTGTTGCTGATCAATTGCGAGCTGTTGGCATAGAACCCTATAAAGTTGCTACCACAGGAATTGTTGCATTAATCCGGGGAAACAATCCAGAAAAAAGAATTGTTGCATTGCGAGCGGATATGGATGCTTTACCGATTCAGGAATTGAATAATGTCACTTATAAATCATCCAAGCCAGGCGTGATGCATGCCTGTGGGCACGATGTACACACATCGTCCTTACTGGCAACGGCAAAAATTCTTCAGGAAGTAAAAGATCAGTTCGAAGGAACAATCAAATTAATTTTTCAGCCCGGTGAAGAGAAAAATCCGGGCGGTGCCTCGTATATGATTAAAGAGGGTGCGTTGACAAATCCTGCGCCCGCCTCCATTATAGGACAACACGTAATGCCACTAGTGCCCGTTGGTAAAGTTGGTTTTCGTGAAGGTATGTACATGGCCAGTAGTGATGAAATCTATTTGAAAGTAATAGGCAAAGGTGGGCATGGGGCAGCTCCTGAATTAACAATAGATCCAGTAGTCATTGCTGCGCACATTATCATTGCACTCCAACAAGTGATCAGTAGAAATGCCAGCCCTAAACAACCTACTGTACTTACGTTTGGAAGAATTATTGGCGAAGGCGCTACGAACATCATTCCTGATGAAGTGAATATAGCTGGCACATTCCGCGCATTGAATGAAGTGTGGCGCAAAGAAGGATTGCAGAAGATAAAAAAGATGGCTGAGTCTATTGCTGAGGGAATGGGCGGAAAGTGTGAGGTGACAATATCACACGGCTATCCCTATCTGGAGAATAACCCGCAGGTAACTAAACGAATAAGAAAAGCAGCGGAAGAATATGTAGGGAAAGAAAATGTGGTAGATATTGATTTGACTCTCGGCTCGGAAGACTTTGCTTACTACTCGCATGTAGTGCCAGCCTCTTTTTACCGATTAGGCACACGCAACGATTTGAAAGGGATTACCTCGTACGTCCATACACCCACATTCGATATTGACGAAGAGGCTTTGAAACTTGGCCCCGGACTAATGGCCTGGATGGCTATTACCGAGTTAAGTAGTTAATTAGTCAAACCAAATTAAGTAATTGTTACCTTCTCTCTTCTTGCTCTGCCCTCTGTATATTTACACATTACAAGATGGAGCCATCTGACACAATCGAAAATTCCCCGACCCCGGGTCGCTGGAAAATCGTTTTAAGAAACACGGCCTATATACTGGCAGCTCTTTTTATTTTCCTTTTTACGTTAGATCTGATGATTGCTTCGTTGCAACATCTCGGCAAAGACGCAGCTGATATCATCATTCTCGCTACTTCCAATCCATTTACCGGCTTATTTATTGGACTGCTCGTAACAGCACTTATGCAAAGCAGTTCGGCTACAACATCCATGGCCGTTGCCCTGGTAGCTTCCGGGTCAATAACCCTGGAAGGTGCCGTGCCCATTATTATGGGTGCCAATGTTGGTACCACAATTACCAGCACGATCGTTTCGCTGGGGTTCATCACTAAAAAAAAGGAATTCAGAAGGGCCGTTACCATCGGCACCTATCACGATTTCTTTAATATTCTTACCGTGATCATACTGTTTCCGCTGGAGTATTATTTCGGATTATTATCCGGGCTTGCGCAATACATAGCCACCCGTTTTTTTAACGAACCAATCGGAGTTATCCAAAGTAATTTTTCGTTACTCGGATCAGGTCTCAATCCAATTATCAATGCCATTGTAAACTTTATTGACAACGGCTTTATACTTGCCATTCTATCCATCGGATTATTGTTCGGTTCAATACTATTCTTTAGAAAGGTATTGTCGCAAACATTAGGTTTTGGGTCACAAGATCGCTTTCAGCAATTTTTCTTTAAGAATGCATGGAAATCTTTCGGCTGGGGATTGCTCACTACAGCGGCAATCCGATCCAGCACAGTAACTACATCGTTGGTTGTGCCACTCGTTGCAAAAAAAGTGGTTCGATTAAAATCAGCCTTACCCTTCATTTTAGGAGCCAATATGGGCACTACTATTACCGCCTTTATTGCGGCCATGTTTAATTCAAATGCAGCCATTAGTATTGCGATTGCGCACTTCCTATTCAATGCAATTGGAGTACTTATTTTTTTCCCGATCCCCTATGTAAAAGAATTACCCGTTTTTCTTGCCAATGGGCTTGGGCAACTAACCTTACGGTATCGACTAGCAGGGTTTCTTTACCTCTTACTGATGTTCTTTTTTATTCCGTTTTCACTGATATACTTTAATAAAGATGCTGTGAAAGTACAAGAGCTTACCTATCAGTTTGAAAATATGATCAGTGGGGAAACAAATTCATATAAACTGGTAGTGAAAACCTATTACAATCAGCCGTTGAGTAACTGGATGATTTACGATCATGCCAGCGAAACGCAGATGGATCCTGCCAAGATTCTTTCCGTTTACAGAAGAAAAAATATCTTAATTATTAACAACGAATTATTTGAATTAAATAAGGCTGGCTTTTGTCGCGATGGGGAAGACGAGTTTGGTAAATACCAAAATTGTATCATTCAGATACTCCCGAAATTTGAATTATCCTCCACCCTTTCGGCAGATTCGGTATATGTGTTTGAAAAACATTGGTATCAACCGGCTCGGGTAGATTCTACCAGTACTAGGCTTTTTATAAGTGCTTCCCTTAACTTGCTTGTTAAAAAGGAGAAACTGAGCAAGCAGGGTACGATAATCACCCAGGAGGAACTTTTCGAAGTGAAAAAGAAATAAATACTAAAGGGCTGTGATTTCTGCTGAAAATGCAAAATGAGTATATTGCGTAGTATCCTATGGAAGGTATTAAAGAAACCCTATTTAAATTTTTACGGCTTGATAATTTAATCGATAACCTCTCGGGCTACGTGGAAGCCCGGATCGAGTTATTGAAAATTGAAATTCGTGAAGACGTAGCCAAAGTTGTTGCGCGCGGACTTATGGTAACAGCCATTTTGTTGCTCGCACTTATATTCCTGCTTTTTTTTAGTGTGGGGTTAGCGCATTTTTTAAATTCATTTTTTGAACAACCCTATATTGGCTATTGGATCGTATCCGGCATTTACGGGGTTCCGTGTCTTATTTTTGTTTTATTCAGAAAAAAAATAGGTCATTCAATTGAACGCCATATGATGGACATGATCAAACGTAAAGGAAAATAAGTATGGAATTATTGGAAACTCAGGATCCGGATAAGAAAAGGCTTATTGAAACGTCTGAGAGGCATAAGCATGAGCTTCAAAAGGAAGTAAAGGCAATGTCTGATAAAACAGAACAGGTAGTAAAGAATGCGTTAATTATCGGAGGCACTTTAGCGATCACCTATCTGATCGTCAGCCAACTGGGCGGTGGATCTTCTAAAAAGAAAAATAAAAAAGCTAAATCAAAAATAGTACGGGAGGAAAATGAAGAGGTTATCGAGAACGATCAGGATTCTTATTCACCACCCTCTTTTCTTTCGCAACTGGGCGACCGTGTCGTAAGCCAGGCAACGCTTGTTTTATTGGACATCGCCAAAGACAAGCTGGCAGATTACCTGAGTAACCGAAAAATGAAAGAATGAAGATTCTCGAAACACTTCAGGAGCGCCAACGTCTCGGGAAAAAATCTATTGCGGTCCTTGTTGACCCCGATAAGATTGAAGATCCCACTCGTTTGACCACGCTCTTGCGTTTAGCTACCGAGAATTGTGTTGACTTCTTTTTTGTTGGCGGCAGTTTGGTAACCACTGCGAATCTTTCGGAAGTAGTAAAGCAGATCAAAGAAAATGTTTCACTACCGGTTATTTTATTCCCGGGGAGTTCTCTGCAGATTGATCCTTCGGTAGACGCTATTCTTTTTTTATCATTAATCTCCGGAAGGAATCCCGATTTGCTCATTGGCCAGCATGTCGTTGCCGCTCCAATCTTGAAAAATAATAGATTAGAAGTAATGCCTACGGGTTATTTGTTGATCAATTCCGGCAAGACAACCTCAGTAGCCTACATCAGCAATACAACACCAATACCCGAAGACAAGTACTCATTGGCTGCCTGTACCGCGCTGGCAGGCGAAATGCTAGGATTAAAATTAATTTACCTCGATGCCGGTAGTGGCGCAGAACGCGAGATCAGTCCAAAGATGATTAACGCAGTGCGTAAATCCGTAAATGTACCGTTAATAGTTGGTGGAGGAATCAATTCTAGTCAGAAGGCTTTTGCGGCACTCGAAGCGGGCGCTGACCTTATTGTGATTGGCAACGCTCTTGAAAAAGATCCAAACTTGTTGATTGAAATCAGTGATCGTGTTTATGATTGGAATCAGAGCGTAGAAGCACGCAAATAATTCACAACTTATTAACGTAGTATTTCAAATCGGATATAACCCACAATCTCGCCTGGTTTGGCATCAATCTTTTCCACCTTGGCTTGTGTGGGCCCTTGATTGCACCATTTAATAAACTTATAAACCATTTCCTCCGGTGCCTCTGCTTCGATATAGACATCCCCATTTTTCTCATTGCGCACAAATCCACGGATACCCCATTCATCAGCCTTTTCTTTTGCCGAAGATCGATAGAATACTCCCTGTACCTTTCCAAAAACAATAATTTTGAAGTGCCTTACCTCCACTAGATCTCAATTATACGGCTACATTAAAAAATATAATCCGTACTTAAAAAGACTGACTCTCTATTTTGGATTATTGTACTAATAATTTTTTTGTTGTCGTCAGTACTTTTAGTTGCCACCAACGTGCGAATAGAGAAAACCCGCAGCGCATCGGCTACTGACAGCGTGCCTTCTGCTGAATCTTTTCTACCATTAAATGGAAAATTATCCGGCCCACGCTGACATTGCGTATTCAAATTAATCCGGCCCACCTGGCTAGAAAAAGCATCAATCATGCGCGCGATTGATTTTGAATCTTTGCCAAACAAACTTAGTTGCTGCCCAAAGTTTGAGTTGAGTACATATTCAATGGCTTCATTCTCACTTTCAAAAGGAACAATGGGCACCACCGGACCAAATTGCTCTTCATAATAAACCCTCATTTTGCTATTTACAGGGTAGAGAACAGCAGGATAAAAAAAAGTATGCAGCGATTCCCCACCACCGGCATTCATAATTTGGGCACCATGCTGCTTCGCATCCTCAACAAGTTTTGACAGGTAATCCGTTTTACCGGGCTCGGGTAATGGAGTTAATCCAACACCGGTATCCCAAGGCATACCTGGTTTTAGCTTTGCAATTTCATCACAGAGCTTCTTTGTAAATTCATCCACTATGCTTTTATGAACAAACAGAATTTTCAAAGCAGTGCATCGCTGCCCGTTGAATGAAAGTGAGCCCAATACACACTCACTTACTGCATTATTTATGTCTGCATCAGGTAAAATGATGGCGGGATTTTTTGCATCCAATCCTAAAATAGATTTAAGGCGATGAGGTTTGGGATGAAGTTTTTTTAATTCGTTAGCACCTTTGTTAGTTCCTATAAACGCAAATACATCCACTTTACCGGTTTCCATCAGTGAGCCAACGGTTTCGCGACCCCGACCATAAATAATATTAATTACACCTGCCGGGAAACATTCCTGAAATGCTTTTAACAGAGGACGTATTAATAACACTCCATACTTGGCAGGCTTAAACACAACGGTATTACCCATAATCAATGCTGGAAACAAGGTGCTGAATGTCTCATTCAACGGATAATTATAAGGGCCCATACATAACGCGACTCCCAACGGCACTCTCCTGATTTGTGCCATAATGCCTTGTTCATTTACGAACCCGGAAGATTTGCGATCCAATTCTTTTAAAGAATTAATGGTATCAAGAATATAATCACAGGTACGATCAAATTCCTTTTCAGAATCTTTCTGAGATTTGCCAATCTCCCACATCAACAGGTTTACAACCTCCTTTCGCTGCTCGCGCATTTTTACGAGGAAACTCTCCACATGACCAATACGCTCAGCTACCGACATTAATGGCCATACACCATGACCTTGGTCATACGCACGCACAGCTGCATTCAATGCTTCTAGAGCTTCCTTAGAAGTGAGCAAAGGTGTGCTACCAATGATTTGTTGTTTCAGTTCATTTCCTTCCCGAACAAAAATCGGACTGGCTACAGGGCTCATATCGCCTTTCCATGTTATCATTTTACCATCCAATAAATATTCACGCTGTTCCATGTATGCCGGAAGCGCAACGGAAGCAGGAATGTTAATTTGATCCGGGAAAAGATTAATTAAACTTTTACTCATGTGTGGTGTATTATGCTTGATTTGAATTAATAATTGAAATACCGGATGAGGTGCCAAGCCGATCGGCACCGGCCTCAATAAGTTGAATGGCTTGCTCCAGAGTCTTAATTCCACCGGATGCTTTAATACCCACTTCTGTTGGAACAGACTGCCGCATTAATTTTATGTGCTCCACTTTTGCACCTGCTGGCGCGAACCCGGTTGAAGTTTTTACAAAGTCTGCTCCGGCATCAGCACAAAGTTTACTCGCCTCCATAATCTCTTCATCAGTAAGGTAAGCGGTTTCAATAATAACCTTGAGAACCTTATGATGATCGTGTGCCAGTTTACTGCATTTGGCGATTTCGATTTTCGTCCACGGTATTCCCGTTTTAAATGATGAGATATTCCAAACCACATCAACCTCATCGGCACCGTTGTCTATGGCCCTTTTAATTTCATCAAGTTTTGTCTCAGTCATGTTATAGCCCAACGGAAAACCGGCTACCGTTACAAGCAAAATTTTATCCTTACCGATTTCGCGCTGAGCACGCTTCACCCAAAATGGCGGCACACACACGCCCAGGAAACCATACTCTCTTGCTTCGTTAACCAACTGATCAATCGATTGAATAGTCAGTGTTGGACTGAGATTTGTATGCTCAATGTGTTGGGCAATATTCACAGTATTCGTTTAGTTAAAGAACGAAATTACCTTTTCTGATTCACATTTAATAAATCAAGAATCCATCTCAAAAAAATCGGCACGAATGTCAGGCTGAGGTACCCGAAGCCTAACTTTTTAAGATAGCCTTGCACCCGATTCACCAGGGTAGCCCAAATTGAAATTTATCGATGCGATAAGTTTCGATAACAATGTATCAATTCATCAGTGCCTGATCCCGCACTCTTTGCAGTATTTCATCTTGTGAACAGGGTTTCTTTTTGGTGGGCGTTTGTGACCAAAGTAGGAAGGATTCGCGTATTGAGGTGTGGCCATTTTTTTGAGCATTCGTTGCTTTTCCGTGGCCACCTGTTCAATTCGGGCATAGAATTCGTACTGTGCAGTATGTTTAACCTTTGCTTTCTTTAATAAAATCTTTTGTCGCTTCGAGGAAAGGTGAGCACGTTTTGCACTACTTGCTTTTACTTCAGACTCATCTGAATTTCTGTCGCCCAAAATTGTGTTTTGTGCGTTTGACAGCCATGGAACGGAGGACACCAACAGACAATAGAATAATCTTATGAATAGTTCTTGCATAGCAATCATTAAACGATTGCTGGAGGAATTTATTTTCCGCTTCTAGTGGAGATGTAAATGACCAAACCTGCTAAGGGTTATCTGATTAATTGAGTCGTTCGCTGTTGGTAAAATACTGATAGAGATAATAGATGAGGGTAGCTAACCCTGCGGCCAATAATAAGTACCCAAATACTTTTGCTCTTTGGAAATAGCCTTTAACAGGCATGATGCTCTTATTCCTGCGATGAGCTTTCAAGATTTAGAATTCAACAATGAATCTGATTACAAAGTAAACCACGAAACAAATAACCACAAGTGAGACCAAAGTGCGGGCCCGGTTATGATAAAATTTCATCGGAATCATTTTCATAACTAACTGATTTAGATAATTTTAATATAAATATACTAAATAATACTTCAATTGCTAATTAAGCTGGGTTGCTTTTAGCAAAAAGACTTTGAAATTCCGACCAATACGCCCTTTTGATAGTTGAATTGATTGGCCGCACCATAAGTAACCCGCTTAATTTCCAGGCATAAAAAAATCCCCCGAATTCGGGGGATTCCATCCAGTGTTCTTATCTCTAATCCTTATAAGTGAATTACTTCACCATAGGCTGCTGCCGCAGCTTCCATAATGGCTTCACTCATGGTAGGGTGCGGATGCACCGATTTAATGATCTCATGTCCCGTAGTTTCCAATTTGCGGGCGACCACCACTTCAGCAATCATTTCGGTAACATTTGCACCAATCATGTGAGCCCCTAAAAACTCACCATACTTCGCATCAAAAATCAGTTTTACAAAACCATCGGCAGCACCGGCTGCTTTCGCTTTGCCTGACGCTGTAAAAGGAAACTTGCCCACTTTAATCTGATAGCCGGCCTTCTTCGCGGCTTCTTCTGTGTACCCCACAGAGGCAATTTCCGGAGAACAGTAGGTACAGCCAGGAATGTTATTGTAATCCAATGGCTGAGGATGATGTCCGGCTATTTTTTCAACACAGATAATGCCCTCTGCGGAAGCAACGTGAGCAAGGGCCTGCCCCTTCGTAATATCCCCTATTGCATAAATATTCGGCACGTTGGTTTTGTAGAAATCGTCCACTAAAACTTTCCCCTTTTCTGTTTTAACTCCAACTTCCTCCAACCCCAGATTTTCCAGATTCGTAGCTACCCCCACGGCAGAAAGAACTACATCTGCTTCAATTTTAATTTCACCTGTTGGTGTTTTCACCGTTGCAACACAACCCTTCCCTTTCGTGTCCACCTTGGTAACTTCAGAGTTGGTGTAGATCGTTACGCCTGCTTTCTTGAATGATTTTTCCAGTTGTTTGGAGACCTCTTCATCCTCCACGGGAACGATTCGCGGAAGAAACTCCACAATAGTAACTTCAGTCCCCATCGTTTTATAAAAATAGGCGAACTCAACTCCGATTGCGCCCGAGCCTACCACCAGCATTCTTTGTGGCCGCTCCGGCAACACCATAGCATCACGGTAGCCAATGATTTTTTTGCCATCAATGGGCATAGAAGGTAACTCGCGTGCCCTTCCACCGGTGGCTAAAATAATATGCTTGGCTTCATAGTCGGTCTTTTTGCCAGCTGCATCTGTAACTTCTACCTTATTGCCTTTCTTTAATTTGCCATGCCCTGCAATCTGTTCGATCTTATTTTTCTTAAACAAAAACTGAACGCCTTTACTCATGCCCGCAGCTACATCGCGGCTTCTTTTTATAACACTGGCATGATCGGGCGTTGCCTCCTTTACATTAATTCCATAGTCACCGGCATGTTGAATGTATTCAAACACATTAGCGCTCTTCAACAGCGCTTTGGTAGGGATACAACCCCAGTTAAGGCAAATACCACCCAATTCCGCCTTCTCTACCACACCCACTTTCATACCCAACTGAGAGGCGCGAATTGCCGCAACATAACCACCTGGGCCAGAGCCAATGACGATCAAATCATAGTTTGCCATAAATTATCTTCTGTTAGAGTTTATCTTACCTGAATAAAGTGCCAAATTAACCCAAAATATTGATGCCAAAAAAAGGTTAGTTTCGCACTTACTATTGTTTGCCTAATTAATGAATTTAAAAAACTCTATACCGTTGATGGCTGGTTCAATAGCGGAAATCATCGGCAATTTTAAAAAGCAAACGAACATTGCCGGTGGAGAATACTTTCAGCGATTAGATGCCGGTATTTTAATAGTCTTATCTTTTGATGTTGTACCCCATGTTAATAAATAAGAAAAATGAAACTACTTCAAGGTAAAAATGCGCTCGTAACCGGAGCTTCTAAAGGAATTGGCCGAGCTATTGCGTTACGCTATGCGGATCAAGGTGCCAATGTTGCCTTCACTTATTTATCCAGCGTAGAACAGGGACAGGCGCTGGAAGCTGAGCTTGCTGCCAAAGGGGTTAAAGCAAAAGGGTATCGCTCAGATGCATCTGACTTTGCGCAAGCCGACAAACTAATTAATGATGTTGTAGCCGATTTTGGCTCACTCGATATTTTGGTAAACAATGCCGGCATTACGATGGACAATTTGTTACTACGCATGACCGAAGAGATGTGGGATAAGATTATGAACGTGAATTTGAAATCCTGCTTCAACACAGTGAAGGCCGTAGCCAAACCCATGATGAAACAAAAAGGTGGCTCCATTATCAATATGACTTCTGTGGTGGGATTGAAAGGCAATGCTGGCCAGTCAAACTACGCAGCTTCAAAAGCTGGCATTATCGGGTTTACAAAATCCATTGCTCTTGAACTTGGTTCACGAGGAATACGCTCGAATGCTATTGCCCCTGGTTTTATTGAAACAGAAATGACCGGTAAGCTCGATGAGAAAACAGTACAAAGCTGGCGCGATGCAATTCCGCTTAAGCGGGGCGGTAAACCAGAAGATGTAGCAGATGCATGTGTATTCCTTGGATCTGATATGTCATCTTACATTACCGGACAAGTGATTCAAGTGGATGGCGGAATGCTTACGTAATCGATCCAACACGTATTGTTTGTTGTTAGTACGATCTCGTTTCTAACTAACATCCGTCAGCAAAAAAATATTTTTAACACTTTTTTTAAAGTGTGTTTGGAAACTCTACTAAACTAGTATACGTTTGTATCATCATAGTCGGTGAGGCATTTTGCTCAACCGATTTATAAAGAAGCGTGGAGAGTACAGGCTCTTTGAAGCGCTAGCAACCATCTCTTAAATAGGAGAAAACGGTGCTAAATCCTGCTCCCGGCAAGGTGCCGAGGAGAACTATAAACCGGTAAAGTAACATGACAACAAAACTTTCAATTATCAAAGAACGATCTGGTCTAAGCGACTTGATTCACTCACTCGACAATCCATTCAAACATTTTATTAATCTGATTCAACAAAGCTGTACACCTGCTCCAAAGGGTTGTATGTGTTGTTGTTGGTGATTGTTGTTTTTAGAGAGGCAAGATGCTTCCTGCAACAAGCTAACCTAAGACCCTGTCAGGTGGCAGGCAGTTTTGGTCACGGTTATGTTCAGTTTACAATCAATAGATTTTGAATTTCAACACTCATAAAAACATTTAATCATGTCAAGCTTACTTAAATTCTCCATACAATCGAAAAGTGAAACAGCAGCGCGCACAGAAATAGCAACGCGTGGCTTTAAGTTCATTATTGACGAGCCAACCGAACTGGGTGGTACAAACCTTGGGCCTAATCCCGTAGAGTATATTCTTGCTGGTTATGCCGGCTGTATCAACGTAGTAGCACATCTCACAGCAAAAGAGCTCAATATCGACATCAAGGATTTGCAAATTTCTATCGATGGCGACTTGAATCCTGCACGTTTATTTGGAACTTCCTTCGAGGAGCGTGCCGGCTACCAAAACATTAATGTATCCTTAAAAACCACCAATGAGATTGATGAGGTCTTAAAAAACAAGTGGCTTCAGGAAATCGAAAATCGTTGCCCGGTTAACGACAATTTGCGCAATGCAACTCCCGTAAACTTTTCATTAAACTAATTTTAACAACCTTAAATAATATCATCATGTCAACCTTACGTTTCGAAACACTACAACTTCATGCAGGCCAGGAAGCAGACCCTACAACCGGTTCTCGCGCGGTGCCTATTTATCAAACTACTTCATTCGTATTCAAAAACGCTGAACATGGCGCGAATCTCTTTGCGTTAAAGGAATTCGGCAACATCTACACACGCATCATGAACCCGACCACCGATGTGTTTGAAAAACGGATCGCTTCACTGGAAGGTGGTGTGGCTGCATTAGCGGTAGGCTCAGGCCAGGCGGCTCAATTCATTGCCTTGAATAACATTCTGCAGGCAGGCGACAACTTTGTTTCTACTTCCTTCCTCTATGGCGGAACTTACAATCAATTTAAAGTTGCCTTCAAAAGATTGGGCATTGATGTTCGTTTTGCCGAAGGCGACAAGCCCGAAGCTTTTGAAAAGCACATCGATAAAAAAACAAAAGCGCTGTATCTTGAAACAATAGGAAATCCCGGTTTCAACATTCCAGACTTTGAAGCGATTGCTGCCTTGGCAAAAAAGCATGACCTGCCCTTGATTGTTGATAATACATTTGGAGCCGCAGGTTATCTGTTCCGTCCTCTAGAACATGGTGCTCATATTGTTGTTGCTTCAGCTACCAAATGGATTGGTGGACATGGTACTTCGATTGGTGGTATAATTGTAGATGGGGGAAATTACAACTGGAACAATGGAAAATTCCCACAATTCAGTGAGCCATCGGAAGGTTATCACGGATTGAAATTTGGAGACGTGTTTGGTATCAACAACCCGCTCGGACTTCCTAACATCGCGTTCATTATCCGCGCTCGTGTAGAAGGCCTCCGCGATTTTGGATCTGCGTTAAGTCCGTTTAATTCATTCTTGTTTTTACAAGGCCTTGAAACCTTGTCACTACGCGTTCAACGCTCGGTTGATAATGCTCTCGCATTGGCGCAGTGGCTGGAGCAACTTCCACACGTAGAAAGCGTAAACTATCCTGGCCTGACTACCAGCACTTATCATCGCTTGGCGAAAAAATATTTGCGCAATGGTTTTGGAGGCGTGCTTTCATTCACCGTAAAGGGAACCAAAGAACATACAACTGCGGTTATTGACAATTTAAAGTTGGTAAGTCATCTGGCGAATGTGGGCGATGCCAAAACATTGATCATCCAGCCTTCTGCCACCACGCATCAGCAATTGTCAGATGAAGAACAAATTTCATCAGGTGTGTTACCAACCTTGCTCCGTGTATCCGTTGGCATTGAGCATATTGATGATATAAAAGCTGACTTCCAGCAGGCCTTTGAGAAAGTTTTTGAAAAAGAATTGGTGAGTTAAAACTTCATAGGATCCTTTTTCAATCAATAGATGAGTAATTGTTATCGCAATAATTTAATTTCTCCGCTCCCCTCTCCTTTGGAGAGGGGACGGGGGTGAGATAATGTTAAAGACAGATTCAATATTTCACTTTGCCAGTGAGTTCGAGTTGGAGTCCGGGGGAATTCTCCCGGGCTTCCAACTTAAATACACCACGCTGGGCCAGCTCAACAAAGAACGCAATAATGTGGTCTGGATCTGTCATGCCCTTACAGGAAGTTCGGATTTTACCGATTGGTGGAAAGGTTTTTTTATTGAGGGTAGCCTGCCTACCGGACAGGCAGGTCCGTTTGACCCACGCGAATATTTTATTATTTGTGCAAACACCTTAGGTGGGTGTTATGGATCAACAGGACCTTTATCTATCAATCCGCAAACCGGCAATCCATTCTATCACACCTTTCCGGAAATTACGAATCGTGATTGCGTGCGGGGGTTTGATTTATTGCGACAACATCTCGGGATTTCAAAAGTTCATACACTGCTTGGAGGATCATTGGGTGGTCAACAAGTTTTGGATTGGGCCATTCAACAACCGCAGGTATTTGATCGGATAATTCCAATTGCAACCAATGCATTTCACTCACCCTGGGGCATTGCTTTCAACGAAGCACAACGCATGGCGATTGCTGCAGATTCAACCTGGAAAGAAAATGATGCGCGTGCAGGTATTGAAGGAATGAAAGCCGCACGGGCTATGGGTATGATTTCATTTCGTACCTATGACACCTATCAGCAAACTCAAAATGAAAAAACGTCAGATAAAATAGATGACTATCGTGCTGCCTCCTACCAACGGTATCAAGGTCAGAAATTGGCTAATCGATTTAATGCCTTCACGTATTGGATCCTTACAAAAGCTATGGATAGTCACCATGTAGGACGTGGACGAACCAGCCCGGAGGCTGCGTTGAAAAAAATAAAAGCGCACACGCTGGTGATAGGTATTGACTCAGATTTATTATTTCCGATTCGCGAGCAGGAATACCTGACCCGTTACATTGATGGCGCCACACTGGATATACTCTCTTCACTCCATGGCCACGATGGTTTTCTGGTTGAATTCGACCAATTCAAAAACAGTGTGCGTAAATTTTTAAAAACAGAAGTAAAGAAAGAAACGATTGTATGAAGAAGAAATTAAAGATTGGATTGTTTGGGTTCGGCTGTGTTGGGCAAGGTTTATATCACGTGCTGAACGAAACGCATGGCGTAAAAGCAGAGATCAAAAAGATTTGTGTTAAGAACAGAGACAAACATCGGATACTCAATTCTGCCTTTTTTACGTACGAGGCCTCCGACATTTTAAACGATCCTGAAATTGATGTTGTCGTGGAATTAATTGATGATGCCGATGCCGCGTTCAACATTGTAAAAAAATCAGTGGAGAAAGGGAAGCATGTAGTTACAGCCAACAAAAAGATGGTGGCCGAACATCTTCAGGGAATTTATGATCTGCAACAAAAACATAACCGCTCAATTTTGTATGAAGGAGCAGTTTGTGGCAGCATTCCCATCTTGCGAAACCTGGAAGAATATTACGACAATGATTTGATCAGAAGTATTGAAGGTATCTTCAATGGCTCAACCAATTATATTCTTACGAAAGTGTTTGAGGAGAAGAAAAGCTATCTCGAAGCGCTGAAGGCTGCTCAGGATTTAGGCTTCGCAGAAAGTGATCCGGCCCTGGATGTAAAAGGATTTGATCCCAAATTTAAGCTTACCATTGCCATTGCTCATACGTTCGGCATTTTTGTAAAACCCGAGCATATCATCAATGTTGGCATTCAGAATATTTCGGCAGTTGATTTAAAGTATGCCAGGGAAAACAACTTAACCATTAAACTGGTAGCTCGTGCCTATAAAATCAAAGGAAATATTTTTGCGTTTGTCGCTCCGCAATATATCCCGGCTGATCATATGCTGGCCTCCGTTCGCAACGAATACAATGCCGTTTTGGTAGAAGGCGCTTTCGCGGAAAAGCAAGTTTTTATTGGTAAGGGTGCTGGTAGTTACCCCACTGGTTCAGCCGTGCTTTCTGATATTTCAGCTTTAACGTTTGATTACCGTTACGAATACAAGAAGTTTACGCAAGGAGACGGGCTTCCTTTTTCAAATGATGCCTTAATCGATGTCATCATCAGCTTCCCGGACGGTTCACTTATCTCCCATCAGGATTTTGAAACGCTCAAGGGCGGCTATCAGGGTAAAGGATATCAATACCTGCAAGGCACGGTAAAACTTGAGAAATTAAAGGAATGGTCGGAATGGGATGAAGTGAGCGTCATTCTGGCTCCTGAAATCAACCTGGTTTCAGCAACTATTACTCAAAAAGAGGAGCGTTTATCGGCCTGAGTTGATCCTTTTTTGATGGGTTTATTCTGGTTATTAAACAAAGTACTGGCAGCCAAAAGGTTGCCATTTTTTATTTGCTGAATTCCCTTGAATTTTGCTGGCCTCCAATGGAGTGTTTTAACTCCGATTCCTATATTTGTAACCCAAGGTTAAATTCAGTCTATCCATGTTAATATTCACTTCTATTGTTGCCTTTACCGCTGTTATTCTGTTGCTGGTGGGGCTCTTGATTTTTGCTCAAAAGCAGTTGGTTCAATCGGGCCCGGTTAAAATTCTAATCAATGGCGAAAAGACAATAACCGTATCAGCCGGTAGTTCGCTGTTAACTACACTGGCGAATGAAAAGATTTTTCTACCCTCCGCCTGTGGTGGTGGTGGAACATGCGCCATGTGCAAGTGCGTAGTAGAAACGGGAGGTGGCGATGTGTTGCCGACTGAAGTAGGGCACCTTAGCCGTCAGGAACAAAAGGAACATGTGCGCCTGGGTTGCCAGGTGAAAGTGAAGCAAGATCTCAACATCCGGATTCCAGAAGAAATCTTTGGCATCAAGAAGTGGGAGTGCGAAGTAGTGAGTAACTATAACGTATCTACATTCATTAAAGAGTTTGTGGTTAAACTTCCACCCGGTGAAACCCTTAAATTCGAAGCAGGTGGTTATATCCAGATTGATGTGCCTGCCTTAACTGCTGATTTCAAAACGATGGATATTACGCCACATCCTGAGTTAGGTCACAAACAGGATGTATTCAAGTCGGATTGGGATAAGTTTAAGTTGTGGGATTTGAAGATGAAGAACGATGAACCCATCTTCAGGGCTTATTCTATGGCCAACCACCCAGCTGAAGGAAACATCGTGATGCTGAATATTCGCATTGCTACTCCACCCTGGGATCGTGCCAATAACAAATGGATGGATGTTAACCCCGGTATTTGCTCCTCTTATGTATTCTCGCGCAAGCCGGGTGACAAAGTAACTATCTCAGGCCCTTACGGGGAATTCCATATAAACAAAACACAACGAGAGATGATTTACATCGGTGGTGGTGCCGGCATGGCGCCATTACGTGCACAAATCTTCCATCTGTTTCATACTGAAAAGACGAATCGCAGAGTCTCTTACTGGTATGGAGGCCGCTCCAAAAAAGAATTATTCTACACCGAGCACTTCCGGAAAATAGAAAAAGAGTTCCCAAATTTTAAATTCTACATCGCTTTATCCGAGCCATTGCCGGAAGATAACTGGAAGGTTAATAAAAGCTTGGACGATACGGAGGGTGACGGTTATATTGGTTTTATTCACAAAAGTCTTTATGATAATTATTTGGGAAATCATAAGTCGCCAGAAGATGTTGAGTTTTACTTATGCGGACCGCCTCTGATGAATGCGGCCGTTTTGAAGATGCTTGATGATATGGGCGTGCCCAAAGAAAATGTTCGCTTTGATGATTTTGGCGGGTAATTCGCTAAGCCTGATACGCACACGAAAAGGAGAGCCTACGCTCTCCTTTCTTTTTTTAGAACTATGTGATCTAAATTTTTTTAGCTTTGTTTAAAGATCTTCATTCATGGATTTAACCATTTTTTTCTCTCCACTCGAAGAATCAATATATAGCAAGCCGTATCCTTCAAATTCAATTTTCAAAAACATAAAAGTATTTGGCGATAAAATGCCCGACTTCAAGGGGGTTGATATTGCCATCTTTGGAGTGAAGGAAGAGCGAGGAACTGCAATCAATCAGGGTTGTAGAAGCGGACCAGACGAAATCCGGAAGAAACTATATAACCTCAAAAAAGGAAATGGTGCGTATCGGATTGTAGACCTTGGAAATCTGAATGCCGGGATCGATCTCGATGAAACTTATGTTCGCATCAGTGAGGTATGCAGAATTCTACTCGAGAATAATGTGATGCCGCTGATTCTGGGCGGAACCCATGATCTTGACTATGGGCAATATCGCGGCTACGAGGAAATGGAAAAACTCATCAGCCTCTTGAATATCGATGCCTTTCTTGATCTGGACGATCATAAAGAAACCGCACCAGCCAGTCAGCATATTCATAAAATTCTGTTACACGAACCCAATTACTTACTGAGCTACACTCACCTCGCGCATCAACTTTATCTGATCGATCCATCTTCGGTATCCATTTTAGAAAAACTCTACTTTGAAGCCTTTCGCGTGGGGCAAATGCGTACCAATCTGACAGAAATGGAACCCGCCATTCGCAATGCCGATCTGCTTTCGTTTGACATTACAGCCATCCGGTCTTCCGATGCTCCGGGCAACGCCAATGCACAACCCTTTGGATTAACCGGTGAAGAAGCCTGCCAGTTATGCTGGTATGCGGGCATGAATGAAAAACTCAGCTCAGCCGGATTTTATGAATACAATCCCACCTATGATGATGTAAATAAAAAAACCGCTTCGGTGGTGGCTACTATGATCTGGTATTTCATAGAAGGATTTTATCATCGCAAGAACGAACATAATTTTAAGAGTAATGACTTTTTGAAATATGTAGTGTCCATGCCCGTGGAACCCGAAACGCTTGCCTTCTATAAAAGTAAAGTGACTGAAAAGTGGTGGATGGAAGTTGCCTACCATAAGCCTGGAGCCCGCTACACGCGAAATAGTATTATTCCTTGCAGTTACACCGATTATCAAACTGCTACCAAAGGTGAAGTACCCGAGCGGTATATAAGTACACTGGCAAAACTGATTTAATGAAAAAGTTATTTCTCATTTCCGTATTAGCGGTATTAATGACTGCCTGCAATAGCAGTCTAACTGATCCCCAAAAAATTATAGATAAAGCAATCGCTGCATCTGGTGGCGATAAATATCTAAACTCAACTGTAGAGTTTGACTTTCGCGAGCGACACTATATTGCAAAGCGCAATGAAGGAGTTTTTTCGTATGAACGAATTACCAAAGACTCTGTAAATATTACCCACGATTTTTTATCTAACGATGGTTTTCGCAGAGAAATTAACGGAGTGCAGGTTGAGGTCATAGATTCCATGAAGACCCGCTATAGCGCCTCGGTAAATTCAGTTTTATATTTCGCCTTATTGCCGTATGGATTAAACGATGCTTCCGTTCAAAAGAGGTTTCTGGGTGAAACGCAAGTTGAGGGCAAAAACCAATACGTGGTGGAGGTAACTTTTACACAGGATGGAGGCGAAGATCACGAAGACGTTTTTATCTATTGGATCAACAAAAAAGAATTCACCATCGATTACATGGCCTACTCCTTTGCGGAAAATGATGGCGAAGGTTATCGATTTCGCAAAGCCTATAATCCCCGCAGAATTAACGGGATTCTTTTCTTCGATTATATTAATTACAAACCCACAGGCGAAGCAAAACTAACAGACCTCGAAGAACTGTTCCGCAGAAACGAACTGGAAGAATTGAGTAAAATTGAGTTGCTGAATATTCAGGTGCAGTAAACTTGTTTGCACATCCATCAAAAATCATTCAATGCGCTTACCTCGTAGTCGCACAAGTTGAGCGGCAACAAGAAGCAGGGCAACCAACGTTAGAATCAATACAATTTCAAAATGAGACGTTGTTAGATTAAAGCCACTCGTGATCGCCTTATCCACATTATTTAGTCCAATTAATAATGTGGCTCCAAAAATTCCGATCAAAAGAAAGTCGTACCAGACATCATGACGGAATGTAGGTTGGATAACAGAGGTATCATTAACCAAGAGAATTAAAAAATAAGTAAGTAATGGCAATACAAATCCATTCAGTGCCTGAACAGTTAAGATTACAGGAATAGGTTTCACAGCACTAACTCCAAAAGCGAAACCAATCAGCAATACAATTATCCAAACGGCCCGAATCGTTTTCTTATTTTCAGATCCTAACACAGTAGAAGCAATTATCGAAGCTGCATAGGGAGCGGTTATTGCTGAAGAGAACCCCGCAGCAAATAATCCGATGCCTAAGGCCCATAAACCCATTGTACCCATCCTCTCCTTTAGATTGATGGCAAGCTCTCCAAAGGAAGAGAACTCTCCAGTCAGTGATCCGGCAATCATAATCCAGGATGTAATAAGCCCGCCAATAATTACCGAGAGTGATAACCCGAGCCTCATCAGCGGCACGGTATTTCCCTTGCTGATAGCCGAACCAATAAAAATATTGTAGGGAACAATTGTAGTGCCCACAAGCGCCAGGGCCAAAAATTCAGCACCTGGTGGAATTTTCGGAACAGTCATACTCAACATTATTTCAGAAAATGAAAACCTGGTTTGTAGTGCCAGCACAAGAAATGCGATTCCCATCATCCCTACCAGAATTGTCATTAAGATTGAAATCGCGCGACTACCTCCTTTCCATAATACCATTGCAGCACTCACGGTAATTATGATCGTATACACCTTTCCGTCACCGGGAAACAAAAGGGAAGCACCTGAAACAGCACCAAGAATATTACCAGCCTCATACGCTGCGCAGCCCAACAACACGGGCAATGCTACAATCCATTTTATCCAACGCCCATTACCTGCACCATACTTGCTCGATAGTGTCTGACCAAAGTTCAATCCGGTGGCAATCGTAATCCGCGCTGAAACCTCCTGTAAAAGGATACAGGCCAGGGTGGCAAACGCTATCGCCCACAATAATTGAATCTGATACTGTGAACCAGCCGTGAGTGCGGTTGTAATAGTGCCCGGTCCGATGAAGGCAGCCGAAATTACCGACCAGAGAATGACACTAGAGGCTTTGCTTTGAGTTTTCACAGGCTTAACTTCATGAATATTCATCAAAAAAAATGAGTAATGAAAACAGTTTACAGGGATATTGGTAATTGGAACCTTAAGATCGCGAGTCTTACACCAAACGTGTTCCACAACCGGGCGAAGCAGACTAACCCAGATTATTATCCCGAATCACTAACTTGGTAACCTGTAAGCATATGAAAAAAATATTTTACATAGGTCTGCTGGGTCTCACACTATTTGAAGCCCTGAATGTCTACTTCATCATGCCTATGCCGGGAAGCCAGCGTATGAACAGCCTTGACTTAGCTTACTTTTTGTACTCGTACCGATGGTACTTCCGCTTTCTATTTGGAGTAATGATTGCAATCGGGGCCATCAATACATTTCAATCAAGCAAGCACAAATGGATTCCCGCAGCTTTGCTGTTATTACTTATAGTGGCCATCTATGCTTTTAATTTTAAAATGTCGGCCGATGCAATGTTTAAGGAACCAGAAACACTTTCTCTTAAGTCAAAGCATGACAACTTAATGCCAGATAGCACTATGGTGGTGGGTGTAGAACATAACGGAGAGGTAAAAGCGTATCCAATCCGATTTATTACCTATCATCATCAGATTCGGGATTTTGTGGGCGGAAAACCCATGATGATCACCTATTGCAGCGTTTGTCGAACAGGTCGCGTTTTCGAACCGTTCGTAAAGGGTCAACCTGAAAAATTTCGACTGGTAGGCATGGATCACTTCAATGCCATGTTTGAAGATGCAACCACAAAAAGTTGGTGGCGGCAAGCCAATGGTGAAGCGGTAACAGGATCGCTTAAAGGAGAAATGTTGCCCGAAGTGGAGTCTTTTCAGGTGCGATTGGATAAATTGTTTGAACTATATCCAAACGCTTTAGTATTGCAGTTGGACAATTCGATAAAATCTAAGTACGACACGTTGGGAAAATATGAATATGGAAGAAGCAAAGGCAAACTTACCAAAACCGACAGCCTGTCGTGGCAGGATAAATCATGGGTGGTTGGAATTAAGATCGGAAAAGAAAGCAAAGCTTATGATTGGAACCTCCTGAAAGAAAAGAGAATCATTCATGATAAGATTGGCGATGTGTGGTTGGTGTTAGTTCTTTCAGAAGATCAGCAAAGTTTTGGCGCTTTTGAACGAACCAGCGAATCAGAAACTTTTTTGCTTCGTAATGACACCATCATTGTAAACGAGCAGGTTTACAATTTTTTCGGCCACAGCCTAATCTCTTCAAATGACTTAAAAAAAATAAAAGCCTATCAGGAGTTTTGGCATAGTTGGCGCACGTTTCATCCTAACACAAATCAATACAAATAAATAGAATTTCAATTTGACCCATAAGGAACTTATTTGAATTAATTTGCTTTTGAGTAGCTTTGTAAATGCGGTTTTTACTTTTGGCATTTATCCTATTTGCAAGTTGCAAACCTTCAAATAAAATTGGAGATCTGGTAGGTGTGCCCAAGGAACGACCCCTGGAAAAAACGTACTGGGTGCTTACCGAACTCGATGGCAAGCCCATCGCCACCATCAACGAAGCAAAAAAACTGCATCTTCTCTTTGATCCTGAAAGTCGCACAGCCAGCGGCTTTGCCGGATGCAATCAGTTTTCGGGTAATTATAACCTTGAAGGAAAAAAGTTAAGCTTAAAAAATCTTGCCACCACCAGGATGTTCTGCCAGGAAACCATGGAAATAGAAACCCGCTATCTGCAGGCGCTTAGTGAAACTGATTCTTACAAGATTGAAGAGCACGTCCTGTTCCTGAATCAAGGAGATCAACACCTCGCTAAATTTCAGGCTGACGTAAAAACTTCCTATTGAATTGCCGTTCGCGCAAATTTGTCACACTTACTAGTTCCGTAAGTAAAGTTTTGCTTGCGTTAGTGACTTATCATCTTTATACTTCGAACTTGTATGATGTTCCACGAAACCTTTAACCACATGAGAGCAAAGTTTTTTTTATTCCCCCTGGTCACACTATTCACAATCTCAGCTGCGTTAGCGCAGGAAATTACAGTGAGTGATGATGAACTTACCAAGTATGCTACGGCCATGGATTCCATAAACGAAATGTCGGCTGATGTTAAGATTATGATTACCGATATGGTAAAAAATGGCAGTGCAATGACAGCTACTCGATATAACGAAATTTCAAAAATTATCAGTGACGAAACTAAACTTGTTGAAGCCAAGGCGACACCCGAAGAAATCTCTTTTGTAAAAGAAGTAGCAGCTAAAAGAGACGAAGAAGCGGCTAAAATCAATCTTGCTTTTCAAAGTCTGGCTAAAGATTATGTAGGGGCTGCCACGTATAACAAAGTAAAAAAAGCACTGTCAAGCGATCCTGAATTAAAAGGAAAGTACGATTCTCTCATGACGGAGATGGCTAAAGACAATCCGGGTGTTCAATAAGTCAACGATCTCATATCAGACAAAAAGAGTCGGATGAATATTCCGCTCTTTTTGTTTGTCTCGGCCGTGAGCTGACCGATATCTGGTAAAGGCTCAGGATTTATTCAAGATTACATTGAGGCGATCGTTGGCAAAGTCTGATTCCATAGGTGGCAAATCCTGGGTCCTGCTTTTAATGTCTGCATTTACACGCGCAAGATTTTCAATACGTTGCCCTTCAAAACTATACTCTTCTATTTTCAGTAAGTGATCGTATGGTCCTTGCGGGGAAATTAATTTGACAAAGACGGGTGCTGTTTCCACAGCAATGAAAAGTAGAATAATAAACCAGTTAGCCCACCAGATCGCACTGCTCTGCGCAGCAATCCGACTCAAGGCTTCCATGCGGCTAGCCAGACCATCCAGTTTTTGCTTATCGAGGCTGGCAATCTCCGTGGCAATAGAGGAATCATTCTTTGCGAGCCTGGCCAGTTTATCATCTATAAGCTGGGTATTTCTTTTCACAAGTTGATCCAATTCAACTGCGGCCTGATCCGCATCTGCTTTTTTTAATTTATAGATGGGTCCTGTATTTTTTCGCTTACTGCCGCCCGTTCCGTCCGCTTCTTCTCTGGCCAGTCGGTCTAATTCATTGCGCGAGGCTGCCTTCTCCGCGATTTCATTTTTCAGTATTACTATCTCTGCATTCAGCGTTTCACGATCTCGTTGAAACCGGAGTTTTGTTTCACCTTCCTGTTCAGCATAGGTTTGTTGTTCCATCATCACCAACTTCGCTTGAATCTCTTTCTCAAAGATTTTCAGCTCCAAAGGCTTAGCAATCACCAACGAGATAATGACGGCCAATATAATCCGAGGCAATACGGTAAGAAGTTCTAGCTTCATGTTCCCCTCCTTTCGCATGCTTGAAACGATGTAGCGATCCAGATTAAAAATCATGAGACCCCAGACTAACCCCATAGCAGTCGCAATCCAATAATTATCAAATACTGTATAGAGCGCATACGATGCTGCCATGGCAGCAAATACTCCGGTAAAGAATACAGTGGCACCAATGCCCACATATTTGCTGGCTTCCGATTCACATTTATTAAGAATAGCAAGGTGAGCACCGGAGCATAGCCAGAAGAAGCGCTTCAATTTTTCCATGAGGTAGTAACGCGGAAGGTCTTTGGTTAGTATTGTAGACAACAACAAGTTGAGTGCCACCGAAGGAAAGTGCCAACAAATTCTAAATTGTCCGTTAAACCAAAACAGATTGTACTAATTTCGAACAGGGTAGTGTTCGGTTTTAAATGCTATGAGGCAAAAATGAGTTACTTTTTAAACTTCTCGCGTAACTGGGCCAATTTATCCTCCATCGATTCTACCTGTTTAGGAGCCGGCTTTGGCTTTGAAGGTTTTTCCTGTCGTTCGGTTGTGCGAGCCGCTGGAGTTTTTCCAAACGGATCGCTCTTTAAGGAAAGAGCAATGCGCTTGCGCAAAACATCTACTTCGAGCACCGTTACTTTCACTTTTTGTTGAACAGCAATCGCTTCGTTAGGATCTTTAATAAAACGATCGCTCAGGTGACTGATGTGTATTAAGCCATCCTGATGAACACCAATATCAACAAAGGCTCCGAAGGCCGTTACATTGGTTACAATACCCGGCAGCACCATTCCAATTTTCAGATCCATGATTTCGTTAACACCTTCTTCAAATGAAAATAATTCAAACTTCTCGCGCGGATCACGACCCGGTTTTTCTAATTCAGCGAGGATGTCGGTTAACGTAGGCAATCCTACGGTCTCAGTCACATACTTTTTTAGTTCTAACTTTTTACGCAGCTCGGCACTCGTCATCAAGTCCTTGATTGTGCAGCCCAAATCTTTAGCGAACTTTTCTACCAACTCATACCGCTCAGGATGTACCGCACTACCATCCAATGGATTTTTAGAATCGCGAATGCGCAGAAAGCCCGCACACTGTTCAAACGCCTTGTCGCCCAGACGAGGAATTTTACGCAGTGCCTGTCGGTCCGTAAATGCTCCATGTTGATTGCGGTATTCAACAATACTTTTCGCTAATTGCGGACCGAGGCCGGACACATAACTCAGTAATTCTTTACTGGCTGTGTTGACTTCCACGCCAACCGAGTTTACACAACTCATCACTACATCATCCAATCCGGCCTTTAATTTTGTTTGATCAACATCATGTTGATACTGACCAACACCAATGGACTTCGGATCAATCTTCACTAACTCTGCCAAAGGATCGGTTAATCTGCGGCCAATAGAAACTGCTCCCCTAACGGTAATATCATGATCTGGAAATTCTTCGCGTGCCACATCCGAGGCAGAGTATACAGAAGCCCCACTCTCATTCACCATTACAATCAGAATTTCTTTCGGTAAGCCTATGCCTTTTACGAACGTTTCCGTCTCACGACTTGCCGTTCCGTTGCCGATCGCAATTGCTTCAATCTTGAACCGATCGCATAAGCCTAATACGATAGTCGCAGACTTAGCTGTTTCACGTTGCGGCTCATGTGGGTAAATAACCGTATTGAAAAGCAAAGCGCCTTGTTCATCGAGGCAGACCAATTTGGTACCCGAACGAAAACCCGGATCGAGTGCCAATACACGCTTCTGACCCAGTGGAGATGCCAGCAATAATTTTTTTAGATTGAGTGCAAATACCTGAATCGCTTCAGCATCTGCTTTCAATTTGGATTCCACCCGTACCTCCGTTTCAAGCGAAGGTTTTAATAATCTCTTATAGGAATCTTTAACAGCCAGCTTGACCTGTTCAGCTGAGGCAGATGAAGACTTAACAAATTGTTTTTCCAATGACAGAATAACCTGTTCTTCGGTTGGGGCAATGTTGAGTGTTATGTATCCCTCTTTCTCTGCTCTGCGCATAGCAAGTAATCGGTGTGAGGGCACCTTCTTCACAGGCTCCTTCCAATCAAAATAATCTTTGAACTTCTGCGCCTCTTCTGCCTCGGCCTTTGATTTAATCACTGAAGCCTCTACTACACCAGCTTCCCAAAATAGTTCGCGCACTTTTTGCCTCGCTTCCTGGTTTTCGCTGATCCATTCCGCCATGATATCGCGTGCGCCTTCCAGCGCTTCTTGTTCATTGGCCACTCCTTTTTCTGAATCGACAAATCCGGCAGCTATTTTATTTAAATCAATTTTGCTTTGGTCAAAGATGGTGAGCGCCAAAGGTTCCAATCCCTTTTCCCTGGCCACACTGGCCCGTGTCTTGCGTTTGGGTTTGTAAGGAAGATAAATGTCTTCCAGTTCGTTCAGCGTAACAGCTTCGTCAATGGCTTTAGATAGTGCTGGAGTTAGCTTCTCTTGCTTTTCAATAGATTTAAGAATTGCTTCCTTACGTTTATCCAATTCAATCAATTGTTCATGTCGATCGCGGATAGATGTAAGCACAACTTCATCCAGACTTCCTGTAACTTCTTTCCGATAGCGGGCTATAAAGGGAATGGTTGAACCCTCCCCTAATAATTCAACAACTCGCAATACCTGTTCAGGTTTTAAGTTTAATTCGGCAGCAATTTTTAAAATATTCTTCTCCATGAAATTCAATTGGGGCGCCAATCAACAAAATATTTTTGAAAATGCAGTGAGAAATTTTATCAGACTGAATTATTGAAACGCGGAAGTAACTATAACGCCAATGAATAAATTGATTTTGATAACTTGCTGTCCCAAAGTCTAAATTACTTTATGAAACGATTAATACTATTCCTCTTCTTGTCAATCGTTGCAATACCTGCCTTGTGCCAAAAGAAGAGCAAGTCGCAAAGCATCGCTCCGTATTATCCTGATAAAGAATGGATTCATAAACAACCAGAAGAAACGGGAGTGGATAGTCAGAAATTAAAGGAAGCTATCGACTTCGCGATTTCTCATGAAACGAAAAGTCCCCGCAACCTGGAGCAAAACCATTATCAAACTTTTGGCCGTGAACCCTTTGGCGATGCTATTGGTCCTATGAAAGATCGCGGAGCACCGACCGGAGTAATTATTAAAGACGGATACATCATTGCTGAATGGGGTGAGCCTCTTCGTCCGGATATGACACATAGTGTTACAAAAAGTTTTCTCTCGGCCACCGTAGGCCTCGCTTATGATCGTGGATTAATCAAGGGTATAAGTGATACCGTTTACTCTTATGTCGCTCCTATTCATTTGTATTCAGCCATCGAAACTGGAAATAAGGCCGATCGGTTTGGTAAACCTGAATTGCTAAATCTTTTTGATACACCGCATAACCGAACCATCACGTGGAATGACTTGTTACGCCAAACCAGCGACTGGGAAGGAACCCTCTGGGGCAAACCCGATTGGGCCGACCGGCCCAGTGCCGATCCCAAGGAATGGTTGACACGAAAAAGAAATACACCGGGAGCCGGGTATGAATACAACGATACGCGTGTAAATGTGCTTGCCCTCGCCACATTAAATGTGTGGCGCAAGCCATTGCCACAGGTGCTAAAAGAAAATATAATGGATGAAATTAATGCTTCTTCTACCTGGCGCTGGTATGGTTATGATAATTCTTGGATTGTACTTGACGGAGCCATTGTCCAGTCGGTGAGTGGCGGTGGTCATTGGGGAGGAGGCATGATCATTAATGCATATGATATGGCTCGTTTTGGATATCTAACGCTTCGAAACGGGAAATGGAAAGACAAACAACTCCTTTCCGGACAGTGGCTAACCTGGTCAACCACGCCAACACCCGCACAAGTTGGTTATGGTTTTATGAATTATTTTTTAAACTCAGACAAAAAATATTTGCCCTCGGCACCGGCCACAGCATTCACACACATTGGCAATGGAACCAATATGATTTATGTAGACAGGGAAAATGATATTGTGGCCGTAGTGCGATGGATTGACAACTCATCGCTGGATGGATTTATAAATGCACTGCTGAAATCAATTAAATAAAAACGGTGGTCTCTCAAGCCACCGTTAATAAATAAATTTTTATTAATTCTTTTACAAAGAACGAATCTTAATAGACCGAAAATGCACCGGTGCACCGTGATCTTGTAAAGAGATAGCTCCTACCTTCGATTTATTCCAACCTGGATAGCCCACCCACTTACTGGCTTGATAACGTTTGTTGTACTCTTCACTATTTTCGTCAAACTCAACGGTTTTCTCGCCATTGAGATAATGCTCTACATGGCCATTGTTATAAACAATCCTACTTGTGTTCCATTCACCTACCGGCATTACTTTTTTAGTTTCAGGCGCCTCAAACATATCATAATTGCTTCCAACTTTTTGCTGAGGAGTTAAATCTCCACCTGTCCATCCTGCATCGTCCATCACTTGATACTCGGGGCCGGTTTCATAATCATGTCCATACTCAGGACTTTCAACTACGTGATATAGTATTCCGCTATTGCCGCCAGGGGTGATCTTCCATTCAACAACCAATTCAAAGTTGCCGAAGGTCTTTGTGGTCATGAGCGACCCACCTACATCGCCAGAGCCTTCGCCAAAGCCGGTGCCATCACAAATAATTACACCATCCTTTACGGTCCACAAAGGGCCAATCGTATCATGATTGTATCGCTTCCATCCATTGAGTGTACTGCCATCAAAAAGAAGTTCCCAACCCGCAGCTTTCTCTTCCTCGGTTAAGGTATTTATGGTTACTTCAGCGGTGGTTGATTCTTCCTGTGTTGCAGGCTTTGAACAAGCAAAAGCAACCCAGATGATCAGGAGGGTAGCAAATGCAGAACTATAAGTGGATCTTTTCATAGGTAGATTAGTTTAGAAATTCAAAATAACAATCCTGATGATATAATCAAAGCTTCTTTCTTCTTACGGTAAACTGCCTTAGTTCTTACAAAACATTATTCAACTGTTCTTTGATCTTTTCAAGCTCCTCCTTCATCATAACTACGTGCTTTTGCATGTCGGCATCATTGGCTTTACTCCCAATTGTATTGATTTCACGTCCGATTTCCTGCGCTATAAATCCAAGTTTCTTCCCATTCGATTGCTTTTCATTCATCACTTTTAAAAAATAATCTAAATGAGTTTTGAGACGCACGCGCTCCTCATGGATATCCAATTTTTCAATGTAAAAAATTATCTCCTGTTCTAGCCGATTCGAATCAAATCCTTCATTTCCAAAAAACTCTGAAATATTTCCTTTGATACGACTACGGATTTTTTCGATGCGCGTGGGGTCAATCTTCTCTACTTCCAACAATTCAAGGCGGATCGTTTCCAAATAACCGTTCAGTTTTACTTCCAGCGATTTACCTTCTTCGGCCCGAAAGTGTTCGCATTTATTTATTGCTTCTTTCAACAAAGTATGTACCTGTGTCCATTCTGCAGGATCCAATTCTTCTTTACCATTGCTCTGTATAACATCCGGAGAATTAAGCGCCAGCTGAAAAAGAGATTCATACCCCGCATTAACTTTATCAGCCAATTTCTTTAACTCCTGAAAATAAGAAGTGAAAAGGGCCTCGTTATACTGCTGCCTGATTTCTTGCTTTAACCCCGATTGAAAATCAATACTAAGTGAAACTTTCCCCCGTTCAAGTTTTTCGGCTATGAGGTTACGTAGCTCCAACTCCTTTTCAGAATATTTTTTGGGAAGCCGAAGACTTAGATCGAAAAATTTGGAGTTCAGACTTTTTATCTCAACAGAAAGTGAACCCTCACCGGAATTGAAGACAGCCTGGCCAAAGCCAGTCATTGATTTAATCATACTAAATGATAAAGCGGATAATTGAATTAATCATCCACGAAGGTATCTATTTTTATTTAATTGAATCTTACTAAAAATCAAACCCTAATGTAACAAACACGCGTGGATCTCTAACTGTATAATTCTCAACGGGCCACGCAAGATCAAATTTCATATAATATCCTAACATCATAGTGCGCAACCCAAATCCGTAACTATATAGCCATGGATTTAGATATTCATTTAACTCAATAAGAAAAGGACTTCCCGAAGGATCTTCCGGTACCACTCGCTTACGCACGCTGTTCTGTGCATTAAATGGCAACGCTCCGGTCCAACTAGTGCCAATATCGTAAAAGGCGGTAAACTGCAGGTTGCGAAAGAAATTTGAAGTGATAGGCCCACTGGACAGTGCCCGAATCAAGGGTACTCTAAATTCTGCATTTACCATGGCTACACTGTTGCCATACAAAGTAGCGTAATCAAATCCTCGCAAGCTTGTTGCAAATTCAGCAAAGAGGAGGTCTTCATTATACGTTCCTACGGCATTTGTTAATGGATTTTGTAGCCCTTCATAATTAACACTGTTGGAGAACCAATTGTCCATGCCTCCTAGCAGGTATTTTTTGGGAGAATTACCAAGGAAAGTACCCGTGTATCCACGCACTGCAAAAACTATCTCACGATAAATTTTCTGATAATGTCTCACATCCAATGAAACCTGTGAGAAACTCTTCTGAGTATTCCCAAATGCCTGATAATGAATAGCCCGTAACTTGGCCCGTGTGCCTTCTATGATGTTCATGCCCGTAGAAAGTGAATTGTCATAGACAAGTTCTGCTTTTGCGCCACCATAAAATTGCTGCTCGGACGGACGGAAAACAGGCGCGCCTTGTGGAGATACGAATCCAAGATCCTGAAACTGCGTAAATCCAGCAAAGGGCTTCAATGTTACACGAGTTCGAACTGATAAAGGAAGTGATGCTCCAAATTCAATTTTTTGAAACGAATACTTTTGTTCTTCAACTTGGCTAATGCTTTCTTGTGGTGTTTCCCAAAATATTACTTTTCGGTCAAAACGAACGCTAAAATCAATCAGGCGGGGCAAGTATTGAACTTCCGCATAAACATCACCGCTTTTAAAATCAAACGCGGTTTGAATTCCACCGAGAATACGATAATTCTCAAGCATATCATTCATCTGCGTTTCAATCCTCATACTGAATCCACGGAGTGGATCAATCACAAAGTTGGTCGTAACGTTTTCATAAGTAAATTTAGGTGTATATGGAAACGGGCCTGTAACCCGATTGGATTCCCGGGCTTTCATGTAGCGGGTCAGGAAGGTTTCACTGGGCTGCTTAGCCTTTATAACTTCATCTTCGAAAACGTAGTCATCTGTGTTCAGTGGTTTTTCCTTAAGCGGAATAGGTTTTAGGGTATCATTTTTCACCCCATCATCAAATTGATAGTCATCAACATTAATTACATTAGATCTAATTTCGGTTGTATCCCTTTTTATTTCAGGTGGCTGGGGCTTTTGTTCCGTTGTGTCTTGTTTTTCTTTCAGTCTCGCATTAATGAGGTCTTTTATAGTCATATTTTTAACCGGCTCCTGCTTTCTCTTCTCCGTTACACTTTTTGCTTGTTGAATTTCTTTTCTGCGAGAAGCGGGTGTAAAGATTTGCCGATCAAAATTAAAATTATTGATGATGAAGATATCCTCACTCATTTGCTTGGTAGTAACCAGGGCAAGTGAACGATTATAAAAGTCGAGATCAAAATCTTTTAAACTCGAATTAAAATTAGTGATCTGCGAGTAAATACCATTTTGCCTGTTGAATTTAAACAGGTTAACGATGCCCCGCTGGTCACTCAGATAATAAAAATTATTTTCATCCAGCGCTTTCGGATGATAGTCCTTGCTTAAGGTATTGGTTACCCGCGATACTTCAACAACAGTTGTATCGAGGTTAAATAGAAAAAGATTATAGTTAGAAGATACTTTATTATAGTTGCTAACCTTCGTAGTGACTGAATCAGTCGTTCTGTTAGAAGTGAACACGATCGTATTAGAATTTGGAATAAAAGAAGGATCGAGGTCATCATACAGATCATTAGTTAATCGCCTGGTGCGATCTCTACGGCTACTAATCAAAAACAGATCATTCTGACCCATCAGGTCAGCGCTTAAAACTGCCAATCTTCCGTTTCCGGAAAAATTAAAACTGCGAATATTGCTGAATCGATCCAGCTCACGCGGAAGTTTACTTTTGGTTACCAGATCATACAGCCAAAAAACATACTGACCATTTTTTACACCTATCACGCCCAGCGTATTTGCATCCGACCAACTTAGCAACGGAATACTATAATCAACGGTCTGCTTGATAACTTTATTCCCTCCATTGAGGATTACCGTCTCCTTTCCATTTTCCAATGACTTAACGCGCACCGTAAACTTTCCTCGATCGTTTTCTGCGTATGCCACTTTCTTGCCATCCGGGCTAATTTTAACAGTTGTGTACACGACTGTCTTTTTATGCTTCGGGCTGAACAAGGCTGTATCCGTTGGAGCTACATAGCTTAGCGCCACGCGTGTCTCCATGGAAGAATAATACTCCTTCCACTCCATCATCAACTGTTTAAATGGTATGCCTAGCGTAATCAAAACGCTCTTTTCTTCATTGCGAATAATGCGTGTGTAGTTGAGAATATTATTAATACTGCTCTTGCCATATTTTTCGACAATAAAATTCCAGATAGATTGGCCTACCAAAGCAGCATCATGCCCGGTAAGTTTCAGTGCTTTATTTACTTTTTTGCTGGCTATTAACTGGCGTGCAAAGTCATCCATTTCTTCGTTCCAGCCTTTCGATACGTACAATGAAGCGCCATCCACAAACCAATCGGGTAGATTTAGCAGAACAGCATTCTGAAACATATCTTTCAGACTTCCGCCAAACATCATTTCGTTCAGCATCAGGTCTGAAAATTTAAAGATCAACTCTTGCTTAAATTCTGAAAGTGTGCCGGGGTGTGCTATTTCAACATAAGGCTTTATAAATTCAGTTTCACCACCCGAACTAAACTGAGTATGATTGAGACCAATATTACTTTGTTGCAAATCAGTTACCGAACTGTATAAAAAAACTTTTGTCTTCTGATAAGGATAAAATCCAATCAGATCAGTAACCCGATCAAATTCTGTTTCAAGGTACTCGAGTGACTCCTGAGCAACTTTTTTTCGGTCGTCATAATAATAGACATCAAAATTTTCTGAGCTCAGATAATTCCATCGAAACTGCTTATACTGAATCCGGTTTTTACCAAACGTTTCAAGCGCTTGCTGACCAAGCGATACCTCGCAAAAAATGAATACAAACAGAATTCCTGCTAAAAATCGAAACATGCCTCTCATACTACTTCACTGGACTTCGAAGATAACGTTTTAAACCGCTTAATATTGACTTCCGGCTGAATTTCACGAGAACCTAATAGCCACTCGGTCAATTGGGCCGAAAAATAAGGCGCAAGACTCACTCCTTTAGTTCCCAAACCATTAAAAATAACAACATTTTTTGATTCCGGGTAATACCCCAAAACGGGTTTTCGGTCAGGTGTGGTAGGTCTGTATCCCCAATCCTGATCCACAATCGTATAGGGAATTTTAAGTAACTCTTTCAATTTTTGCTGTAACTCCATGCGTCCTTCCTCAGTAATTCCTTCAGTTAATCTTTTTGTCTCATAAGTAGCCCCAACCCGATATCGGTTTCCGTCTATCGGAACTATATAAACACCCCGATTGAAAATGAGTTCAGGTGGTTCATCCAATGCCACAGTCAATGTCTCACCTTTCAAGGGCCGAATCGGCACATTACCAAACCTGGATGATTTCAATTGGGCCGTACCACAACAAAAAATAATCTTGTCAGCCTCAATGCCCAAATAAGAAACGCAATCATTTTTAATTTCTAGTAAGTCATCATTAAACCGATCCTCAACATAAGATTGATTCTTTTCAAGTTCTTCCCTTACCAAATTCATGAACTTCCTGACATCGAGATAGCCACATTGCTTTAAAAGAACGCCACCTAACGGATCATGAACCTGGGCTCCAAATACGCTATCAGAAAAAACGTTGGCAACATACGAATCCATAAAAGCGGCTGCACTTTTCCCCATCCATTCATTTTGCTCTTCAATGGTTAGAAATGGTCTATAAAGAGATTGGGGATAAAAGAATTTTTGCCCCAGTGTTTTCTCTGCGCTCTGATAAAATTGATATAGTTCAGGAAAAATGCTGTCCGCCAGCCACGTGCGTGTCATCAACTTGCCTGTGATCGGATTAAACAAGCCCGCAGCTATCGCTGAACTTCGGTTTTGTTGCGGCTGATCAAACACTATGATACGTTTACCCAGCCGCATCAGGCGCAAGGCTAAACAAGAACCCGCCAGTCCTTGCCCTACGAGAATAAAATCTACCTTTTTTATTTTTATCCAAATTAAGAGGTCAAAAATACAATACCTCTAACCAAGGGAAGAAGCTATCACAAACCTTTCTTTAATCGCCCTGTTTTTAAGAAAAGCACTACTTTTACTGATTGTTATGATTCAAATTCAGTCTTTTACGTTCAATCCGTTTAGCGAAAACACGTATGTCGTGTTTGATGAAACCGGAGAAGGTGTTGTGATCGATCCAGGTTGCTATGAGCAACAAGAAAAAATTGCACTTGCCCAATTCATCGAAGATAAGGGCATCCGGGTTAAATACCTGTTGAACACCCATTGCCATATCGACCATGTGTTGGGTAATGATTTTGTCAAAGAGAAATATAAAGTTCCCTTTTTGATTCACGCATTGGAAGAACCTGTTTTGAAATCTGTAAAAGCATATGCGCCTTCCTATGGATTTGTCAGATATCATGAAATCTTACCCGACCAGTTTATGAAGGAGGGGGAACAGATTTCGTTTGGCTCAACACAATTGGATATCTTGTTCCTGCCAGGGCATGCACCAGGTCATGTGGGTTTTTATCATCCTGATTCCAAATCCTTGTTAAGCGGAGATGTTTTGTTTGAGCAGAGTATTGGCAGAACCGACTTACCGGGTGGCGATTTCAATACATTGATTAATAGCATTCACAAAAAATTATTTACCCTACCCGATGACGTTGTTGTGTATTCTGGCCACGGCAATCCAACCACCATTGGAGACGAAAAAGTGTCCAATCCCTTTTGTGCCTTAAGCCTTATCAAATGAGTCTTTTACGACATGTACCCAATGCATTAACCAGCGCGAATCTGGTCTGCGGTTGTCTTGGAATTCTAAGTGTATTTAACTACCCGGTAGAGGCGGCTTATTTCGTTTGGGCCGCCTGTGTGTTTGACTTCTTCGATGGTTTTGCAGCACGTCTGTTAAAGGTTTCTTCACCCACTGGCAAAGAACTCGATTCACTGGCAGATATTGTGAGTTTTGGTGTTCTGCCAGCAATGACGATGTACCGCTGGATTGAACAAAATGCAGATAGCGGATGGATGCAGTACCTTGCCCTAATGATTGCCGTTTTTTCTGCTTTGCGCCTGGCAAAGTTTAACATCGATGAAAATCAATCCGATTCTTTTATTGGCCTACCTACACCTGCCAATGCCTTGTTCCTTACCGGGTTAGTTTTTCTTCCGGAATCTTTACGTATAGTTGTCTTTACAGGGCCTGTTTTGATTGGAATAACAATAGTGTTCTCTTTATTGCTGGTTGCGCCTATTCATCTGTTTGCCCTTAAATTCAAAAATTTCAAATGGCAAGGCAACGAAATCCGGTTTGCCTTCTTAGGGTTAGCTGTACTACTTATCGTGTTTTTTCAAGCGGGGGCATTACCCTTTATTATACTATCGTATATAATAATCTCGTTGGTGAGCAGGACTTTGGGTGTACAGAAAAAATAACAAGGGTGATTCAAGTAAAAATAGCATGGGTGGCATGGGGGCTATACTTCCTGAGTATAATCTCCGGTTTTGCACAAGTTGCCTCCGTACTCAATTCAGGTAACTGGTATAAGTTTTCGGTTACTCAGGATGGGGTGGTAAAAATTGATTACGCGCTTTTACGAAGCGCTGGAATTAATCCTGATCAAATTGACCCCAGAAACATCAAGATCTATACAGGTCAGCATGGAATGTTACCGCAGCCAAATGACCAGCCCAGAAAAAGCAACCTTACTGAAATAGCGATTCAAATCATTGGCGAGAGCGATGGAAGATTCAACTCAAACGATTATATTTTATTTTTTGCGCAGGGTCCTGATACGTATCAATACAATCTGCAAAAGCAGACCTTCGAATACGAAAATAACCTCTACTCAGATAAAAATTTTTATTTTCTCACCGTAGGTTCAGACCTGGGAAAGAGAATGACGCAAAGCGAAAACGTATCGGGAAACTTTCCAGTTATCCAACAGTATAATGACTTTGCATACTATGAAACAGATCGGTATAATGTTTTAAAATCCGGGCGTAGATGGTTTGGTGAACAATTTGACGCTAACACGGAAGCCACGATCCGCTTTGATATTTCAGGGGTTATAGAAAACTCAAGCCTAACATTGGTCTCTCATGTAATGGCACAGTCCATTACTCCTTCTTCTTTTCAGGTATTCATCAACAACTCACCTGTGCTTACTCAACCCATCGATCCTATTCCCAATTCGAGCTATGGTATAAAAGGGGTAATCAATGCTGATACCATTGCATTGAATTCAAATTCGGTAGGCGCAGCGGGTCGCAGCAATCAAGAAGTAAAATTTCAATTCACGAAAGGCAGTAGTGGTCTTTCCGTTGGTTACCTTGATTTCTTTCTCATAAGTCTTACACGGCAATTGGCATTATACGGTGATCAAACAATTTTTCGATCGTCAGTAAGTGTGCTCAATCCTGTATCTACGTATGAGATTTCTAACAATACCAACAACAGCCGGGTTTGGGACATCACAAATCCTGATGAGGTGAAAGAGCAACTCGTTACTTTTTCAGGAGACATAGTGAGCTTTACTTCAGCTTCAGAATGGCTAAAGAGTTTTGTGGTTTTTGATATTAACAAAGTTAAAGCTCCTGCCTTTGAATCAACCATTCCCAATCAAAAACTTATTGGTATTTCCGCACCAGAGCTGATCATCATTACTCACGCATCCTTCCTCAGCGAGGCTCAACGCCTTGCCAATCATAGACAAAATCATTCCGGAATGAATGTTAACGTGGTTACTACAGAGCAAATATTCAATGACTTCTCCGGAGGCAAGCAAGATGTATCTGCATTACGGGATTTTGTACGGAGTCTTTATAATCAAGCAAATTCGCCATTAAAAAACGTGTTACTGTTCGGCCGTGGCTCTTATGATTACAAAAACCGTGTGTTGGGCAATACAAACTATGTTCCCATCTATGAATCCCGAAACTCATTAAGCCCGCTGGAAACCTACGCATCTGACGATTACATAACATTTCTTGAATCCCCCGAAGGGGAATGGGGTGAAAGTCCGGCTCAAAATCATACGATGGATGTTGGCATTGGTCGTCTGCCTGTAAAAACATTAGAAGAAGCCCGGCAGGTGGTTGATAAGTTTATCGAATACGATAAAAACCCTTCGGCATCTGGTGCATGGCAAAATGAAATCCTTTTTGTTGCAGACGATGGGGATTTTAATATTCATAATAGTCAAGCCAATCAATTGGCGAACTCGATTGAACTTCTTAATCCAAATTTTAATACAAAGAAATTTTTACTCGATTCCTACGATCAGGTGGATAAACCCAGCGGTCAATCAAGTCCTGACGCAAGCAAGGCATTGGACGTGGCTATTCGTAAGGGTGCGTTGATCGTAAACTTTACGGGGCATGGATCCGAGCGCGTATGGATGGATGAACAGATTCTTGATGCATCAATAATTCTAAATTGGAAGAACTCACCTCAATATCCACTGTTTGTAACAGCTACCTGCGAGTTTGGACGCCACGATGACCCTTTTCAAATAACCAGTGGCGAGCTAACAGTACTTCAAAAGAAAGGTGGCTCCATTGGTATTGTAACTACGGCACGCCCCGTGAACTCGAGTACGAATTTTACTTTGAATCGTGCATTTTACGATGCACTCTTTACAAAGGAAGATAATCACTTTCGAACATTGGGCACAATCTTAAAAGACACAAAAAACAATAGTATCAGCGGTGTTGCCAATAGAAATTTTTCGCTTTTAGGAGATCCTTCCATGCGGCTGGCTATGGCAGAAAACCAAATTATCTACGATGAAATAAAAACCGACACCGGTTCCGATGAGTTAAAAGGATTGTCGAAGGTTGCCATCCAAGGACATATCGAAAAGGAAACAACTACACAAACTAATTTCACAGGCGAACTCACACTAGCTCTCTTTGACGAAGAAGTTTTTCAAGTCACAAAAGGTGATGAAAATCCACCTTTTAATTATTCAGAACGGTCCAATATTCTATTTAAGGGTAAGGCCTCCGTAACACAAGGATTTTTTCAACTCCAATTTGTGATGCCAAAAAACATTGGTTCAGAAAAGATAACCGGAAAATTCAGTGGCTTTGCTTCAACTGATGATGGTGAGTTTGCCAATGGAAGCGTCTTGAATAACTTGATTGGCGGGCTGGAAACAGATCCTGCTGTAGATATTACTCCGCCTTCAATCCGGTTATTTCTGGGTGATACAACATTTATTCCGGGCGGAATCGTTGGGCCAAATACTAAAATAGTAGCACTGCTCGAGGATGAAAGCGGGATCAATATTTCAGCCAATCCTACAGGAAATGAGATTATAGCCTCTGTAGATGATGGGCCCGGTGTTATCCTCAATAACTATTACTACGCAAATTTGGATACCTATAAAAAAGGATCGGTAAATTATCCGCTGGATGGTCTTGAAAAAGGAAAACATACGCTTACCTTATCCGCTTCTGACACATATAATAACCAGACAATAACAACTGTGGATTTTGTTGTAACGGATGGGGTGCAGATTGAAATTGAAGAGTTTAGTAATTATCCCAATCCGTTTTATGAATCAACAACACTTGAGTTTACACACACACGTCCTGGCGAAGATTTAGAGGCATTTTTGACAATCTATGACCTGGCTGGAAAAGAACTGCTAAATCAAAGTTTTGAGGTACTTTCAAGTCAATACCGGGTCACTTTGTCAGATTGGGATGGGAAATCATCAACCGGAACAAAATTAGGACAGGGAGTATATCTGGGTAAACTTTCTGTTCGTTCACTACTGGATGGCTCGAAAAATGACCAATTTACCAAGCTAATTATCCTTAATTAACTACCTTTACCGTTTAGAACCGTGATTATGAAGAGGTTAAGTATTTCTATAGTATCCACTCTTTTATTTATTCCGTTTTTCTCCTGGTCACAAAATCAGGGAACCATTATTGGTCAGGACAGTACCAACAAGGTTATTACAACGGCCGTTCCGTTCCTTACCATCACACCTGATGCGCGTGCTGCCGGTATGGGCGATGCAGGCGTTGCCACATCAGCCGATGTAAATTCGGCCTATTGGAACGCAGGTAAACTTGCCTTTATAGATAATGGATTGGGGTATGGTATTTCCGGTTCTTACACGCCCTGGTTAGGCAAGATCATCAACGATATGTATGTGTTTTACTTGTCAGGCTTTTATAAAATAGGAAGAGAGCAGGCAGTAGCTGCCTCTATGAAATATTTCGATTTGGGTGAGATACAATTTAAGGGACTTAACAATGAAGATCTTGGTAGATTTAATCCAAGAGAGTTTGCTTTTGATGTTACCTATTCCAGAATGTTAACGGAAGAACTTGCCATCGGTGGAGCGCTGCGCTACATCCACTCAAATCTTACCGGAGCTTTAACAACCGGAAATATTGATGCCCGCCCAGGTAATTCGGTAGCCGTTGACCTTGGCATCTATTATACAAAGCCTTTTGTGTCGAGAAACTCTACGCTATCATTGGGAGGAGCAATCACCAATTTAGGCGCAAAGATTTCATACTCAGACGCAAACAATCGGGATTTTATTCCTACCAACCTTCGCTTGGGCAGTGCTTATACAATGGAGCTAGGACCTAAGAACAATCTTACTTTTGCTTTAGATTTCAATAAACTATTAGTTCCAAGCCCCCCAAGAGACAATTCAACTCCGCTATTGAGTGGAATCTTTGGTTCCTTTACAGATGCCCCGGGTGGTTTTCAAGAAGAGATTAGTGAAATCATGACATCGATGGGCGCTGAATATTGGTATGACAATACCTTTGCGGGAAGACTCGGTTATTTTTATGAAGCTACCGATAAAGGAAACCGACAGTATTTGACTGGCGGTGTAGGCTTTCGATATCAGAAATTCGGAATCGATATTGCCTATCTTGTTCCTACCAATCAAAGAGAAAACGCGCTTGCAGAAACCATTCGTTTCACACTCATGATGAACTTCGAAAGCAAGGCAAGAAAAGATGATTCCGTTACGGATTAAGTATGCTGGATAGAAAATCCGCTCCAGAGTTTGCAGAAATAAAAAATTTCAATCTCCCAACACCTGAAGTAATCAGACTAGCCAATGGCATTCCGCTCGTTCACTTCGATAATGTAAGTCAGGAGGTAGTCAAGGTAGAACTTATCTTCAAGGCAGGAAAGTGGTTTGAGCCCAAGAGTGGAACATCTCAGTTCACTGCCCAAATGCTTGAAAAAGGAACGCTAAAAAGAAATTCATTTCAGATTGCAGAAGAATTTGATCAGCTGGGATCTTCCCTGGAGATTAGTCCGGGATTTGACTTTACTTCCATATCGCTCTATACTCTTTCAAAAAATTTAAAAAAGGCACTCCCAATTCTGTGCGAGGTAGCCACATCTCCATCCTTTCCTCCAGCTGAATTCGGGTTGATGAAGGACATTATTAAGCAAAATCTAAAAATCAATAATAAGAAGAATAGTCACGTAGCGGGTAAAAAAATTCGTCAAAATATTTTCGGCTCACAACATCCATATGGAAATTCACTTGAAGAAAGTGATATTGATAATCTTACACGCGAAGATCTTGTGGGTTTCTTTAAAGAGAGATTTGCTCTGCATGAAATTTATATCACCGGAAAGATAGACCTCGAGACTAAAAGCAGGTTGCTGGATAATTTTTCTGACTTTAACATTCCTATAGTAGATGGACAAAAAATTATCTTTGACAACAAACTCGAGAAATTCTCCGAATACATCGAAATACCCGATAGTGTTCAATCATCACTTCGGCTGGGCAAAAAAATAGTAAATAGAAGCGATCCGGATTATGCTTCACTGGTTCTGATAAACCACGTACTGGGAGGCTACTTTGGTTCCAGGCTAATGAAAAATATTCGTGAAGAGAAAGGACTTACTTATGGAATTCACTCTTCAATCAGCACACTAAAAAACGATGCCTTCTTCGTAATCGGAACAGATGTAAACAAAGAAAACAGAAAACTGGCACTTGCAGAAATCAAGAGGGAGATAAAAAAGCTTCGGCAAGACTTGATTGAATATGAAGAATTAGAAATCGCGAAGAACCACCTTTTGGGAAGTCTTCAATTAGAAACTGCTAATCCCTTTTCCATTGTCGAAAAGATAAAAGTGATTCGATTAAATCATCTGAGCTCAGATTTTTACAGTACGCTATTTACAAGCATTCAATCTTCAACCAGTGAATCTCTCAAACGACTAGCTGAATATTTTAATGATGAGTATCTCTATGAGGTTAGCGTAGGATAAAGGATTGTAGTCTTTCCAGTCCTTCAGACTTTAATTATGATTTGAATAGTGAGAGAATTTTCTTTCCTGCTTTCCATCTGCTCCTAAAATGAAAAAACCCTATCATATTTTTATGATAGGGTTTTGATAAAAAAAGGCAACGACTTACTCTCCCGGGTTTTACCCTAGTACCATCAGCGCGGGTGGACTTAACTGCTCTGTTCGGAATGGGAAGAGGTGATCCCCACCGCTA
>JBGSTJ010000047.1:0-62032 GCA_041736555.1 Cyclobacteriaceae bacterium
GAGTCAGACGATTTGCAGCGGAGCGGTAACGAGCATCGGGTTGAGCACTACGAATGGGGTAGTAGGAGTAACCTACAATTGGACAAGAGTTGATTCCGGAGTTAGCGGAGTGTTGGTAGGTACGGGCACCACAATCGCGGAGACGTTGACAGCCACAGGCTCAGTTGCAGGTACTTCCACATATACGATCACGCCAAGTGCAGCAGGTTGCAATGGCACCCCGATCACGGTAATAGTAACCGTTAATCCGTTACCGGATGTAGTGGCCGGACCGAATGCAGAAACGATCTGCAGCGGCACGACAAGTAATTTAAATTTAAGCACCACGAATGGAGTAGCAGGCGCTACATATAGCTGGACCGTTGTACAGAGCAACGTGAGCGGAGCTACGGCCGGTTTTGGAGCGAGCATCAATCAGACCTTAACAGCTACAACGAGTTCAGCGGGTACAGCTACGTACACGATCACGCCAAGTGCGGCTGGTTGCACCGGTACCCCGATCGTTGTAATAGTAACAGTTAGTCCAACACCGGTAATTACGAACACAGCTTTGCAATTATTAACAACTATATGTAGTGGTACAACGTTGAATTTTGCACCGGTATCAACGACAGATCCGGCAACTACCTATTCATGGTCAACCTCTGTTAGCGGAAGTACTTTCACTGGAGTTTCTGTTACTGGCTTTGGTGCCATTCTCGACACACCGGTAAATACTGGAAATACAATTGGATATGTTACCTATACAATAACACCTCAGGTAAGTGGTTGTAATGGAAATCCGGTAAATTATGTAGTAACAGTTTTGCCTGTGCCAACAGCAGATGGATTGGATGTAACAATTTGCAGTGGTCAAAATGCAATTGTTAATATAAACACAAATCCGGCTAACGTAAGTGGAACAACATTTAGTTGGATCGCAATTCCTTCAGCAAATGTAGTTGGGGCGATTAATGGCAATGGATCTTTGATTAATCAGAGTTTGTCTTTGACCGATTTCAATACGGGTACTGTTACCTATCAGGTAACTCCGGCAGCCAATGGTTGCAATGGACCCGTAAGAAATATAGTAGTTACGATTAATCCTCTACCAACAGTGGATGCAGGGATTGATTATGAGGTATGCGAACCTGTAACTATACCGTTAAGTGGTACCATAGGCGGAGCGGCTACATCAGGAACCTGGATCATTGTAACCGGAACTGGAAGTATAAGTGCAAGTACAGTTGCAGGAAATGTAGTATCAGCAACCTACACAGTAGCTGCTGCTGATATTTCTACCATGGTAGTATTTAGATTAGAAACCAATGACCCTGATTTAGCCGGTCCTTGTGCTCTGGCTTCGGATTTACTGAATGTTCAGATTAACAGACGACCTACAGTAACATTACCTGCTGATTTTGTTGTCTGCGAGCCTTCCAATTTATTATTGTCTCCAATAAACATCAGTGGTACCATTGGGGGTAGTGCTACAACTGGACTCTGGAGTATTATTTCCGGAGCAGGCTCGTTGGGATCTTCTAATCTGGTTGGCAACACGGTGAGTTCTAATTATACAATTGACCCTTCTGATATTGGAACCACAATAACGCTGAGACTAACAACCAATGATCCTGATGGTCCGGGGGGTCCATGTACTGAAGAATTTGAAGAGATTAATATTACGATCAATCAGGCTGCCGTTGTTTCAGCGGGTCCTGATTTACAACTTTGCCGGGATCTACCCTCTATTACGTTGCAAGGCACTCAATCTGGTGCTGCCACAACGGTAGCTTGGAGTGGTGGCTTGGGTTCGTTCGCTGATCCAAACTTGATACAACCGGTGTATTCATTTAACGATCCCACGGAAGTGAATACAACTATTGTACTTACAGTTACAGCACTTGATCCGGATGGTGCAGGTCCCTGTACGGCAGTGGCAGATCAAATGAATCTAAAAATTAATCCTTTGCCTGTTGTGGTGTTTACCGGCTTGCCTCCAGGCGCTCCTTCTGCTTTGGCAGAAAACGGTTCGCCTATAACACTTACCGGAAATCTTGCCGGAGGTGCATTTACTATTGCTCCAGTCACTTCGGTAATTGGTAGTACTTTTATAAATGTGGTTGATCGGGCTGTGTTTGATCCAAGTGCCGCTGATCTTGGATCGAACTTCATTCGATATACTTATACAGATATAAACGGTTGTACAAATTTTGATGAACAGGAAGTATTCATCAATCCTGTTACTACCGTAGATTTTGCAATACAAGGTGCTATGTTGAATGTTAATGGTGAATATGAGCTTTGCGCAGATCTTGGATTAGTAAAATTATTAGGTTTTCCTCCTGCAAGCGATGGTTTCCCACCAGAAACCCAATTCACCTCAGAAGGACCCAACGCAGCCGATATGACAATCGTGAATATTGGTCCTGATTATTTTATAGATACGGATGGACTTCCTTCAAACACGTATCGAATCAGGTATACCTTCAAAAACCAATTTAATGCGATCACATTCAGAGAGCGTACTGTTAATTTCTTTGCCAGTCCGGTTTCATTATTCTCAACATCCAATAATTGTATAATCAGTGATGTGTTATTTACTGATAATTCGGTCATAAATCCAACACCGTTCCCTGCTGCTATCACAAGTTGGCAATGGTCAGATGAGCAAGGTACTTTTAGTACTCAACAAAATGCCGCGAAGAGATATACATCTTCAGGAACCTATAATGTTTCATTGAGAGTATCAACCAGTCAGGGTTGTACGGTAACCAGTGCCCCCACTTTGTTGCGCGTAGGGGATGTACCAGAAGTTGATTTCAATTGGTCGGCTATTTGTAATAACGACAATACTAGTTTTCAGGATCGAACAACAAAGGTTGCAGGGGCTACTCCTCCGGGCATAAGCGTTGTAACTGGCTATACATGGAATTTTGGTGATGGAGATATCCTCGCTGCAGGTGTGGGCACAATTCCGCCCGGAACCCATGGCGGCAGAACGTTTGGTACATACAAAGATCCTCAGCATAAATACGTAACAAACGGAACCTATAGCGCTTCACTGTTGGTAGACACCAACGATGGCTGCTCAAACTCCAAGGTTCAAAATGTATTTATTCTTCCTTACAATACAGTAGCGCCTGTAGCGGGGGCTGAATATCTGGAAGGATTTGAATCTACTGATGGAGGTTGGATTGCGGAAGCCTTTAATGCTACCAATTCAACACCTTCTAACATAATTAAGAGTGATACCAGTTGGATTTGGGGTACCCCATCTGGACTTGCCATAAATTCAGCTGCCGTTGGTAGTGGAGCATGGTGGACTGGAGCAAATTCAAATACGTATTTCTCAAATGAGAACTCAGCCGTTAATGGACCTTGCTTTGATTTAACTCAATTGATGCGACCTATGATTGCCCTGGATTACATCTCAGACACTGAGAAAAATCTGGATGGTGCAGTGCTTCAATACTCCATCAATGGAGGTCTTACTTGGAGAATTGTAGGGCCACCTGAAGGTCAATCAAATCGAGATGAAGGAATAAATTGGTTTAATGCATCTGGTATTCTTTCGAATCCGGGGTCTCAATCAATTGGTAACTATGGTTGGACGGATAAACTTTTGGAGTGGAAAAATGCCAGATTTAATCTGGATATGATAGATCCGGCAGCAAGAAGCCAGGTGCGGTTACGTATTGCTTTTAGTAGCAATGATGGAAATGCACCGGGCGATTTCGATGGCTTTGCCTTTGACAACTTCTTTGTAGGCGAGAAATCAAGAAATGTATTGGTTGAACATTTTACTACCTCAACATTAAATGCTAGTGTTAATGCAGATTCATATTTGAATGGATTGTATCAACAGCAATTGACAGATCGCGGAACATCGGATTTCCAGCATATTCAATATCACGTAAGTTTCTCGGGTACTGATCCACTGAACCGCGATAATCCAACTGACCCAGCAGCCCGTGCTCTTTATTTCGGAGCTTCACAACCTCCTTATACCATTATGGATGGAATTCTTAGCCCAGGTAAGTTTACAGGAATAACCACAGAGTTAACCAAAGTCGAAATCGATCGTAGAGCACTGATTGATCCGATTTTTGATCTAACCCTGAAGGATACAACTTCTATTGACAATAGGAAAATCAGTGTGAAGATGGTGCTTACGGCCAAGCAGGACTTTACCGCACCATTAATTATCAATGTGGCGTTGGTCGAAAAAGATGCCAACGGATTTAAGAATGTGTTGCGGAAAAACTTTTTTGGAAGTGATGGCGAGACAATCAATTTAACCTGGGTGAAAGACCAGCAACTGATCAAACTCAAGTTTGATGTTCCGATTGACGTGGCCATTACCGACCCGAGTCAGTTATTGCTCATTGGCTATGTGCAGGATAAGAACAGCAAGGAAATACTTCAATCCATTGCCATTGATGGACCGTTGGGTAAAATCCCTGATCCGGTGGTGGGCATCGAAGATGAACAACCCATTCTTGTCGCGTTAAACAGTGTCCAGATGTTCCCGAATCCTGCTAACCAGGAGTTTACATTTGGATTGCCCGCGGATGTTCATCCTGCCAGTCAGTGGAGAATTATTGATCAACGTGGCATAACTGTGATGGAAGGAACTTTTGAAGGAGCCGTGAATGGTTTGAAACATGTTAATGTTTCGGACTTGTCTAATGAAGTTTACTTTGTGGTGATGACTGGCTCACGCGGAGTAACGGTGCGTAAAAAGTTGGTAGTAATGAACAGAAACTAAGACTGTAATCGGAGAGACTCTATAGCCCGCGTTAAGAATTTACTTACCTCGTCTGCTAACTCTCGGATTGTATGTTCGTTTTGCCCGTTCTTGGTTTCTTTTTCCAATAAGATAATTTTTTCTTTCAGATGATGGATACCCATTAATGTGATGGTGGGTTTTATTTTATGAACAACTCTCGACAGTTGATCCCAGTCTCTTTTGATGAGTTGGGTTTTAATATCTGAAACCGTAGATGGCATAGATTCCAGAAATGCCGAAACAATCTCCTTGATGAATTGCTCATTATTGTTAGAGACTTTTCTTAAATAACTAAGATCAACCATGGAAATTTCATTGGATGGAGTGACATCCAGTGCTGATTTTTTCTTAACGGTAAGTTTCTTTCCGAGGTATTTGGTGAGCGCTTGAAATAAATCTTCTTGCGTAAAGGGTTTGGTGATACAATCATTCATTCCTGCTGCAATGCAATTTTCAAAATCTTTTTGTGTTGCATTAGCTGTTAAGGCAATAATAGGAACCTTATTATGTTTTGGATCACCTTGTCGAATAGCTTTTGTAGTTTCAAATCCATCCATCACGGGCATTTGTATGTCCATCAAAATAATATCGAAGGCATTATTTCTGATTTTCTCCAAAGCAACTACGCCATTTTCGGCTGTTTCGAAGTGGCATCCCCACATTTTGAGGATGCTGCTTGCATAAAGACGGTTAATATCATTATCCTCAACTAATAGGATAGAGGCATTTTTTAACTGATTGTTATTTTTTGGTTTGTAGAGTTTTGTCTCATCAAAAAATTCAATTTTTCCAAGTTGATACTCAATGGTGAATGAAAAAGTTGAGCCTTCGTTTTCCTGACTTACAACATCGATTGTACCATTTTGCAATTCAACTAATTGTTTTACAATAGTTAATCCTAAGCCGGTTCCACCATATTTTCGGGTTACACTGGCATCGGCCTGACTAAAGCTTTCAAAAATGGTTTGAAGCTTACTCTGGGGTATTCCAATTCCAGTGTCTGAAATATCGAAGCGAAGCACATAGACCTTGCCTTTCACCTTTTCAACTTTTACCAAAACCTGTATGTAACCGTTGTGGGTGAACTTAATGGCATTACTAATTAAGTTGATCAGGATTTGATTTAATCGAACCGGGTCTCCTATAAAAACTTTATTAGCTTCCCGGGCAAGAGAATAGGAGAGCTTAATTCCTTTTTCGGAGGCTTGAACACCAAACGTCTCAATCAGCGAATACAACAGATCATTTAAGTTAAATCCGATTTTTTCAAACTTCAGTTTGCCAGATTCAATGGATGCTAAATCAAGGATATCATTGATAATTACTTTTAAATTATCAGCTGCACTTTTTATAGCATTCAAATATGTTTTCTGCTCATCTTTTGTTGGATTTTGACTCAACAAAGCGGCCATACCCGCAATACCATTAATGGGAGTTCTTATTTCGTGGCTGATGTTGGCTAAAAACTGTTCTTTTGCTTTTTGAGCGCGCAATAATTCCTCAGCATCTTTTTTTCTTTGGCTGATATCCCGGCAATCAAGAATCAAACCTTCAATTCCTTCCTGTTGCTTAAGGTTAACGGAATTAAATTCCAGGTATTTATACGATTTGTCCTTGCATTTAAATTGAAATTCAATGCCTTTGTTAAAGGCCTTTTTAGTGCTTTTGGTAAACTCCTTTTTTAAATAAGGCAGAAGAGTTTCAGGAATGAAATCGAAAAAGTTTTTGCCAACCAGACTGGCAGTTTTGTATCCTAATGTATCTTTTACAGAATGGTTGTGATAAAGAATATCGCCTTCATAGTTTACGATAAAAATAATGTCCGAACCGTCTTCTACCACAGATTTGTAGAATAGTCCTTTTTTTACGTAAACCGGCAATGATGACTTCATAGGTTTAGATTCCTTTGGCTTCCATTTCTTTAAGGTACCGATAGATGGATGACTTTCCAATATTCAATTTTCTGGCCACCTCAAGAACATTGTCATCATATTTGATGAGGTAAGATCGTATGATGCGATAGGTATATTCTTCCAGTGTCATTTCCTTTGTCAGGATGGCATCTTCGCGTATAGGTGTATTGAAGGTAATGTCCTCACCCCGTATTTCAGCGCCCGCAGACATCACAGCGGCCAATTCAATTACCGATTTCAATTCGCGCACGTTTCCAGGAAACGAATAGTGAAGTAGTTTTTCCTGAGCCTCATGCGATATAATTAGTTTTTTAAGATCATTCTCCTTTGCAAAATGATCAGCAAAATGTTTAGCCAGTAAAAGTATGTCCTTGTCTCTTTCCCGGAGCGGGGGTAAATGAATGGGCAATCCGAGTAATCGATAATAGAGATCTTCACGAAAGCGCCCGGCCCGTACTTCTTCTTGCAGATTTCGGTGTGTGGCCACAATTACCCGCACATCCAGTTTGATAATTTGATTTCCTCCGATTCTTGTCAGTTCCTTCTCTTGTAAAACCCGAAGCAGTTTGGATTGTAGACTCAGGTCCATTTCACCAATCTCATCCAGAAAGATCGTACCCCCTTCAGCTTCTTCAAACTTTCCAATTCTACGCCCCGCGGCTCCCGTAAAGGCTCCTTTCTCATGACCAAATAATTCGCTTTCAATAAGATCTTTGGGAATGGCCGCCACATTAACGGCTACGAGGGGTTTATTTTTTCGTTTTGAGTTGTAATGAATGGCTTTGGCAATCAGTTCTTTTCCAGTTCCTGTCTCACCTGTAATGGACACGGTGATCTGAGTCTTGACCGCCTTCTCTATCAGGTCGAAAACTTTTTTAATGGCTGAACTGGATCCAAGTATGCTCTTCTCAAATTCGTACTTGACAGTTATTTCGTGTTTGAGTCTATCTATCTCCCGTATCAGCGAAGTTTTGTTTCGTGCATTTTTGATAGAGTTTAAGATTCGATCTTTCGCTTCTTCATCCTTGCTGATGTAATCAAAAGCTCCGGCTTTTAGAAGCTCTACCGCAGTGCCGATTTTTTCCTGAGCCGAAATTATGATCACACTAATATCGGGATCAAATTCCCGAATAGATTTGAGTACTTTTTCGCCCGACATATCCGGCAGGGAATAATCGAGTGTTATAATAGAAGGCTTTTTATGAAGCTGGGCAATGCAGTCTTTTCCAGTGGCAAAAAATTCAACTTCAAAATCAGGATTTAGACTGAGGACATAGTTTAGAAATTTGGAGTAAGCCGGGTCATCTTCAACTACAAAAATTCTGACTTGATCTTTTTCGTACATCCGTTGGCCTTTTATTAATACTCTTGCAAGATTATCGGTCTAAGTCTTCTAAAATATTTGAAATTTACGTTATTTCCCATCTAGTTGTAGTGGAGCACCATACTTTTTAAAGAATTTATTTATGATTCCAGAGTTTGATAATCTATCACATGTGGAAATAGAGTTAATGCATAAAGCTCCCATGTTAGTTTGTATTTTAATTGCAGGGGCAGACGATCATATTGATAACAGGGAAATTAAAAAAGCCATTGAGCTTACAGAGAAAAAGCAGAAAAGAGCTAAGTCGCATTTGCTAGATTTTTATAAAGAAGTGGGCGAGGACTTTGAGGATAAACTACGAATTGTTATTCAAGGCTTTCCGGTTGAAGCCACCGACCGAAGTCCCCTGGTAGTTCAATCGCTGGCTCAGATTAACGAAATTCTTAAAAAGGTTGAGCGAAATTTTGCAAAGGAATTTTACAAGAGTCTTCGTGAAATAGCCTCAGAAATTGCTAAATCTTCAGGGGGTTTACTGGGCTTAAAGTCGGTAGGAGATGCGGAAGCAAAATATGTAGAATTGCCGATGTTAAAGGACCCGGCCACTTTTTAATTCTCATTCATGCCAGCAAGAGAAAGTAGATTTTTTGGCAGCTCGGTAGTGCCTTTCAGGCTTGTATTTATTATGTGGCTGTCGTTTAGTATTGAATTTTTTTACCATATCGATTTGGGTATTCTCGGAATCAAACCCAGAACGTTAGCGGGTTTGATAGGGATATTCACCGCACCGATGATACATGGCGACTATATGCATTTGCTCTCCAATACGTTCCCGCTTTTATTTTTAGGGTCCATTCTGTATTTTTTTTATGAACGTATTGCAGGCACCGTATTCTTTCGCTGTTACTTCATCACCAATATTTTGGTTTGGCTACTCAGTCCTAGAATTTCTTATCACATTGGTGCCAGTGGGCTGATCTATGGCCTGGCAGCTTTCTTAATATGTTATGGCCTGTTAAAGCAGGATTTTCTTTCGCTGATAATTTCAACCTTTGTATTCTTTATCTATGGTGGTGTTTTTTTGGCAGGCGTGTTGCCGGCCGATCCACGAATATCCTGGGAATCGCATTTAGCCGGGGCTTTGGTTGGTGTTGTAACAGCCTTTAACTTGGCGCAAAAAAGGAGTAGGTAATGGATGTGGCAGCTAAGAAGATATTCGACAGGATCAATGGCGGCAACTATGATCCGGTGTATGTATTACAGGGTGAAGAAACCTATTACATAGATCTCATTTCCAATTATATAGAGCTTCATGCTTTAAGTGATTCTGAAAAAGGATTTAATCAGGTTATTGTTTACGGGAAGGATATAAATATGGCTACGTTGTTGACTCACGCCAAGCGTTATCCTATGATGGCTGAGCGGCAAGTGGTGATTGTTAAAGAGGCGCAGGACATTCAGGATTTACAAAAAGATACCGGTGCTAAACTACTGTTGGATTACCTCGTGCGTCCGCTTCCATCAACTATTCTGGTACTTTGCCATAAACACAAATCATTTGATAAAAGACGCGAGCTAGGCAAAAAAATAGACCAGCTTACAGTTTCCGCAACCTTTAAGAAGCCTTACGAAAATCAGCTTGGTGAATTTATTCAACAGTATACAAAAGAGAAGGGCTATAAAATTGAAGACAGTGCGGTTCGTATACTCGCTGAATATGTAGGTAATGATTTAAGCCGATTAGCCAACGAAATGGACAAGGTTTTGATTGGTGTGGAGTCGAGTGAGGTAATTACATCCGAAAAAGTAATGTCCCAGGTGGGCATCAGCAAGGAGTATAATATTTTTGAATTGCAAAAGGCGCTGATACGAAAGGATCACTTACAGGTGATTAAAATTGTCAACTACCTGGAGGCTAACTCAAAGAAGAATCCAATCATCCCGTTGGTTGCTTTTTTATACTCCTTCTTTAGCAAGTTATTAGTAGCCCATTCAACTAACGATCGAAGTGAAAGAGCTTTGGTTACTGCCTTAAAAATCAGCCCGTTTGCTGCTAAAGATTATAGTGCTGCTTTGCAACACTACTCATTAGTTAATGTGATTAATGGTATAGGCCTTTTAAAGCAAGCTGATCTTAAGTTAAAAGGAGTAGATGCAGGTAGTGGGAGTGAAGGACAAATCTTAAAAGAATTGGTTTTCCGGTTGATGATGTAACGCGAGGTGACTTTTTTCTTTCTTCTCCTTACACCGTAATAATTAACAGTTCATCTTGATTCTGAGAACGAAATGATGAAGTTATCCGTTAGAATTACTAGCTTTGGGTCCATGCAATCCATTTTTTAAACTGCTGCATGGGCTTTACTTTTTAAACTTTGGTCTGCAATATTTTTTGACTTTATCAGTTTTACGAAGAAACCATTGATGAAGAGATTCCTTTTTCTATTTGCTGCATTTGGTTTTCATTTCACCTTTTCCCAAAATTTGTTGTCGCAACAACAGAGCGAAAGACTTTTTAACTCTGGAATTGAATTAGTCAGTCACAATCAATATGGCGCAGCCCGCGAGGTATTCACCGAGTTCTTAACATTATCCACGGCCTCAGATACTAAACGTGCAGATGCTGAATACTACAAAGCATTTTGCGCGTTGAATTTATTTCATACCGATGCGGAAAAGCAAATAGATGATTTTATAAAATCGAATCCTTCGCACCCACGGGCCATGGCTGCCAACTATGATCTGGCTAGTTTTTATTATGGTGAGAAGAACTACAAGAAAGCTTCGCTTGCTTTTTCCAAGGTTGATTTTTCTGGTCTTAGCCAAGAGCAGCAACGAATAGGGCGTTTTCGATGGGGCTATAGTCTGTTTAATCAAAAAAATTTAAAGGAATCCCTCGAGCAATTTAACTACATCAAGAATGTAGGCGGTGAATATGGACCGGCAGCCAGTTATTATGCAGGCTTCATCGAATACAGTCAGGGAGATTTTACCAGTGCACTTATCGACTTGAAAAGGGCTGAGCAAAATGAAGCCTACTCCAAGGTAGTGCCATATCTGCTGGCCAATGTTTATTACCGGCAAAAGGATTATGATGAATTGCTGGTTTATGCTCAGAAAGTCAGTGCTGTTGAAGGTGTAACGAACCAGGAGGAAATAGCTTTGCTTTCTGCAGAAGCATACTACAAAAAGAATGACCTTAAAAATGCGTTTGTAGGGTATCAAAAATATTTAACAGGCCGTGAAGACAAGGCGGACAAAGCAGTTTTGCTTCGGGCTGGTTATGTTGCTTACACGCTCGGAGAGGATGCCCTTGCATTGAAGTACTTAAAATCTTCCTTTACGGATACTGATTCTATTGGTTTTTACTCTGCTTATTATTTGGGATCACTCTATTTAAAACAGAATCAAAAGCCGATGGCTCTTGCATCATTTGACATCGCGCGCAAATTTAAACCCGATCCAAAATTGGTAGAGGAGAGTACCTATCAGTTTGCCAAGGTTGCCTACGATCTGGGGAGACCGGATCAGGCCATTACCGAATTTGAAAAAATGTTAGTGACCTTCCCAAACAGTATTCATGCTAATGAGATAAAAGAACTTTTATCGCAGGCTTATGTGAATGCATCCAATTTTAATAAAGCGATTGAATATATAGAAGCCATGCCTAAACGAAGTCCGGCTGTTGATCGGGCTTTTCAAAAGGCTACTATGTTGAAGGGTATTGAATTATTTAATAAAGAGGATTATCCGGCTGCCGTTCAGTTTTTTGAAAAATCACTTGCCCATCCTGTAGATCCGGAGTATGTAGCGGAGGCAAGTTTCTGGTGTGGTGAAGCTTATTCGATTGGTCGAAAATATGAGCAATCGGCTACGCAATACCTTAGAATTGTTGGATTGAATAATTATACCAATCAGGATATTATTCTAAAAACGCGCTATGGACTTGGGTATGCATACTATAACATCAAGCAGTATGACCAGGCCTTGTTTAGCTTCAAAGAGTTTGTGAATAAAGCACCTCGCACCAATGTAAATCTGTCGGATGGAATGCTTCGACTGGCGGATTGTTACTACGTAGCCAAATCTTATCCGGAGGCATTAATTAATTATCGTAAAGTAGTGCAGCTTCGATCCCCGGATGTCGATTATGCACATTTACAATCAGGAGCGATTTTGGGAATCATGAGAAAATATGATGAGGCCAGTGCCGAGTTGGAAATCCTGATTAAGAATTATCCGCAATCCAGGTTTTTAGATGAAGCTTTATTTCAACGTGCTCAGTTGGATTTTGAACAGGGAAATTATGCAGCCGCTGTAGTAGGGTATTCTACCTTGATTCAAACCAAGACAACTTCCCTCTTTCTTCCCTATGCTCATACCCGAAGAGCAGCCTCTTATTTTAATCTAAAAGAATATAGTAAGACAGCCCAGGACTATATAACTGTGCTTGAAAATTACGGAAGTCATCCGGCAAGCAATGATGTTCTTATTCCACTCCAAGAATCCTTAAATCTTTCGGGTAGGTCTTCTGAATTCGATAAATATCTGACTCAATTCAAAACAGCCCACCCGGATGCCAAAGGTATCGAGTCGGTGGAATTTGAATCAGCAAAGAATTTATATTTCAATCAGGAATACCAAAAGGCCATCACCTCACTGACAAATTATACAATCACGTATCCGGAAAGTCCGCGTGTTTCGGAGGCGAGATATTATACGGCTGAATCACATTACAGGCTAAAGGACTGGAACAAAGCGCTAACTATTTATTCAGAACTTACTCAGGACAAGACATTTTTATTTGCCAGCAAAGTGATTGGCCGGCTGGCAGAACTGGAGTTTAAACAAAACCGATTTGAAAAGGCAGTGCCCTTTTATCAACAACTTGCCCGACTGGCAACCAACAAGAAGGAACAGTACAGCGCATGGTCGGGCCTGATGGAATCCTATTATTTATTGGCTCAGTATGACTCAGCGGAAGTTTATGCCAGAATTATTTTAGAAAAGGGAAATGTTAATGCAGGCGCTCAAAATAAGGCTTCGTTGTTTCTTGGTAAATCCGCGATGGCCCGCGGAGATTATGATTTGGCCCAGGATGAATTTTTGAATACCCTGAACTCAGCACAGGATGAATATGGTGCAGAGGCAAAATATCTGATAGGGGAGATTCAATATTTAAAAAAGGAACACAAACAATGTTATGAAACCCTGGTGAGCCTGAATAGTGATTTTGCCGCTTACCCGGAGTGGGTAGGTAAGTCGTATTTATTATTGGCAGATAACTATATGGCGATGGGTGATCTTTTTCAGGTGAAGGCTACGCTGAAATCACTGGAGGCATTCCCCCTGGAAAACATAAAAACCCTTGCAAAGGAAAGGCTAAGAAAAATTGAAGAAGAGGATGTTAAGAAAGCTAACGAGATAAAGGCTGATTCATTAGACAATTAAGAAATGAGTAAACATAAAATCATTTCATTTTTAAAATTATTCACTGGCAAGATGGGTTTGATTGGAGGATTGCTGTTGTCGATCGCAAGTTCATCTTTTGCTCAGGAGAAATGGGATGAGGGTGAAATAGAAAAAGTGGAAATTGAAATTGTAAAAGAAAGGCAAATTGTATTGCCAAAAGCCAATCGGAATTTTGAAAAAGTTTCACCCCGGCCGGTGGAACCCATTAAGCCAGAGATTACCTACGACTTTAAAAATCTAAAATTTTCAACACCCGAATTTAATCCAGCCATCCGGCCACTCCGCTTGAAACAAGAGCCGATTGCAAAAATTTATGGAAATTACATCAGCGCAGGAATAGGAAATTTTTCTTCTCCCTTTTTGGATGCCTATGCAACTTCGAAGCGTGATAAAGAAAAATTCTATGGTGTCAAGTTGTTTCATCAGAGCTTTGGCCAGGGTGCTGTGGATAAGAAAAATTCTGCCGGTGGTAATACTCAGCTACGGCTTTTCGGAAAAACCTTTGGCCGACAAGCAACTTTGGGTGGATTTATCAATTATGAAAATATTGGCACATACTTTTACGGATATACACCCGGTACAGATATTAATCGGGACTTAATCAAACAAAATTATTCGATTGTAAGCCTTGGGGGAGATGTCGCAAATTCGACAACATCAGAATTTAACTACCAGATCAAGGGGTCATTTAGTTATCTAACGGATCATTATAAAGCCAAGGAAAGTGAGGTCGTTTTAGGTTTTGCGAGTGACTACGAAATTTCAAAGACCAGCAAAATTTTGATAGGCTCAGATTATTATCTGATGTCCCGTAAGGATGAGTTTGTAGAAGCGAAGCCACGGCATATTTTTAAGATGAAGGGTGCTTATCAATTCTCCCCAATAGAGGATTTATTAATTAAAATAGGCGCCAATGTTGTTTTAGAGAATGACACCATTGGAAAGGATAAGTCAGTTCATGTCTACCCCGACATCCGCGCTTCCTATCCATTAAGTCCATCAGTAGAAATGTATGCCGGGCTTTCTGGTGACATTGATAGAGTTTCCCTGCACACAATAGCGCATGAAAACCCATGGGTAAATGCAAATATTGGAATTTTTAATACCAACAGGACAATTGAATTTCTAGGTGGACTAAAAGGTAAACTGGGTAGTAAGGTTGCCTTTGGCACTGGCTTAGCGGTAGCCAACCTGAAAGACTTTTACTTTTACCAGAATGATCCAACGGATCGGGCTAAGTTCATTACAGTTTTTGATGAAGGCAACACAAAGCGATCCAACATTTTTGCAGAGCTTGGATTCTCCCATGCAGAGGCTGCAAGAATATTGTTGAGGGGCGATTACTACGGTTATTCAACCGATCAGGTAGCTGAAGCATGGCATAGACCTAAGTATCGCATTAGCTTTAATTCGTCCTACAATCTGTATTCAAAACTTCTATTCAACGTAGATATGATTGTGCAGGGCGGGGCTAAGGCATTGGATGTAGATACCAATTCTACTGTTGAACTGGATGCTGCAGTTGATCTGAATGTAAAGGCAAGTTATTTCCTGTCGAAGCAGGTTTCTGTATTTTTAAAGGGTAGTAACTTGTTGGCGAATGAATATCAACTCTATTTGAATTACCCGGTTAGAGGATTGCAAGTAATGGGGGGGATAACATGGGTATTTTGAAAATAGCTTAATTTGTAGAAATTACGTTAATTTTGTGCTAACACCCTTATAAAACCAACCTATGGCAAAGAGAAAAGACAAAGGCGATCAGCCAGATGAAAATCTTAACGATGGCAACAGCGGAGAAGATAATTTCGGCTTACCCGATATTGAATACAAACCGCTGGAAAATCCAGAACAAACTACCCAGGCTGAAGAGCAACCTTACAAAGCTCAAGAGACTGCGCGGGAATCCTATTCCTATAGACCGGAAGAAGAAACTAAGTCAAACGCACCCGTTATCATTGCTGTAGTTATAGGCTTGGTTCTTATTGTGGCTGCTTTTTTAGTTTACCAATATGTTTATAAACCACAGGCTGAAAAGGAGAAAAAGGAATTGGCAGCAGCCAAGGCGGCCAATGCAAAAAAGCAACGCGAAGAGGCTGAACGCATAGCCAGAGAAAAAGAGGCTGAGGAACAAAGATTAAGGGATGAAGCTGCTGCTGTTGAAGTAAAGCCAGCAATTGGTACTATTGAAACACTAAGTGGAAGAACAGGTCGTTATTACGTTGTAATTGCCAGTGCTGTTGATGGCGATTTAATTATGGATTATGCGAATAAGCTAAGTGTAAAAGGAACCGGATCGAAAATCATTCCTCCGTTTGGAAAATGGAAATTTTACAGGCTTACGATTGGTGACTTTGATACTTATGCTTCCGCTCAAGCAAGTGCTGACTCGGCAAAACCAGAGTTTGGCGAAGGCGCATGGGTGATAAAGTATTAAGTGAAGGTTTTGATTTTTTAATGTGTACGGTAACTATTTTTTAAACGTATGATGATTGCACAAATTATAACGGGATCTACAGAACCGATTCCTGATCAGGCTATTTCGTTTATTGACCTGGCAATGGCGGGTGGACCCTTGATGATTCCGTTGGTAATTTGCTCTGTTATCGCTATTTACATTTTCGTAGAAAGACTTCGAACAATTAACCGCGCCAATGTCAGCTCTGATTCTTTTATGGGTAAAATAAAAGAATTGGTAGTGAAAGGTGATATTAATGGTGCCAAGATTTTGTGCGCTCAGTACGATACCCCCGTGGCACGAATGATTGAGAAAGGGGTGACCCGCATTGGAAGCCCGTTAAAGAACATCGAAGCGGCCATCGAGAATGTTGGAAAGATAGAAGTGTTTAGACTAGAGAAGAACCTTTCCGTATTGGCAACCATTGCAGGGGCAGCCCCCATGATTGGTTTTTTGGGAACAGTAATTGGTATGGTTAGTGCATTCATAGCGATTGCGCAAGAGGAAGGTTCGGTCAGTCCAAAATTGTTGGCCGATGGAATTTATACTGCGATGGTCACAACTGTTGCTGGTCTGATCGTGGGTATTATTGCTTACTTGGGATATAATTATTTGGTGACCCGGGTATCAAAGGTTGTACACCGGATGGAATATTCATCCATAGAGTTTATTGATTTGTTGCAAGAACCTCGTTAAGCATGAATCTACAATCAAGAAATAAAGTAGATGCAGCCTTTAGTATGGCTTCGATGACAGATTTGATTTTTCTGTTGCTCATATTCTTTATGCTTACGTCATCCTTTATCACACCCTCTGGCTTACCAGTCAATTTACCTTCAAGCGTTGCCAGCACCATTGAGGTACAAAAGGTTTCAGTAACAGTTACCAAGGATTTATTATTCTATGTAAATGATAAGCGAGTAACCAAGTCAACATTGGAAGGAGAACTTAAAAGCAAATTAGCTGGACCCAAGGGAGTGGTTGTTCTCCATATAGATGAAACTGTACCCACCCGTGAGATGGTTTTTGTAGCCGGAATAGCTACTAAGCTAGAAGCCCGTGTTTCTATTGCCACTAAGCCAAAATAATTATGAGCGAACAGCAAGAGAAAAAGAACAAGACAATTGCCTGGATTACCTCGATAGGGATTCACGGACTTTTGTTATTGGCATTTTTTCTGATGATGGCCTGGCGTGCACCTAATCCGCCATTGCCTGAATATGGTATTGAGTTGAATTTTGGCATGGATGACCAAGGCGGTGGCGAAATACAACCGGAGACATCACCCGGAGCAGAGGAAGAAGCTACACCGGAGAAAGTAGAAGAAGAGCAAACAGAGACGGCTCAGCCCGAAGAAGAAGTGAAAGAAGAAGCGGTGACCGAAAAAGTTGAGGAGCCGGTGGTTTCAAAAGTAGAAAGCCCCGTTGTTGTCAAGGAAGAAAAGAAAGAACCTGTCAAGGAAGTGGTTAAGGAAAAAGTAGTTGAGGCCAAACCGAAGGTTACCCCTAAGGAGGAGATTAAGAAAGAGGTACCCAAAGAAGTAGAAGTTACGGAAGAAAAGGGCACTGACGCTAAGAAAGGTGACCCTACCACAAGCCAGGGTGATGATAAGGGAAAGACTGGTGATAAAGGCAATCCTGAAGGAAAACCAAATGCCGAGACGGTTTATGTTGGTAAACCTGGTGGTGGTAATAATGGAGATGGAATCGGGCTCAATATGGGCGGTTGGACATGGGCAACGGAACCTATTATTTCCGATATTCCTGAAAACTCAGATGGAGTCTATGAATTTTATATTGAGTGCGATGAAAATGGTGACATAACCGTTGTAAGACCACTTGAACGTGGCATAAGCCCAAAAGCTCAAGAATTAATCAAAAATGCAATTCAACGCAGTTCTCTTTCTCGAACCGAGGGAAAGGCACCTCCAATCTCGAAGGGTACGGTAAAATATACAATTAGATCTCATTAGCAGACTATTCAACTATAATCAGATAATAATTCTTCTTCCCCTTTTGAGCGAGCAGGTATTTATTAAGCAATAAATCAAACACAGGCTTATTGTTAGCATCCGCGATTTTAATTTTATTAATACTTACCCCACCACCCTGAATCATTTTTCTGGCCTCACCTTTGGAAGGAAAGATAACTGCCTTGGTTGTCTCTGAAAGTAAGTCGGTAACGGTGTTAATAGCTTCCAACGATGATCGGCTTATAGTCACCTGAGGCACCCCCTCAAATACGGCTAATAATGTATCTTCATCCAGGCTCACCAAATCTTCAGTTACAGAATTGCCAAACAAAATGGACGAAGCTTTTACGGCCATTTCATAATCCGTTTGTGAGTGCACGCGGAGTGTTATATCCTTGGCTAATTCAAGTTGAAGTTTGCGTAAGTGTGGGGCCTGAACATGCTCTTGTATAAGTGTATCAATTTCCTCGCGATTGTGTTGCGTAAAGATTTTGATAAAGTTTGACGCATCTTCATCGCTTGTATTAAGCCAATATTGGTAAAACTTGTAGGGAGAGGTTTTCTTAGGATCGAGCCATACATTACCCCCTTCGGTTTTGCCAAACTTGGTGCCATCAGCTTTCTTGATTAATTGTGTGGTAAGCGCGTAGGCATCTCCATCCGATTTTCTTCGAATCAATTCAGTTCCTGTTACTATGTTACCCCACTGATCCGAACCTCCCATCTGTAACTTACAATTCTTGTTTTTGTAAAGCCAATAGAAGTCATAACCTTGCACCAACTGATAGGTAAACTCCGTAAACGATAGCCCGGTCTCTAAGCGTTTCTGCACCGAGTCTTTAGCCATCATGTAGTTGATGGTAATATGTTTGCCAACCTCGCGTATAAAATCCAGAAACGTAAATTCTTTAAACCAATCATAGTTATTAACCATCTCTGCCGAGTTGGAGGTGCCTTTCGAGAAATCGAGAAACTTTTCTAATTGCTTCTTAACACACGATTCATTGTATCTAAGTGCATCTTCGGATAGGAGGTTACGTTCTGCTGATTTTCCTGAAGGATCGCCCACCATGCCAGTGGCACCACCAACCAGTGCATAGGGCTTATGCCCACATTGCTGGAACTGAAGCAGAGTCATTATTTGAACCAGGTGACCAATGTGCAAGGAATCAGCTGTTGGGTCGAAGCCAATGTAGCCAGCCGTAATTTCTTTAGTTAACTGGTCTTCTGTTCCGGGCATGATGTCATGCAACATTCCGCGCCAGCGTAGCTCTTTAACAAAATTCTTCTTCATGGCTTATTATAAGGCCTCAAATATAAGGCTACTTCAGGTAATCAGATAGCTGAAATTTGATTAATCTATTAAGTTAGATAACTATCAATAACACATTGTATTTCAATATATTTATTGATATTCATCTTAATAATTAAATCTCTCAATTCTTCATCTTATGTTTCTTTCATAAAACGTAGTATCATTGAATCTTTAAAAGATACGTCTCTTATGCAACAGCCTGATGCGCTTAACCTGGTCGCTGATTTTCACAGCACCTTTAAACATCCCATACTAGCAAAGCCAACTATTCCAGATGAAAACCGGTGTAAGCTACGTGTGGCTTTGCTCGCAGAAGAGTTAAAGGAAATGGAGGTTGCCATTTTGGAAAACGACCTGGTGGGCATTGCCGATGCACTTTGTGATTTACAGTATGTTTTGTCGGGTGCAATACTAGAATTTGGACTTGGTGATAAGTTTAAGGCCTTATTTGAAGAAGTTCAGCGGTCGAACATGAGTAAAGCCTGTAATACTGAGGAGGAGGCTGAACAAACGGTTCAACATTATAAGCAGAAAGATGGAACGGAATGTTATTACCGACAAGAGGCGGGTAAATGGCTGGTTTACAGGAAATCCGACAATAAGACGATCAAGTCAATTAATTATTCACCGGCAGATCTTGATAAAATTCTGCAGGATTGATTCAGACATAAAATTCCAGTTGGAAAACGGCATCCTGACCTCGTAAGGGAACAGGGTGAATGGCCAGAATCGGCATCTCATTGTAAGCTTTTATAAATTCGGATCTGCTGATTCTTAATTTACTTAGACCTGGTCTCACCTTATGGTATTGCATGCGTCCTGAACGGTTTGCCGTTGCTGAATACATGTAATCGTATCGAATGGGAGTAGGAGAGGGGATATACTTCATTGAATTAATCAGGCATAGGCATCTCTAAACTGGGTATGAAGCATACTGTTTTGCACCATGTTATACTGGGCTAACAAAGCATAAGCCCAGGTAGGCACGTAATTGAATCGCCTTTCATACTCATCAATTTTTAAACATAACTCACTGACATAGAATCGAATCTGATCAAGGTTTCGACAGTCACCAGGTCTTTCGAAGTTTCGGGTTGTGAAATTCTTAAGATCAGCCTCCAGTTTTCTCTTCTCAAACTCACTCATATTATTGTGTATTAATACGCAATAATAACGATTAATAGTTAATAAAAGCAAATATTGTTGTGTAAAATTACACAACAATATTTTTAAATCCATTTTCCTGGCTTTTTGGGCTATTTGTTATGGTGTTACATATGCTTTACACATACTGAATTCGTTAATGATAGGGTTCTATTCCGAAGACATTTTACTGTGTACCACCTATTGGGTGAGACGAGGGTGTCGATTGGAAATCGGCAAGTTTTATTCTTAAAGTATTACCTTTGAAGCTAAATTTTTATTCATTCTATGAACTTACAAGAGTCGAGAGCATTTGTTGAAACATGGCATACTATCATGCTGGTTGGAGCCATTAGTATGGTAACACTGGCTATTTTACTTTTTTTGATTTATCATTTTCGTGTTTCTGTTATTAAGAGTTATAAAGAGCGGCATGACTTTATAAATGCCAATGAAATAAAATGGTATAAGTGGGTATTTGGTCTTATCGGACTTGCTGTTGCCTTTGCGATTAATCTATATGGGAAAGATGAAATAGGAGGGTTTGGTGTTTCATTCCTGGTACGTTTATTCTTTTCCCTCGCAGGTGCTACCCTGGTTGGATATATAGCAGCACTTGTATTGGATTATTACTACCCCACCCGGTTGAATACCAAACTACGCAGACTTCGGTATACACCCAGAAAGTCAAGCACCGGAAATGCAATGAAGTTATTAAGCGAAGATGAGGAAGATGTGCACCTGGATGAGGGAATGCAAGCTGAAGAAAATATTTTCTCCATTGACTACGATGTGTGGGTTGACGAAAAAACAAAAGAGGTAAAAATCGAAAAGTATCAGGGACATTTAATCTCGCTACAATGTCACAATTGTGGATTCTACACAATGCGGGTTCAGCGTGAGGAGATTGTTGAAAAGAACGAAGATGGAAGCCCGAAAGATCTGTTGAAGCATTATCAGTGTAGCTACTGTAAAAATGTACGAGCCACACAGTTTACTATAAGCCGGAAGGAATCAGAAGATTACAAACACATAAAACCTAAGTTTAAAAAGAGTACAAAGAATATTGAACTAGTTAAAATTGATATCGTCTCTAGTCTGGGGGGCAAAAAAACTTATGAGTTTCAGTCTGTTGAAGAGGCTCAGAAATTTCTGAATGAATTTGATTTTGATAAAGTTGCTTAAAAGCGGCACCCTCTTTGTATAATTCCCGTTGTTACTAAAAAAGCTCTTCTTATGATGAAAATAAGCGTGTTTGGATTTCTTTTGATCGTGTGTGTGGGAATAGTGGAAGGTAAGGCTCCGGATACTCTTGTTTTAAAACCCAGGCCCGTATTTGGTAAAGAAGCCAGGGTGATTTCTTACATTCTGGATAATAATCACTACCGTAAAATCCGGCTTAACGATTCTTTGTCGGCAGCCATTCTTGAGCGATATATTAAAGACCTGGATAACAGCAGGACTTATTTTCTTGCTTCAGATGTTAAATCCTTTGAAAAATTCAAGTATGTTATCGATGATTTAACCCGCAACGAAAATGTAAATCCCGCTTTTGAGATTTACGAGGTTTTTGGAAAACGATACAAAGAACGCATGGACTATGTTCTGTCAACCTTGATCCATCAAAATTTTGATTTCAATACAGATGAGTATTACGAAACTGATCGCGACAAGGAAAATTGGGCAAGTTCCAAGGATGAGTTAAATGAGATCTGGAGAAAGATCATAAAGAGTCAGGCGTTAAGTCTAAAGTTGGCTGGAAAAAGGCAAGCCGAGATTACGGAAACACTGAAGACCCGCTATCAACGCTTTAACAAATCTTTTGTACAATTTAATTCAGAAGATGTGTTCAACATCTACATGAATGCTATTACCGAATCGTATGATCCACACACAAATTATTTGTCACCGAAACAATCGGACTTATTTAAACAACAAATGAGTTTATCGCTTGAGGGAATCGGGGCTCAATTGCAATTAGAGAATGATTACACCAAGGTAGTGAAAATATTGCCGGGAGGCGATGCGCAAAAGTCAGGCAAAGTGAATGTAAATGATCTGATAACAGGGGTAGCGCAAGGCCGGGAAGGCGAGATGGTGGACGTAGTTGGATGGAGGTTGGATGATGTTGTTAAGTTAATCAAAGGACCGAAAGGGACTACGGTGCGTTTGTTAATTCTCCCTGCCAAAACGGGTGTTAATGGACCTGCGCAGGAAGTTGTATTGGTACGGGATAAAATCAAATTGGAAGATCAGGCTGCTAAGAAAGAGGTAATAAACTATCAACTGCAAGGGCGCTCTGCTAAGTTGGGTGTTATTTCCTTGCCTAGTTTTTATATGGATTATGAAGCCTATCAAAAAGGTGATCCCAATTATAGAAGTACAACCCGGGATGTTAAAAAATTGATTGGAGAATTGAAAGCAGAAGGAGTTGAGGGCATTGTTATGGATTTGAGAAATAATGGTGGGGGATCCCTTCCCGAGGCTGTTGACCTAACTGGATTATTTATTAAAGAAGGTCCGGTTGTGCAGGTAAAGAATTCGTCTAGTAAAGTTGAGGTATTACCCGATGATGACAAGCAAGTTTATTACACCGGACCGCTCGTTGTTTTAACAAACCGGTTCAGTGCTTCAGCCTCCGAAATTTTTGCTGGTGCCATTCAGGATTATCAGAGAGGTGTAGTGGTGGGTGAATCTACTTTTGGAAAGGGAACTGTTCAAACTGTTCTTGATCTGAATCGTTTTCTCAATGAGAAAGAACCTGTGGGCGAGCTGAAATTAACCTTTCAAAAATTCTATCGGGTTACGGGCAGCAGTACGCAGCATAAAGGTGTAATCCCTGATGTTAGCCTTCCATCAGCCTTTGCTGCTGAGCAATATGGGGAAAGTGCCTATCCCAGCGCCTTGCCATGGGATGTTATCCGTGCTGCCAATTATCAAAAAGCTAGTGAAGTAACTGACAAGGTTATCACTGGACTTAATAAATCTTATCTGGAACGTTCAAAGGTTGATGTTTCATTGAAAAAGTATATTGCCGATACAGAAGATTTGAAACAGAATTTATCGCAAACCAGGATTTCATTAAATGAGACGAAGCGTAAAGCTGAAATCGATGAAGTAGAAAAAAAGAAGGCTTCTGAAAAATTGGATACAAAAATTACCTCCAAGGAAGGATTGCCAATTGATGAATTACAAAATCTTAAAGATGAATACCTTCGTGAGGGCTTGTTGATTTTGAGTGATTTGGTAACAAAACGATTCGGATAATTACTGCGTTACTTTTAGAGGTGTAAGTGTGTAACCGTTGGATTTTAACAGGTTCAATAGACCACGATCGCCTTCCAAATGTGCCACGCCTACTGAAATAAAAACCACATTCTCCTTAATCATTTTTTCAATTTTGATTAACCATTCTTCGTTTCTTTTGAAAAAGAATTCTTCAATAAACTGAGTATTATTTTCAAGTGGATGGAGAGTATATTCAAAAATTTCTTCAAGATTTCCCTGCGGGTAGTCCGCCATTAGTTTTTTGAACTCTTCTTTTTGTTTTTCAAAATTTTCGACACTGTGTAGCAAGGCAACAGCCTGATCTTCAATCGAAAAAGAGTTAATTGCCTGGGCTTCGCGCTGAACGCTTTCAAGACTATAGGCCTTTAGCTTATTCTTCTTTGCAAAGCGAAGCAGTTCAATATCATAAAATTTAACATCCTCACCCAGTGCAAGTCTTGTCATTGAAATAGAAATTGCCAAAGGTTTGAGCCGGGCATACTTGGACTCAAATTGAGGCTTTGTTATTTTAAATTCTTGCGCGAAAAAGTCAACAACCTTTTGATAATCCGCTGCCGATAGGTGAGATGCCAAGGTCTCACCTTTAGGATAGTGCAAGGCTTTATTCAACTCATGCTGTGCGTGATGATCCACCTGGTCTTCAATGATAAACAACTCAGAGGCCTTAATTTTTTCTGTTGCTTCTATGGGCAGGAAGTATTCCTTTTCACCAATAAACTTAAGCGTGCCGAATAGATACGAGGGTTTGGTTATACCCGGACCGCTTATCTCCCAGAGTATGGATGTTTCTTGGGCGTTTAGGTTGGAGAATGGTAGACTAGCCAGACAAAACAGCAGAACACATTTTTTCATAACTATAATTTTGTATAACAAATAAAAGAGAATTGCGTGTAAAAAGGAAGTATCGCACCTAAATAGCAAAATGACATCTTTTTTTTCTCTATTTTACACGCTGAATAATTCAAGATTTATTCCCGAACTATCGGGTTCTAAGGCAAATGAGTGAAGAATTATTAAAAGCCATTGTCCAGCTTTTTGCTATCGTAGCAAAGGAGCGTATTACCGAAGATGAACGGGCTAACATAAAAGAGTTTCTTTCCCTCCACTTAAATCAGGAAGCAACCCGATACTACCTGACACTCTTTGATGATTTCTGCAAGGCTAATAAAAGACTTATCGAATCCAATCTCAATGTAGATGATGCCACGCTTGAATTTGTGGATGATTGGTCACAGATTATTCAAATCGCTAAGAAGGTAAATCAGGCCCTAACCATGCCGCAAAAGGCTGTACTGGCTATTAAAATCATAGAGCTTTGTTATGCCGATGGCGAACTTTCTGAGCGACAAAGTAATCTTATTTATTACATCGGAGAAGCATTGAAAATCCCGCAACGGGATGTGAAGGCCATAACAACTTTTGTTCAAGGACAGGACATTGAGGAGTTGGCGTCTAAAAATATTTTGGTGATTGATGAAGGCTCCGGGGGGCAGGATTTTCCGGGACCCAGAATAACTGCTAAAGACCTGACAGGGCTTATTGCAATTTTAAGATTGCACGAGATAGAAACCTACCTGATTAAATATCTGGGCATTACACCATTATACCTGAATAGCATACCATTAAAGAGCAGGAAGATTGATGTGTTTGCTACAGGTAGTGCGATTCGTGGTCCAAAAATCGATCCGATCTATTATTCAGATGTTGTTGGTAAATTTTTGCAGGAGGAAAGTGAGACCGATATCTCCTTTATTGCCGAACATATTTTCTACCATTTTCAAAGCGGCAAAGCAGGCCTGCAAAATATCAATGTAGCAGAAACAGGAGGAAAACTTATTGGGTTGATGGGAGCGAGTGGCTCCGGCAAATCAACCTTGCTGAGCGTGCTAAACGGATCAGAAAATCCATCGAGCGGACGAGTTTTGATCAATGGCATTGATATCCATAAGGAACCGCATAAGGTTGATGGAATAATTGGGTTCATTCCTCAAGATGATTTATTGATTGAAGATTTAACCGTTTTTGAAAATCTCTATTATTCAGCTCGTTTGTGTTTTGGTCATTATCCAAAAGAAAAAATTTCTGAGCTCGTGGAGAAGGTCTTACTCAATCTCGGGCTTTCGGAAATACGAAATCTGAAAGTCGGGTCACCGCTTCAAAAAACAATTAGTGGTGGCCAACGGAAACGACTCAATATTGGTTTGGAACTTCTTCGTGAACCTACTGTACTATTTGTTGACGAGCCCACCTCGGGACTTTCCTCGCGGGATTCAGAAAATATTATGGATCTGCTGAAGGAATTATCGTTGCGGGGTAAAATGATTTTTGTTGTTATCCATCAACCTTCCTCGGATATTTTTAAAATGTTTGATACCCTCATCATTTTAGATGTAGGTGGCTTCCAGATTTATTATGGTAATCCGGTGGAGTCGGTGAATTATTTTCAAGAGATTATCAATGCTGCCAATAAAACTCCGGGCGCTTGTCCCGAATGTGGTAACATAAATCCGGAACAGATTTTTAATATTATTGAAACCCGCGTGGTTAATGAGTTTGGACGTTTTACCCATGTCCGCAAAATTTCTCCGGGCCAGTGGTATCAGTACTTTAAGCAAAAAATCAAGATATCTAAGGTTATTGAGGTCCAAGATCCTCTTCCCGTGGTGCAGAAAATTCCTAATTGGTTTAAACAGTTTTGGATTTTCAGTATTCGTGATGTTTTAGCGAAGCTTGCCAATAAACAATATGTGATTATTAATCTAAGTTTATCTCCGATACTTGCTTTTTTTATCGCCTATTTTGTTAAATTCTATGATGTAGAAAATCCGACTTATACGTTTTTCCATAACTCCAATATTCCTGTCTATTTTTTCATGAGTGTTGTGGTAGCCTTGTTCATTGGGTTGATTGTAAGTGCGGAAGAAATATTCAGGGATCGAAAAATTTTAAAACGTGAGCGGTATCTGAATCTGAGCAGTAGTAGTTATCTCATCTCCAAGATTTTTATTCTGTTCACCTTGTCGGCTATTCAGACGTTAAGTTATATCTTATTAGGCAATTGGATTTTAGAGATTCCTATCAGTGAAATCCGATATTGGTTGATACTTTTTTCCTGTTCTTGTTTTGCCAATGTGTTGGGACTTAATATTTCCTCAGCTTTTGATTCTGCCGTTACCATCTATATCCTGATCCCAATTCTTATCATCCCTCAACTATTACTAAGCGGTGTGGTTATCAATTTCGATAAGTTTAACCCCAATGTAGGAACACCCAATGGAATTCCGGCTCTTGGTGAGTTGATGACGTCACGGTGGGCTTTTGAAGCTTTTATGGTTACACAGTTTAAAGACAACCCGTTTGAACGACAGTTTTATACACTTGACCAGCGTATTGCTCTGGCCAATTACAAAAAGCAATATTACATACCCACTCTTGAATCTAAACTCGCTTTTGTGGTAAACAATGGCAGTCGGTGGCGCGATCGGTCAGAAAACAATCCGGTGAAGAGTTCACTCGACATACTGCGCTCAGAGATTCAACACGAGCTTACGCTTATTGGGAAAGACCGTTTTCAATATCTTGATAAATTGCAGCTAGGTAAGTTTGATTCATTAACCTATCATAAAACGGATACCTTTCTGCGGGTGCTAAAGAAATTCTATGGCAATCGATGGAAAAAGGCAGATGAAGAGAAACAGTCAGCAGTTTTGGCATTGACCGACACGCCTGAAAAGCAAAAGCTATACGATTTGAGCAGAATGAGATTCGAAAATGAATCTGTCACTACTATGGTGGAGAACTCAAATGAACCAAAACGTATATTGGAATGGGATGGTCAGCTGGTACAAAAAGTTTCTCCTATCTTTTTTGACGACCATAGGCCCATCCATTATTTTGATTTTTCAGCGAATTTCTACGTACCCACCAAATACTTTGCCGGTCAGAAATACGATACCTTTTATTTTAACCTGGCCATGATTTGGTTTTTTTCCTTATCTCTTTATGTAACGCTCTATTTCGAAATACTGAAACGATTTATTAAGGCCCTCGAGAATTATAGAAAATACAGGAGAAAGGACCGTGAATAGAAGTTCTTTAGTAATTTTGTGTGCGTATAAAAATTCTATCTATGAAAATCAAATTCTTAATACTTGTTGGGCTGTTTACCTTAACATTTTCAGCCTGTTCCAACAAAGAAAATACTTCGGAACAAACAGAAGCAACCGCAGAAACTACTGATCCTAGCGAATGGCCTCAAATGGATTCTTTTCACATGATCATGGCAGAGGCTTTCCATCCTTATAAAGATTCAGCAAATCTTGCACCGGTAAAAGTGCTTGCAGAAGAAATCGCTTCGGAGGCAGAAACGTGGGCGGCTTCTTCCTTACCGGAAAAAGTAGATAATGATGAGGTGAAGGCAAAGCTAAACCAACTCAAAACCGACACCCGGGCTTTGGCTGATAAGATAAAAGGGGGTGCTTCTGATGAGGAGATTGGGAGTTCACTAAAAGCACTTCATGATAGCTTTCATGGAATTATGGAAGCCTGGAATGCAGAAGGAGAAATGCATGAACATGAACATGAATAAAAGCCTATATATTACAACTTAAACGGAGGCATAACGCTTCCGTTTTTTTATGTTAAAAATCGCCTGGAATCCTGATTACGTTTTACCCCTTCCTCCTAGTCATCGGTTTCCGATGAGTAAGTACGAAGTCTTGCCACAGCAACTCTTGCATGAAGGCACAATAACCGAGGATAATATATTTTCTCCAATACCACTGGATCCCATATGGATACTACGTACGCATGATGCGGGATATTGGAATAAATTAGTAACTCTTTCGCTCACACCACAGGAAATAAGAAGAACGGGATTTCCTCTTACGGCTGAGTTGGTGCAACGGGAAATAACAATTGCCCACGGCACTCTTCAATGTGCATTGTTTGCACAGCAGCACGGGATTGCAATGAATATTGCCGGAGGTACACACCATGCGTTTACCGATCGGGGTGAAGGCTTTTGTTTGTTGAATGACATTGCCATAGCGGCTAATTATTTGTTGCATGAAAAGTTAGCTCATAAAATATTAATTGTTGATCTGGATGTTCATCAGGGAAATGGTACAGCTCAGATTTTCAGATTGGAAGATCGGGTTTTTACGTTCAGCATGCATGGTGCGAACAATTATCCGCTCCACAAAGAACAGTCTGATCTCGACATTGGATTAAAGGATTGCACGACTGACGACTTTTATTTGAAAACACTCGAGGTAAATTTGAATAACCTGTTGGAGCAACTACAACCGGATTTTATATTTTATCAGTGTGGTGTTGATATTCTGGAAACGGATAAGTTAGGTCGGTTGAGTGTTACGCGGGAAGGTTGCAAACAACGCGATCGCTTCGTTTTAACTACGGCAAGAAGCAACAAGATTCCTCTGGTGGCTTGTATGGGAGGTGGCTACTCTCCTGATTTTCGCGACATCATAGAGGCACACGCGAATACGTATCGGGTGGCGCAGGAGATTTTCTTTTAGAAGGTACATTGATCATTTCCATTTTCTTTTAACTTTCCTAAAAGTATTAAGATGGAAACTACTGTTATCACCAAGGAAGATAAAAGTACACTCTGGTCAGTTATCATGGCTTCTTCAGTAGGTACACTTATTGAGTGGTATGACTTTTACATTTTTGGTAGCCTGGCTACCATTCTTTCGCAGCAATTTTTTCCACAAACAAACCCTACGGCAGCCTTTCTTTCTACACTGGCAACTTTTGCTGCTGGTTTTATAGTGCGGCCCTTTGGGGCAATCGTATTCGGGAGGTTAGGAGACCTCGTAGGAAGAAAATACACCTTTATGGTAACCCTTGTTTTGATGGGGGGCTCAACCTTTGCAATTGGCTTGGTGCCGGGTTATCAATCTATAGGAATTGCCGCACCAATTCTGGTACTGATACTCAGATTACTTCAAGGTCTTGCTTTAGGCGGAGAATATGGCGGTGCTGCTACCTACGTTGCTGAGCACGCCCCAGCGGCTCGGAGAGGTTATTATACCAGCTTTATCCAGACAACAGCTACACTAGGGCTTTTTGTTTCTATTGGTGTTATTTTAGCTATCAGGCATTGGGTGGGGGTTGAAGAATTTGCTGTATGGGGTTGGCGAATTCCTTTTCTGGTATCAGCTGTTTTGGTAGGAATTTCAATTTACATCCGGCTGCGGATGCAAGAGTCTCCGATGTTTAAAAAGATAAAAGCAGAAGGAACGATTTCTAAGAATCCACTCAAAGAAAGTTTCGGCAAAAAGGAAAACCTGATCATGGTTTTAATCGCGTTGTTTGGAGCGACAGCGGGCCAGGGGGTAGTTTGGTACACCGGTCAGTTTTATGCGATGACTTTTATCGAAAAAACCTGTCAGGTTGAGTTTGTTCAAACCCGAGATATTATCGCTATTGCCCTGCTGATTGGAACCCCGTTCTTCATTGTTTTCGGAGCATGGTCCGACAGAGTTGGTCGAAAGTACATTATGATGACCGGATTGATCCTGGCTGTTTTTCTTTACCGGCCGATCTATACAAAAATGTATTCGATTACTGACACAACAAAGAAGATAGAAGTTGAAAGTGCGAAGTCAATTCAACGAACTACAAACATAGCTGTATTGGGGGATACCACCTTCACCAAAAGAATAGAACATCGATATGCAGATCAAACAGTCAAAACCGAAATCAGTAAAACGAAATCTGATGGGTCTGTACTTGAAACAAAAATGGAAATCAATCTATCGGGGGATAACTATTGGTTAATGATTGCCCTGGTGGTGATTCAGGTATTGTTAGTTACCATGGTATACGGACCCATTGCAGCATTTCTAGTTGAGTTATTCCCGACCCGGATCCGCTACACTTCTATGTCGTTACCTTACCACATCGGCAATGGAATTTTTGGCGGACTAACACCTTTTATTGCTACTTCACTCTATGAATCCAGTAAGACAAGTAGTGTTCCAGGCGGAGACCCGATTGCAGGATTGTGGTATCCGATTATAGTCGCAGCAATAAGTTTCGTTATTGGTATGATTTTCTTAAGCAACAAAAAGCGGGGTGAGGTGATGGACTAACCCATTACAAATTGAATGGCTAAAAAATCGCAGTGGACACAGGTTGGCAAACGTAAGTTGGAGTTATCCAATCTTGAAAAGGTTTTGTTTCCTGAAGATGGTATAACCAAGGCTGCGGTTATTGAATATTATCTGAAAATTGCACCTACGCTTTTGCAGCATATAAAAGGTCGTGCGCTTACGCTGATTCGTTTTCCGGATGGAGTAGGAGGAGAAAATTTTTATCAAAAGAACAGGCCCGATTGGGCTCCTGACTGGATTGAATTTGTCAAGTTGGGTAAAGAAGAAAAGAAAGACTACATACTTGCTACCGAACCTGCATCGCTCGTATGGTTAGCTAACCTTGCTGCGCTGGAGTTACACCAGTTGCACAGCCGCAAGCCAGACTTTGAGCATCCCGATTACATGGTATTTGATCTCGATCCACCGGAGGGTTATGATTTTACCAAAGTAGTTTCGCTTGCGCTGGATTTAAAATCTTTTATCGAATCTTTTGGCTATACCTGTTTTGCTAAAACCACAGGGGGTAAGGGCATTCACATTTGTTGTCCCCTAGAACCTAAGTGGGATTTTCATACTGTGTTTGAAGCAGCGCAGGCGATCGCACAACCTTACACCGAACGAAATGTTCGGGAAACTACACTACAGATTAAAAAAGAAGCCCGCAAGGGTAGAGTGTTGATTGATATTTTTAGAATTCGCTCTGGCCAGAGTATAGTTTCTCCGTATAGTTTGCGAGGTCGGAAAGGCGCTCCGGTTTCAATGCCACTCACGTGGGAGAAAATATCGGCATTGAAGAGTCCGTTGGAATTTACCATTGCCAATGCAGTGGAAAAAGTAGTTCAGGATGGCGATGCCTGGGAAGGTATGGATGCATATGCCGTTGAGTTGCATACACATCGTACAACAAAAGTAGTGAAGGCAAAAAAACTTCCAGTATCGAACAAGCGTAAAACTCCTGAGCAACTCGCTTCGTACGAGCAGAAGCGGGATTTTAATAAAACACCCGAACCTGAGGCCCGCATTCTGGAAGGAAGTGGAACCAGTTTTGTTGTGCACCGGCATCATGCTTCGCATCTCCACTATGATTTGCGATTAGAAAAGGATGGGGTTTTAAAATCGTGGGCTGTGCCCCGCGGGTTACCTCCCCATCCTGGAGTAAAAAGGCTAGCCGTGCAAACAGAAGATCACCCGATGAAGTACCTGACGTTTGATGGCGTAATTCCAAAAGGTCAATATGGTGCCGGTGAAATGTGGATTTATGCGTTGGGCAAGTATCAGATCACGAAAGATAAGAAGGATGGTTTTTACTTTCGGCTTAGTAGCAAAGAGGTAAATGGTGAGTACCGCATCTACACTATAAAAGCGAAGGAGTGGCTCCTGGAGCGAGTGGATTCTCCACAGGTAAATTATTTGCATGATATAATCGAACCCATGCTTTCCGCTTCTGCAACCAAACCTCCGGCTGGTGATAAGTATCTACATGAGATTAAATGGGATGGCATCCGGGCGTTGATTGCTGTGGAAGATGGCCAGGTGCGAATCAGAACCCGGAACCAGAATGACGTAACCAAGCAATTTCCGGAACTAACCGCTGCCGATAAATCCTTTCGCGCAACGTGTGGACTATTCGATGCCGAGATTGTGTGCCTCGATAAAAGTGGTAAAGCAGATTTTAAAAAGGTAATTCACCGGTTGATGAGTAGTGGTGAAACTACGATCCAAAAAAATTCAAAGACGAGTCCGGTATACTGCTACATTTTTGATTGCCTATACATGGATGGACGGAGTTTAATTAATGAGCCATTAATGAAGCGGAGAGAATGGTTGAAAGATGCCATAAAGACCGACACACCCTACAGAATTAGTGCGGCCGTTGAAGATGGAGAAGCGCTTTTCGAAGCAGCTCGCGAACATGAGTTGGAGGGCATCATTTCAAAAGATAAAGCAGGGAAGTATCTGCCGGGCAAGCGCTCCGACTCATGGTTGAAGGTTAAGGTGCGCAATACCCGCGAGTGCGTGATTCTGGGTTATAACCCCGGCAAGGGAGATCGCAGTTCCACCTTTGGTGGATTGCATATTGCAGAACGAGACGGGGATAAATTTATTTATAGAGGCAAGGTGGGAACAGGATTTGATGATACAACCCTTAAGGAAATTTTCAAGCTGATTAAGTCATTGAAGGAAATTAAAAAGCCAATACCCGATAAGGTAATGGATGAAAAAATCAGCAAATGGATTGAGCCCAAACTGATGGTAGAGATCAGTTTTTCTATGATTACCAAAGATCAGCAGTTTCGAGAGCCTGTATTTGTTCGTTTAAGGCCGGATATGAGTTGACAATAAGTCAACTTTTAGCTATTTTTGAATCTCGAACAATGAGAATCATTGAAAAGAAAACACTAAAGGAATATTGGTTAAAACATGCCAATTGCCGTAAGGACCTAGAGGAATGGTTTGGTATTGCAAGTAAATCGAGTTGGAGAACCCCCAGTGAAGTCAAACAGACTTTTCCAAAGGCAAGTATTGTGGGTGATAGTCGGGTAGTATTCAATATTGTAGGCGGCAATTATAGACTTGTAGTTAAGTTTGCCTATCGGACCCAAATAGTCTATATACGCTTCATTGGTAGACATAATGAATATGATAAAATTGATGTTAAAATAGTTTGAGATGAAGCAATCAGTTGAAATAAGAGCTATAAAAAGTAAAAAGCAGTATGATCAATATCTGCGGATAATTGATCAATTAATGGATACGGATCCAAGTCAATCTTCTAAAGAAGGTCAACTACTAGAAACTCTAGCCATTTTAGTCGAAGACTATGAAAGTAATCAAGGCTGGAATATTCCAATGCCGGAAAGTCCGGTTGACGTAATTAAAAGTAGAATGATGGAGCTCGGTTTAAAACAAACTGACCTCGCGAAAGCTATAGGAGACAAAACTGTTGTGTCCAGAATTTTAAGCGGTTCAAGAAAACTTACCTATTCAATGGTTAAGCCACTTAGTGATTTACTTAGAGTACCTGCTGAATTTCTATTGGAAAGAACCTAGACTATTACTTTTTAATCTACCTGTTTATGGCCGCTGATGCATCCCTGTATTTGAAAAACATCTGGTACCTCGCTTTTCATGGTTCATTTCTTAAGAATGGTAAACTGGTTGGCAAGGAGATGCTCGGTGAGAAAATAGTTTTTGGACGTGATGCGCAAGGGAAACCGTTTGCCTTGCGCGATAACTGCCCGCACAGGGGTGTGCCGCTTTCGGGTGGTTGGTATAAAGACAATACCATTCAGTGCTGTTATCACGGCTGGCAGTTTGATACCAAAGGCACATGCACAGGCATACCCGCGTTGCCTCCTGATAACACTATCGACATTTCTAAGATTAAAGTATTTCAATATCCGTGTGAGGAAGTAAACGGTACGGTGTGGGTTTACATTCCGGAAAAGAAGCTGCCCAACACTGTTCCCAAAGAAGGTCCGCCAAACTTGGTATTAGAAGCCGGTAAAAATTTTCTGCATGTAGAAACAGTGATTATGCCAGCCGATATCGATCACTCTGTAATCGGGCTGATTGATCCCTCGCACGTTACGTTTGTCCATCAGTCGTGGTATTGGCGGTCAGCAAAAAAACTGAAGATCAAGGAGAAGCAATTCGAGCCCACAGCGAAAGGATTTAAGATGGTGCGTCATGCCCCTTCGTCAAATTCAAAAGGATACAGTGTGTTGAAAGGTGGAACATCCACAGAAATTACTTTCGAGATTCCAGGTATTCGTACCGAACATATTCTGGTAGGTGAGAAGCACGAGGTTATATCAATCACCGTATTAACTCCCCTCAATGAAAGTCAAACAGAATTGACTCATATCTTTTACAGTTCATTGCCGCTTACTCGTTGGCTTTGGTGGCCCTTAAAAAGATTAGGCAAACAATTTATTGGACAGGACCTGGGAGTTTTTAATAAATTAAGTGAAGGCTTAAAATCTAAACCAACCTTGATGCTGATTGGTGAGCCCGACATGCAGGCGCGGTGGTATTATGAAATTAAGAGAGTGTGGGCCTTATCACAACAAAATAATACGCCCTTCGAAAACCCAATCAAGCCACAAACGCTACATTGGGTTACCTGATAACCAGAATTAGCCCAGGTCTGTTTTTGAAAGCAAAGAACAAATAACTAATTTAAACCAATGGACTTACCATTGGTTTCGTTTGAGTTACGTGAAAAGTATTTGCTGGTCGTGGGGCACGGAAAGCGGGACGATTTTACTTCGATGGCTGAAGCTTCTTCTCTGGTATATCAAAAAATAATTGAAACGGGTAGCCGTTATCTTTTGGTAGACTATCGCAAACTTGAAATCAATGTTGGTATTGTTGAGGCCTTTAATATTGTTAAACGCTACGAAACAAAGTTGCCGGAGTTAAAAGACATAGTAATTGCAGCCGCTTTCGAAATACAGAACATAACCTTTGCCAATTACTGGAAAGAGATTGGCGAAAAACGAGGGTTTTATATCCAGATATTCGTGGATCTCGATGTGGCAGAATCCTGGCTGCTAAAGGAAATTTCCGGACGGTAGGAGTGATGCTTGAAATTGTTACTTGCAAATAGTATCGAATACTTTCTGTGAAACCGGAGTGTTAAGACTTTTCGCGTTGGTTAAATCTTTACAAGCCTCCACTTTTTTCCCCTGCCTTTGCAGTGCCAGCGCGCGATTGTAATAGGCTAGTCCGTATTCCGGATAATGTATTATAGCCACCGTATAATCCTCAATCGCTTCAGCAAGTCGATTTTGTTTCACCAGTGCATTACCATGGTTCAACCAACCTTTTTCATAGTCTGGCTTTAATGCAATAACCTGTTTATAATCAGACAGCGCACCCGATATATCCTTACTATGTTCTTTAACAATTCCGCGGTTCAACCAATAATCTGGTTCAGTAGGTTCTAGTCTTATAGCTTCGTTGTAATCGGTTAGTGCTCCTTTGTAATTTCCGGTTTTCATTCTTAGCGCAGCACGTTCGGCATACGAATATGGTAGATTCGGATTCTTATTAATTGCCTCGGTCAATAAGGCTTCTGTCTCTTTATCGGTGGCAACTGATTTTTTAAGTACTGCGAGATTGTGCCGCGCTAGGCTGCTTTCAGGATTCAACATAAGGGCTTGTTCAAAATCAGTAGCAGCGTTGAGTGAATCTCCGGCTTGCAAATTGGCCATCCCCCGATTTATTAAATAATCAGGGTCTTTCGGTTGGATGCTAATGGCGGAGTCAAAATATTCCATGGCTCCTGAGAAATTTTTAAGCTTAGTTTCAATTAATCCCAGATAGTTCAGGACTGTACCCATCAGGTTGTGATGGGCTGTAAACATTTTTGTTTCACCATCTGCCGACTGATCGGTTTGAAAATAAACCGTATTGGTTTCGCCTCCATCAGGCATAGTGAGCAACCTGAGGAAGTCTTCCTTGGCCACCGCCCATTGGCCATAATCGTAGCGACTAACGGCCCGGCTAAATAGGGCCTCTTTGTCATCAGGTTTTGTTTCCAGGTAAATATTGTAATCGGTCAAGGCACCCTGCTTATCGCCCAGATTTTCACGGGCCATCGCGCGGGCGTAGTAGGCGTCTGTGTAATATGGACTTAACCGGAGGCATTCGTTAAAGTGGGCCAGGGCAGTTTTATAGGACTTATTTTTCAGTGCTTCTTCACCCTTTTCGAAATAGTAGGCGGCCGATCGTTTAGTCTCTTGCTGGCCATAACATTCCAGAGACATCATCGCCAACAGGATAACCAGACTTACTATTTGCCTCAAGGTCATCATCAAAATTGAAGATAAAGGATCAAATACAAAAATCTCTAAAATCAGTTCAGGAAAGCGAAATACCCCAAAACTTATTAAGTTCAAACTTGTTCTTTAACCATGGAAAAGATTAAAAAGAGCAAAACTAAATCCGAACCAGTGAGTGCTGCCAAAATCATCTCGGGGTATCGCGATTATTTACTTAGCGAAGGAACGCAGCCGGCCTCTGTATTCAAGTTTTGTAAGGATCAGGGCTTTAGGGAAGATGAGTTTTACCAATACTTTGGTTCATTCGAAGCATTAGAAAAATCAATCTGGAAAGAATACATCGATCAAACCCGTAGCGGCATGGAGGCAGACGAAAATTACCAATCGTTTAGCACCCGTGAGAAAATTCTCACCTTTTATTTCATGCTGGCTGAAACGTTAAAGGCTGACCGCAGTTTTGTATTGCAGCAATTAAAGGGCTGGAAAAATCCATCATCAACGCCAAAATTCCTAAAAGGATTCAAAAGTTCCTTTGAAGCCTGGATCAATACCGTACTTAACGAAGGGAAAGGTTCAGGCGAAATTGCCAACCGACCCTTTCTTGATCAGCGTTACGATATGCTTTTCTGGATTCACCTGATGTTCATACTTCAGTTCTGGAGCCACGATGAAAGTGCCAATTTTGAAAAGACCGATGCTGCGATTGAAAAGTCTGTGAACCTCGCCTTTGATTTAATCGGCAAGGGTGTGCTGGACAGCGCCATCGACTTTGGGAAGTTTATCTATCAAAATTCCAAAAACTGATTTTACCATTTCATGACTAAGTTGAAAGAGCAGAAGAGTATTCCGGTGGGCAAAGTTCAGCGGGCAACAAAATTTATTTCAACAGGTGCCAAAATAGGGGGCAATTACCTGAAGCATTACGGCAAGAAATTGGTTAACCCTGATATTTCACGAGATGAACTTCACCTCGATAATGCTACAGACATTTACAATTCACTCAGTGAGTTAAAAGGAAGTGCACTTAAAGTAGCACAGATGCTGAGTATGGATAAGAACTTATTGCCCTCAGCCTATCAGCAGCAGTTTGCCATGGCGCAGTATAGTGCTCCGCCACTTTCGTATCCTCTGGTAGTGCGAACATTTGAAAAGTCGTTAAAGAAAAAACCATCTGAGTTGTTCGATACCTTCACTCACTCGGCAAGCAATGCTGCGTCCATTGGTCAGGTGCACCAGGCAACTTTAAAAGGCAAGAAATTGGCCGTAAAAATTCAATATCCCGGGGTAGGCGATAGTGTAAAAAGTGATTTGGCAATGGTGAAGCCAATCGCCTTGCGCATGTTTAAGCTCAATCCGGCTGAGTATGATGAGTTCATTGGCGAGGTAGAAACCCGGTTGCTGGAAGAAGCTGATTATAACTTGGAGTTGAAACGTTCGATTGAGCTCTCACAGCAATGCCGTCAGATTCCGAATGTGCAATTTCCCTCGTATTACCCTTCGCTTTCCGCGGATCGTATTTTAACCATGGATTGGATTGAAGGGAAAATGTTGGGTGAGGTTTTTAAAAACAACACCTTATCACAAACAGAAAGAAACCTGTTAGGTCAGGCTTTGTGGGATTTTTATCATTACCAGATTCATACCCTGCGTTCGTTACATGCCGACCCGCATCCGGGTAATTTTATAATCACACCCGATAAAAAGCTAGGCGTAATTGACTTTGGTTGCGTGAAAGTAATTCCTGCGACCTTTTATAAAGTATATTTTCAATTGCTGGATAAAGGTATTCTGGATGATTCGAAACGCCTCGATCATGTATTCCATAATTTGCGTTTCATCTATCCGGATGACACCGTTCAGGACAAAGTATTCTTCAAGGATGTCTTCACACAATTGGTTGAATTGTTGGGTCGACCGTTCCAAACTTCACGTTTTGATTTTGCCGAGAAGGCTTACTTCGAATCGCTTTATAAGTTTGGGGAAGAGATTGGAAATATGAAAGCCTTCCGGGAATCTAAAAAAGCACGGGGTGTAAAAGATGCCCTCTACATCAATAGAACCTATTATGGGTTATACAGTCTTTTGCACGAGTTGGGGGCCAAGGTTGACACCACATCCTTTGTAGATTTCAAGCCGTGATCCAATACCATGTACCTGCAATAAGAAGGTAAGCATTGGAGTTGCTCCACCAAAATATTTTGAAAAGTCATTCATTGTCAATAATTTAGTGTCTTATAGTTAATTTTTTAAACTAACTAAATTATTTTTTATGAGGGCGATTTGGAAAGGGCACATCCAGTTCTCGTTGGTTACTATTCCGGTAAGGATTTACAATGCCATTGACACCGGCCAAACCATCAGTTTTAATCTGCTTACACGGGAGGGTCATAATCCGGTTAGTTACGAGAAGAAAGATAAAGTGACCGGCCAGCCGCTGAAGAATGATGACATTGTGAAGGGCTATCAGTATGAACCAGGTCAATATGTAATAATTGAACAAGAAGACCTCAATAAAGTAAAGCTGAAAAGTGAAAAGGTTATTGAGATTGAAGGTTTTGTCAAATCCCAGGAAGTACATCATACTTTATTTGAAACTCCTTATTTTGTTGGCCCTGATGGTGACATCGCGGCAAAGACTTATGGTTTGTTATGTCAAACCCTGAAGGATAGTGGCAAGATAGGAGTAGGAAAAGTGGTATTACGCGATCGTGAAACTCCGGTGCTGATATCCCCGCATGAAGGCGGCATTCTCATGTATCGTCTGCGGTACCCCAACGAGGTCCGAAGTATGGGGGAGGTGCCACAACTTATTGAGGTAAAAGCCGACAAGGAGCAACTTAAGCTAGCCAAAACATTGGTGGATTCAATGACCACTACCTTTGCTAAGATAGAGATGAAGGACCGATACTTTGACGCTCTTAAAGCAATAATTGACGCCAAGATTGAAGGCAAAGAAGTTGTGATGATGACGGAAGAAGCGCCTGAAGTGGTGGATATTATGACTGCCCTGAAAGCAAGTATCGAAGCAGCCAAGAAGAAACCTATGGAGAAAGCCAAGGGGGCTGTTAAAAAGGAGAAGGAAGTTGCCAAAAAAACGCTTCGTAGAAAGGCGGGTTAACCAGGTCTGTACCACGAGTAAGATTTTGGTTACCTTTGTGCAATGGCAAAGATTATCCAGTTTCCCATACCCAACCCGGAAAAATTCGGGTTCAAGCCGGTTCGGAAAAACCGTAAGGAGGCCGATAAGCATGGGCAACTGAATCTGTTTGCTGGCGCCAAGGTTATTAATCTAAATAAACTTTCGTTGTTTGAGCAGGCTCTGCTTCAGGATGAATTACACGACACCAAGGCCACTGAATCATACCAAAAGGCCATTGAGGCTGGAGATTCAATAGCAGATGCTTATTGCAATCTGGGCATTCTGGAATCGGAACAAAAGAATCACAGCAAGGCCATTGATTGTTTTACGAAATGCCTGAAGGAAGAACCACGTCACTTTGAAGCGCATTACAACCTCGCCAACGTATATGCCGAAATCGGAAATATGCCTTTGGCTAAAATACATTATCAGATCTCCATAGAAATTGAACCTACCTTTCCGAATAGTCATTTCAACCTGGGGCTTACACTGGCAATGAATAAGGAGATGGAAGCCGCCATCAGGAGCCTGATTAACTATCAAAATCTGGTTGCCGAAGAGGATCGCGGGCAAGCCGAAGAACTCATTACCAGCCTGTCACGCTCCATTCATTAATCACAACATGACCAGGGTGACGAAAAAAAGAATACTGCGGTATATCTCAAGGGCGATTTTTAAAAAAGCAACCAATACGAGAGATTTTAGAGCAAGTCGCCAACCCCTTTCCTGGTAAAAGGTGAATCCAGATCGGAGGATAAAGTAAAGATTGGTGGCAATAAAAATGATCGTTAAAGAGGTTTCGTTCAAGTAATGACCAAGACCAAATACTCTTACGATAACTGTTAATAAAATTGCATTTACAAAAAGATTAAAGCAGGCCAACTCAACTGCCAGCCCCACATGGTCCGTAAAGAATTTATTCTTTTTCCAATACAGAAAATTCAGGGGCAACGAGCTCACAATCACAAACACCATTACCATTAATTTAGCCAGACTGGTTGACTTAAGATTATAGAAGAGCGTGAATGTATCCAGCGTAAGATTCATGCTGACGATTTTCTTCGCTATGATGGTTTGATAAAATGGACTTAATGGAGACAATAACTGGGTGTTAAGAGAGGCATTAAAAAGTTGGATAAGGGGAAAGAAAAAGTAGATCAGGTTAAGAACAAAAAACAACGACATCGGATTAAGATGTTTTACCCGTTTTCCATTGGCAAAGTCCCGCGCCAGAAACCCCGGCTGGGTGAGCACCAACCAAAGCGTTTTTACAAACTGACTGTCTACGGATGTTACGGTGCGGAACGCATTGTTCAAAACCGTTTTAAACGATCTGTCCTGCTTTGTTAAAACCTTTTCGCCACAAAGGTTGCAGTAGTTGCCACTAAATACATGGTGACAACTTTTGCATGTGTGGCTACCAGAGAGATCACTCATACCATTAAAATAGGGTTAACTTTTTAATTCCTTTAGAACTTTTTTACCGCGCGAAATAAAGCCGGCACTGCCAAAGGGTAACTGATCTTCGATGATTAAAATAATCTCATTTTTTAAATCCGGATTTTCTTTGGCCAAATTAGCCAGCACCGTCATGGCAAATACCCTAACAGCAATGGGTTCCTTGGCACTGTTAAGAAAGTGAAAACAAAGATCAATTGTTCTACCCTGAAGGGATTTGGGGATAGTAATGTATTGAAGTAGCCGGACGATGTTTCGTTTAACGGCATCGTGCTCATCCTGTTTGTGTAAGTAGCTTATAATCTTTTTCAAGTGCGGCTTAACCAGATTTGGATTATGTTCAACACAATAGCTCAAGGGCCAGGAAGCACGCTGTGTTACGCGGTAGGGACCGGCAAGAAACACGGCTACTAATTCCGCAAACCGTTTTGGACTTCCACCCACATAGCGGGAGATTTTATCGGTTTGCGATTTACTATGTTCCTTCAGAATCACTTTTACCAGATTCATAACCAATAAGTTAGTTTAAATTGTATTTCATAACTATCTGAATGATAGGATATTTATGTATTTCATATTAACTTTATGTTTAATACTAAAAGATGGAAGCTATGATGCTATTTTTTGCCATCACTGCTACGGCATTTTTTCAACTAGGATTGTGCTTTTTTTGCTACCATTTGAAGCAAACGCGCACTGCTTAAGTTGACAAGCCGTCTGTGATTATATAAATTAATTTTATTTAACAACCTGATTATTCGGGGTGGAAGCGTTGTGCTAAATTGCGGACTAATTTTTATTTTCCGTGAATTTCCTTTCTGCTGAAGCACTCTCCAAATCATTTAATGATCGCTGGCTATTTAAAGATCTCACCTTAGGTATTTCACAAGGTGATAAAATGGCGCTGGTTGGAGAAAACGGTGCGGGCAAATCTACCTTATTGAAAATTCTAATAGGTCAGATTGCCCCTGACCAAGGTGTAGTGAGTACCCGCGATGGAATTAAGTTGGGCTATCTGGTGCAGCAACCCAACGTAGCTGGCGGCCTTACCATCAATGAAATCATCTTCGATAAAAATAATAAAATAGCTACGGTAGTTAAGGAGTATGAAGCTTGTATTCATGATCCGCACACTTCGCCCGAGCGCATGCAACATGTGCTCGAGTTGATGGAAGAGTACAAGGCGTGGGACTATGAGGCGAAGGTTCAAACAATAACCAGCAAACTTGGGGTTTCGGATCTTGAACAAAAATTTGAGGAGCTTTCCGGAGGTCAGCGAAAGCGCGTCTTTCTTGCCCAGATGTTGCTGGCTGAGCCTGATCTCATCATCATGGACGAGCCAACCAACCATCTCGACCTGGAAGCCATTGAATGGCTTGAGTCGTACCTGGCTGGACAGCAGATTACCTTGCTGATGGTTACTCACGACCGGTACTTCCTGGACAATGTTGCTAATGAGATTATTGAACTTGACCGGGGTAAACTTTATCGGTATAAGGGTAACTACGCCTACTTTTTGGAGAAAAAGAACGATCGTGAAGAGATGCTGAAAACGGAAGTTTCAAAGGCTCGAAACCTGCTTAAAAAGGAGTTGGAGTGGATGCGGAAGCAACCCAGGGCGCGAGGTACCAAAGCCAAATACCGCATTGAAGCGTTCTATGATTTGCAGGATAAAGCTAGCGTGAATCTTAAAAAGGATCGGCTTGAATTGGATATTCAGGAAGCCCGACAAGGCGGTAAAGTGCTTGAGCTGCATCATGTTTCTAAAAGCTACGGAACGGCTAAAATGGTGGATAATTTCTCGTACGTTTTTAAAAAGAAAGACCGGATTGGAATTGTAGGTAAAAACGGAATTGGTAAATCAACATTTCTCGATTTATTAACGGGTGCTACCAAACCTGATACAGGCGAAATCATTCCCGGAGTCACCACAAAGGTGGGATACTTTACACAAGAGGTTGAAGACCTGAACCCAAACCATCGGGTGATTGAAGAAGTGAAAGAGATTGCAGAGTTCATTACGCTGGCCGATGGATCTTCTGTTTCTGCCTCGAAGTTTCTGGATACGTTTTTATTTCCACCCGAGAAGCAATACAACATCATCGAAAAGTTAAGCGGGGGCGAGAAGAAGAGACTGCAATTACTAAAGGTATTGGTTCGCAATCCGAACTTCCTGGTGCTGGATGAACCCACCAACGATTTTGATATCGACACATTGAATGTTCTTGAAGATTTTCTTGAGAAGTTTAACGGTTGCCTGGTGCTCGTGTCGCATGATCGATACTTTATGGATCATTTGGTCGATCAGCTTTTTATATTCGAAGGTGATGGCGTGATCCGACCTTTCAATGGCAACTATTCCGATTATCGCACTTTTATCGAGGAGCAGGAAGAAGTTAAAAGCAAACCTCCGGTAGTTCAATGGAAAGAGGAATCTAAAGCGGGTAAGAAGAAGTTATCCTACAAGGAGAAGCAGGAATTCGAACAACTTCAGCAGGAGCTTCAAAAACTTGAGCAACGGAAAGCGGACTTAACTGCAATCTTGAACAGTGGGATCACCGATCATCAAAAGTTGCAGGATCTGGCCGGTCAGGTACAACAAGTAAATGAAACCATTGACGAGAAAACACTCCGTTGGCTGGAGCTCTCCGAATTAGAGCTCGGCTAGGCTCACACTTGTTAGCAGGCTTAAAATACTTCTACATGTGTAAGAATAATAAGAGTATTTTAAGCGTACCTTTGTGGTAATAATTTTAGTGACTTTGAATCCAACACAGACCATAACACTCTATCAACCCTTGTTGCATCAGATTGCCTATAATCTGTTGCGCTGTAAAGCAGATGCTGAAGATGTCGTACAGGATACTTTTGTAAAATGGCTGAGTATTGAACAAGAGAAAATCGGGAATACGAAGGCATATTTGATAAAAGCCGTAACCAATAATTGCCTCAGTCATCTCAATACCCTTAAAAGAAAAAAAGAAGAATATTGGGATTCGTTTCAGTTGTCTGAACTCATTGTAAAATTTAAGGAATCAGACTTTGCACACATGGACTTTGAAAAGGAGCTATCGGCTGCCTTTAAAGTAATTCAGACCAAACTTGAACCCCTTGAGAGAGCGGCTTATTTACTGAAAGAAGTCTTTGATTTAGAATATGATGAGATTCAGAAGGTATTGGGTAAAAAGGCTGATTATTGCCGCCAGTTGCTGAGCCGGGCACGTAAAAAACTTGACGAAACCGGTAAAGTTAAGGCCGTTGCAACGGAATCAAATCTATTTGAAAGCTTCAAAAAAGCCTGTGCTATGGGTAATGTTGGCGATTTTATCCAACATTTGAAAACTGACATCACCTGCCCCCAGGTAAGAAAATAATTTCTTCAGATTTTGTCACAAAACCAACTGAGGCATGTCTTACAGTTAGTTAACCCGTTATGGGTTTTGTTCTTGTTTTAACCTTAACCTACCTGTTTCATGAAGGAGATTTTGATTTTTTTCGTTGCCCATTGGTACTTGTCGTTATTTTTTCAAACTTTTTTCCTGCATCGTTACGCTGCTCATAAAGCCTTCACGATGAATAAGTTCACTGAAAAGGTGGTGTACATTCTTACTTGGATTTTTCAAGGATCAAATTATTTAAGTCCCTATGGATATGGTGTGATGCACCGCATGCACCACGCATTTGCGGACACAGAAAACGATCCACATTCGCCAAAGTATGATGAAACCATCTGGAATATGATGTGGAAAACTAAAACCATCTACTCGGATATCGCTAATAAAAGAATAGTGGTTGAAAACCGCTTTACGGAAGGAGTTCCTGATTGGATAGCCTTTGATAAGTTCGCAAGATCTTGGCCATCAAGGCTTTTCTGGGGTGCTTTGTATGTAGCTTTCTATTTTCAGTTTGCTGCTTATTGGTGGTTATGGTTGTTACTCCCGGTTCACTTTCTGATGAGTCCGATTCATGGTGCCATTATTAATTGGTTTGCCCACAAGTATGGATATAGGAATTTCCCTGTCGGGGATACCTCAAGGAACTTTCTTCCGGTTGATTTCTTAATGATGGGTGAGAGTTATCACAACAATCATCATAAGTTTGGTTCAAGAGCCAATTTCGGAGGTATCCGTTGGCATGAAATTGATCCTACCTACCTAGTAATCCGATTATTGGATAAAATGAAGATTGTTCGAATTGCACAGCAAAAAGAAGTGAGTTTTGAACGGGTAAAACGGGCTGCCTAGGCAAATAGGTGGTAATTCAATATTAATCAGTACCTTTGTTCATTAATTTTTAACAAATCAAAATGAAAGAAGGAACAGTAAAATTTTTTAACGAAACCAAAGGATTCGGTTTTGTAAGTGAAACGTCCACAGGACAAGAGTATTTCGTACACGCATCAGGTCTTGTAGATCAGATTCGCGAAAACGATGCTATCACCTTCGAATTGAAGGAAGGAAAGAAAGGTTTGAATGCAGTAAACGTTCGCGTGACTAATTAATAAACTAATTTTTTCATCAAAGCCACCTCGATTTTCGGGGTGGCTTTTTTGTTGTCTGAAATGCCAGTTCACGAGAGTATTCCTGCTTACAGAGAATCGTTTGACAGTTAAGCAATAGACCAGGAAGGGGCTTATTCACCAGTTTCTGGGATTTTCAATATTAATCCCTATCTTTGCCCATTAAAATTTTATAACAAATCACAATGAAAGAAGGAACAGTAAAATTCTTTAACGAAACCAAAGGATTCGGTTTTGTAAAAGAGACATCCACAGGTCAAGAGTATTTCGTACATGTTTCCGGTCTTGTAGACCAGATCCGTGAAAACGACTCAATCACGTTTGAGCTGAAGGAAGGAAAAAAAGGTTTGAATGCAGTCAACGTTCGCGTTGCTAACTAATACAACTATTTTTTCAGACAAAAGCCCCGTTAATCGGGGCTTTTTGTTTTAGTACCAAGTGGGTTTATAATCAGATTATTCTAATTTTATTTGAGTAAGAAAGATCAAGCCTACACTTACCAAGCCCGTATGAATCAGTACCTATCGATAATCAATTCCAGAACAGCTATTGCCCTGTCAATTTCTTTGTTGGTTTCTTATCTCACGTTTACGTTCAGTTTTCAATATAACTACGATCTTTCCCTCATCAGTATTGCTATCATTTTTCCGCTTGTGTTTACTATTCGTAGTGCATTTCGAAGACGTGAAAAGGCACTCGAGTATTTATCACGATTTAAAGCCGGTCTTATCACTGTGGATCATTGTTTTCAGGAAAACAAAAAAATGGAGGATGTGAAAAAACAGGAGATTCAACAAACCATTAAGGATATCACGCTTCACATGGCAGACTACCTCGGAACAAAAACCTGCACAAAAGAAAAACTTACGGATGAGATTGGTAAGATTTTCCTTTTCATCAAAGCAAACTCCGAGACCATTGGTAATGGCACAGCCTTAAAGATCTTTCGGTTCATGAAAGATGTATATGACAGCGCTGAAAATATTATGGCGGTGAACCAACATCGAACACCCATTGCAATCCGGGCCTATTGCCTGATCTTTATTTACATTTACCCCATCATCTATACGCCAGCCTTATATAATAAATTACATGATGGCATTTCGTTGAACGAATCCTGGATGGTGTATGCGTTGTCGTCTATGTCAACATTTATTCTCATTTCCCTTTATAATGTGCAGGATCAGATGGAGAACCCCTTTGATCAACATGGGCTGGATGATATTCGGTTGAATGATTTCCGTCTTTAATTTTTTATGGATAGAAGCGGTTATTATTAAATAATAGTACATTTATTTTTTATGGACGTAAAACCACCCAAAAAGAAAAAACCAGGACGAGGAAGAGAAACACTTTTTCGATCTACTTATCAAAATCAAAGCAACCTCATTCAGATGGCTGATAACAAAGCCAACATTATCATCAGCATCAACACGATGATCATCTCTTCCATTATCGCCATTACGGGCTATGGTGCCGTGGCTGGTAAAATCGATACCTACGAGGCGAGTGTGATTATTCCAATCGTATTGATTATTCTCTCGTGTCTGATTTCAGTGATCTTTGCTATTCAGGCTGCACGTCCCAAATTAATTGCGGCCAAAGCCGAAGGTGGCGGAATGCAAAAGTCCAGCTTGTTATTTTTTGGTGTTATTGCCAACCACACCCAACAATCCTACCTACATGAAATGAAAAACCTGCTTGAATCCGAAACGGATTTGTATGAACATATGACCATTGACTTGTACAATCAAGGACGCATTCTCAAGCGTAAATACAACTTACTTGTATATGCCTACCAGGTTTTTATGTTTGGTTTTATTTTTAGTGTCCTGGTCTTCCTGGGATTTCTGGCTTTCTGACAAACTCCTCTTTTTCCAACATTCTTACTTCACGGATTGCGGTTTGCAAAAACCAGGCAGGCAACAAATGCTTGTATGACTCCATAGGCAACCCAGGTAAAAACCATTAGGGCCGAAATGTTAATGGCACTGAAGGTAAGCGATAGCACAGGGATGATGGCAACCAATCCATAAGAGACAGCAATCTTATAGGCTTTCGGTATCAGCGATCCTGAAAATATCTCTTTGGAGATTTCCCAAAACCAGAACAAGGCTGCACTCAATATAAAGGGATGCACATAAAACAAAAGATCCGTTTGAAAGGAATTGGATCGGAATACCGGGTTATAATATTCTTCCATCAACGCGGGGAAGAAATAAATAAATCCATACAAAAGGCCTACGCTCACGATGAGTACCAATACGCCTGCAAGCAGAATTGTAATTAAATTTTTCATAATCGTGTGTTTTGTCAAAATTAGCTACTAATAAGTTATTAGTTTCATGATGATCCTCAATTCAGAAACTGACAAAAATCATAAATCACGCTGACACATGACAGTACGCGGGGTTTTTCATTGGGCTAATTTTCCACTATAAAATTTAAGCCTCATGAAAAATCAACCAGCCTATATCAATACAGACGGAAATTCCGCAGTTGCCAACATCGCCTACGCTTTTAGCGAAGTGGCGGCCATTTATCCCATCACACCTTCTTCTGATATGGGAGAGAAAGCGGATGCCTGGTCGGCTGAAGGCCGAAAGAATATTTTTGGCGAACGGGTGGATGTTGTGCAAATGCAATCGGAAGCTGGTGCTGCTGGTGCGATACATGGGGCCTTAACTGGAGGAGCTCTCGCCACAACGTTTACTGCTTCTCAAGGCTTAATGCTCATGGTGCCCAACATGTTTAAGATCGCAGGCGAGATGATCCCTACTGTTTTTCACGTTTCGGCTCGATCATTAGCTTGTCAGGCGCTCTCCATTTTTGGTGATCACTCGGATGTGATGGCAACCCGCGGAACAGGTTTTGCCATGCTTGCTTCGGGCAACGTGCAGGAAGCGCAAGACCTCGCGGTGGTTTCGCACCTGGCCACATTGGAAGCCCAGATTCCATTTCTTCACTTTTTTGATGGCTTCCGCACCTCACACTCAATTCAAAAAATTATCCCGATTGAATATTCCGTTTTGCTGGAGATGTTGGAGATGAAATATGTGGAAGCTTTCCGCAAGCAGGCATTGAAACCAGAAGCGCCTATGTGTAAAGTAGGGGCACAGAATCCGGATGTGTATTTCCAGGGCCGTGAAACTGTCAATAAATATTATGATGCCTGTCCGGCTATTGTAAAGAAATACATGAAGTTGTTTGCTGAGAAAACAGGCCGCGCTTATAAACTCTACGAATACGTAGGCGATCCAAAAGCAACTAAAATAATTATCTCCATGGGGTCTTCGATTGAAACCATTGAAGAGACTATTAATTATCTAACTAAGAAAGGCGAGAAGGTGGGTGCCATTAAGGTAAGGCTCTACCGACCTTTTGCGCTTGAAGATTTTCTGGAAGTGATTCCGGCCAGTGTAAAGAAAATTGTAGTGCTCGATCGCACCAAAGAACCCGGCTCGTTGGGTGAACCCCTGTTTCTGGATGTTGTAGCCGCTTTACGCACACGCAAGGATCTTCATATCATTGGTGGCCGGTATGGTTTATCCTCGAAAGAGTTTACACCCTCCATGGTAAAAGCCGTGTTTGATCATCTTGAAAATAACGGCTGGCATGGATTTACGGTAGGCATCAACGATGATGTTACCAACCTTTCTATTCCGGTAAAAGAAGACATTGATACGGAACAGGAGGGAATTGTTCGCTGCAAATTCTGGGGCTATGGATCTGATGGTACGGTAAGCGCGAACAAAAATTCCATCAAAATCATTGGTGAAAGTACGGATCTATTCGTGCAAGGATATTTCCAATATGATTCCAACAAATCCGGTGGCTACACCGTGTCGCATCTGCGCTTTGGTAAGAAACCCATTCAATCAGAATACTTATTAAACAAAGTTGACTTCGTAGCACTGCACCGTCCTCAATACATCGGGCAGTATGATATTCTCGAAGGCATTACCGAAGGTGGCACGTTCCTGATTAATAGCAGTCAGAAGCCTGAGAATATTTTCAGACTATTCACCCGCGACATGCAGGAAACAATCTGGAAGAAAAAAATCAAAGTGTTTGCTATTGATGCTTCTAAAATTGCAAAGAGCGTTGGGTTAGGGGGCCGCATTAATTCAGTGATGCAAACGGCCTTCTTCAAAGTTTCTGGTGTGGTGCCTGAAGCCGAAGCGATAGCGCTAATTAAAAAATATATTGAAAAACAATTTGCACGCAAAGGACAAGAAATAGTTGAAATGAACTGGAAGGCGATTGATGTTACCTGCGCGTCCATTGTTGAAGTACCCATTCCAACGACCGCTGAAAAGTTTGCAGACATCACCGATGTAGTGCCTCCGGATTCTGACGATTATGCGAAGTTCGTTGTAGATCCAATTCTAAGGTTAAAAGGTGACACCATACCTGTTTCCAGAATGCCGTTAAATGGTGCCATACCAACGGGAACCAAAAAACTGGAATATCGCAATGTGCCCGGTAATCCTGCTACATGGATCGACAAGCTTTCCTTTGTTCCAGAGCCGTACATCGCAGAGCCTTACATCGAGTATCCTCCAAGCTGTTCCGGTTGTGGTGAGGTTCCCTACATTCATTTGGTAACGCAACTCTATGGGGATAGGATGTTGATTGCCAATGCTACTGGTTGTACGTCAATCTATGGTGGCACCTTTCCATCTACACCCTATACAAAAGACAAAAATGGCCGTGGACCTGCCTGGGCTAACTCGCTCTTTGAAGACAATGCTGAATTTGGTTTTGGCATGCGCCTGGCCGTTGATGCCAATCGCAAGCAATTAAAAACCAATGTGCTGGCTTTATTACCACTACTTAATAATGCACAATTAAGAAGTGCATTGGATCGGGGCCTGGTACTTTTTGAAAGTGTAACCCGTGAAGCGCGCGAACATGCCGATTTAATCAAAGGTCTATTGGCCGAAGAGCACAAACGCAGTGCGGGTAATAAAGAGGTTCGTTTTCTTTTAGATAAGGTGATTGAACTGCAAGATTACTTTGTAGACAAGAGTGTATGGATTTTTGGTGGTGATGGCTGGGCCTATGACATAGGTTTTGGTGGCTTAGATCACGTGATGGCTTCCAATAAAAATGTAAACATACTGGTGATGGATACAGAAGTGTACTCTAACACCGGTGGTCAGGCCTCGAAAGCAACACCTCGTGGGGCAGTTGCCAAGTTTGCATCTGATGGTAAAAAACTGGGTAAGAAAAATCTTGGGTTGATGATGACCACCTATGGCAACGCGTATGTGGCTGTAGTCAATATGGGTATGGATCGTGAAAAAACGGCCCTTGCCTTTGTGGAAGCTGAAAAGCATAAAGGTCCATCCATCATCATTGCTTATTCACCTTGCATCGCCCATGGCTATGATATGAAGTTTGCTAAAAAGCAATCCGAGAAAGCGGTGAAGAGCGGTTACTGGCCTATGTACCGGTTCAATCCGGATCTTAGAGCGGAAGGCAAAAATCCATTTACCTGGGATGTGCCCGCCACCGAAGATGTTGTTTCATTTAATGATTACCTCGAAGAAGAGATTCGTTACAAGACACTCAATTTTTCGCATCCCAATGAAGCAGCCCGACTCAATGAACTGGCGAAGAAAGACAACGAACTCCGGTTTAAAGACATAAAGCACTTATCAGAATCCTAAACCACTAAACGAAATCAATCATGGTCGATTTAAAAACAAAATACTGCGGACTCACATTAAAGAATCCAATCGTAGTGGGTGCCAGCAACCTGGTGACGGACACGGACAACCTGGTAAAACTGGAGAAAGCTGGGGCTGCTGCAATCGTCTACAAATCTTTGTTTGAAGAGCAGATTCAGTTGGAATCTCTTGAAATGGAGAATCAGCATGACACTTACAGCAATTGGGATGCAGAACATGAATCATTTTTTCCAAAACTGAAACATGGTGGACCTGCAGAGCACTTGCTTCGCTTACGCCAGGCACGCAATGCAATATCGATTCCTTTAATCGGAAGTTTGAATTGCGTGTATCGCGATACATGGGTAGAGTATGCTGAAAAAATGGCTGAAACGGGTATTGATGCGTTGGAGCTTAATTTTTATACAAGTGAGGTAGGCTTTGAAACGGATGGTGCCGCCCTGGTGAATGAACAACTGGAAGTATTAAAAGGTGTAACCAAGTCGATCCGTATCCCGGTTATTGTAAAGCTTAGTCCTTTTTATACTAATACTTTGTCGGTAATTTCAAAAATGGATAAGGCAGGTGCCAGTGGATTTGTTTTGTTTAACCGGTTGTTTCAACCAGACATAGATATCGACAAAGAAATTCACCATTATCCGTATAATTTCAGTAGTGAAAATGATAACCGCCTTGCCTTGCGGTATGCCGGCTTATTGTATAGCAACATCGATGCGACCATCATCAGTAACACCGGCATTCTCAGTGGTAACGATGTAATTAAAATGTTGCTGGCGGGAGCAGATGCCGTGCAGGTGGTAAGTGCCATTTATAAGCGCGGTATTCATGTGATTGAGACGATGCTTCATGAAATGGAAGCCTGGATGGAAAAGAAAAAATATCCATCCATCAATGAATTTAAAGGTCGATTATCCAAAGAAAATATGATTGATCCCTTCTCGTACAAACGCGCGCAATATGTAGACATATTAATGCGCTCTGAAATTTTTATGCAATATCATCCCAAGCGGGGCGAATTGCATGACGAACGGGAAGACATTTAATAAAAACAAAACTTAAAATTTTTAATACTATGGCAAAGATTGGAATCTTTTACGGCTCAACCGAAGGCAATACCGAGCGAGTGGTTACACAAATTCAAACTCAGTTGGGGGGCGATTCGGTAGCAGCCCTCCACAATGTAAACTCGGCTACAGCCGATGACATGCAACCTTATCAATACCTGATATTGGCTTGCCCCACCTGGGAGATTGGCCAGTTACAGGAAGACTGGGATACCTTTATTGATGAACTGGCAGATGTTGATTATGCGGGTAAGAAAGTCGCTTATGTAGGATTAGGCGATGCCGATGGCTACCCGGATACGTTTATTGATGCACCCGGCATTATCCACGAACGAATTAAAGACAAGGGAGTTACAGTAGTAGGTCAATGGCCCACGGAGGGCTATAACTTCGAAGCTTCCAAGAGTGTGATCGATGGAAAATTTCTGGGCTTAGTAATCGATGAAGACAATCAAAAGGATTTAACGGCCGGCCGTATTGAAAAGTGGGTGGCTATTATTAAACCAGAATTTCAATAATTAAAGACATGGCAGGTATTCGGTTTAAGAAACCCATCTTTCCGGTTGGTGCGCAGCTACGACAGTATCTGAAAGCAACCAACCGCGAAATCGATGTGCCGGTTACCTACCAGGACCTCACGCATTCCAATAGTACCATTTCGTTACTGGACAAAAAGGGGAAGGACACGTTGTGGGAAACCATGATTTATTCTGAATCCGATCGTCAGTTTATTCATGAGGCCTTGCGCAAGGTATATGCGCAATTGAAGGTTGGTGGCGATACTTCAGTGATTGACCACCTTTTTATTGATCGGGTGGATTATTGTTTGTATGCCAACACGCATCCGTTTCGCATTCGTATTGTAAATAGACTCAACGACTTGTTTGATTATTTCTATATCAAACAAGCGGATGCCTCGCGGGTCTATGGCATGGAGCTGGAACATTTGTTGTCGCCCAACAAAATCAACTATCTTACTAAAGGCGAAACCTTTATTGAAGAACATATTCAAGGCATTCCGGGTGATACTTTTATTCAGCATTACCTGATGGAAAATCATGAATACAACCCATTGCGCATTGCCAAAGAGTTTGTGAAGTTTAACGAGCGTAGCCTTGTGCAACTGTTGGGGGATATGCGTAGAGATAATTTTGTTGTGGAGATCATTCCGGATTTTGATGAACTTCATTTCAGGTTGCGGTCTATTGACTTTGATCAGGAATGTTATGAAGGCAGCAGCCGCATTTATATGCCTCAGTATTTCAAGGAAAACAATCCCATCATCGACCTCGGCTTTAAAACCATGTCACCGGTATTGGAATTGCAATACCAAAAAGAAGAACGCATGCGACTTCGCAATAGGGTAGTGACTTCCTATGGTCAGCTAAACTCGTTATTAAATACCATGACTGCCGATACACTATCCACACCTGAGAATGTTGACCAACTTAAAAATGAACTCTCCGATCTTTATCAGGATAGTATTTTTTTGAATTGTACTTCCATGGGCAGCCTTGTTAAAACAAGTCTACACATGCTCGAGAAATATCCGGTTCGGAAACGTGCTCATAAATCCATGGCCGTATGAAGCGCGATACAAATTATCTTGAGCACTTTGGTTTGGTAACGGATATACAACAGGGTCGGGTTAAAATCGCCCTGGTGGGTTCGGGTTGTTCGGCCTGTCATAATAGTCTTTGTATGTTAGGCGATTCAAAAGCCAAAGAAGTGGAAGTCCTTACAAAGGAAAGTTTATTCCGGTCGGGGGATGAAGTTGTGGTAAAGATAAATCCGGCTTCCGGGTATCGGGCGGTCTTGCTTCTTTATGTTAGTCCTTTCCTGTTGATGCTACTGACTCTGGTGTTCATGATGCGCTCTGGATATCCAGAAGGCCTTACTGGCATTGCATCCCTATTCGTATTGGTGCCTTACTTCGGGATACTGTATTTGCTGAGAAAAAAATTAGGAAGTCATTGCCATATTGAAGTAGTAAAAAGATGAACCCGGTAATTCTATATACGATCCTGAGTCTTACCGCCATCGGCATCGTAGCTGCAGTGGTAATTTATTTTGTATCTAAAAAATTTGCTGTTCAGGAAGATGACCGGATCGGTAAAGTAGAAGAGGTGTTGCCGAGTACCAATTGTGGAGGTTGTGGTCAGCCTGGCTGTCATGCCTTTGCAAAAGCGGTGGTGGAAGCAGGCGATCTATCTTCACTGCACTGCCCGGTAGGTGGAAATGCCGTAATGAAGCAGGTGGCGGAGATACTTGGCATCAAAGCCGTAGAGCGCGATCCGTATATCGCGGTGGTTCGCTGTTCCGGTTCATTTGAACATCGCAAGAAAACGAATGTCTATGATGGTACCGAGTCGTGCAAGATTGCCGCAGCCTTATACAGTGGCGATACCGGATGTGCCTATGGTTGCCTCGGTATGGCCGATTGTGTAGATGTCTGCGACTTTGAAGCCATGTACATGGATGAGAAAACCGGGTTACCGGTTGTCATTGAAGATAAGTGTACTGCTTGCAATGCCTGTGTAAAGGAATGTCCGAAGGGAATTCTTGAACTGTGGCCAAAAGGCAAAAAGGATCAACGCGTTTATATTGCTTGTCTTAATGAAGAGAAGGGAAGCACGGCCCGCAAAGAATGTTCTGTTGCTTGCTCAGGATGCAGCAAATGTTTTGAAGCGTGCCGCTACGATGCGATTACCATGACTAATAGTCTGGCAGTAATCGATCCTGAAAAATGCAAGTTGTGTATGGAATGTGTGGAAACCTGCGATGTTCATAACATTATTACTGCCAATGTAACTCCTGAAAAGATACAAGCGGCTAATGAACAACGACTGAAACGCGAAGAGCGCGCCCGGAAGAAAAAAGAAGAAGAGAAACTCGCAGCAGAAGCTGCAAAACAAAACACCCATGAAACTCCACCACAAGCTTAAGACTTTCAAACTAGGCGGTGTACATCCGGACGATCAAAAAATTTCTGCGGGCGTTGCTATCACTCCCTTGCCCTTGCCGAAAGTTGTTACGATTCCTGTTGCCCAGCATATCGGGGCCCCTGCAAAAATTATTGTGCAGCGTGGCGACATGGTAAAGACCGGGCAAATCATTGCTACGCACGAAGGGTTTGTTTCCTCCAATATCCATGCTTCGGCTTCGGGTCGCATTGGCGTAATTGAAGAAGTAATGGACAGCAGTGGATTTAAACACACGGCTATTTCCATTCGGGTAAAGGGCGATGATTGGTACGAAAACATTGACCTCACGGAAACACTTGTCGAAGAAATTAAACTTGATCCAAAAGAAATTGTAGCCCGCATCATGGAAGCGGGTGTAGTAGGCATGGGGGGTGCCGCGTTTCCATCGCATGTAAAATTGAGTGTACCCGAAGGCAAACATGTTGATCACTTGCTGATCAATGGCGTAGAGTGCGAACCGTATCTCACAGCCGATCATCGGTTGATGTTGGAGCGGCCAAAAGAAATTATTGTTGGAATAAAAATTCTGATGAAGGCCCTGGGTGTTGAAAAAGCAATTATCGGCATTGAAGATAATAAACAGGATGCGATTGAATTGTTCCAGCAACTATTAAAGAACGAATCGGGAATTACCGTAGAAGCTTTGGAAGTTCACTATCCACAAGGTGGAGAGAAACAATTGATCCAGGCATTATTAAACCGCGAGGTTCCCTCCGGAGGTCTGCCGGCCGATGCCGGTGCCATTGTACACAATGTAGGAACCACCTATGCGATTTATCAAGCGGTGCAAAAGAATAAACCGCTGTTGGAACGAGTGGTTACTGTTACCGGTAAATCGGTGAAGCAACCGTCCAACTTCCTGGTGCGCATTGGCACACCGGTGATTGATTTGCTGATCGCAGCCGGTGGTGTGCCGGAAGATACCGGCAAGATTATAAGTGGCGGACCGATGATGGGTAAAGCCATTGCCGATCTTGATGTACCTGTCGCAAAAGGTACTTCGGGTATTTTGCTCATTCCCAAAGATGAAGCAAGTAGAGCTGAAGTGTATAATTGTTTGCATTGTGGTAAGTGCATCGAAGCCTGCCCGATGGGTCTGGAGCCTTATCACTTACTGCTCATGTCGAAGAAGGGAAATAGTCAGCGTGCGAAGGAAGAACATATCCTGGATTGTATTGAGTGTGGTTCATGCTCTTTTGTTTGTCCTTCCAACCGACCCATTCTGGATTACATCCGGCTGGGCAAAACACAAATCCGAAAACAGAAGAAAGTATGAGTGCCGGCCTTCTCACCGTTTCGCCATCGCCACACATCCACACGGAGTTAACCGTGCCGCAGATTATGCGCGGTGTGATCTATGGGATGGTCCCGGCATTACTTTTTTCAATCTATAATTTTGGACTTGGAGCGCTGTATGTAACAGGGCTATCCGTTTTATTTTGCGTGGCCATTGAGTATGCCATTGCGAGGTACTTATTAAAACGTGCTGCTTCTATCTACGATGGTTCTGCTATCATCACAGGCATCTTATTGGCTTTTAACGTACCCACTAATTTGCCCTGGCATATTATTCTTATTGGAAGCGCAGTTGCCATTGGGATTGGTAAAATGAGTTTTGGTGGATTAGGAAACAATCCCTTTAATCCGGCTTTGGTTGGTCGCGTATTTTTACTCTTGTCATTTCCAGTGCAGATGACTTCATGGCCCGTGCAGGGTGCAACATTTTCATTGGATGCCGTAACCAGCGCCACACCCTTGGGTATTTTGAAAGACGGGATTCGTGCCGGCACACCGGTAGACAAACTTTTAAGTGAGATGCCATCCTACACTGATTTCTTTTTTGGATTACAAGCTGGAAGTCTCGGTGAGATGTCGGCCTTGGCCTTGTTGCTGGGCTTGATCTACATGCTTTATAGAAAAATAATTACCTGGCATGTTCCGGTTTCGATGCTTTTTACCATTGTAGTGATGACGGGAATTTTCTGGTTGATAGACCCTACCCGCTATGCGAGTCCGTTGTTTCACGTGCTGACTGGTGGAGTGATGTTGGGTGCGGTATTCATGGCAACTGATTATGTAACCTCGCCTTTCACCCATAGGGGGATGCTCATTTTTGGGGTAGGCATTGGTGTATTAACGGTATTGATTCGTTTGTTTGGAAGTTACCCGGAGGGAGTTTCATTCGCCATTCTGATCATGAATGCTTTTGTGCCCATGATCAACAAGTTTGCGAAAGAGCCCCGGTATGGAGTTGTAAAAGAGAAAGTAAAATGAAAGAAAGAGGCTGTCTCAAGAGTCAATTAAAATTGAAAATGTCATTCCGGCCCTGCCTGCTCCGCCAACTGGCGGATTCGGCATAGGCAGGCTTTGAGCCGGAATCTCGTTCTGCTTCGCTAATCTGGGATCGTCAGGCCTGAGGCTTGACGATGACAACCAGACTTTTGAGACAGCCTTGAAATTTAGGCGTCAGACCGCTTGGAGCGGTCAGACGCCTAAACAAGTCGAAGAACTAAATTATGGCCACGATCAAATCATCTTTTCTAAACTTACTGGTCACCCTTACGGTGATCACGCTGGTGGCGGGCCTTTCATTAGGCTATGTGTTTCAATGGACAAAAGAACCTATTGCCAAAGCCCAGATGGAAAAACAATTGCGTGCTATTGAGGCAGTCATTCAGGGTTATGATAATAATCCGGTTACGGAAAAATATAAAGTGGCAACGCCCGATGGTCAAGACAGTCTGGAATTTTTTCCCGCCAAAGCAAACGGTGAGATGATTGGCATCGCTGTAAAGACAAAATCATCCAAAGGGTATAGTGGCGACATCTGGCTGATGGTAGGATTTACTATGAAAGGCGATATCCAACAAGTAGTTGTGATTGAGCACAAAGAAACACCTGGTCTCGGATCAAAAATGAGCGACCTAAAATTCCTGAATCAGTTTTACGGAAAGAACCCTGGCCAGATGAACATGAAAGTAAAGAAGGATGGGGGTGAGGTAGATGCCATTACGGGCGCCACCATTAGTTCAAGAGCATTTTCGGAAGCGGTACAGGTAGCGTATGAAACATTTCAAACTGTGAATCATGGCCAATCCAATTAGTCATAAGGAGAATTTTCTAAAGGGAATCATTAAAGAGAATCCTGTTTTTGTAATTCTGCTCGGCTTATGCCCCACGCTGGGCGTAACGTCTTCCGCAGTGAACGGACTGGGCATGGGTGTAGCCACTGCTTTTGTGTTGGTGATGTCAAATCTTGTGATCTCGCTGGTCAAGAACGTGATCCCGGATAAAGTTCGGATACCGTCTTTTATTGTGATCATTGCCGCCTTTGTTACCGTAGTGCAATTGTTGATGGCGGCTTATACACCCGCACTCAATGAACAACTGGGATTATTTATTCCACTCATTGTCGTAAACTGTATTGTGTTGGGCCGGGCCGAAGCGTTTGCTTCACGCAATACTGCACTTTCAAGCATCATTGATGGTCTGGGCATGGGAGTGGGGTTTACCTTCGCACTCACCCTGCTGGGCGCCATTCGCGAACTGCTGGGAAGTCTATCACTCTTTGGATATAAGTTTATAGATGCCGATGGAATGCTCGTGTTTATTCTTGCACCGGGCGCTTTTATCTCGCTGGGTTTTATTATTGCAATCATGAATTGGATGAAAAACAGAAAACGTTCACCCCATTAACAATTCTTGTATGGACTATCTCATCATCATTGTTTCGGCCATCTTCATCAACAACATTGTGTTGGCGAAGTTTTTAGGCATTTGTCCATTCCTGGGCGTTTCTAAAAACACTTCTACGGCCGTGGGCATGGGTGGTGCCGTCATTTTTGTTATGACGATTGCCACTATCATGACGTACCTGGTGCAACATTACATTCTTATTCCGTTGGACATCGCCTACATGCAAACGGTTACTTATATTCTCGTAATCGCTTTTCTTGTGCAGGTGGTAGAGATTGTGTTAAAGAAAGTGAGTCCGGATTTATACCAGGCGTTGGGTGTTTATTTACCGTTGATCACCACCAATTGTACTATTCTGGGTGTTGCTATCCTTGTCATTCAGAACAATTTCAATTTGCTCGAGAGTGTAATCTTTGCTATTGGCAATTCATTAGGATTTACGTTGGCGATCGCCATCTTCTCAAGTTTGCGCGAGCAACTGGATCTGGCCGATCTGCCCGAGTATATGCAAGGCATTCCGGCCGCGCTGATCACCGCCAGCATTCTTAGTATGGCCTTTATGGGTTTTGCCGGGTTGGTTTAAGTTCAAAATTCATTCCCTCGGGTAAACCTTCAAATGGAAAGCCGGTCAGGTATCAAAAATTTATAGAGCCGACTTTCAAACGAAGAACAAAATAGCTATCATTGACTTGTGACGAGGACAGAGGGGGACCTTTTAAAATCCAACAACTTTAGATGCGTAGTGTTAATAATTAACAAATCCATGAGATAGGGGATTGGTTTGTAAGTATGGATCCGTTAGCACGGACCAAAAATAAATTCTGAAACGATGCGAACGTTGATTGTTATAGCTTTTTTCTTAACTGCCCTTTCTGGAAAGGCATACACACAACCTCTGGACTCTCTTAAAACGGGTTATCCTGTAGTGCTGAAACATGACACCTTGTTCTTTCTGTATTCTGCCATAGGCCCGTACCGTCCTATTGAAAGGGTAAACATAATTCATCAAAGAATAAACACTCTTTTAAATGAATCGGGCTTTTCACCCGACAGCTTACGTATTTCAGAGAGTGAGTTTAGTAGTGATGTCTGGTACAAAGACCGCATACTATTCAGCATAACAACAGAAGATGCAAAGGCCGAAGGAAAAGAACGCACGGTGCTAGCAAAACAGAATCTTTTACTGCTACAAAAGGCTGTGAAAGATGAAATCAAGGAAATTAGTATTCAAACTATTTTAATCAGAATTGGATTAACCTTGTTTGAACTTCTGATTATTTATTTGATTATACGGTACATCAATAAATTATTTGTATTCACACGTAAATGGCTAATTCGTCAAAGAGAAAAAATTTTGAAGGGAATTAAATTCAAAGGGTATGAATTCCTTGATTCTAAACGAGAGTTAGCGGTAGCACTTTTCATCAACAACGTATTGCGTTGGGTTATAATAGTTATTGTACTCTACATCTCTCTGCCTCTTCTTTTCAGCATTTTTCCGTGGACCCGAGGTTTTGCTGAAAGATTATTCGGATACGTTTTAGATCCCTTGCGTGGGGTATTGATGGGAGCATTTAATTACGTACCCAATTTGTTCACAATTGCTGTCATTTATTTTGTTGTTCGATATACGGTTAAGTTTATTGGCTTTTTGGCAAGTGAGATCGAGAAAGGGTCGCTCACTATTTCAGGCTTCTACCCCGATTGGGCCATCCCAACATTCAATATTGTAAAAGTATTGTTGTACGCGTTCATGTTCATTGTCATTTTTCCATATCTGCCGGGCTCCGATTCTCCTGTATTTCGAGGGGTATCAGTTTTTTTGGGGGTCTTGTTTTCCCTTGGTTCTTCAACAGCCATTTCAAATATGGTGGCTGGTTTAGTAATTACGTACATGCGGCCTTTTAAAATTGGTGATCGCATCAAAATTGGTGAGGTTACGGGTGATGTTCTTGAAAAATCAACCCTCGTAACGCGCATTCGTACGATTAAAAATGAAGATATCACCATTCCGAATGCCACCATTCTAGCAGTGCATACCATAAATTATTCAGCCTCTGCTAAGGAACTCGGGCTAATTCTGAATACGGGAGTAACCATTGGGTATGATGTTCCGTGGCGACAAGTGCATGAATTATTGATATCTGCAGCGCAAGAGACTGAGGGCATACTCACCGATGCGAATCGTAAACCTTTTGTACTACAAACGAGCCTTGATGATTTTTACGTGTCTTACCAATTAAACGCCTATACGGATCAGCCATCGATAAGTGCTAAAATTTATTCTCAACTCCATTCAAAAATCCAGGATAAGTTTAATGAGGCGGGTGTTGAAATACTTTCCCCGCATTATAAAGCTTTGCGCGATGGAAATATGGTTTCTATTCCGGCCAATTATCTGCCTAAAGATTATACGGCACCTTCATTTAAAATAGAGCAAAAGCCAATAGGTCAATAAATCCGGGAAAAACAAGAGCGAATACTTCCTGAATCTCTTTATAATTTCGTTAAGGGCAATTGGGAGGTATGCATGTGCTTCGCCATTGGCAATTCAGTAGGATTAAAGTTGGCGATCGCCATCTTCTTGAGTTTGAGCCAGCAACTGGATCTGGCCGATCTTCCCGAGTATATGCAAGGCATTCCGGCCGCACTGAACACCGCCAGCATTCTATGCATGGCCTTTATGCGTTTTGCGGGGTTGGTATACATCAAGTTGTTTGCTAACGGAATGGATTTATTCTTATTCGACAAGTAGAAAAAAGGAATGTTAATAAAAAAACCTCAGCCTTGCGACCGAGGTTTTTACTCATCTGGTTCTTTCATCGTATGGATGTTTTGTTGAACTTGACTTTCCGTACCTGACTGTACTCATTGCTGTTCAGCCCATACACCGAGCGCAGGTACTTCTTCGCG
>JBGSTJ010000037.1:0-1942 GCA_041736555.1 Cyclobacteriaceae bacterium
TATGCGCAACTCGCTTGCGCGCGATTTGCATGACGATATCGGATCAACGCTCTCCACCATTAACATTATCAGCAAAATTGCGATGCGCGAAAATCCGCAAGGCAACAAACAACACCTAGTTCGTATTTCAGAGCAATCCTCCCAAATGATGGAAAGCATGTCTGATATGGTTTGGTCCATTAATCCTATAAATGATTCGATCGAAAAAATAGTAGTAGTAAAAATGAAAGTGTTTGCAGGAGAAATTCTGGAACCAAAAAATATTAATTATGCCTTTGAAGGGGAAGAATCATTAAAGGGAATAGTATTAGATGGGGCAAAAAGAAAAAATCTTTTCCTGATTTTTAAGGAAGCGCTTAACAACGCTGCCAAGTATAGTGAAGCCAGCCACGTAAATATTGTTTTCATGAAAATTGAAAATAAGGTCAAACTGACAATACACGATAATGGAAAGGGTTTTACAAAAGAGCAGGTACCAGACGGGAATGGACTTAAAAATATGCAATCACGGGCAGAATCGTTAGGTGCTCAATTTAAATTAACAACAGCCCCTCATGAAGGCGTGCGCATCGACTTATCTTTTCCTATTACATGATTGGGGTATAGAATATTGGAAGACTATTTAATTATTTTACAGTATAATGGCTTTACCGGTTCTCATTTATGAAGACAATGATATGCTTCGAGAAAGCATTGGCACCATTGTGGAGTTAGATCTGCAATTCGCAGTTGTTGGGTCTTATAATAATGTGCTGCTTGCCGAACAACAGATAAGCGACCACAACCCCGAGGTAATATTAATGGATATTGATATGCCAGGCCGCACAGGCATTGAAGCGGTGAGACGCATCCGGGCAGCAGGAATTGATACGCCCATCCTGATGCTCACCGTATTTGATGATACTGTTCACGTATTTGATGCAATTTGCGCAGGAGCTTCCGGGTATCTATTAAAAAAACATATCTCTTCTAAACTCTTTGATGCCATGGATGAAGTGCTGCATGGGGGTGCGCCCATGTCACCTTCTATTGCCCACATGGTTATTGCTTCCATGCAAAAACCGATTGCCGTCAATCCTTATAAACTTACTGCCCGCGAGCAAGAGATACTCACTTCACTGGCAAAAGGAAACAGCTACAAAATGATGGCAGTTGAGTTTTCTGTAACGGTAGATACCATTCGGGCGCACATAAAAAAGGTATACGAAAAACTACACGTTCATTCCCAAACCGAAGCTGTTTCCAAAGCATTGAATGAAAGATTAGTGTAAATGGAATGTGATTCGTGCATGCTCGAACCACAGGCTTTAGGATTGGTTACAAATAATTCTTTAAGCCATGAATAGTATAAATCTTTTTTATCTCAGGTTCGACATTACAAATGTCGAACAGCGAAGAGGTGTCCACTCCCAAACCGAGGCGGTATCCAAAGCGCTAAACGAGAAGTTGGTTTAGCTCAATTCATAAATCCTACTTCTAACTTCGCACCTTCCCTTACATGATTATGTAATACCCTAATTCTTTGTTATTGCTGATTTTTAGGTGCCAGAAAAAACCATCTGCACTATGAAAACCTTGTTCTTGACATTTGTCTTTTTAGTATTCTTTCAATTTCAACTTACCGCACAAGTTACCTTCAATAAAGTTCCTGTTGTTAGTATGCCTAGTACACCGCAGGGATTGGCAAAAGGTGATTTTAATAATGATGGCCGGATTGATTTTGTAAGTGTAAATTTTAATGGCTTCGCCAATCAGCAAGTAACTATTTTATTAAACTCAGGTACGGGAACCTTTACCGGTGCCAACAAAAGAAATTTTGCTTCGGCCACTAATCCCACTGATGTGGCAGTTGGCGACTTTAATAAAGATGGTAATTTAGATGTAGTTACGTGTAGCCAATCCAATGATAACTTCTCATTACTTCTGGGAGATGGAGCCGGAA
>JBGSTJ010000043.1:0-208124 GCA_041736555.1 Cyclobacteriaceae bacterium
CTTCAGCCCACGCTCTACTTGTTGTATTTTGCCCACTTCGCGTCTTGAAACAATGGCTAATGAAATACCTTTCTTACCTGCTCTGGCAGTACGTCCACTACGGTGTGTGTAGTATTCCATTTCGTCCGGCATATTCATGTGAATGACATGCGTAATACCTGTAACATCAATACCCCGCGCGGCAACATCCGTGGCTACTAACAATTGCAACGTTTTATTTTTGAAATTCCGCATTACGCGGTCGCGTTGTTGTTGGGTAAGATCCCCGTGAAGGGAATCGGCACTATACCCATCCTTAATCAGGTGTTCCGCTATTTTTTGTGTGTCAATTTTTGTACGGCAAAAGATTACCCCAAAAATATCGGGCGCATAATCTACAAAACGTTTTAGCGCCATGTATTTATCGCGTTCGTCAACCATCAAATACTGATGGTCAATATTCTCGTTACCCTGGTTCCGTTCACCCATCGTAACTTCTTCGGGATTGCGCATATAGTTTTTCGCAATCTCACGAACTTCGCGGGGCATAGTAGCTGAGAACAACCAAACGTTTTTATCTTTCGGAGTGGTGGAAAGAATCTCATCGATATCTTCCTTAAAACCCATGTTCAGCATCTCGTCAGCTTCATCAAGCACTACATACTTTACCGTAGTAAGATCGACTACCTTACGTGCAAGCAAATCGATCAAACGACCCGGAGTAGCAACAATGATCTGAGCCCCCTTTCTAATCTTACGGATTTGTTCGCTGATACTGGCCCCTCCATACACGGTAACAATATTCAACTTCATGATAGAAGCGGAAAATTTTTCCAAATCGCTGGTAATCTGTACGCTAAGTTCACGCGTTGGCGCAACAATGAGGGCCTGCGTTGAGCGATCAGATTCGTTTACCAATTGCAACAAGGGTAAACCAAAAGCAGCTGTCTTTCCAGTTCCAGTCTGAGCCAGGCCAACCAAATCAACATTTCCTTTTAAAAGTATTGGGATCGCCTTTTCCTGAATCGGTGTGGGTGATTCAAAACCCATTTGGCGGATAACTTCCACCAGTTGCCCGGAGAGTCCCAGGCCATCAAATGATTCCATTAAGTGTGTTATATAATAAGCTACAAAGGTAGGGTAATTAATTGAAAGTGATATTATTGGGTACTATTGCCACCCACTTATTATTGATATGGTATTTTGGAAAGGCACCTCCTTTTCTTTGGTTCTTTGATTGAATTGCCTTTCATTTTGTAAATTGAACCGATGAAAATCCTAAAAAAGATCGGATTTTTTACTGCATTCATCCTACCCGCTTTGGTACTAGTCGGCTTTTACCTGGGCGGGTGGTGGAATTTTCTCACGCTCGGCTTCGTATTCGTCATAATCACTCTGATGGATCTACTGGCTGGTGTAGACGAAGAAAACGTAACCGAACAAGAAGCTAAATTAATCAGCGAAGCACTTTATTACCGTTTTGTTACTTACCTATGGACATTCTTTCAATTTGCGCTTTTAATCTGGGCATTTTATTCGGTAAGTACGGGTGCACTTAAAACAGTATCTGAATGGATAGGTTTTGTGATCAGTACCGGGTTAGTGACGGGTGGCATAGGCATCACAGTGGCTCACGAACTTGGCCATAAGAAATCAAAATTAGAGAGATTTTATAGCAAGGCGTTATTGATGACAGTCTGTTATATGCACTTTTATATTGAACATAACCGGGGGCATCATGTGCATGTAGCAACGCCTGAAGATCCCGCGACAGCCAGAAAAAATGAAGACTTCTATTCGTTTTGGTTTCGCTCTGTTTGGATGGGATATGTTCATGCGTGGAAACTTGAAACAGTGCGCCTGAGGCAAAAAGGAATTTCGTGGTTTTCGTTCAGAAACGAGATGATATCGTTTGCGCTGTTGCCGATCCTCTTTTGTTTTTTGATTACCCTCGCGTTCAGTTTGTATCAAAACCATTTTGTATGGCAAATACCTATTTTCTTTTTTACCCAAAGTTATGTTGCCTTTTCGTTGCTTGAACTGGTAAATTATGTAGAACACTACGGGATAGTACGGAAACAAAATTCGGCTGGAACTTATGAGCGTATTAATCCGCTTCATTCCTGGAACGCAAGTCACCTGATCAGTAATTTTTTTCTCTTTCAGTTGCAACGGCACTCGGATCACCATGCCAATGCCATTAAACGATATCAAGTGCTGAACCACTATGACCAAAGTCCACAGTTACCTTTCGGTTACCCAACCATGGTTTTATTGGCTTTGATTCCCCCGCTATGGTTCGCCACCATGAACCCACGGCTAGATTCGTGGTCAGAAAAAATTTATCAGCCAACTACCTGGGCGCGTTAATCCAGTTATGCGCGTAGCTCATAAATTTGATTTTAAGCAATTCTCTGTACATCACGATCGATCGACTATGAAGGTTGGCACCGATGGTGTTTTATTGGGTGCGTGGGCTGATGTTACCCATGCAACCCGAATTTTGGATGTAGGCACAGGCTCGGGAGTAATCGCACTCATGCTCGCCCAACGATTAAATTCTGAAGTTCAAATTGATGCGATCGATATTTCGCAGGATGCTTGTGAGCAGGCTCATGAAAATATTAGTCAATCGCCCTGGCCGAAAAAAATTTCTGTAACCCATACACCTCTTCAGGAATTTGATAGTCAGCCCTATGATTTAATTATCAGTAATCCACCCTTTTTTAGTAACAGTTATAAACCACCTTCTTCCGGACGCATCGTTGCCCGTCATACGGAAACACTCACACACACTGAATTACTTACTCATAGTAAACGATTGTTACAACCAGCGGGGAGATTGAATATTGTGCTTCCGGAAGCAGAAGCCAAGCGATTGAAAACTGTGGCCGAGTATAACAACTGGTTTTGTACACGCAAATGTATTTTCCGATCCCGGAATTCAAAACCACCCGAACGAATCCTGATAGAATTTAAATTGGAAGCAGCTCCTTTACACGAGGAGGAGTTGATTCTTTACGAGAATGATCAATGGTCTGAAGCCTACCGGGCGTTAACAAAAGATTTTTATTTAAAATTATAGCGTTGACAAACCATTAAGCCCTCTTATCAAAATTGTCTTCACCTGTAGTTACGATTGCCTAAACTTGAAATTTAATCCTCTTTAATCTGTGCTTTCGCGATTGATCACAAGCTTATTGTTACTCACAAGTTTCATAGGCTTTAGTCAACCTGCTTTGATGATCAGAAAAGCAACCGCACCCATTGTGCTGGATGCCCAGATTCTTGAGCCCGACTGGCAAACGGCAGAGATAGCCACCCGGTTCAAACAATACTTTCCGTACGATTCATCGTATGCAAATGCACAAACCGAAGTCCGGGTTACATACGATGAGCAGTTTATTTATGTAGCGGCAAAAATGTATAACCTCGGGCCGCGCAATAATTATGTAACTCCATCTTTACGTAGAGACTACCGGGGCGAGGCCAACGATGGTGTGTCTGTAGTATTTGATACTTTTCAAGATCGGACAAACGGATTTGTTTTTGGCGTAAATCCCTTTGGGGTGCAGCGCGAAGGTCTGATCTCCAACGGAGGGGGAACAGGTTCCTCCGATTTTACACTGAACTGGGACAATAAGTGGTATTCTGAAGTTAAGATTTATGAGGATCATTGGATTGCCGAGATGGCAATTCCCTTTAAGACCCTTCGTTTCAAAGAGAATCTTTCAAGTTGGAACGTCAACTTCTACCGTATCGACAGTCAATATGCTGAAAGGTCAACGTGGTCACCGATTCCACGAAACTTCGACATTGTTAACCTGGCCTTTAACAAAGAATTGATTTGGGATAAACCACTTGAAAAACCCGGTGGCAATGTTTCGCTGATCCCCTACATAGCCGGCAACTCACAACGCAATTTTGAAGAAGGTATTCCTACCACTACAAAACTCCAAGCCGGTGGTGATGCTAAAATTGGGATCGGACCGGCTTTGAATCTTGACTTAACCGTCAATCCCGATTTTTCGCAGGTTGAGGTTGATGAACAGGTAACTAACCTCGATCGCTTTGAGATTTTTTTCCCGGAACGAAGGCAATTCTTTTTGGAAAATGCCGATTTGTTTGCTTCGTTCGGATTGGAAGGTACCCGGCCTTTCTTCTCCCGAAGGATAGGCGTTGCCCGGGATTCATCAACCGGACAAAATATTCAAAATACAATTTATGCTGGCGGACGCCTTAGTGGGAAAATAAACAACAATACCCGCATAGGAATTTTAACTATGCAAGCAGGCGAGGATAAAAAAATTAATCTTCCTTCTACCAACTACACGGTAGCAACCATTCAGCAAAAGGTATTTGCCCGTTCCAATATTGGAATGATCCTGATCAACAAACAAGCCTTTCAGGATTCCATTGGTGGCGAATTCACTAACAACCCCATGAATTACTCACGCGCTGCCGGCCTGGATTTTAACCTCGCATCCAAAGACAACCGGTGGACCGGAAAAGCGTTTTATCATCATTCCTTTGATGAGGGTAAGAAAGATTCCTCGTTTGCCTATGGTGGATTTATCAACTATAGTACCTTGAAATGGAATGTGAATGTGTTGACACGGGTTGTAGGCGCTAACTACAATCCCGAAGTTGGTTTTGTAAGAAGGCAAGATATACAACAACTCGCTTCTACCACCTGGTATAACTTTTATCCAGCCCGCGGAAAAATTCAAAGTCATGGTCCAGGTGTGGACTTCGACATTGTTAGTAATGAAACCTATGGTCTTTTAGATTGGGATTATAATTTTTTATATCGGATGCGGTTTAAGAGCACCGCGCTTTGGTCTTTACGTTTGCGCGAAGAGTACACCTACTTATTTGATCCCTTTGATCCGAGCGGCACGGAAGGCCCTCAATTAGCAGCTAATACCTCGTATAGAAATTATGTTTTCGTTGCCAACTACACATCGGATGCGCGCAGGCGTCTCTTCTATAATTTAAGCACGCGTTCAGGTGGGTATTTTAATGGTTATAGGATAAACTTAACAGGTGTTGTAACGTACCGCTATCAACCCTGGGGATCCACATCTTTGAATTTTAGCTACAATGGCATCCGGTTACCCGACCCTTACAATAGTTCAGATTTATTACTCATCGGACCACGGATCGACTTTACATTTTCCCGAAAAATATTCTGGACTACGTTTGTACAATACAATAGCCAGATCAATAACCTGAACATCAATAGTCGGTTTCAGTGGCGTTTTAAACCTGTTTCAGACTTGTTCATCGTTTACACCGACAACTATTTTGCTGAATCGTTTGAAAATGGAAATGTGTTTTATATAGGCCAACCGAAAAGCCGGGCATTGGTTATAAAACTCACCTATTGGCTTAATTTATAAGGTTGCCCGGCTAAGGGTTCAGTTATTTATAAATTTTTACCCCCTGATTAACAAGTCTTTAACAAAAGAAAAATACATGTTTAAACATCTATTTTAAAAACTGGTGTTATACTTGCACAGCAAACAAAAACTAAAATTAAACTATGAAAAAAATCAACTTAATGGCAGCCTTTTTATTGGTTGCCGGATTTGCAACAGCACAAACAACCTGGAAAATTGACAAAAGCCACTCCAAAGTGGGCTTTAGCGTAGTTCACATGCTTGTTTCTGATGCAGAAGGAAAATTTAATGATTTCGATGCCTCTGTGGTGAGCAAGGCCGAAGATTTCAACGGTGCAGAAGTAGAATTCTCTGCGAAAGTAGCTTCCATCGACACTGACAACGAAAGACGTGATGGTCACCTTAAGTCGGCCGATTTTTTTGATGCTGAGAAATTTGCTGATATCAAATTCAAAGGTACCTTGGTAAAAGAAGGCGGTAAGTATGTACTGAAAGGTAAATTTACCATGAAGGAGGTTACAAAAGATGTAACGTTTGATGTGACCTACGGTGGTCAGGTAAATACCGGCCGCGGCATTAAAGCCGGCTTCAAATTAACCGGTGTTATTAACCGTCAGGATTATGGAGTTAAATGGGCTAACAAACTTCAAGACGGAGGAGCTGTAGTGAGTGATGAAGTAACCATATCTTGTAAAATCGAACTTGACAAGCAAGCTTAGTCCATAAAGTAGCTGTCTCAAAAGTCATCCTGTCATCGCCCCGATGTATCGGGGCGATCTTAGATTTGTGAGGTTGGGATGAGATTCCGGCTCAAAGGCCGGAATGACATTCAATTTTAAATTGACTTTTGAGACAGCTTATTCATTTTATGAAAATAGATGGAGAAATAAAACAATCAAAATTCAAAAGTCCACACCAGAAAGCGGTCCTAAACCTACTATTCACTGCCAATTGGATTCAGAATAAACAACGAGAACTTTTTGAGCCTTACGGAATCACCAATCAACAATACAACATCCTTCGAATTTTAAGAGGGCAACATCCCGGAAGTATTTCGGGTGCCGAGATTAAAAGCAGAATGCTCGATAAAAATTCGGATGTCTCGCGCTTGCTCGACCGAATGATTGGGAAAAAACTGGTTTCAAAAAGTCAATGCCCCGAGGATAAGCGTGCTTCTAATGTGATTATAACAAATGCGGGTTTGGAGCTACTGCAAAAATTAGATCAAGACATCAACAGCATGGATAAACAACTGATTTCTCTTTCCAAAGAAGAAGCCACCCTACTGAGTTCTCTGCTCGATAAGTGCCGGGGTTAAATTTTATTAAACTCCTCTCTAACAAAATCCATTAACTCCTTTATATAGGGTCTGCTGAAATCAAACTTAATATCAGCTGCTTTATAAATTTCTGGTATCGTAGTCAGGTTGCCTAGTTTAAGCGCATTCATATAACCCTGCAGTCCCTTCTTTTTGTCGCGCTTATAATTACGCCACAACGCGATTGCTCCTAATTGCGCCATACCATATTCAATATAATAGAAGGGTACTTCATACAAGTGAAGCTGGCGTTGCCACAAGTAATCCCGGTTTTCTTCCAAACCACTCCAGTCCGTTACGGTATCACTAAACCTGGCAAATACTTTATTCCATTGCTGAATTCTTTCGGCTGAAGTATGAGTTGGATTTTCATACAAACCATGTTGAAACTGGTCAATGGTAGCCACCCACGGCAACGTTTCAATAATGTCTTCCAGTTGTTCGCGCTTTGCCCGCTTGAGATCTTCCTCATTCGAAAAGAAAATCTGCCACTGATCCATCGAAATCAATTCCATTGACATGGATGCCAACTCAGCAACTTCCATGGGTGGAGATTTAAAATCACCCAACGCAAGGTCTTTGGTTAAAAAATTATGAACTGCATGGCCACCTTCATGCATAATAGTAGTCATATCGCGCATGGTAGAAGTTGCATTCATAAAAATAAAAGGCACTCCAATTTCTGCCAGCGGATAGTTATAACCACCGGGTGCTTTTCCTTTGCGGGATTCAAGATCGAGGTGACCCATCTCATTCATGATAGACAAACACTGACCCAGAAATGGATCCAATCGGCTGAAGCATTCAATGGATTTCGCGGTGAGATCTTTCCCATTTTCAAATGCCTTCAACGGCTCACGCCCTTCCGGATCCACGGCTTTATCCCAGGGACGCAACGTATCTACTTTTAATTTTTCTTTGCGCTCTTTGCTTAACTCATTAAGGATAGGAACTACTTCCGCAGCAATCGCTTCATGAAAGTTAAAACAGTCCTGAGGGGTATAGTCGAAGCGACCATACGATTTAAACATGTAATCACGAAAGTTTGCCTGACCCGCGTTGGTAGCCGCGCGATGTCGCAACGCAATAAGCTTTGTAAATAATTGATCCAACGTTTCTTTATCTGCCAGGCGCCTTGTTGCAATTTTATGGTAGGCTTCTTCCCGCTTTGCACGATCGGTTGATTGTAAGATCACGCCAGCTTGTTGCAACGTCATCTCCTGACCATTGATCTCCACCATCATCGCCCCGGAAAGCTGAGCATACTTCTGTGTTTCTGTATTGATCTCGGTGAACACGGGAATATTCTCCTCCCTAAAAAGTTCTATGTCTTTCTTTAGGTTACGAATTAGAATTTTAAATCCTGGTTCTTGTTCCAAAGAAGATAAGAAAGGTGAGTCGGCAAGTTTTTTATTCAGCAGGTCAGAATACGGAGCCATTTGTGGCTGAAGATTTTCAATAAAGTCTTGGTAGCTCTTGCTGTGGGCCTCGTTTTCAGTGTAACAGGTCATGCGAATGTAACGCCATCCCAAGTCTTCGCTAATCATGGATTCCAGTTCGCTGCGGTCGCGCAGCCAATTCCTTAAGTCGTCTACATTGCTTAGTGAACGGGCCAGTAAATTATCAAAATAGGGCTTTAAATTCTCCCAGGTTGTGATGGTATATTGTTCGGGTATGAACCCACGGGTAGGGCGTTTCGGAATTTCTATAGTAGTACTCATTGTTTTATAAATTGGCCAGCAAAATAGGCATATTCAATCATTGTAACCATCTTTCTATTTATTCTCCTACCAACATTCCGGTTCCAATAGCCTACATCCTTCACTTTATGTCCCTTCGTAAATTATTGACGAAACCATAATCGATTTTTTTATACCTTCCATCGGAAAACCAAAACCGATGAGAACCCTGATAATAGTCGCACTTTTATTAAGTGCCTGTAGTACGAAAGTAAAAACTATAGGCAGCATCGAACGCCTGGATCCGGAAATCGATAATCTTGTTTCATCCACGGCTTCAATAGAAATACTTGCCGAAGGTTTTGATTGGAGTGAAGGACCTGTGTGGGTGGATAAAGAAAATATGCTCTTGTTTTCTGATGTTCCAAAAAATATCATCCATAAGTGGACTGAAAAAAATGGCACTGAAGTTTACCTGACGCCCTCGGGCTTTACCGGAGAATCAACCGCAAGTCGAGAGCCAGGTTCCAACGGACTCATCCTTCATAATGACTCTTTGATTCTTTGTCAGCACGGCAATAGACAAATGGCTAAAATGAATGCTTCACTCGCGGATCCCAAACCCGAATTCATAACACTAGCCAATACCTATAACGGAAAGCGTTTCAGTAGTCCAAACGATGCTGTGTACCGAAGCAACGGAGATTTATTCTTCACGGACCCACCCTATGGATTGCCGAAACAATCCGATGATGATCCGGATAAAGAGCAACCCCACAATGGGGTTTATAAAGTAACCCCTGCGGGAGTCGTATCGCTGCTGGTTGATTCTGTAACCAGACCCAATGGAATTATATTAATGCCGGGGGAGAAAAGACTTATTGTAGCGAACTCTGATCCTGCCAAAGCCACCTGGTACGAATTTGAAATCAGTGAAAATGATTCACTTACCCATGCAAGAATTTTTTATGATGCCACTCCCCATCTAAAAACCGACAACGGTTTGCCCGATGGACTTAAAGTTGATCAGAACGGAAATATTTTTGCATCAGGCCCTGGCGGAATCTGGATTTTTGATTCAGGTGGAAAGGTATTGGGTAGGTTAAAAATACCTGCATTAGCTTCAAACTGTGCGCTATCACCCGATGAAAAAAGCCTCTACATCACTGCGGACATGTATTTGTTGCGCGTAAAAATGAGAGATTAAGCGTATGGAAGTGTTATTAGAAATTCTCGGGTGGGTAGGTTCCATGGAAGTAGTTGCCGCCTACGCACTTAATAGTTATCAAAAAATTAAATCTGATTCCCTGACCTTTCAATTGCTCAATTTATCCGGAGCTATCTTTCTAATCATCAATAGTGTTTATAAGCAAGCCTATCCCTTTACCTTTATTAATTCCGTATGGTCGATGATTGCCATCGTGGCCATTATTGGAATAATCAGAAAAAAATAAAATTTGGAAGCCGCCCATCGAAATATCCGGATTCAACGCATGGTGGTGGTGGTCGCATTTGTTTTGCTTGCAATCAAACTTACCGCTTATTTCCTGACCCATTCTGTAGCTATTCTTACTGATGCCCTCGAAAGCATTGTGAATGTTGTAGCAGGTCTGCTCGGGTTATATAGTCTTACCATCTCTGCACGACCTCGCGATAAAGATCATCCTTATGGACATGGAAAAATTGAATTCATTTCTTCTGCCATTGAGGGAACAATGATTCTGTTTGCCGGCATACTTATTATCTATGAGTCCGTTCAGGCCCTCTTAAACCCTCACATACTTCAACAATTAGACTATGGCTTGCTCCTGATATCTTTTACGGCCGCTATTAACTTTGTGATGGGTACTATTTGTGTGCGGGCCGGAAGAAAAAGCAATTCACACGCCTTGATTGCCAGTGGCAAACACCTGCAAACAGATACATACTCTACGCTGGGCATTATCGTTGGCCTATTGGTTATCTACTTTTCAAATCTTCAATGGTTGGATAGTTTTATTGCTATTCTGTTTTCCGGCATCATCATTCTCACGGGCTATAAAATCATCCGTCAATCCATAGCCGGAATTATGGACGAAACAGATCAGGAACTACTGGTGAAGATGGTAGCAACCCTAAACGCCAATCGCCAGGAAAATTGGATTGATTTACACAATCTACGCATCATTAAGTTTGGCCCCATCCTTCATTTAGATGCCCATCTTACTCAACCATGGTATATAAATTTGCATGATGCCCACAAGGACATCGATACCTTGGCAGACCTTGTAAGAAAAGAATTTGGAGAATCACTTGAGTTATTCATACACTCAGATGGATGTCTTGAATTTTCTTGTAAAATTTGTAGTAAAATGAATTGCCCAGTTCGCCAACACCCATTTGAAAAGCGAATTGAATGGTCGATCGAAAATATCTCATCAAACCAAAAGCACGAAATAAATACCCTTTAACTGACTTAGATCATGATAAATTACCTGATCAATAAATGGCGCAAACGCAAAGAAAAAAAGACATTTAAAGAATACGAATTCAAAACCGTAACCTTTAACCTGGCTGAGGATGGCCCGGTTCAATATGCGCAATGGCTGCACCCGGGTGAATTTGGAAATGAAGTGACGCAAGAAAATGTAAACTTCTATAAGCAGATTATTAACAAAGGAGATTTTATTATTGATGTCGGTGCCAATGAAGGAGACACTACGGTGCCCATGGCAATAGCAGCCGGTGCAGAAGGTACTACGCTGGCGCTCGAGCCTAATCCGCACGTCTTTAAAGTCTTGACAGCCAACGCTGAATTCAATAAAAACAAAACGAATATTATCCCTTTAAATTTTGCTGCCACAGCACAGGATGGACAATTTACCTTTGGCTCCAGTGATCCCTCCTATGGAAATGGTGGTATTGTTGGATTTACGCATAACAGAAAAAGAAATACCCGTTACACGTTTCAGGTAACTGGAAAAAATCTGGAACAATACCTTAAGCAGGAATACGCTCAGTTACTCCCCAAGTTAAAGTTTATAAAAATCGATGCCGAAGGTTATGACAAAGAAATAATAAAAACTATTCCAGGCATCATTGAAACCTACAGACCTTATTTGGCAACCGAATGTTTTGGTCCGGCAACAGCAGCTGAAAAAATTGAACTATTCGATCTGTTGACAGCAAAGAGATATAATTTATATAGAACTGACTTTACTCAAAAATCAACGACCAAAATTACGCGCGAAACAATGGCTGTTAGGAGTACCTATGATATTCTGGCTATACCGCAGGAAAAAGAAAAATGATTTCACTATGGATCAAATGCATTCATGTCGGGTGCTGCGTTTGATCTGGCTCCTACATGATTCGTGGACTTGGTTATTTCAGATTTCAAAAACAGTAGCTTAATAATTACCCAATGAAAATATTTTTTTTAATTCTATTTGCCCTTGTTGCCAATTTCATTCAAGGCCAAACACTAGACACCAAAGTAAAAGAGTTTGACGCCTATGTGGAAAGTTCGCGAAAACTATTCCAGATACCAGGACTGGCCATCACAGTAGTAAAAGATGGAAAAGTACTTCTTAAGAAAGGTTATGGAGTACGCCAACTAGGTACCACCAATGCAGTGGATACCCAGACTCTTTTTGCTTGTGCGTCAACTACCAAAGCGATGACCGCTACTTGTATGGCGATGTTGGTGGATGAAGGAAAAGTAAAGTGGGATGACCGGGTGATCGACTACCTGCCTGATTTCCAATTGTATGATCCCGCAGTAACGAGGGAACTTAAAATCCGGGATTTATTTACCCATAACTCCGGTGTTGGGAATGCCGATTTTCTTTGGACTTTTATGAATATTCCTTCGGACGAAGTGCTGGCAAAAATGAGGCAGGTGAAGCCCAGCTATTCATTGCGTTCCAGCTTTATCTATCAAAATATTTTTTATCTCGCTGCCGGAAAGGTAATTGAAAAAGTGAGCGGTCAGCCCTGGACGGCTTTTATTCAAAAGAGAATCTTTGATCCTTTACAAATGACATGGACATTTCCGTTGTTGGGTCAAGTGAAAGATTCCAATCAATCACAACCTCATTATTTTTTTGAGAACAGTATTCAGGTGATTCAACGCACAAGTGCGGATGCCATCGGGCCAGCCGGCAGTGTATGGTCCTGTGTGGATGATATGAGCAAATGGGCTTTGTGTATGTTAGACAGTAGTAAATACGCTGGAGGTCGACTTGTAAAACCTGCTACCTGGATTGAACTGTTTAACCCACAGGTTATGGTTACCCCGGCTCAATTTTATCCCACAGCCAAACTCACCAAACCGAACTGGAAAACTTACAGCCTCGGTTGGTTTCAACAAGACTACAAAGGAAGAAAAGTAAATTTTCACACGGGTAGTCTGGCTGGTGAAACCGCTATGCACGGACAATTGCCTGCTGAAAATTTAGCTGTATACATATTCGGAAATCTTGATCATGCCGAAGTAAGACATGCGTTGATGTTTAAGATTTTTGATCATTTTGCCCTGGGCGGCTCGCGCGACTGGAGTGCCGAAGTGCATGACTTGTATAAAAAACAAACTGAAGCCAGTGAGCAGCAAGCAAAAAAGTTTGAGGACAATCGCATTACCAACACGAAGTCGACAGTTGATCTGACTACCTATGCGGGAACCTATAGCGATCCGCTCTATGGCGAGTTAACAGTAGCTGTTCAAAATAATTCTTTGGTAGTTACCGCCAACAATGTGGTAAAAGCCACGCTGGATCACTGGCACTACGATACCTTTCGGGGTTTCTTTGAAAAACGGTGGTGGGGTAAAACCAATGCAACCTTTGATTTCAACAACCAGGGAAAAATAAGTTCAGTGACTTTTGCGGGCATGGAGTTCAGGCGGAAGTGAGTCATGACATAGATAATGCGAAATCGACAGACCATATCGTTGATTTAATGTTGAGATACATTCAATAGATGTCGAGAATCTTTATAACCGGTTCGGCAGATGGCCTAGGGCTACTGGCAGCAAAGGCGTTGGTTAAACAAGGCCATAGGGTTGCTTTGCATGCTCGTAATCAGGAACGCAAACTGGATGCGCTGAATAAGGTACCCGGTGCGGAATCAGTCTTCACTGGTGATTTATCCAACATCGAAGAAACAAAAAAACTTGCCGATGAAGTAAATGAGTCAGGTCCGTTCGATGCAGTGATACACAATGCCGGAGTCTATCAAGCCTCCGCATCGCAGATTCTTGCAGTCAATACTTTAGCGCCTTATATTCTTACTTGTTTAATTCAGAAACCACAGCGGCTGGTTTATCTGAGTTCGGGTATGCACGTAGAAGGTCACCCTAACTTCGGGAATTTAAAGAAAGATACTTCTCGGTTAACCTACTCTGACTCCAAATTGCATGTGGTAATGCTCTCAATGGCAGTTGCCCGCTTGTGGCCGACTGTTTTTTCAAATGCTGTTGATCCTGGTTGGGTGCCTACCAGGATGGGCGGCAAGAGTGCACCTGATGATCTTCAAAAAGGGTATGAAACGCAAGTCTGGCTGGCGGTGAGCGATGAAGAAAAAGCAAAAGTAAGTGGCAAATACTTTTACCATCAGAAAGAAAAACACTGCAATCCAATCGCTCCGGATGTGGAATTACAAGATAGATTTCTGGAACAGTGCCGGGATTTAACGGGTGTTGTTCTTCCTGATTAACGAGTTTTAGAGAGCTTCTTTTACTTACCCAATTTCAATAACGACATCATCGGTCATCGGGTGACCCACACAGGTAAGGACATAACCTTCTTCACGCTCGGACTTAGAAAGCCCTTCTTCTTCATCCAGTTTTACTTGTCCGCTTAACGCTTTTCCGCGGCAAGCGGTACACAATCCACTTTGACAGGAATACGGTAAGTCAATTCCTTGGTCCAACGCTGTCTCTAATATCGTTCGGTTGGGTTCTACCACAAACTTATACTCTTGTCCATCGTATCGGATTGTCACCTCGTGCGCTTTCTTTTCGGGAGCAGGTTTTGCCACTTCCTTTTTCTCTTCTTTGTTGATTGTGCCTTGCACAAAACTCTCTTTGAATATTTTCTCTTTTGGAATTTTTTGTTCGTCCAAAAGCATCTCAACATTCTTCATCATCCCCTCGGGGCCACACATCAGGTAGGTGGTGTTATCAATGCCCCAATTAGGAATCCGCTCAAATAGCTTAACGAGCATATCGTGGTTTAACAATCCGGAATATCCCTGCCAGTTCATGGGGGCATTATCCAATACGTGAATCACATGCAAACGACCGGCATGCGTGATCTGAAGTTTTTCAAATTCATCTTTGAAAATAATACTATCAATATCGCGGTTGCAATAAATTAGGGAACAAATGCTTTCAGGTTCCTGAGTAAGTGTACTTTTGATTAACGACATCATGGGGGTAATGCCCGAGCCACCCGCAAACATAATCAGGTGTCGCTTGTTCTCTTTTTTATATTCGGTGGTAAAGTGCCCGGTAGGCGCCATCACTTTGACTGTTGTGCCCACCTTCAGATTATCCGGCAACCAGTTTGACATAAGTCCTTTGTCAACACGTTTTACGGTTACGGTTAAATCTGCATCCGTAAAAGGAGAAGAACTTAACGAATAAGCTCTGCGAACTTCCTTTCCGCCCACGGTTGTAATCAATGTTAAAAACTGACCTGCTTTATAGCTGATTTTTTTTTCAGGTTGCTCAAATACAATACTGATTGCATCTTTTGTTTCCTGAATGATGTTCTTCACTTTCAAATCAAAATAGTGAGGGCCACTATGCACCGGTGCCTCTTCCTTTTTCTCACTCTTTTTAAAGAATCCAAATGCCATCTGCTTAGAAAATTAACGTGGCACAAAATTAAGGATAAAGTATCAATCCCAAAGGGATAATAAGTTCAAGTCGATATCAGATATTAAGCCAATACGTAAACTTTATGACCAACGCCCTGTTTTTACTGATAAGCTGTTGCGGCAGATAGTTTTCTGTATATACGATAAAAAAGTCAGAGGCTGGCTTATAACGCCATTGAAAGCGTGCGTTGAGGTTTATATTATCATAGCGATCGTTATATTGAACAAACGTGGTAAGGAACAACTTGTCGGTTAGTGTAAAATCAACCCGAGGACTCAACAACAGGAATTTAGCACTTCCATAAGCTGGTGGCAGATCGATGTCGTTATAATCCCCCGTAAGGGAAATACTACCATAGGGTTGGATGCGATACGACACTGTGCCGCCTACATTGGTTCTTGTACCGTTATAAAACTCGCCACCGCTGAGTGTAATAATATAGGTAAAAAGTTTACGGGTGTCTGATGTGTATCTGATTTCAAATTCATTCCACTGATATTCCTCCCCTTTTAGTAGAATTGAATCCCCCTCAGGATCCAACACATCAAAATCGGCCGGTAGTTTTTGAAAAATATTTCTAACCGATGCTGTCAGCGCGGCTGTAGTGCGGAAGTTCATGGAATAGCGTACCGACATGGTGCGATCCGTCATCGTTCCATCGGGAATGTAATTCGTATCGAACATCACACCCGGCATCATTAACACCAGTGGCCCTGATTTAGGATAGATTTTATAATCAGCTATTATTATACCGCCTAAAGTTCCGGGATATACCGCGAGGTTGGGAACAAAGCCAACTTCGGCATTGTAATTTTTGCCTAACCCGATGAACCCACTCATGAGGCTTACCTTTCGGGTGTTATAAGAAGCAAACCCACCAAAAGAATAGCGATCCTTCTCAGAAAAATTATCAAGTGAATAGTGGTAGTAAGCCTTGCCTGCCCACTTATTGTTAGCAGTAATCAGGTTGAAGTCAGTACCGATAACCCGATTATAAACATTGAGTTTAGCCACGGTATCCGATCCATTCCAAACTTCTTTCACCAGACTTTCATGATAAAATTTAGTGGGATCATACTCACCTGCACCCAGCGATTCTTTGTTCACCAGAAAAACATCGAAGTTAGATCGCTCAAGAATTTGTTTCTGCAATACTGCAACCGTATAATTTTGTGCGGGTAACCCTACCGTCTTCGTCTCCTTAGTCTGGAGATTCATAAGACCCACTCGCCATTTTGATCCTAATTTTCCACTGACGCGGGCTCCATATAAAATCGGAATGCGTACCAGATTATCAGCTGTGTCATTCGCCAAACCAATCCTTCGCGAAAAAAAAGGTTGTGAAATAGAAGTGAAACCCGGTGCCGAAAACAAATCACTGTTTTCTAAAAAAAACTGTCTCCGCTCCGGAAACTGAAACTCAAATCGGGTCAGGTTAATTACTTGCCGGTCTACTTCCACGGTCGAGAAATCGGGATTTACCGTAAGGTCAAGATTTAGGGAAGGCGTAATAGCAACCTTCGCATCAAACCCAGCCGTGATCAGGTTTTCGGTGGTTCCCTTTTCATTGTCCTTCGATAGCGAGGTTACACCATATGGAATCAATGAAATATTGGTGCCTGCATGGGGAGCAGGACTCTGCCATTGTAATTTACCACTGTAGGCAAAGGACGCAGGAATGAATTGTATCGGGGTGGCAATCCAACTGGAGACTTCATTGCGTTTTAGATCCTGACGAACAAAAGTGACATTCCAGGTTGACTGACTTTGATTGTATCGAAAAGACTTAAAGGGTATTGCCAATTCAGCTACCCACCGATCTGCATGGCGGGTTACGGCTGAGTACCATTTGTTATCCCAATTATTATTGTATGATTGCTCGGGATCTGAGCCACCATACGCCATACTTCCTTCTGATTGAACCCCATAAGGTGTTATGGTAAAGTAGAACCCATTGGTAAAGTCATTAAAGGGATCGAGGTACATGCCTACGTTATCATTCAACTCCCATTGAATGTCTCTCCGCAACGACTGCACTACACTGGGCTTGCTATCGTCATAACAAACAAATGACACATAGAAAAAATCATCATCAAAGGTGAGTCGCGCCTCGGTTTGAAAAGAGGGTGGCAGGGAGTCAACCGGATAATTAAGAAAAAAATTAGTGGCAGCTACTGCCGACTTCCAATCTTCTTCTTCTAAATTTCCATCTACTTTAATGACGCCTTTTGCCTTTGTAATGGATAGATCACTGCCAGGTTTGTTTTGCGCTGCGAGGCCAAAACTTATAAAAAGCAAAAGGAGCGACCTGACAACGTGCTTGTTCATAAAGTCCGCAAAACTATGAAAAAGGGTGATTATAAATGAACCTGAACGGTTTTCAGGGTAAGAGGTTTTCCTTGCAGGATAAGCGGTGATAAATAACTATCAAAACTTCAAAACCTCACGGGTTGATGCGGTTACTAAAAAAAATTAGCAAATTCTGTAATAAGTGACCACCTGTTGTATCTGAAATAGAAAAACTAAACTTTATTATGTTATGGTAGACCAAAAGACGTTTGATCAATTGCGCATTGAACTTTCTGTAAAAGCCAAAAATGGAATAGACTTTATAACCGCGGCAAGTGTCGTTTGGCTTGCCATCAGTTTCTTATGGACACTGAAGACAACACCTTATAATCAATCCATCTTAACGTTTTGCGTAGGGGCTGTAATGTTGCCGCTGGCCGGGTTGCTTTCCAAATTTTTCAAAACTTCCTGGAAGATAAAGGGCAATCCCCTCGAGCCGCTTGGGCTATGGCTAAATTTTGCCCAATTGTTCTACTTCCCGTTCTTGTTTTTCACGTTATCGAAAATGCCCGAATATTTTGTGATGGTGTATGCGATCATTACAGGCGCACACTTCTTTCCCTATAGCTGGTATTATAAAAATAAACTCTATGCTATTTCAGCAGGTGTCATTTCAGTTGGTTCATTTCTGCTTGCAACCTATCTGCCAGACAAAATTTATCTGATACCTTTACTCATGAGCTTTTACCTGATGGCACTGGCAATCTTGTTATATTTTGATTTCAAAGGGAAAGTACAAACAACAACTGTACATGGATAGTAGACTTCCCGTATAACCCGATATGAATCAGGACCACCGACTTGTGTATGAAAAAATATATACTCAATACTTTAGTATGGTGTTGAACCTGTGCCGTGGTTTTATGAAAGGCGATCGTGATCAGGCCTATGATTTAACACAGGATGTATTCATTAATGTGTGGAATGCGTTGCCGCGATACCGGGCGGATGCTTCTTACAAAACCTGGATTTACCGGATAGCCGTCAACACGTGTTTATTACAAATCCGTAAAGAAAAAAATAAAGTCAGAGTCCCGCTCGAGGCCGCGATTCATACCACAGAATCTGAAGGCCCTAGCAACTCTACCGAAAATGAAAAGATTCTTTACAAAGCTATTGGCCGATTGGATGAAGTAGAACGACTTATGATGATGATGGTTCTTGAAGAAGTGGAGTATGAAGAAATTGCCCGCATCATGGGTATTACAGAAAATAACTTACGTGTAAAAATTCATCGCATTAAAGCGAAACTCAAAACATGGATTGAAGATGAACAACGAATTGGATGAGCTAAAGGCTCTGTGGCAAAAAGCCAAGAGCAGCACCGAAACACAGCCTGTAAAGCAAGACATTGCAGCGCTGATTGCACAAGGTGAAGCAAAGAAGAAAAGTACGCTAGCCGCACATGTTATAAATGCTGCCATATTATCAGGAACCGTTGCCTTTCTGGTTTTCTATTTTTATTATCTCTATAACTTTCAGGATTTGCTTAGCAACATGGGTATTAATCTGATGATCGGAGGATTGACAATAAGGATTGTGATTGAAATTTTTAGTGCCATTCGTTCCCGGAGAATCAACATTTCAGATAAGGCTACACAATCTCTTCAAAATTCAATTTCCTTTCATGAATTTCGTAAACGTATTCATGGACCCGTGACCATGATCATTTTCGGATTATACTTTGTGGGCTTCTACATGCTTACGCCCGAGTTTAGCCGACATATTTCGATGGCTTGGCTAATCGCTATGGATGTTTCTGCCTTGATGGTGGCAGCTGTTTTGATAGTCTTTATTCGCAAAGGCATTCGGCAGGAGCTACGCGATCTTGAGAAGTTAATAGAACTACAACGAAGTTTAACGAAGGAGAGTTAATTGGTTCTGTATAGCTATTTTTAGCCACAATTTAATCTAAGATTTTTCGAGTTAAATTTTTCCTTAACTTTGTTTCTATGAGAAAAGTTGAAGTTATTTCAATAGAGGAAAAAGAGAAGGAAAACTCAATCGCTACTTTGTACTCTACACCATCTGAACGAATTATTACCATGTTCCGCCTCATGGAACTTTCCTATCATCTAGGCAATCAAAATAAAATAGTCGTCAGTTCGTTAGATCAATCTAATGTTATTGAATTGAAGTTTGTGAATGGATCTAAGTGAGCGTTTGAAAAGTCTTTTAGAGAACGTTATACATACTTTTAATATAAAGTCGCTGATGAAAATCAGATTGGAAATGCGACATATAAAGTGTTAGTATTCGGTGACTTAATCAAGTACAAAGAATTATCGGGTCGCCCAAAAGATTTACTAGATATCTTAGAATTAAAAAATATCAAGAAAATCCAAAGCAAAGGATGATGCTATAATCAAGATTCATTTTGTAATTTCATGCCATATTAAGTATTCCGTGCAGCTCAACTCTCTTACCGCTATCTCCCCGCTCGATGGACGCTACTTTGGTCAAACCAATACTCTGGCGCCCTACTTTTCTGAATTTGGATTGATGTACTATCGGGTGCGGGTGGAAGTGGAATATTTCATCGCTTTAACCTATGCCCTACCCGAACTAGCAAGTTTTTCCAAAGACAAGGAAACCTTCCTGCGAGCCATTTTTGAAACGTTCAGCGAAGCGGATGCCACAGCCATTAAAGAGATTGAAAAAACAACCAACCATGATGTAAAAGCGGTGGAGTATTTCCTTAAAAAGAAATTTGACGACTTGGGCCTTTCGCAATACAAAGAGTTTATTCACTTCGGACTTACTTCACAGGACATCAACAACACGGCAATCCCGTTATCACTAAAAGAATTTATGGAACGGGAATTTCTGCCCGGTCTGGAGCAGATATTGAATACACTTACCGGTTTGTCAGTAGCATGGAAGGATATCCCCATGCTCGCCCGCACTCATGGGCAACCAGCGTCCCCCACCCGATTAGGCAAGGAGATTTTTGTTTTCGTGGAACGTATTAACCGTCAGCTTGACTTACTAAAACCTATTCCCTATTCAGCAAAATTTGGTGGTGCTACCGGTAACTTCAATGCACATCATATTGCTTATCCGGAAATTAACTGGAATCATTTTGCCAATTTGTTTGTAACCGTGCAATTGGGTTTATCGCGCAGTCAACCCACCACACAAATTGAACACTACGATAATCTTGCAGCCTTGTTCGATGCGTTAAAACGGATCAATACGATTCTTATTGATTTCAGTCGCGATGTATGGCAGTATGTTGCTATGAATTATTTTAAACAAAAGATCAAAGCCGGTGAAATAGGATCGAGTGCCATGCCACATAAAGTAAATCCTATCGACTTTGAAAATGCCGAAGGGAATTTAGGATTAGCTAATGCGCTCTTTGAACATCTGTCGGCTAAACTACCTATTTCACGTTTGCAACGCGACCTAACTGACTCTACTGTTCTGAGAAATATTGGCGTACCCTTGGCGCATACGTTCCTGGCATTAAAATCATTAGAGAAAGGCATTGCAAAACTTGAACTCAATCAAGCTGCCATCGATCATGACCTGGAACAAAACTGGGCGGTAGTTGCCGAGGCAATACAAACTGTTTTGAGAAAAGAAGGATATCCAAATCCGTATGAAGCATTAAAGGAACTGACGCGGAAGAATGAAAAGATCACCAAGGGAAGTATTCATCAGTTTATTGATGGGCTAAGTATTAAGCCCGAGTTGAAAGCAAGGCTGAAGGAGATCTCTCCGTTTAATTATACTGGGATTTAATACTGCCCATTAATTCTAACCACATAGACACATAGTTCACATAGTATAGTCATCGGCTTTGTTTTCTATGTGCCTTTGTGGTTTTTGGGTTCACACTCTTAATCACATCCAAAACATACCGAACAGTTTCCTCAACCCGAATCCAATCCTGTTTTTCAAAAACTTCGTTGGTGAATAGCTGTGAACCTAATCCCACGCAAGTGGCCCCGGCACCAAACCAGGTCGATAAATTTTTTTCGGTAGGCTCAACACCACCGGTAATCATGAGTTGTAGATTCGGAATTACCGGCAGGATAGACGAAACAAATTGAGGACCTAATACCGAACCCGGAAATACTTTGATTACTTCGGCACCATGTTTCTGGGCTGTTACAATTTCAGTTAAGGTGGCACAGCCCGGTATCCAAAGTTTCTCGTATTCGTGACAGACTGATGCCATTTCAATATTTAGTATTGGTGAGATAATGAAATGTGCTCCGGCTGCAATAAACTTCAATGTTGTTTCTTTATCCAGGATGGTGCCAATGCCCAGCATCAGACCAGGAAGTTGTTCAGCAGATTTCAATAAATGCGTAAACACTTCGAATGAATTAGGTTGACGGTTAGTGTACTCAAACACCCGCACACCTCCGCGATAGGCAGCTTCCATTGCTTTTTGAGCTACATCAACATTGTTATGAGAGAGCAAAGGAATGAACCCTGTCTCTTTCATTGCCGAAAAAATTTGTTGCTTAGTAAATAGCATTCCTTATCTCAAAAGTTTACCAATATTCTCTCCATTCAAAACAGCCTCAATCTCTTGCACGGTACATACGTTTACATCGCCTTCAACAGAATGCTTTAAGGCACACGAGGAGGTTGCAAATTCAAGTGATTGTTTGTCTGTCTTATCCTGAATCCAGCCAAAAATTAATCCGGCCATAAAAGCATCGCCCGAACCTACCCGGTCCACAATATGGGTGAGATCATATTGTTGCGATTTCAATAGTTCCTTACCTGTCCAAAGCATCCCCTCAATTTTGTTATGTGAGGAGCTGATGGACGCACGTTGCGTGTTGGCAATTTTCTTTACTGCCGGATTTTTTTTCTGAACTTCTTTGCATCCTTTTTCAAAATCCGAGACCGCTATACCCAAACAATTTTCAAAATCTGTCACTCCACCCACAACAATATCCGACAGTTCAATCAATCCGGGCATAATATCAAGGGCACCTTTGCCGTATTGCCATAAGTTTCTACGATAATTGATATCGGCAGAAATCGTAACGCCCTGCTTTCGTGCAACTAGTAATGCTTCTTTGCAGACATCCGCAGCGCCTTGCGAAAGAGCCGGGGTAATTCCAGACCAATGAAACCACTGCGCATCCTTCATCACCTCGTTCCAATCAATCATGCCTGGTTGAATGTGAGCAAAGGCAGAATCAAACCGGTCGTAAATAATTTTTGAAGATCGTTGCATGGCACCATTCTCAAGAAAATAGAGGCCCAGACGCTCGTCTCCATAAACAATAAACCCGGTGTCTACCCCGAATTTTCGTAGTGATGCCGTGGCGGCTCTTCCTAAATCGTTGTCCGGAAAACGGGTGACATGCACAGCATGAACTCCCCAACCTGCCAAGCCTGAGGCTACGTTACCTTCCGAACCTGCAAAGAGGATATTAAACATCTCCGTTTGCGTAAAGCGGGAAAAACCGGGTGTAGAAAGCCGCATCATTACATCACCAAGCGTAATAACTTTTTTCTTCATGGGTAGGAATCCGTTTTAAAAATACACCATAAACCTTAAAAATTAATACCTTCACCCACTTAATCACGAAAGTTAACAAGGTTACATGGGCACCAGTGTGTTGAAGATAAACCCCGCTGATACGGTGTGGGTGGCACTTACCGATTTATCAGCCGGTGAAAAAATAGCATGCAACGGCCGACAGATTACACTCGTCCATGCAATTCCGGCTAAACACAAGTTTGTAGAAAGAACCTTGCAACCGGGTGAAGAGATTATCATGTATGGTGTGGTGGTAGGAAAAGCAATTACTACCATCCCGGAAGGAAGTGCCATTACTACACAAAATGTGAAGCACGATGCGGCAGCTTATGCAGGAAGAACCAAAACATTTACCTGGCAGGCACCCGATGTGAGTTCATGGAAAGACAAAACGTTTTTAGGTTATCATCGCCCGGATGGACAAGTGGGAACAGCCAACTACTGGATTGTGGTGCCCTTGGTATTTTGCGAAAACCGAAATGTAAATGTGATCCGCGAAGCATTTGACGATGCCCTCGGATTCGGCAAACAGAATCCTTACAAAAGTTATGTACAAGAGTTGGTAGATTTATATCATCAAGACGCACTAGACAAAATCAACAAAACTTCTTTGCAGGATTTTAATGCTCCCCCCCAGCATAAACTTTTTGCTAATCTTGATGGAATCAAATTTCTTACCCACGAAGGTGGCTGTGGTGGAACCCGACAAGATTCGGACGCGTTGTGCGCCCTACTGGCCGGGTATATCAATAATCCCAATGTGGCCGGTGCAACAGTTTTAAGTCTGGGTTGCCAACATGCACAAACTTCGATACTCCGCGAAAAACTTAAGCAACATAATGCAGCATTTGCCAAGCCTTTGATTGTATTGGAACAACAAACTGAAGGCACCGAACAGGAGTTGCTCGCGCGTGCCATTCGCGAAACATTTTTAGCATTAACCGAAGTCAACAAACAAACACGAAAGGCTGCACCTCTAAATAAACTAGTGGTGGGATTAGAGTGCGGGGGATCGGATGGTTTCTCTGGCATCTCTGCCAACCCGGCAATCGGTCACACAGCCGACTTGATTGCAGCCCTGGGCGGCTCAACCGTACTTTCTGAATTTCCAGAATTATGCGGAGTAGAACAAGAACTGATCAACCGCACTATAAACGACACTGTAGCCAGTCGCTTTACACAATTAATGCGTGCATATTCCCGCGCAGCAGAGTCAGTGGGTTCTGGTTTTGATATGAATCCTTCACCGGGAAATATCAAAGATGGGTTGATAACGGATGCGATGAAATCGGCCGGGGCTGCCAAGAAAGGCGGTACATCTCCGATAACGGATGTATTAGATTACGGTGAATATGTAAAAGAACCCGGACTCACGTTATTATGCACACCGGGTAACGATGTTGAAAGTACAACCGCGATGGCTGGAGCCGGTGCCAACATAATGTTATTCACTACGGGTTTAGGCACACCCACGGGCAATCCGATTACACCGGTAATCAAAATTTCCACCAACACCAAGCTTGCGCAGAAGATGCCAGATATTATCGACATCAACTGCGGACCGATTATTTCGGGCGAGAAAAATATTGAAGAAATGGGGGAAGAAATTCTTGACTTTGTAATTGAAGTGGCGAGCGGCAGAATAAAACCCAAAGCAGTTGTTTTAAGTCAGGATGATTTTATTCCGTGGAAACGGGGTGTTTCGTTGTAAACCCTTTTAAAAATAAAATGTATCACAAATGATACATTTTCCGTAAAATGATCTTAACTAATTGATTTACAGATATTTTAATTGAGTATTGTTTAACAAAACTTATAATGAGCAGCCATTTAGTGCGAAAAGCCAAAATATCTGGAAGCGTTATCATGACAGATATCTTTTACGATGCCTCCCAATGAGTTCAAGTCATTGGGCAATTCACCCTTGGCAACATCGCGACCGATTAAATCACAAAGTATTCTTCTAAAATATTCGTGGCGTGGAAAAGAAAGAAAACTTCGTGAGTCTGTTACCATACCCACAAAGCGGGAAAGCAAGCCCATATTGGAAAGTGCGTTGAGTTGTTTTTCCATTCCGTCTTTCTGATCTAAAAACCACCACCCACTTCCCCATTGAATTTTACCCGGTATGGAGCCATCTGAAAAATTACCCACCATCGTGGCAAACACTTCATTGTCTGCCGGGTTGAGATTATATAAAATCGTTTTTGCTAATTGATTTGTTGTGTCTAAGGCATTGAGGTAACGCGACATATGTTTCGCTTGTGGAAAATCTCCAATAGAATCGAAACCGGAATCCGCACCTATTGTTCGCATCATGCGCGAATTATTATTTCGTATAGCCCCAATATGAAACTGCTGGGCCCAACCTTTGGCATGATAGGCACGAGAAAGAGCTAACAAAACTGCACACCGAAATAAATCCTGTTCCTGAGAATCAAGTTCTTTTCCACTTCTCAATTTTAAGAACAAGGCGGGAGCTTTATTCTCTGCCTGCTCATCATAGAATAAATATTCAAGTCCATGATCGGATGCGCGGCACCCCATAGAATCAAAGAAATCAATTCTGTTTTGTAAGGCGTCCCACAAGTCATTCAACGTGCCAATCGAACGATTCGAAGCTGCCTCTAATTTATCTATGTATTGATTGTAGGCTTCTGCATTGCCCGTGGTGTATGCTTTGTCGGGCCTGAATGATGGCACCATTTTAAAACCCGCATTTTGCCCTGCAAACTGTTTATGATAGATCAGCGAGTCGACCGGGTCATCCGTGGTGCCTACTACTTCCACCCTCATGTTGCTTAACAATGACTGTACCTTAAACTCTGCTTGCTGTAATTTTTCAGAGCAAAGAGCATAAATACGGGCGGCAGAATCTTTATTCAGCAATTCATGAATGTCAAAATAATTTTTTAATTCGAGGTGAGTCCAATGATACAGTGGGTTACGAACGGTAAACGGAACCGTGCCAGCCCAGGCTTTGAATTTTTCTTCGGGACTGGCATCGCCCGTACAATATTTTTCACTGATGCCATTGATGCGCATGGCACGCCATTTATAATGATCCCCTTCTAACCAGGCTTCCGTCAGGTTGTTGAACTGTCTGTTTTCAGCAATATCTTTTGGCGACAGGTGATTGTGATAATCGATAATACTACACGGAGCGGCAAACTTTTCATAGAGCGCTAACGAAGTGCTGGTAGTTAATAAAAATTCTGAGGTCAAAAATTTATTTTCCTGGCTCATGTGCAAAGGTTAAAATACGCAACAAAGAAAATGAAATTTATTCACCTTGTTGCCTAGCAGGATTGAGAAACCTGAATTGTGCAGCAGAGCACTTTTTATCAATTGCTAAAGATAAAACTCAAGCTTTTAATTTTCCGGAATATAAAGCAATCTCTTATTAGCAAAATCATAAAGAGTCAGCCTGCGCAGATCATAATAGGCAGTCCAGAATGATTTAAGGGCATCGAGGTAACTTCTTTTCGCGTTATCCTTTTCTGTGAGTGCGATATTCAAATTCGTGATGTCTATCTTACCAATCAGGTATCGGTTTTGAGCAACATTGTAACGCTCCTGAGCAACTTCATCTGATTTTTTTGTAATCTCAATTTGTAACCGCATCATTTCAAACTGACGCACTTTTGTAATGATTTCCTGCTCAAAGATTATTTTGCTCTGCTCAATCTCATAGTCACGCAACTTTTTATTGGCAAGGGCGGTTTGCATCATTGCTTTTCTACGACCCCAATCTACCAACGGTACATTAAATCCAATATTAGCAATTTGTTGTTGCGAGGGATTATCATATAAATCTGAAACCGAAGACCCCGTATTATTCAATCCATAAGAGGCCGTTAACGTGGTTTGGTAACGTTGCCCCTTTGCCTGCGCTACTTCGCTTTCGGCTTCCAATCTTCTGCGATCAAAACCAATGTAGTCGGCCCGATTAAGTCTGGCATACGTCAAAGCTTCCTCCACCAGTACGTCAAAGGCAGGAATATTATCCGGGAGAATCAATGCAAAATCATCTCCATCTTTCAAGCCAATATAAGCGCGTAACTGAAGACGCGCATTTTCTAATTCTAATTGAGCCTGAGCCACTTCCTGACGGGAACGCAGCAACTGCAATTCCACTTGTAAGAGTTTGTCTTGCGAAGTAGTACCTATATTATACCGGCCTTGTTCAATCTTATAAATCGTATCGTTATTGGCCAAGTTAAATCGCGCTACCTGTTCGTTTACCTGCTGCCGCAATACATCGAAAAATAAACTAACGGCATCGCGTGAAATCTCCTCTTGTCGCTCCACAAAAATCCGTTTTGATTCTTCAAAGACAACCGGCCGGATCCTTTTATCCCATTTCAGTGGATTGTACGCAAATATGGGTTGCGTCAATTGTACATTCATGACGGTTCCACTCCACTGAGTTGCGTCCGCAGTAATGTCGTTAAAGAAATTATAATTTGTATTGGCCGATATGGTACCTCCAGAAAACCCAAGCGGCTGTTGTAAAGCAAAGTTGAGATTGGGGTTGATCTGATTAACGGGTAAGTACAACAAGGATCCATCCGGTTGACGTACCGGAGTTACATAGTTGGTATAGCTTGGTAAATTGCCATTTAACCGAAGCTGTGGATTATAATTGGTACGAAAAGACCGGTATTGCCAATAGCTCGTTTCCCTTTGTGTTTCGGCTTGCTTAGAAAAAATTGACTGCTGCTTGGCGCGATCAATGATGTCTTCGATACTAAATGTATTTTGAGCGCTTACATAGAACGTCAAAAAAAATGCAAGACTTCCGAGTATAATTTTTTTATTCATATCGTAATGAAGCTATTGGATCCTGACTGGCAGCTTTGCGCGCGGGTGCAATTCCGAATATCAATCCGACTGTGGCAGCCACACCAAACGAAAGCAAAATAGAAGTGAAACTGACGATCGTAGGAATATCAGCCACGGTTGAAACAATATAAGCCATCGAAACGCCAAGTACCACACCAATCAAACCACCACTAACACTGATCATCACGGCTTCAAACAAAAACTGTTCTACGATATCACTTTTCTGGGCGCCAATGGAAAGACGTAACCCAATTTCCTTAATACGCTCAAGCACGGACGCTAACATTATATTCATAATCCCAATGCCGCCTACCAAAAGTGAAATTCCTGCTATAGCTCCTAACACATAATTAAAGATATCATTGGTGCGCTGCTGTTGTTTTAATAACAACTCGGGAATCTCAATTTCAAAATCAACTACTTCGTAATGTTTGCGCGAAAGCATACGCGATAAAATCTCGGCAGTTGCCTGAAGTTTGGTTGTCTCATCCACCTGAATAACAAGCCGGTCAAGTTGATGATAATTCTTTTTTTCGAGTTCGCTTTCGGCATCAGACTCACTGGTCGAAGAAATAAACACCATCCCCCGGCTTCGCATAGCGGCCATGCGCAAAGCCTCGGTTGTAATGAGATCGCGATTTTCATACCTGATTAACACACTTTGCAACGGAGCGTACACATCCATGTTAAAATCACGGATACCCAGTTTACTGATACTATTTTCAGATACAAGTCGCTCGCGCAAAACACCAACAATGGTAAGCCAGTGTGGTCCTACTTTAATACTTTTTCCAAGTGGATTTTCGGTAGGAAAAAACCGGCTTTTCAGGGCCGAACCAATAATGCAAACCGGGGCGCCAACTTTTAATTGCTCGCTATTGAAGAGTTGGCCTTCGGCTAACTGAAAATCGTAAATTTCAAAATAAGCTGGCTCCACGCCAACTAATTTTGCAGATCTCCGAATTCCATCCCGGATTACATAGGTATTAAGAATAATCTCGGGGCTTACCCGGGTCAATCCGGGAATCGTTGATTGGATACTGTGCACATCGCGGATGGTTAGCCCGGGCGAAAACTTTTTCTTCTCTTTTTTACCACCCGCCTGTTCATTCAAATTCTCTTCCTTTTGTTCGATGATCGGTTTGATCACTATATTATTTACACCTACCAACTTAATCTGATTGAGAATTTCCTGCTGTGCACCATTGCCAATGGCTAACATGGCAATAACGGCTGCCACTCCAAAAATGATTCCGAGTGCTGTTAGCAGTGAACGTACTTTGTTTGCAATTACGGCATCGATAGCAATATAAAGATTGGCCATTAAGCGAGGCGAGAAATACCGATTCTTGAATATCACCGGATTATTTGCTTGGGTTTGAAACAATCTTTATATCAGCAGGAGCTTCTTCTTTATCTTTCTTTCCTCGCTTTCCATTCAATTGTGGCAACAGTTCAATATCCTGATCTTCCAACTTCGCTGGTACAGAAAGAAATACCCGATCATCCTTTTTAAGTCCACCCAGAATAACCGCATCGTTCGCATTCGTTTCACCGACAATAACTTCTTGTTTCACCGTATTGATTCCATCCTTTTTAAATACATAGGTTATTGAATCAAATTGACTATGTAGACTTTCGAGCGGAACATAAAGAACACTATCCAGCACACTGGCAATAATTTTGTTGCTGGTGGTCATGGATGGCCTTAGGGTAGCATCGGTGCCGCTTATTTCAACGGCTACTTCAAATACTTTTGCGTCAGAGTTGGGCCGCTGCTCACCTACATTGGCAACGCGCATCACAGCCCCCGTTAGTTTTTTGTCAGGATAAGCATCGAGGCCCACCTCCACTTGTTGGCCTACTTTAACCTTGCGCACATCTACCTCATTGACATAGGTCTTTGACATCATCGTTGTAAGATCAGGCAATGTGGCCACCGTGGGTTCCCACATCTGAATTTGGGAGCCTGCTTTGATGGGCTTGCCATCCCAACCCTTTTCATAAATCACCATACCATCTTCAGGGGCCATTACATTAAAGGCTTCCAGTACCTTGGTCATACCTTCAAACTCAGATTGCACTTTACGCAATTCCGCATTGACCTCACGCATCTTCTCAATGTTCTGATTCTTCTTGATTTTATAATTTTCAACAGCTTGTTCATATGCACGTTTAGCTTTATCCATATTGATCTCAGCTTGCTTAATGGTAGCGGGAGGTTCAAACTTGGATTGCTCAAGAACTATTCCTGTTTCTTCAACCGCATATTTAAGATTAATCAATTCATCGCGCGACTGCCTAAGTATCAGGGTGGTGTCTAATTGAGTTTGGTTGAATTTTGAATTAGCCTTATCGAGTTCAATCTGTTTGGCAGCAAATTTATTTTGAAACTCTGAGCGATCCAGGGTTGCTACCCAATCACCCTTCTTTACTACTGTACCTTCGTTGATGATGTTTTGTATCGTAACCTGCCAGATCTGAAAATTCCTGAGAGATTGCGGTCCGAGAATCTTTACAGAATTCTTAGCTTCCAGTTCTCCCGTGGTTTCAATGTCAATCCTGAACTGGCCTTCTTTAACCGTGGCCATGATGGAGGTGGATTCGCTGTTTTTGTCGCCCCGTACAACAAAATAACCAATCAGCAGCACAACCACCACGCCTGCTCCAATGAGTATATTTCTTCTATTCATAGATTTAGGCTTTTAAGATTTAATTATAACAGGGTTTAGACTGGCTTTAGTATAAAGATAGTACTGATAATCCACCTCCAGGGTTACAAGTCGCCTGAAGAATAAATAATAACGGCAATAAAAAAGGGTGAAAGGCACTTTGCGTTACCTGTCACCCATAAATACTATTGAATATTTCCCTTTTTAACGATCATCTTAGTCAATGCCGCATCTTTCGTGAGTTTGCCCGCAGCATACTCTTTCAACACATCAGCCTTGATACTTATCTCCAGAGAAGCCGGGATACTGCACGCCTCACACTTCGTTACTTTCACATCAAATACAAGCAATTCATTAGGTTGCAAACTTTTTACTGTGCGTCCATATTCAAGTATATCTGCCTTGAGGTCTTTTTCAAATTGGGGGTATATTTCTTTTACCTTCGCATCCCTTTCTTCCTGGCTCAGGCCTTGCAAACCCAGCGTTGGCATTATATACTTCCTATCGTAATCACTTTGATTACTGGAATAAACCTGTAAATAATAAATCACACCATAATCTTTGAGTTTCTCATAATACACATTCTCCTCCGTAAAGTAAGTTTTAGAAAGATCCTTGCGATACAGGCGATTGAAAATACTCGTCAACAATTCAAGGTCAGGCTGGAGTTCATCATCCATTACACTGTTAATTACTTTAATGTTTTTCTTGAATTGCTCACGCGTAACTTTTCCCTGGCGTAATTGTGTAAGATCAGCTTTACAGGCTTCTACTGAAACATAACTGGGGCGCGAGGCATTCACAAATGCACCATACCAGATGCGCTCACCATCGCCACGGTTGGTGATCATGATTTTTTCATTGGGCGCCAACTGGGTGATCAGGTCGCCATAGTCAGTAATAAACTCCTTACAAGCCTCAATAATTTTATCGGTAGAGACCTCACGGATACTATCTGTATTGACTTTGCGTGGAGAAGTTGATGCAGTAGCAGATCGACCTGTGCCGCGAATAGTTTCATTTTTAATTCGACCCTCTTCATCAAGTATCCGGGCTAATTCCGCCTGCTCTCCCGAAGGGAATTGAAATGTATAATTGAAAGCTCTGCCATCCAGTACTTGAATATCGGCACCCGGTACACCCCAAATCATCGGGCCGTTAAATTCATATGGCAACCGGTAGGTAATACCATGACCTTCGCGATACTCGCCCCTGATTTCCATCGGAAAGAAAGAACGTTTCTCAAAATGTTGCTTAATCAACGTACTCAGAATATTTTCGGTTACCTCTATATCCCGTTGCATACGGTCCTGGTCTATCTTTCCTTGCGCCTGTGTTCCTATTATTAGGAAGGCCACTAATCCTATCGTCACAAAAACTCTCACTGCTCTGTTCATATCAATGCTATGTTTAATAGTTGTTTACTTTTTTAAATGTGTTCCCAGGGTTGGCGATTATACTTGCCAGAATTTGTTCTGTTTCTATTTTAAACTGATCGGTGTTCTTCTCGATGCTGCTCATGCGGGTTTGAAACAACATGAGATCTTGCTTGCGCTGCTCCTGTAGGTATTTCGAAAAATCAACCAGCAAGCTTTCTACATACACTTGCTGATCTTTCGTAGAAAGTGCCATATAGTCCTTCATCAATTGCAGGTTATCTTGTTGCAATCCAGCTACGAACGTCCGAACCTGATCCTGTGAAGCTTGCGAAGCTACTTTCATCAACTCATCAATTTTTGCCGAGTTACTTGCCAGATTATTTTGTAAAGAGGCTTGTATCCTTTTATTGTTGGTCTCCCACTCCGATGCAATCAATTCATTGTTTTTTACCAATGATGTGTTAATCATATCCTGAACCTCATTAGAAGTGAGTGATGGTATCGGCTTGTTTTGCAACACAGGTTGTTCTATAGGTGTTGCTTCCTTAAAGCTAATTCTTAATTCACCTTTGCTATATGAAATCTCCGGACCAATCAAACGGGCGGCCACAAGCAAAAGCAAAAACGAAGCTGCAATACTCAAAATCGTTTTAACATAGCCGCTTTGCCAAAACCGCGAAGCATGATTCGTCTCATTCATAAAGATTGGTGGTGCAATCACCTCTTGATCTTCAGCAACCTTGAGCACGTTTCTAACTTCGCTTAGTTGATGTAGTTTGTTCAGTTCCTCCGGGTGTTGAAGGAAGTACTCTTGCAACTTGGCTGTTTCCTTTGCATCCAACTCTCCATAGAGATAAGAGATTAGGGTGCTTTCGTCTGGTTTATAATTCATAACCAATTGTTTCCTTTGTAATATTCTTGCGTTCCAAAATCTTCTTCAATCCATCCAGGCCATAATACATCCTCGACTTCACCGTATTCTCCGAAATCTGAAGGGCCTCTGCTATTTCCCGGAACTTTAATCCTTCATACTCTTTCATGATCACCACCTCGCGTTGCTCATCACTTAGTTCCATCAAACATTGCTGCAGCAAGTCCGATAATTCCGTTTGTCTAAGCTGTCGCTCGGGATTTTCTCCCCGTCCGCTACTGGCTTCCCACGCAAAACTCTCTTCGCTTTCTCCGGGTCGCAAGTCGTGCAAGGAAACCGATCGGCTCGCCTTTCTTTTTCGCAACTCTTCGCGACAATTATTTACCGCAATGGTATAAAGCCAGGACCGAAATCGGGTAACTTCTTGTAGGCCCTCCAGATTGCGATGCATACTGATGAAGGTCTTTTGCGAAACCTCCATCGCCAGGTCGTGGTCAAAAAAGAATTTGTAGGAGAAATTATAAATGCGTTTGTACCACAACTGCACAAGTTTGCCCTGAGCATTCTTATCTCCCTCGCGGGCCCGGGTAATCAGGGCATCCGAATGCATCATAGCTATATCAAGTAAGGTTCCGGCCACAGAAAACTATAATTTTGAGCTCAATTTCTGGTTTTCTCTATAAAGATGGGGGATTGAAGGAAATAGTTTTAATGATTAACAAAATATGTCAATCGGCCACCATCGCCACTCAGTAGTGGACTATTGACTAAATATTAACTTTGCCGCCCATGAAGTATGTGATAGCCCTCCTTATAAGGTTTGTACCCCGCAAATACCTACAACTCTTTAGCGGCATAGGATTAAAGACGGTAGGAATTTTCTATAAAGGGAATAAAGTAGAATGCCCCATTTGTAAAAGCCACTACCGCAAGTTCCTTCCTTATGGGCGCATCAATCCTCGTCCTAATGCCCTATGCCCGAACTGCTTGAGTTTGGAACGACATCGATTAATCTGGCTCTACCTCACTGAGAAAACTAATTTTTTTTCTGCGCAACTCAATGTGTTGCACATCGCTCCTGAACCTTGCTTTATGAAGCGTTTCGAAAAACAGCATGGTGACAAATACATTACAGCCGATATCGAATCGCCATTAGCCAAAGTGAAAATGGACATTCATCAAATCCCTTTTGGGGAAAACCATTTTGATGTGGTGCTTTGCAATCATGTGCTGGAACATGTACAAGACGACATCAAAGCCATGAGCGAAATTTATCGCGTACTAAAACCAGGAGGTTGGGCGATCTTGCAGGTACCTTTTTTCTCACCGGTTCCGGAGGTTACGTTTGAGGATTCTTCAATCACCCATCCACGTGAGCGTGAGAAGATTTTCGGTCAGGATGATCATGTACGGAAATTCGGATTTGATTATCCTGCCAGAATTGAACTTGCTGGCTTAAAAGCTGAAGCCAGTTCTTATGCTTCCATGCTACCCGACTCAACCTCACACCGATTTGGACTGCAAAAGGGTGAAGTGCTTTATGTAGGCCATAAATAGAAAGCAACGGTTTTAGAAGACTGCCTGCGGAAATTTGACAATTGACAATACAACGAAGTAATAAAAAAGTCAGGCTAACCTGACTTTTACCAATTCACCATTTACGGCTTGTATTTCCCTAGCTCAACTTATCTAATACTTCCATTACCTCCTTCACGTGCTTGCGGCTGGTTTCAAGCAAAGCTTTCTCATCGCTGTTCAAGTCTAGCTCAATAACCTTTTCAATTCCCTTTTTACCCAATACAACAGGCACACCTAAATAACAATCCTTAATTCCATACTCACCATCCAGTTGCATGCAAACCGGAAGAATTCTTTTTTGATCCTTCACAATAGACTCAACCATTTGTGCCGCAGCAGAACCCGGTGCATACCATGCCGAAGTGCCCATAAGTTTTACTAATTCTCCACCACCCACTTTCGTACGCTCTATGATTGCGTTCAATTTATCTTTGTCAATTAATTCAGTTACCGGAATGCCTGATACAGTTGTATAACGTGGAAGTGGCACCATCGTGTCTCCATGTCCGCCCAGTAACAAAGCCTGGATGTCTTTTGGTGACACATTAAGCGCCTCGGCCAAAAATGCCCGGTATCGAGCTGTATCTAAGATACCCGCCATACCCATAACACGAGTGCGAGGCAATTTGGACGTTAAATGAGCCTGATAGGTCATTACATCCAAAGGATTTGACACCACGATGATGATTGCATTGGGAGAATGTTTCACCACATTTTCAGTAACCGATTTTACAATACCTGCATTGGTCGTAATTAAATCATCGCGGGTCATTCCCGGTTTACGCGGTAATCCCGAGGTAATTACCACTACCTCAGAACCAGCTGTTTTGGTATAGTCGTTGGTGGAACCAATTGTACGGCTATCATATAAATCGATAGGTGCCTTTTGCCAGATATCAAGTGCTTTGCCTTCAGCAAAACCCTCACGGATATCGACCAATACAATTTCATTTGCTATTTCTTTGTACGCAAGGACATCCGCACAGGTAGCTCCTACGTTTCCGGCACCAACAACAGTGATTTTCATAATATTAAAAGATTAAGTCTGTCAAATCGGGCCGCAATTTATCAATCAGGGCGCCAAAAGAAAAAGCTATTGCTATAAATATGGCTGAATAAAAAAGGATAGTCCCTTTTTGGATTCGGGCGTTAATCTAAAACGATTGTCGATACGGTGCCCCACTACCCATACTATTTCTCCTGCCGACTCAAGTATGGTCACAAAATCCTTCTCCCCTCGTGAAATCTTGGCATCGATCAAAAAATCACTGATTTTTTTACGATGTGTCATCCCCAATGGATAAAATAAATCCCCAGCCTTCCACCTCCTCCAGACAAGGGGGAAAGTCACCTTATCAAAATCAACAATAGCCATCTGCGGATCTGTAGAAGGGGCTAATTCATTAACTGGTTTTATTAACATTTTGTGCGACCCCAAAACAGCGCTTTCCTGAGTAGACTCAATAACAACCTCACCATCGATTTGATTGACTGGATTAAGGACCAGAAAATCACGATCCACAACCAATTTGTGCGTGGTTGAAATAAACTGCTTACCCGGCTGACCCGATAAGGAACGAAGAATATCCTCACTTTGTGAATAGCTAAACCCAAATTGCCTGATATAGTGCCAGAGGAAAGCTGTGCCTACCCCAGGCAACAATCCATGTTTATTAATCCGGGTGATTTCTCCATCCTGATGCACATGCCGTTTTATCCATTCAGCAAGTACATTTTTAAAAATTGCCAGGTCTCCCTGAATTTTAGAGGAAGTTTCCCGGAATGTCTCTTCAAGCGATGGATTTAGTTTTTGGAGCTGCGGCATGATATGATGACGGATAAAATTCCGTTGGTAGTCATCAGTCAGGTTACTGGAATCTTCGCGCCAGGCAATTTCATTTTCAGCAGCATACCTTTCAATGTCGGAACGGGTAGCAAAGAGTAAGGGCCGAATTCGATTTCCTGCTTTTGGAGCGATGCCAGCCATGCCTTCCATCCCGCTACCTCTTGCCAGGTTGATCAACACAGACTCAAGCGAATCATTTAACTGATGAGCTGTTGCAATAAAGTGAAAGTTTCCTTTTGTCAATACTTCGTCAAACCACCGATAACGAAGCGCACGGGCAGCCATTTGGATTGAAAGTTTATTCTCCGTGGCATAATTGTTGGTTTCAAACCGGACACTATAAAATGAAATCTGCCTATGCTCACACCAGTCTTTCACAAACTGCTCATCTCCATCCGACTCCACTCCTCGCAATTGGAAATTAACATGGGCCACCCCAAAGGTATAGCCGCAAGTCTGAAACAGATGGGCCATCACCATCGAGTCGAGTCCGCCACTTACAGCCAGCAAGGGTTGGTAGGCAGTTCCTTTATTCAAGCCCAACCCTTCCAGATAGTTGAGAAATTGTTCTTTCACAGGGTCAAAGATACTACTTCAATAATGAGTAGCTCAACATTAATCCCTCAGGCATGTATTGTGCGGACCAACCTTCAATACCATTAACTTTTCTCTATTTTTGAACCCGCATGTTACGCTTCGCAATTTTCTTATTTAGTCTCATCTCCTTCACACCTTCCTTTGCCCAAAAGAAAGTAAAACTTAAAAAGGCAGATGAATGGTTGGGTAGTGTAAAAGACGGCCAGCGTTTTGACAGAGTGCTGGGCAATGTCATTTTTATCCAAAATAAAACTACTATTTACTGCGACTCAGCACACTTCTTTAAAAGTCAAAACCGGATTGAAGCTTTTGGGAAAATTCATATTACAGAAGGAGATTCCGTAGATGCAACCTCGAATGGTTTGTCTTACGATGGCAATCAAAAGATCGCCTACCTGCGAAAGAATGTAGTTTTCACAAAGCTCGGTATTGCTACGTTGTACACCGATTTTCTGGATTACGATCGACCAAAGAATGAAGCCCGATATTTCAATGGTGGCAAACTGGTAGATACCACGAATGTGCTCACCAGCAAAAAAGGGTATTACGATATCCGAACTAATCTCGCATCTTTTAAGACAAATGTTGTAGGCGTTAACCCCGATTACACACTAACATCCGATACTCTTCAATATAACTCAAAAACAAAAATCATTTATTTCCGCGATAGCACGACCGTAACTGACAAGGAGGGTGGAGTTGCTGTTTACAAAAGTGGATTTTATAACACCAGCAAAAAGGAATCTACCCTCAACCTGGGTCAGATTGAAACTGCTGAATATAAAATCAAAGGTGATGAATATCTCATTGATGATGCCAGCAAAATGTATAAAGCTAAAGGCCATGTTGTCATGACATCCAAAGAAGAGAATATGATTATCTATGGTGATAATAGTTTCTACGACAAGAAGAATGGCATTTCCAAAGTGTATGGCAATGCGTATGTGGCCAAGATCGGAGATGCACTGGACACTCTCTACATTACGGCTGATACCCTTGTTTCCATCGAAAGCAAAGATCCCAAAAGGAAAAGGTTGCTTGCTTACAATAAAGTGAAAATTTTTAAGACCGATATGCAGGGTGTAGCAGACTCCCTTGTCTATATCGCTATAGATTCAACCATTCATTTTTTTACAAATCCAATTCTCTGGAGCGATGAGAACCAAATCACGGCAGATTCCATCCGGATGTTATTGAAGGATAAAAAGATTGATAGAATTTACATGATTGCCAATTCGTTTGTGGCGTCTCAGGATTCATTAAAGAATTACAATCAAATCAAAGGGCGAAGAATGACGGCTTATTTTGCCGGAAGCATGATGAGTCATGTGGTGGTTGAAGGGAATGGCGAGAGTATTTATTTTCCACTTCAGGAAAAAGAACTTGAAGCCGACAACAAGACATACAAACTCACCTATATCGCAGGCATGAATAAAATGATCTGCAGTAACATGCGCATCAATTTCAAGGAGGGCAAAGTGAACAATATTAGTGCCTATGTCATGCCCGATGCATCCTTTATTCCTCCACACGAAATAAAAGAGGCCGACAAAAAGTTGAAGGGCTTTGATTGGAAAGGAAAATTCCGACCCACCCGGGCGGATGTGGTAAAAAATTCCCGCTAACGAAATGAAACGTTATTAAATTGTGAATTCGGAGAATTTTTTTTGGTTTTCGGTAGGGAAAAAAAACTTTTTATAATATCTTTCCCTTGAATCATTCTATCTTGTGATGAGAGCTTGGGTTATTATCATCCTTCTTTTGATAATCAGTCTCCCAGGGCTGACCCAAAATTTCAGTCTTCTGGATCAACAGGAGAACTTTCAGGCTACCATTGGTGAAACATTAAGGATCCCGATAAAGATCAAAAACACCTCAGAAAAGCCGCAATTCTATGTTATCCGGAAACTTCAATCCGATCTAAGTTCCACTCAAAAAGGATACTTCTGCCTTGATAAAACCTGCCTTGAGTCTGGCATAAATGAGTTTTCTAAGCGGATCGAGCCAGGGGAAACCCTGCAACAGCTGATGTACGTAGTGGAAGGCAATATGCTAACAACCCATAATTCGATCCGATTTCAGGTTTTCCCTAAGAGCAATCCTCAGGAAATTGAAGAATATGCCGTAGGAATATCCATTAACGAAAGATCAGAAAAGCCCGCTTTGTTTCAGTCTAAAGACATCACTATCAACGATGTATATCCTAATCCGGTGCAAGATCAGGCCTTTATTGAATACCACCTTCACAACGAGGATGTAAAAGCTAAACTGGTTATTCATAATATTTTGGGTAAACCGATGAATGAATTTGATTTGCCCACTTCAGAGACCCGGGTCAAACTACAAACCGAAGAATTTACTTCTGGCATTTATTTCTACACGCTTTACCTCGATAACAACGGAGTTCTGACCCGTAAGCTCATCATCAGAAAATAAGGACGGTAGTTATTCGTTAGGAAGCAGCAAGGGGCCAAATTGCTATTTTACCCTCATGTCGTATATTTGCAGGCTTAATTAGACCACAACCCTTGATTTTAAGGATTTTGAGACACGTTAGTTACCGAACATTACAAATAAACAGGCTGGCCATTTTGGGGTTGATGCTCATTATGATTACCGGTGCCTGCAGTAATTTCAGGAAAATTGAAAAGAGCGAAGACTGGCGGGTGAAATACGAAGCTGGATTAAATTACTTTGCTAAAAAGGATTACTATCGATCGTCCATTCTATTTGAGCAAATTCTTCCGATTGTTCGAGGCTTGCCGGAAGGAGAAAAAGTAGAATTTAATCTGGCCTATTGCCAGTATTACGAGAGGTTGTATTTATTGGCATCTGATCAGTTCAAGACCTTCTACGAAACGTATGGCCGCAGCTCTTTTGCAGAGGAGGCTAACTTTATGTACGCTTATTCTTTGTACGTTTCCTCTCCCGATCATAACAAAGACCAGAGCAGTAGCATCGAGGCCATGAACGCCATGCAAAATTTTTTAAACCGATATCCCGGTAGTCAGTATATGAGCCAGGCGGTTGATGTGATTACAAGCAGCCAGCAAAAACTTGAACAGAAAGGATTTGAAAATGCACGGCAGTATTTGAAGTTGAGAATGTATGGCGCTGCGGTAGAGTCTCTTGATAATTTCAAGCAGAACTTTCCGGATTCAAAATACCTGGAGCAAGCTGCCTATTTAAAAGTGGAAGCTGAATATCTTCTGGCCAATCAAAGTATTCCGAGCAAACAATTGGAACGCTACAATGCCACACTTGAGTACTACAAAGAATTGGTAGATAATTTTCCTAATAGTTCTTATTTAAAGGACGCAGAACGTTATTACTCTGAAAGTTTATCGAAAGTGAATAAGTTAAAAAAATATAAATCCTAAAATTATGGCCATTCAACCGTCAATTGTAACCCGTGATGTAGATAAGATCGCAGCCCCCACCGGCAATCTGTATGATTCTGTTGTCATCATTTCAAAACGCGCACGTCAGATTGCTGTCAACATCAAAGAAGAGTTGAACAACAAACTTGCGGAGTTCGCTACAACTGTCGATAACCTCGAAGAAGTTTTTGAAAATCGCGAGCAAATAGAAATCTCCCGCTACTATGAGCGGATGCCAAAACCAACCTCTACAGCTATTGAAGAATTTCTGGAAGGCAAACTCAATTATCGGTTGCGATCAGAAACTGAAACAGAAGCAAAACCTGAATAAGGAATGCTGGCCGGAAGGAGAATTCTGCTGGGTGTAAGTGGCAGTATTGCGGCTTATAAATCTGCCATTCTCACACGGCTACTGGTTAAAAGTGGGGCTGAGGTAAAAGTTGTAATGACCCAGGCGGCTCATGATTTTATTACTCCACTTACCCTCGCAACACTTTCTAAAAATCCTGTCCTGACTCAATTTAGTGAAGCTGTGACAGGTACCTGGAACAACCATGTAGAGTTAGGTTTGTGGGCAGACGCCATGGTGATAGCTCCGGCCAGCGCTAATACATTATCAAAAATGGCAGGTGGCGCCTGCGATAATCTGCTCATTGCTGTTTATCTATCTGCCCGTTGCCCGGTTTTTTTTGCTCCCGCGATGGATTTGGATATGCTGCAACATCCGTCTACCAAAAAAAATATTGAATCATTAATTAGTTGGGGTAATCATCAGATTAATCCCACCCATGGAGAATTGGCCAGTGGCCTGGTCGGTACGGGCCGAATGGCAGAACCTGAAGAGATCGTTAGCCAACTTCAGGATTTTTTTTCAATCGGACCACTAACTGGAACAAAAGCGCTTGTAACCGCGGGCCCAACGCATGAAGCGATTGATCCTGTTCGTTTTATTGGTAATCACTCAACAGGAAAAATGGGTTTTGCCATTGCCGAAGAATTGGCTCGTAACGGTGCACAAGTTACTATTGTTACAGGTCCTACACAGCTAACCTCGCAAGTTCCCGGGGTAGAAATTATACCGGTTACTTCAGCGGAAGAAATGTATCAGGCTTGTGTATCCCGTTTTTCGAAGGCTGACATAACCGTGCTATCTGCTGCGGTAGCTGATTATAGACCCGCTCAGCAAGCCGGACAAAAAATAAAAAAGACGAATCAGGCACTAACCCTTGAATTAGTGAATACCCGCGACATCGCTGCGGAATTGGGTAAGTTAAAGTCAAATGGTCAATTCGTTGTTGGCTTTGCGTTGGAGACGGAAAATGAGCGAGCCCATGCAGAAAAAAAACTGGCCTCGAAGAATTTCGACCTTATTGTGTTGAACTCACTCAACGATCCGGGTGCCGGATTCGGCCACGACACTAACAAAGTGACGTTAATTGATGCCAGCCATAAGGCAAAAGAATTTAATCTTAAATCCAAGAAAGAAGTAGCCCGGGATATCGTTAATACGGTAATTGAACTCACCCATGCGTAAACTTTTTATTCTGGTTTTTTTTATTTCGATCTCTAGTCTGTTACTAGGTCAGGAACTGAATTTCAAAGTCACGGTTAATGCTGAGCAAATACAAACTACCGACCGGGGAGTATTTAAGGATATGGAACGAGCCTTTGCAAACTTTTTAAATACGCGCAAATGGACCAATGATTCGTATAAAAATCATGAGAGAATAAACTGTTCCTTATTCCTGAACATCAGCAAAATGCCTTCGATTGGAAATTTTGTTGCAAATGTTCAAATCACAGCGGCACGACCCATCTACAATAGCAACTATGAAACCGTGCTCTTTAATTTTGCCGACCGGGATTGGGAGTTTGAATATATCGAATCGCTTCCTCTGGAATACAACGACAATACATACATAGCCAACCTTACCTCCATGCTGGCCTTTTATGCCTATGTGGTGCTGGCGATGGACTATGATTCGTTTAGTGAAATGGGTGGTAGTAGTTATGTACAGAAAGCACTCATCGTTGTAAACAATGCCCAAACTGCCAACCGGGCCGGCTGGGCTGCGCTTGGTAATAATCGTAATCGGTATGCACTAATTGAAAACATGAACAACCCGCAAATGGTGGATATCCGAAAAAGCACCTATCGTTACCATCGTTTGGCTCTTGATACTTTTGACAAATCGCCTGATCAAAGTCGTGAGATTGTTTTAGGCATATTAAAGGATATCAAGAAAGTGTGGACAATTTATCCCAATTCAATTTTTGTTATTTCCTTTTTTGATGCCAAAGCTTCTGAATTGGTGAACATCTTTTCGGAGGGTAACCTTCAGGTGCGCAGGGAGGCCTATGATATTCTTACCTCGCTGGACCCCAAGCGCAATATTTATCAAAAAATCGTTTCCAACTAGGTAGTTTCTACGGGCCTAGTATTTAATTTACAAGTTCATAGCTGAAATCCGGATGCTAACCCATCTTACTATAAAAAATTACGCCCTGATCAAACACCTGGAGTTTACGCCTTCGGCAAATCTCAATGTAATAACAGGGGAAACCGGGGCTGGAAAATCGATTATGCTGGGAGCTATGGGATTACTATTAGGCAACCGGGCCGATAGTAAAACATTGTGGGATGAAAATGAAAAATGCGTTACGGAAGGAGTCTTTGATATCTCTGCCTATGCACTTAAAGAATTGTTCGAATCCGAAAATCTGGATTACGATAAACAAACCGTCATCCGCAGAGAGATAAGCACTAACGGAAAAAGTCGCGCCTTCATTAACGATACTCCTGTAACGCTGGACGTGATGCGAAAAATTGGTTCACGGTTGATGGACATTCACTCGCAGCACGAAACCCTTGAATTAGGAACCAAGTCCTTTCAATTGGAATTGATCGATTCCTTTGCTTCCAATGGGATGTTGAGAGATTCGTATCTCACTGCCTGGAAAAAATTTACAACTGCTAAAGACGAGTTTGAAAAATTGAAAGAAGAATCCGTGGCGCTTAAAAAAGAAGCTGATTTTATTTCCTTTCAACTGGTTGAATTGATAAAGGCAGATCTTAAAGAAGGTGAACTTGAAAAACTGGAATCGGATCTGAAGATTCAGGAACATGCGGAAGAAATAAAAATACAATTCAATGCAATCATTGAGCAACTGGGGCGATCGGAGTTTTCAGTAAGCACAACCTTAGCAGCCGTTCGCAATCAATTACAATCCATTGCTTCCTATTCGCCCGACTACACACAACTTCTACAACGGTTGGAAAGTGCGCGAATTGAGCTCGATGATATTTTACAGGAAGTGGAACAAGCAGAAGAAAAAATTGAGTTTGATCCCCAGCAAACGGAGGAACTAAAAGATCGTGTGAGTCTAATCTATCAATTACAACAAAAACACCGGCTACAGGATGTCGCTCAATTGATTGAATTGCGGAATTCGTTGCAATTAAAAGCTGATAAAACCAGTAACCTTGATGCGTTATTGGTTCAGGCACAAGCTAACTTTACACAGGCAGAGAAAGAACTTAACAAGGTGGCCGCTGAACTTAGTAAATCACGGCAAAAAACTTTTAGTCCCTTAACAAAACAACTCACGCAACTCTTAAAAGAATTAGGCATTCCGGATGCTTTACTCACCGTAGAAGATACACCCATTAACCCCGGCCCCAAAGGAGCCGACTCAATAGAAATTCTTTTCAGTGCAAATAAAGGAATGCCTCCCCGACCTTTGGCACAAGTTGCATCGGGTGGTGAATTCTCGCGCGTGATGTTTAGCATCAAATACATCATGGCTGAAAAAACAGCTTTACCCACCTTGATTCTTGACGAGATAGATACCGGGGTGTCGGGCGAAATTGCCATCCGACTTGGCAGCAGAATGAAAGAAATGGCTATACGCCACCAGGTAATTGCTATCAGTCATCTGCCACAAATTGCAGCCAAGGCCGAAGCCCACTTTTTTGTATTTAAGGATAATTCGTCCGATCGTACCATTACAGCCATGAAAAAACTAGCCGATACGGACAGGGTGCATGAAATCGCTCAAATGATTGCAGGCTCAAAGCCCTCCACCCTCGCCCTCGAAAATGCGCGTGAATTGATGAAGCAATAAGGCCTCATAGTCTTCCGGCTTGAAAATATTGGGATTAATTTCTATTTTGTTCATGGATAGCCTATAAAATGTCAGTTTTTGCTATTCAGAATCAAATTTTCAACATTAATTCTTGCTAGTATGAACATTTTCGTTGCCCGATTGAACTTCAAGACCCGTTCTGAGGAACTTCAAGCAGCCTTTGCAAAATTTGGCGAAGTCTCTTCCGCAAAGATTGTTAAAGACCGAGATACTGGTCGCTCAAAAGGATTTGGGTTTGTAGAAATGCCCAATGATGATGAAGCAAAACAAGCCATAGCCGCGCTCAATGAAACTGAATTGGATGGTCGCACCATCGTAGTTAAACCCGCAAACCCAAAGGCACCTGCTGAAGGTGGATAAGGATATTGATTTTAATTATAAAATGAAATAGCGAGACCACCCAGCTCGCTATTTTTGTTTCCATAAAACAACGCTTGTAATACCTATCCTGAATCTTTACTTTGACGAAGTAATGATCATTCACTAATAATGGACGAGGATCACGTTTCCAGTTCGGCAACAATCAAAAGATTTGGGTTTCTGGCCGGACCTATTTCGTTTCTGCTCATTTTGCTGTTGGTAGATAATGATTTTCTATCACCGGGGGCAAATAAAGTTCTTGCCGTTGCTTTGTGGATGATTGTGTGGTGGATAAGTGAAGCCGCTCCTGTACCTGTTACAGCGTTGCTGCCTCTCATCTTATTTCCCTTATTAGGTGTGATGAAGATGGGTGAAGCTGCTGCTCCCTACGCAAACCCTATCATTTTTCTCTTCATGGGTGGATTTATGATTGCATTGGGTTTAGAGAAACACCGTTTGCACGAACGCATTGCTTTGAATCTTATAAAATTCACAGGCACTTCGGGCAATGGAATTATCCTTGGATTTTTAATTGCGACCGGGTTCATCAGTATGTGGATCAGCAATACGGCCACCGCGATGATGATGTTGCCCATTGCAATTTCGGTTATCAACTTGTTAAGCACTGAGAGAAAAAATTCACCGGAGACAGAAACAATGGGCGAAAGAAATTTTGGTATCGGGCTCATGTTAGTGATTGCCTATGCCGCTAACATTGGGGGAGTGGCTACCATTATTGGTACGCCACCCAACGTAGTTTTTGTTGGCTTGCTCGATCAATTTTATCATCAGAAAATGGAATTCGGAAAATGGATGCTGGTTGGAGTTCCGATAAGCATCTTACTTTTAACTGTGTGTTATCTGGTAATCACCCGGATTATTTTTCCTAACCGACTTGATAAAATCTATGGAGCTGATACCCTGATCAAAAATAAGCTGAACGAATTGGGCAACCTTCGTCATGAAGAAAAACTTGTGATGCTGATTTTTGGGTTGACTTGCTCGCTCTGGATTTTTCAACAGCCTCTGAATCTTCTTTTTGAAAAGGACCTGCTCAATGATACCAACATTGCGATGGCTGGTGGTTGCATGATGTTTGTCGTGCCGAGTAGCTTAAAAAATTTCAAGTTTCTTTTGCACTGGAAAGACACAGAGAAACTTTCGTGGGGAATTTTGATTCTCTTTGGTGGGGGATTATGCCTGGCACAGGGCTTATCGAATGCCGGAATCATTCAGGAGGTAGGTGCGAGAATTGCCGAACAAAGTTCTTCGGTTAACTGGCTCTTGTTGGGATTAATCACGGCTTCTATTTTTATTACGGAACTGATGAGTAATGTGGCGCTGGTTCAGATTTTTATTCCCGTTGTTTTCGGCATTGCTGTGAACCTGGGATTAAACCCTATCCTATTGGGAATGCCGGTAGCTATGGGTGCAAGCATGGCATTCATGTTTCCGGTTGCAACACCTCCCAATGCAATTGTTTTTTCCAGCGGGCATATGAAAGTTAAAGATATGATGCGAGCAGGAATCTTTATGAATATTATTTCAATTGCGTTGATTTACCTGACCGCAAAAACCCTCATTACCTGGATTTATTAAAATAAAAAAGTCTCAGGTACTCTGAGACTTTTTTATCTTTTGAAGGCACTTACTTATTTGATTTCTTCTCTTCAATCAAGTAGGCTAATCCCAATCCAAGGCCACCAAAAATGAAAATCATTGAAAAGTATGCTACTTCTTCCATATCAAAAGCACGGTCGAGCGAATAGCCTATAAGCAAACCCAATCCTGCACCTATTAATAAAAAGGACGCCCGTAACGTACCCGAAGTATTTCGTTCTCTTTTAAATAAATCCGGGCTGAGCCCTTTATCGATAATAGCCATCCGTTCTATGTTGTCATACTTGCGGATATACACAATCATAATAAAGGCCCCCAGTGTAATTATGATGGGCAACATGATACCAAGTACCGGAATGATTAATGGTTCGTCCATAATTGTAATTGTTAATTTGCCTCTATGACGCAACCCTGGTTAGGCCGGTTACATGGATGCCAAAAATATTTTGCCAAGAGCCAAGGCTTATGTGGTTTTGATTAGCCAGAAGACTCTCCTAAATAGTAAAGTAATATGTAACTTCGACATCAAATCAAGCGTCCAAGGGTCGTGATCACAACGGAAGACGAATACGCACTTATAGACAGGATTTTGGCGGGAGAAAAGCAACTTTATGCCACCTTGGTGGATAAGTATAAAAGTTATGCCTATACCATTGCCATGAAAATTCTAGAAAACAGGTCGGATGCTGAAGAAGCCGCACAGGATGGTTTCATTAAAGCCTTTCATTATCTGAAGAATTTTAACCGTCAGGCTAAGTTCAGCACTTGGTTGTACCGGATTGTTTTTAATACTGCTATCAGTTACAAGCGCAAAGTAAAACCAGCCTTTCAAAGTATTGAAACAAGTATTATTGAATACTCTGAGCGGGCCGATCATCAAACTGAACAGGACGATAAACAGGTATATTTAGTAAAAGCAATGAATCGTTTGAATGAAGCTGACCGGCTTGCGATACAGCTGTTTTATATTAAGGAGTTTAATATGGAAGAGGTGGCTGAAATGATGGGGCAAAATCTCAATACTATAAAGGTACGTATCCACCGGGCGCGCCAACGACTGGCTGATGAATTAACAAAGATTTTAAAACAAGAAGCATTAACTTTATAGAACGCATGAAGAAGTTATCGCAGGAAAAAGATGATCAATTACTTCACTATCTGGATGGTGAATTAAATGCGAATGAGGTAGAAGCCCTTGAAAAAGAACTTTTACTATCCCCTGATCTGAATCTACGCATGGAAGAACTTAGTAGTGTGCGAGCGCTACTTATAAAAAAAGGACAACTTGAAATTCCTTCAAAAAACTTCACACAGAAGGTGATGAGTGGCCTGGATGCAAAGCCAGCCAGATCGGTATTTTCCTATCGACAGGGGCTTTTACTTTTAATAGGCTCGGTTATAGCCTCTGGCATTGCACTGGCATTGCTTTCGGCCGGAGTTTTTGACGCGCCTACTACTCCTTTAATTGTAGACTCACCCTTAAATAATGACTGGTTGAAAGTACCAAGCATTAGCATTCCATTAAACGGTAAAATATTGGTGAATGGAATTATCTTTTTTAATCTTGGATTGGCATTTATATTATTGGACCGCACTATTCTTCGTCCACTATTTCAAAGAAGGAATTCGATGGGGTATTGAGAATTTATAAATTATTTTTTTCAAAATAATAAGGCATCCTTGCAGATGCCTTATTATTCAATTCATTATTAAAGTACTAAGATGCCCAGGTCTTTCCATTACCCGCTTCGGATAATGGAATACAGCCTTTGTAAGAGCCGGGAACGGCTACATATTGCAACACTTGCGTAGCACCCGGTTCGGAGGTGAAGAAGCCCAATAAAGTGAGCTCTTTCGCCATCAAAATAAAAGGCCGCTTTGCTTCTCTGTTTTCCTTGGCTTCAGCCAGGGCCGCAGCGTGAGTCTTGGTTACTAACTCCACTTGCTGCTCAGGTTTGCAATAGATAAAGCTATCGCCATAGGCAGTTTTTGCTTCTGCATCAAAAGCAGTAAGCCCCGCAATAAATCGATCCTGATCTTCCTTCTTGTAGCAGTCTTTTAGCATGAGATCAATAAAGCCCGGTACCCCGGCATCCTTTGCTCCCGGTGTATCCGTTTTTGGAATAATAATTTCCGCTACTTCCATCACGATACGCGCCTGATCTTCGGTAAAGAATTGAGGTGTATACGTTAGATCGGGTGTAGCTTTGCAACCTTGCAGAATTCCGGTCAATGCAGAGGCTGATACAGCCGCGCCCATCAGCAGGGCTGTTTTGCGGAGCGCTTCTCTTCTATCGATGAGTTGATTCATAGTCATTCAATATTTAAAGATGTTACAAGTTACCTTTTTTTAATTCTTCTACCGCATAATTAGCCGCCCGGGCTGTAAACGCCATATAGCCAAGAGATGGATTCTGACAACCGGCTGAGGTCATAAAGGACCCATCGGTAACGAACACATTCTTGCAGGCATGCACCTGGTTCCACTTATTGAGTACCGAAGTTTTAGGATCCTTGCCCATTCGAGCCGTTCCCATTTCGTGGATTCCAAGGCCTACGCCTGTTTCACGATCGTACTTGCGAATGTTTTTAAAACCTGCTGCTTCCAGCATTTCGGCAGCATCATCAGCCATGTCTTTTCTCATTTTTATTTCATTGTCTCGTAAGATTGCATCGAACGAAAGTGTAGGAAGACCATGCTTATCTTTCTTGTCTTTGTTAATGGTGACTTTATTATTGTGATAGGGAAGAATCTCACCAAAACCTCCCAGGTTCATTGACCAACCACCCGGAGTAGCGAGCGCTTGCTTCAAATCGGCACCCAGCAATTGTTCCTCTGCACTGCGTGACCACCCTGCACGGCTAGCACCTCCTTGATAACCAAAACCACGCAGATAATCGCGCTTATCATTTCCGATGTTGCGGAAGCGTGGGATATATACTCCATTAGCGCGTCTTCCAGAATAATATTGGTCTTCATAACCTTCCACCTGTGCTCCGGCTCCTACTCCGAGATGGTGATCCATAATGTTGCAGCCCAATTCACCGCTATCATTACCAAAGCCATTCGGAAAACGTTTGGAGATAGAGTTCAACATAATGAAGGTTGAGCCAAAAGTTGAAGCACACAGGAAAATTACTTTTGCGTAAAATTCCATTTGCTCTCCGGTTTCTCCATCCAATACTTTTACCCCGGTAGCTTTTCCTTTTTGTTCATCATAAATCAGTTCATAAACTACCGAGTTTGGTCTCAACGTCATGTTGCCCGATTTGTCACCCGCTGGAAGGGTACATGAGTTACTGCTAAAATATCCACCGTAAGGACACCCTCGACTACATAGATTCCGGTACTGACAAGTACCTCGCCATGGGGTATGTGGTAGCGGAGCTGTAGCGTGTGCCACCCGACCAATAGTTAAAGATCGACCAAATTTATCTTTCATTGATTTTTTCAAATCCAACTCAACGCAATTGAGTTCCATCGGGGGTAGAAATTTTCCATCGGGCAAGTTTGGAATATTCTCAATAGAACCACTGATACCAACGTATTGCTCTACATAATCATACCACGGCTCAATTTCTTTGTAGCGAATTGGCCAATCGATGGCAATTCCATCTTTTGCATTGGCTTCAAAATCCATTTCGCTAAAGCGGTAACTCTGGCGACCCCACATAATGGAACGACCACCCACATGATATCCACGCATCCAATCGAACCGATTTACTTCCGTGTAAGGGTGTTCCAGGTCATTTACAAACCAATGGCTGGTAGAAGGACGAACAGTATATCCGGTGCGCGCCTGCACCTTTTGTTTTTCAAGATCTTCAACTGTAGGACGATCGCCATTTGGCAATTGCCATGGATCTTTGGTTGCCGTTGGATAGTCGGGGTGTTTAACATCACGGCCTCTTTCAAGAACCAACGTTTTAAGTCCCTTTTCGCTAAGTTCTTTGGCGGCCCACCCCCCGCTAATACCGGTACCTACTACAATGGCATCGTAGGTATTTTCTTTCTCTGCGTCAATATTCAAATTCATAGTTTAAATTGAGTTGATACGAATGCAAAAGATAAAAACATTTTCCCAACAGTTGTATCACCGTTCGTCATATTTGCTTGTAAAAAATGAATTTAAAACCGCTCTGAAATTCCTAACCCAAATAGTGCAAAGTCGTATTTGACAGGATCCGTGGGGTCTAATTTGCGAAGGTTGGCAGTAAGCTCTAAAGCTGTTTGCCAATTCATTCCCTTGCCCCGGATAAGCTTGATTTTTCGTGCCACCCGCTCTACATGAACATCGCAGGGGCAGACCAATTGGGAAGGCGAAATTTTCTTCCAGATTCCAAAATCAACGCCTTTGTTATCTTGTCTAACCATCCAGCGCAAATACATATTCAATCTTTTACAAGCCGATTTACGGGCCGGAGTTGAAACATGTTTAATTGTTCGCTTCGGATAATCCGGTAAGCTGAAAAATGTATTATGAAAGTTGATCAATCCTGACTCAATCGGAAATTCCGGATTCGAGATCTCATTGCCTATAAATGCGCTTTCAAGCGAATCGTTTTTTTTGTAATAGGTTGAAAGAGATTCGATGAAATAAAGGGCATCGGTTGCATTGAATGTTCTGTGCTTAAATGTTAAGAACGGTTTCAAATCGGATGAGGTATGATGGATCAGAAAATCATAGGGAGTATTGCCCATCATCGCCAGCAGTTCTTTGCATTTGTTGATGATGGTTATCCGTTGGCCCCAGGCCAGCGTGGCAGCAAAAAAACCTGCTATTTCCTGGTCTTGCTTTTTGGAATATTGATGTGGAATCAAGATGGGATCAAGCGAAATAAAATCGGGTTGATTATACAATTCAACTTTCGCGTCCAGAAACTGCTTTAGTTCAGCATAATTTATTTTAGTGCGTGGCATTAGTTCAAAAATCGTAACTCTACCCTGCGGTTCGTAGATCGTGCTGTTTCATTTGTGCCATTAACAAGAGGTGTTTGTTTGCCAAAACCCTGGGTTTTTATTCGAACCGGATCAATTCCATTGTCAATTAAATAATCGGCAACGCTGCCGGCACGATGCAACGATAATTCGAGGTTGTAGGCTTCACTTCCTACATCATCGGTATGACCACTTACTACCACTTTCCAGGTTTTATGAAATCTCATAATCTCTACTAGCTTTTTCAATTCCGGATACGATGATTCAAGTAATGTAAAATCATTAAACCTGAATTGGATATTCTTCATAATATAACTCTCATCTGTTTTGATTTCCGGGTAACCGGTTAATACAGGTTCCTGTGGTGTGCCTCCCACTTTAATCACTTTAACATCATCAATAAAAAAATAGGCTGCTTTAGCCAGCATGGGCTCGGTGCTTTGCGAATTGGGAATTAAAAGCTTTCTGGTTTTTTGGTCGTCCGAAAAATTACCAATAATGAGATGCTTCTCGCCCCCGGTTGCAATGTGCACGTAGGAAAAGCGTGTCCACAATCCGGTGCCCCGTGTATAAATCTCTCTGTTAATACGCTCATAGGTTGCTGAAACTGGGAAAACTTCATCATTCAATATCTTAAAGGTTGAATCCGTAAGCAGGAAACCAATTCTGTCTATGCTGTATTTTGAATTAGACGATAACTTAAAATAAAACTCAACCTGATAGTGTGCACCGGCATCCAGCGGGGTTTGTAAGTTGGATTGCAAATACTCACGATAGGTTTTGCCGTCTCTTATAATAAAAGCATAAATACCCGCATACCCCGAACCTGTATAGGCTTTGGTGTAACCGGCCCAATTGGTTGGCACACCTGCATCACCAATGCTGCAGGTATTAAAAATATCAGGTGTACCGGTTGTAGGCGATTGCCAACCGGGAGCGATTTCTCCTTTTGAAGAGTAGTTGAATGAACCCGGGCACTTATAATATTGTTCAAACCCCGGATTGGTCACAAGATTTTGAGCAAGGAGATGCTGAGTGGCCAGAAAAAAAAGGCATCCCCAGACCCTCATAAAAGTTATTTGTAATACGTGACTTCCACGCGAAATTTAGGATCAATAGCACCGAGCCGATCGTAGGCTGATTTAGAAATTTTAATAACCACGTTGTTGTTGATACCCGTATTGGGCAACTCGCCTGCCACGCGAACAAAAACTTCGCGATTGTTTAATTCATTCCGGACTTTCAGAATGGTGCCTACTTTAGCGGTGCGATGCAACGCAAGATATTTACGATTACCATCCGTGCCTTCAATCAATTCGGCAAGGCCACCCTCTTTCACTTCATCCGAGCCGGTAACCTTTTCTGAAATTCGTATTGTAGTTTCCTTGACTTCAGGTTGGGTTTTTATTTCTGGTTTTACAACCGCTACAGGTTCTTTCGTTTCGACTATCTGGGATTCTGTAAATTTTACTTCGGGTTTAACCTCCGTAGGTTTTCCATGCATAGGCTGAGCGACAAACAGTGTTTGTCCCAATTTCAATTCGTCACCCGAAATTCCATTCCATTCTTTAAGTTGCTGCACCGTAATTCCATATTGCCTTGCGATAGAGTACATGGTCTCTTTAGCGGCAACTGTATGCACTCCATTTAATGATTTTGTTTCGGGCAACTTTGTTTGTGTGAGTGTAGTACCCTTTTTAATTATCAGCTCCTGCCCGGTGGCAAGCGAATTGTCTTTTAGATTGTTCCACGCTTTAATTTCATCGACCGAAACATCGTAGAGTTTTGAAATAGAGAAGAGTGTTTCCTTCGGGGCTACTTTATGGATCCGGATGCCACTGCCAGATTGAGTTTTTGCTTTTGGGACATAAGGAATTTTCAACGTTTGCCCAACGGCTAATCCGCCATCTGCAGTAGGATTTTGTTCAAGAATAGCGGTGATCGCCACGCCATACCTTCTGGAAATTCCGTAAAGTGTTTCTTTCGGATCGATCTGATGAATTATAAACTGCTTTCCATTGATCGTTTCCAAGCGCAACGAGTCCATCGGGGCTGCAGGATGGGACCAGGAAACAAGAGTTAAAAAAATTACTTTAATCATAGCTTAAACAATGCGAAAAGTTACCAATTCTGATCTGTTCTTCACAAAAAATAAGTAGTCAGAGACCACAAAGAACGTATTTACACCAATCCCTTTCAAATTCGTGCCAATTTCATCCTGCCAAAGTAAATCTCCGGTTGTAGAAAAACACGCTAACTGATTCGTAAAGGCAGCCGGGGCTCCAAAATATAAAGAAATAAAAATAAAAGCTTTGTGCTCCAGATAATCAGCGCCCAAAATCGGCACGGTATGTAATCGGGTCTTTAAAAATTTACTCACAGTTTCAAAATCATGTTCACCTGCCAGATACTGAAACGGTTGAATAAGTTCATTCGTATGTTGATCCTCTTCCACTTGCTTTTCTTGTTGCTTTCCCTCCATTACGGAAAGCGCCAGCCCATGGGTTAGATCGGGATTGGTCGTGTTTTCAAAGATTTTAAGGAGAACCTGGTTATGGGTAACAGCCACGAGATTGATCCACCAGGCTTCTGGCAACGAATCATTCCTCCATACCACTCTCTTTTGGATATAATCAATAGCGGAGAAGGAAACCCTTCGCGATGTTTCATCACGCTCTTCTATAACCACCCAGAATTTGCCCGGCACCGGCAAAACATTCCAGATAGGCGCATGGGTATATGCGGTAAAATGATGAAAGGGTTTTTCGATCAAGACTTAGTATTTTTATATCAAAAATAAGATAAAACCATGCGAAATCTGCTGCTGTTGGTATGTGTAATCGGACTGATGCCTTTGATAACAAAGGCACAAGAGGGGAAAAAGAAAGTAATGGTGATGGAAATCAAGGCTGAGATTGATCCGCGCATGGCCCGGTATGTGAAACTTGCCCTTGATCATGCCGAAAAATCGAAAGCAGAAATTATCATCATTGATATGGACACCTTTGGTGGTGCTCTCAACGATGCGAAAGAAATTGTAGACCGGATCATGGATGTGAAAGTGCCCGTTTGGGTATTTGTAAATTCTGATGCTGCCTCGGCCGGGGCCCTCATTTCGATTGCTTGCGATAGTATTTACATGGCACCGGGCGCAACCATTGGAGCCGCCACCGTGGTGGATGGATCTGGTGCTGCCGCTCCGGATAAGTATCAATCTTATATGCGATCCATTATGCGATCCACGGCTGAAGAAAATGGGCGCGACCCCCGTATTGCCGAAGGCATGGTTGACGAAAATGTTGTAATCGATAGTTTAAAGCAGGCAGGTAAAGTAATCACCTTTACAACTTCCGAAGCCATCGAGAATGGTTATTGTGAAGCTAAGGTTGAATCCATTGAAGAAATTCTGAAACGTAATGCCATTGAATCCTATGAGTTGGAGACCTACCAGCTAGGCGCTACTGAAAAAATCATTGCTGTTTTTTTGAATCCCTTTATCAGTGGGATTCTTATTCTTGTAATCATTGGCGGCATCTATTTTGAACTACAAACTCCCGGTGTTGGCTTTCCGCTGATTGCAGCTATTGTAGCGTTGGTACTTTACCTGGTTCCCTATTACCTGAACGGATTGGCTGAGTATTGGGAAATCATAGCGCTTTTTGTCGGTGTCTTACTCATTATTGCAGAAATCTTTGTGATACCAGGATTTGGGCTTGCAGGCATTGCCGGTATTTCGCTTACCATGATTTCTATGATTTTGATCATGCTTAACAACGACTTCTTTAATTTTGAATTTGTTCCGCTGGGCGACATCATTGTCGCTTCCTTTGCCACGCTGGGTGGCTTGGCCGGTGGAATTCTATTACTCTTTTTTGGAGGCGCAAAGTTGACTCAGACCAAGGCGTTTCAAAGAATTACCCTTAATGATACCCAGGAAGTTAAAGATGGTTATTCGGTGAACACCTTTAACGCAAATCTGATCGGACAAAAAGGGAAAGCATACACAATTCTACGTCCCAGTGGCAAAGTGATCATCAATGAACAGATATACGATGCCTTTACGCGTGGAGATTATGTCGAAAAAGATGAGACGATTGAGGTCATTGGCGCGGAAGGCGTTACCTTAAAAGTGAAAAGGATACAATGAAAATTCTGGGTATCATTCCGGCTCGTTATGCCTCCACTCGCTTTCCAGCCAAACCTCTTGCTGACGTAGGGGGTAAGTCGATGATTAGGCGTGTATATACACAAGCTAAAAAAAGTGATTCGCTCACCAAAATAGTTGTTGCCACTGATCATCAGGATATTTTTCAACACGTTATTGACTTTGGAGGAAATGTATGTATGACTTCAGAAGCACATGCCAGTGGCACAGACCGTTGCTTTGAAGTGTTGTCGAAAGAAAAAGAAAAATTTGAGTACGTAATCAATATTCAGGGTGACGAACCTTTTATTGCACCCGAACAAATCGAGTTGCTGACTTCGTTGCTGGATGGCAAAACAGAATTGGCCACACTTATCAAACGGCTTGAAAATCAAGAGCAACTTTTAAATCCAAACATTGTAAAAGTTGTATTTAATAAAAATCACGAAGCTCTGTACTTCAGCCGCTCACCTATTCCTTATTGGCGCGGAAAAGAAACGGATTGGGTGCATCATCACCATTATTATAAGCACATTGGCATGTATGCCTACCGCAGCGATATCCTTGAAAGGATTACTTCATTAAAAGTTTCATCCCTGGAAAAAGCCGAATCGTTAGAACAATTACGCTGGCTGGAAAATGGCTATAAAATAAAAGTAGCTGAAACTTCATTCGAGACTGTGGGCATTGATACGCCTGAAGATCTGGAACACGCACGTCATCATTTGAGAATCAATCATGACTGAAGTGCCAGAAGTTGAACATTCGCGGGAACCGACACTGGCATTCTTTCGTGACTACACACATCAACAAAAATCTTTTCTACAGGGTAAAATTGTGTGCGATCTTTCAGCCGGTCGCGGATACATGGCCCAGCTTTTTGAAGATGCCGGAGCAATCGTAAAAGCATTCGACCTGTTTCCTGATCAAAATAAATTTGCCAAATCGACTATCCATAAAATGGATTTGCAACAAAAGTTTCCTATCGAAGATGCATCTATCGATATAGCCATCTGTTGTGAAACCATCGAGCACCTTCCCAATCAATATTTTTTATTTCAGGAAGTTGCACGAATTATAAAACCGGGTGGAATTTTTATTCTCACTACACCGAATAGTTCTTCGCTGCGCAGTCGCTTCTCACAATTCATGATGGAAAGTGAACATTATGGAGCCCCGGCTCCCAACGAGTTAAATGCATTTACCACCTGGGAAGGAAGCAAGGATGGCTACTTCAGTAAACTTTTTATCAGTGGGGTATTAAGACTGCGAACACTGGCTGCACTCAATCAACTTGCTTTGAAGAAAATTCATCCTACTAAAAGAAGTTCAACTTCTGCATTTTTACTTTTCTGGTATCCTGTACTCTACTACATTAATTGGAAGGCTTTGAGGAAGCAGATAAAAAATGATCCAACGAATGCAGCCACCTACCGGACCATTTTCAACATAAACACTTCCATGGATGTGCTTTTAGGAAAGCACCTGATTATGGAGTTTGAGAACAAGTCATTTTAATTGATGGATTTCATCCCAAGTTTTTCAATCGCAAACTTCTTCGCTTCAGCATGTACTGTTTCTAGATCTTTGGAGACCAAATAAGAACCCATCACGTGAAATCCAGCATTAGGTATTGGCACGGCTGCTTTTAATGAATCCGGTGTTCCCAATTGTTTATTCATTTCAAGCATGGCACTAACTTTTACAGTTGGGTCTTGCTCTTGCTCATTCTTGAAATAATACAACGTCAGTGAAGGACATTTTACTTTTTCGAAGGCGGATTTGTTCATCCTGTCTTCCAGCATTTCTTCCATCTGCACAAGCGCTTCTAACCGATACTTACCATTCCAGTAAATCTGTCTCGCTGAGTCGTATGGGATATTCTGATAGTCGCTGCCAAGCACCATTCTTGCAATCTGCAGTCCCCACGGATTATTTAACAACCAGGCATTGGGATCATTCACCGCAATGTTGGGCGACATATTGATCATCGCATAAACATCATCCGGATATTCTCCAGCCAGCAGGATGGCCATCGTTCCTCCGGTTGAAGTGCTCATTAAAATTACATGCTCGCCAATGGCTTTGCCGATTGCCAGTGCTTCTTTGGAACTTTGCCACCAACGATCAGCGGTAAAATATAAAAGTTGCTCAGTGGTATCAACACCGTGATCGGCCAGACGCGCAAGATAAAGATTACAGCCAAACTCCTTAGCAAACTGCAAATGAATGGGATCTCCTTCTTTTTGACTGGCCGAAAAACCATGCAAATACACCACACTAAACTTAGTTTTCTGCTTTGTACTATCTGCCCAAATGATCCTGGCTTCGTTATCAGGTTTTAATTTATGTTTGCTCTCCTGGGTAGCGATGTATTTTTCCAATTCATCTGGATCAACAGGCACTGTGATCTTGGCCTTTTCCCATTTGGGTTTAGCTGGAGCTGGACCTAAAAAGTAAATAGCGACTAATAATAAAATTGGAAGAGTAATGAAGATGAATTTTCGTGACATAGTTTTTAAGTATTGCATAATTTGAAGAAGGTTGATTTCTGGCCTTCACCAGATCTTGTAGTGACCTCTCCTGACTGAATAGAGAACTTCTTTCCATTCTGCTGTGCAGACAGTGAAACCGAGAATAATCGGAGAAATAAAATCGTTAATGGAACTTTCATGTGCTAATAGTGTAATGAATATGGTTTGTAATGGCCTTACGGAATACCAACCTTGTTTGTGAATTTCCAAATGGACATTTCATAAACTCATTTTCTTTAATCGTTCCACAATCTCCAACACAGCCGGACATACCAGTGTATTTTTATACGTTAGATCCATAATCTGAACCATCTTCTTGCGATCGGTGTGCGGATACTCGCGGCAGGCTTTTGGTCTGCTATCATACACCTTGCAATAATTATCAGCATCCAGAAAAGGACAAGGTGAAGATTTAAGCACGTAATCCTTGTCCTCGTCAATGCGCAGGTATTGTTCAATAAAGTCACCAGGTTTCATCCTCAACGATTTAGCCACACGTTCAATATCGGTTTGATAAAATATCGGACTGGTTGTTTTGCAGCAGTTGGCACAGGTAAGACAATCGATTTCTTCAAATACCTCCTCATGCAACTGATGAAAAGCATCATCCACGCTGCGTGCATCTTGCTTCCTGAGCGATTGAAGAAACTTCTTATTTTCGACCGATTTGTTCTTAGTCTTTCCGCGGAAGTTGTTCATATCCATGGTATAAAAATACACGCAATACCTGATATATTGGCTGACCAACCTTGGATACAGAAAATATAGGCTAAACATTCTCTTTTGTTTAAAGAAACGTTGGACTGAAAGTTTTAACGATTGTAACTCTCCAATTCCTGAATTATCTTTCAAAAACCTTGACACTTGATTATGAAGTATCTCCTGCTACTTATTCCTATTGCTATAAGTCACCAGCTATACGCGCAAGAAAACAGCATTCCTTCAGCATCAGCCACAAACTATATCAGTCTGTACCCTGAATTGTTGGGTAACTCTTATACATTTTCTATTAATGCAGAATATGCCCATTTGTTTAACCAGGAACGAAATGGAATTTATCTGCGCGGAGGTGCCGGTTACATTTATAATGGACTTTCCTATTTGTTTGAAGGCGGGTTCCTGATTGGTAAGAACAGGAACTACCTGGAGGTAGGCATTGGCTATACTGAAGCAATAGATACACGTGACAATGATATGATCGGCATCCGTGCGGGCTACCGGAGAATGGGGAAAAGGGGCGTTTTATTACGAATCAGTCCGATGTTGGCAATAATGAAGGATGAATTTGGTACAGAAATCTGGCCCTGGGCTGGATTGAGCCTTGGCTATTCCATTCCTCTGCGGTGAACTTAATTTATTACTGAACCGCCAGTTAAAGCAAGGTGGTAATTGCCTTACGCATGTTGTCTCTATCTTTGTACTCATGGACTATAGCAGCATCCTCTCACATATCACAAGAAATGTGCAACTCACTAAAGAGGAGGAGCAATTTTTTATTTCATTGCTTTTACCTCAAAAACTAAAACAAGGAGAGTTTGCCCAAAAATCCGGTGAGATCACATGCAACTTTATTCACGTTAACTCGGGCTGCCTGATGACTTACTTCACAGATCTTAAAGGCAACGACCAGGTAATTCAATTTGCCAGCTCAGGATGGTGGACAGGTGACCTGCACAGTCTTAATACTCAACAACCCTCCATCTATACCACCCGCGCTTTGGCCGATAGCGAAATTTTGCTGTTGCCCAAAGTCAGGATGGAAGAGTTGCTGGAGCGATACCAGGTTTTTGAACGATACTTTCGGATCATGTTCCAGAATTCGCTGGTTACTCATCAAAATCGACTCATTGAAGCTTTTGCAAACACTGCGGAGGAGCGCTATTCTAATTTTCAGAAAAAATATCCACACCTCGAACAATTTGTTCCTCTCAAATACATTGCTTCTTACCTTGGCATTACACCGGAGTTTCTTAGTAAAATAAGAAGGAAGAGAATGAGCAATGGATAATTGATAATGGACAATTGACAATGTGATATTTGAAACAATCGCTAATTGTCAACTATCCATTATTCATTGTCACTTAATATCTTAACCTAGTTCAAGTCTTACCACGTCTTTTCTTAATCTGGTTCAAGAGAGTCAGGCAGTACCCTGGCCTACCTTTGTATTGCAATAAAGAATAAAGCGTAAGCCAAATTCCAAAATCAATTAAACAGAAACTAAACTTTTAAAATTATGTCAACAGCAACTGCAGTAGCAACCAAGTGGGGAATCGATACAACCCACACCGAAGTACAATTTAAAGTGAAACACCTGGTGATTTCCACCGTAACAGGATTTTTCAAAAAATTCAGCGGAAGCGTAGAAAGCGAAACCGAAGATTTTGATGGTGCATCCGTAAACTTTAGTCTTGATGTAAACAGCATCGATACCAATCAGGCCGATCGTGACACACACCTGAAGTCACCCGATTTCTTTGCCGCTGAGCAATACCCCTCCGTTGACTTTACAGGAACGTTAAAGAAAGTTTCTGGCAACGACTATAAGCTTGATGGCGCACTCACCATGCGTGGCACCACCAAGGCCGTAATATTAGACGTAGAATTTGGCGGCATCATGGTTGATCCATGGGGAAACACAAAGGCTGGCTTTGAAATCAATGGTAAATTAAATCGCAAAGATTTTGGTTTGAACTGGAATGCATTGACTGAAGTTGGTGGCATGGTAGTAAGTGAAGAAGTAAAACTTCACATCAACGCAGAATTAGCAAAGGGGTAATATAGATTAGGTTAAGAGGCTGACACAAAAGTCAATTAAAATTGAAATGTCATTCCGGCCTTTGAGCCGGAATCTCATTCTACTTATCAAATCTGGGATCGCGGGTCAATGCCCGCGATGACAGGATGACTTTTGTGACAGCCTCTTTTCAATTACAATACTTACCAGTCTTCGAAGACTGACAGAGCGGTCAGACCGCTCTTTAGAGCAGGTAATCAGCGGTCAGACTGCTTTCCTTCGCTGTCACCCTGAGGCCCTCGAAGGGTGACTCACTTTAACGTCTCGCGCAATCCTTCCTTATAAAATGTAGCATTTTCATTCAAGAATCTTGAAGTTTTGGTACTGTCGAAGATGTAGTCGTTTTCAAACTGATACATCATCTCCACGAATTCTCGAAGTACAGGAATAAATAAACCCAGCAAACGCACGCCTGTTTTCGACATGCCTTGCACGCCCTCGTTCGGCATGTTCATAATTTCATAGGCAATACGAATCAATTCTTCTCCAGTCATTTTTTCGGGGCTGGTCAATGCATGCCAGGTTTGATTGTATGCCTCCTCTGAATTTCCAAGCAAGGCAACTGTTTTTCCTGCATCCGGAGTATAAGTAAATGTGTGGACTTTTTTCTTATCGCCAATCCACTGCGCGCCTTTACCGGCTTTCAACCTCTCAGTTACTGTGGAATGAATTAAACTTAAGGTTGCGCCTGGTCCGTAGAAGTCTGCCGCCCGGATAATCATCCCCTTTAAATTCCCCGCTTTGATTTCATCCAACAACTGGGTGGCAATTTTCGCGCGCACTTCCCCTTTTTTACTACTGGGATTGAAGGGGGTTTCTTCGGTCATGATACCGTTTACCTGACCATACGCATAGACGTTGTCAAAGAACACAAGTTTACTGTTATGCTTCTTGCAGGCATCAATTGTATTCTTCATCACTACAGGCCATTGCTGTTGCCACAGTTTTGCTTCATACTTTAAACCCGCCACGAGGTATATCACTTCACTTCCGGCTACGACCTTTTCAACTTCCGAATAGTTTAGGAGGTCGGCCTTCATTAACTCATCATTAGTATTCACTTTCTGAGGATTCCGGCTTACCTGCCGAATCTTTGAGGTTAATCGGGGAAGGTGGGTAGAGAGTTCTTTACCGATAATTCCACCGGCTCCAAGTATAGTTTGCATAGGGTTTATTGGTTAGTCGTTTTTGGTAGGATTATATTTTACCTGTAGCAAATATTCTTATAGGGACAAAACTCACAGGTCTTGGTATCCGTTGTTTGATCAAACACCTCTTCCGGATTAAAAATTTCTTCCAGCAATGTTGTAAGGTGCGTGCTGAATTCTTCCATCAGCGGAAGTACATTGTAAACCCGTCTTTTGTTCATCTCCAATCCAAACCCGGCATTGCCAAATAGTAATTCACGATTCAAAATACCCGTAAGCATCTGATCATCGGCCTTGAGCGGGAAATTGGTTTGATACAAAAACGCGTACAACAACGTTTGGAATACTGCCTTTTGTCGCTTTTTGCCGGTGCGATCAAACAAAGCAGCTACACTTTCGAAGTCCAGTTTATCGCTTCCGGTTTTGTAATCTACGATACGCAACACGTTATCCTTCCGATCTACCCGATCTATCTTACCTCCCAATACCGCATAACCCGGTGCATGACTGATTTTTATGCGGTGCAGCAGGCCATCCTGTTCAATAGCCTCCATGACAAATGGAGCCATTGCTTTATCGTTCACTAAAATTCGCTCGGCAAAGTTTTGCACCAATTTCTGTATGATTACGCTTTGCCCTTCATACTCCACTTTCTTACCGGGCTCCATGTTGTAGGTGGCGGTAAACTCTTCGTCCAATAATTTATTGATACCCTGACTTGCATCCGTAAAGTCCCCGGCTTCTACAAGTTTATTCCGTTTACGCAGCGCCAGGTTCTTATAAAACTTTTCCATTACCTTATGGAGAAAATTTCCCAACTCGCGCGCACCCAGTTCATCCTCCACCTCGTTGGGTTCTCTGATCCGGGCCACGTGCTTAAAATAAAACCTCAGTTTGCAATCCAGGTAAGCTGCCAACGCAGAAGGTGAGATTCCTTTAAAGTACGTATTACCTTCATTCAGTTTCATAATAGCCACCTGCACCTCCGCTGTCTTTTCAATCACAATCGGGTCAACTGCCAACGGCATGGGTGAATTATGCAGCACCTGGGATTCCATCTTTAGTCCACTTTCAAAAATAAGTTGCTGCAGATATCTACTCTTCTCGCCCTGTCCCAATTGGTCGGTTTCTGTATTGTAAAACAGAAACACATTTTCACCCCGTTGCAACATGCGATAAAATAAATACGCATACATGGCGTCCTGATGCTCGGTGGTGGGCAATGCATAAGCCTTACGAATGTTAAACGGAATGTACGAACCCTTTCCGCCAAAGGAAGGAAATGCGCCTTCATTCAACGACAGCACAAACACATTTTTATAATCGAGATTACGGGTTTCGAGTACACCCATAATCTGCAAACCTTTTAAAGGCTCGCCACTAAATGGAATTTTTTCTGCGCGCGCCAATTGCCTTAATAATCGCAGAAATGATTTCATCGATTTAACAAATTCCTTTCGGTCGGTCGGATCGGGTATTTGTAATCCGACTATATCTCGTAACCTGTTCAATAACTTCACAAACTGAAAGGCAAACTCCCGATCCAGATCCAGAATAGATTCGAGCGAACCAATCTCTTTTAACACATGCTGCAAGTATGGCAGCAAGCCTTCCGACAAATCGCCAAAAATTAACCGGTGTAATGGATTCTCACTGGCCAGATAACCTTGCGGGATCTGCATCCAATTGCTCCGTAGAATTTCCTTGCGCTTTGAATTGGCTACACCCGGATCGGCCGCAATGACATACGGATGCGACAACAAGGACAACACCTGCCGGTGACTATAATATTCCTTTCGCTTACCAATCTGCAACTCAACTAGCAACTCCAACAAATTGAAGAACGAGGTATTACCCAACGAATACCCCATCGTGACATTCAGCTTTTCGATACTTTGTGGCAATCCATACAGCACGGGCATCAACAACTTTTCATCGGGCAACACTATCAAGGTATCTTCTGGTACCAAACCTTTACCCAATTCCTCTTGAAGTATCTGACCCATTAACTTCGCCTGACCTATGGGTTGTGCCGCTCCAAAAACTCTTATTGACTTAGGATTGCGAAAGTTGGATGGAAACTCCTGATTAAAAGTTTGTTTTAAAACTGCGTGGTCTTGATACTCACGAAAGAACTCACCGGCTTCCTGGGCTTTATTGTTTACATAATACTCGTCACCATCCCATACCATCCGGCTGCCCTGCGCCACAAAATGACAAAGAATTTTTTCCTCGGCTTTCGTTAACGCATTGAAACCAACAAAACGAAGCTGCGCTGACGTGTATTTGTTTGCTGATAATGATGCGATATTTTCAGCTACTTCCCGATGCACCAAACCTTCATATGCAAGACCTTGTTGTTGCAAGTGCTGGCGGTAGGTTTGATACAGATTAAACAACTTACTCCATACATTCAGAAACTGCTGCTTATTATCTGTAATATTTGCTTCAAACTCTTTCCAAAAGTCAAGCAGGAACTTCTTTTGATCTTCAGTCAGGTAATCGAAACTGGTATCTAGTTCTTTCTGGTTGCGCAAATCGCGAAACAATTGTTCGGCATTCACCACGTATTTATCAATCTCATTAAAATCACGCAGCAACATTTCGCCCCAGAAATAAAACTCATCGAAATTTTCCTTACGCGAACCTATTACTTCATTGTAAATCCCATGCAGTTTATGCACCAACTCCAGTTTATCCGGAATCTGATAGGGCGAGAAGGAAGCAATAAAATCTTCGATCGTAATCAACCGGGGTGCAAAAACCGGTTTGGTAATTACTTCCGATAAGTGTTTCCGAAAATAAAGAGCCGCCCTGCGATTAGGAAATATAAAAGTCAACTGCTCGAACTGAGGTTCGGCATTTACTTTTCGGGCCAGCTCTTTTAAAAATGATTCCATTCTAAAAATCTAATCCAAGTTGATTCTTATTCTGTTTTGTTGTTTTGGTCGGTTTACCCGAGGGCACCGCAACCACTTCACCTGTTTTAATATATAGCAGGTATCCTTTCACATCCTGAAAATTCATTTTACGAAGTGTGTCCAGATATCCATTAACCTGTTGCGAATCAGTTTTGGCAGGATTACCGGTTTTAAAATCTACCACCACCGCCTGCTGACCTTTGGTCATTAACCGGTCAATACGACTTTCCTCCCCACCCGGTATCAGCACCGGCACTTCAGTGCGCACTTCCCACTCTTTTTCAAACCAGGAAGCAATGGTTTCACTGCTTAAAAGTTCCTCTACCAATTCACGAACTTCAGGCTTCTCTTGCTCGTTGATGATGCCCTCATGTTGCAACACAGCAAATGTTTCGTCTAATTCTTCACGATAACCAATACGTGAGAGAATGGTATGCAAATGAATTCCGTATTTAATCCGTTTGGTAGTCTCACTTTCCTGTTCCTGAAAATGTCCGGCAGCATGATGGCGAATTACCAACTTACTCCGCCATGAACTGGCTGTATACTGTTTCAGCGAAAGCGAAGCTACCGGAAGTGAACGTTGCTCATCATAGTTAGTCCATGCCCCCGATTTCCAAATTTTTTCATTTCCGCTCCAGGTCGCAGCTAATTCCGGTTGCTGAACTACATGGTAAAGCAAATACCCCACGTTAGTAAGGTTATTGCTCTTCACGGAATAAGGAGCCGAAACAATCAACCCATGTTCAGCGCGGGTTAGCGCTACATACAACAAATTAAGATTATCAAGGTAACAGCGAATACGTTCTTCTTTGTAATAATCAACAAAGAAAGATTCTTCCAACTTGCCCGCATAGTTAACCGGCAGAAAGCCAGCTGTATCAAACGGTGGCTGGTCCGACTTTACCCACATCATCGGGCCACGTTTATGATCTAACTCCCATGAGCAAAACGGGATAATCACGTATTTAAACTGCAAGCCTTTTGATTTATGGACGGTAATAATCTGGGCCGCATCTACCTCACCCGAAACCTGAATGGATTTTTTTCTACCGGTTTCATCCCACCAATCCAGAAAGGCTCCAATATCATTGCGCTCGCGACTCGAAAAATTAAGTACTTCATTTTGAAATGTTTGCAGGTACTCCAACTCACCATGTACCTTACCCAAACCAAACAACTCAATCAGTGTTTCAGTTAGTTCGAACAAAGGCAACTTCTTCAACGCGCTCTTTTGTTTTGTGAAACTATCCGGAAGATTGCTTTCAAAAGTAGTCTGGTTAGTAACCGTAAACGTCTGATGTAAATCATCCGTATTATTCCTTAACCGTGCGTATTCGTAGGATAACTGGGCACGCGCAATATCGTTATCCGGATTTTGCAAATACTGCAAGGCGCTGATCAAAAAGTTAATCGATCCGGCTCCATCCAATTGCAACGACTCGTTTGATACCACATCGTACTTAAAATTATCTTTTGCCTTGCCCGAATGCTTGTACTCCAGCAAATGCGCAACGATACGTTGCCCCTCATAGTTGGTACGCACCAGAATGGCAATATCTTTTAACCCAATCTGTAAAGCCTGTAACCGCTCCAGTTGTTCCGGTATGCGTTGCAAGGCAATCTCATCCCACTTTTCGTCCTCTTCACCTTTCAGAAAAGAAACTTCTACAAAGCCATCTGATTTTTTCTGAATTCCCTGGGCAACGTCTTCATACACCTGTGTGGCAATAGCGGCACCGGTTTCGCGCGCCACCAATTGTGCGGCAGAGTGAAATACCGCATTGTTAAAGGACACAATCTGTTTACTGCTTCGGTAATTGGTCTTAAGTTCAAATGGCTCTAAACGATGTTTACCAATTTCATCCGCTATTCCCTTCTGCAAAAGATATAAATCACCCGAGCGCCAACGATAAATAGCCTGTTTTACATCGCCCACTATGATACTCGAGTGACCAGAGTCGAGGCTGTTAATAATAAGTGGCTTAAAGTTTTTCCATTGAAGACCTGATGTATCCTGAAACTCATCGATCAGAAAGTTTTTGTAGAATGAGCCAACCTTTTCATAGACAAAAGGCGTGTCGCTTTCGCCAATTACCGAGTTAAGAAAATACGGAGCATCGGAAAGCAACATCATATTGTTTTCCTTCTTGTAATCTTTTAGCTTACGCGAGATGTCTGCAATCAGCCCAAAGGCATAGAAGTTGTTGAGTACGACTTCGGCACTTAACGCCTGCACACCATACTTTTTGTAATGATCATTAATTTCTTTCAGGAGCGGAACCAGTTTTTGCTCAGCCAATTCCAAAACGTCATCTTTACGGCCAGATTTTACCTGCGGAATATTCTTCGCAAAAGTAAATTCACCTTCAGCCCTCGTTCTATTTTCAGGATACCCACTAACGCCTTTCATGTCCCTCAACTTTTCAAAGTACCCGTACAGACTTCCGGACTTCCCCCATTTAAAATCATCAATCGTTAAGCCTTTTGCACGAATTTGTTCAATAGCTTCTAAAGCTCTTGGTCTGATATAATTGATAAATTGGTTTTTATGCTTGAATAACTCGGCCTTCAGTTTTGTAAAGAAGGTTGGGTCAGAAGTAACTTCTGAAATCCCTTCTTCCACCAGCCTGAATTCCTCTTTAAAAATTTCTTTGGCAAAATCGCGCAAGCCGGGGCGCACATCCCACCCTTTGTCCGCTTTCAGATTATCAATGGCTAGCTCAACGACTAACTGAGTTAGCTCTTTGTTGGTACCTAACTCTTCCATCAGGTTGCTGATCACTTCATCCACCACTTGGTCTTGCTCCACTTCTAACCGGTAATCACCCGATAAGCCGGCCTCGCGTGTAAACGCACGAATAACCCGTTGAAAAAAAGCATCTATCGTGCTGATGGAAAAATGTGAATACTTGTGGAGAATTTCGCTGCGTACTTCCTGCACATGCTGCTTAAAGGTGGGCGCGTCCAAACTCAATTCCTGTTGAAGTTCCTGCGCCAGATCGGGTTCGCGGTCATTCGAAAAATCGTCCAGATACTTGAGGATCCGGTCCTTCATTTCCTGAGTGGACTTATTCGTGAAGGTTACGGCCAGAATGTGTTTGAAATAATCAGAACGAAAGCGGAGTGCCAGCTTGAGATATTCTTTGGCCAGCGTTCTGGTTTTGCCAGAGCCAGCCGAAGAACGATAGATAGAAAATGTTTTGGCCAAATCCCGAATTAATTAAAGAATACGATTTACGAATTTTGAACCATACCACATAGTTTTGGAGATGATCTAAATTTCATATCTTGAAGGGTCTACCATGAGAAAGCTTTATCTCTTTATTCCCAAATTGTTTTACTCCTTCCCTATTCAGCTCCTGCTGAATAACCTGAGGCGCAATCATGTTTTAATACTTTGCTGGATCATCTTGTTTGCCATGATCACCGGCAATTTTGGCAAATACCTCGGTATCCCCTATTTGTTTCTTGATCCTGAATACTTAAACAAAGTCAGCTTCACAAGTTTTTTTATGATGGGGCTGCTGACTGCCGGGTTCACCATGGCGTTTCATATCACCTGCTATATTTCAGACGGCCACCGGTTTTCATTTATTGGCTCGCTGCCCAATCCATTTAAAAAATTCACCGTCAACAATAGTATTATACCGGCCGCATTTCTCATCACGTACGTTTACCAGATCATTGACTTCCAGCTCAGCAATGAGTATAGCTCAACCTCTGAACTGATAAAGAATTTAGCGGGTATGTTTAGCGGCTACATTACCATGACGCTTTTGTTCTCCATCTATTTCCGGCTTACCAACAAAGATATTTTTAAATATGTCGTTTGCCGGATTGATGAAAAAATTAAACAGAACGTAAAAGTGACTCGCGCAAGCGCATTAAAAAAACTGGACATTGTAAAGAAAAAACAGGAACGTGTAGACTATTATTTAACCGGCTACCTGAAAGCCGAACCGGTGGAATCACATTCATTTTATGACCGCGCCACCGTGCTGCAGGTCTTCGATCAAAATCATTTTAACCTCGTGGTAATTGAGCTTTTTATTTTTGCCATGATTCTGGTACTTGGCATTTTCAAAGACTACCCAGCCTTTCAGATTCCAGCTGCCTGCAGTGCCATGATTTTTCTCACCGTGTTTGTTATGCTCTCGGGAGCTTTCTCGTATTGGTTCGGAGGCTGGTCGGCCACCACCGGCTTAATTCTATTTTTGTTTTTTAATCACCTGGTAGGCGAAGATTTCTTTACCAAAAAATATGAAGCCTTTGGCATGGATTACGGAGTGCAGCCTGCAGAGTATTCTGTTGCGGCACTTCAAAACCAGCTCGATAGCGCCACCATGGAAGAAGATCGATTGGCGGTATTAAATCAATTAAAAAACTGGCGCACCAAATTTGACCCCAACACAAAACCCAAAATGGTCTTTCTATGTGCCAGCGGGGGTGGTAAACGAGCTTCCTTGTGGACACTCGCTGCATTGCAAAGAGCCGACAGTCTTACACACGGCAAACTGATGACGAACAGTGTTCTTATTACCGGTGCCTCCGGTGGATTAATTGGCGCCAGCTATTTCCGTGAATTAAAATTGCGCGATCAACTAGGTGAATCCATTAATCCTTACGGGAACATTCACAGGCAAAAAATTTCCAGCGACAATTTAAATCCGCTCATCTTCAGTTTGCTTGCCAACGACTTGTTTGTAGGTTTCACCAAGTTTGAATATGCAGGCAAATCCTACCAGCGCGATCGGGCCTTTACCTTTGAAGACCAATTGAACAACATCACCGAAGGGTTGATGGACAAACCCATTCGTGCCTATGCGGAAGCAGAGAGCAAGGGCATTACGCCCATGGTCATCCTTACGCCCACGGTAGTCAATGATGGTCGCAAAATATTTATTGCCTCGCGGCCGGTATCCTTTATGAATGCTGAAGTTTATAACTTCGCTGACTACCAGCAGGTGAAAGTAAGTGGTATCGACTTTCTTCGCTTCTTTAAAAATCAAGATGGTGAAGATCTGAGGTTTCTTTCCGCACTTCGGATGAGTGCCACGTTTCCCTACATTACGCCCAACACAACCTTACCCACCGAACCTCCGATCCAGATTATGGATGCCGGTATCTCCGATAATTTTGGCATGTCGGATGCCATTCGTTTTCTCTATGCCTTTAACGAATGGATTTCCGAAAATACGAGTGGCGTGATTTTTCTCTCTATTCGCGATTCGCCCAAGTTGGGAACCATCATGGCTAAAAAAGGGCAAACTATTATTGACGATGTTACCCAACCGATCAGCAGTGTGTATAATAATTTTGAAAACTTTCAGGATATCACCAGTGATATGTTATTGGGGCAGGCGCACTCATGGTTACGGGTGCCCATCGATCGGCTGGACCTGCAATATCAATCAGAAAATTATTTACCTATTTTACAAAAGATGGACAGCATCCGGCAGACGAGTGCCCGCGCCTCACTTAGTTGGCGCCTGACCACTCGTGAAAAAGACGGGGTGGTAAACAGCATCAACTCGTATCGCAATCAGGAAGAGTTAAAGAAGTTGGTGAGGTTGTTGGAATAATACGGATAGCCAGATATTAACCGGCATTTTAAAACACAAAAAAAGTTATAATGGAAATTCCGAAGTTTAACGAAACATTTATTCCCATCCTTGAAGTTCTTAAAAAGGGTAAAATTTTTAAGTCACGAGAACTTATAGAAGAAGTAAAGACCAAGTTTTATTCAGGATTAAATGATGAGCAGCTTAAGCAAGAAACAAAATCTGGCGACTTGCTTATTGATAACAGAATTGCATGGGGCAAATCGTATCTCAAAAAAGGAGGTTATATCTCATTTCCTCAGCGTGGGCATGTTCAAATAACAGAGAAAGGTAAGAATCATTCAGCAACACTTACCGTAAGACATTTAGAAAACGAAAGTTCGTTGTTCGACTTTTACAAGCCGGTAAAACAATCAGGTTCATCGGACAACAAAACAAAGGTCAACATTTCATCACCTCAAGACCTAATTGACGAAGGTTTTAACAGAATTGAAAGCGATACTAAGAATGAACTTTTACAGAAACTAAAAAATATAGATCCATATTTCTTTGAAAAAGTAGTACTTAAATTACTAAAGAAAATGGGATATGGAGAATTTATAGAGACACCAAAATCCAATGACGGTGGTATTGACGGAATCATTAATGAAGACAAACTTGGCCTTGACAAAATTTATATCCAAGCAAAACGATTTAATGAAGGAAAAGTTAGAGAAAAAGATATCAGAAACTTTATTGGCGCTATGAGCGGTGACACAAATAAAGGTGTTTTCGTTACAACATCTGACTTTGATGATAAGGCAATCGAGAAAGCTCGATCAGCTCATCACAAAATAATCTGTATTGACGGACAAAAATTGGTGACACTTATGTACGAATTCAATATTGGAGTTCAAGTAAAAACAACTTACGAAATCAAACAAATTGACGAGGATTTTTTTGATGAACAATAGAAAAACAGCACATAACCTTTTGTTCTTGTTGGTCGCTGACCAACTAGCGCTTAAATCCATCCAGTTTAGCCAACCTGGAAAATAAATTTAGTTCTAGTTCTCTCACGTAGGTATGCCCTGGTTAAACTAATTTGGCGGCAGGGTATTTAGTAAATCGTAAATTTAAATCATGAGCGCTCTTCAACTAAAAATGCTGGAAACGTTAGTCATACTTGTCTTATATGCGATTATCTTTTTTATCAATAAGAAAGTGATCAACAATGCTTTAAAAAACACCCAGCTTCAACGAGCCAGAAGGAAAATTATAATCAAAGCCCTGAATCTGTTTACTACCCTCACGGCCCTGGTTTTGATAGCCGGGATCTGGGGTTTAGAACAAAATGAAATTGCTGTATTTGCCACCACGATCCTCACCGCCTTAGGGATTGCCTTCTTTGCGCAATGGTCCCTCCTATCGAATATAACCTCCAGTATTATACTTTTCTTTAATCATCCCCTAAAAGTAGGAGACACCATCCGGGTGTTGGATAAAGACTATCCACTGGAGGGTGAAGTAACAGAATTGACTTACTTTTTTATTCATCTAAAAACAAAAGAAGGTGAGACGATCACGCTACCCAACTCAGTGGCGTTACAAAAATCAATAGCGCTGATCGAAAAGCAAGATGTTTAGTTATACACATCCAGGATTTTAATCATTGTTGTTCTGCCTCCGTATTTGTAGCTTGACACCCTAAATATCAACGATGATGGGGTTTCTTTTCACGCTCAAGTTCATAAAGATTGCCGCGGCTTCGGTTTTCATTTTTGTACTGCTGGATTTTCTGTGGCTCGCCATCGTGGCCTCTAAACTATACCGGCAGTCGTTAGGATACCTGGCCGAATTAGACCCAGAGGGAAAAATAATTTTTAATATCCCCATGGGCCTGCTGGCGCAAGTTGCCATCTCACTATGTTTGAGTGTATTTATTGTCATGGCTTTGCATCTGGATAACCGACTAATGACAGCCATGGGCACGGGCGCATTTTTGGGCATGATGATGTACGTGACATTCGACTTCACCAATCTTTCGTTTGTAAAGGGCTGGCCGCTGTGGATCAGCGTGATCGATGTAATGTGGGGCTCGGTGCAGGGGGCGTTGGCCGGACTGTATGTTTATTATTTTACACGATGGTTTTAACGCTTAAAAGTGCTTTTCTTTAGCGGGCGATGCTAAAAAAGATTCTCCAACAACTTCAACTCTATTACCGGCTTATCAAGCGGTCGCTCACGGATAAAGTTATCAATCAGGGGCGATTTACGATAAGGCAAAGTCTTCGTGCTTTTTATCGCATCAGCATTGCACTGATTCCACTCACCACCTTACTGGCCGTTGCATTAATTATCTATGATTTTGGATTCAATCCCTTCTATAGCCACTTTACTAACTTATACACTGGGTTGCTCCTTGTGTTGCTGAGTTTTAAAATTCTATTCGTTATTCGGTTTATTTCTGAATGGGTTGAAGTAAGAAGCTTCAAAGCGCACGCCTACAGCCTGGCCCTGGTTATTCTGGTCTTTTACCTGCATCATTTGGGTAAAGAAATTGTATTGACAAAGCCGTCTCAATCAACGGATTTTCTGATTGACAAATTGTCGCTTTATGCCGGGTTGCTCTTTCTATTCCTCACAGAAGCCTCCAGTCTGTTAAAATATGTACACCGGAAAAGGCAAAACACCTCCTTCCTGTTCATCCTCAGTTTTGGTGTTATCATACTGATGGGCGCACTGTTGCTTATGTTGCCGAACGCCACCACAAAAGGTATCGATGTGGTTGATGCATTTTTTACCTCGGCCAGTGCCGTGTGTGTTACCGGGCTTACCGTTATTGACACAGCTTCGCGTTTTACCATTGTAGGAAAAACGATTTTACTGCTGCTTATTCAAATCGGTGGCCTCGGCATCATGACCTTTACGGGATTACTAGCCTACCTCGCAGCCGGCTCCGTATCGTTTCATAATCAAATGGTCCTTAAAAGCATGGTGAGTAGCAACCGACTTAGCAATGTAATTACCATCATCGGAAGAATCCTGCTCGTAACTTTATTCTTTGAAGCCATCGGTGCGTTTTTGCTATATATTAGTATAGACGAAACACTTTTTAACCGTAAGATCGATCAGCTTTTCTTTGCCGTGTTTCATGCTGTATCTGCATTTTGTAATGCCGGATTCTCTACGTTTTCATTGGGTTTGAATGATCCGGAGATTAAATTCAATTACCCACTTCACTTGATCATTGCCACCCTCGTGATTGTGGGTGGCATGGGATTTCCTATTGCGTTTAATATTTTTTCATATATCCGGTCAAAGGCTACCAACCTGATTAATCAACTGCTCAACAATTCAAAACGCGATTCCTATACCCGCATCATTCAGCTAAACTCAAAAATTGCATTAACCACAACAATTACGTTGTTGGTATTTGGTTTTCTCTGCTACCTGATTTTTGAATGGGATGCCTCGTTAAAAGAACACACCTCATTGGCAGGTAAAATTGTAACTTCGTTTTTCGGATCGGTAACTCCGCGTACCGCTGGATTTAATACCGTGAACTTCAGTGCCCTTTCCCTTCCAACTATTCTGATCTATATGTTGCTCATGTGGATTGGCGCATCACCCTCGTCCACAGGAGGTGGAATAAAAACCACAACAGCTGCTATAGCCTTTCTGAATTTAAGAAACATCATGCGGGGTAAAAACAGAATTGATGTGTTTCGCACACAAATCAGTGAGCAATCGATCAATAGAGCCTTTGCCGCTATTGTAATCTCTTTACTCATCATTGGTGCTTCCATTTTGTTGATCTCACTCAAGGATGGCCAACACGGATTGTTAAAAATTGCATTTGAGTCATTCTCTGCCTTCAGCACGGTGGGTCTTACGTTGGGGATTACACCCGAGCTATCCGAAACCAGTAAAATTGTTTTAATTTTTGTGATGTTTATAGGCCGGGTGGGAGCGTTAACTGTGCTTATTGCGTTTGTAAACCAAGCCAAGCAGCAAGCCTATCAATATCCTGTAGAAGAAATTATGTACTAAACTGATGCTTTATGAAATTCATTGTGTTTGGAATCGGTAGCTATGGAGCCTCACTGGCTACCAAGTTAGTAGAACTGGGTCATGAAGTTTTTGGTGTAGACTCGAGACAGGAGCGAACTGAAAAATTAAAAAACCGCATTACTTACACCGTTGCGATGGATGCCACTAACCGCGAAGCCATTCAGGATTTGCCGTTGAAAGAAGCTGATGCGGTAATTATTGCTATCGGGGAAAATGAAGGTACTATCATTTTGCTGGCGGCCTTACTCAAACAAATCGGAGTAAAAAGAATTATCTGCCGGGTAACATCCACATTGCAAAAGACGGTATTGGAAACAATGGGCATCAATGAATTTGTTTATCCTGAACAAAACTCTGCAGGCCGCATGGCCCAACAACTTAGTTTTGGTGGCGTAATTGATTCGCATCGGGTGTGTGACCGGTTTCTTTTTGTAGAAGTTCAAATTCCCAGCCGGTTGATCGGCAGCAAAGTAGGCGATGTTGACTTCATTCGCGACTATGAAATTCAGTTGGTATCGGTAAAGCGGGATGTGGAAGAAAAAAATATTCTGGGCACGATAAGGCACACCAAACAAACAATTGGCATCCTTACCAAAAATATTGAGTTGCGAAATGGCGATTCACTCATTTTGTTTGGGGATTCAAAAAAACTGAAAACCTTTTTGGAACTTTAAAATGGCAGCTCAGTTCTTTTCGGAACGGGTACTACATTTTTTTTCATCACTTAGGTTAAGAGCATCGCTCCCGCAAGAAGTACAGGTATTGAACCCCTATCAGGATAAAGTCGTATTCGATTTATGTAAACAATTCTACACGAAGTATTATGCGGATACAAATAAACGCAGAATTATTATCGGTATTAACCCCGGAAGATTTGGCGGTGGCCTTACCGGCATCCCATTTACGGATCCCCTTAAACTTCAAACCATTTGCACCATTGAAAATGATCTTGCCAAAAAGCAGGAGCTCTCTTCTGATTTTATTTACAGGATGATTGCTGCTTACGGGGGGGCTGAACATTTTTATAAAAAGTTTTATTTTACATCGGTTTCACCATTGGGATTTACGAAGGAACAGAAAAATCTAAACTACTATGATGATCCCAAACTTACTGAGCGCTTAAAACCCTTTATGCTGGAATGTATGCATAAACAGCTGGAGTTTGGCATTAACACTGCCACTGCGTATTGCCTGGGCGAAGGAGAAAATTACAAATTCATTTCGCGCTTCAATGATGAACATCACTTCTTTGAAAACATTATCCCACTCCCCCACCCACGGTTCATCATGCAGTATAAAAGAAAAAGTCTGAATGTGTACCTTGACAAATACCTGAAAGCGTTTGATCAGTCTTCCTGAAAAGGTCGCTTCTTAATCATGCCGCCCTTTACATCATTGATACTATTCTCTACTACAAATGCATCGTGATCTATTTTGGTAATCTCCGTTTTCAGTCGTTGCAATTCCAGTCGCGTAACAACCGAAAGCAAAACATCGATATCCGAGGTGCGGTGCCCTTTCTTACCGAAGCCGCTTTTACCTTTCAGAATGGTGACGCCACGGCCCATTTTATTCACGATTGCATCCTTGATTTCATCACTCTTATCGGATATGATCATCACGCTGGTGTATTCCTCAATACCGTGTACTACAAAATCAACTGTTTTAGAAGCCACCAGGTACGTAAGAATTGCATAGAGGGCAGTCTCTATATTAATGATGTAGGCAGCTGTAGAAAAGATGATAATATTAAGGATCAGAATGACATCCCCCACAGACAATGTTGTTTTGCGACTGGAATAGATGGCAAGCACCTCGGTGCCGTCAATCACACTTCCACCCCGGATGGAAAGACCAATGCCTGCACCAAGAAAAAATCCTCCAAAAACGGCAATCAAAAGTTTATCGTGTGTGATGATGGGAAACTCAACAATCGCCAACGTGATCGCCAGCAGCGATATGGCTATTAAGGTTTTAACGGCAAACTTTTTTGAAACCTGTGTGTAAGCAATCGCAACAAAGGGAAGATTGATTAATACAACCAACAAAGAAAGATTGACACCTGAAACTATATTCGCAAGTAAGGAAATACCCATCACGCCCCCATCCAGAAACCGATTGGGTAACAAAAATCCTTTAAGACCAAACGCAGCAGCGGCTACACCAAAGACAATAAACAGAATATCTTTGATCGTTCGTTCGAGGTTGATTCTGCGAATGCGAAGCCGTTGAAGTTGAAGAAGCCGTTGACTCGTACTCATGGCCAAAAGGTAAATAATTTAACCCGGAATTGTCATTAAAAATTAGATGAGACCTAAATAAATGACGAATCCTGACAGCAAGCGTCAGAATTGTCAGGATTAACCCTGACATTGAAAATGAAGGAAGACTTACTTTCAGGATAAAAGTTCGACCGCTTCATTTTCAATCGTCAGCGCCTAGTGCAAAAAAGTCTAATGACTTTTTTGGGTTAACATTGGTTTGCCCATATTTTTATCTATGTCGGAGGGAATGCATCTTTGCGCCACGATTCTATGACTTCGCAGGACCAACTTCAAAAAACATTAGAACTGATTAAGCTGGAGCGACAGGCCGACCTGGAACAATACCGCCAAAAGGTGTTGATGCGATCGCTTACCCAACGCACAAAAGACGGGGTAACCTGGTATCCGGTACGGCTCAATAAGGATTATATCGGTACGGGCGAACGGATCATCGTGGAACTGGAAAGACATCACCATCTCGACCAACCGCACAGTTTCTCCAGCGGTAAATTAGTGAGTGTATTTTCCAATGCTTCTGGCAAGCCTGAGAAAGAGCATGTAAACGGAGTAGTCAATTATGTGCGCGAGAATGTTTTGGTGGTTACCCTGAATGGTGATGACCTGCCGGATTGGATAGACCATGGCCAGCTAGGGGTGGATGTGATGTTTGATGAGATGACCTACAAGGAAATGGAGTTCGCCATCAAATCAATAATAAAGGCCGAGGACAACCGGGCAGCAGAATTGCGTGAGATTTTTCTTGGCGAAACAAAAAGTGCACAGAAAATAAAAAATGATCATCACCCTGCAGCCAGTATCCAGTATCAGGAGTCGACCAAACTATTAAATCCCAGTCAGGTAAAAGCTATAGACCAAATTCTGGAAACGGAAGATGTTGCCTTCATTCACGGACCACCGGGAACCGGAAAAACAACAACCCTCGTACAAGGAATTTTGTTAACCGCAAAAAAAGAAGGTCAGGTTCTTGTATGCACTCCCAGCAATGCTGCCATCGATCTGCTCGTAGAAAAGCTGACTGATCAAAACTTAAACGTAGTCCGCATTGGTCATCCGGCCCGTGTAACAGAGCAAACCTTGAGTAAAACACTGGATGCCAGGATTACGACACATTCCAATTACTCCGAACTACGAAACCTTCGAAAGAAAATAGAACAGGTTCGGGCCCTGGCAGGAAAATTTAAACGCAACTTTGGGTATTCAGAAAAAGAACAACGAAGACAATTAAAAGAAGAAGCGCGGGCGTTGAAGTCAGATGCAGACATGCTAGAGTTTTATATTATCAACGATTTACTGGAAGCAGCCGATGTGATTTGTAGTACGCTGGTGGGCTCATCGCACCCGGTGATCCGCGGAAGAAAATTCAAAACCGTATTTATTGACGAAGCCGCACAGTCTTTGGAGCCAGCCTGTTGGATTCCGATCTTAAAATCGCAACGGGTAATTCTGGCGGGAGATCATTTTCAATTACCACCCACCATCAAATCGAATGATGCTGCCCGGGAAGGATTATCAGTAACACTTTTCGAAAAAGGAATTGCCAAACATCCGGAGATGGCCACGATGTTACGGGTGCAATACCGGATGCACGAAGCCATCATGCAATTCTCTTCACAATACTTTTATAAGAATGATCTGGAAGCGCATTCATCCGTAAAAACAGAACTGTTAAGACCCAACCAACTACCCATAGATTTTATCGACACGGCCGGATGTGGATATGCAGAACAGCAAGATCCCGAAACATTAAGCCGGTTTAATCTGGAAGAAGCATCGTTACTAATTAATCAGGTTGAAAAACTGATTGAAGAAATCGGAATGGAAAACTGGTTACTGGAAAACATCAGCATGGGAATTATTACGCCCTACCGTGCCCAGGTAGATCATCTTCATAAACTGGCAGAAGCTTCAGCCTTATTGGAACCCCTACACAAATTAATAACCATTAATACTGTGGACGCCTTTCAGGGACAAGAGCGGGATGTGATTGCCATAAGCTTTGTGCGCAGTAATGAAAAAGCCGAAGTGGGATTTCTCGGTGACATCCGCAGAACCAATGTTGCCATGACGCGTGCACGCAAAAAACTCATTATGATTGGGGATAGCGCCACGCTGGGGTCGCACCCGTTTTATATTGAGTTGCTTGAATATGTTCAGGTAAATGGGTTTTATAAAAGTGCCTTTGAGATTTAATCTATAATATTGACTTAGGAACAACATTTCGTAGCCAGGCGTTAAATCTCTTTAGCCGGCCTGCTTCAGTGTCAGGATTGAAAGACGCGGTTGTATTCCATGCATTTTCAGGTTTCCTATCTTCTTCCATGGTGCGGTACAACTGACCGGCAATGCTGGCATCATAAATTACTGCAATACATTCTGTATTTAAATTTGCACTTCTGGGATCAAGATTGAACGTGCCGATCACTGCAATCTCGCTATCAATTACCATTGACTTTGCGTGTAGTCCGAAGATGGGGGTAAAATCAATTTCTTTCTGAAGCGCTCCTGTCATGATTTTATAGCGCACTGCCGCATCGGGTTTAAATTCATAAATATTTATTCCTGTTTTCAACAAGGCGTCCCGCTCTCGTTGATAGCCGTTAAAAGCTTCGAGGTTATCCGTAGAGGATAAACTGTTGGTTAATACGTCAACTTCAACACCGCGCTGTACCGCTTCCCTAAAAAGTTGCTGACTCAATTCCGTAGTTACCAGATAAGGGGATTGTATCGAGATCGATTTTTTAGCGCCCTTTATAAGACTTATCAACGCATCGGTACTTTCACCACCACCTTTCAATCCTTGATCACCTGCGTTTTTGCCCGGCACATCAGAAACAAATGACACACTATCAACCCACACCAAAAGACCCGAGTCTTGTATTTTTTGAAAAGCGGTGGGCACCATTTTTATTTTCTCGCGTACCTGAGGCCAAAAATTTAATGGATTGCAGGCATACTGATGCAGGTATTCGTACTTGACGGCTGTATTCAATTTTGAATCCTCAACCGTTATAATGCTACCAATCGGAACACTCAACTCATTATCCCAGAAGAGATTGAACGATTGTTGTACGACCGAAGCCGTCTTTCCGATCAGCAACACATCCCGGTCGCGGAAGTTATACTCATGATCATAATCAAAATACTCGTCAGCAATGTTTCTCCCTCCGGTAATCACAACTTTTCCATCTACAATAAACGTTTTGTTATGCATCCGTTGATTGAATCCCCTGAAGTCAGTGGCTAAGTTGTAGAGCGTACCCGGCAGATTTTTGCCGATGTTCGCAGTCGGGTTATAAATTTTAATATCCAGGTTAGGATGAACATCCAGTGCCAGTAATTCATCCGCATCTGCTTCCACCATAATATCGTCCACCAACAACCGCACTTTCACGCCCCGGTCGGCAGCTCGTATCAAGTAATCAATCGCTATCAATCCGATATTGTCGGCTGAAAAAATAAAGTATTGTATATCTATAGTTTTTTCTGCTGCTTCACTCAGCCAGGCTCTGCCAATCATAGAGATGTCGCCTTCTTCTAACGTGAACACACCGGTTTTAGAAGTTAACAATGAATCAAATGGAGCGAGATATTCGGAAAGCCGGTGATTCTCAGCATGTATTAGTGAACAAAAGTCCTCATCCATAGATGGATATTTGTTTTCTCCGGAAGAGCAGGCCACAAGAAAAACAATCCAAATCGGGAAAGTAACTTTAGAGAGTAATAAAAATTTTGCTTTACATGCCATCTGTTAAAACATTCGATAGAGTGGAATTTGTAATTCACCGGCCATGCGTTTCATCTCAGCGGCAAAAGAATCATAACTAACCTGTCGCATTATTTCAAGGGATTGATCATCAAACTCCAGGGTAGCAATATATTCAAAGAAATCGGTTTGTGCCGTTCGAGCCCGGCTGTTGGCCGTATAACTGTGACGCTCCTTATTCAATCGAATTCCCTTGAGTGCTTGAAAGGTGTATTGCTCTGATTTTGTTGTGAACCACAAAACCTCAAAAGAATCTGTTATTCTTTTTTCAATCGGATCAATCTCTATCTGACTCCGGGTTGAAAACATTATCAAACTAAAAACAACCAGCACGATTACAATCCACTCATAGTCGGATTTAAAAATCAATAATCCACCGGCTACCAAACTGCCAATAAGGAAGGTCCACTTCAGGGTATCGGAGAAATAGGATTCTTTCAGTGTTGATTTCAAGGATTGGAATATTCAAATTAAAGGTAGTGAAAATCAAATCAGGTTGAAATCAGGTAAATAAATCCGTACTATAAAACCATCCCGCGTTCATTCTAAATCTTAACTTATAAAATACTTTTTATACCTTGATGGTAATTATCTTTGCACATGCGAAACCTGGTTCTTCAGTTGGTAGTGCTCTTATCAATTGGCTCCTGCACTAAAAAATCCGGAGAGGAAACTAACCTCCCACCTTCTACTCCGATTCGGAAAACGAGTATTGAAGAAATCGAAATGGGGATTAAAACTTATATTCAAGAAAAGACAGCAGCAAATAACGGGTTCTTTCATGTTACAGATCGGGGTAAAGAGTTTCGCATGAACCTCGTTCGAGTACATACCGAATACCTTGCCAACCTCGGGCCCGACCGCCACTTTGCCTGTGTTGACCTTGCCGATATTCACGGAGATGTCTATGATGTCGACTTTTTCATGACTGGGAAGCCAGGCAATATGAAGGTAACCGAAACCAGCATCCACAAACTAAATGGCAAACCTTTCTATGCCTGGAAACAACGTGCTGATAAAACCTGGAGTCGGGTAGCTGTTGCTGAAGCTTCCACCAGGCTATTGGGCGTAATCGAAGGAAGTGATGAGTTTGAATTCTATTATAAGGTAAAGCTGCCTGAACTAAAAGCTAAGGCAAAAATGTGGATTCCGATAGCCCAAACCGATAGCTTTCAAACGGTGAAGATAAAATCAATGGTGATACCCGGAAAGCATGAATTGCTTCGAGAGGTGACGAATAATAACACTATTCTCTATGTAGAACTGAATCCAAGTCATAGCCACGAAACACTTGAATTAACCTACCAGGTAAAACGTCTCGAAAGAGGAATTGTAGAAGACCCAGGACCCATTGCTGCGCAACATCTGGCAGGTCATGCGATGGTTCCGGTGGGCGGACGTTTCTCTGACATTGCGAAAGAGGCTCTGCACGGAAAGTGGAATGCAACCGACCTGATTCGGGCGCGCGCCTTATACGACTACGTCATCGACAATATGCGTTACATGAAGTATGGTAACTTTGGCAAGGGAGATTCCAACTATGCCTGCGATGTACGCACCGGAAATTGTTCAGAATTTCATTCTTTATTCATTTCGCTCGCGCGCTCTTCGGGTATCCCTGCACGGTTTGCGATAGGCGCCTCCATACCTTCTGAACGAAACGAAGGCGGCATTGATGGCTATCATTGCTGGGCAGAATTTTATGCAGACGGAAAATGGTGGCCGGTAGACATCAGCGAGGGTAATAAATATACTGCGCTGGCTACTTACTTCTTCGGTCATCATCCAGCTAATCGCATTGAGTTCAGCCGGGGCCGCGACCTGGAAGTAAAGCCAGGACCCAAGTCGGGGCCAATTAATTTTCTCGCCTATCCACTTCTGGAAATAGACGGAAAGGTTGTTGAACCAAAGACCACCTTTTCGTTCGTTCGTTTGGGAAATCCCACCTGAGAAAATTAATTCTTGGTAGAATCTGCCGGATGTTCTGAGGGATGTTCACTAGGATGCTCCGTGGAGTCGGTTGGATGTTCTGTTGAATCCTTTGGATGCTCAGTAGAATCTGATGGGTGCTCTCCGGCAGGGTGATCACCTTCTTTTTGTTTTCCACAGGAAAATATAAGTGCCGTAGAGAGCAACACTAGAAACATAAAGGTGAATAGCTTTTTGATCGTGCGGTTCATAGAATTGGGTTTAGATCCTAAAAATTCATTTGACATTCAAATATAGTTATACTTTTAAAAAAACTTTAACCAATCAGTTTTGATGCGCACGAACATTGTATTTCCTAAATCCATTCAATACTTTAGATAAGAAAAGATCATTACCCTATGCTTGATAAGTTCTGTAATTCCATTTCCGATGAGGCACAGTTAAGAATTGCCCTCACGATGGGTAAGCTTGCTCTTCCCGTATGGGAGGATTACTTCACTAAAAATCCAACTGCCATGGATCAGCTAAACGCACTGATTGCAGATAAGAACCGGGTGAAGGGGGGATTAGAAAAAATTGATCTTGAGTTTCCGAAACGGGCTATCGAAAAAATTGAACGTAGTCTTGCCGCTGCAAAAGAAAAATCTACAGACCGGCCCATACCCATCATGAAAAGCGATGCCACGCTAGCACCTTTGCTGGCAACGTGTATGCAGCCGTTAAGTAATCCGCAATGGGACAATACATTGAACCAATCGGTGCGCTTGGTTTTTACATCAGTCTTTAACATCCTGATGTGGATCCTAAAAAGACGTAAAACAGATTTTCATGAAACTCACATTTATGTGGCTATCAACCAGGGTGTGGATGTGCTGCTACGCGAGACAATACGATCGCAAAGGAATATTAATGTAATACTGAATGAGTACGAACAACATAAAAGGCAGGACACCGAAGACAGCGATTGGGAAAATGCCTTGCCCGTGGGAAGAAGTGAGCCGCTTGACCAGGAAGATGTCTACAAAAAAATCATTGGTGAAAAAGTAGCTAAAGACCAGCCGGGCACAACCGTAGCACGAGAAGTATTGAGACAAATGCGCGAAGAGGGCAAATCATATTGGAACATGATTGATGAATACTCGACCGGAACAAAGACCACCTATTCGTATTCGAAAGAGATACAGGGTTACTCTCGCCATGAATTTGATGCAATCGCAGGCAGTTTCTCCAATACCTATCCGATGACAGAAAATGATATACTAAGCTATATCGCACAACAAAACCTGATAGATTTAAGAGAGTCAGGGTTTGAGGTGTAGGTAACGAGGGATAAGATTACAAGCTCGATTCAGTTTTTGTGAACCAAAGTCGTCAGACCACTTAAAGTGGTCATGACGACTAAAAAACTCAATCACATCTTCTCACCCAATTTCACACCTTTCATTTCCTCTTGCAACGTGAAGGGTTGATTGTACACGCGCTTACCTGTTGCTTTGAAAATAGCATTGGCAACAGCACCCCCCGTAGGTGGCAACGCTGGCTCGCCCAAACCTGTAGGATCAATGCCATTATCCACAAAGTGTACTTCTACTTCCGGCACTTCATTGAAACGAATGAGCCGGTAATTATTAAAGTTGCGTTGTTCGGCTGCACCATCTTTAAAAGTTACCTGGCTGTACAAAGCATGTCCGAGTCCGTCCACAATGCCGCCCATTACCTGCTGTTTGGCACCACTCATATTCACCACAATTCCACAATCAGCAGCGGCATAAATTTTCTTCAACACAGGCTTGCTTTTTACCATCTCCACTTCAGCGACCTGCGCTACGTAAGATCGATGTGAAAAATAAACACTGAATCCCTGGGCCAGATTTTTCTTTTTACCCCAACCCGATTTTTCTGCTGCGAGATTAATGACTCCTTTCATCCGGTCGATATCATATTTAATCGCTCCTGCGGGTGATTGTTTTGCCTTGTCTAGCAAGTCGAGACGAAACTGAACCGGATCTTTCTTTGCAGCGACAGCAACTTCATCCAAAAACGCCTGTTCCGCGAAAGCGAGGAAGTTTGTAATGGGTGCGCGCCACGCGCCAGTAGTAATGGGCGACTGATGATCGATAGAATCAATCAATAAGTTTTCAACAGCACCACTTGGAAAATTATCTTCGCGGGTACTATTGCCAGCATTGATGCCCACACCCCGTAATTTATAACCAATCAAATTTCCTTTTGCATCCAGCGCAGCTTCAAAGCGATAGCGAACTGCAGGGCGATAACTGCCTCCCATCATGTCGTCTTCGCGTGTCCATGTAACTTTAACCGGGGCTTTGATGATGCTGGAAAGTTCTGCGGCTTCCAGCGCATAGTCTGCTTGCAACCTGCGGCCGAAACCTCCACCGAGGCGAGTTAACTCTAAGGTTATTTTTTCAGGCGCAACACCTAACAAGGTTGCTGTTGCCATTCTTGCCCGGTCCGGAGTTTGTGAAGGACCTACCAACTCAACACCATCCGCACGCACGTGTGCGAAGAAGTTCATCGGCTCCATAGGCGCGTGTGATAAGAACGGGCACTGATACTCACGCTTGATTACGGTGGCCGCTGATTTGAAAGCTGCATCCACATCGCCATCCTTGCGTCTTACTGTTGCTTCGGGTTTATCCAATAGCTCTTTGAAGAGACGATCATGATCAGAAGTACTTTCGATATTACCTTCTTTCTCGTATTCAATCTTCAACACCTTGCGGGCCTTGTTCACTTCCCAGGTGGATTTGCCAACAACGGCAACATTATTCTTGAATGTAACTACATCAACAATACCCGGCATTGCTTTCGCGGCTGCAGCATCTACTGATTTTATTTTCATACCAAAGGAGGCCGGCCGTTGAATCATAGCGTGCAGCATTCCTTCACGATAAAAATCCAAACCAAACAAAGGCTTACCCGTAATCATTTCGAGATTATCCACGTTGGGGATAGCCTGACCGATTAGTTTAAAATCTTTTTTGTCTTTCAACTTCACTTCCGTGGGAACGGGAATCGTTGAAGCCTCGGTAGCAAGTTCACCATAAGTGAGTTTGCGACCATCTGAATGAATTACATAGCCATTGCTAGCGGTTAGTGAACCGGAAGACGCGTTCCACCGTTTCGCAGCAGCCTCGATCAACATGTGGCGTGCAGTGGCTCCAGCTTTGCGTAGGCGTTCCCAGCTATGCGGAATAGCACCGCTACCACCGGTAAGCTGACGCTCAAATCTTTTAGTATCGAGTGCAGCCTGAACGACTTTCACTTTTTTCCAATCCGCATCGAGCTCTTCAGCTACGATCATCGGAAAAGAAGTTTTAATATTTTGTCCTAACTCCGGATTCGGTGAAAAAATTGTAATCACATCGTCCGGTGAAATGGATAAAAAGCTATTGAAATTAATTTCACCTGCCGGCAAGACAGCTCCGTTAAAAACCTCCAGACCGGAGGCGGATGTGTTACTCCAATGAAAACCTAACACCAGACCCCCCGTGGCCGTCAAACCCAACTTTAGAAAATCGCGTCTGTTAGTTTTAGTTATCGTCTCCATATCGAATTACTTAAGTTTATTTGAGGCCAACACGATTGCTTCTTTCACACGATGGTAGGTACCACAACGACAAATATTTCCATTCATGGCTGTTTCGATTTGTTGCTCATTAGGCGAAGGTGTTTTGCTAAGCAAGGCAGCGGCACTCATAATCTGACCCGCCTGACAATACCCACACTGAGGTACGTCTACTTCCATCCATGCCTGTTGCACGGGATGGCTTCCATCTTTCGAAAGTCCTTCTATGGTTGTGATTTTACTACTGCCTACAGCTGAAACCGGAAGTGAACAGGAACGCACTGCAGTGCCATTGACATGAACTGTGCATGCGCCACATTGTGCAATTCCACAACCGTACTTAGTGCCAACAAGGCCCAGGCTATCCCGAAGCACCCAGAGCAAGGGTGTATCTGAGGCTACATCTACATTGCGACTCTCACCGTTTACGTTAATTGAATAAGCTGCCATGATTTATTTGTTGTTAAATGTGAAAAGCATTTTGAGAACAGTAGGAAATATAGGCAATTCTGGCAGGAATTCGAACCAAAAAAATTTCAGTAGCTGCATGGGTGGATGAATGGCAGGAAAGGTGTTGGGAGTTGGGAGTTGGGAGTTGGGAATTAGGAATTGGGAATTGGGAATTGGGAATTGGGAATTGGGAATTAGGAGTGGGAAGCTGGAAGTGAGGAAATAGAAATTATAACCCGGCTAACTGAGTGTGCTGTATTTGAGTTAATTTAAAGTTATCCGAAGATTTCCTATCCAGCTCCCGGATTGCTTGTTTATACTTTGCAGGTAAAATAAGTTCTTTTATTGCACCATCCAGTTTTATCAGTCTGGCAAATTTATAGAGAGCCAGAACAGGGTACATCACTGAGAATATGCGAAAGCCAAGCAAGTATAGAACATGCTCGGGTGCAATGTGCGTTTGTACTTCAACCAGTATCCGGTAACGTAACGCACCAAGGTGTTTACGATATTGGTTAAAAAGATCTTGTGTGTAGTTACTGTGTTGTAGATTTTGCAGTAGTTGAGTCTTGCGCATGGATTGCCATTCTTCAAAGCTAGCGGGCAAACCACTCAACTTCATCCGCGTGCCCAAGCGATGAAAGACTTGAAATACTTCATTCTTTTCAACATCTGTAAGCTTGTGTTCTAATACCTCAAACGACCGAATCGAATAATCGATCAGCATAAACAATACATCGCGATAGGCCCAATCGGGAATAGTTGCCCCGCGTTTGTCTTCTGCTTGTGCATGAATATGGGCCATGGCATCGATGGTGCGCAGCGCAGTTTCCTTATCTGAAAACATAATAGCTCTTGCGTACGAAACGGTAGAAAAAAGTCTTCCAATCGGATCAGCGGGAAGGCGACCCGTAAAATATAACCAGTCAACGGCTTTGTTTAGCGCAAACTCAGCAGCAGCACCTGCAAAAATAAAAAGTACGGTATCACTCCTACCCCAGATCTGTCGCACAATAGAATGCTGATCAACAAAATATTCCTTGCTCACGTCTTCTTCAGCACTTGTTTTTCTACTACCAACACCAAACCTACGCCCACCACATAGGCCAGCATATCCAGCCACGCGAATGATGTACCCATAACAGTTCGCGCCAGATTTGATTTCTCTAACCCGAGGATATTCACAATCTTAATGTATTGAAGAAACTCTATCGCAAAAGCGGATAGTAAAACACCCAGCGCCAATGTAAATTCCTGCAGATCAATAAATGATTTTATAAAACAATAGATAAGAATCACCACCAGCACATCGCCCAAATATGGCCGCACAAAATTGTCCTGCACAAACATGGCAATCAGCACTTCAATCATAAAAAGTAAAAAGGCCAGCGCAAAATAGTTTCTATTAAACCGTAACATAGCTCTTATAACAAATGCAAGAACTGGATTTACGATTTTTCAGGTGTTTGTTGCAGAGCCAGGTAGCGAAACAACAAACCCGAAATACAATACAGCAATGCGAAGAAGGCATTCACGGAAATAATTTCCGCTATTGAACTGCCCGGGTACGATTGCATGTTTGCCAACAACGCAATTACAGCAATCAATAGAATTGAAAGTGCAGCACAAAACATCGTTAACTCCATTCCTTTTGCAGTAAACCGTGAGAAGTATGTGCCGATGATCACCACGGCCACAACGCCTATGTACATCAAGTTGCCTGCATGTGATCCGGCACCAATCAACCCAACTGCGAGGTTGGCCCATATCATTAAAAACGTAGTACCTGCGGCTGAACCAATGGCAGCCCGATGAATAAAGTTAGGTGCATACCGGGCTAACAAAACATAAGCAACTGCCATACTGAAAATAAGAATGCCCATCACAATGAAGTCACCCACACCCCAGTCTACCTCCTGGGTAAACTGCATGGCAATAAGTGGTATGGATAAGATCAGTAAAGTAATTACTGCTGCACCGGGTATGGTATGGAGAAATTTACTAAGGGTATTCATAAAGGTGTTGTTTGAATGCGTTTGTGTTTTATAACGATTCAAAAGTACTTTGTATTTAAAAGTAAACCAACAAATTGAGAGAAATTCTATTTAGGATGGTGAATTTTAAAGAAAATGAAGGATTTAGCTACTTTGCAAAACATGTATACCCGCGAAGAATCATCCCGTTTACGACAAGAGTTCTGGACTACATTTGGGCGTTACATGAATCCGGTACCCTCTTCTGATGGAAACAAAGTGAACTGGATCAACTACCACACAGGTGTACGCGAGTTGTACTTTCGCATGAATGCCGATGGTCATGAAGCCAGTATTGCCATTACGTTAGAACATCGCGAAGCTGCCATGCAGGAATTATTATTCGAACAGTTTACAGAACTAAAAACCCTACTTCATACCGAACTGCAGGAAGAATGGGTCTGGCAATTACATGACAAGAGCGACCCCGATCGTATGATCAGCCGTATTTATAAAACCTTACCGGCTGTTTCGGTTTACAACAAAGCACACTGGCCGGATCTGATTTCATTTTTAAAGCCGCGCATTATTGCCCTCGACAGATTCTGGGAAAATGCAAAGTATGGGTTTGAAGGGTTGTGATTGGTCCAATGTATACCAGTTAGAATTATATCTCTGTGTTTTCTCCGTGATCTCAGTGGTGAAAGGCATTAATCACGGAGTACACTGAGGGTCACAGAGAATATTTAATCAATGAGGTGTCCTTCTCTTGGCCCCCCTCACCGCCTCAGCCGTCCATGGGTCTTCGGGCCAATGGTGACGGGGGTAGCGCATGCGTAACTCCTTCCGAACTTCATGGTAGGTAGTCTGCCAGAAACTTTTTAAGTCTTGCGTTACCTGCACAGGTTTATAGCCGGGTGAAAGTAAATGCAACAATACTTTTGTGCGACCTTCATTCACCGTGGGAGTTTCCAGCAAACCAAACATTTCCTGCAGCCGTACTTCAATTACCGGTGGCCGGCCATCTATATAATAAGTTACTTTGATTTGCGACCCACTAGGAACCTGCAACCGTAAAGGCGCAATCTTATCCAACTTGTTTGCCAACTCCCACGGCAACAAACCGGCTACTATGTTTTGTAAATCAAGCCGCTGAAAGTCTATCCGCTTTGAAACTTGCATGAGATACGGTGCCAGCCATTCTTCAGCAGTTTGAAGAAGTTTTGCATCACTTACATCGGGCCAATTTTCATCAGGTCGCCAGCTTCTTACATTTTGTACACGCGCCTGCCATTCCTGTTGTGCTTCGCCCCAACCTAATAATTTTAATCCTTCTTCGCGCAAGGCATCACATAAAATTTTGATGCGCTGTTGATCCGGAATTTTTGTGATTGCTTTCGTTGAAAGTATCGTATTGCCGATTCGTTTTTCCAGCGCGGCAACTATCATCCCACGTTCTCTTTCCCAGGTAACTGTTTCAATTTCCTGAGTTCGGTGCAGCAAATCTTTTTCGTTTAACGGAGCCGCCAGGAATATTTTTCCCTCATTGTTTCCTGCATCTAGATGGGCAACCGAAAGCCACGACTCCCGCATCAACGGATCGTGATCGGGCAACTTCACTATGCGTCCATTCGCTAACTTATAACGCAAGCTTTGTTTGCCCTGTTGTTTCGCGATACGTTCGGGGTACGCTTCAGCTACTAATCGTCCCACTTCTGAATCAATCGGTGCGCTATTGTCAACTTCGTGTTTAAATATCCTGCGCCAGGATGCTGCAAGTCTTTCTATTCGCTCCAATACATTTCGTTCCGCGGAAACACGTTCACCACTCCGCCATTTGCGTAATACTTCAATGCGCAAGGATAAATCGGCACCCGATTCTTTGGGTAAAGGATCGCGTTCTTCGAGAACGGCTGCGATGTCGGTGGCCTCACCCCGACCCTTTGGGGCACCCCTCTCCTGAGGGAGAGGGGCCGGGGACGAGGCCAATAACATATGTGCGATGCGTGGGTGCGTTGGTAACTTCAGCATCTCTTTACCCCGCGTAGTAATTTTATTTCCATCCAGCGCTTCGAGGTTTTGCAACAACTCGCGGGCTTGATTCACTGATCCTTCGGGTGGCGGTGTGATCCACGTAAGTTCATTCAGGTTTTGAATTCCCCAATTAGCAAGCTCCAAAACAAACGAGGCGAGGTCTGCTTCGAGAATTTCAGGTTGCCGTGTGAGTTGTAAAGTATGATGCGTTGCCTCCGACCATAACCGGTAACAAAATCCGGGACCCAATCGGGCAGCTCGACCGGCACGTTGCTCTGCAGCATCTTTTGTAACGCGTACTGTTTCTAATCGGGTGAGACCACTGCGGGGATCAAATCGAGGTACACGCGAATAACCTGAATCCACTACTATTGTAATACCTTCAATAGTGAGTGAAGTCTCAGCGATGGAAGTAGCGAGTACTATTTTTCGCACCCCTTGCGGATGTGGAAGGATTGCTTCCTGTTGTTTCTTGAAGGGAAGATCGCCATAAAGCGGAACTACTTGTGCAGAAACATTTTCTCGCTCCAACATGCCCGCTACACGCTGGATTTCTCCGGCTCCCGGTAGGAAGACAAGTACATCTCCAAGTTGTTCACTCAATGCTTTTTTTATTATTCGGGCCGTGGAAACGGAAAGTGAATCGTTTTTATCTGGTGCGTTATACTTTATCGTGTTGGGAAACTGTCGGCCTAAACTAGTGATGATCGGAGCCTGGTTCAGCATGGCGGAAATTTTTTCACCATCCAATGTGGCTGACATGATGAGGATGCGCAAATCATCACGCAGAATATTTTGCGATTGTGTGCAGAGTGCCAGTGCAAGATCAGCCTGCAAACTACGCTCGTGAAATTCATCAAAGATCACTAGTCCCACTCCTTCCAATGAATTATCCGATTGAATCATGCGGGTAAGTATCCCTTCGGTTACAACTTCAATCCTGGTTTTAGCACTAATCACATTTTCAAATCGCACGCGGTAACCTACGGTTTGCCCGATGTCTTCATCTAATAAATTAGCCATACGAATTGCTACTGAACGCGCAGCAAGTCGTCTTGGCTCGAGTATAATGATCTTCTTACCGGTAAGCCAAATTTCATTTAGCAATTGCAGTGGCAGGATGGTACTCTTGCCCGCACCGGGTGGTGCCTGTAAGATGATGGTTTTCTTTTGAACGAATGTTTCTTTTAGCTGCGGAACAACTTCGAGTACGGGGTATTCCATGACTGCAAGATAAGGTAGTTGACGGTAAACAAGTTATCGGTGGTCGGTATTCGGTGATTGGTAAAACAGTTAATCAGTGGTAGTAAGCAGGTGGCAGTAGGCAATAGGGCAATTTAAAATTGACAAGGGGCAAATGACAGTTGACAATTGCGAGCAAACGGTGATCAGTATCAGTAACTAGAAGCTAGAAACGAGGAACTAGCAACTAGCAACCAGCAACTAAAGAATATCCACATGATACACATCCAGCTCATTGCGTTTGATGCCCGACACAAAGAACCCGCCCGATTGAGGAATATCTTCCAGCAGATCAAAGACTTTGCAATCTTTTGGCAGGGCCGAGAAGATCAATAAAAACGAGAATGTTTTTTTACCCGGAATGATGGTCCACTGCGGAGCATATGAAATATTCTCGGCATGAATCAATTCACTGCGCGCGCCACTTGCCTTATCAATCAAAAAGGTGGAGCGCCAAACCCGAATCAGCATTTCATCCAGATCATTTTTAAAATAACAATGCACATAAACATGAGCATCTTCCAATACACCAGGATCAATGGAAGTTAAAACTTCCGTTTCTACAACGGGTTTGGTTACTGGTTCTTTTATAATGGGGGCTGCTAAAATCTGGGACATTTTTATTTCACTTCCGTGGAATCCAGGGCAAAAATGCGTTGGTTTTGCGAATATACTCGCTGTATTCCGGTTTGGTGGTTTTCAGCGATCGTTCGAGCATAGCTACACCTGAAACTTTTAACAACAGAAACGTCATCAACACAGAACCCAATACCGGCCAATAACTTTCTGCGGCAACGCTAAACAACCCAAACCCCCACCATACACAAGCGTCACCAAAATAATTAGGATGGCGCGTATAACGCCAGAAGCCTGTATTCAAAACTTTCCCCTTGTTGGCAGGATTTGATTTAAACTTTACAAGTTGGAAGTCGCCACCAGCTTCAAAAATAAATCCAACAAGCCAAAAACAGATAGCGATTCCGTCAAGCCACCCAAGTTGTTGATCAAAATATTGTGCGGATAGCAAGGGTGCCGAAATCAGCCACAATAAAACACCTTGCAAAACAAACACCTGAAAAAAACTTACCCACCAATACCTGTGTTCACCATATTCCTTTCTAAACTGAGCATACCTGTAATCTTCCGGTTTACCATAACCACGCCAAAGCAGATAACCAAAGAGACGTAAGCCCCAGATTGTTACCAGTGACACCACGATTACTTTTCTTAACGAATCATTCGCTGTTGATAGGTGATAATAAACGGCAACGACCACAAATCCCAATCCCCAGAAGGGATCGGCAATACTGGCCTTTTTTAAGACAAGACTTACTACCCACACTACTACCATAAAACCGAGGATCAGCAGCAGTCCTTTTCCATAAATGGCTAAAAATTCCATAAGTTGTTAATCTCTATTGAGATTGTATACTTCGCCAAGTTGAACAAAATATTGTTGATACTTGAATTTCGCTATATTGTATTTTGTTCTCACGTAATTAATTACGAATGGCTGCTTTATTGATCAGTAGTTTTGACGAATTCGCAACCTACAATGGCAAGGAACTCGGAGTTTCTGAGTATCTGAAAATCACCCAGGAGCAAATCAACCTGTTTGCTGATGCTACGCTGGACCATCAGTGGATTCATACCGATCCAAAACGAGCTGCGGAAGAAACACAATTTAAAAGTACCATTGCTCACGGGTATCTTACTTTATCGTTAGTCCCCCATTTGTGGGATCAGATTGCCGAATTCAGAAACATCAAGATGATGATCAACTACGGCATCGAGAAGTTTAAGTTCAATCAGCCAGTATTGGTAAACAACGAAGTAAGATTACGCGCGAAACTACATTCCATTGCCAACCTGCGGGGAATCACAAAATTTGAAGTTGATGTAACCCTGGAAATCAAAGATAATCCCAAACCAGCGTTCAATGGATTGTTGGTCTTCCTTTATCACTTTCATCCCGCTTCCGGTTCGCCTTCATAAAACTCAGCCAGCGAACCAAAATAAGCATCATTCCAACCCTCCACAATATCCTCATAATCCGCGTCAGGAATATTGGTATGTCTTAACTCCACAGAAGTGCCTTGAGCATGAGGGTGTAGTTTTATAGTTACAATGGAATGCTCGGGCTGATCGCCAAAGTACCATTGCTGAACGATTTTTTTATCCTTCTCGAACTCAAGATTTTTGCCGACAATGCTGCCATCCCACAAAGAAAATTCAGATTCGGGTTCGGCCTTCATTTCGGCTATATCCCCACTCCAAAGTTGAATAGTGGCTTCCGTGGTAAGGGCCAGGTAGACCTGATCGGGTGCAGCCGGAATAATAAAGTATTTTTTGAAATCTTTCATTGCCATAAAGATACTTCTTTCCTTAAAAGACCTATTTCTGTTCTGTATTTTTAGGCCGGTTTTTACCTGAACCAACAATAACCCATGGACTTCTATTTAATTTTTGTTGTCATTCTTATGTCTATCGCTGTGGTAGACCTGATTGTGGGGGTAAGTAATGATGCGGTAAATTTTCTTAATTCAGCCATTGGGTCCAAAGTAGCCCCCTTTCGCACCATCTTAGTAGTTGCCAGTTTAGGCATTTTGGCGGGTTCGCTATTCTCCAGTGGCATGATGGAGATTGCCCGCAATGGTATCTTCAATCCTAATTTTTTTACATTCGATAAAATCATTATTGTTTTTCTGGCAGTAATGCTCACTGATATTATTCTTCTCGACTTTTTTAACTCCTTAGGATTACCTACGTCCACCACTGTGTCGCTTGTCTTTGAATTATTAGGTGCCGCTCTTATAACGGGTTTACTGATTTCATTTGATAGAGCCGAAGGTTTAGAAACCTGGCAGAACATTATCAACTACTCGAGTGCCGTAACAATCATTGTCGGAATATTTTTATCTGTGTTTCTATCGTTTATTGTTGGCGCTGTGGTGCAGCATGTAGCGCGCATCATTTTTACATTTAAATTAAAGAAAACATTAAAACGCTATGGCGCCATTTTCAGTGGCTTAGCCATCTCGGCTATTATCTACTTTTTATTGATTAAAGGTGCCAAAGGAAGTTCTTTCATTACCGATGCTCAGGTAAAATGGATTACTGCCAATACATTAGTAATCATGGTGATTTCAGTGGTGATGTGGTCTATTCTCATTCAGGCAATGATGTGGTGGAAAAAAATTAATCCGCTAAAAATTGTGGTGTTACTGGGTACATTCTCATTGGCCATGGCCTTTGCAGGAAACGATCTGGTTAATTTCATTGGAGTATCCGTTGCCGGCCTGGTTTCCTTTCAAGCATGGAGTGCCTCTGGTATTCCGGCTTCTGATTTTACTATGAGCATCTTGAACGAAAAGATTGCTACGCCTTCCTGGATTTTATTTGCTGGTGGACTCGTTATGGTTATTACACTTTGGACCAATGCAAAAAGTAGAAAGGTAACTGAAACTGAGGTGTCACTTGGGCGGCAAGATGAAGGTGATGAGCGTTTTAAACCTAATATTGTTTCGCGTGCACTGGTGGGTAGCGCCATGTGGATGGGCCGGTTGGTTGAAAAAACAATACCAGAAAACTGGACAAAAAATCTTGCCATTAGATTTGAGAAAGACAATACAGGTAATGTTGCCGCAGACCAGGCTTCTTTTGATTTGATACGCGCCAGCATCAATATGGTGGTTGCGAGTATTCTTATCGCTTATGGCACTTCACAAAAACTTCCGTTGAGCACCACATTTGTAACGTTTATGGTTGCCATGGGTTCATCTTTTGCCGACCAAGCCTGGGGCAGAGAAAGTGCTGTGTATCGTGTAGCCGGTGTGATCAATGTAATTGCAGGTTGGTTAGTAACTGCTGTTGTTGCTTTACTGGCTAGTGGACTTCTCGCATTTATTTTATATCACACCGGAATGGCCGGTCCGCTTGTGCTTACTGTAGTTGCGGGCTTTTTATTAATACGCAGTCATGTCGTTTTTGCACGAAAAGAAAAAGAAGAAAAAGCTGATAACCGCTTGCTGGAAGAAAAACAATTGAGCATTCATCAGGCTGTTCAGGAAAGCAAAAAGAATACCGCGCAAGCACTCAAGACAATCAGGCAGGTTGTTATGCAAAGCCTGCGTGCGCTGCAAAAGGAAGACCCGGATATGCTGCGCAAAACTCGGAATGAATTAGAAAAACTTAAAGTTCAAAACGAAAAATTCGATTCGAAGATTATCAAGTACGTGCGCAAAATGGAAAAAGGCAATCTACTTACCGGACGCCTTTACATTCTTGTTTTTGACCTGATGCAGGATTTGTATCAAAGTGCACTACTGGTTAATGAAGTGATTATGGCGCATGTCGTAAATCACCATTCACCACCCAAAAAGAAATATGCCGAACTGATGGCAACCCTGGAGCGTGACTTAGGCAGTTATGCATCCCGACTATCGGATCATATTGCCTCAAATTCTCTTGGTAACCCTGCCTTAATGGATGATCATAAAAAATTAGTTCAGGTTTTAAATAAAGCACTGGATGAGTTAGTTGTTGACATTCAAAAAGATGACATTGGCAATCGTATGGGATTGCTACAAACCCGACTTCTTTTAGAACTTCGCGACATCGTTACAGAAATGGGCGATATGCATACAGTGTATGATGATAACATTCGTCCTGTGTAGTACATCTGGTACCGAATGCCCTTGCTCGAAAATTTTTTAATCATTAAGAAATCCCTGCTACCCGATGCTGGTAAAGGGCTTTTCACAAAAGTTGTGATTAAAAAAGGAACCCGCATAGTAGAATACAAGGGTCGCCTTCAAACCTGGAAAGAGGTAAAGGATCAGGATGGACACAACGGCTATCTGATGTACATCAGCCACAAGACAGTTATCAATGCTTTACCCGCCATAAAAACATTTGGGCGTTATGCCAATGACGCGATGGGTTTAACCCGCGTTGCTGGCATGCGCAATAACTCAGAGTATATAAGTGAAGGCAACCGATGCTATATTGATGCCACCCGCAACATTAAACCCAACGAAGAAATTCTGGTTGGGTATGGTCGCGCATACTGGACATTGATCAAACGAATCCAGAAACTCACGAAAAGTAAATCCAATCAATTAGCAAATAAAGAATAACAAGCAATCAGATATTGTTATCAATCTCCATCAGCCCATTCTTTCAATCAATTTCTTGGTCGCAATGATTCCTTCTTCATTACTAACGAATCCGGATTGTCCGGCCATCTGCATGATACCTCCTTCGTACTCAACGCCAATAATACCTTTGAATTTTGACTTTCTTATGATATCAAACATGCGGACAAAATCGACATCCATATCGTTACCCTGTGCATCAAACTTGTGTGTCTTTGCGCTCACACCCTTCGCATAAGGCATTAGTTCTTCAACACCCTTGTACTTATCATATTCTTCGAGACACTTCGTATTCATATAACCGGCAATATCCATGGTGGCTGGCTTGGTTCGCTTGGTGCAGAAATTACCAAAGTCGGGAAGCACCCCCGCATATTTGTTGTTAACTTTTTTCATAATGTCAGCCAGCCATTTTCCATTGCATGAATGACCTACATGGTTTTCCACAATTATGTTAAGATCATTTTTAGCGCCATACTCAAGCAGTTTATTGTATCCTTCCAGTGCCGCATCGGCTACTTCTTCGGCAGTACCTTCCTGTTCAAGGCTTCCCAGGTTTACACGAATAGAACTGCAGTTAAGAACCTTCGCAGCATCCACCCACTTATAGTGACTCTCCACAGCACGGGCTCGTTTGGTTTTGTCCAGGTCAGCAATATTTTCGCCATCCACCATAATTAAATGATTTCGGACGCCTACATCCTCAGCCCGTTTCTTTAACTCCTTAATAAAATCACTGCTATCAATTTTGTCACCAAAAAACATGGCTACGTATTCTACGATGCTGATGCCGAATTCATTTTTTGCCCGTGCCGGAAAATCAAGGATATTCTCTTTGCCTGAAAAATAACCTGAGGCCAACGAGAACTGAGCCAATGAAATTTCATAGGAAGATTTGACCATCGTCTCCGCATTTATATCCCACGGAAGAGTAGTAGCGGCCACGGCACCGAGTGAACTCATTCCTACTTGTTTAATGAATTTTCTGCGATTGGTTTTCATGATGTTTGTGGTTATGTTTAAATTAAAGGGAATGTCGTAACGTAAGATGAAAGGGTACTTCTACGTGTGTTCTGGAATTCGTTAAAATCAGCTGCGCGGCTTGTTGGCCCATCCACTGGAAATCGGTGGAAACTGTAGTAATGCCGTTTAGAATAATTTTCTTCAACGGAATTTCATTATAAGAGATCACCCCCACATCTTTGCCAACGTGTAGTTTTTGTTCAAGGATTTTCTCAATCAAAACAACCAGATCGCGCTCCATTACATTAATATAAATTGATTCCATTTCAATTACACTATCTCCTAGTTCATGAATGACGGAAAAACTAAATGCATACTGCTGACAAAATCGTTTAAGTCCCTGGATAATTTCTTCCGGATAATAGGTGTATTCCGGGAAAATCAATTTGACTGAATTATACTTTGAAAGTTGAGGCAGTGCCTGTTCCATGGCCCCATAAATATTCTTTTCAAAGTTTTCATATACGGCTGCATACTCACCCGTTACGTGGGGAAGTAATTTATCGAGCAATAATAGCTTTTCTTTGGGGAGTGAATCTATCAATTGAAAAGCATGTTCATGCCCTTCCATAAAATGAGGAATGATCACGTAGTGTGAATACGATCCTACATGCCGGGCCAATAGTTTCTTAAAAATCGAAAAATCATTATTATAAATATAAAAATCGATTGCGGCCTTATCTCCCAGCGTGGCAGCAAATGCATCATAAATGATTTTCTTGTGTTCACTTAATTTATTGAATAACAAAAATATCTTCAATTGCTTTTCGATATCAATGCTTTTGATAAAAAAGCCTTTGCCCGGCACAGAGCCTAATATTCCATCACTCTTTAATTTGCGATAAGACTTTTCGATTGTATCGCGCGAAACGGCCAGATCGAAACTTAATTCATTAATAGAAGGCAGTATGTCGTTTATTTTCAGGTGGCCATCCCATACGGCTTGTTTAATAGAATCAGAAATCTGCAAATATTTAGGATTGGCGGAATAATCATCCAAATGAATGAGCTGAATAATTGAATTTCCAGAACCCTGCATTTAATAAAAGTACTTAGAACCATTTAAACTCAAAAACCGCCAGTCACATTGAGAGAGGATAAATCGATGGTTCTCTTAAGAGGGAAATCCTGCTTTGAATAAAAGGCAGCCCCCGTTAAAATGAATATATTCACCGGGATCAAAATAAAAAGTTATCTTCGGTATTCAAAATCCAAAGCCATGAATCGTTATTTCAGCATTCTCCTTTTACTAACAATTATTTCGTGCACACCGACTCCGGAAAAAAAATCAAGTGTAATTATAAATGGTGCACCTGAATCTGCCGGCTATTCTTCTCAGCGCCTGGCCCGGCTCGATAGCACCATGAACGATTGGGTAGATAAAGGTTGGATGAATGGAGCTGTAAGTTTAATTATCAGGAATGGAAAAATCGCCCACTACAAATCGTTTGGTTATAATGACCTCGAAACAAAAACATCACTGGATAAAGATGGAATTTTCCGGATTGCTTCGCAAACCAAAGCGATAACAAGTGTAGCGGCAATGATCCTCTATGAAGAGGGAAAATTTTTGTTGGAAGACCCCGTTTCAAAATATATACCTTCCTTCGCAAACATTCAGGTTCTCGACAAATTCAATGACAAAGACACTACCTATACAACCATTCCGGCCAAACGACAAATAATTATTCGCGATTTGCTGACGCACACATCTGGAATTGGCTATGCGCAGATTGGAAGCAAAGAAGCAAACTCGATCTATGCTAAAAATAATATAACAGGCGGGCTTGATGTATACGAAGGCACGCTTGCCGATGCGATGACGCGCTTAGGCACATTACCATTGATGCACCAACCCGGTGAGCGGTGGACCTATGGGTTAAATACAGATTTATTAGGTCGGCTTGTTGAGATATGGTCGGGAACGACATTGGAAGAATTTTTCAACGAGCGCATCTTTAAACCGCTGGATATGAAGGATACATACTTCAATGTGCCTGAAGAAAAAGCAAACAGGGTAGTGAATTTTTTTATGGCAGACTCAACCGGACTGAAAAAGTTTGCAAAAGCCCTTGGTGGGGATCTGAACTTTCCCCTTCGCAAAAAGAGTTACTTCTCTGGTGGTGGGGGTTTATCCTCAACGATTTATGACTATGCAGTCTTCCTTCAGATGCTGCTGAATGGAGGTGAGTATAATGGAGTAAGAATCTTGTCACGCAATACCGTGCGCATGATGACCATGAATCAGATTGGCGATTTGAATCTCGCGGATGATAAGTTTGGTTTGGGCTTCGCTATTGTAAGTGAAAAAAGTAGTGCCAAATTTCCTCACCAACAAGGTACATTTTCATGGGGTGGTGCCTTTTCAACTGGCTACTGGGTAGATCCAAAAGAAAAGATGGTCGTGTTGATTTACCGGCAAATGTGGGGTGCACACGATGATGAGATCGATGCAAAATTTAAAGTACTGGTTTATCAGGCCATCAATGATTAAGGTACGAAGGAGCTTTCACGAGGCTATTTTTGTTTTACTCTTGGTGGGTGGATGCTCCGAAAAGCAACGTGAAGAGCCCCTCACCACGTCAAAGCCGGAAGAGAAACGGTTTACAGCAGTTGTCGTTACTCCACCGGGTTCTTTAAATGAGCCCATGGTATTTGAAGTACTGGAGGACGAGTCTGTTCTTATTATTGAACGAGGTGGCGCACTTAAGAAATGGGAGGCATTAACTTCTACAATGAAAACCATAGCCCATATTCCTGTCTTCACACATAGTGAACAAGGTTTGGTAGGCATGACCATCGATCCAAAGTTTTCTTCCAATCATTGGCTCTACCTCTACTATGCCGATGCTTCGATCAGTAAATTTTTTCTTACTCGTTGGGAATTAGTAAACGATTCTCTGATCACATCCAGCAGGAAAGTTCTTCTGGAAGTACCCAGTAGTCGGGAAAACACCAGTCACACCGGAGGCGGCATGACATGGGATGCCCAAGGGAATTTATATCTCACCATAGGCAACAACACGGGCAACTCATTATTCTCACAAACCGATGAACGCCCCGACCGGATTCAGTTTGATGACCAGCGGGGTGCTGCCAACACCAACGACTTGCGTGGAAAGATTTTAAGAATTCATCCGGAACCTGATGGCACCTACACCATTCCTGCGGGCAACTTATTCCCGAAAGGAAAAGAAGGTGCAAGACCAGAGATTTACATCATGGGAAATCGAAACCCCTGGCGTGTATCGGTTGATTCTAAAACCGGATTTTTATACTGGGGTGAAGTGGGTCCTGATGCAGACAGCGATTCTGAAAAAGGTCCGATGGGATATGATGAATTGAACCAGGCAAAACAACCCGGTTTTTTCGGCTGGCCTTATTTCATTGGTGAGAATCATGGCTATCCGATGTACGATTTTATTACGAATACCATTGGCCCGGTTCAAGATGTAGCAAAACCAATTAACAAATCACGAAACAATACAGGTCTTACCGAATTGCCTCCGGCACAACCGGCTTTCATTTCCTATCCATACAGGCCATCAGAAAAATTTCCATTAGTGGGATCCAGCTCACGGTGTGCGATTGGTGGCCCCATATTTCATCGGGCTGATTTTAAGAATCCCGTTCGGCCCTTCCCTGCCTATTTTGAGGGTAAATGGTTAGCATCCGATTTGTCGCGATTCTGGATTATGGCTATTAATATGGATGAACAGGGAAATTATGTTGGTATGGAAAAGTTTGCTCCTAACTATCATCCCCGTCAGCCCATTGATATTAAGTTTGGTCCTACAGGCGATTTGTATGTTTTGGAATACGGAGGCAACACCGCCAACTCACCTGTTGAATCGCAGTTGGTTCGCATCGAATACAATGCGGGCAATCGCAAGCCCGTGGTCCAACTAAAATCAGACAAGCGCGGTGGAAGCATTCCACTTAACGTTCACTTGTCATCTGAAGGAACAGTAGATTATGATGGTGATGACCTCAGCTATCAATGGAAGATTTCGTCTGGCGATAAGTCCTTTGAATCGAAAGAAAAGAATTCGCAGTTTAGGTTGGATCACGAAGGCATTTATACGGCAACGCTTACGGTTACAGATTCAAAGAACTTGTCCAATTCAGCATCCGTTCAGATAGTGGCAGGTAACGATCCTCCTCATGTCGAATTGGTAATAAGTGGAAATCAAAGTTTCTTTTTTGCCGAAGAAAGTAAAACGTATAAGACCACGGTCACCGACAATGAAGATGGTAGCCTAGAGGATAAAAAAATAAAACCCGAAGAAGTTGCCATCAGCATGGATTACTTGTCAGAAGGATTTGATTATCCGGCCATCGCAGCCTCACAATCCGAGATTTCCAGATTTGCTGTAGCCCAGTCGTTGATGGCACAAAGTGATTGCCGCACATGTCATAACGAAAAGGAAAAAGGAGTCGGACCATCCTTCTCACAAATTGCCGATCGGTATCGGCAAAATTCAAAGTCAACTGAAATACTGATTGATAGAATTATTAACGGAAGTGCAGGTACTTGGAATCTGGAAACTGCCATGCCCGCACATCCTACTATTACACATGCCAATGCACGGGTAATTGTTAATTATATTTTGAATCATGAAATAAAAAGCGGATTACCTATAGCAGGTGAATTTAAATTTCAGGTTCCCCATCAAGACAAAGGAACTGGTTCGTATGTAATCAGGGCAGCCTATGCAGATAAGGGGAACAAGGGGTTGCCATCGCTGGCCACCGAAACTGTTTTAATTTTTAAAAGCCCAAAACTGATTCCTGTGAATGCAGAAATTCAGCAAGGCACTATTCGCGATCAGCTGGACGAATACACCTTCCTTACGGCAAGGCCAAATTCATTTATTGCATTTAATAACCTTGATCTTACCGGAATCAAACAAATCTCCTTTCAGCCCAACTGGCATCTCTATGATATTTATAAAGGCGGAAAAATTGAAGTTAGGTTAGATTCGGAAAATGGAGAACTTGTTGGCGAAACGGAACTGATGCCAAAACAATTTAATGTACGCTATCGCGGAGCGTTTGCACCACCGCCCGGTAGCGCGGAAAAGGCAGTGCCTATTGATAAAACACTTCCCCCCTTAGATATGTCAAAATTCTTTGGGCCGGGATCGGACAAAAGTTCCTTTACTATTCCTTCGGTGATCAACCTAAGCGAGATCAAAGGATTTCATACTATTTACTTCGTATTTAAAAACGATGCAGTAAAGTCTGAAGAATCACTATTTCCATTATCATTCATTGAAATGAAAAAATAGCATGTCATATAATAAAATCACTGGACTTATTTTGCTGATTGCTCTCATTGGACATAAACTCATCGCACAAGAAGAGATAAAGAATTATGTCAATAGTATTGGAATCGAATTTGTAGAAATACAACCTGGCACAATGATCGTTGGAAAATTTCAGCCTACTACCACAAAGTTTGGCTTCATTGAAGAATACATGACCAAAGAATCGGGCGATATGGGTATTCCAGTTCTTCCCGATAAAGATTACAAGCTATCAGAAGAACTTTCAAAAAAAGATGCTTTGGTAGGATTTCAAGTTACTATTAATAAATCCTATTACATCGGAAAGTTTGAAGTAACCCAGGCACAATGGAAAAAAGTGATGGGCAACAATCCTTCCTTCTTTCAGGGAGACAAAGTAACCGGAGACTCAGATCAATATCCGGTAGAAAGTGTAAGCTGGAAAGAGGCGAAGGCTTTCATCAAAAAACTTAATCAACTTGAAAAAGGAAAAGCAATTTATCGTTTACCATCTGAGTTTGAATGGGAATATGCGGCAAGAGCCGGAGCTACGGATGATATTGCATGGAATGAAATAAATGCGACTGCGCAAATTGCAAAGCTGACTACGCAACCAGTAGGTGGAAAAAATCCAAATGCGTGGGGATTATATGATATGCTGGGTAACGTGTGGGAGTGGGTAGATGATTTTTATAATGAAAAAATGTTTGCCGATCCTGTGCCTGTCAAAAAAGGAAAGGAACATGTACTGAAAGGATCTCCCTTTTATGGCGATGTGAAAAACGCTACTTACATGACGCATGCCGGTGGTCCGGGAAGTAACTATGATGTGGGGTTTAGATTGGTGATGGAATTAGTTGAAAGTGGAAAGCCTAAAGCAGAAAGCAGATGAGGTATGTCTTGATTTTACTTGTATCAATTGGCAATCTATGTCATGCGCAGATTCCCGATGGCTTCACTCCTCTCTTCAATGGAAAAAATTTAAAGGGCTGGCATGTGAGCCGAAGTACACATCAGGGAACGACTCCAAACTTTCATGTGGAAGATGGAGCCATTGTAGCCAGTCAGCAGCCGTACGGACAAGGTGGCTTGCTGATGACCAATCAACTCTTCCGGGACTTTGAATTATACCTCGAAATAAAAATTGATTCCTTTGCTAATGGGGGAATTTTTCTACGTTCCAATGAAGGCGGTTCGGCCTACCAAGTTGAGTTGGTACTTCCCGGTGGCACGGGTGAGCTTGTGGGCGAACGAATCCCTGTGAGTGTGCCTGCTATAGCAAAAGATCGCGCTAACGTGTGGAAGGCAGGCGACTGGAATTCCTTTCGCATCAGGATGACCGGTGAAATACCACGCATTACCCTTTGGATCAACGGAGTGGAAATGTGGGATGTAACACAAACAAAAAATGATTTCATTGGCGGGGCAACCGAAGGCATGATAGCCCTTCAATGCCACTGGACGGCTGTGTACTCTCCGACAGCAAGCAAAGGTATGCCCCTGAGTTCGTGGCGACCAGGAGCGACCCATCGCTATAGAAACATCGCAATCAAAAGATTATAAGTTACCATTCAAAATTCTACCTATGAAAAATCTTATCAGTTTACTTGCCTTTCTCTTAACGGTGATTGGAGGTTTTAGTCAGACTACGCTGAAAAATCCACTTACAGAAAATCAGAAAAATCCATTGGGTGTTGATGTCTCCCCACGCTTTAGCTGGCAATTGGTTTCGGAAAAACGAAATGTCATGCAAACGGCTTATGAAATCCGCGTGAGTGATGCACTGCCTTCACTCTCCAAAGCTAATGTATGGAGCAGCGGCAAAGTGAATTCAGATCAATCACTTTTTGTTCCATTCGGTGGCCAACCACTTCAATCGGGAAAAAAATATTTCTGGCAAGTGCGCGTATGGGATCATGCCGGAAAAGCTTCGTCCTGGAGCGAAGCGAATTTTTGGCAAATGGGGTTATTAAATGACTCCGACTGGAAAGCCAAATGGATTCAACCTGGTTATAAAGAAGACACAATCAATCAGGCAAGTCCATACTTCAGAAAAACATTCAATACCACAAAGAAGGTTGCATCCGCTACTGCTTTTATTACTTCGTTAGGTGTATATGAAGCGTTCATTAATGGAAAGCGAGTTGGCGATGCTTACCTTACTCCGGGCTGGACAAGTTATAATAAGCGTTTGCAATATCAACTGTATGATGTTACCTCTTTATTGACTTCCGGCAATAATGCGATTGGTGTTACCCTGGGCAGTGGCTGGTATCGAGGCTTCATCGGTTTCTCCGGTCAGAAAAACTTTTATGGTAAAGAATTAGCCCTGCTTGCACAAATTGAAATTCAATATAGCGATGGCACAAGCGAAACCATTATTACAGATGAATCATGGAAATCATCCACCGGCTCCATCATTACCTCTGAAATTTATCATGGCGAAACTATTGACGCCCGCAAAGAAAAATCCGGATGGAATACGGTATCCTTTAACGACTCTGACTGGGAAGGGGTGAAAATTAAAACAAGCAGCGCTCCACCCCTCATCGTAACTTACAATGAACCAATTCGCAAAAAAGAATCTTTCAAACCAATAAAAACAATCATTACACCTAAAGGTGAAAAGGTATTGGACTTCGGACAGAATTTAGTGGGCTGGGTGCAGGTAAAGATCAAGGGCAATGCCGGAGATAAGATTACACTCTATCATGCTGAAGTATTAGATAAAGAAGGAAATTTCTACACAGAAAATCTTAGGCCGGCCAAACAGAAAAACGAATACATCCTGAAAGGAAGTGACGAGGAATTTTTTGAACCTCATTTTACTTTTCAGGGATTTCGTTACATCAAGATTGAAGATTACAAAGGTGAAATCAATCCTGAGAATTTCACCGCAGTTGCATTGTACTCAGATATGCAATCAACCGGAACCTTTACCAGTTCCAATTCATTAATAAATCAGTTGCAACATAACATCCAATGGGGCCAGCGTGGCAATTTTCTGGATGTACCCACCGATTGTCCGCAGCGCGATGAGCGACTGGGCTGGACAGGTGATGCTCAAGCATTTGCCAGAACTGCGACATTCAATTTTGACGTACACAACTTCTTTGCGAAATGGCTGAAAGATGTAGAGGCTGATCAGATTGATGGCAGCGTACCGTTTGTTGTACCCAATGTATTGGGAAAGGGAGCCGCTGGATCGGCTGGCTGGGCCGATGCTGCAACGATCATCCCATGGAACATGTATCTCGCGTACGGAGATAAGCGCATTCTGGAAGACCAATACAACAGTATGAAAGCATGGGTCGGTTTTATGGAACGCAACAGCACCAACTACTTATGGAATAAAGGGTTCCACTTTGGTGATTGGCTATTCTATCGTCCGTTTGATGATAATGATGGTCGTTCTGCGGTGACTGATAAATACCTTATCGCTCAATGCTTCTTTGCACATTCAACCGAATTGGTTATCAAGACCGCAAACGTATTGGGTAAACAAGATGATGTGATAAAGTATTCTGCTCTATTAAAAAATATTAAAGATGCTTTCATGAACGAATATATGACTGCAAATGGAAGATTGGTGAGCAGTACACAGACAGCCTATGTGCTTGCATTGAACTTTGATATGCTCCCTGAGAATCTTCGGGCCTATGCGGCTGAGAAATTGGTTGAAAATATCAAAAGCTATGGCAATCACTTAACCACTGGCTTTCTGGGCACTCCCTATTTATGTCATGTACTAAGTCGATTTGGTTATGATGAAGTTGCTTACACCTTATTGTTTCAGGAAACTTACCCCTCATGGTTATATCCAGTAAAGATGGGTGCTACCACAATATGGGAACGTTGGGATGGCATAAAACCCGATGGCACTTACCAGACTCCGGGTATGAACTCATTCAACCACTATGCGTATGGCGCCATTGGCGATTGGATGTATCGGGTTGTTACTGGTATTGACACGGAAGAATCTTTACCTGGATATAAGTCAATTGTGATTAAACCTCATCTTGATACTCGATTAACTCAAGCTGCTTCTGCATACAAAACCGGTTATGGCTCGGTGAAATCTTCCTGGAAGACAAGCGAACAAGGCATTGACTTTAATGTAGAAGTTCCTGCCAATACCAAAGCAACAATCTTTGTTCCCGCTACAGCTGCTGAAAATATTTCCGAATCCGGCAAAGCGCTTTCTACTGTAAAAGAAATTGCCGTGAAAGGAAAAGAGGGAAACTATATCAAAGTGGAAGTGGGTTCGGGGAAGTATAGTTTTGTGGTGAAGAGGCAATAAATCAGTAAGCAGTTGGCAGTAGGCAGCAAAAAAAATACAAATACTGCCGACTGCCACCTGCTTACTGCCTACTTTTTAAAGTATACCGGCTGCGTCCATGCTCTTTCAAAATCTCCATCCTGAAAAGGATTGTCCTGCAGTTTACTCGAAGTTATTAATGGGCGCACAAAAAGGTATTCATCGGTCACCATGAAACTCCCATCAACACCCTCTACTGACTTTAAGACGCGTGACTCCTTTTCGCTTTTAGAAACACCAATGAATTCAATTTTATAATTCACACCTTCAGCCGCAGCTACTTTAATTTTCAGTTCATTATTTTCAAATGAAACCTCCTTTAGGATCACACCCGTAGAAGCGTAAAACTTTCCATCTTCCATGGCAGCAATCAGCGAAGCAGCATCCAGTTTCTCCGCTTGCACCATCACCCATCCCCTTCCTGCATTGGCAAAGGCATTTCCGAACTGATGATAATTATGACTGTCATCCGTAGCCAGTCCGAACATCAATGGCTGATTGCGATTCGCGTAGGCAATGTTGATTTTATCCCACATGGCTTCGGTGCTCATGTGTGCTGAATCACCATAATTATTCACCAGAAAATGCCCGTTATACACTTCAAAGAAACGTTCGCCCTTCAGACTTATCATATCCTCCAACGCAATCGCCCATCTGAAATTCGGGTGATTAATGTGCGGAAACATTGGCACTCCCGTCTGCTCACGTTGTTTTAAAACAGCAGCGACCGACTGTTGCATTGCTTCTACTACCGTGTTTCCATTAGGAACAGGAATTAATTCCTGAATATTCGTTGCGTTGATGTGCACGGGTATCTTACCCACATAGTTTGATATCTCTTCACTCGGAATAATCAAAAAACCATCGCCCTCCATTTTTGTTTTGTACTCATTGAAAGTTTTCAACTTTACCTGGGTGCGCCCGGTGTCTGTTTTGAATTGGACCCACTCTTCACCAAACTTATTCAGGTAGTTTTGAAAACTGGTTTCATACAGCGGACTCTTCTGAATCACGACCCATTTCTCCTCTTGTGCTACTGTGTTGTGATCAGAAAGCGCTACGAAATCATAGCCTTTGGACTTATACCAACCCAGCACCATCTCCGGAAACTCATCGCCATCACTCCAATACGTGTGGGTATGAAGATTTCCCTTATACCAGGTTAATTGTTTCGTTTCGGGTGACTTGCAGGTAATTAAGAATAATCCTAAAAAGAAAAGTGCTAACGAGAATTTGATTTTCATATTTATAGGTCTTAAACATTTAAAAATAATAATAACTAGTCATACCTTTATTAGCACGGAGACATAACCTGCTTGAGTTTGCGCCCCTGTTGTTTAAGTATACTCGTTCGTAAAAGAATCATTGGGCAGATAAAAGGAACATCTTATATTTAACGAAATCATTGCCATGAAAAATCTATTTATTCTGCTGCTGTTTATATCACAATTCGCATTCGCACAGAAAGAAATTCAACTGTATAAAGGAGAAATACCAAATTCTGTCACACCGACAATGACGATTGATACTTCTGTTATTCATGGCGTGGGACCCAACAAAATTGACATTCTTCGTGGAGTGGTTAAACCAACACTATTTGTGTATTTACCAGACCCAGCCAAAGCTACCGGTTCGGCTGTGATTATTTGTCCGGGTGGTGGCTACCAGATTCTGGCCATGAGTCATGAAGGATATGATATTGCTAAAAAATTGAATGAAGAAGGTATTGCTGCCTTCGTATTAAAGTATCGACTTCCCCGCAAGGAATTAATGAAAGATAAAACCATCGGTCCCTTGCAGGATGCACAGCGCGCTATTCAGCTGGTAAGAGAAAATGCAAAGCAATGGAATATCAATCCCAACAAAATTGGTATCATGGGTTCATCTGCAGACGGTCATCTTGCTTCTACAGCCGGAACACATTTTCAAACCGCTCACATTGACAATCCAAATAATACCAGCCTTCGTCCTGACTTCATGATTCTGAATTATCCGGTAATCAGTTTTTCAGATAGCCTTACACACAACGGGTCACGAATCAACCTAATTGGTGGTAATATATCTTCCACCGTCATTAAGGGCTCAACGAAATACAAAGAACTCGGAATGAGCGAAGAAGACGTCATCAACTATTCCAATGAACTGCAGGTGACTACTAAAACTCCACCAACCTTTATCACCGCGCCATTAACGGATAAAACCGTTCCGGTAGGAAATACTTTTGCGTTTATTGCTGCATTGCAACAAAACAAAGTTCCGGTAGAAACCTTTATTTATTCAACAGGTGCGCATGGATACGGTATGATTAATCCAACGGCAAAAGAACAATGGATGGATGCATGCCTGCGATGGATAAAGAAAAATTTTGATCAACCTATTATGGACTGGGCTAATATGAAACGATTTCAGGAAGACAACAAAAAGGCAGGCTTACCCAAAGCCAGTGAAAACCGTGTGGTGTTCATGGGCAATTCCATCACCGAAGGCTGGAGTAAATCGGATCCTTCATTCTTTGAAGGAAAACCGTACATCAATCGCGGCATCAGCGGGCAAACTACTCCTCAGATGGTGTTACGCTTCAAACAAGATGTAGTTGATTTAAAACCAAAAGTGGTCGTCATTCTGGCGGGCATCAACGACATCGCAGGCAATACCGGGCCCATGACGCTTGAGCAAACTCGTGATAACCTTATCGCCATGGCACAACTTGCCAAAGCGAATAACATCAAAGTCGTGCTCTCATCAGTAATTCCTGCTTATGATTTCCCTTGGAGACCCGGCATGGAACCTGCCGGAAAAGTAGTTGCACTTAATAAGATGATTAGAGAGTATGCAGATAAAAACAATATCGTGTACCTCGATTATTTTTCATCCATGGCCGATGAACGAAATGGATTGAAAAAGGAATTGGGCTACGATGGCGTGCATCCTAATCTGGAAGGATACAAAGTAATGGCACCCCTGGCAGAAAAAGCAATTGCGGAAGCTTTGAAACGTAAGTAAGGCTACCAGCCTAACTTTAAACCTTGTTTTAAAGCTTTGGCGTATTTCTTCTTATCAAAACGATACAGGAAAGGTGCCTTATGAGCGCCTCCTGTTTTACGCTCCTTTAATTTCTCAAGGATATCAAGCGCCAACATTCGCTTTTGAAAATTTCTGCGATCCAACTCATCATCTAGAATCGTTTCATACAATCGCTGTAACTCTGGCATCGTGAATTTCTCTGGCAATAGATTATATCCAACAGGATGATCATTCAAATCCAGTCGCAGGGATTCAAGAGCTTTATTCATGATCTGCTGGTGATCGTAAATCAGGGCCGGAACTTTATCGATGTCCCACCAACGGCAGTCATTACTGAGGATATCAGGTTGTGGATTTACTTTCGAAAATTCTACGAGGGCATAATAACCAATTGAAATGAATCTTTTGTTTATCCAGCTTTTAGTATCCGGCAACTTTTTCCCTTTTTCTCGCTCAGGATCTCCAAACGTGTGGAACTGCTGCAGGTAAATATTATCCAGCCCGGTGCGTTCCTGCAAAATCCGAATGGCCGAATCATCCACCGACTCATCATGCTTTACAAACCCACCGGGTAAACACCACGGGCCGTCATTCCATTTGAGCAAGAGAACCTTGAGTTGGTTTTCATGGAAGCCGAAAATCACGCAATCCACTGAGACGTGGGATAGGAATACCTGATCGCCTCGGTTATAAAATTCCTTTAAAAGCTTAGAATCCATAGTATTTAATCAAACCACAATTATCCGAATAGGAATCGGTCGAATTCTTTTGGCAATCTATAGAGTCTTCTTGAAAAGTCAATGCAAAATCAATACTATTGTGTGTCTTTTACACATTGAAAAATCATCTCGTTTTGGTATGAAAAAAGTATTCAAAGCACTCCTCTACATTTTAGTAACACTGGTAGTACTAATTACAGGTAGTTTTCTCTACTTGTATATTTCGTCCAGCAGCACATCGAAAAATAATATGGCTGAACTGGGGCCGGAAGCTCCTACCCTTCTAATCAATAGTAAATCTTATCGTGATTTGAATAAAAACGGAAAACTCGATGTTTACGAAGATCATCGTCAGCCCGTAGAAGCCAGGGTAAATGACCTGCTTAGTCAAATGAATCTGGAAGAAAAAGCAGGCCTCATGTTCATCACCATGACCGCCATTGGAAAAGATGGTGAACTCGGTGAAACGAAAACCATCACGAATCCAATGGGACTAGCCTTCGAATCCAATTCGACCCTGGTCGTGAAAAAGAAAATGAATCATGTTAACACGCTTCAGTCGCCTGAACCGAAAGTACTAGTAACATGGAATAACAACATTCAGAAACTGGCGGAGCGCACACGCTTGGGTATTCCGGTTACGCATGCTACTGACCCACGTCACGGTGTTCCTAATGCGCCTGGTGCGAGCATCTTTACTCCCTACTTTTCAAAGTGGTGTTCTTATCCGGGTTTTGCTGCCATCGGTGATACCGTGTTGATGCGTGAGTTTGGTGATATTGCGCGACAAGAATATTTAGCAGTAGGTTATCGCCTTACATTATCGCCTATGGCCGATCTTGCTACCGAACCGCGCTGGTGGAGAGTAAATGGAACCTTTGGTGAAGATGCAGAAATGTCAGCAAAACTAACCAAAGCGTATATCCTGGGTTTTCAGGGCGACAGCATCACCCATCAAAGTGTAGAGTGTATGGTGAAACACTTTACCGGTGGCGGACCCCAAGAGAATGGAATTGATGCACACTTTCCTCCCGGCAGGCAGGCCTATAAAGGAAATAATTTCGATTATCATTTGATTCCTTTTGAGAAGGGAGCATTTCCGGCCAACGTTGCACAAGTCATGCCCTACTATGGAATTCCCGTGGGCCAGACCAGTGAAGATGTAGGCTTTAGTTACAACAAAGAGATCATCACTGGCATGCTGAGGGAGAAATATCATTTTGATGGCATCGTGTGTACCGATTGGGGACTCGTTACTGACCAGAACATCCTATGGATGGAAGGCAAACCTGCCTCCGCACATGGTGTGGAACATCTTACAGAAATTGAGCGCGTGAAAAAAATTATTGATGCCGGTTGTGACATGTTTGGTGGTGAAGCCATTCCGCAAATGGTTGTTGAATTAGTGAAATCCGGTCAAATCAGTGAAGATCGAATTGACATTTCGGTGCGAAGAATTCTAAGAGAGAAATTCAAACTCGGGCTTTTCGATAATCCTTATCTGACTGAAGAGGCCACTTCGATTTTTAACAATGAGCAATTCCAGGAAAAGGGCCGCGAGTCACAACGCAGGTCATTGGTGTTATTGAAAAATGAAAATAACATTCTTCCATTGGCCCCCACTACCAAGGTTTATCTCTTTGGGTTAAATGAAGAAGAGTCGAAGAAGTATGCCGCTGCCACCACTGATTTAAAAAATGCGGATGTAATCATTCTTAAGTTGAATGCCCCTTACGATCCGAAAGCAGCCAGGTACTTAGTGGAGAAACTCTTTCACCAGGGTAGCCTCGAATTTCCTCAGGAAGAAAAAGAGGAACTATTGAAATTGATTCAAACTAAATCCACCATTACAGTGATGAACCTGGAGCGCCCTGCTGTGTTCCCTGAAATCAATGCAGCCAGCAAGGCGGTGATCGGAGATTTCAGCAGCCAGGATGACATCATACTGGATTTGATCTTTGGTCAATTCACACCAACCGGAAAGCTTCCTTTCGAGTTACCTTCTTCAATGGAAGCGGTCCTGAATCAACGTGAAGATATGCCGCACGATTCCAAAGACCCGCTCTATCCTTTTGGATTTGGACTTACCTACCAGGAAAAAATAAATTTAAATCGATAAAACAATCATGACAAAACAAATCACACAGCTATCGCTACTCTGCTTTGCGCTTGGTGCGCTAGTTAGCTGCGGCCCTAAATGGACCGAGTCAGAGTCCAATGGTATAAAAACAGTGAAGAATGAAGGAGGCAAAACACTGGGCTATTCTGCTACTTCAGGAGTAACTATTCTTACCGTGGATCGCTTAGGCTTTAAGGATCTTAACAAAAATGGTGTACTCGATAAGTATGAAGACTGGCGCTTGCCAGTGGATGATCGCGCAAAAGATCTCGCCTCTCAAATGAGTATCGAACAGATTGCCGGTTTAATGTTATACAGCCGGCATCAATCTATTCCTGCGGCCAGTCGTGGTTTTATGACAGCTTCATATAACGGAAAGACTTTTAAGGAAAGTGGAGCCAACGCCTGGGATTTATCCGATCAGCAAAAAGAGTTTCTTACCAAAGACAATCTGCGTCACGTGCTCATTACTTCCGTAGAGAGTCCGGAAGTATCTGCGAAGTGGAATAACAATGCACAAGCATTGGTGGAAGGAATAGGTTTAGGCATTCCGGCCAACAATAGTTCTGACCCACGCCATGGCACTGTCTCGAGCGAAGAATACAATGAGGGAGCAGGAGGAAATATTTCTATGTGGCCCAGTTCATTAGGATTGGCTGCTACCTTCGATCCACAGTTAGTAGAGCAATTCGGCAGCATTGCAGGAAAAGAATATCGGGCATTGGGTATTGCCACTGCCCTTTCTCCCCAGGTGGATATTTCTACAGACCCGCGTTGGTATCGTACCAGCGGAACGTTTGGTGAAGACCCCGGACTCTCTACGGATATTGGTCGTGCTTACATCGATGGATTTCAAACTTCAACGGGCGACAAAGAAATTGCAGATGGCTGGGGATATGAAAGTGTAAATGCCATGGTGAAACATTGGCCCGGTGGTGGATCAGGCGAAGGCGGACGTGATGCGCATTATGGCGTTGGAAAATATGCCGTGTATCCGGGAAATAATTTTGATATGCACATGATCCCGTTCACAGAAGGTGCATTTAAGCTAAAAGGAAAAACCGGAATGGCTTCTGCGGTGATGCCCTATTACACCATCTCATACAATCAAGACACGAAGAACAATGAGAACGTTGGTAATGCATACAACAAATACATTATTCAGGATTTATTGCGCAACAAATACAATTACGATGGCGTAGTGTGTACCGATTGGTTGGTTACCGGAGATGAAACAACGATTGATGTTTTCCTAACAGGTAAATCATGGGGCGTAGAAGGTCTATCCGTTGCTGAACGTCATTACAAAGTGCTAATGGCTGGTGTGGATCAGTTTGGAGGTAACAACGAAAAAGGACCGGTAATTGAAGCCTACAACATGGGAGTGAAAGAACATGGTGAAGATTTTATGCGTGCCCGCTTTGAAAAATCAGCAGTGCGTTTATTGAGGAATATCTTCAGAACCGGTTTGTTTGAAAATCCCTACCTGAATGTAGAAGAAACAAAAGCGCTGGTGGGCAAACCTGAATTCATGAAAGCCGGATACGAGGCTCAATTGAAAGCCATTGTCATGTTGAAGAACAAAGCCAATGCACTTCCTCTTCAAAAAAACAAAACGGTTTACATACCCAAGAAATTCACTCCGGCTGGCCGAAACTTTTTAGGCATGGAAACTCCGGAAAAACTGGAGTATCCGATTAGCATCGACATCGTGAAGAAATATTTCAACGTAACTGAAAATCCTGACGAAGCCGATTATGCTTTAGTATTTGTAAACAGTCCCAACTCAGGAATAGGTTACAGCAGTGAAGATGCCAGGAAGGGCGGCAATGGTTATGTTCCTATCTCGTTACAGTATGGTGAGTATACCGCCAAAGAAGCTCGCGAAACCAGTATTGCGGGTGGAGATCCATTGGAAAAATTCACCAACCGCAGCTATAAAAACAAAAAGACCAAGGCGATGAACATTACCGATTTAGGAATGATCAATGATACCTATCAGAAAATGAAAGGTAAGCCCGTGATTGTTTCTGTGAATATGAACAACCCGATGGTATTCGCTGAATTTGAAAAAAATGCCCATGCGATCTTAGTTCATTTTAGCGTACAGGATCAGGCATTGCTGGATATCCTTACGGGAGCAAGTGAGCCTTCTGCCCTACTACCTTTACAAATGCCGGCCAACATGGAAACAGTAGAAAAACAATTTGAAGATGTACCGCATGATCTGGAGTGCTATGTGGATGACCAGGGTAATAAATATGATTTCGCCTTTGGTTTAAACTGGAAGGGTGTAATCAATGATGAACGGAAAGCGAAGTATAAAAAATAAAAAGTAAATTTAATTCTTGTCAGTCTGAACTTGTTTAATACTTTACATCTCCCATTATAAACAAAATTTAAAAACATGATCAACCGCAGAAAATTTCTTCAAAACACAGGAGCACTCGCATTGGGCGGTCTGGCCATCTCCCAAACTACATCGGCCATGTCAGCCTTTGGTAAATCTGGCATTGCATTGCCTAAAACATATGGCGTTCAACTTTACACGGTTACTAATGCCATGGACACCGACCTAGACGCAACATTAAAACGTGTTGCCGAAATTGGGTATACCGATTTGGAAACTGCCTTCAGTCGTAAAGGCGGATTCTACGGATTGAAGCCTAAAGAATTTGCTGCCAAAGCAAAAGGATATGGTCTTTCGTGGAGATCGCATCATATTGGTGGCGCCCCGTTCCGAATGCCGGCTAATGCACAGCCTCGTCTGGATGCGAATGGCAATCCCATTGTGATGCCCAAAATGTTAAACCTGCGCGACAACTACCAGGAAGCAGTTGACCTGGCGGCAGAAGGCGGAGTGAAATTTCTAGTATGTGCCAGCACGCCCATTGATACGTTGGATGATATAAAACTTTCCATCGAAACGTTTAATAAGACCGGGGAAGCATGTAAGAAAGCAGGAATCGGTTTTGCCTTCCATAATCACACCAAAGAGTTTGACCGTATCGGAGGTAAAGTTCCTTATGATATGTTTCTTTCGGAAGTACCTGCCGACTTGATGAAGATGGAGTTGGACTTAGGTTGGGCCACAAAGGCGGGTGCCGATCCGCTTGAATTATTCAAGAAACATCCGGGTCGCTTTCCGCTTTGGCATGTTAAAGACCTCGACCGCGTTACTCAAAAGCCAGTGGAAATTGGCAAAGGTTATGTTGACCTGAAGCGTGTATTTGATGCGGCTGATGCTGCCGGTGTACAACACTTCTTCGTTGAGCAGGATGCTGCTCCACAGCCGATGGATAATATTGCTACCAGTTTTAAAAATCTGAAAGCGTTGATTGGGTAGAGGCATCAGACCTCTCACAGCGGTCAGACGCCTCCCATTAAAATAAAATCAGCCGGAATCCCCGGCTGATTTTATTTTAACCATGATGGTACAGGATGGCCGTCAGGCTTTATCTACCTATCTTTCATTCGCATTTAATTCTACCTCATGCAAATAATCCTCGGTGTCATTTTCCATTTTATTGGGGGCTTTGCGTCCGGCAGTTTTTACATGCCTTTCAAAAAAGTGAAAGGCTGGGCATGGGAAAGTTACTGGATCATCGGAGGAATATTTTCATGGTTGATTGTTCCTCCCCTGGCTGCCTGGTTAACGCTTCCCGGATTTTCAGACATCATCCGAAATGCATCGACATCATCCATTCAATACACGGTTCTCTTTGGTGTACTCTGGGGCATTGGTGGTCTCACGTATGGATTAGGTGTTCGCTATCTGGGTATGTCACTGGGTAATTCTGTGGTGTTGGGATTTTGCTCGGCCTTTGGAGCAATTGTTCCCTCCATCTATTATGCAATTGTTCCCACCGAAGGAAAGACCAGCATTATTGAAATGATGACGAATACCTGGGGCCAGGTGGTGTTGCTTGGTGTGGCGCTTTGCCTTCTAGGAATCTACATCAGCGGTCGTGCGGGGGTGATGAAAGAAAAAGAATTGCCCGAAGAGGACAAGAAAAAAAGCGTAGCTGAATTTAGTCTCGCGAAAGGACTTGCCGTTGCCATCGCTTCAGGAATACTTAGTTCATGTTTTAATTTTGGTATCGAAGCCGGCAAACCTATGGCCGATACTGCCGTGAGCATGGGATTGAATCCTCTGTTTCAAAACAATGTAACTTACGTGGTTTTACTTTGGGGCGGCCTCACCACCAACTTTATCTGGTGCATGATTCTGAACGCACGCAACAATACTTATGGTGACTATACCAACAAGCAAAGTCCGCTTACCAAAAATTATATTTTCTCCGCGTTGGCAGGCACCACCTGGTTCATGCAATTCTTCTTTTACGGAATGGGCGAAAGCAAATTAGGCAACGGAGCCAGTTCATGGATTCTTCACATGGCCTTCATCATCCTGATCGCCAACGGTTGGGGAATTTATTTGAAAGAATGGAAAGGAGTAAGTAAGAAAACAAAAACCACGATCATACTGGGAATATCAACGATCATCCTCTCAGTTTTGGTAGTAGGATATGGTAATGCAATAAAATAAAAACTCATCACGAGCCCCTCTCCATAGGGTGAGGGGTTGGGGTGAGGGATCAAACACAATAGCAAAATGACAACCACAAAACAATTCAAACACGTAAGCTACCTCTGGGACGAATCCAAAGCCGCACTGCTAAAAGGTGACGATGTAGGACTTTTAATTTATCGGTCTAATTTATTGGGTGCCGATTTACGCTTGACTAATTACGGAGGTGGCAACACCTCCTGCAAAGCCATGGCGAGCGATCCTATTACCGGAAAAGAAACGGAAGTGATGTGGATAAAGGGATCTGGTGGTGATATTGGAACACTCAAGCGCAGTGGACTTGCCGCACTGTATGTTGATCGCCTGAGAAATCTAATCAACGTCTACCGTGGATTAGAATTCGAGGATGAGATGGTAGAACTGTTCAATCATTGCATCTATGACCTGAGTTCCAAAGCTCCATCCATCGACACACCACTCCATGGATTTCTTCCATTCAAGCACATCGATCACTTGCATCCGGACGCAGCTATTGCAATCGCAGCTGCAAAAGATGGAAAGAAGATAACACAAGAATTATTTGGTGGTAAGATTGGATGGGTAGAATGGAGACGCCCTGGTTTTGAACTTGGATTGGTATTAAAAAAATGCTTAGATGAAAATCCAGGCATCATAGGCATCATGCTCGGCTCACACGGTTTGTTTACCTGGGGTGACACCGCCTATGAAAGTTATGTGAACACATTGGAAGTAATTGAAAAGTGTGCCGAATACCTGGAACAGAATTATGGAAAGAAGAGGCCGGTCTTTGGTGGCATGAACATCAAGTCATTGCCCAAAGAAGATCGCTTGAAGCAGGCAGCCACTCTCGCTCCTACCCTGCGCGGACTTTGCTCCGGCAAAACACGCATGGTTGGTCACTTCACCGATGATGAACGCGTTCTCGAATTCACCAACTCTCATGATCTCGCAAAGCTTGCTCCGATGGGTACAAGTTGTCCTGATCACTTCTTGCGCACCAAAATCAGTCCGCTAGTATTGAATCTGGCTACGGATGAAAACCTCTCCGATGCAAAATCAACAAAAGAAAAATTACTTCCTGCTTTCGAAACCTATCGCAAGATGTATGCAGATTATTATAACAACTGTAAACATGCAAACAGTCCCGCTATACGCGATGCAAACCCGGTGGTGATTCTTTATCCGGGTGTGGGTATGTTTACCTTCGCGAAAGATAAACAGACCGCTCGGGTAGCGGCCGAGTTCTACATCAACGCAATCAATGTAATGAAAGGTGCCGAAGCTATTTCTGAATATACTTCGTTACCGAGACAAGAAGCATTTAACATTGAATACTGGTTGCTGGAAGAAGCGAAGCTGCAACGCATGCCGAAGCCGAAACCACTGACCGGTAAGATTGCGCTCATCACCGGTAGTGCTGGTGGCATTGGCAAAGGAATCGCCAAGAAGTTTGTGGAAGAGGGCGCTTGCGTCATCATCAACGACAACGATGCCGATCGTCTCGCCAAAGCGGATGAAGAGTTTAAAATTAAGTATGGTAAAGATGCATATACATCTGTCCTGTTGGATGTATTGAAATCAGAAAATATAAAAGAAGCCTATGAAAAATCAGCGCTTGCTTTTGGAGGTGTTGATATCGTTGTGAACTGTGCCGGCATTTCCATTTCAAAACCATTGGAAGAGCACACTGAAAAAGATTGGGATTTGCTATATGACATTTTGGTGAAAGGCCAGTTCCTCGTTACACAAGGTGGTGTAGAAATCATGCGCAAGCAAAACCTGGGTGGTGATGTTATTAACATAGTTAGTAAAAACGCGTTGGTAAGCGGGCCAAACAATGCAGCCTATGGTTCTGCGAAGGCAGCACAACTCCACCTGAGTCGGTTGAATGCAGCAGAATTGGGTGCCGATAAAATTCGTGTGAATGCAGTCAATCCCGATGCTGTTATTTCAGATAGCAAAATCTGGGAAGGCGCCTGGGCAGAAGGTCGTGCAAAGGCCTACGGTGTGAAGGTAAAAGAATTGCCAGCATTCTATGCAAAGCGTACTCTATTAAACGAGACGATTCTACCTGAAGACATCGCCAATGCCTGCTTTGCTTTTGTTGGAGGATTGCTGAATAAATCAACCGGCAATGTGTTGAATGTGGATGGCGGAGTAGCCATAGCGTTTTTGAGATAAAATTTAAACATCTGTTATGAACCAACAAAACCCTAAGACATAAAGCACTTCGTGAACTTTAGTGCCTTCGTGGTTCAATAAACTACACATGAAAAGACTTGCCTTTAAAATGAAACTCCATGCAGGCCAGATAGCCGAATATAAAAGAAGGCATAATGAACTTTGGCCGGAACTGAAACAACTCTTAAAACAAGCGGGCATTGAAGACTATTCTATTTTCTTAGATGAAGAAACGAATTACCTCTTCGGAGTTTTAAAAATCAACAATCCCGATGCGATGAATGATCTGCCTAATCACCCCGTAATGAAAAAGTGGTGGGCATATATGAAAGATATTATGGAATGCAACCTCGATAATTCTCCGGTGAGTGTTCCGTTAAAAGAAGTGTTTTATTTTAAGTGAATTTAATGATGAACCACGAAATCAAAAAATAGGCACGCAAAGTCGCAAAGAACGCAAAGTTAAAGCTGTACCTTTCTTTGCGTTCTTAGCGTCTTTGCGTGGAAATGTTTTTTTCAACTTAGAACATTGCAGTTCAAAACCTACCTATGAAAATAGACAAAACCCAAATCCAGAAACACAACGACAAACTTTACTCTGCACATCAGCGAAAAGTAAAGCAACTGGTGAATGAAAATCCAACAGCTAAAAGAGTCATCAACAAGCTGGTGGATTTTCAGATTGCCATACCCAGTTGGGCATTAGGAACGGGTGGCACCCGCTTCGGTCGTTTTTCAGGCGGTGGCGAACCGCGTAATCTTGAAGAGAAAATATCGGATGTTGGTCTTCTCCATTCGCTCAATAAATCCAGCGGTGCCATTTCGCTTCATATTCCCTGGGATATTCCAACCAGTACGCGTAAGATCAAAGCACTCGCTGCCGAACATGGTTTACAATTCGATGCAGTGAACTCGAACACCTTTCAGGACCAACCCGGACAAAAACTCAGCTATAAATTCGGATCACTTCAACATGTGAATGCCAAAATCCGGCAACAAGCCATTGATCACAATATAGAAGTGATCAAACACGGCAAAGCCCTAGGATCAAATTCAATTACGGTTTGGTTGTCAGACGGTTCGTGTTTTCCCGGACAATTGAATTTCAGAAAAGCATTTCAGCGCACGCTGGAAGGGCTGCAGGAAATCTATGCAGCACTTCCTTCCAACTGGAAAATGTTTGTTGAATACAAAGCCTTCGAACCTAACTTCTACTCAATGACTGTTGGCGACTGGGGCCAATCGTATTTATATTCAAGCAAGCTTGGACCCAAAGCCTATACACTAGTGGATCTCGGCCATCACTTGCCTAATGCCAACATTGAACAGATTGTTTCGCTGTTACTGATGGAAGGAAAGCTCGGAGGCTTCCATTTCAATGATTCAAAATACGGAGACGATGATCTTACTGTGGGTAGTATCAATCCCTATCAACTCTTTTTAATCTTCAATGAACTGGTAGAAGGCATGGACGCCAGAACAATGAATCATGCGACCGATTTGGGTTGGATGATCGATGCCTCACACAATGTGAAGGATCCACTGGAAGATTTGTTGCAGTCAGTAGAAGCGATTAAAATCGCTTATGCTCAAGCATTGCTCGTTGATCGAAGAGCATTGAATCGTGCGCAGGAAGCCAACGATGTGGCAAGGGCCCAGGAGATTCTGCAACAAGCCTATCGCACCGATGTACGTCCATTGGTAGCTGAAGCAAGATTGAAAGCAGGAGCTGCATTGCAACCGATTCAATTGTTCCGCGACCTTGATGTGAGAAAGCAATTGATTTCAGAACGTGGATTAAAAACTGTAGCAACAGGATTGTAAGTCTCATGTCTTACGTCTAATATCTTATGTCCATCCCAGTCATAGCCATCTTCGACATCGGCAAAACCAACAAGAAAGTTTTTCTCTTCGATGAGGATTATAAAATCCGCGTGGAGAAATCGGTACAACTACCGGAGATTACTGATGAAGACGGTTTTCCGTGCGAAGACATCCATGCACTTACTCAATGGGTAAAAGATTCTCTTCATGAACTGTTTAGTTTATCAGAATACGAAATCAAGACAATCAATGTCTCGGCTCACGGAGCCAGTTTCGGGCATATAGATGAGAAAGGGAATCCGGTTGCTCCGCTTTACAATTACCTGAAGCCTTACCCGGATGAGTTGAAGAGAAAATTCTATGACACCTATGGGGGAGAAAATGAGTTCTCGCGAATAACAGCTTCACCCGTGTTAGGCAATCTCAATTCAGGTATGCAATTGTATTGGCTTAAACATGAACGCCCCGAAATTTTCAGGCAAATAAAATATTCACTGCACCTGCCGGAGTACATCAGCTACCTGTTCTCAGGAAATCCAGTTTCCGGCATCACCAGCATAGGCTGCCATACCAACCTGTGGGATTTCACGAAAAACAGTTATCATGAATGGGTACAAAAAGAACGGGTTCTTGAAAAGCTGGCACCCATTGTTTCATCTAAAGAAGTAACTTCCATTTCCATTAATCATCTGGAAGTTAAGGTGGGCATTGGCCTCCACGATAGTTCGGCTGCACTAATCCCCTACCTTTCATGCTTCTCTGAGCCTTTTATCTTGTTGTCTACCGGCACGTGGTGTATCAGCTTAAACCCTTTTAACCAAACTCCCCTTACGGATGAAGAATTGAAACATGATTGTTTGTGTTACATGACCTACGAAGGCAACCCCGTAAAAGCATCGCGATTGTTTGCAGGATTTGAACATGAAAAGGAAGTGAAGAGACTGGCTGAACACTTTCATACTTCCGAAGATTATTATAAAGGCATTTCCTATCAACCTGAATGGGTAAAACGCCATGAATCCTATCAATCGGAAAATCTATCCCTTTACTCCTCTTACGAAGAAGCCTACACGCAGTTCATCAACAGCCTGGTTAAACAACAAGTAACAAGTACTAAACTGTTGCTGCATAATAGCCGGGTAACCCGTATTTTTGTTGACGGAGGATTTAGCAACAATCCCATTTTTATGAATTTGTTATCACTCGCATTTCCATCCATAGAAGTATATGCTGCTTCGGTGGCACAGGCTTCGGCTACGGGCGTTGCGATGGCCATCCATAAACATTGGAATAAACATCCACACAAAGCAGATATGATCGATCTTAAATTTTTCTCCAGCAAAGAGAATACGATATCATGAACATCGGTTTGTTTATTCCCTGCTACATCGATCAACTCTATCCACAGGTTGGTATTGCCACGCTGCAATTGCTGGAGCGACTTGGTTTGTCTGTTACTTATCCCACCAATCAAACCTGTTGTGGTCAACCGATGGCAAACTCCGGGTTTGAACATTTGACAAAAGCTACCTCACACAACTTCGTTACTAATTTTTCAGAATTCGATTATATTGTTTGTCCTTCCGGAAGTTGTACACTTCACATCAAAGACCATCTGCATGATGATGCTCATCCCGACAAGACAATAAGCACCCGCAAAAAAACATTTGAACTCACCGAGTTTCTAACTGATGTAATTGGAATAAAAAAACTAGATGCCCACTTTCCCCATAAAGTAGGACTACATCAAAGCTGCCATGGCTTGCGCGGACTCGGGCTTGCGCAGATGTCGGAGCTGGTGGCACCGGCTTTCTCCAAACCGGAAAGCCTGTTAAACATGGTGACAGGACTAGAACTCATCGAACTGGAAAGAAAAGATGAGTGCTGCGGCTTTGGCGGAACCTTTTGTGTGTTCGAAGAAGCCGTGAGTGTTAAGATGGGGCAAGACCGAATAGCCGATCATAGTAATCATGGTGCCGAATACATTACCGGGGTAGACATGAGTTGCCTGATGCATCTCGATGGTATCTTACGCAGACAAAAAAGCAAGGTGCAGGTGATTCATATTGCTGAAATACTGAACTCGGTGAATAAGTAACGTATGAATCCACAGAATAAAACACATTCCGAGCTGGCAGAGAAATTCAACCGCGATGTGGAGCGGGTGAACTGGCATGATAAAACACTTTGGTTTGTTCGGGAGAAACGGGATAAAGCAGCTCATCAGATTGCCGAATGGGAAAAACTTCGTGAAGCCGCTTCGCAGATCAAGAATAATGTACTGGGCAACCTGCATGAATACTTACTTGAATTTGAAAAGAATGCACTCAATCATGGCATTCATGTGCATTGGGCTTCCTCGGCCCAAGAGCACAATGAAATTGTTCACTCCATTATTAAAAAGCATGGAGTCAATCACATGGTGAAGAGCAAGTCCATGCTCACTGAAGAGTGTGGATTAAATGAATACTTATATAAGCAAGGTATTGAGGTTGTGGACACCGACTTAGGTGAACGCATTGTCCAATTAGCCAAGGAACCGCCCAGTCATATTGTGTTGCCGTGCATTCACTGGAAGAAAGAAGAAATAGGTGAATTGTTTCATCAGTATTTAGGAACACCCAAAGGCAACGCTGATCCACAGTTTCTCACGGCAGCAGCGCGTGTACATCTTCGTGAACATTTCTTAACCAGTCGCGTGGCACTTACCGGTGTCAACTTCGCTGTTGCGGAAACTGGTGAAATCATTGTGTGCACCAACGAGGGCAATGCCGACCTCGGTGTACAATTGGCCGGTGTGCATATCGCTAGTATGGGCATTGAAAAAATTATTCCCAGGCGAAAACATCTAAGTGTATTTCTTCGACTCCTGGCCCGAAGCGCGACAGGGCAACCCATCACCACCTACTCCAGTCACTTTCAAAAACCACGCGAAGGACAAGAAATGCACATTGTACTCGTGGACAATGGGCGCAGTGAACGATTAGCCAGCGATGATTTCCGAAATGCTTTAAAGTGTATTCGATGCGGAGCGTGTTTCAATACCTGCCCGGTATACAAACGCAGTGGTGGTCATAGTTATCATACAGCAGTGGCCGGACCAATAGGCTCCATCCTCGCCCCTGGTTTTGACATGGCGAAAAATGCCGACCTTCCGTTTGCCTCCACCCTATGTGGTTCCTGTACGAATGTGTGTCCCGTGAAAATTGATATTCACGATCAACTTTACAAATGGCGACAAGTGTTGGTGAAGAATGGACATACTACTGCATCCAAAAAAACAGGAATGAATGTGATGAGCAAGGTACTATCACATCCGATGGTATACAGATTTTCAGGAGCTGTTGGTCGATGGGTATTGCGCACGATGCCCTTTATGGCGAATAATAAATTCAATCCGTGGTTTAAGCAACGCGAAATGCCGAAAGCCTCCACTCAATCCTTTCGTTCCTGGTACCTGAATCAACGAAAGCATGAGCAGTAGAGAAAAGATATTGGCAGCAGTTAAGAAAAATCAACCCGCCATGGTTGAGTTGCCTGCGTTGAATTTTGCAGGAGACGCATCCATTGATCTAAAAGCGCAGTTCATTAAAATACTTACCGGAATTGGTGGCTCGGTGATCGAAGTGAATGAAATAAAAAAAGTTGCAGATTACATCAAATCAACATTCCCTGAACCTGCACGAATTATAAATACTACCACTAATCTAAATTTTGAATCTGAAATTTTGAACCTGCCTGACGAGCAGGCAGGTTTGAAATCAGACCTCCATGATTTTAGCAATGTAACTGTAGCCATCATGAAAGGCGAATTTGGTGTAGCCGAGAATGGTGCCATCTGGCTAACCGATGCCAACATGGTTGATCAGGCTTTGCCTTACATCTGCGAACATTTGGTTTTAATTATCAACAAGAATTCAATAGTACCTACCCTGCATGAAGCCTATGAAAAAATTGGTACTTGCCCTTATACGTTAGGGACTTTTCTGGCCGGACCATCAAAAACTGCTGACATCGAACAATCTTTGGTGTTGGGAGCTCATGGCTCGAAGAGTTTGATTGTTTTTTTGGTGCCTTAATCAGCTAACAATTATGTAGTATTTTTAGAAAAATTAAAATAATATGGTTCCACATGCACCGCATTCAAACATTCAGAGCGCTTTAAAAATGAATGGAGTCTTTGTAAAAATTGAAGGTCATGACTTTCTCAGGCTTATCAACGAACAAGAAAATTTATTGATCGTTTATTCCAAAGCAGGAATATTCAACAACCTGTATCTATATCTGACTTCTTACAGAGGCTTCATTTTCTATTGTAAAAACAAAGAACAGTTACCCTTGCCAAGCAAACATGAAAAAATCTACTCAACTCATGTTACTTTGCCAAACTTATAAATAATACGATGTTAATTAATGATTTGACTTACCCGGAGTAGGTACTTTAAATTCTTTCCAGGAATCGGCTCCCCCATCGATCGACCGTCCAAATGAACGATTCACTGTTTGCTTACCAAATTTCAGTTCGTCAATCATACGACCATCCTTATTAAACAAGCCAATATATTCACCCTCTTGGTTAAGTTTAAATTTCAAATGCAAAGGTCCTTGTTCGGGTGAACCATCGGCCCATAGTACCAAAAAGCCACCGGGCTGAATGGTCGTTAGCTCGGGATTAGTAGTTGGTATTTGATACCCTAAAGGCTTCTTTTTATTCTGAGAAAAATAAAGTCCTCCAATATCCAAAGGAATCTGATCACCATTATAAATTTCTATCCAATCATCAAATTCCTCCTGGCCCGTGGCACTATCCGGACAGCAGGAACTGCTACTTGCCAAAATCTCATTGATATACAAATTCGGTACATCCTCCCGCATAAGAAAATACGTAGTGCCGGCTGCGATCAGGATGATGAAGGTGACAATACCGAATTTATTTAATGAACTAGACATAATCAATTTTGGGTTACACCAATACCCTAAAGATAGCCTTTTTGGGTAAATTGGTTAGAACCAATTCACATGATTTTTTCCATTAAAATTATAGCTCCTTTGTTAATCGTGCCATATAGATGTGGAAATAACTCACCGTCTGTAGCTGCTTCATACTTCACTTCACATTCAAGTTGACTTTCATCCAGATGGAGCAACAGCAACTCGGTTCTTCCCTGATAATATCGATGCAAAACTCCGCTCAGTTGTGGTTTTGTACAGCAATGAATAAATCCTTCCTGTTCATACAAATTGGGCTTATAGTAAGCATCGGCAAGGCAATTCTTCCATTCACTTTCACCCGCCACATGATATATTGTTTTCGTTTTCATACCTCCAAAATTAAACCAGCATCCGGCAGGCCTCAGAACTCATGCGCGCTGTATAAAGCTTTCCATCCAACCTACTGCCGCTTCCAGCGAATCAAAAACCTTCAGTGTAACACCTGCTTCAGCGGTCTTAGCAATAATACGATCGTAATAATTTTTACGGATGGGATCATGAAAGCCAACGGCTGCGATTCGCTTTAGTCCACACCTTACTGCTTCGGGTATTACGGTACTCATAAACCAAAATTGTTCGGCATCAGCTACAACCCCTTGAAAACGCAAATCGGCAATCCAACCCGGTGTATTGTAGGTTTTAAGCGTATATAATACTGCCTGGAAAGCCCTTCGATATTCAAGGCTGGTTATGTTCTTTTTCCAGACAATTACTGTGTTATTGATGTCAGCATCGTAATAAATTTTTGCAGACTCGCTATCATAAAAAATCTGCTGACTTACGTTTCGAGGTGTTGGCAACGTAATCTGAAAAGTAGTTCCCTTATTAATCTCACTCTCTATTTCAATTTTTCCACCCAGGGTATCTACTTGTGTTTTTACAAGATATAACCCCAATCCCTTTCCATCCACATGCGTATGAAAACGCTTATATAATTTAAAAAGATTCTCCTTTTGTTTTTGAAGATTAAATCCCAACCCATTGTCCGTTACGCGCAGGCACACATCTTTATTGAAGTGCTTGGTTGTCTTCACCGTAATTCTCAAATCATTTTCAGGATTTCGGTATTTAATGGCATTGCTCAGTAAGTTGAATAATATACTCTGAACCATTGCCCGGATAGAATAAACATATGGGGCTTCACTGAAATCAACATCAATTTGATACGAAGGTCGAATCTGATCCCGTAACATCGATACCGTTTTTGCCAGCTCCACTTCAAATGAAATTTTTTCACGTACCTGATACAGATCATTGCGAATGTCAATGATCAAACTTAAATCTTTTAAGACACCGTCTAGTTCATGACCTGACTTGTTAATCATTCGTCCTATCTCTTCCTTTTCTTGTAGCGATATAGGTTTGGTAAAAAGATCTGTTAATCCTAAAAGCCGGGCAACAGGACCGCGAAGGTTATGCGAAACCGTATAGGAAAACTGCCTGAGCTCATTGTTATGGCGCACCAACTCCTCATTGGTATTTATCAAATCGGTGCTTTTCTCTTTCACCATCTTTTCAAGTTCCACGTTGGCGTTTAGAAGTTTTTCCTGCTGTTCGCTAATGAGCAGATTTGCTTCCGTTAACAGTTCCCGACTTGCCTTAATTTCGTTCTGTTTCCGAAGCATTTCTTCATTGTGTAATTCCATAGCACGGTTCAGTTGCAATAGCTCTGCATTGCGATGGGTCAATTGGCCATTGACTGTATTTAGTTTTTCGAGGGATCTAAACGCTTGTTGTTCGGCTCGTTCAGTAAGTATTTTCAGAATTAGCACACCAAATACCAACACCAGGTACGAGATCAGCGTTACGTAATTAATGTACATGTAGGAAGTAATGCCAAATCCGCGCTGGTAATAACCCAATCCAAGTGCAGAATGAATTGGATCGAAGAGCATTAAACAGATAAATGTGGAAGTCAGGCAGACCCCTATTTTTAGTCGTTCCTTCAAATTAAAAATAATAGCCGGCAAAATTGTAGTAACCAGAATAATATAACGAGCATCAAAATAGGTAATGTAGGAATGATGCGGCTCTGCGTGCTTTCCATACAACGAAATCAATAAAGTCATGTATACCGGAGAAAGACAAAATATTAGCCGGCCTAAATTGTAGTAAGTGCGATTTAAAAAAATGACCACTATAAAAAGAACTGCAATACCAATTATATAACCTGATGTTGCCGACCAGCCAAACAGTAAAAACAGGGTACCAAAGAGAAAAAAGGTAAGAACCGAAAATAACAGGGTCAGGATATTGGTGATATACACACCCTGGCGCAAACTTTCAGGAACCTGCTTGGTGGGAAGCAAAAAAGAAAATGTCTTGCGCATTAATCCGGAAAATAAGGACAAAGTTAGGTGAGAATCTTGCTCCCCAAAACCTCCTACCGGCTGTTAGCTTAATCTTTTTCTCTGTATTTTTGAAGTCCTTAACAACCTTGCATGAGCACAGAAGCGGTATCCCCGGAAAAGACGACTAATAAACCCAATTTAGGAGGACATCAGGCGCCACTGCCCTATAAACCTAAAAACAAAGTACGGATTGTAACTGCCGCAAGCCTCTTTGATGGTCATGATGCAGCCATCAACATCATGCGGAGAATTATCCAAACCACCGGGGTGGAAGTAATCCATTTGGGACACGACCGTAGTGTCGTAGAAGTGGTGAATACTGCTATTCAGGAAGACGCTCAGGCTATCGCCATGACCAGCTACCAGGGCGGGCACAATGAATACTTTAAATACATGTATGATCTTTTACAGGAGAAAGGTGCCGGCCATATTAAAATTTTTGGTGGCGGTGGCGGAGTAATTCTTCCTGAAGAAATAAAAGAGTTAATGGAGTATGGCATTGCCCGTATTTACGCACCGGACGATGGTCGATCCATGGGTCTGCAGGGTATGATTAATGATTTGGTAGAAAAGAGTGATTTCTCAACAGGTGAACGCATTGAGGATGGACCGTTAACAGCAGACAATCATTTAAAAATTGCGCACCTGATTTCAGGTGCCGAGAATTATTACGATAAACACAAAGCTCTTTTTGAGGATATCAATAAAAAAGCTGCTCTGTCAAAAATACCCGTATTGGGAATAACAGGAACCGGAGGCGCGGGTAAGTCTTCTATGGTTGATGAATTTGTACGCAGATTCCTGATTGACTTCAAAGATAAAACGGTGGGACTTGTTTCTGTAGATCCTTCGAAACGTAAAACAGGTGGCGCTTTGTTGGGAGATAGGATCCGCATGAATGCGATTAACAACCCGCGCGTATACATGCGTTCGCTCGCTACCCGGCAATCCAACCTCGCGCTATCGGCTTATGTGAAGGAAGCCATTCAGGTAATGAAAGCGGCTGGCTTCGATTTGATCATACTAGAAACTTCAGGTATTGGGCAGAGTGATACAGAGATTCTTGACCATAGTGATGTATCTCTCTATGTAATGACTCCGGAATACGGAGCCGCTACTCAACTAGAAAAAATAGACATGCTTGATTTTGCTGATGTAATAGCATTAAACAAGTTTGATAAACGGGGAGCCCTGGACGCCTTGCGGGATGTAAAAAAACAATATCAGCGGAATCATCAATTGTGGGATAGTGATGTAGATGAGATGCCTGTGTTTGGCACCATTGCTTCTCAATTCAATGATCCGGGCACAAACCAACTCTATAAGAGAGTAATGGACAAAATTGTTGAGAAAACAGGAGCCAACCTGAAATCTACCTTTGAGATCACCCGCGAAATGTCAGAAAAGGTATTTGTTATCCCGCCTAATCGCACCCGTTATTTAAGTGAGATTACAGAAAACAATCGTAAGTACGATGAATGGGTTGCCGAACAAGCCGTTGAAGCTGAAAAGTTATTCGCTATTTCAAAAACCATTGAATCACTCTCCGATGCTCACGCTGAGATCAAGAAAATATTACTAGCAGAATTTGATAAAATAAAACTCAACCTCGATCCGAAAAACTGGAAGTTGATTGAAAGCTGGTCGGATAAAATAAAACTGTATAAAGAACCGGTATTCAAATTTAAAGTGCGTGATAAGGAACTTGGCATTGAAACTCATTCTGAATCACTTTCTCATTTGCAGATCCCAAAAATTGCATTACCCAAATACTCGAGCTGGGGCGACCTATTAAAATGGTCCTTACAGGAAAATGTACCTGGAGAATTTCCTTACACCGCAGGCATCTATCCGTTTAAGCGTGAAGGTGAGGACCCCACCCGCATGTTTGCCGGTGAAGGCGGACCCGAACGAACTAACCGAAGGTTTCACTACGTAAGTTTAGCCATGCCCGCCAAGCGATTATCAACTGCATTTGATTCCGTTACCCTATATGGAAATGATCCTGATTATCGACCCGATATTTATGGTAAGATTGGTAATTCAGGAGTGAGCATCTGTTGTCTGGATGATGCCAAGAAACTCTACAGCGGATTTAATCTATGCGATCCTAAAACATCCGTGTCGATGACAATCAACGGACCAGCCCCCATGTTGCTGGGTTATTTCATGAATACAGCTATTGATCAGCAATGCGAGATTTACATCAAACAAAACGGACTCGAAGCTGAAGTAAAGAATAAAATTAATTCTCTGTACTCCTCCCTTTCCTCTAGAGACATTCCTGCATATCAAGGGCCGCTACCAAAAGGTAATGACGGACTGGGATTGATGTTGTTAGGTGTAACCGGAGATCAGGTTTTACCTATAGAAGTTTACAAAAAAATTAAAGCTGATACATTGGCCCAGGTACGTGGCACGGTACAAGCCGATATTTTAAAAGAAGACCAGGCACAAAACACTTGTATCTTCTCTACCGAATTTGCATTGCGGTTGATGGGCGATGTGCAGCAATATTTTATCGATCAAAATGTGCGTAATTTTTATTCAGTTTCTATTTCTGGCTATCACATTGCCGAGGCAGGAGCCAACCCCATCACCCAATTAGCCTTCACCCTATCGAATGGCTTTACGTATGTAGAATATTATCTGAGTCGGGGAATGAATGTGAATGAGTTCGCACCCAACCTGTCCTTCTTCTTTAGTAATGGAATTGATCCGGAATACTCTGTGATTGGTCGTGTTGCCAGAAGAATCTGGGCAAAAGCAATGAAGAACAAATATGGAGCGAATGGGCGCAGTCAAATGCTCAAGTATCATATTCAGACTTCAGGTCGCTCTTTACATGCACAAGAAATTGATTTTAATGACATCCGCACCACGCTGCAGGCATTGTATGCGATTTATGATAATTGTAATTCTTTGCACACCAATGCTTATGATGAAGCCATTACTACACCCACCGAAGAGAGCGTGCGCAGGGCGATGGCCATCCAACTCATTATAAATAAAGAATTAGGTCTTGCCAAAAACGAAAATCCACTTCAAGGCTCTTTTATCATTGAAGAGCTTACTGATCTGGTTGAAGCCGCTGTTTTAACAGAGTTCGATCGGATTACAGAACGCGGTGGCGTGCTGGGAGCCATGGAAACCATGTATCAACGCGGAAAAATTCAGGAAGAGAGTTTATATTATGAGACCCTGAAACACACTGGAGAATATCCGATAATTGGCGTAAACACATTCCTTAGTTCTAAGGGATCGCCCACCATTCTGCCGCAAGAAGTAATTCGTGCCACCACCGAAGAAAAGGAATATCAGATTGGAATGTTAAAAAATCTGCACTCCTTTCAGGGAACAAAAGCAGGTAGTATACTCGATCGTGTGCAACAGGCTGCTGTTCAAAATAAAAACATTTTTGCAGAATTGATGGAAGCGACCAAAGTGTGCTCATTGGGTCAGATAACCAAAGCATTATTTGAGGTGGGTGGCCAGTATAGACGCAATATGTAATGACGCAACTTACTGCTACCCTTACACCTGTTTGATATCCTGCTTTTTCCTGACAAAAGTCATTCCCTGAGCAGAGTTTTGTAGCTACATTTTGTCATAGAAAAATGTATGCTAAAGGGTGTCAAAAATTTTTTTCTGATTGCCGGACAGTTAAGCGAATTTGCGGGCCGATACTTCCGGGAAGTTTTTTTCCCTCCTTATGAGTTTAGGGAACTTCTAAAACAATGTTATTTCATAGGAAATAAGTCCTTAACCCTGGTTGGTACTACGGGCCTTATCATGGGTATCGTATTGACCCTTCAAACACGTCCAACGTTAATTGAATTTGGAGCCGTGTCGTGGATGCCATCCATGGTGGGCATAGCCATAGTGCGCGAAATCGGACCGGTAGTTACAGCCTTGATTTGTGCAGGCAAAATAGGTTCGGGGATTGGCGCTGAACTCGCCTCCATGAAAGTGACTGAACAAATTGATGCCATGGAAGTCTCCGGAACCAATCCCTTTAAGTACCTCGTTATTACCCGGGTAACCGCTACAACTATCATGGTTCCCACACTGGTGGTTGTGGCCGATATAATATCCTTGTCGGGATCAGCTTTGGTTGAATACCTGAAGGGCGGTGTCACCTTTCAACTCTATTTCAGCAAAGTTTTTGAATACCTGGAATTTGGAGATTTACTGCCGTCTATCATAAAAGCCTTCTTCTTTGGATTTGCCATTGGCATTGTTGGATGTTACAAGGGCTACACATCAACCAAAGGTACGGAAGGGGTTGGAAGAACAGCCAACGAAGCGGTAGTAATAAGTTCTATGCTGGTCTTTATATTGGATTTTATAGCGGTGCTGGTTAGCGACATTTTTTATGAGTTATAGTATGGCCCAAGAAATCAACTATAACGAACCCCCTGTAATTGAAATCCAAAATCTTCACAAAGCTTTTGGTGAGAATAAAGTATTGCGTGGTTTTAATTTGAAATTGTGGCAGGGAGAAAATCTGGCGGTGATGGGAAAATCAGGTTCAGGAAAATCCGTTTTGATAAAATGTATCATTGGTCTTGTTGAAATTGATCAGGGTAAGCTGATCGTTCTAGATCAGGATATCACGTCACTAAATCGAAAGGCATTAGATCAATTAAGAGTGAGCGTTGGATTTCAGTTTCAAAGCAGTGCCTTGTATGATTCGATGACGGTTCGCGAGAATCTGGAATTCCCATTACGAAGACATAAAGAAAGAGTTAAAAATGAATCAAATCCGGATCGCCTTATCACCGAAGCACTCGAGGCGGTTGGGCTGTTACAAGCTATTGATTATATGCCCGCAGAACTTTCCGGAGGTATGAAGAAGCGGATCGCTCTGGCGCGCACACTAATCATGCGCCCAAAGATTATCCTCTATGATGAGCCAACCAGTGGTCTGGACCCGGTTACAGCAAAAGAAATCAGTGTGCTGATCACCGAAATACAGAAACGTTTTCATACGGCATCGATCATCATTACACACGATCTGGCGTGTGCGCGCCTGGCCAGCGATCGAATGATCATCTTGCATGAAGGGATAAATTATGCGGAATCAACCTATCAACAGTTGGTTATAGCGAAAGACGAAGTTGTAAAATCTTTTTTTGAATAATTTATAAATGAATTGATTACCATGGATAAGTCAAGTGGAAAAACAATACGACTGGGAATTTTGGTAACCGTAGGGGCCTTGATATTCACTATCGCAGTTTACCTGGTTGGTCAAAAGCAAGATATCTTTAGCAATACTTTTACGCTACGGGTTATTTTCAATAATGTGAACGGGTTACAACCAGGCAATAATGCCAGGTTTTCAGGAATCAATGTTGGCTCTGTGGTAGGCATTGAAATTCAAAACGACACAATCATTGAAGTTGCTCTTCGCATTCGGGAAGATGTTAGGAAATTTATCAAAAAGGATGCCCTTGTTACAATTGGAACCGATGGATTGATGGGTAGTATGTTGATTAACATTAGCCCGGGCAGCACACACTCACCTATAGTAGAAAACAATGATCTGCTTAATTCCTTTAGCCGAATAAAAACTGATGATATTCTTAAAACTCTAAACATGACAAACGAAAACGCAGCGATGCTCACACGGGGGTTGTTAGACATAACACAAGATATTCAACACGGCAATGGAACTATCTCTGCGCTGGTCTACGATACCTTACTCAGGCAGGAACTTTTTCTGGCCATCACTAATCTTAGAAAGGCAACTGAAAGAACAAACACCTTATTAAGTGATGTGCAGGAAATGGCTGGCGATGTCGATAAAGGTAAGGGCTTAGCCGGTTACCTCCTGCGCGATTCTTTGATGGCGGAACAACTACAAAAAACGATGAGTGAACTGCAACGTGCCGCACTGGATATTCATCAAAGTACAGATAGTCTTAAGACGTTTATGCAAACTCTTAATACTGGCGAAGGTGCCATCCCAACCCTTTGGTATGATACAGCATTAGCAAATGATTTACGTAGCACACTTAATAATCTCAAACTAGGAACACAGAAATTTGACGAAAATATGGAGGCTATGAAACACAGTTTCCTTACGCGCAAATACTTCAAAGAGCAGGAAAAGCAATCAAAGAAACATAATCCGTAACCAACTAAAACAAAAGAAAAAGGCCTGCAATACGCAAGCCTTTTTCAAGTTTACAGGTTAGGATTGTTTTAGTACTTCACTACTTTGGTGGTGCCTGTTTGGTTTGTTACTTCAAAGGTAGGCACACCGGAAATGTTCTTCAGGTTGTATACCAATCCAAGACTTCCTTCAACAACCAGATTTTCGTTGTGTACCAAATTGTTAGCACCATCAAAAATCCGAACATTGATTTCTTCTGAACCTTTGTTAGCAACAGCCAACAAATATTTGCTCTCATTGCCAATTTTGGCTACGTGAATCGTATTAACTTTATTATCCATTTTATATTCAAGCTTATTAAGCTGTTTTCCAGAAGCATCTGCTACTTCGATAGTATATTCACCAGCTTCCATACCGGAAAAATTTACCGGACGGATAAATCCATCTGTACCGTTAATTGTCTCTGCAAATACAACTTTGCCAGCATTGTTAAAAATCTTTAAAGAAACTCTTCCGGTTTGTGCACCTTCATAGATAACTTTAAAAATACCTGCCTCCTTTTGGTTAACGATAACCACCTTAGGACCCACGGGATCAGCCGCTACGGCCGCTACCGAAACAAGCGCCATGATAAGCGCGAATACAACTGATTTAGTTTTCATAGTTTTTCTGTTTTGTTTTCAATACAAATGTACGGGCGATTATCAGGGAAGGTCGGAAGTTGTAAGTAAAGTTGTTTTTTAATATGAAAAATCGATTGCGGTTCTTTTGCATTGATTTTTTCATCTTGCAAAATTGAAAATCGTGTGAAAACGAGCCTTACGAATGCTGCCTCCCTCATCAATTAAACTAAATCGATTGCAATAGCATTAAATAAAAAACCTCATTCATAAGAATGAGGTCCTTTGTTGAAGCAGTAAACTCTTAATTCTTAATTGACTTCAACACGCCCTTGCTATCACTTACTTCAATTGTGAAGCGATTAATATCTTTGATGTTCAAGACTTCTGCAAAATTGCGTTCTATCTTTTTCTCCTGGCTATGAATCAATTGATTTGCTGCATTGTAAATATTCACGTTGATCACATCAGAAGCTTCAGAATTAACCGATAAAAGATATTTACCCTCCTCTGCAAGTTTGACAAGGCTGATTTGTTTTTCAATTTTGCCAGCCGTGTAGTCTACCGTTTTTGTTTTTTTACCATTACTGTCTTCTATTTGAATGGTGTACTGACCTGCAGACAATCCACTGAAATTATACGGTCGTAAAAATCCCGAAACACGTTTCATGGTTTCTGTAAACACAAGACTATTGTCTTTACTGAAAATAGAAACCTTTACAGTACCAACTTGCTCAGCCTTGTAAAAAACTTTAACCACTGAACTACCCGAGCAATTGGTAACTGCAACAGCAGATGCCGATTCTCCTGGCTCAACTGTTCCATTAGCGAACACCAGTGTACTAACTAGTACACTCATCAATAATAAACTAAATGCTTTCATGATATTTTTTTTATACGCTTAGGACGCTCGCGGCTTGCTAAATGTTGCATGAACCGTGTTAAAGAATGTTAAATAAATTAACTAGACAGTTCTCAAAACCGAATGCTCCCAAACGTTAATAAAAATAAAACGGATGAAAGAAAATAAAATAAAATAAGTTTCGTTTTGAAACTTAATTGAGATGATACACGTCTTTAGCTTTTTCTACTTCGTGGAGAAGTTGGATATGATACTTTAATCTTGCAATCAGAAAGGATTCTTTACGTTCCTCTTCCATTTGAACAAATTTTAGCCGCTCTTCAAATCCTAAATTCAATTCATTGGCAGCATCATAAAGGGAAATGCTCTTGTCCGCATGATTGAGTCTGATCATAGCAAGGTATTCTGTAAAATATTTTCGGAGATGGTCTCCCATAGGTTGGGTGATATCAACGTTCCACAATCCTACATCACCTCCCGGATAAAGTTTATCACGATAGGTTCGAAACAATTTAGCCAGCGAAAGTAAATCCACACACTTAACAATAATATCCGATTCACCGGTCTCATAGCGCTTAATCACACTTTCCAGCTTGACCAGCGACCCCAATTTGCTGGTGTTTGAAACATGATTAAAATAAATACCAAAAGGCATATCCTTCGCCTCCGCATCTTCCAAAAGTTGGCGGTAACGGGGTTCAAAAATATGCAGCGGTATCATTTCTCCCGGTAAGGGAAAGATAGAAAGGGGGAACATGGGTATCTTTACAACATCATTCATCCCTTCTTAAACAGTGTTTGTTGTCGAAAGTTATGGCAAAATAGCATCAAATAGCTACGGATAAGAAACTAAATAATGCGGTTTTACTTCAAAGCTATTGGTCAATTGTTTTTCTCAAGGTAAAAATGCGAGGTTAATAACAAATGAAAAACCCACAACCTCGCCTCCTAAACGCTGAATCATCCTGCCGGCTGCTGCGGCCGTTCCTCCGGTGGCAAGCAAATCATCATGAATCAAAATCCTGCTGCCTGGCTGAACAGCATCCACATGCATCTCGATAGAGGCAGTTCCATACTCCAAAAAATATTCTTCCTTTATTTTTTGATACGGTAATTTGCCAGACTTTCGAACGGGTATAAAAGGAACTTCCAGGGCTTCTGCCAGCAAAATTCCAAAAATAAAACCGCGTGCTTCAACGGCTGCAACCGCATCAATTTCTTTAGATTTATAGTGTGCAGCAATCTCATTCACAACCTGCTTTCGGGCAACCGGATTGGCCAGCAACGGAGTGATATCTTTAAATAGAATGCCTGGTTTTGGAAAATCAGGGACATCGCGAAGAAGCGATTGTATTTTGATAACTTCTACCATGGAAATTTAGTTGGGATCAATTTACCATTTAAAATTACACGAGAAACCGGATTTATTCCATAACTATACGGTAATGAGGCTACGGATGAAATCGGATTTGTGATAAATAGATTAGCCACTTTTCCTTCCGTTACAGAGCCAAGGGTTTGCGAAAGGCCCAATGTATAGCAAGTATTAATAGTAGCTGCATTGATAGCTTCTTCGGGCGTCATGCGCATCTTGATGCACGCTAAAGAAAGTATCAAAGGCATGTTACCACTAGGTGCACTACCCGGATTATAATCTGAAGCGATGGCTATTGGCAAACCAGCATCAATAATCTTGCGAGCCGGTGTGAAAGGAAGGTTTAGAAAAAAGGCTGCACCGGGTAATGAAGTGGGCATCGTTTCACTTTCTTTCAATATTTCAATTTCTTCATCCCCTATATTTTCCAGGTGATCAACACTGATTGCACCCGTTTTTACTCCAACCTGAACTCCGCCTGAGCGACCTAGTTGATTGGCGTGTATTCTTGGAATAAGACCGGACTTTTTACCTGCTTCAACAATCAATTCTGTTTCTGTTGGTGAGAAGAATCCGGTTTCACAAAATACATCAATATAATCCGCTAGTTTTTCCTCCGCCACAGCAGGTATCATTTCATGAATCACCTCGGAGATATATTGATCTTTGCTTTTACCCTTGGGTACTGCATGCGCTCCCAAGAAAGTAGTTTTTAGAGTTAGTGGAGTTTCGATACCAATTCGTTTGGCAACTCTGAGCATTTTAAGCTCGTCTTTTGTTGTAAGTCCATAACCGCTTTTAATTTCCACAGCTCCTGTGCCCATATGAATAATCTCCCACGCTCTTGGCAGAGAGGCTTCCAACAATTCCTCTTCTGAAAGGGATTGAAGTTTTTTCGCGGAGTTTAGTATCCCTCCACCCCGAGCCGCAATCTCTTCGTAAGATGAACCTTTGATTTTCATAACAAACTCTTCCTCTCGTGATGCCGCATAAACCAGATGTGTGTGCGAATCGACAAAGGAAGGAAAAACAAATCGGCTGGTTGCATCAATAACAGTATGGGCGTTGACCGAGGATGGCAATTCTATCATCAATCCAAAGGAGTGGATAAGCCCTTGAGAGATTATCAAGAAAGCATCTTCCAGCATAGGCAGGTTAGCCATCTCCTTACCTGAAACTTTGTGAAGAGACTGATCTCTGACCTGAACGAGTCCTTTGATGTGAGTGATCAGTATGTCATAGACCATGGCTTACTTGCCGAAGGCCTCGACTTTATTATCAAGATTGGAGCTGAAGACAGGAAAAGAAATCTTAAACAAGGCAAAGAAGCCTCTGCCTTCTAAGGATGGACGATAACCAACTTCACCCCCATATGACCAACTCAATGTGCGATTGAACTTTCCCTCTAACCCAGCTCTGAATCCAATCATTTTAGTAGCCAATGCATCCGTGGAATACTCTTCGTTTTGATAAACCACCGGATCCAGAGTAAGGGAAGGTGCGATCATTAAATCTAAGAAAACAGTAAACATACCATCGTCAAGCCCTTCATCGTATTGATCAAAACTTACAGCAATGTTGCGAATCCAGGACATGGATCCTCCAAGATAAATGTTGGTGGCGTAAATATTGCCAAACACGTTTACGTTCTGAACCTGACCGTTGCCATCCACAAAGGTTTGATCCATCCCAATACCCTCGCTATTTACAAGGTCGGCATTCGTTAGCCCTTGCTTCTCCAAAGCCCGATTTAAATCAGCCGTGCTGTTCCAGATTACCCCACCCAATCGAACACCGTAAATTTTTCTAAGCTTACTCGGAACCTCTGCATAAAGTGGAACAGTGGATGACCACTTGTTTCTTGGAATACTTTTTTTATGCAGGAATATTTTTGCTGTGGAACTGACATCAAAATCTTTGATGTGATAGGTGCCACCAAGTTCGTAATAGTTATATACCTCCGGCTTGTTTGTAACAGAACTATTATTTATCGCAAGTTCACGATTGAGGTCATAAAATTTACTGCTGTAGGTCTTTCTGAAATGTCCTTTTACGTCAAACTTATTTTTGTGATAATAGTGAACTTCAGCACCATATCCGGCATTTACATTGGTGGCAAACAATTCGCCATAAAAGGGCTGAAATCCTATAAACAATTTATTGATGGAGTAGGGTTCATCATAAAGCTCGTCAAAGGTAACAGCTGTTTTTTCTTCCTGTGCCTGTACACAAATAATCATGCTATGCAGGAGAAGTATAACACTTAAACCAAACCGGATTGCTCTCATAGTTAGAATAAGCCTAAAAATAGTAAAAAGAAGTTGATCAATGATGCCCGAAGGTAGCAAAAGCGGTTGTTTTAAGTAACCCCGTGTAAGTATTTCCTGAAATTTGGCTTAGTTTTCGTTCAGCACAACCAGTCTCCCTTGCTTAAAAGCTATGAAAGGAACCAGCCCGTTATCGCGAGTAGACTGCAACGTATATCCATAGGTAAGAATGCCTTTCGTAGCTGCACCTATTGGCATCGTTTGAAGAAAATTAGTACCATGCTGTGAAAATATTTGCCCCATGGTTAATAAAAATTCATACCCAATAAACGAATACTCCGCTGGCAGGCTTCCGTGTTTCAGCATATACTTCCTTCTGAACTCAAGATAAGCCGGGCTGGACAGCGACCTGTAATTAGGCGCTGCCATGGTCACGCATGTGCGCTCAAATTTTGAAAAATCGACCGAAGTATCCTGCAACCAACTCTCCTGCCCCAGCACGACAATGGAGTCACCACGGGTCTCTACACTGTTAATCACTTTTGAGTAAATCAGTTCATTGTCACTGGCCACGAAAATGCTGCCGATGCTGTCTTTCTTTAATTTAAACTGAAGTGGATTTTTCCATTCATCAAACTCAGTGGCAGAGGCAAGAGTGGTAAGTATGCTACCAGAATTTTCTTTTCTTACTTCTTCCGCATACACTACGTTTACACCAAGTTCAATGGCCCGTTTAATAAAATTAAATGCCATCACGGAGTCCTTAACACTCTCGCCATAGTACACCATGCAATTGGGCCTGGTGACATGATTGGCCAGCCATTCGGCAGCGCGCATGCCCATGGTTTCATGGCTCGGTTGAAAGAGAAACGTAAATGGGCTGTTTCCGATAAAATCAGAATTATTTGAAATTGGGTTTACCACCAGGTTGATTTGATTTGCTGTAGCAAACTCTTGCACTGGAAGTGATTCCTCCTGAAATAGCGGGCCAACGATCAGGTCTACAGCCTTCAATTCTTCGTAATTCAAAATTTTCTTTGTGGCAGCCATGCTGCGCTCGTTGTCATACGCCAACAACTCCAGTTGAACACCATTTTTAGATAGTGAATCGGCAGCCAGTTTCATTCCATCATAGAGATCAAGCACAAATTGATTTCTTTTTATTACAGGTGATGGATCCAGTGTTGATGCCAGGAAGGGCATGATTAAGGCCACCTGGTATTTGTCTTTAAAAATTGGTTTGGGGACTTCATTGGTAATGAGTTGCTCCCGGGATAAATTAAATTTTAGAATTAATGAATCAATCAAGGCGGTTTCCTGCAAATGAAATGGTTGCATTCCTAACAATCTAACCAAGGCACGTGCAGCTTCTTTGTCTTCCGGATAATCTTCCAAAATCATTTTCAGTGTCTCCGGATCATCTATTTTGGCAAAATAAACACGCTTAAAGTCTGTGAGACCACGTTGAAACGATGCATCCGAAATCTGGCTCGCTATCAAAAGTCCCTGAAAATATTCGCCCTGATCAAAGTAGATTTTGGATAGCCAATAATTCACCTCGTTCAATTGATTCCACGATGGATACAACTTTTTAATTTGCAAAAGTGCTTCCTTAGCCACTGAGTTATAGCCAAGTCGTTGTGCGGACAAAGCATAATAAAAAGATGAATACTCGGGATACGGATTATTGATATCATACACCATCAAAGGTTTAAAGGAGTCCATGGCAGCGCTGTAACTACCCGCATCAAATTGTTCCTTCGCCTGACGATACTGTCTTCTGTAATCTTGTGCGTGAAGTGAAAAAACACTCAGCACTAAAAATACGATGATCAGATGAAACTTATTTATACGGATGCTCTGCATTGGGTACGATCAAATTTCAATATAGTCATTCAAAAATTAAGCCGCTATTCCCATTCGATGGTTGCCGGAGGCTTGGAACTGATGTCATAGACCACCCGGTTCACTCCTTTTACTTTATTGATAATATCTGAAGATACTTCACTTAAAAATTCATGCGGCAAATGGGCCCAATCGGCTGTCATCCCATCAACACTTACCACGGCCCGCAAAGCAGCTACCTGCTCATACGTCCGTTCATCGCCCATTACACCTACTGAATATACGGGTAAAAGCATCGCTCCTGCCTGCCAAACCTTTTCATATAAATTATGCTTTCTCAACCCTGAAATAAAAATAGAATCAACTTCCTGCAAGATGTTTACTTTCTCTGCACTGATTTCTCCCAGTATCCTGATACCTAACCCGGGTCCGGGAAAGGGATGTCGACCCAGAATCAGTGGATCAATTCCTAACGTTTTGCCTACTAAACGAACTTCATCCTTAAATAATGTATTGAGAGGCTCAACAAGCTTCATTTTCATTTTATCCGGTAAACCGCCTACGTTGTGGTGCGATTTTATGGTTGCGGAAGGTCCCTTTACAGAAACTGATTCGATTACATCCGGGTAAATGGTGCCCTGACCTAACCACTTGACATCCGCAATACGATGCGCTTCTACATCAAACACCTCAATAAATGTTTTGCCAATTGCTTTACGCTTGGCTTCAGGCTCAGAGAGTCCACCTAGCGCGGCATAGAATTCAGTCTTCGCATCAACACCCTTAATATTCAATCCCATCCCCTTATAGGATTGTAAAACTTGTTCAAACTCCCCTTTGCGTAACAATCCGTTATCAACAAAAATGCAATAGAGATTCTTTCCTATAGCCCGGTGCACCAACATGGCAGCCACGGTAGAATCTACGCCACCCGATAACGCCATCACAACTTTATCAGTACCCAATTTCTTTTTTAAATCCGCAACAGTTGTTTCTACAAACTGATCGGGTGTCCAATCCTGGGCGCAGTCACAAATATGAACAACAAAATTGCGGAGTAAATTTTTTCCCTCCAGCGAATGCGTAACCTCCGGATGAAATTGAATGCCATATAACTTTTCACCTTTAAGATGAAACGCTGCAACTTTTACAGAAGGAGTACTGGCAATAATTTCAAAGGTATCGGGTATTGAGGTAATTGTATCCGCATGTGACATCCATACCTGGGAATCCAGTGAAATTTCCTTTAATAATTCATTGTGATGATCTACCGTGGTGAGCTTGGCGCGACCATATTCCCGTATTTGAGAAGGAGCTACTGAGCCACCACTTTTCTGGGCAATCAACTGAGCCCCATAACAAACACCTAACACAGGGATTTTCCCAAAAAGAGTCAGATCGACATCCGGAGCATTTTCATCCCTCACAGAACAAGGGCTTCCCGAAAGAATAATACCCTTTACGGATGAAGTGATTGCAGGAATATGGTTATAGGGGTGTATTTCGCAATACACATTGAGTTCGCGCACCCTGCGCGCGATCAATTGGGTGTATTGTGAACCAAAGTCGAGAATGAGAATTTGTTCTGCCATGCCTGTATGCCATAGTGCGGCATTTCCGGCACGCAGGCATCCGCAAAAATAACGGGAAGCAAGCAGAGAACAAGAAAAAAGACGTGGATTATACCGTGTTGTGGTGGAGACTGAATAACCCTATTTATCTATGCCGTAGCAATATTGTTTGAGGTAATCCGCGGCATCATCCTGACCAGCCATGAAAGCCTTAGAAAGACATCGACAACCTTCTTCCTCCTTTTTCAATTCGACCAAGGCAACACCTTTGTAAAACAGGGCAGTTGCGTTTTCCGGATCAAGTCTGAGAGCAAGATTCAAATACTGAAGTGCTAAATCGAAGTTTTCCTGTTCCAAAGAAAACGAGCCACCATATAAATAGGCAGGGGCAAAAGTCGCATCTAATTCAATTGATTTATTAATTGCGATAATAGCACTATCCGGACTATCCAACGAATAATAAGCGAAGGCCAGATTCATTTCAACTTCCGGATCGTCCTGAAATTGCCTTACCAGAAGCAAGTCATCTTTGGCTAATTTGAACTCACTTTTTTCCATTAAGAGTCCGGCTCGCCATTTTAATATCTGAGGTTCACCGTTACTTAAATTAAGTGCCGATTCAACATCTTTCAACTGATTGTCAACATCACCCGATTCGCGATACGCAAGGGCCCGTAAAATATGAGCCTGATAGCTTTCCGGAAATTCCGGAATAAACCGGTCCATATCTTTAATAGCATTTGGAAAGTCTCCGGAACTATAATAAGCAACAGCCCGCTTGTACAAGGCCCGGTAGGATGGTTTATCCTTCAGCTTTGATGCGTCAACTACTTTCGTGTAAAGCTTTATGGCACCTTTAAAATCCTCCCTGCTCAGTAGAGTGTCTGCCTCCACTTCCCACGCAGCCCACTTTGGGTTTTGCGCAAACCCACTCAATGCGAAAGCGCATACAAATAATATCAGAAATACTCTACGCATTAACCCCGGCACGATTTCGATCGCGTTTGCGCTCGTTTTCGTTCAAATAAATCTTACGCAGACGTATTGACTTAGGTGTTACTTCCACGTACTCATCGGCCTGAATGTATTCGAGTGCCTCTTCTAAGGTATGTTTTAGAGGTGGCGCTATTTTCATTTTTTCGTCTGAGCCTGAAGCGCGCATGTTGGTAAGCTTCTTGGTCTTGGTTACGTTGATAACCAAATCACCTCCGCGGCTATGTTCACCAATTACCTGACCTTCATAAACGGGCTCACCCGGATTGATGAAAAACTTTCCACGGTCTTGCAGGTTGTGTAAGCTATAAGGAATCGCTTCACCTTGCTCCATAACGATTAAAGATCCGTTAATACGACCTGGGATTTCTCCTTTATAAGGTTGATATTCTTTAAATCGATGGGTTACTACCGCTTCGCCTGCAGTTACGTTCAGTAAATAATTTCTCAAGCCCATAATACCTCTTGAAGGTATCAGGAATTTCAAAATCATACGATCAGCTTTAGGTTCCATGTTCAACATTTCGCCTTTGCGTTGCGTTACTGTTTCTATAGCTTTTCCGGCAACTGTTTCCGGTAAGTCGATCGTTAATTCTTCTACTGGCTCACACTTTACACCATCAATCTCACGGAAGATTACCTGCGGCTGGCCAATCTGAAGTTCATAGCCTTCCCTGCGCATGGTTTCAATCAGTACGGATAAATGAAGTACACCCCGTCCAAATACCATGAAACTATCGGCTGAATTAGTTTCGCCTAAACGCAACGCCAGGTTTTTCTCCAATTCTTTCTCCAGGCGATCTTTGATGTGGCGCGAAGTAACAAATTTCCCTTCCTTGGCATAAAAAGGAGAATTGTTAATCGTGAAAAGCATACTCATAGTAGGCTCATCAATAGCAATAGATTTCAATGCTTCCGGTTTGTCGATATCAGCAACCGTGTCTCCAATTTCAAAACCCTCCAGGCCTACTAACGCACAAATCTCTCCGGCTTTCACCTCATCCTGCTTTATCTTATTAAAGCCTTCAAATACGTATACTTCTTTGATACGAGTTTTTACAATGGCACCGGTTTCGCGTTTCACTAAAGCGATTTGCTGACCCGCCTTCACGCTGCCCCGCTGAATGCGCCCGATAGCGATCCGACCAACGAAGGAAGAATATTCAAGAGAGGTAATTAATAACTGCGTGGTACCAACATCTACTTTCGGTGCCGGAATATGTTCTATAATTCCTTCAATCAGAGCAGTAATATCGGTAGTTGGCGTTTTCCAGTCTTTGCTCATCCAGCCTTGTTTGGCCGAACCGTAAAATGTGGGGAAACTCAATTGATCTTCCGTTGCATCCAAGGCATACATCAGGTCGAATACACCTTCATGCACTTCATCGGGTGTACAATTCTTTTTATCTACTTTGTTGATTACAACAATTGGTTTTAAGCCAAGTTGCAGGGCTTTCTGCAAAACGAAACGAGTCTGAGGCATCGGGCCTTCGAATGCATCAACCAGCAACAAACAACCATCCGCCATGTTCAGTACACGCTCTACTTCTCCACCAAAATCGCTGTGCCCGGGTGTGTCTATTACATTGATTTTATAATCCTTATATCGTACCGATACATTTTTGGCCAAAATGGTGATTCCGCGCTCGCGCTCCAGGTCATTGCTGTCCATTATTAACTCGCCAGGGGTCTCGTGGTCTTTGAAAACGTGGCCGGCATGTAATAATTTATCTACCAGGGTAGTTTTTCCGTGGTCAACGTGGGCGATAATCGCGATGTTTCTGATTTTACTTACTTCCATAAATCTTGGTTTCCTCTTCTATTTTCAACTTTGAGGGCGCAAAGATAGCGCTAATTTGTGGATTTAGCGAGACAGGTTTTGATTTATGAGCTATGCTAAAACAGATTTAATCTTGCTTTTTACCCGGTTGTTGATTATTGGATAGATACTTAATAAAAAAGGTGTGTAAAGCTTCCATTATAGTATCCGGATCGGTGAAATAATGTACGGCCGCATGTTGCAGATTAAAGTTCTCAATAATCTGATAGTAGATAGCTTCATCAACATCATAATCTTTCATCAAAATTCCCTTTACATCCGGATCGGTGATCACCTGCCTGAACGTTTGCGTTCTATTATTTTCCTCAATAACCCGCGATAATTTTCTCTTTTCACGCTCAAGTTTCCAGAAATAATCAAAGGGTGATTCAAACGCCTGAATTTTACTTAGCGTTCGAGGGGCAACTTTGGTGCGATCTTCAATTTTGTTGGGGTATAATCGTGTGGCTTTAATCGTTACTTCACTTAATAACAAGGTATTTTCTTTCAAGAGAATAAATAGCGCATCTTCCTCAAACATCAGGTGAAGTTCTACCTGCTTGTACCCTACGGCTGAAAAAACAAGGGTATCCGTTGTTTTCGCTGAGATTAGAAAGCTACCTGAAGCATTCGTGGTAGTTCCACGGTTGGCATGTTTAACTGCTATGTGAACGTCCGGCAAGTTGATCAGTTGAGCCGAGTCTACAACAATGCCCCGGTAAATTTTCTGTGCAAACAGAGAATTGGATGTGATGAATAATAACAGCAGAAAAAAAATTCTGGTCAATGAGCTTTGTTTGCTATCAGATGAATATGAATAGAATAAAGTTGCTGAAGTGAGAACAAACTATCGATTAAACCTCAAAAACGTTCCCATGGGCAAATCACGACCTGCCTTGGATTTAAGAAAAAACTCCCCGAAATCCGGAGCTTCTGACTTAAAATGCGTTTTCACAACATTTAATCCCACCAAAGGAGAAAACCCAACCGCATACATGGAAAGTATAAAAAAGCTGGGTGTTGGCTCCAATAACTGTCTTGCCAAAAAAATTAATTCATTCAACTTTTCTTGCAAGGTCCACTTCTCCCCTTCCGGACCACGACCGTATGGTGGTGGATCCATGATAATACCGTTGTATGTATTTCCCCGCTTTACCTCACGCTTTACAAATTTGAGTGCATCTTCATAAACCCAGCGAATATCTTTAAGATCATTTAATTGCATGTTTTGATTAGCCCAGTTTAAACCCGGTCGCGAAGCATCTACATGGGTAACATCGGCACCTGCCGCACGAGCGACAACCGAAGCTGCACCCGTATAGGCAAATAAATTCAACACTTTAGGTTTTGCTGCCTGCCACGAAGTGATTGTATCATAAATAAAATTCCAGTTTGATCCCTGCTCGGGAAAGACACCTACGTGACCAAAACCCGTAAGGGCTAATCGAAAGGTCAGGTTTAAAGATTGGTATTGATACTTTATCTGCCAGCTTTCATCCACTGGTTTTAATTTTTTCCAGCCACCTTTTATTTCTTCGCCAAAACGAAAGTTATCTTTTTGCTCGCGCGTAAAATGGGCATGGGCTTGCTTGTTCCATTCAGCTTCCGATTGAACCGGTTCCCAAATGGCTTGTGGTTCGGGCCGGATAAGAACTACCTTTCCAAACCGTTCCAGTTTTTCAAAGTTGCCGCTATCGAGTAGTTCGTAGTCTTTCCAGGAAGAAGGTTCGAGCAATTTCATTTATCTTTATAAAAAGTTATTAAATATAGGAAGTTCTAAAAAAGAACTATGAAATTACTTAGAGTTATCTTTCTCATACTATTATTCATTGTTACAAACTCGATATTCTACTCTTGTTGTTTAGGAACTTCATGCGGATGTGGAATGACTGAAGCATACAATTACAAGGTGATTGATTATGAAATTTTACTCCGTGAGTTTTCAAAAGGCAATGGCACTCATTACCTAAATCCTGGTTCCATTTTAACAGAAAATTCAGAAACCTTGTTTAACGAAATGATAATTGACCTAAGTGCTAAGACGTCAGGTGTGAGTTACATAGAAATGCCCAATTTTTCGTTTCCGGGAATAGCCTATGCATGCAGTCCAGCTGAGAACCCAACACAGACCTTTATTGATCTTTCTATTGTAAGCAGCACAGAATACCAAACGAGTGCTCATACCTTCGCAGCAGGAGAAAATCTTGCTTCCATCTTTGATATCTATGAGTATGGGAGTCAAAAATCAGTCACTGACTTTTTACAGGGAATGAATTACGCATACGACTCACATTTATATTTTTTATTGACGGCTCCTCCTGTCTCCGAATCATCACATAAATTCTCTATTACGGTTAAATTTAGTGACGGTTCAGTTGTTGATATAACTACGAGTACTATAAAAATTAAAGCCTAGTGCATTTCCTGATCACCAGCACTCAAAATCCCAAAGTAAAAAGTTTGCTTGCGCTGGAGAAACCACGCGAACGCAGAAAACAACAACTCTTTGTAGTTGAAGGGGCAAAAGAAGTGCGCATGGCTCTGGAGGCCGGATATAAAATCGGAAATATCTTTTTTTGTGAGGAGATTCTCGATCAGCAAGAGTCAGCCGATCTGCTGCGGGAGGACAAACTGCTGGTGCCCGTTTCAAAAGAAGTCTTTGACAAGATTGCTATCCGCGAAAGCAGTGGTGGGATTCTGGCTGTAGCCGAACAGAAAACACATCGCTTACAAGACATTAGATTGAGTCAAAATCCATTGCTGTTGATCCTGGAATCCGTAGAAAAACCGGGCAACCTCGGAGCCATTCTGCGAACAGCTGATGCAGCCGGAGTCGATGCGGTGATCATATGCGATCCTCAAACAGATTTCTACAATCCCAATGTAATCCGATCCAGCGTAGGATGTGTGTTCACGAAACAAATTGCTTCTGCTACATCCGGAGAAACGATTGCCTGGCTGAGGAAGAATGAAATCAAAATTTTCTGTACCTACCTAAAGGCATCCAAACCCTACCATGAAACAGATTTTACAGGGCCGTCTGCCATCGTCATGGGCACCGAAGCCACCGGGTTATCAGAGGGTTGGATACAAAACTCTTCCACTAACATCATTATCCCCATGCAAGGTAAAATTGACTCCATGAATGTTTCAAATGCAGCAGCCGTGGTGGTGTTTGAGGCCGTGCGACAGCGTGGTTTTTCCAAACCGAGCTAAGAGAAATAAAGCGAAGACCCTCTTTTTACAACTCAATACACCGATTGGGTGGTTCATTTCAATTGTGTTGTCCGCAGTGAATCCTTACCCCACCTTTGTCTCGTTATTCAGGTCAAATACTACAACATGAAACTGATTTCTCTTTTTCTCGCCATCCTCATCGGGATTTCTACCTATGGCCAATCACAGTCAACCCGGGTTTATGCCTCGGGCAATGATTCAAAAATGAGTTATAAAAATTCGAATGGACTAAACAGCTTCAACATTGAAGTACGCGGAAAAATCGAAGTAACGGATGACGACCGCGATATTAAAAGTATGTCGAATGATGGCTACCTCGAGATAACAAAAACAACCTTTGGAAGCAGGCGCGCCATTGAGATAAGCGCACAAGGAGGAACCATAAAGCGTGAATATTTTGAAGGGAGAAGTGCTGTAAGCTGGGAACCGGAAGGTCGTAAGTGGCTTTCTGAAATTTTACCGGAAGTGGTAAGAACGACTACCATTGCAGCCGAAAGCCGGGTCAATCGTTTTTATCAAAAAGGTGGAGTTCAGGCTGTACTGAGTGAAATCGGAGACATTGATAGCGATTACATAAAGGCACATTACGCAAATCTGCTCATGAAACTTCCTGTGCAAGGAAAAGAGTATGCATCGATTATTGCCAACGTATCCAGTGAACTTGATTCTGACCATTACCTCAGCGAATTTCTGGATAACAACCTTTCGAAATTCATGCAGAATAAAGATGCTGTAGAAGCAGTTTTTGTTGCCACCAACAAAATGGGATCAGATCATTACAAAACACAAGTAATTAAAGAAGCATTGCGTAGTCAGCCTGCATCCATAGAGAGTGTAAAAATTATTCTGGTGTCAACCTCTAAAATGGGTTCCGATCATTATAAGACAGAAGTGTTAACTTCTGTTATGCGTCAGTCTAATCTCACAGATCCGGTTATGGCCGAGATAATCAACACCTCCAAATCCATCAATTCAGACCATTACCGAACCGTTGTTTTAACCAAAGCTCTGGAAAGAGATCTTTCAGTTACCTCCTATCAGCGAGTGGTTGAATCGGTGAAAGATATCAATTCCGATCATTATATAACCCAAGTAATTAAAAGCATGCTGGATAATCCGATTGATGGACAGGTGTTGACAACACTACTATCTATTACTTCGTCTATCGAATCCGACCACTATCGTACTGAAGTACTCACCACCTTGTTGAAAAAGCAAGATCTGAAAGAAGATCATTACAAAAAATTGGTTGAGTATGTTAATTCGATGGGTAGTGATCATTATAAATCACAAACACTGCAAACGGCACTGTCAGCACCCAATATGACAAATGGCAAATTGGTTTCCGTACTTCAAGCTGCCGGTCGAATAAATTCTGATCATTACACTACTGAAGTATTAGTGGCTTCCTCAAGATATGTTAAGTCGGGGAGCAACGAGGCTAAAGATGCCTACAAGGCTGCAGCCCGAAACATAAAATCTGAGACGTACTACGGACGTGCCTTACGGGCCCTTGAAAATTAAACTTCCATAAACCACGCATGCATATCCTCAAATTCTTAAAATTTAAGTAGTTTGAGGCTACTATGCCTTCCACATCAAAACTATTTCAAGATCGCCCCATGAAAAAATATGGTTTGTTGGTTGGGATTTGTACCAGTCTGGGATTGATGTTCTTTCTCTACATTTTTTACAGCAACAAGGGTCATTTCCCATCGCTACAGACCGAGGCTGACGAATTCCTGATTTGTGCACTGATCACAAATCTTGCTGGCTTTCTTGCCTGGCAGGTTGATAAAATATTGGACCGTTGGATTAACTGGCGCGAGCATTTTTTATTCCGTTTCATTTCCGGATTCATCGCTAATGGAGTACTTGTGTTGCTTTTTTCAATTTCAGCAAGTATGCTATTGCTGGCAACTAGGAATGATGATATAATTAAACTGGGCATTCTATTAGGCCTTACCCTTTTCATCTATGAGATTTTCTACGGCTTATTTTATTCCTATCGATACTATGCAAAAAACCAGGTGGAGGAAATGCGACTCGACCGTCTGCAACTTGAACTTCAGTTTGAATCTCTGAAGACCCAAATCAGCCCACATTATTTATTTAACTGTCTCAACACGGTCTCTTCTTTGTTGTTTAAAGATACCGGTATAGCTGAACAATTTATCCGCAGAATGGCAGACACATTCCGATATGTAATCGATAATCAAAAACAGAAATTAGTGATAGTTCGTGAGGAAATAGAATTTGTTAAAGCCTACTACTATTTGTTGCAAGTACGGTACGAACAGCACCTTACACTCGAAATCAATCTTCCAAAAAATCTTTATAACACATTCATTCCACCTATGACGTTGCAATTACTGGTGGAGAATGCCGTGAAGCATAATCATATCTCCCGCGAACAACCTTTGCTTATCTACATTTCCGCACAGGATAATACACGAATTCTGGTAAGCAATTCAAAAACTACTGTTGAGAAGTCAGAAAGTTTTCAGATTGGATTGACCAACATTATAAGCCGGTATCAGTTTTTTACTACAGAAAAAGTGGTTGTGAAGAATGAAGCCAGGTTTACGGTTGTCCTTCCGGTACTCAAAGACTCACATAGCAAACAATCGATTCCTAACTCACTCGTGCTTACATGAATCGCCTGTTCATTCATCAATTGGTTTTCAGAATTCTATCTGCTCCTATAGTAGGTGTAATGGTATATCTCTTGATTTTGTTAATTAACAACGACTTTACCGAACTCAAAGATATTTTCAGTAGTGCCGAGGTTTATGTTTGTATCGGTCTAGCCTACCTATCGTTGGAGTCGATGCGTATGACACTTTCACTATCTGAAAAGTGGTTATCCAGACAATTGCTGAGGCGAAGAATTACGTTGCAGATTGTTGGCACTCTTTTGATATCCTTGTCGTTAATCATTCTGGCAATCTGGGCTTATTATAAATGGGTAATTGGGTTTACTATCAACGTTAGCGAACTGAGTGTTTTCGTTTCGATATATGGGGTTATTGGACTTCTCTACAACGCCCTATTCTTTAGTAATTTTTATTTAAACCGAGAGAACACGCGCATTATTCAACAAGAGAAAAAACTAAGAGAAAAATTAGATGCTGATTTTATCTCCTTTAAGAATGAAATTAATCCGGACTTGCTCTACGAAAGCCTGGAAAATCTGATCCTCACCCTGCAACACAATGCTGATCAGGCGGAAGAACAAATTGACTACCTGGCAGGAATCTATCGCTACAGCTTGATTAACCGTCACAAGGAGTTGATCAGCCTGGAGGAAGAGCTTTATGCTGCCGATCATCTGATCAAACTGCTGAATTACAAGTATCAGAATCAGCTCAATCTTCTCAATTCAATTCGTGACACTAAAAGTATCCATCTTATTCCGGGATCCATGCTGGTTACCATCGATGCGATTGTCAGAAATACACTTATCTCAAAAAAATCTCCATTGGTTGTACGGATTTATCTGGAAGAGGGTGATGAATACCTTGTCCTGCAACATACCATCAACGACCGCCTCTTGTTGCATCAGGAAAGTCTGCATGCGTTCGCGCGGTTACAACGATCCTATTCCTTCTTTAGCGAGAATCCTTTTGTGCAGGTAAAAGCAGGGAAAGAAAATTATATTAAATTTCCGCTTATGCGGATAACGGCTGACGAAACCCAGACTATTCATGACTAACCTTGCGCTGAAAGTTCTGATTGTTGAAGATGAAACTCCGGCAGCTGAGAAGTTAGAACGATACCTGTTGCGTTATAGCGAAGCCATTGAAATCAAAGGCAAGGTTGAATCCATTGAAGATGCGGTAAACTGGCTGGAGGCAAATCAATCCTCCATTGATTTGATCTTCATGGACATTCAACTGAAAGACGGGGTGAGCTTTGACATCTTTAAAGAAGTGAAGGTGCAGAAGCCTGTAATATTTATTACTGCGTATAACGAGTTTGCGCTGGAAGCATTCAAAATGAATGGCATCGATTACCTGTTGAAGCCGATTACATTTACTGATCTATCTAATAGTTTAAAGAAAGTTGAAGCCTTGGGAACTCAGTTGCGATGGAGCGAAGCGCGAAATGAAACGATCACGCGTGTAGTTGATGCCACGCTGCAAAAGTCGTATAAAAATCGTTTCATGGTAAAACTAGGCGATCACATAAAATCTATTACATCTGATCAGATCAGTTTGTTTTTTGCCGATGGTCGGGATGTTTACCTGATCACCAACCAACTCAGAAAATTTATTATCGATTATACACTAGAAAGCCTGGACGAAATTTTAGATCCAAAAATATTTCATCGCGTTAATCGCAGCTACATTGTTAACATCAGCGCCATTCAGGATGTGATCGTTTATTCAAACAGCCGACTCAAAATCACTTCCAATATCAAATGGGAGTCTGAGATAATTGTAAGCCGCGAAAAAGTGAGTGAGTTTAAAGAGTGGTTTGACGGGTCTCATTAGTTTGTGACATAAATCACGTATCCATAAATATTTTCTTTCCATATTTATTCCATGAACAAGTTGATTTATCTGATTCCATTCACGCTGCTGTTCGCGTGCGGTGGCAAAGAAGCCTCTCAAACAACAGAAAAGATTGATAGCACGTACGTAATTAGGGGCAACGCAATTGCCAAAATTTCATTTGAAACGTTCAGTGCAGAATTGAAGAATGCCCTCGAGAGCGGAGGCATTGAACACGCCCTACGGTATTGCAATGAAAAGGCCTACCCTATTACAGACTCGCTTGCTATGGCAAACCATGTTTCAATTAAACGGGTAAGTAACAAAAACCGGAACCCACGAAACAAAGCTGATAAGCTGGAAGAATTTTTAATTAAGGGATTTGGCAATGATTTAAACGTAGAAAAAGAGCTTACACCCCGGCTTGTATTGAAGGATGATTCTGTAATTTTTTACAAAGCTATAATCCTGCAACCGTTGTGTTTAACATGTCATGGCCAACCCGAAAAGGAATTAACCTTTCAAACAGATTCCTTAATCCGAACACTCTATCCAAAAGATAAAGCTGTCGGCTACCAGGTTAATCAAGTACGCGGACTTTGGCGAATAGGTTTTAAGCAGAATTAATTTCCGCAAAACTCCTCCGTCATTCCAATCGGTGCCCCCGGAGGTACTTCCAATAAATTTTCTTGCTTAAACTCCTCTGGGTTTTGCTGAAACTTATTGATCTTTTGAGCGATGTACGCGTAATATGCTTTCCATTCTTCATCCGCAGTCACGCGGCTTTGCAACCAGCTTTTCAGCTGATCTAGTTTTAATGTAGTAATAGCTTTGGTAGGCGCGGAGGCATCTTTATGTAAAGCAAGTTTCGACAAGTTTGTAAACAAGGCATAACTCGTACTCATTTGAATGGCACCTTCATAACCATTGCGCGCGGGCGATTTGAAGGTAGCAATAATCAATTTGTCAATCACACTTTCAAGACTGGGAAGCCGGGCATCTCTAGAATGATGTTCAAATAGCCGATTTGCCCGGGCCGGATATAAAATCAAACTGAATGTTAAATCAGATGCTGTTTCCGCTGCCGACAAAGGATCAAACGTAATATCCGTTTTGCCCTTCATCAGTTCACGATGGCGATCATAACCTAGTGGCCGAGGCGGAATCTGCTTTAGCAAACTTTCGGGCAGCGCCAATGCCGAAGGTTGGACAGTCTTTAGCAATGATTCAATAGCTTTCAATTCCTGCTGCGGTGTGAGCAGGGAAGTAACGGGCTGTCCATCACCCCGTATAGCATACCTATAGTTAAGTCCACCAACAACTTTGGCAGTTGCTTCTGTTTGGTATCGATGAAAGAAATAAATTGGCACCAACACTTCTTCGATCATAGCCATAGGCATACCCGGCTTGATATTTCGTTCTCCAAAATTTTTCAATGCCAAGGCACGCACTTCCAACACCCGATCGAGTTCTTCGGCAGGATCTTTACCATTATCCCACAAATGCGCATACGGATGAGCACCACCCACAGGCCGTGCATCCTGATCGGATAAAAATGTTAATCCTGCTTTGAGTGAATTCTGAACGATCTCATTCAGCGCCTTGTCTTCCTCGGTTCCATCAGGAAAATGCTGATACCCGTAGGTAACTACAACTTTATCAAAAGCACCAATCTTATCATCATAGGCCGTGCTAATATCAATTTTTCCATCCTTAATATTTGCTATTGGATGCGGATAGTCCATCACGGAGGCAAGGCTTTCCGTACTGGATGAATACGCATGGGCAATACCAATGGTGTGACCAACTTCATGGGCGGCAAGTTGTCTTAACCGTGCAAGTGCCATTTTCTCCATTTCGTTTGATACAGGTTTACCATCTTCATAAGGAGCTAACAACCCCTCTGCAATTAAAAAATCCTGTCGCACCCGAAGCGATCCTAAATTAACATGACCTTTTATGATTTCACCCGTGCGTGGATCCGTAACCGATGAACCATACGACCAACCCCGGGTTGAGCGATGGATCCAGTTGATTAAATTGTATCGAACATCCATCGGGTCTGCGTCTTCCGGAAGCACCTCAACCCTGAATGCATCTTTATATCCTGCCGCTTCAAAAGCCTGATTCCACCACCGGGCCCCATCCATCAGTGCGGAGCGTATCGGTTCCGGTGCACCGGGATCCATGTAATAAACGATTGGTTCCACAGCTTCACTGACTGCCGCACGCGGATCTTTTTTCTCCAACCTATGACGAGTTATGAATCTCTTCTCGATGGGCTCACTAATCGGTGTTGCATAATCGTAATAGGAAATACTAAAATAGCCAGCCCTCGGATCAAACTTGCGTGGCTTGTAGTTGGAGTCTGGCAATTGAACAAATGAGTGATGCTCGCGTACGGTGACACTTGTTGGTGTTGGTGTTACACTTCGAATGTAGCCTCCCGCTGGTTGACCTGTAAACGTAAGGGTAACTTCAAATTCAGTATTCTGCGGAAAACTTTTTGTTCTAGGCAAATAAAAGGCAGATCGCGATTTATCAAGAGAATACGTTCCTTGTTGCGAACTGCGAAGCCGGCCTATAACATCATGCACATCCTGCAACAGAAAATCAGAAGCATCCACTAATAAGCGCCCGCCTTCCTCAGCGACTATCGTAAATCCCCACAGTACAGATTGCGCAAAAGCTTCTTCCACGGCTTTCTTCTCTGCGGCATTGGTAGAAATTGCCCGATAGGAATAATTCAATTCAGTAAGTAATATTTTCGGGCCCCTCCGATCAAACTTAACCACACGCTCGCGGCCTAATTGGTTACGATCTAATCCAATATCATTTGAGCCAATACCTGCCGTTAACGACTCCACATATAAAAATTCTGTATTCAACTTGTCAATGATGAGAAAAACTTTATCCTGTTTCTCATCATAATAAAATTCAAAAAACCCAACATACTTTTTCATACCCCCCACCTTACTTTCTATTGTGGAAGTGACTTGGGGTTGTACCGGTTGGGTAATTGCTGGTTGTTCTTTTTTCTTTTGCCCAGAAGATATCCCGCTTACCAAAAGCAAGAATATGACAATGCACTTTTTCATGAATGATGAATGTTTAGCCTTTGGGTGAAAGCTAACCAATAAAAAAAGTCATTCCAACCGGATAGATGGGAAGATCAGGAATTTTATGCCAACGGCTGACTAGATCAATTTATCCAGACTGGCTTTGGCTAGCGCTTCTGATTTGCACCGTACCTGCAATTTTGAATAGATATTCTTAATATGCGTTTTTGATGTCTCTTTAGAAATAAAAAGCTGCTCTGAAATTTGTGTATAGGTTTTTCCCTCCGATATTAATTGCAGAATTTCAGTTTCGCGTTTGGTTAATGGGCTATTCGGATTCACGTGAAAATTATCGATTACCATCCGGGCAATTCTACTACTCATGGGTGCACCACCCCTCGTGATTTCCTCAAGCGCTGAAAGTAATTCCATGTAATTGGCACTCTTTGTAATGTAACCGGAAGCCCCGGCTTTTAATGCTTCAAATACCAACTCACTATCTTCGTAAACAGTAACCATAATAATGTCAGCCTGGGGCGCTTTGTCTTTGATCGTTTTGGTGCCCTGAATACCATTCATGCCTCCAGGCAATTCAATATCCATGAGTACAATTTCAGGTTTGTCTTGATTCAAATTTTTTATTGCCTCTTCGCAACTACCATAACCATTTATGACAATGAACTTCGGGGAACTATTCACTATTAATGAAAAACTATTTCGGATCTCAGAATCGTCTTCTACAATGAGTACCCGTTTTTTAAACTGTGTTGACATATTTTTTTGATTTAGTTTTTGAAAAAGAAAGCGAAACTGTGGTTCCTGAGTGATTGCTGGCATTTTGAATACGCAAAACCGCCTTGATTCGTTCGGCACGGATACGCATATTTTTTATTCCGTTCAGGTGTTCAACCTTACTAACGGCAAAGCCTTTACCATCATCTTCCAGCAACATCTCAAACTGATTCTCTGTATTTCTCAATGTGAAGGAAACATTCTTTGCTTCCGCATGATTAAACACATTTGTCATAGCTTCTTTCATAATCAGATTCGCCTCGCGACTAAATCCATAGGGTGTCCGGATAGGTTCTTTCACCTCATTGTAAGCACGAAACTGAATTTCCTTTTCCTCAAAAAGCTTTTCTCCAAAATCACGGATGTGCAAAAACAATCTTGACAATTCATCATTCAAGGGATCAATACTCCAGATAAAATCCCGCGTGCCCGAATACAGGTATTTGGCCGACTCCTCCACTTTATTATACAGTTCAACGGCATGACCATTTTTGCTCAGCTTCATCACACTGATGTAATTAATGATGCGGGTTAGTTGATTGCCCATTTCATCATGAAAGTCGCGTGCAATTTCTTTGCGCAGATATTCCTGTTCTTGTTGCCGAATGTATTCGATCTCAAGTACTCGCTTCGTCTTACTACGTATCCTCAAGGAAAGAAAAAGCAATAACAGACCAATCAATAGGATCGTCATGATAGTTATAAATGTGACGGTGGCATAAAACGGAGCTTGGATAATAAATGAATAAGTGAGCGGAGCTTCATCCCAACCCCCTATCTTATTAGTTGCTAATATGTGCAAGGTGTATTCACCCGGTGGTAGATTGCCATACGTAATTTGCCCCAGGGTTGTGGGCTGTGACCAGGCCTTATCAAAATTTTCTAAAAAATATTTGTAGCGCACTGATTGTGGATTGCGCTTATTTACCCGGTTAAAATAAAACGTCACATGATTCTTGTCTGAAGGAAAAACAGGTTGGTAGGGAACCTTAAAAAATCCAACGGTACTATCTGCAAATTGATTCACAGAAAATTCACCGTAGAAAAGTTCAACCGATGTGAGGTGTAATTGATGCGATATAGCTGGCACAGATTGATGGTTGGTATATTGATAAATACCGTCAATCAAACCAAAATAGATTTCGTCCCCAAAATAAAACGCATTCTGATTGGTTTCTACGCCCGTTAGACCGTTCTCATAACCAAAGTGAAGATTTTCCGTGAGCTCCAATTGTGTATTGAGATGAATACGATTGATTCCCTGCTCTGTTCCAATCCATAAATATCCATCCAAATCAGCCGCCACGAAATAAATCAGATTAGAAGGCAACCCATCTTTTGTTGTAACAGACTTTTTTAGCAAACCCGATGCGGGATCAAAAATAACAAAGCCTGCCCCTGACGATCCAATCAACAGCAATGAATCCTGATAGAGATTGATTGAAAAAACCGATGTATTGGTCAATTCAGGAATTACGTGGTTAATTACTTTTCCATTTTTAATTTGACTAAGTCCAAACTCGGTACCTACAAAAACACTTTTATCCTTTTTATAGTACCGAAGTGCATGAACTAATTGACCTTTCAATCCGTGAGTAGAATTATATACAACAAACTTCTCCCCATCAAAGTAATTCACACCGGCTCCGGTTGTACCACACCAAAGACCACCGATTTCATCAAAATCAAGATTGACCAAATATTGGCTGGAAAGTCCGTGCTCGCGATTATAGAATTGAAACTGATCTTTAATAGAATCGTATATTCCCAGTCCATTGCTTGAAGCAATCCATAGATCGCCAGCCGGACTCAACTTAATATCATTAATAGCCGCCTCACCCGATTGACCAAACTTATAACTTTTGATTTTTCCTTTATTAATTTTCCACAATCCCATTTCGGAGGATCCTATCCAGGTGGCTCCCGACCCATCCTTATTGATCGCCATCACTGACGTAAGCTTTTCAGAAGCACAACGATCAAAATCACGAGTTGCATATTTAAAAAGGCCTCGCCCGTTTGTGCCGATCCATGTATTTCCTTCCTTGTCAAAATGGATTTGCGAAACCATGACATCCTTTAATACCACGAGAGACTCACCCGCCTCATGTTTCTCAATCGACAAAGTATTATCAGTAAAGGCCCAAAAGAATTTATTCAGCGTATCGTAGGCAACAACATGATCATTAAAATCAAAATTCTCAGTATTAAAAGATGCTGATTCGTCATCCAATGAATAATAACCAACATCAGTCTCAACAATCAATTTTCCTTTGTATTGAAACAGGCTAAACACACGGTTAAACTTGTCTTTATGAGATACCCTTAACCGATTGCCAAGAGTATCCAGCAGTAAGAAACTACTGTCGTTTAGATAAAAAGCAAGTTGCTGACCAGGAAGTTTCCAGCCGGTAAAAATAACCTTCCCTGGCGCCACTGGCTTATCCCAATAGTAAACCGAATCGCGATAAATTTTGCCTAATGATCCAGTTTGCAATACAAAGAAAACCGAATCGTTTAATTCAAAAGCTCTGCGAATCCGTTTTGGATTTTCCTGAAGGAATTGAAAGGTTTTGAAATTAACACCGTCAAACCGTGAAACTCCATGTTGATGAACAATCCATAGATTCTGTTGGGCATCAATCATTAAAGAGGTAACGATGTTGCTTAATAAGCCATCTAGTGTGTTGTAAGTCTTGAATTTTTTTCCATCAAACTGAGCCAATCCACCTCCTTGTGTTCCGATCCATAAATACCCATTTTCATCTTCTACAATAGCATTTACCTGCGACTGCGGGAGGCCATCGACAGCGGTATAGTGGCGTAGGGAAAACTGTTGAGCCCTCACCAAGCCCGCTGTGATTACAAGAAAAAATCCGATAACTGCTATTGTCCGCATATTATTAGAACAAGTTAGCGGTATTTAAAAAGAAAGCGAATACCCCTTACTACGGTATTGCCAGAAATTCGTTATTTCGACTGTTAACAGACTACAATGTGTGACTTTACTAAAACATTCGGATTATTTAGCTATTATCGGTTGGTCTTAATAAAAACCGCATGACGGAAAATGAGATCCGTAAGGAACAAACAATCATAGAGCGATCCAGGAAAGACCCACAAGCTTTTGGTGAACTCTATGAAAAATACTTCGACCGGATTTTCAATTACATTTTGCGCCAGACCGACAACGATGAATTAACGGGCGATCTTTGTTCACAAACTTTTGTGAACGCACTCAACAACCTCGGCAAATATGAATTCCGGGGATTCCCCTTCTCCGCATGGTTATATAAAATTGCCGGCAATGAAGTAAATAAACATTACCGCAAAAATAAAGGGAAGAAAATTTTCAGCATTGAAGAACTGAAAGTGCGCGAACTCGTAGAACAAACAACCGAAAGCTGGGATGAGGAATTAATCAATCGGGTAATTCACTATATGAATGAATTGCCCACGGACATGATACAGGTGCTGGAGTTGCGTTTTTTTGAAGACAAAGATTTTAAGGAAATTGCTTTTATACTGGACATGACAGAAAGTGGTGCTAAAATGCGCACCTACCGGGCACTGGATAAATTGAGAACAAATTTTAATCTTAAGGTAAAGTACGATGGGTAAGCACGAAATCCGGTTGCGCAGACAACGCATGGCGGCTCGCGGAAGCGATCGGTTCCGGAATTATAGTGCCGTTATGAAGCAACATGGCGAGGGGAAACGAATCAAACTGATAACGCGCATATTTACGTTTTTATTTTTGATCATCGCACTGATCATTGTCTTTGTTGTTGTTTCACGGTGGGAGAAAAAGCAAACTGGCCAAGAACAAAAAACTTCGCAAATAGAAAATGTGCAAACTGCTACGTGACTAAGTAGTTGATTCCGGATTACACTAGGTAACCCAAAACACATCAACTATGGAAGCGAAGAAAAATCCTACTCATGATTTGCATCGACAAACTGCGAAGTTCTTTTTTATCGGACTGTGTCTTAGCGTCACAATCATAATCACAGCATTTGAATGGACAACCGTAAAAAAGAAAACACCCCTGCCAACAGTGGATCCTGTAGAAGAGCCACTATTTAAAGTTAAGGCTACTGTGCATGAAATCGAAAAACCGGCTCCTCCACCCAAACCATCACTAACACAAAGTATTCCTTCCTTATCACTCGCTGAATTTAAATCGGATAATGATGACAAACCCGTTGAGCCTATCGTACATTCCGACATCAACGAAATCCCTTTTGTTGATGTACCCACCGAAGAAGTTGAAGACCTTATTCTTTTTCCGGAAGTCCAGGCTAAACCCGTTGGTGGCTATGAATCGTTTTACGATCAGCTTTCGAAATCTCTGCGATACCCAAAACAAGCCCAACGAAATCAGATCACCGGAAAAGTATTTGTTGAGTTTATTGTCGATAAAACCGGAGAAGTTATCAATCTGAAAGTTTTAAAGGGAATTGGCGGTGGTTGCGATGAGGAAGCGTTGCGCGTATTAGCGAAAATCAGATGGGAGCCGGGTCGTCAGCGTGGGAAGCCGGTTAAAACCCGAATGGCGATGCCCATTAATTTTACGTTGCAATAATGGTTGGCTTTGATTCCCAAAGGGACAATTTTTTGGTGAAAATCATTATTTAATTACCTTTGCAAACTATTTTGGGCCTGTAGCTTAACTGAATAGAGTATCTGACTACGGATCAGAAGGTTGGGGGTTTGAATCCCTCCAGGCTCACTTTTTAAATCCTAACTCAAATTGATTGGGTTAGGTTTTTTATTTCAAGTAGAAATAATAACCAGTTTTTAACCGTTAGTAAGCAAAACCGGTCGAATGAAAAAAGTTCTTAGTACGCTCCTATTCGCATTGATAGCATCTTATTGCTTTGGGCAGTATGAAACCGTAAAAAAGACCGTGCGGCCAAGCATTCCCGGTTCTTTTATTGTCGACTTAGGCGTAAACGTGCCAATTAGTAAACCATCCACATGGAATCAGGGATTTTGGGGTTCCCGTACCGTAAACTTTTACTATCAATATTCATTTAGGATTGCTAAATCCAATTTTAGCTTTAATCCCGGACTCGGCTTGAGTTTGGAAAGGTGGAAATTTACTGACGGTGCCACTTTATACGATACTCTGGAACTTGTGAGCTTTCCGAATGGTGCAGTTTCTCCTGATCAAACCGAGCAATATAATCTTATCAGCTCTGGCTTAGTTTATCCTAAAAATGCCAATAAGTCGATGTTGGTTGCTAACTATTTCGAAATCCCGGTGGAATTTCGGTTTGATACTAACCCAGAAGATCTTGGCCGGAGTTTCAACGTTTCGTTGGGCGGACGCGTGGGTTTTCTTTACGATGCCTTTACTAAAGTGAAATACCGCGACCTGGGAGAAGATATTAAAGTCAAAAATAAAATGAACCATGGCCTGTCAACCATTCGGTATGGAGTTTATTCGCGGGTTGGCGTTGGGGGTTTTAACTTATTTATCTTTTATAACCTATCTGACGTGTTTGAAAAAGGAAAAGGTCCTCTTGGTAAGGACTTCAACTCGCTGACAACCGGCATTTCTATCAGCGGATTTTAATTCCCTTTAAAAACAGGTTTTCTTTTTTCAAGGAAGGCAGCAACTCCTTCTTTATAATCATGTGTTGATCCGGCTATCTCCTGGCAATAAGCTTCATACTCTAAAATCTCATCAAGGTTTGATGTAGTAGCTTTTGCAAGCATTTTTTTGATAAGACCAATCGATTTTGTGGGAGCCTGAGCAAAATAGTCGGTATATTCTTTTACTGCAGAATCCAGTTGATCAGGAGCGACTACTTTATTAACCAATCCAAGCTGTAACGCTTCCGCTGCTTTTACCCGACTTCCCATCGAACATAGCTCAAATGCCTTTGCCATTCCTACTAAGCGTGGCAAGAAATAAGCAGATCCTGAATCTGGCACCAATCCAATATTAATAAACACTTCAATCAGGGTTGCTTCTTCTGAAGCGATAATCATATCGCACGCTAAAGCCAATGAACACCCGGCTCCTGCGGCTACGCCATTAAGTCTGCATAAGATGGGCTTAGGCAGCGTGCGCATGGTGCGAATAATGGGATTATATCTTTTCTGAAGCGATTCCATAAATGATCGCTTCTCCTGACCCGATGCAGCTTTCAAATCCTGACCAGAACAAAATGCTTTACCCGAACCAGTAAGCACAACCACTCGAACCTGATCATCTTTGGCTACCGCCTTCCATGCATCTTGTAACTCGTAGGTTATTCCATCATTCAAGGCATTGTAAACTTCCGGCCTGTTTAGTGTGATGGTCGCAACACCATCGGCCACATGATAGGTAATGAATTTGAATTCCATAAAAGAGTAGATTACTGTTGAAACAAGATAATGATTCCAGAAAACCCGATGATAAAACCTGTTATACTTCCGACCAAAATCTGGCGTGGTGTGTGGGCTTGCAAAATCAAACGGGAAGACATTACAGCCCCAGCAGCCACAATAGCAATAGCCGTGGGCCACAATAAATAATTTTGTTCTACAGCTTTATTAAGTGGTAACAAAATTCCTATACCGCCCCAGATAGCTAAACTATGCACACTTACTTTTTGGAAAAAAGTTATTAGGGTAGAGACAACCACCATCGCGGCAATAATAAGTATCAGGCTATTAAAGTTCTGTGAAAAGTGTAACTTATAATAAAACAAGAAAGCTGTTACCGAGTAAATGAGTGAAATGGCAACAAAGGGAATGATCCTTTCTTTTTGCGATGCCATTGTGTAGTCTGAAATAGTGCCGAATTGTTTAAACATGAGAATGTTAACGGCAGGCAACACAAACGTAAAACAAAATACGAATACAAGAATTGTCTTTAACTTATCCGGAGCAACCATCAACATGGATGGAAAATAATAGCCGAGAATCAATAACAGATAGGAAGTGAGCAACAAAGGATGAAATAGAATGGAAATAATTTTAGCTGCTGTTCTCACCGCATCTCCTTTCTTAACCGGGCCACAGGAATGTTTAATTGCTCGCGATATTTAGCGACCGTACGTCTTGCAATATTATACCCCTTTTCATTCAGTAAATCTTCCAGCTTATCATCAGAAAGTGGTTTCTTTTTATCTTCCAGCTCAATAAGATCTTTGATGATCTGCTTCACCTCGCGGCTACTTACTTCCTCACCCGAATCTGTCGCAATACCCTCTGAGAAGAAATACTTGAGCGGAAAAACACCAAAATCAGTTTGCACAGTTTTGCTGCTGGCAACACGACTTACTGTAGAGATGTCCATGTTAATCATCTGGGCAATGTCCTTCAGGATCATCGGCCGAAGCTTGGTCTCATCCCCTTCCTGAAAATAATCGTATTGAAAATCTACAATAGCACGCATGGTTCTTAACAAGGTATGCTGGCGTTGCTTAATGGCATCGATAAACCATTTGGCAGCATCTAACTTTTGCTTGACAAACGAAACCGCCTCTTTCAACTTCTTATCCTTCTTATCGCTTTTGTCATACGCTTTAAACATATCCGTGTACGAACGACTCACCCGTAGCTCCGGAGCATTGCGTGAGTTCAAAGCTAATTCAAGCTTACCATTGTTATTGGTAAGAATAAAATCAGGAATCACATATTGATTTTTAGCCAAGCCCGTGTTCAACTCACCACCGGGTTTAGGATTTAACCGGACAATTAACTCAATCGCATCTTTGATGTAGTCCTCATCATCCAGATCAAGTTTCTTAAGAATTTTTGGATAATGTTTCTTGGTAAATTCTTCGTAGCATTCGTTGATAATTCGTTTCGCTACAATTACATCTACGTCCTGGCCATCATCCATCCGCTCCAATTGCAGCAATAGACATTCCTGCAAGTTGCGTGCGGCTATACCAGCCGGATCAAAAGATTGTATTCTTCTAAGTAATCCCTCTACTTCCTCCAGATTGGTTTCAATGCTTTGTGAAAAGGCAAGATCATTGACAATGGATTCCATATCTCTGCGGATATAGCCATCGCCTTCAATGCTTCCTATCAATTGCTTGCCGATGGCTTGCATGCGCTCATCCAATCCAATAAACCCTAATTGGGTCATCAGCGTTTCGTGCAACGAGGTTCCCATAGGAATAGGCATTTCCCGGTCGTCATCGTCATCACCACCATCACCATCTGAATAGGTTTTGTAACTGTTATAGTCGTCATCACGGAGATAATCCTTGATGTCAATGTCTTCACTTGATGTGGTGTTTTCCGTCTGAGCGCCCTCCACTTCAGGGGCCTCATCACTGGTGTTGGTGTCCGGTTCTTCGTCCTGCTCGCTTTCTGAACCTTCCTCCAGCACCGGGTTAATTTCGAGTTCTTCCTCAATACGATTCTCCAATTCGGCTGTAGGCACCTGCAGCAATTTTATAAATTGAATCTGCTGGGGCGACAGCTTTTGTTGAAGACTTTGATTTAAACTTAGTTTTTGCATGACTTTCGGGGTTAAAGTTACCAATTCATGCTATCACTAAAAAGAAATATAAGTGGGCCAAGCGATTCATTTTTCTTCTTTCCTAAACCACATCGGGTTTAGATACCTGGATTTTGATTAAAAAATCAAAATGTCGTTTTTTGCACTCCAAAATTTGATGGCACAGTATGAAACGGACTAAGATTAAAGCTTTATTGGCAACAAGCCCCACTGGGCAAGTAGTAAAAGTGGAGGGTTGGGTGCGCACGTTTCGTAATAATCAGTTTATCTCCATCAATGATGGTTCAACACAACAAAACCTACAAGCTGTTGTCGAGCTGAATTCACTTGATGAACCTACGCTAAAAAGAATCACTACAGGCGCCTGTATTTCTGTTATCGGAGACCTGATAGCTTCTTTGGGTAAAGGACAAGCCGTTGAAGTGAAAGTTAAAGAACTTCAGATTCTGGGTGATTGTGATGCGGAGGTTTATCCATTACAACTTAAGAATCGACCAAGTCTCGAATATCTGCGTGAAATTGCTCACTTGCGCTCACGCACCAACACGTTTGGCGCTGTCATGCGCGTGCGTCATGCCATGGCTTTTGCTATTCACAAATTCTTTAACGACCGCGGATTCTTTTATATCCACACCCCAATTATTACGGGATCAGATGCCGAAGGTGCGGGTGCCATGTTTCGGGTTACAACACTGGATGGAAACAAACCCCCGCTCGATGAGCAAGGTCACGTTAATCATAAAGAAGACTTCTTTGGCAAGGAAACAAACCTTACGGTGTCGGGCCAACTGGAAGGTGAAACTTACGCCCTGGCATTGAGTGAAATTTATACGTTCGGTCCAACGTTTAGGGCCGAGAATTCAAATACTACCCGGCACCTCGCTGAGTTCTGGATGATAGAACCAGAGATGGCATTCTATGATATCCACGACAACATGCAATTAGCTACCGATCTGTTGCAATATCTGGTAAAGTATGCATTGAATAATTGCAAAGAAGATCTTGAGTTCCTGAACAAAAGAGCTCAAGATGAAGAAGCTGCGAAGCCACAAGACCAGCGCAGTGAATTGAGTTTGCTAGACAGACTTAAGTTTGTAACTGAAAATGAATTTCAAAAACTGAGCTATACCGAAGCGATCGACATTCTCAAAAATTCAAATCCGAATAAGAAAAAGAAGTTTCAATATCTGATTGAGGATTGGGGTGTTGACCTACAGTCGGAACATGAGCGGTTTTTAGTTGAAAAGCATTTTAAGAAACCGGTTATTCTCTATAACTACCCCAAAGAGATCAAAGCATTTTACATGCGCCAGAATGAAGACAACAAAACCGTGGCGGCCATGGATGTGTTGTTTCCGGGCATTGGTGAAATCATCGGTGGCTCGCAACGCGAAGAGCGTTATGACAGATTGCTCAAGCGCATTCAGGAAATGAATCTGCCGGAAAAAGATCTTTGGTGGTATCTGGAACTACGCAAATTTGGTTCTGCACCGCACAGTGGTTTTGGCCTTGGCTTCGAACGCCTGATTTTATTTGTAACCGGCATGACCAACATCCGCGATGTGATTCCTTTCCCGCGGTTTCCGGGGAATGCGGAGTTCTAATTAGCACCATCCCCAACTTAACGCCAATGTAAGGCTGAGGAAATCCCTGTCTGCCCAATCCGTCAGTTGGCGGAACAGGCAGGGAAGCCTTAGATTCCGAGAACTTCAGGACATCGAATACTATTTTCTCTTTACCGCCAACAACGGAATGGTTCCCTGATACGCAAGTCTACGCGTTACACTCTTGCCAAAAAGCTTTTCTTCCAGACTAAGTTTATGTGTAAACGTGGTAAGTAAATCGGCTTTCGTTTTCTTGATATAACTATCGATCGCTGTGGTTATGTCCTCTTCCAGAATCAATTTAAAATCAAGTTTGTCGTAATTTACCTTCCTGATAATTTCATCTACAGAGTTAATTTCTGCTTCTACTTTTTTGTCCATTACCGGAGCTACATGAATCATGTGAACAGTAGACCCAAAGATTTTCGCAAATTCAATTATTGTCTCTAGTTCCTTTTGTATATTCTTAAGATCAGATGCATATACGATGTGTTGCAGGTTATGATACTTCGCTAACGCAGGTATTGCTAACACGGGCACCTTACATTCATCAATTACAGAAACGGTTGTTCCACCCAGCCGGGCTTTCTTCAAAGCTGAAGCACCTTGCAAGCCCATCACTACCATGTTGGTAGGATGCTTCTCGACATATTTACGTACCATCTCTGCAACCGTACGAGCCTTAATGGGTTTAAACTCTAATTTGTAGTTTCCTTTAATTTGATTGCGAAGCTCCTTGACCAGGTTATCTCCCTCCTCTTGTGAAACCTGCGCAATCGACTTTTCAATTTGTTTCGCTTTTAGATTAGCCTTTGGAATTCCATCCACCCGAACAATGTTAAGGATTGTAAAATGTGCATCCAGGGGGGCTACCATTTTCATGGCAAATTGAATAGCCACCTTAGACAGTGGAGAAAAATCAGTGAGAAGAACAATGTTGGGTCCCTTCATAGAATTCAGGTTAAAGAAGTCTCAAAATTACGAGGTTTGGACTTATTAAAACAAAAAAACTCCGCCTGGGGTTAAAATTGTATGTAAAATGGAATTTACTTTACACCCGAAATCTTTGAAACTCATGAAAAGCCGCATCCTTCTTTCGTTTTTAATCCTGTTCGCCATCTCTTCTTTTGTTTTCGCACAAAAAATAGAAGAGAAAAATATTAAGGCTCACATTAAAACTTTGTCCAATGATGCGATGCAAGGTCGTCAAACCGGATCAGCTGGGGAGCGCATGGCACTTTCATACATCGAGAAAGAATTCAAAGCGTTAAAGTTGCAGCCCAAGGGCGAGTTAAATTCATTTGAACAGGCGTTTCCATTTAAAAGTGGGGTGCATGGCACCGGCACCGAAGGCACTGCACATAATGTGGTTGCCTATCTTGATAATAATGCCGACAAAACAATCATTATTGGTGCCCATTATGACCACCTGGGGCTAGGTGAAAATGGAAGTTCTCTCGATGCCAATCCGCAAGGTAAAATCCATAATGGTGCAGATGATAATGCTTCGGGTGTAGCCGGGGTGCTCGAACTAGCCCGTTACTTTTCAAAAAACAAAATCACAGAGAAGAATAATTTTCTTTTCATCTGTTTTAGTGGTGAGGAACTTGGTTTATATGGTTCCAAATATTTTACAGAACATCCCACTGTGGATCTGACTAAAGTAAATTACATGATCAACATGGACATGATAGGACGGTTAAACCCGACAACAAAAAGTATTTCTGTGAGCGGATCGGGTACCAGCCCGGTATGGGAAACCACACTAAAGAATATTACGGGCACTCAACTTTCCATCAAAACAGATTCAGCCGGTGTGGGACCTTCGGATCATACCTCATTCTATCTTAAAAACCTTCCGGTATTGCATTTCTTTACCGGCTCGCATAGCGATTACCACAAACCCTCTGATGATTGGGATAAAATTAATTACGCAGGTGAAAAAGAAGTACTGGAATTGATTATTGCGGTAATTGAAAAACTGGATAATGAACCTCAACTGGCTTTTCTGCAGACCAAAAATAAATCCATGGGCTCAGCGCGATCTTTTAAAGTAACGATGGGTGTTATGCCGAGTTACACCTCTGATTCAGAAGGATTGTTGGTTGATGGCGCCACCGAGGGCAAGCCTGCACATAAGGCTGGCATCCAAACCGGAGATATCATAACCAAAATTGGTGACATTGAAATCAAAGACATTCAAACCTACATGGAAGCCCTCGGTAAATTTGAAAAGGGCCAAACTGTGCCGGTGAAAATTAAACGTAAGGGTGAAGAGCTTACGCTGAATGTGACTTTCTAATCCTGGTTCTATAAAATAACGCGGCAAAAAATTAAAGTCCAGTAGGGAAGATATATTAATCTTTTCTTTAATCCTGCTTCTTTTCTACCGCATGACCGCCAAACTCGTTGCGCAGGGCGGCAACAATTTTTCCGGAAAAAGTATCTTCCTGTTGAGAACGATACCGCATTAACAAAGACATGGTGATGACGGGTGTAGGCACACCCATCTCCAAAGCAGTTTCTACAGTCCACTTGCCTTCGCCTGAAGAATGCATAACGCCCTTTATGGATTCCAGGTTTTTATCTTTCTCCAAAGCACTTTGTGCGAGTTCCATTAACCAACTCCGCACTACGGAACCATGGTTCCAAACTTTGGCAACAGCGGCCAAATCTGCTTCCGGTGAGTGCTTGTGAAGTACTTCCATCCCTTCGGCAATGGCCTGCATCATTCCATATTCAATTCCATTGTGCACCATTTTAGTAAAGTGCCCACAACCCGTTTTGCCTACATACAAATATCCATCAGGAACTGATATTGATTTAAAAAGCGGTTCGCAATAGTCAAACACTTCTTTCTTTCCTCCAATCATGGTGCACACTCCTTGCAAAGCACCCGTTACGCCACCGCTGGTACCACAATCCAAATAGTGGATGCCTAACTTTTCCAGGTCACGAGCTCTGGTTAAAGTGTCTTTGTAATGCGAATTGCCACCATCAATCACAATGTCATCCGGGGCTAAATGATATTTTAGATTACTGAGTACGACATCCACCACGTTGCCTGCGGGTACCATGATCCAAACCACGCGTCTGCCTTGCAAAGCCAAAGCGAGGTCACCAATCGAAGGCATCGTTTGGACCTGCTTGTGCGCAATGCTTTCCATAGCCGCCTTATTTACGTCAAAAGCTACTACGTTGTGCCCCTTGCTTTTGAAATTCAAGGCCAGATTGTAGCCCATTTTTCCCAAACCGATTAAGCCTATTTGCATCGTCTATGGTTTATTTCTACATATTTAAGAAACGCGTTTATGGAAGACAAATTAAAAGATTGGTCCAAGCCAGTGAAAACCAGCTCGCGGGGCTTAAACCACTTTAGATCGCAACCGATTGATTCAGGGTTTTTTCGGTTCTTTTTCATCTTTCGTGGCTGGATGAATTTTTAATCTTAAAACTTTTAAATAAAGGATTAACCCCTTCGCGCTGGGTGCTTGTTGCGCTAGTATCGGTTGTAGGTTCAAATGCGTTCAACTGATTCGGGTAAGGAATCAGAAAAATAGGCAAATAGGAGGATTAATAAAATGCGAGGTTATCGCTTCAGAAACTTATAGGTGCTGCGCAAACTCGAAGACTCATCCCGAACGGATAAAAAATAATAACCAGTAGCAAGATCCTTCACTCTGATTTTGATTTCGAACTCATCAATAACTTCTGTCTCGAGTTCAATGGAATTGCCAAGTATATTATAGATAGTGAGCTTCACCTTATTAGCCTGCGGTGTTTCGAATTTTACGTTGACAAATTCCGTGGCCGGGTTGGGATAAACCTGAAGAGCCTTTACGGGATCGGGCTGATTGCTATAAAATCCCTCCTCTTTTGTTTGACCAAATCCTAGTTGGAAGGTCAAAACAAGAGCAACAAAGAGATATAGCGCTTTCTTTAGGTTCATTTCAGTACTCTGTACGTGATTTAGTACCGATTAGATGCAACTTGTAAGCCAAAAGTTTAAAATGAATTAAAATAAAGTCGGCAAAAAACCGTTTTAAGCGATTTTCCTAAAGGCGTGGGGTAGATAATTTATAATATCACCCGCAATGAGTGAGTGTTGTCCCTTTTCGCTAGCTGCCAGATCACCCGCCAACCCATGAAGATAGACACCCAAAATGGCAGCTTTTTCAGGTTCATAGCCTTGGGCTAAAAGACTGGTAAGAATTCCGGTTAGCACATCCCCGCTTCCACCGGTTGCCATACCCGGATTACCCGTTGAGTTAAAAAATACTTTTTTGTCGGGCGTAGCGATTGTCGAATAGGCTCCTTTCAAAATCACAACTGATTGAATTCTGTTCGCCAACTCTTTAAGTTTTTCAAGTCTGTCGAAATCATTCCTCCACGAACCAACAATTCTTTCGAACTCACCCGGATGAGGCGTTAAAATACTTCCGACAGGAATTAATTTTTGAAACGCTGGATTTGTCGATAAAATATTCAGCGCATCGGCATCAATCACAATTGGCTTTTTGAATTTCCGCAATACCTCCTCCAATCCCTTTGCCGATTCAGAAGCCTGGCCTAAGCCCGGACCAATACCCATAGCGTCATAAAAATCTTCTACCTCTCTTCCAGAAAAATAATCAGAAGATTGATCGATAGTCGCCATCGCTTCTGGAACGGCTGTCTGAATAATTGAATATCCGCTTTGTGGCACATGAATGGTTAGCAAGCCTAACCCCGATCGCATTGCTGCCCTTGATGCAAGCACGGCTGCTCCAATTTTTCCAGTTGATCCCGCAATGAGAAGCGCATGGCCAAATTTTCCTTTATGATCAAAGCGCGAACGAGGTTTTAAAATTCGTTTTACTGATTTAAGTGTTATAAGAGAATAGGTAGCCTCAACTTCCTTCAGAAATTTTTTACTCAATCCAATATCAACGAGGTGCCATTCACCAATAAAGGCCTGATTCTCGGGTAACATGAAGGCCAATTTTGGATTCTGAAAAGAAATAGTGTGGTGTGCCTTGAAGATCAATCCGTCCGAATGCTGATCGGCAAACAAACCAGAAGGAATATCCACGGCAAGTTTAGTCGCTTTACAATTATTTAAACAATCAATCACATTACTATAAATACCTTCCACGGGTCGTGAAAGTCCGGAACCAAAGATGGCATCAATCATTATTGTGCGATCTGAAAAGAGAGCATTATCAGGATTCGTTGTAATTTCCTGAACTGAAATTTTTTCTAATCTTTTCAGATTGGTAGTAAAGTCGGGTGATTCTTTTACTCCACCTCGTACGATCCAAACCTTAACCGGATAATTCCATTCATGTAACAGTCGTGCAATCGATACCCCATCGCCACCATTATTACCAGTGCCACAAACTATTCCTACTTTTTGTGTTGCATCATAATGTTCGAGAAACCAACTAACAAAGGCGCGGCTGGCGCGTTCCATCAAATCAAGGGAGGAGACAGATTCTTTCCGGATCGTATAACCATCCCATGCTTTAATCTGATCAGTTGATAAAATCTTCATGTTACTATCGGTCAACCTCACCTAACACAATATCGATTGAGCCCAGAATGGCTATTAAATCTGCAATAAGAACCCCACGACTAATTTCCGGCAAGACCGAGAGATTAACAAACGAACAGGCTCTGGCCTTACAGCGAAATGGGATATCACTCTTGCCATCGGCACGAAAATAAAAACCCAACTCTCCTTTCGGATTTTCTCCGCGCACATAAAGCTCCTGGGCTTTAGGTCGGATCTTTTTAGGAACAATAGCTTGCGGATCAAACTCGCGCGTGCGTTTATGTTCACCTTCCAGTTTATCAAGACACTGTTCCATGATCCGCAAGGATTCATAGATTTCTTTTACCCGAACCCAGGTTCGGTCCCAACAGTCACCCACCTGACCCATTTTACCTTCCCCAATAGGAATTTCAAATTCCAATTCCGGGTAAACCGAATATCCATCTACTCTTCGCAAATCAAATCGCAACCCTGAGCCTCGCAGCATAGGTCCTGTGACTCCACTGTTGATGGCAAGGTTGAGCGGAAGCACACCCACATTAGCTGTGCGATCAATAAAAATTTTATTGTTGATCAATAATTTTTCCAACTCACCAACTTTCGGTTTGAAGTACGTGATGAATTCGCGACAGCGTTGCTCAAATCCAACCGGCAGATCATAAAACAATCCTCCAATCCAGATATAGTTATACAGCATACGGGCGCCACTGGCCCATTCCAGCAATCGAAGAATGTGCTCGCGATCGCGCATGATCCAGAAAAACGGTGTGAATGCGCCCAGATCAAGTCCGTAGGTTCCCACAGCAATCAGATGCGAAGCGATGCGGTTGATCTCTGCCATCAGCACGCGGATGTATTCTACACGCTTGGGAATTTGTTCCGTTATTCCCAACATTCTCTCAACACCCATCGCATAGGCGTGCTCTGAATTCATGGCTGCCACATAATCCATGCGATCGACAAACGGAATCACCTGGTTATACGGCAAGCTCTCAGCATGTTTTTCAAAACACCGATGCAGGTATCCGATATGCGGTACTACATCTTTAATTATTTCGCCATCCGACAAAACTTCGAGGCGCAAGACACCGTGCGTAGAAGGGTGCTGAGGACCGAGATTGATAATCATCTCCTCCGACTTCAATTCCTTCGGCCTGAACTTGTTCGGCTCGGAGTCGATCAGGTTGTCTTCTTTATAGATGTATTGCTGGGGCTTCAATGGATAATTGACAGTTGATAATGGACAATGGTTAGCGTTTCAATTTTGAAGTCTTGATTGAAGCGGTTAAAATTTTAATAAGTTCCGTGCTCTCCATACTTAGAGATTTTCCTTTTTCTTCTGTAATGATTTCCGAGTCAATTAACAGACGAATCCAGTATTGAGTTTCGTTTGCTTCTTTATTGGCGATAGAAAGTTTATGGATAAAATCTGCTCTGTATTCAGCTTGATTGGCTTCTTCAATCAAGGCGCCAATTGCGGTGCCACTTCTGAGTAATTGCTTCGATAGTATAAATTCTTTTTCAGCTTGAAGTTCCCTACAGACTTTAATAATTTTTAAGGCAAATGAATAACTCTTTTGTTTAAGAGCATTCTCCCCTTTCTTCATTATCAATTGTCCATTATCCATTTTCAACTATTTCTAATATTCAATCTTCACACCTCGATAATATTCTTCGTGTTTATAATCCTTGCGCAGTGGATATCCTTTCCAATCCGCAGGCATTAATATTCTTCTTAAGTCAGGATGATTTTTAAATGAGATTCCAAACATATCGTATACTTCACGCTCCAGCCAGTTGGCTGATTTCCAGATCGAGACCACACTTTCTAGTTCTGGATTCTCTCTTGACAAAAGAACTTTCAGCGCCAGCGAGTGATTGAAGGGAATTGAGTATAAATGATAAATCACTTCCATCGTTCCTGCCTCCGGACCGTTGTCAACTCCGGTAACGCAGGAAAGCATATCAAAATAAAAAACTGAATTTTTATTAAGCTGACCACAAACTGAAAGAAGATTTTCCTTTTTTACAATTATCTCATAAGGTGTTGAATTGGGAATCTCAACAACTTCTTCCGAGGTAATCTGACGAATCAAGGTCAACAAGTCTGCTCTTTCAACTGACATGCGATTCTTTTTCAATTAGTTGCTCAATTGCCGTTGGCTTCATGCGACTTTCATTTCTGATTTTCTCATGCAGTTTTAAAATGCCACCAATCAATGCTTCCGGCCGAGGTGGGCAACCTGGAACATATACATCTACTGGAATAATTCGGTCAACGCCTTTTACAACATGATAGCCGTGTTGCCAGTAAGGACCACCACAATTAGAACATGAGCCCATCGAAATTACATAGCGCGGCTCTGACATCTGTTCATAGAGTTGCTTGATTCGATCTGCCATTTTAAATGTCACAGTGCCCGAAACAATCATTACGTCTGATTGACGAGGTGTAGCGCGAGGCACCATACCAAACCGATCCATATCATAGACCGTGCTGCCGGTACTCATAAATTCAATTGCACAGCATGCCAACCCAAACGTCATTGGAAAAAGTGAGGACAAGCGCGACCAGTTTAGTAAGTCATCTACTTTGGTGATGATTACGCCTCCATTTTCAAACTGCTGATCTAACAATCCTTTCATACGTTTTCTTTCGGAGCTTTGTGCTCCGCGTACTTTGTGTTCAATTCATCATACAACTTGGCAGGCACTGGTGATTCAACATCGGTTGTGGTGGGTGCAGCTTTTACCCAATCCAGATGTCCCATTTTCCAGGCGTAAGCCAGACCAATCACCAGCACCAATATAAAAATCAACATTTCTACAAATGCATACCAGCCCCACACCCCATCTGTTTGTGCATTCAATTCCTTATTGGCAAAAACAACTGACCAAGGAAAGAGGAAAACAATCTCTACTTCAAACAAAATAAAAATCAACGCAAGCACATAAAAACGAAGATTAAATTGAATCCAGGCTGGGCCTTGCGGAGTTTCTCCACTTTCGTAGGAAGTGAGTTTTTGTGCATTTGGTCGATTGGGTCTGATGAGTCTTGAGACCAACAAGGCAGAGACAACAAACAGCGTTCCTCCGATTACAAACAATAAAGTCTGTGAAAATACAGAAACAGAAGTTGGCTCAGCGTTCATTCGAATCAAAGATACGCAGGGTCGCGGTTCTAACCCAAGAAATTCGTGACACTAAAGTTTGGTTGTGTTAAACGTATCGCCCTGATTGATGTCGCCCGTTTCATATCCTTTACGGAACCAACGCTGCCGTTGCTCCGAGGTGCCATGTGTAAACGAGTCCGGAACAACAACGCCACGCGATTGTTTTTGCAGGCGGTCGTCACCAATGGCACTGGCTGCATTCATGGCTTCTTCAAAATCACCAGCTTCTATCATCCCATGCATATTGTCGGCATGGTGAGCCCAAACTCCAGCCAGAAAATCTGCCTGTAATTCCAGTTTAACCGATAGTTTGTTGTATTCTTCTTCACTCAATTGACCGCGCATGGAATGAACTTTGCCAGTAATTCCAAGCAAATGTTGTACATGATGGCCTACTTCATGAGCTATAACATAGGCTTGCGCAAAATCTCCCGGGGCATTGAATCGGCTTTTCAGATCTTCATAAAAACTAAGATCGATATAAAGTCGCTCATCAGCGCTGCAATAAAACGGACCTGTTGAAGCATCGGCCGAACCACAACCTGATTCCACACTTCCACTGAAGATCACCAGGGTAGGCTCGCGGTAATCGGTCATTAACTGATTCCAAACATCTTCGGTATCCGCCAGAACAACTTTGACAAACTGGGCTAACTCTTCTTCTTCCGGAGAAGCCTGATACGGGGCTGACTGAGTCATGGAAGGTCCATTGTCCAACGGAACCTGCTGCAATAGTGATAATGGATTTTTTCCGGTGATTAAACCGATAATGACAATGATCACTATCAAGCCAAGTCCGCCTTTTATGGGCAATCCCCCAAAACCACCCCGACCGCCTCCACTACCGCGTTGATCATCCACATTCCCGCTTTGTCTTCGTCCCCGCCACTGCATAAAATGAATTTAGAACGGAAGGTAAGCAGGCAGGAAATGTGAAACAAAGTGTAAGTAACGTTTAGTTTTTAGAAAGCTCCACAAAAACCGGCCCTTGCTCAAATCGCCAGTCGTCTGTTAGTTTTTTCAGGCCAGTACCATCGGCTTTAATAAGCCAGATATCATACCATGTGGACTTCTTATCGGAGGCATCAAACACAACCCATTCGCCATCGGGCGACCAACTATGCCAGCCTTCGTTGATTTCATCTCCGGTTATCTGTTTTAGATTAGTACCATCTTGCGCAACTGAAAAGATACTGTAGTTGCCACTTTGAAACGACATGTATGAAATTCGGTTTTTATTTGGAATAATGGAAGGCGGACCCGCATGATAACTGTGCCACTCAGCTGTTGTATCGGCATCAGGATAGTAAGTGAGTTGGCGTTTATTCGTACCATCATCATTCATTATCCACAATTCAGCTTTTTCATTCTGAAAATTTCTGCGATTGAGGCGATGCCGAAATACAATTTGTTTAGCATCGGGTAAGAAAACCGGATCGCTAAAAGAAGAAGCGGTGTCAAAGGTTAATTGATTGTATACACCGGTTTGAATATTGAGCAGGAAAAGTTGTTGCCGGATTGCCTTCCCTATTCTACCGGAAAGAATCATTTCCGCTCCATTATTTCTGCTACTCATGTATGAATCTTCAATGCGTAAGTCAGAAACCTTTCTGACATTGTTTCCATCGGCATCCATCTCATACAAAAAATACATGCGATAGGTGGTATCCCGATCGGAAGCAAAATAAATTTTGTCTTTGTAAGCATAATATACCCAGTCAATACCGGGTGAGTTGGAAATGTTTTTCTTTTCCGTTCCATCGGCATTCATTACAAACACTTCGTAATTTCCATTGGCCGTATCGTAATAAACATTGTAAGCGATTTTTAACTGGCTCAGGTCAACAGTTTTTTCCTTGCTGGTAGCACAGGCGAACAGTACAACCAAAAAGACAATGGCCATACCCAAACTACTTTTACCTTGCTTAGTCATGATTCTATTTCCAGGCCGCTAAGATAACGCCCATGATGGTAAGTGCTACAATACTATAGCCGGCATTGATCAGAAATAATTTAAACGATCTTCTTTCAAACAAATAATGCGTTCCCACGAAAGTAGCCACCCAACCAAAGCCGGCCAGAAATCCCCACAAGGCGCCCATGGTAGGATCATTCTCGGGGCCCATAAACATGGCGAGGTTAACAGCAGCAATCAATCCGAGAACGAAAGCCAGTCCGAAGATCTTAACCATGTTACCGCCTTTCAGGCTTTCCTCCGTAAATCCGTTTTCTTTCATCCAGGCTTTGCCAAATACAGCCGGTGAATACCAGAGGCCACCAATCAAAAAGGTGGAAAGGGCAGCTACAAAAATTGCGAGATAGTTTAATTGAACATCCATACGGATAGGGTTTTAGGGTTTACGATATTGCTTTGTGACTATTCAAGACGTTTTCCAGTAGTAATGTAATAGTTAATGGCTTCTTCCCAGTCTTTCAAATTATCAGCAAACATTTTTTCCGATGCCAGTTTATTGATCTTATTTCCTTCTTCCGTTAAACCAATGTAGGAATATGTTACCGATACCAGCGTACTATCCTGTTGCGGTTTGCAACTTACCGTAATAAACCAGATTCGTTGAAGCGTGGAAACAGTGTATTCAATAAAAAAGTCTGCCGGGCGATATTGAGTAACCACCCAAATATATTCCTTCTCGTCAGGATTGCTTGCAGCCGTTTTAAAAATCATATGTACTTCCACTTCGGAGCTTCGCGAATAAATTATCTGAGGTTCCCAACCAGTGGCCCACTCCTTTTCGCGGATCGGGCCAAAAAGCGGAAAGGCGTTTTCAATTTCAGCATTCACAAGAAAAGAAGCTGTGCGTTCGATTCGCTCCGAAGTTTGTGAATAGATTTCCGCATGTACCATAAAAACAAGGCTTAGAATTAGTTGCACGATTATCTGCTTTTTCTGAGTTGAAATTGCGAACTTTATAAACACGAAATTTGCCTGAGATACCGAAACGGAAAAAACCGTGACTGAAGCGGAACAAAATAACCCATCTAAAGAAGATGTTAAACTAAATGACGGCCTCATGCGGCTGATCGGCATTCCATTTTTTGGAATTGCTATCCCCAACCTAACGGGCTTGTTTGGAAACCTGAGCTATACCGATGTGCGGTATTGGTCTGGATACATCTATTTTATAATCCTTGCTGCAGCCATCTGGCAAGGCAACCGTTACCTGCTCTTTCGCACCCGAAAAAGATTCACCTGGTTCGACAAGCCCATTGAAAAGTTAGTGCTGCTATTTATGAATAACATTTTCTACACAACGCCCCTTACCATTGCCTGGCTTTGTATGTGGTATAACCTGGCTGGGTTTAGTGCCATCAAGTGGGATGTAATTCTTGTCGTGGCCCTCATGAATGTGATTTGCGTACTCTTTGTAACACACGTTTATGAAACTGTTTTTATGGTGAAAGAACAGCAAAACGAACAAGTGAAAAACGCTGAACTGCAACGAGCTAAAGCCGAAGCCGAACTGGCTGCATTAAAAAACCAGATCGATCCACATTTTATGTTCAATTCATTGAATACATTAACCCATTTAATAAAAGTGGATGGAACGAAAGCGTTAGCGTTCACCGAAAACCTGGCAGAAGTCTATCGCTACATTCTTAGTCAGAAAGATCAGACTCTTGTTTTATTGGATGATGAGCTGGAGTTCACCCACAAATACACTGATCTGCTGCATCTTCGCTTTGGCAATGCATTAATCATTAATAAAAAATTTAACGGGACGGCAGGAAAAGATTTTTTGATTCCACCCACATCCGTCTTTGTAGCCTTTGAAAATGCAGTGAAGCATAATGAAATCAGCGAAAAAACACCCATGCATATTGATGTGGATGTACGGGATGGAAATCTGTTTATCAGCAACTCTATACGTGAGCGAAAAAATAAAGCGCATTCATCAGGCATAGGGTTAAAGAACCTGGATGAGCGTTTTAAACTAATAACCGGAAAGTCAATGGTAACAAAACGGGAAGAGGAAAGCTTTATCGTTCAGCTTCCGTTAATAGCAATTAACAGCTAATTGCAATGAACGTAATCATTATTGAAGATGAATTACCGGCAAGGGCTAAACTGATTTCGATGCTACAAGCCATCGATCAATCCATTAGCATAGTAGCCCAATTGGGAAGTGTAAAGGAATCACTAGAATGGCTCAGTAAAAATCCAGAACCCGACCTCGCCTTTGTCGATATTCAATTGTCCGATGATCATTCGTTTGAGATTTTCAGAAAACACCCGGTTAAGTTCCCGGTAATCTTTACTACGGCTTTTGATAAATACATGCTGGAAAGCTTTGAGTTCAATTCGGTTGACTATTTGTTAAAGCCCATTACCGAAGAAAAACTGCATCGCTCGCTGAATAAAATTCAGAAACTTGAACAGCATTTCTTTCAAGGGAACTTAATAAAGCTCATTCAACAACAACCCATCGCCAAACAAAGATTAGTAGCCCGCAAGGGCACCGAATTTGTAGCACTGAATACCGATGAAATTGCGTACTTCTTTTCAGAACATAAGATTGTTTTCGTACGCGATTTCACCGGCAGGCAAATGATTGTAGATAAAAACCTGAGCGAATTGGAAAGTGATCTTGATCCCAAGCTATTCTTTCGGATCAATCGAAAATTTATCGTGAATCAAAAAGCCATTGATCGGTTTAAACCCGATAGCGGTAAGATTCTGATTTTTCTAAAACCTGAAATGAAAGAAGAAATCCATGTAAGTAAAGAAACAGCTCCGGAGTTCAGGAATTGGATTGGGAGTTAAAACCCATCATCCTTTGGCTCCCACAATTCAATTTTGTTTCCATCCGGATCCATGATCCAACCAAATTTACCATACGGATATTCTTGCATCTCACCTACAATCGTCACGCCTTCTTCCTCCAAAACCTTCAGTAACTCTACCAGATTTTCAACCCGGTAATTAAACATGTAAGGCTTCTCCATTGGACTAAAGTAGGTAGAGGATTCCTTGAACGGACTCCACACGGTTTGAGCCGGTGAGCTGGCTTCTTTATTATTTGGGTCAATCCATTTAAAGACTGCACCAAAGTCATCCACGGGCAAATCCAAATGGCGCTTGTACCATTCACCCAATCCTTTTGGGTCCTTCGTTTTAAAAAATACTCCACCAAGTCCTGTTACGCGTTTCATGTTTATCGTTTAATGGTTTTTTCATAAATCTCAATCCACTCTTTCGGTTTCACTTTCGAAGCAAGCGCCCCAAAAAGTTTTACCGGTACATCATCCGGTTTTTTGAACCGAATACACGATTTACCCATATCCGGTTTTTTATCAGAAACCTTTTTCCATTCTTTTAAAAACCAATCATGCAAAGCACCCTCATACACCGCCATGTGATAAACGGCAACGTGTTTTTTTTGCGAGGCAACGCTCATAAAAGGCAAAGCATCCTCAGGCTTGCAATGATACCCGCCCGGATAAAGTTTGTGCGGCACGACATAACTGATCATACCGTATTGCATGGTTTCTTCAAATCCTTTTGGGAGATTTTTCTTGATCTCGTTGCGCAATGCAGCAATAATTTCTACACGGTCGTCCGGCAAGGATGAGAGGTACTCGTCTACGGTTTTAGCTTTTGATTGCATACTTAAAATTGATAATTCATACTTTAGGATGTGGGTGAGTTGGGAAGGAACTCTTTTTTGCGAAGCAACCCGGCACTGATCAACGAAATAACAAGACCTACTGGAAAAATTTCCATCAGGGTCATTCCAAAACGGATAATAGGATTTTTATACATTTCCCAAAGCTCGTCCTGATTGGCTATTTCAGCTTTCAATTCAGCTTCATTCTTTATTTCCTGCTTGAGATTCTGAACATAATATTCCTGCATCTTCTCGGTAAACCCTTGTGAGACCGTGCGGTAAGCCACTTCCCACGATAGTGCATAAATCAGAGAAGCAACTACCGTGATCAGGATTCCGATTTTAAAAGCCGTACCAAATGAGATTACCCCGGCTGAAAAATTGTCGCGGTACGATTTCACTCCAAAAGGAATTAGCGAAAGGGCGATAACCATGGAAGTGTAACCCACCCACATGCCATTATCGAAATTAATCGTGCCGTTATCATAAAGCGGGGCAGTTATAAAGAACATGGCACCAACAATTACACCGGCAATGGAACCATAAACCAGAATGATTTTTTTCATAGAATTTTGTTTTTACTCAAATCAAGCATCCTAAGCCTCAAATTTCCTCACCCAAAAGTATGATTCTCTTAAATTTACAAGAAATCATACTTTCGATGACCTAAAAACAAAGAATTAAGAATCGTAGGGTGCAGAAAATTTCTGGTTTCTTTACATTATCATAAAATGATATTTTCGTATCAAGAATAACTTGACAACTACTACTATGTTAAGATTTACGTTTACGCTGGCTAGCTTTCTTATTTTCACCTCGTTGTGGGCACAGGAGAAAGAAGTAGCAGATTTCTCATCTCTTAAAATAGCAGGTGATGGTTCTGATGGTAATATGCTCGATTTTGCGGTAAGCAAGGACCAGAAATACCTGGCAATAGCGAATGAAAACAAAGTTATCAAATTGTTTGACGGCCGCACCGGCAGGTTTATTAAAAGGATCCGTGGATTTCATGAAAATCTCACTGAGATCATTCTGTCACCAGACAGCGAAAGAATCATTACCTCTGGCTTAGAGAATTCAATCGCAGTAATCGATATTAAAACAGGCGATCTGATTAATTCCATCAAGTTAAAAAATCCATTGCGTTGTCTGGAAGTTTATGAACACGGACAAACGGCTGTGGTGGGTGATAACAAAGGCACGATTACTTTTATTGATTTAACTTCCTTCTCGATATTATCAGAAATACCTACGGGTACACCACAAGTTACTTCACTCGCCTTTAGCCCCGACTATAAAGAAATTGCTGCCGGAACCGGGGTTGCCATTGGGTATATGCTTAAAAAGTATCCTATTTTTCTTATTGATGCCCAAACGCGAACCGTTTCGAGAAAACTGGAAGGCATGCAGGGAGCCACCACAGCCGTACGCTATAGCTATGATGGAAAAACTTTGTACTCAGGACACAAATCGAACTCACGTACCCTATTGAAATGGGACTTGAGTACCGGCTATAACCAAGTGATCAATCAAATCTTCAATATGGTATCCCTGGGTGGGTATTCCAGCATTGATATCGATAAGAAGAACTCCGTAATTATTGCCACTACCGATGATCGATCCATTCAGATCTATGACCTCGCTTCTAATGAACAAATCTCCAATAAATTTGCCAGTAAAGTAAGGATGGTGCGAAAGCTAGAACATTTTCCGCGCAATGTTTTTGGTGTCAATGATGGCAAGAATTTTATCATCGGGGGCTTTAATAAAAGTATGTTGTACATCTACAACGCTGAAAAAAAAGGCATAGTAGGGTATGTACATACGTATAATGATGAGTGGGCCGTAGTGGCAGCTGATGGACGGATGGACGGATCACTCACGGCTATAAAAAATCTCTCGTGGAATGTGGGTGCCTACAATATACCTCTTGAAAACACCTATGATGCCAGTTTCACACCGAGGTTATTAAGCCAGTTGATCAGTGAAGAAACCGTGCGTGAAGAATTTAAAGTGGAGCAAGCCGCCAAAATTATTCCGAAGCTTCAAATAAAAAGCATTAATGAGAAAAATGTAGCCGGAGTTGCGCGCGGTACTTCTGCCTATAGCACAGCACAGAAAAATATAACCATCGAAGTCGCGGCTGAACAAAACGCAGATCTGATTGATGAAGTGCGACTTTTTCACAATAACAAATTGGTAAACACCATAAAGGCAAAACCGAATGAGCCGATAGGCGCTATGAAATTCAACGCCAGTTTAACCGATGCGTTTGGGCAGGAGAATTTTTTTTACGTAACTGCCATCAGTAAACAGGGCTTCGATTCAGAAAAAATTAATTTCATTGTTACTTATCAAGGCAAATCGGATGAAAAAGCAAAACTCTTCCTTCTGACGATTGGTGTAAATGAATATAGAAACCCAAAATATAACCTAAACTTTGCCGTAGCAGATGCCACAGCGTTTGAAAAAGAAGTGCAAAAGGGAGGTAGTGGATTGTTTGAAACCATTATTGTGAAAAGTATTCGTGACAACAAAGCATCCAAAGCTGAAATAATTAAGGCTTTTACTGACATACAAAAACAAGCCAAGGAGCAGGACATGCTTATCTTCTATTATGCAGGTCATGGTACTATGTCGGATGGAAAGGATTCTGAGTCACAGTTTTTTCTTATTCCCCATGACGTAACACAGTTATACGGCAAAGATGAGATGCTTAAGGAAAAAGCAATCTCGGCCAATGAATTAAAAGAACTCTCCAAAAATGTAAACGCACAAAAGCAAGTTTTCATTTTGGATGCCTGTCAATCGGCCGGAGCAATAGATGTGATGGTGCGGGGTGCAGCCGAAGAGAAAGCACTAGCCCAGCTAGCAAGAAGTACCGGTACATTTTGGATTACAGCAACCGGATCGGAACAATTTGCCAGTGAATTTAAAGAATTGGGTCATGGTGTTTTCACCTATTCGCTGCTGGAAGGATTGCAAGGCAAGGCAGACAATGGCGATAAACGGATTACCATCAAAGAGCTCAGTGCTTACATAGAAAACCGGGTACCTGAAGTCTCAGAAAAATATAAAGGCACGGCACAGTTTCCTTCTGGCTATTCTTTTGGGAATGATTTTCCGATTGCTATCGTCAACGAACCTTAAGGAATCAATCGCAGTTCCTTTCCTTTGCGGATGGCTTGCGTTCTGCGCGTTACATCTAATTTGATGAATAGATTAGACGTGTGCGTTTTTATGGTATTAAGTGAAACAAAAAGTTTATCGGCAATCTCCTGATTACTTAAGCCCGTTGCCATTAATTCAAGCACTTCATGCTCGCGTTTGCTGATGCCGAGGCGTTTCAACTCAGTGTCGTTTAGGGTAAACTCAGGACCTACTAAAACTATTTGTTTGCGGGTGAGTTTTAGACCAGCCCATACACCTAAGCCAGTAAAAAATAATGCTACTAATCCGACATAGAATTCAATAGATAGATCACGCACAAATAATCGGTATTCTAAATACTTAAGCACAAACACCAAGGTTGCGAGCGCCAGGCCATAAAGAATTACCGTTCGTTTCATCTTCTTAAAATTGAGAAATTTTAGGGATAATAATTTACTTCTGAAAACTAATTGTTTGTTACTGGTAACGATCCCAATTGTATAAATTGAGACCGTATGGATCAATACGCAAAAAAACGAAAAATGATCTACCTTTTACTGTTGGGCGGTCTCGTCTTTGTTGTAGTCATTTTCTATATCGCACTCCGCACTACTAAAACAACGGTGACGGAACAGGAACCTTACTCACGCTATATCAATAAAGAGTTAGTGTTGCAGCGCCCAGCCTTGCTGGTGAAGAACGTAAAAGCATTTAGTTACCTGGAACCTTATTTAATGGTAGAGGTAGATGCCCAATTATATTCTGAGATAACGGAAAAGCATTTACTTTCTGCCGGAACAACCTTTGATTTGAAAAAAGCGGTTTTGATTAAAAATGCAGTGAGTGGTTTTACCACCAGTATTGTGGTTGGTAAAATTTATGTTAACGAATTTCAAAAGGAAATCAGTTTTGAATATCTGTGGGGCAAAGAGCATGTAGTGTTAGAACCCGGTGCAAAAAGCAGCTGGACGTTTCCTTTAGCGTTATGGCAAAAGGAAGAAAACAAAGAAGTATTTTCTTATTAACCTTACAAGCTGCCAATGCAGTAGGGGATCTCTTACGAGTTAAAAGGAAACTGTCCGTAATTTCTTAAATTGCCATATGCTTTGGCGAATTCTAACCGTCATCCAACTTTTGCTGATTTCTAGTTCAGGAATAACACAATCAAATCTGATTGTGGAAGAATTCTTTTATAGGGAAACCCCCCGACAGCGTAGCACCTTTCAATATGACGCACAAGGCCGTGAGGTTGGTTCAAAATATTACAGTTATGTAGGCCCTGGGGAATGGGGGTTATATCTTTCAACAGAAAAACGATTTGATAATGCAGGTAATGGCATATTTTCCTCAAACACTCATTGGAATTACTCAGATGATTCTGCCTTCTACAATACGGAAACAAATACACTATACAATGAAGCAGGTAAAATTGCAGAAGAAATAACCTCTTTCCATTATGATATCTCCGGCCCACAGGAGCGAAAAAATAAAACCGGAAATATATACCTCTATAATGAGCTAGGGTGCTTGACCACGATCTTAAATCGCACATACTTTGAGGAAGGAGGATATTACGAAACCTCTGATACAAACGAAACAGATGCCACCTGTAGACCCCTGAAACGAACCTACGGAGGAAATTTCGTTACCATCTGGAACTATGAATCATCCAATTCCTATACTGAACGGAGTTACTCGATTGAAAACGGGGATAGTACCCTTAGAGCGGAGAAGTCATATGTAAATAACCTGGTAACGGAAGTAATCTACCCTGGTGGTGAACGCACCAACTATGCCTATAATCAGCAAGGAAAAACTACAGAAATAAAAAAATTTAGATGGGTAAATTCGATTTGGATTATGAATGAGTTGACGACTAATACCTATAATGAATTAGGTCAGTTAATTTCACAATACGTAATGTCGGGGCCGGATGTTTTATCAGAACCACCTCTCTACACGAGTCATCATACATATGAATACAATGAATTGGGAAGTGTGAAGTACAGCGTAAGTGAATGGATAGACACAAACGGTATTTATTCTTATAAGGGTGGCTCCACCACTACATTCCGGTGCGATGGCAAACCACTCACCTGGGTTTCCATTGACTTGAATGATGGTACGGAGACATACAGAACTGCCTATTACTACTCTTCCTCCGCACCCTGTGAGGAACCCTCAGCCAATATTTCGTTGTTTCCCAATCCAACATTTCGGTTTCTTAAAATAAACTCAAAAGAACCGCTTGAGAATGCTATACTAAAAATCTACAATACGAGTGGTCAGTTACTGAGCGTAATAAGTGACACGAAAAAGATGTCCCCTATCGAAGTGGATCTGGTAGATTTTATTCCAGGTATTTATGTTCTGAAAGTAGAGAGCAATGGGATGATAATAAGTGAACGGTTCGTTAAAAAATAATTAAAAGTGATTCATAGGAATCACGTGCCGTCCGCAGGATCTTTTTCAGTCACATTTAGGATTATTACTACGAAGATAAAAATCCGCCATGTAACTACCTTTATCTTATTCCCGCTAATTTTTATCTTTAGGAACATTAAAACCTAAACCCCTCAATTATGCCTATTCTTATCGGTCTCGTAGCCATATTGGTAATCGGAGCCATCCTTACCTACAACAACCTTGTGGGTGCACGCAATTCAGTTGAAAATGCATTTGGTACCATTGACGTTATGTTGAAAAAGCGCTACGACCTGCTACCCAATCTGGTGGAAGTTGCCAAAACCTACATGAAACATGAAAACGAAATTTTTACAAACCTGGCCAGCCTCCGCGCCAGAGCTACCACCGCCACTACCACTGATGAGAAAGTAGTGCTCGAAAACGAGATTTCAGGGGCCATGAAAAACCTGATGGTATCGGTTGAAAATTATCCTGAATTAAAAGCCAGCGAACAGTTTACCATGTTGCAACGCAGCTGGAATGAAACCGAAGAACAGATCTCGGCAGCACGCAGGGCGTACAATGCAGCGGTTACCGCATATAACAATGCCGTTGAAAAATTTCCGTCAAACATTTTTGCCAACATGTTTGGCCACAAACGTAAAGCAGTATTTGTGATTGCGGAAACCGAACGCCAGAATGTAAGTGCCAAGGCGTTATTCAACTCGTAAGAGATGCAGCCAATCACGGACTTCCGGTCGTTTTACCAAGCCAGCCTGCAACCTAAACTGACCGAACTTGAAACAACGCGTGCCGCCATTGCCGGAAAAATAAAACTCTATGGTGCCATTGCCATAGGCGTTGGTTTACTACTGTTGTTTTTAAAGGTAGGCATGTTACCCTTGCTACTGGCAGGTGGTGGCATGTTTTTTTTCTACAACCATCATGCAAAACAATTTCGCAACAGTTACAAAACGCAGGTTGTTGCTTCCCTTGCACAAGCGCAGGGCTTACAGTATAACCACCTCGCATGTATTAGTCGCAGCGATTACGACCAAAGCAAAATTTTTGTAACCCGGCCCGACCGATATTGGGGTGATGATCTGCTCACCGGCACAGTTGGCAAAACGGGGATCCGGTTTTCTGAACTACAAACGCAATATAGATCAGGAGGAAAAGACAAAAGCTGGCATACCATCTTTAGAGGTATTTTTTTTATTGCGGACTTCAATAAACATTTTATTGGTGAAACGTTTGTCTTACCCGATGTATCGGAAAATGTATTTGGCAGTGGCCTGGGTGGTTTCTTTCAAAAAATGAACATGATGCGACCCGAACTGGTGAAACTGGAAGATGTGGAGTTTGAAAAAAACTTTGCGGTCTATAGTACCGACCAGGTAGAAGCGCGGTACATTTTATCTCCGGCTTTAATGCAGCGCATCCTTAGTCTCAAACTAAAGTTTAACACCAAAGTAGCGCTTTCGTTTATTGGCTCGCATGTGTACATAGCCATTACCGTAAACAAAAATCTGTTCGAAGCCCCGTGGCTTTTTAGCCCGGTTGATAACTACAAACAGCTGGAAGAATACTACAACGACATTGCTATGTGTGTGCAAATTGTAGAGCTATTGGATTTAAATACCCGCATCTGGACTAAAGAATAAACTATGAAATACATTGAAGCCATCTCAAAAATACCTTTAAGGGAGCGTGTCATGCCGGATTTAGTCCGGCATCCCAATTTTATCGCACAGATTACGAGATCGCGGATCAGCGTCCGCGATGACAAAGTATTTTTGAGATGGCTTCTGATTACATTTCTTAGTTCAATCCCACTACTCGGCTACGGCCAAACCCCTACCGAGCTGGCCGACCTGCAACTGAAAGGCTATAACGAGCGCAACATAGAGTTGTTCTTGCGAGCGTACAGCGACTCAGTAAAAGTTTATAACTTCCCTAATCAGTTTTTGTATAAAGGCAAAGAAACCATGCGCCAGAATTATGCCGGCATGTTTACCAACCTTACCGACTTGCATTGCACCATTAAAAGCCGGGTGGTAATTGGCAATACCGTAATAGATGAAGAACAGGTTGTAATCCGCAAAGGGCAGCCCGAATTACATGCCGTGGCGATTTATAAAGTTGCACATAACAAAATACAGGAAGTGTATTTTATTGTGGAGAGATAAAAATTTGAAGGCACAAGCGTGACGCTTGCGCCCGAGAAGGGAGTTTTACCAGAACAAATAGATATAATTCAAAATTCTGGACACAAAGAGGCCTAGATTTGCTTAGAGAAGGTTTTAACCAAGGTATTGCTAAAGTAAGGTACTCATATTCAAGCGCAAGCGTCACGCTTGTGCTTCACACCACATAACTTAGTTCAACAAGCCCTTTCTTACCACAGAAATCTATTGCGCTACTGTATAAGTAATCTTCTTCATTTTCAACAAAGCCAGCTTCAACCGGGTTGCAGTGTATATATTCCCCCATTCAAGCGCAAGCGTCAAGCTTGTGCTTCTCTTACACCACATAACTCAGTTCAACAAGCCCTTTCATACCAAAGAAATCTCTTGCACTACTGTATAAGTAATCTTCTTCATTTTCAACAAAGCCAGCTTCAACCGGGTTGCGGTGTATATATTCCATTTTTTTGGTAGAACATAGTTGTATTTAAAATCTCTATGGGATGATTATGTTGTTGCCATAGCTGCCAATCCTGGTTATTGCTATTTCTTATTACTTTCAGGGTTTCCGACCTAATAATTTTGATAATTAAGATACCTGCCTTTCTCAAAAATTATTAACTTGCTTGGATGAAATTAAAAATCAAGAAATCCAAAAGTCTGGCAACGGAAGGAGGGCCATTATCCATTGATGTTTTAAAAAAAAATATTTCGAAAGCTGAGAAAGGACCATTTTACACTCCAGAGCAATCCAAAAAGCTTATCGAGTCATGGCGAAAGAAAAAAGACTCCCTGTAAAAATATCCCTTGCATTTCTATTTGATTTAGAAGAAGTATTCCAATACGGGCTTGCAACTTTTGGCCTAAAGCAAGCTGAGAATTACGAAAATGAAATTTGGGAATTAGTTGAAAGACTCCCGAGCAGCTATCATGTCTTTCCGGAATGCCGGCACTTACCTACCAAATCGAAAATATATCGCTGGATCATTCTTGATTCGCATCTTATTATCTATCGGATTAAACGTGAAGAAGTACAAGTACTTAGAATTTTACATTCAAAAAGAAGCATAACTAGAATTAAAGCAACTCGAAGGACCAAGATGTAGTTTCCTATCGGTTAGGTCTTCCTAGTTGATGTTGGTCTCCTGACCAACATGTAGACTAAATCCCATTGTCAATTATCCATTATCAAACTAACCATTGCTCACCCCGCCCATCCTTCTCTGTCCAGACTTCTGTATTGTATCGCTTCTGCGAGATGTTCAATTTTTATTTCGGGAGTGCCTGCTAAGTCAGCAATGGTGCGCGAGACTTTTAAAATGCGGTCGTAGGCACGGGCGGAGAGACCGAGGCGTTCCATCGCGGTTTTTAACAACGTGCGGCCAGCATCGTTGATCAAACAAATCTCTTTTACCATGTTGGCGGGCATCATGGCATTACAATAAATATCCTTGCGGCCTTTGAACCGTTCGCTCTGTATCTCACGGGCTTTCACCACGCGCTCCCGGATCTCTTCACTGGTTTCGTTCTTCCGCAGGGCTGTCATCTGATCGAAACTTACGGGCACTACCTCCACATGTAAATCAATACGGTCGAGCAGCGGGCCACTTACTTTGCTTAAATACCGTTGCACCACACCGGGTGCACACACACATTCTTTTTCGGGATGATTGTAATAGCCGCACGGGCACGGGTTCATGCTGGCCACCAGCATAAAGTTGGCGGGGTAGTCAATCGAAATTTTTGCGCGCGAAATGGTGACGCGTCTCTCTTCCATGGGCTGGCGCATTACTTCCAGCACGGTGCGTTTAAACTCCGGCAACTCATCCAGAAACAAAACTCCGTTATGCGATAAAGAAATTTCTCCGGGTTGCGGATTGCCTCCGCCACCAACGAGTGCAACATCGCTAATAGTATGGTGCGGGCTGCGGTATGGGCGTGTGGTGAGTAAGGTTGAGTCTGCACCAATGCGTCCCGCTACAGAATGAATTTTTGTAGTTTCGAGTGCTTCATTTAATGTGAGTGGTGGAAGAATAGAAGGGAGTCGTTTGGCCAACATGGTTTTGCCCGCTCCGGGCGGACCAATCATAATTACATTGTGACCACCAGCAGCTGCAATCTCCAATGCACGTTTAATATTTTCCTGGCCCTGCACATCTTTAAAATCCGCCTCGTAGTTGTTCAGCTTGTTTTGAAACATTTCGCGCGTATCCATGTGCAGCGGTTCGATGGTGATCTTCTTTTCAAAAAAATCAATCGCCTCCTGCAAGGTCTCCACGCCAATTATATCCAGGTTATTCACAATGGCGGCTTCGCGTGCATTTGATTTGGGCAGCACAAAGCCTTTGAACTCTGCTTTGCGCGCCTGAATGGCAATAGGCAACACACCTTTAATGGGTCGCAGAATTCCATCCAGCGAAAGCTCACCCATGATCACATACTTATCGAGTTCTTCGGCTTCAATTTGTCCGGAGGCTTTCAACACCGAAAGTGCAATGGGCAAATCGTAGGCACTTCCCTCCTTGCGCAAATCGGCTGGTGCAAGATTCACCACCACCTTGTTGCGCGGCATAAAATATTTTAAACTTTTGAATGAGGATTCTACCCGGTGCTGACTTTCTTTTACGGCTGTGTCGGGCAAGCCACTCATGTGAAACTCTTTGCCTTGCGTAACATTCACTTCCACCGTGATGGTGCGGGCATCAACTCCGTGTACAGCGCTTCCAAATGTTTTCGCGACCATTGCTTCAAATCAAATTATAAAACCGAAGATAGGAATCTTTGGTGAAAAAAGATTCAACAACCGGTTTATGAAACGGCACTAAGGATTGTAAAGGTTAAGTAATTTTATCAATCCTGCATTAATTTGATTGATATCCATCTCGGAAAGATTACCGAGTTTACCGAATACGAGGTTCTTATCGAGCGTAATTATTTTATTTAGTCGAACCAGTGAATCAATTTTCAATCCATTGATTGCTGTAGCCGTTAACTTTATCGAGAATTCATCTGCCCACTTAGATTGGGTAGTAATAAAAGCTACAAGTACATCCTGATTCGATTCCGCTAAAACAAAAGGCGGCCTCAATTTTGAACCCGACAAATCAGTGAAGGGAAAGGATACCAATCCCCCTTTTTCACTTATATCTTTCTTTTAGGTCTGTAGTTTTATATTCAACTTCCTCTTCCTCCAAAAACGAAAAAGACTTTGACTCTGCCGCTATTCGACTTATCCCTTCGTTTATAATTTTTTCGTCAATCCGATTTAATAGAAACTCAATAAAATCGGAAACTTCCATTAATTTTTGATCAGGAAGCTTTGCCAGGTCTTCAATTGTCTTTTTTATAAGTAACTCCCTGGTCATAGCAAATCGTTTAGATAACGAAGATAGGAATCTTTGAGCAAAAGAAAATGCCGTTAGAATATCAGTTGATTACCCAACCACTTCCTTCTCAATCAACAGAATGAGAATATGGATGATTTTGATATGGACTTCCTGAATACGGTCGGCATAGCCAAAGTGGGGCACGCGCAATTCAATGTCGGCAAGCGGAGCAAGTTTACCACCGTCTTTTCCGGAAAGGATAATGACTGTCATTCCTTTCTCTTTTGCAGTTTGTGCAGCTCTGATGATGTTAGCAGAATTTCCGCTTGTACTAATACCGAGCAAGACGTCACCTTTATTTCCCAACGCTTCGAGGTAGCGTGAAAACACAAACTCATAGCCGTAATCATTGCTAACACACGAGATGTGACTGGGATCGCTTACACAAATCGCGGGTAACGCTTTGCGATTATCGCGGTAACGCCCGGTAAGTTCTTCCGCAAAGTGCATGGCATCGCAATGCGAACCACCATTGCCACAGGAAATAACTTTGCCCCCTTGTTGGATAGAACTGGCAATGGATTTTGCTGCGGCTTCAATAGTTGCCAGGTTCTTGTCGTCTTTTAAGAAGCTCTGAAGGACTTCTGCTGCCTGGGTAAGTTCAGCCGATATCAGCGATGCATAACTCATTTACTTGGTGGCAGCGGGAGGATTTTCTTTCACAACAGGTTTTGCTGACTCCTGGAAGTCGTAGACTTTCGCTTTCAGGGTATTGTTTTCAAGTCGTAAAGTATCCTGTTCTTTATGTGCATTCCGGGTTTCTAAAAAATTCCAGATTAAATCAACGATAAACAAGACAGTACCCAACACGGCACCATACTTCAGCAACGAAAGTTTACCATAAAGCTGGGAAAGCAGACCAAAGTCTTCTTTGTTTGAATCAATGTAGATGACAAACATGAGTATCGCGAAGTGATACACTCCGAAGATGCCAAAAAAAATGCGCCTGCGTTGATTCATTATGAAATCGTTATAGGAAACAAAATTAGGCTTTTTCCGGCAAAGCAAAAATTACTATCCGCGTCAAAACCTTGCATGTTTATTGGTTATCGCTCTGCATTCTGGATCGCCACCAATTTGCGGTATAAGCCATTCTGGCTATTGAGTTGCTCGTGGCTACCACGTTCACCAATTTCACCATTTTGAATAACAACAATCTCATCAGCATGCTGAATGGTGCTGAGCCGGTGTGCAATCACAATGGATGTGCGATTTTTCATTAGGTTAAAGAGGGCTTCCTGCACCAGTTTCTCCGATTCCGAATCTAATGCCGAAGTGGCTTCGTCCAAAATCAAAATAGGAGGATTCTTTAATACCGCTCTGGCTATACTTAACCGCTGTCGCTGGCCACCAGAAAGTTTAGACCCGCGCTCACCAATCAAAGTCTGATAGCCATTTTCTGATTGCACAATAAAATCATGGGCGTTGGCAATACGGGCTGCCTCGATCACGCGTTCTTCGCTTGCCTCAGGCATTCCAAAAGCAATGTTATTGAAAATAGTATCATTAAAGAGAATAGACTCCTGTGTCACTACCCCGATTTGTTTTCGCAACGACTCGAGTTCATAATCTGTAATCGAAACGCCATCCACTAACACCTGTCCTTCGGTGGGATCATAAAAACGTGGTATTAAATCGGCAAGAGTCGACTTGCCCCCACCCGATGGGCCCACCAGTGCCAGTGTCTTTCCTTTTGTTATGGTTAGGTTTATATTCTTTAATACGGGTTCGGTGTCATAAGCAAAGCTTACATTTTTGAATTCAATTTCCTTTTCAAAGGATTTTAGTTCAGTAGCCCCTGGTTTACTTTTAATAACAGGCTGTTGATCAATTAATGCAAAAATGCGTGCGGCTGAAGCGGTGCCCCGCTGCAGGGAGGTAATGCCATTGGAAAAGTTCTTGGCCGGCTGAATAATCATCGCAAACACAGCCAGGAAGCCAAGAAATCCTTCTGGCTCCAACGTGGAATTCTCACTCAACACCATATTTCCGCCAAAGAAAATGATCCCGGCAATAATCATCACACCCAGCATTTCTGAAACGGGCGAGGCAAGTTCATTTTTGTAGGCCATCGACTTACTGGTCTTCCGGTAGAAACTACTCTCCGCTTCAATTTTATTGATCACAAAATTTCGGGCATTGAAGGCTTTAATTACACGCATGCCTCCAAATGTTTCATCCAGAATATTGAGGATGCGTCCCAGCGATTCCTGACTTTGAGTAGCTTGTCTTTTTAATCGCTTGATAATTTCAGCCAATACTCCGCCTGTTAAAGGCAACACCAGCAGCGTGAACAACGTGAGCTTGGGAGAGATCGTGAACAACACGAAAAAATACACGATAATGGTGATGGGTTCTTTGAGTACCGCTTTGAGACTATTCATTACCGCGGTTTCTACCTCTGTTACATCGTTGGTAAATCGTGAAATCAAATCACCTTTACGTTCATTATTAAAATAGCCGATATGAAGTTGGGTTACTTTTCTAAAAATATCCATCCGGATGTTTTTCACGAGATCTACCCGAATTTTAGTAGCCATCACGCGTTCCAGAAATCTAAACACATTCGCCAACACCACACAGATTACAATCAATCCGCAAATAAAAAGCAGTGCATTTAATTGTCCATTCTCTTTAATGATGGTGATGAAGTAGTGATTAAAAACTCCAATCAGGTAATCTGTTGAAAATTCAAATGCGGGCATGGGCGGAATCGCTGCTGCTTCTTTGCCTTGTTTAAATAGCACCGTAAGCATCGGGATGACCAACACAATATTAAAAGCACCAAAAATGATTCCCAATATAGAATACCCAAAAAAGAAAACTAAACGGGTTCTTAATTTATTGGCGTACGCAAGAATTCGCAAAAAGCTCTTCATTGATCAGAATTAGAAATCATACAACCGTTGTGGAATATTCCAGCGCAAAGCTACGGAAGTTAATGAGGTATTAGAGTTGTAGGCAGCCAAATCACTTTTGCTCTGACGGAAAATCTGTTTCCCATCAATAAATAAATTATGCTTCAGCATATACGAGGCGGTAAAGTCCACAAACAAAATGGTGTTGCTATTGCCCTGGCCAATGGTGTTATTATATTCCTGCTCCCTTGTATTACTGTTTTTTAAAATATTACCACCCCAGTTTTGATCTACATCATCACGTCCGGTTTTAGCGTAAAATGTTTTTGCTATCACGTTGAGTTTAGGAATGGGCTGATAGCGAATAATGCCTACCCATTCATTAAAATTCGCACCCAGCGGATGCGCCAGCGATTGCCGATAGTTACTATAACTTCCATATTGTGAGTAGTGCGAATAGGTATACGGTCTCACAGCATTGTATTCAACTTGCAGGTCAAGGTTAGAGACGCCAAACGCATCAATATATTTTGCGCCTAGCTGTAGAGCCCACTTATTAGCCCACCAGCCATCCCCTGCCGAGATCTCATCCCACAAAAATTCATCGAGCACAAACTGACCATAAAAGGAAACACCTTTAAAGGCATTCCACTTGGCGTCCATACCCAACAAAGCATTATCGCTACTACCAAATTGTTGTTCAATGGCGCGGTAAAAAATAACCGGATTCAGATAACTCAAGTCGAAGGTGTTATCATTAACAGAATCCTTCGGACTAAAGACCACCGATTCAAAAATTCCAAGGTTCAGTTTCTTTCCAATATTGAAAGAGGCATGGTGATAGGCTACAAACTTCTCGGGATATCGTTCGTCACCCGATGTGCGTGCATCAGCAGCCATCCGGTTAATCTGGAAGAGATAATTAAGTTTCCACACTTTCACATTGGTGCGAAGAAATAAATTGGGTGGTGAGTAATCCGAAAAAATTAAGGATCGATAGCCGTTGCCAGTAAACGTGCGATCGTTACCAAACTGCATATAGATATGCTTGCTGATATTGAAGTCGATGTAAGCGCGGGCCTGAAAAAAGTCAACTCCGTTTTCTTTAAAAGTTTTCCAGAACCCTTCGTGCGGAATTACTTTGTTCCGCGCTAATTCTTCACTTACATACAAGGGCAATATGGATTGATTCTCGCCAATGAATGTGTAGAACCCAACTTTGCGATCAACCATGCCCCGGATTTCAATGCCCCGGGTGTTGATGGTTATGGGATCATCCAACCGACTATCAGAACCAACGCCAAGATAAAGCACGGGACTAACATGCAAATCAAACTCTGGAATATCGACATACACCAAGTCTGATTTATTTTTATAAAGGCTTTTCAGTACAGGCTTTTTGCTGGTGTTGCTTTCAGACCTACTCCACTCCCAACTGTCGTTGCGCAGATACTCAAGATTATATTGATCACTGCGTGAGGAAAAGAGTGAGCCTGTTGCCGCAAGGGTATCTAAATATCTTATGATGGCATCACGCTTATAGGGTTTTACGGAAGTGAAGAACCCCGGCACAATCTTTCCGGATTTTATTTCATAGCGATCTATCCAGTGATAATAGTCTTCATTGAGTGTGGCATTGGTGCTTTGGGTTGCACCAATCATCGTATTAAAAACCAAAACGAACAATAAAATGTACTTCATTTAGCGCAATGAACTTATATATTCATCAACTGTATTCGCAACGTTAGGAAATTCCTGAAGAATTTTTTTATCAAACGTAATCAAAGGTCGCATGGTCTTTTTTGCTAAGGCTACATATTCGCAATCATAAGAAGAGCAAGTGGATTGATTTACCAGATTCATGACTTCCGTGGAATCTACTTCCAGGTACGAACCCATCATGCGGCTTTCCTTTTGCGCAACTAACCACTGTACTTCCTCTAGTGTATAAAGTCTCTTTCTCAAATAGGCCGCTGCAATGTTCCGAAACTCACTTCTACACAAATCCGGGGCAGTCCAATCCGGATCCACTTCATAAAGTTTAGCCACCAATTCAAAATTGGGAGATTTCAGCCAAAAATAAGCCAGTATGTTGGCATCGACCACGATCATTCTCTACCAGTATGTTTGGCTGCGATTATTTCAGAGTCGGTAAGAAATCCCTTACCCATAGTTTGAGCTTTCCTTGCCAGCTCCAGAATTTTGCTGTTATTATTATCAGACCTTAATGCGTGAAGCTGAAGACTAAGGATAATCTCGCTATTTAAGCTCCTGTTGTTCCGCTTTGCACGCTCCTTTAAAATCTGATAGGTCTTTTCCGGAATGTTTTTAACGGTGATATTAGCCATAACGGTTCCATTTTGGTTCCAATTTACAACCTTACTATATTTCAGACAAATTCGAGATTAAAAGCCTTGCATTTCGGGACTGTTTTCCTACTTTTGCAGTCCTTTAAGCAATTAGACTATGAAAAAAGGCATCCATCCAGAGTATAAAGAAGTGGTTTTTTGGGATACTTCGAGCGATTTTAAGTTTTTAAGCCGTTCTACTTCAGTTCCAAAGGAAACCATTAAGTGGGAAGACGGTAAAGATTACCCTGTAATTAAGGTCGAAGTGAGTTCAGCTTCACATCCTTTTTACACAGGTAAGAAAATGTTCCTTGACACAGCCGGTCGTGTTGAGAAATTCAAAAAGAAATACGGAAAGTAATAGATATTTTTCTTAGCGTGGTTTGCTTAAAAGGTCTCTTATCAAGGAGACCTTTTTTATTTGCTGCGACTTCATGTCATGCGTGTGAATGTATTTGGCGATGGAAATTGATCAACCTATTTTAGCGTCATGAATCTGATTCTGTTCGATAGTCCTACGATCCGTCAAAACCTGTTACCTTTCACGTTCACCCGCCCCGTGGCGGCTATCCGAACGGGCATTCTAACCATAGCCGAGAAGTGGGAAAAATACCTCAACCTCAAAGTTTCCTATTCAACCGAATCCTACCTAAGCAAAAAATTTCCGCTTCGCCACGAAGCCGATAATTACTGGATCAATGGCGCAGCGTGTCCCAACGAAGACCTGTTGGCCGCCATTCGACAACTTAAACCGGGCGATGCAATTACTAAGGACAACCTGATTTTGGCTGTTCGCACACCCGATGATGAGGTGCCAGAGATTATCACCGGTACTATCAATGAATTTACCCAACCCCTCACGCTGATCGATCAGGTGTGGAAGATATACCAGAGCAATGGAGCCGAAATCCGGCAAGATTTTACGTTGCTTACGAAAGGTCGCAAATCAGCGCCAGTAGAAGATGCCTTTACACGTATTTATAATCCCGACCAGGTGTTTTTAGAAGAGGGTGTTCAAATCAGGGCTGCCTTACTTAATGCTGAAAATGGACCTATCTATCTTGGCAAAAATTCTTTTATCCAGGAAGGCGCACTCATCCGCGGACCGTTTGCCTTATGCGAAGGCTCGCATGTAAACATGGGTGCCAAAGTGCGGGGCGATACTACGGTGGGTCCCTTTTCAAAAATTGGTGGTGAGGTAAGTAACTCGGTCATCTTTGGATATAGTAATAAAGCCCATGATGGCTTTTTAGGAAACTCCGTGATTGGTGAATGGTGTAACCTGGGTGCCGATAGCAACACTTCAAACATGAAGAACAACTATGAAAATATCAAGATCTGGAATTATGCAAAAAATGGTTTCAAAGATACCGGGTTGATGTTTTGTGGGTTGATGCTTGGTGATCATAGCAAATGCGGCATCAACATGATGTTTAACACGGGCACGGTAGTAGGCGTAAGCGCCAGTATTTTTGGTGATGGATATCCACGTAATTTTATTCCTTCCTTTGCGTGGGGTGGTGCGGCCGGCTTTACAACCTATCAACTTAACAAGGCATTAGATACCGCATCAAAAGCGATGGCGCGAAGAAATGTAGATCTGACTGAAGACGACCGCGACATTCTTCGAACAATTTACAACGAATCAGCCCAGTATCGGGTGTGGGAAAAAAAGTGAACTAACCATAAATCAGAAAAGTGAAATTCGCTGATATCCCAGGTCTAGCCGAAATTAAGTCAAGGTTGCTTGATTCTGTAAAGCAAAATCACATTGCGCATGCGCAGCTTTTTCTAGGGAAAGTTGGTGCATTGAACTTACCGCTTGCATTGGCTTATGCCAACTACCTGCATTGTCAAAATAAAAACGAAGAGGATGCCTGTGGAACATGTTCGGCTTGCAGCAAAAGTTTAAAATACGTTCATCCTGATACAAGTTTTGTTTTTCCGCTAGGAAATATAAAAGGCGATAAAGATGAAGACCGGTTTAAGGCAGAGATGCTTAAAACATGGCGGGCTTTTCTTTTGGAACAACCGTATGGTAATGTAAATGATTGGACCAACTATTATGGTGGCGAAGATAAACTAGCTTTAATTTCAAGAGAAGCAGGTCGCGAAATTATTAAAACGCTTTCGCTGAAGCCGTTTGAGAGCTCCTACAAAGTAATGATCATCTGGCAACCCGAATTTATGCACCCTTCGGCAGCCAATGGTATTTTAAAAATCCTGGAAGAACCACCGCCCAATACATTCTTCTTTCTGGTAAGCAATGCTGCCGAGCGCTTGTTACCTACCATACTTTCGCGCACGCAAATGGTGCAGGTGCCGCAACTAACGGATGAAGACCTCGACACCTATCTGAAAGACAAGCACGGAGTAGAAGATTCAAGGCGTCAGGAAATACTTCAACTAGCAGATGGCGATCTGAACGCAGCTATAAAATTAATCAGTAGTGAGGAAGATCACTTTCAGGATCGCTTTGCCGATTGGATGCGCAGCTGTTACAAAAGAGACTATCCTAAACTGGTTGCTTTCGCGGATGATTTTCATGAGTTGGATAAACTCAGTCAACGCAATCTATTTCACTATGCACTGGGTATGATGCGCGAAACCTTGCTGCAACATGCCGGGGCTGATGCTGTGGGTCGTATAAAATCCGGAGAAGTTAAATTTGTAAAAGATTTCAGCAAAATTATGAATGTGCCCAAGATCGAAAAAATTAATCAGCTCGTTACCGATGCGCATTATCACCTGGAGCGAAACGGCAGTGCCAAAATGATTTTTCTGGATCTTTCCTTAAACATTGCAAAATCTATTAATCCATAAAGCTTTAAAAATTAATATCCATTCGAAATACAATTCACTTATGAAACGAATTTTATCTCTCCTTGCTTTACTTTCCGTTCTTTCTTTCACACAATGTTCGCAAGAAAGTGGATCTGACTATTTAGTTACCATCAAAACCTCACACGGTGATATGGTGGCTATCCTCTACGATGAAACGCCTAAGCATAAAGCTAATTTTATCAAGCTGGCGAAAGAACACTATTTTGATAGTTTACTTTTTCATCGGGTTATTCCGGGCTTTATGATCCAGGGTGGTGATCCAGATTCTAAAAATGCTCAACCCGGACAGCCTCTGGGTATGGGTGGACCCGGCTATACAGTAGAGGCAGAATTTAATCCAAAATTTTTTCATGAAAAGGGAGCCTTATCCGCTGCTCGTATTCCCGATCAGGCAAATCCAGCGAAAGCCTCGAGTGGAAGTCAATTTTATATTGTACAAGGTCGGGTAACGCCACCAACCGAAGTAGATGCGCTTAAAATTGATCAGGCAAAATTGAATACTGCGTTTCAACAAATGATGCAAAACCCAGCCAGTCAGCCCCTGATTGATACGCTCAATCAAATCTATATGACAGGTGATATGCAAGGTTACCAAAACAAAATTTACAGCCTTGTGCCGAGGTTAGAAAAACAAACCGGAATCAAAATTTACAAGGAAGTTTCAGAAGAAAAGTTAAAAGTCTATACAACCATTGGTGGCTATCCACCTTTAGATGATGAATACACCATCTTCGGCAAAGTAATCAGCGGCCTTGAGGTAATTGATAAAATCGCTGAGTTACCCACAGCCCCTGGCAATCGCCCGATGGAAGATGTGCGCATGTTTGTAACAGTGGAAGAGATGTCGCGCAAAAAAATCGCAGACACGTATGGCTATAAATTTCCTGAAGTTAAAAAATGAAAATTCTTATCACCGGAGCGAATGGCCTGCTGGGCTATAAATTAGTTCAACTTCTTAGTACAAAACCAGCAGTAACAGCCATTGCTACCGCAAGAAAAAAAATCACGGCACTTCCGCCTAACGTGCAATTTTTTGAACTGGATGTAGCCGATCCTGATCAGACAGCAGCAGTATTCTCAAAAACACGGCCTGATGTTGTCATTCATACGGCAGCTATGACACAAGTGGATCAATGCGAAACCGAACGCGATCTTTGCTGGAAAGCGAATGTAACCGGAGTTGAAAATCTGGTGGAAGCCTGCGAAAAAAATAATACGCACCTCGTTCATGTTTCAACGGATTTCATTTTTGATGGGTCTCACGGACCCTTAGATGAAACGGCTATTCCAAACCCGGTTAATTTTTATGGAGAAAGTAAACTGGCCGGTGAACAGGTGATTCAAAAAAGTAAAATCAGTTGGGCCATACTCCGTACCGTTCTAGTATTTGGCGTTACTCCGGATCTAAGCAGAAGTAATATTGTACTCTGGGTAAAGAAAAGTCTGGAAGAAGGAAAAAGTATTAACGTAGTAAACGATCAATGGCGTACCCCTACCCTGGCGGAAGATCTTGCGATGGGCTGTTATCTGGCCGCATCAAAAAAGGCTACCGGTATTTATCATATCTCGGGCGAAGAAATGATGACTCCGTATGACATTGCCAATCAAACTGCAGAATTCTTTAAGTTGGATAAGTCGTTAATCAAACCTGCCGACTCCAGTACGTTCAGGCAGCCGGCCATGCGCCCACCCAAAACCGGATTCATTATCACAAAAGCTAAACGGGAATTAGGGTACCAACCACATAGCTTTAAAGACGGACTTGCCCTCTTGGCCTCGCAACTGCACAAGTAATTCTGCCATTATTAAAAGCCCACATTAATAAATCCGAATTATTTGCTAAACTGCGCGCGCTTAACAATTACTTAACCTACCTATTATGTCAGCAAGCAGAGGTCAATTTGGTTCTAAGTTTGGATTTATTATGGCTGCAGCCGGTTCGGCCGTTGGCCTCGGTAACATCTGGCGCTTTCCGTATGTGGTAGGTCAAAACGGAGGTGGTGCGTTTGTGTTTGTTTATGTGCTTTGCGTTATCCTCATCGGCTTACCGCTAATCTATAACGAAGTTGCCTTGGGCCGCCTAACCGGAAGAAACACAATTGGTGCTTTCAAGAGCACGGGTGCCAATAAGTTTTGGGTGTTCACGGGTGCCGTGCTCGCATTATGCGTTAGTTTTTTTGTGCTTAGTTATTATGGTGTTATTGCCGGCTGGACAATAGGCTATATTGTAAGTGAGTTCACCGACTTCATTCACGACTTCGATACATTTAAGAACGCACCAGTTTACGTTATTCCATTTTTTGCAGTATTTATGATTGCCACGGTTGCCATTGTACTGGGTGGAATTGCCGGTGGCATTGAAAAGGCTTCTAAAATTCTCATGCCTGTACTTTTTCTATTAGTGTTCCTGGTAATGATCAGAAGCCTTACACTGGATGGTGCCATGGAGGGAGTAAAATATTATCTCACCCCGGATTTTAGTAAGATCAATGGCCGCGTAGTTTTGTCCGCACTGGGTCAAGCTTTCTTTTCACTCTCTGTAGGTTGGGGTATCTTGATTACCTATGGTTCTTATCTTCCGAAAGACCAGAATATTGTAAGCAGCGGAGCGTGGATTGGTTTTATGGACACAGCCGTTGCGCTTTTAGCCGGGCTTATGATATTTCCGGCCGTGTTTTCGTTTGGTAAAAATCCTGCTGAAGGAACAGCGCTAGTTTTTCAAGTGTTGCCCGATATTTTTAATTCCATGCCTACGGGTGGCCGCATTGTGGGTGCCTCCTTCTTTCTTCTTTTATGTGTGGCGGCACTCACCTCTTCAATTTCTATGATTGAGGTGCCCGGCTCCTACCTGATTGATGAAAAGAATTGGAGTCGTAAGAAAGCATCCTGGACAGTTGGTATTCTTGCTTTTCTAGTGGGTATACCTTCTGCATTATCCGGTGGAGCGTCAGAATGGTTTTCAACTATTTCCATTAATTTTTTTGGCGAAACAAAGACAGGCTTTCTGGACATCATGGATGCTTTATTTGGCGGATTGTTTATTGTTATCGTTGCCTTGATGACATGTCTTTATACCGGTTGGATCATGGATATCAAAAAACTCGGCAACGAGGTAGGTACGGGTTCACCTTTCTTTACCAAACCTATGATTGGATCAATCACTCCGCTGGCAATATGGATCTTTTTCATCCGGTTTGTTTGTCCGATTGTAATCGGATTGGTACTACTGAGTACAATTGGAGTAATTTAGATTTACTACTACAGTTATTGATAGCGTTTGTCGGATCGAAAGATCAGAAAGATGCGGGCATTACTGTGAATAATATTTTTTTACAAGATGCGTTGTCATGCTTTTCACATTCCGTTGCTCAATCTTCACAGGCCTTAATACAAGCATTGAGCGATTGCATTTTGTTTGCTGAATCGGACTAACAATCTTTTGCACACTGATTACAGACATCCATACATTCCATACATAATTTTACACAGACTTTAGCGACCTGCTTCTTTCTGTCCCCCGACACTATACTTGATTATGAAATTTAAACTACAATGCAATTATAAAACCAGTACTATGATACATGCACTTTTGTTGTAGGCCAGTTGGGTTTTCTCTGTATTCATCAGTCGATCTCATCTACTCATCGAAAGGGTTCATATTCTTTTTATTTTCAAAACTTAATCAGCCCCTCCAAATCAAGTTTTGGAGGGAGTTTCATACTATTCAGCGCCTTAACAAATGTAGGGGACTCCCGTTTGATTTTGTCCATGAAAGGATCATGGAAGAGGCGGCCATATCGGCCAAAGTTTGGATATTCTCGATTGAGTTTTGTTAGTAATTCGGTAGCTTCCTCGTATTCGCCAAGTACAGATAATAATATGATCTCCTGTACTCGTTGATTGCAGTACTGCATTTTTTCCGAAGCTGCCAACCTTCCAATTCCTTCATGAAGAATTCCTATGGCTTTCTCCTTATTCCCAAGTATCGCGTGTAGATATGGATTCAAACCATTTGTATTGTCTAAAAAAAAGTGGCCGAAATGTTTTACCGAGTCCTGAATTCCCAATCCATAATAGCTGTACGCCTTCCACCAAGAAATGGTTATTGGGTCAACCATCTTTGATGTATCAAGGATATCAATGATTCCCCTAAAATCTCTTTCAATCACCTTTTTTTCCACAAAATACCAGAAGGGTTCTTCTACTTTCTCCCGCGGCCTTGTTCTGCCTTGCTCTCCAAAGATACCTGCATCTTTTTCCGCATTTATTCCCAGAATAACACCATTATTGTACGCCCTTTCCGCAGAGGCATAGTCGCCCATGCTGGCAAAGACAATCATCATTTCTTGCCAAACGCTGCCTTGACTGGGATCTAACTTTCTAGCTTTTGAAAGGTGATAAATAGCTTCCTTATGCATCAACTTGCGCTTGTAGATAGCACCAATCCAGTTATTGGCATCTAAATCTTCCGGATCATGTATCAAGACCTTTTCAAAATATTTTTGTCCCTCATCATAGTTCCGATCGATAAGATAAGCTATGAATCCCAGGATCAAGGTGTATTTTGGTGAGCCAGAAAAATCCACTTTCGCGTAATCTCTTAACTCCATGACCTCCTTAAGCGCTCTGTCGTATTCCTCTTTTCCTTTCAATCTCGAATTTCTGGATATCCAAAAGGCTTTCATCCGGACCAATGAAACATAGGGGTCAATAAACGATGAATCTTTTTGAATGGCGAGTCCGAGCTGCTCCTCAGCTTCCAGCCTTCGTTCGAATTCATTTTTACCTGCCTCCAATTCCAACCCCTTTAGATAATGTGAATAAGCTTCAATATTTTGTGTTGGTAAACCGTCATTTGGGCCTTCCGTCATCGAAAACTCTCTGAATACTTTTGTGGCAACCATGGATTGGAGTTCAAAGATGTCAGTAAACAATTCATTGAAAGAGAGATTCCAGACTACTCCTCCAGATTGTGCATCTACCAATTCAACATCTACTTTAATCCGCTCTCCCGAAATCTGGTAGATTCCGCTTAATATATATTTAACATCCAATTCATCGCCAATCTTAGCCGGAGAATCGGTATAACCGTAGCCCATAGTAGCCTGCATTGAGCTGATAAACTCAAACTGCTTGCTCTGTGAAAGTTTGGAACGAATCTCAGTGGCCAAACCTACTCCATAATGCTTCTGGTCTTCATCCTCTGATTGGCTGTGAAAGGGAAGTACCGCAATGGAAGTACTCGTATTTGTTTTGCTGAATAATCTTGGCCAGATAACGAAAAACGAAACAGCCGTCAGCACGACTATTAATGTCGCCACACCTGCCAGGAGCATACTCTTTCTGCCTGACTTGATTGTAACGGTTGGTTTTGTCAAATCACCATCAAGTACCTGATAGATTTTATGCTTGCCGGCAACATTCTTTAAGGTTGTCTCTCCAATAAATGCGGTCTTAAAAATCCATTTGTTTTTTACATCCCTGTAAACGGATTCTGAGATCAGTATCCCACCTCCGGCAGCCAATGCTTCAATGCGCGAGGCAATGTTTACCCCATCGCCAAAAACATCATTGTCTTCATTGGCAACTTCACCGAAGTGGATGCCCACTTTGATTTCCATTCCCAACTCCTGTTTGCAGATTCTTCGGATCTCGATTGCCGCTCGAAGGGCTTCGGTTATGGTGGCAAAACTTGCCATGGTGCCATCACCCATTTCTTTGAGCCAGGTACCACCCACAGCTTCAATTTGCTGCAGATGAATTTCGCGGTTTATCCTCCTTATACGCAGAGCCTTTTCTTCATTCTCTCCCATCAAAGCCGTAAAGCCCACTATATCCGAGAACATAATGGCTGCCAGTGAACGACTAGTGTTATTCGGATTCTGACCTGCCTTGATCATCGTTGAAGGTAGTGAAGTTATGCGATAAATTTCAAGTAGTCATAGTAAAATGCCAGCCATTGAATTGTTTGCCAATCTAATTTTTGCAATGATAGTCTCGGATCTGTCCACGAGCTAAAACCCAATGTCTAGTCCTAAAATACGGCTACAGGTTAAAGATTTATTTAAGCTGCATTTTTAAACACCACATTTGGTGTCTTATATCCTAAAGATACATGTAATCTTTTGTTGTTATAAATATCAATTGCGTTTTTAGTTGCCACGC
>JBGSTJ010000007.1:0-1635 GCA_041736555.1 Cyclobacteriaceae bacterium
CAAGATGTGGTGTGACCCGGGTCACGAATCGATTAACTCATTATAAATAAAAGAAATTGTGGCGAATTTTGATTTTTTTGATTATCTGTAGAGGTGGCTAAATGATGGAAAAAAGGCATATTCTAAAAACTCGCATTTTGAAGAATCTCCGGTATATACCCAAACAACTTCAAAATGCTAAGTTTTCAGCAACTGAAAATTGTCATTAATTCTGCCATCTAGGCTATTTCCAATGCTCGGCAAAATATCATTTAAAAAGCCATTTATTGCCTCTTTAAAATCTTTAGCGCCCTTGAAAAACCGATTATTCCTAACCTGTTCATTCATGACTTTCCATAATCGTTCTATCGGGTTGAGGTTGGGACTATAAGGCGGTAAGAAATGAAGTTTTATATTGCGTTTTGAAGCATATTCCGGAAGCAGTGATGACCGATGGTATCCAGACTGGTCTAACATCAAATGAACTGTTTTTGTATCATATTTTTCTCGGATTTTATCCATGAAATTCATGATAGATTCCGCATTAATTGTTTCATATTGTGAAGTGATTGCGTCAGCAATATGTCCCAATTGGATGGCGCCAACAATGTTTAAACGAGTACGGCTGGCTGTTGTTCCAACATGCTTTGTTTTACCTGTCCTAATCCAGCCATAAGCTAATTTTGTCGCTTGTGTCGGATGCACTGCATCCATAAACAAAATAGGCTCATCAACGCCAACCTCTTGTTTTAATTGGTTATATTCAGCAATAAATTGCTTTTGTAATTCAGCATCTGCCTTATGAGGCAAGCCTTTAGGTTTTTTGTAACTAAAACCATTCCGATGAAGCCATTTATGCAATCCCGCTACGGTGTACATGACACCAAAACGCTCTTTAATATACATAACAATTTGATGATTGTGGGCGTAAGTATTCTCTTCCAAATGCGTGATTAATTCTTGAGTCTGTTCATCTGTTAAATTACTCTTTGAACCACCGCTTTCATTCTTTAATTTCCCTGCCGTTTTATACGCTTCGATATGTTTAATAATCGTCGATTGGTGTAGCCGTAAAGCCTGGCTAATTTGAGGTACTGTCCAACCTTCTGAACGTAACAAAATAGCCTTGATTCGATCGCGCTCTTTGCCATTTTCTTTTAGAGCATGCTCGCCTTCAAGGTAGTCTTTTTCTTCCGGTGTTAAATATAATCTTTTCATGACGCATAGCTTGATCCCATTTTTTGAACAATGCAAGCATTTTCAAAGATCTTGGGTATAGATGATGAAATAGTCATTTAAAGTTGATATCCGTCAGCACGAATCCCGTTCAGTTTTAAATATTCTACCCAGGGCTTGAAGGTCTTTCTTTCTAAAGTGGGAAGGTTGACTATATAACGCCCCGCTATTTTCAGTTTTTCACCATAGATGCTATAATTCCTGCATATAAAACAAATAATAGACATTAATGGCCGAATCAATCATCGTCATAGGTGCTGGTGCCGCTGGTCTCAGTGCCGCGCTCGAGCTAGCCAATAGGGGCTACCAGGTTAAACTAATCGAAAAAGATACCATGGGTTCAGGAGCCAGTGGCCGAAATCCTGGTCGAATGGGGCATGGCTTTCATTATACCGATCCAGATACAGCTATTGCTTACTT
>JBGSTJ010000023.1:0-77733 GCA_041736555.1 Cyclobacteriaceae bacterium
TGTTTGGCTCCCAATTTACGATAGGTCGTATCGCCCAGCAAATACTCTGCAATGATAGCTTCTTGTTCATGAACTGTTTTTTCTGATTTTCTCATATTGTTTACACGGTAAATCGTGTAAACCTATTTCAGGACGAGACAGAGGTTCCACCAACATAGTAAGTCGTATTGAAGGCTACCCAAAATCGGGGTGTTATGTTATAGCTGATGTGAGCCTGAAACGCGCCCATAGGTTGTTGTGTGCGCAATGAATTTCCGGGATAAAACGAATAGTTATTTGTGAAGAACCATACGCCTGCATAAACATCGGCAAGCCACCGTTTACCCATAGGTTGCGAGAGGGCCAGCTCGGGCCGGAATGACCACCGGTTCGTGCCCAGGTTAATTAACTTATCAGAGAAATATTGACCTGTTGGGGCAACCACATTCATACTTAGTCCTACAATTGTTTTTTTAGTTGCTTTCATAAATTCCTGAAGTCCTACAGCTGGGGCACCGTGTATCAATACGGTTAGTCGCAGCCGGGTATCGGCAAAACCCGATCTCGTAATACTTTCACGTTGGCCTCCTACCAGGGCTGAAGCCTGCGCCCATGAATAGGGTTGTACAACCAATGCCTGTGCGGTAAGACCAAATAAATTAAATGCATGGACGTATCCGAGCGATGCCACTTGTACTGAAGCTTCCAAATCCTGGAGGGGTAATGTAGGGTCCGTTACAACACCTCCTTCTGAGTATGAAAAGCCAGTAACCAGTGTATTTGTTTTAACAGGTAACCAGATATAGGCACGGGGATCAAGGTCCTGCCCTACCACGGTTGTTGCAATCACCAGGTGAAGCAAACCAATCCACACTAACCTGTTATTTTTCAAAAGGATAAATTATAAATCTAAGATATTATTAATCGTTCAAATAACCAGTCTCAACATAACAATCGGTTGCGTTTCATTCCTAATGTAACAGGGAATTATTCTGTAGACCATGACTATTGTCATTCATTTGAAAATACAATGAGATCACATTTGTTAGGTTGAAACAAATAACCCGGGATGTGTATCTTTATCAGCGTATTGATGCACCTTCCCAATACAATTAGTTCACGATTTCTATGACAAACGCTATTTACCTCACCACCACCGAGCCCTATTCGGGAAAATCCATCATTGCTTTGGGCCTGGTGAACCTGCTAGCCGGCAAAACCGAAAAGATCGCCTACTTTAAACCGGTAATCAGCCGCGAAGGAAATGAAAAGGATAGTCACCTTGAAATGATAGCAAGTCATTTCAATTTAAGCGCAACCTATTCTGAAATGTATGTGTTTACCCGCAATGAAGTAGTAAAACAAATCAATGCCGGAAACGAAGCCTATATCATCGATACCATTATTGACCGGTTTAAACAATTGCAGGAACGCTACGACTTTGTAGTAGTAGAAGGAACCGATTTTATGGGGGGCAGCACCAATGTTGAATTTGATGGCAATATTTCAATAGCGAAAAACCTGGGCATACCCGCGGCTGTCATTGTAAAAGGTGAAGGCAAATCTGCACAAGAGATTGTTGATACCGCTGTCTCTACTGTGAAAGGTTTTACTGACGAGGGTGTTCAGATTCTCACGGTTATTGCCAATAAAATAAATGGCGAGAAGGAAGAAGAAATCCGTACTCAGTTAACAAAAGCTCTTCCACCGAATATCATCATTACATCCATTCCCAGCAACAAAGAACTAGGCAATCCCACCATGAAGGAAATTCATGAATCGGTGGGCGGAAAAATATTATTTGGAGAATCGATGCTTTCCAACCCAGTGGATGCTTCGATTGTTGGCGCCATGCAATTACATAACTGCTTAACGCGATTAGGTAAAAACACGTTGATCGTAACGCCTGGTGACCGCGGTGATATTATCATCGGTGCATTGCAAGCCAACATTTCTAAAAATTATCAGAAGATTGCCGGCATGGTACTCACTGGTGGGCTTATTCCTGAACCAACTATACTTAAACTAATTGAAGGTCTGGATACTGTAGTTCCTATCATTGCTGTAGAAAGCGGAACCTTTAAAACCGTGAACCGGGTAGCGAATACACAATCAAGAATTGCATCCGGCAATAAAGACAAGATCGCACTTGCCATCAGCATGTTTGACAGCCATGTAGATGTAAAAGCGTTAGAGAGAAAAATTATTTCTTTCCGCACCACCAGCATTACCCCTCGCATGTTTCAATATCAGATTGTGAAGCGGGCCAAGGAACATAAGAAACATATTGTTCTGCCGGAAGGTGATGACGATCGCATCCTCATCGCTGCCGATGCATTGGTAAAACAACAGGTTGTAGACATTACTATTTTAGGGAATAAAGAATCGATACTGGCCTCGTTGAAGCGATTAAATCTGAGTTTGGATACGGAACAAGTGAAGATCATTAACCCGGCTACCTCGGATCAGTTTCAGGAATATGTTGAAACGTTGGTTGAACTTCGCAAGAGTAAAAATCTGTCGATAGAGATGGCCCGAGATCTTATGCAGGATGTATCATACTTTGGTACCATGATGGTATACAAAGGCGAGGCTGATGGTATGGTATCGGGTGCAGCTCACACCACACAACATACCATCCGGCCTGCCTTACAATTTGTAAAAACCAAACCTGGCATCAACACGGTGTCATCCGTTTTCTTTATGTGTCTGCCCAACCGTGTTTCCGTTTTTGGTGATTGTGCTGTTAATCCAAATCCTACTTCCGAACAACTCGCTGACATCGCTATTTCATCAGCTGAAACCAGTAAGATGTTTGGCATCGAGCCGAAGATCGCCATGCTTTCCTATTCATCCGGCACATCCGGTGAAGGAGAAGATGTAGACAAGGTGCGAAAGGCTACCGAAATTATACGACAAAGAAGACCCGATTTGAAAGTAGAAGGTCCGATACAATATGATGCTGCCGTTGATCCAGCAGTGGGTAAAAAGAAAATGCCGAAATCGGAAGTGGCCGGCCAGGCAAGCGTGTTGATTTTTCCTGACTTAAATACCGGAAACAATACTTACAAAGCTGTGCAACGCGAAACAGGTGCACTCGCCATCGGCCCTATGTTGCAAGGATTGAATAAACCTGTCAATGATCTTAGTCGCGGATGCACCGTGGATGATGTTTTCAACACGGTGGTAATTACTGCCATCCAGGCACAACAATAATTTTTTGATCCCGTTTTATGAATGTTTTTGTCATTAACTCCGGAAGTAGCTCAATCAAATATCAACTCATACGCATGCCGGAGGCAGTCGTGGTTTGTTCGGGACTCATTGACCGCATCGGACAGGAAGGATCTTCCATTTATCATAAAGCATTTATCCGCGGCAGCGAACACGTGCGAAAAGAAAGTTTACCGATTGCCGATCATGCCGCAGGACTCACCGAAGTATCGCGGCTATTAACTGACGCAAAGATTGGTGTAATAAAAGATCCCAAAGAAATTGATGTGGTAGGGCACCGTGTTGTGCATGGAGGCGAAAGTTTTTCCAGGACCATGATCATAACGCAAGAAGTGATGGAAAAAATCAAGAAGTTATTTCCGTTGGCACCGCTACACAACCCCCCCAATTATTTAGGCATTGAAGTGGCATCCACCATTTTTTCTTCCGCCAAGCAAGTAGGAGTGTTTGATACGGCCTTTCATCAAACTATGCCTCCCGTAGCGTACCGGATCGCCATCCCCAAAGAGTTTTATGAAACTCATGGAATTCGTGCCTATGGTTTTCATGGTACCAGTCACAAATATGTTTCTGAGAAAGCCATTGAGTATCTTCAAAAGAAAGATTCCAAAATCATTACGATTCACCTTGGGAACGGATGCAGCATGAGTGCCGTACGTGATGGTATTTGTGTTGACACCAGTATGGGACTTGGTCCTATGAATGGGTTGATCATGGGAACGCGAACCGGAGACATCGACCAATCGATCATTTTTCATTTGGTGAACCAATTGGGATATTCACTGAGTGATGTGAACACGATTCTCAATAAAAAAAGTGGCCTGTTGGGGCTAACGGGTTTCAGCGATATGCGCGATGTAAAATCGGAATTTTTCAGAGGAAGTAAAGAGGCTATGCTGGCCTATGAAATGTATGCCTATCATATCAAAAAATATATCGGCTCATTGGCTGCAGTGCTCAACGGCTTAGACGCAATCGTTTATACTGCCGGGGTGGGTGAAAACGATTCACTCACGCGTAGCCTGGCTTCGAAAAATCTTGAATACCTGGGGATACATCTGGATGAGGAAAAAAATCAACGCGGTGGAAAAGGTATCTATGAGATTAATACACAAGATTCACCGGTGAAAATACTGGTGGTGCCCACAAACGAAGAATTGGAGATTGCGCGGCAATGCTATACTTTATTAAAGTAAATGCCGATGGCAGGTAAAGACAATAAGGAAATAGTAGATTTGTAATAAAGTAATACCGGGTGGTAGAACTTTTTTAAGTTGATGCCTATTATTTTAATCGATATCCTATGAAAGTTTTGAATTCACTGATTTGTCTGTTGCTGGTGGTATCTTTTCAGGTCTCTGCTCAAAAAAAGAAATCCCGGCTGCAGCCTGGAAAAATGTATGAGGCGGGTGAAACTCTTTATGCTCCCCGTTTTGGTTTTAGTGCCACAGTGCCGGTCGGCTGGGAAGGTGTCCTTCCCCGTGAAAGTGAAGTTTTTTTACTGACTACAACCACCGCTACGTATGGCGAAATCTTTGTTTTCGGAAGAGAGCATAGTGATATCAATTCGTTAAAAACGATGTGGAGTAAAGGTGTTGATTTAAGTGAAACGATTCGATTAAAAGCGGTCTATATTACAGAACAAGATCGAATGTTAACAACTGAAATCATTGGAGACGGTGAACATGTTAATAAAGGGTATAAAGGATATGTTGTTGCAAGGTGCAGCCCCAGCGGACCGTGCGTGATAACGTTGATGATTGCACCTATTCAGTTTTATGAATCAGTAAAAAATACAGTCACGGAATTCATGAAGAACAGCAAATTTGAACCACCTTCCAATGTTAGTCCGTATGCTGATTTTGATTGGCAGGATTTCCTTTCCAATAAAGTACTTGCCACGTATGCCTCCGCAGAAGGTGGTTCCAAAGAAACCATGATTCATTTGTGTAAGGATGGTTCATTTACGGCATCCATCAAAAAGAAAGGATTTTTTAAAGAACAAAATCCGTCATATAAAGGAACGATGACCGGTCAATGGGCAGCGAAGGGAGATGGAGAGAATGCTACGTTACAGTTTATCTTTACGAACAAGAGTTTTGCCCCTATCGAAGTGTCACTTACTATCAAAGACGAAAAGGTAATAAGCAATGGCGAACGCTATTTTGTAGGCAAGTCTGATAAGTGCCAATAAAAAATGAAAGCCAGTCTGCGACTGGCATTTTCATTATAACATATTTCAAGTGAACTTATTTACTCTCGTAATAGAAGTCTGTGTTTTTCAAAAGACCAAAGTTCAATGAGAAATAGAAAATATTAACATCCATTTGGTTGTAGGGGATGCTTTCTACTGAACTTGGAACATAATCTTTATTAAAGAAATTCGTGAGGTAATATTTGATTTTAAGCGTAGCCCCGTAGGGTAACTGCACCCCTGCCATCAGCGAATGATTGAAGGTAGTGACCTTATCGCTGAACCATACATTGGATTTGGATACTTTGTCTTCATCCACAAACCTTTTTTCTTTATAGGCTATAGGAACTTCAAGTTCGTAACCGAAGAATAAAAACTTATCAGATAAATTACCAATCTTTATACCAACAGGAATTCCCAGGTTATAGGTTCTCGCTTTAAACCGCACATTTGCCTGGCGTGGATCATCAAAAATTACACCCACGTTTCGAACAGATAACCCTGTAAAAAGACCAAAGTTTTCAGACTGATCAATATTTACCCAATTCTGAATGTTTACAACAGGCGAAAAGCGCAATACGCTACTGGTTTCTGCCCCATTATATTTAATGCTGGCCGATGAAAAAATAAGTTCACCGCTGGTGGTTGTATAAACTTTCTTAGAGTCTTGTGCGAGGGCCCCGATTCCAAAAAATAAAATGAAAAGCGTAATAAAGTTCCGTTTCATAAATTCATTATTTCAGTTTGAAGTTTAAGCTGCCACCAAGATTAAACTGGTAGATAGTTGATCCAGTTGATACACCAGCTCCTGCGCCACCAGTTCCAAAGTAGAAACCTCCTCCTGCCCATTGAACGGGTGAAAGTAATTGAGCATGCAATCGAAGACTAACCTTTTCGGATGCCTTAATGCGAACCCCCAAACGGCCGCCCCAGGCAAATTTTGTTACACTTTCAGAATCTAGTGAAGTATCGGGATTAGACCAGGCCGCTCCCAAATCCAATGTTCCAAAACCACTTATCTTGTCATTTAAAGGTGCATACCTTGTTCCACCCAACATCATATAATTGATGCCTACATTTCCAGAGTATTGTCTATCAAGACCTTGGTAGGTGACATCCGTCTTAATATTTTGATAAATTAACTCAACTGCCATTTCCTCACTCAACCCAAATTCAAGACCCCCACCCCATTGAAAGCCATCCTGTATTTTTCCGGTACCATATTCGGTATCGAATTTATCTGCAAATGTGTAGCTTTCGAACGTTAGCAACGTAATAGACGGTTGCGTCCATGCTATCGTTGCGAAAACAAGAACAAATCCGAAAACCATGATTCCCCTTTTCATATAATAGTTTTTAAATTTAGGACACAATAATACTCAAAATAACATCATACCAAGTGGAATAAATATGACTTTTCTCACCAAAATAAAGGATGAAGTTCTCTACTTTTGAGGAACAAACATTCCAATCAATTAATCAAAATTTAACTTATGAAAAAACTATTTATCCTGCTAGCTGTATGTGTGTCGTCAGTTGCTTATGCTCAATCCAACAAAGAAGATGTTGACTTTATCCAATCCATTTATGGCAAAGAAAAGAAAACCATTGTTGGTGATTTTATCAAATTGGAGAGTGCCCAGAAAGACGGGTTCTGGAAACTCTATGATGAATACGAAACTAAAAGAAAAGAATTAGGCCGGAAGCGGATAGCGTTGCTGGAAAAATATGCTTCTACGTACGGAGCTATGGATGATGCCGCAACATCGCAGGTTATTAAAGAAACCGCAGCATTAGGCGCAGCTACCGATAAACTGATCGCAACATATCACAAGAAAATGGAGAAAGCTGCCGGTGTAAAAGCAGCTGCTCAGTTTTATCAATTGGAAGCTTACTTCCTGAGCGTGATTCGCGCCTCTATTTTGGAAAACATTCCTTTCATTGGTGAGTTGGATTAATTTCATCGGCTCATTCAAAAAGGCCATCTGATAAACCGGATGGCCTTTTTTTATATTCCTTGAATTTGAAATCAATCACATTCAATCAAAAGGATTTCCGTCTTCGGTTCTCATAAAAGGTGAAAGGTCTACAGGTTTACGTCCTTAGACTCGTAGCCCGTATTGTATCACATCGTGTGGACAAGAGAAAAGATTAAATAGTTTTTAAGATCTGTTTATATAATTTTAAATAAGAGTTAATTCTTTCGTGGAACTATGTTAATATGCTTTATCGTAAAGCGGTGAGTATTGGCAGACTGACCACAATGGATACAGAAATTTCCCCGGAGGGGTTCATTACAGTTCAGGCACAACTGGGCTCATTTCGTAAGCTTCGTAAAATCTAAAAATACCTAAATATCCTTTATCTTTGAAAATACAGGAACTCAACCAAGACAGCCAGTAAATTCAGTCAGCGTTTGTCCGAACAATGCAAAACAAAATTTGTTTAATTTTCACATTGGACTAAGGAGATGCTCAAGTATGTTCGGATTGCTGTCTATTTCTTTGGTATTAGCATATTCTTATTTGTTGTTGCCTATAACATTCTTATATACACTCTTGAGAAAAATGGAATCACCTTTGCCGATAAGGATTTCAGTCTGCCTTTTACATTAAAGGTTAAAGATTTACAGATCAACAAGGCTGCACTTACAGCCCACATTACCGAGATCGAATTAAATCTATCAGTGGCCAACTTGATGCGGGGACGAATCAAAGGCGACTACCTCGTCATACAGGATGCAGTTATTTCACAAAATGGTAGTCAAAATAACTCTTCCGAAAAGACTTCCTTCAAAGATATTAATCCGATCAGCTTTGCTAGTATTCAGCTCTTTAATATTAAATATCAAGTTAACGCGGACGATACCTTAGCATTAACAATCCCCGACTTGTTAATCAAAAACATTTGTCTTGGCAGCACATGGCAGGTTGATAGTTTAATAAATAAGGGTAGTAAACTTGAATTTGTTCATCATCCTGACAGTCCAGTAAATGCAGGCAAATCAACTCCTTCTACAACTCAGTCTGCGCTTATCTCTATTCCGGAATTTTCAATTAATTCATTGAATTTCAGGGATTGTAATTTTAATTTTCATTCTCCAAGTCAACATCACTCCATTACCCATTTTAATTTAAATCTTACCGGCCTTAAACAAGATAGCCTTATCAATATGAGTGTTAATGAATTATCGCTCACTTACCAAGATACGCTGAATGTGGACCTTACTTTGAATAAGGTTCTGGTCAATAACCAACAGCAAGCTAAAATTTCAAATTTGAATTTTGACTTTCCCTGGTTGAAGTTGCACATACCTGAGTTAGAGTTATCTAATAAAGGATCGCCTGCAATTCAGGTACAATTTGATGAGTCTTATGTAAATACAGCATTTATTAAATTTTTTCTCCCAACTGTTGATTTACCGTTGTCTCGTGAACTAGGTCTAAACTTCAAAGGGAATGTTTTCTACAGCAATGAACAGATTGACTTTGACCATTTCGCGTTAAATCTCACAAATAAATCATCTCTTGTATTGAACGGATTTGCCGCATTGCCTGGGAAGGCACGTGGAAATATCCAATTAAACCTCCTGCAAGTCCACACCTCTTCTTCAGAACTATCAGAGTTATTCGGTTTTAGCCCATTACCCAACCAAAAGGAAATTACTATTAATTCTCAGATAAGCCTATCAGGAAACTATGAGAAATTGAAAGCAGAGATGATACTTGAGCTCAATAAACTTGTATCAACCATTTCAATAACACTTGATCAGCCTGCTTCAAAGAATGTGAATTTGTCATTCAAAGTGAGCGCTCCCGTTGTTGATCCCGCACAGTTGTTTGACTCTGCTGCTAATCTTAGATTTACCAACTTTCGAGTTGCGGGCCGAGCAGCATTAAATGCAGACCAGAAACTATCAAACCTATCCGCCAGCATAACCAGCGACTCGTTGATTATAAATGAATATTCTATTCACGGCCCTGCCATCTTCCTTAATCAAACGACTGAGAATTTTTTCGCCACGATTACGTTGCCTGACATATTGAAGTTACACGTTGAATCGGGGAATAGTCTCTTAAGCAAGACGATTAGTTATACAGGTTCTATTGAAAGTATCCTGCCTCAACTATCCTCTAAGCGGCTTAAGGCCGGTGATTTTTTCTCACATTTTAGTGGGGAATTTGTTAAAGGAAAATCGGGATTTGATTTCAACATGATGTTAGACTCCGTCCGTTTTAAACCTGCATCGTATGAACAAGTGTACCTAACAAGTGGCTTGATATCGGCCAGCCAGAAGCAGAATGGCGATTTACGTTTCAACCTGTCTGTTGATAACAAAGACATCATCCGATTTTCAACTTCAGGTGAATTTTTTGAATGGTTTAGTAAGGATAAAATGTGGAATAAGTTGCCAACCACTGAACTTGATCTTGCTATAAGCCTAGACAGTCAACTTGTAAATCAGTTTATGGGTACACGGGGTCAAATTGAACTTAATAACCTAAGCGTCCATACGGAAGGAAATAAGGTTAGTGCTTTAATAGATATACCCGTATTCTTCGTTAATGATTTTGATGTACGAAATATAAAGGGAAATGTAGAGGCTAGCCCAGGAAGTCTGCATAGTCAGTTAACGGTTGGATTAGTTCAAAATCCCTATACCCTTTTGCAGGATGTGAAGATTCTTGCTATCCAGAAAGAAAGTCAAACGATGGGCGTAACGATAACCTCATTGCTTCCCGAGATAGAAGATACCTTTGAACTCAACACTTTACTAAGTTACACAGACTCAACCTACCAAATTAACCTCGACCGTAATGTCCTGAACCTGGGAAATACTTCATGGAAAAACCTGAATAGTCAGGGCTTTACTTTCGATCATGGTTTTAATCTTCTTTACGGAGACCTTACCGTAGTAAATGGTAAGGAGAAAATTAATATAGAGACAGTGAACGGCCTGGTGTCCTTGCAAATTGATTCCCTGAACCTTGAGCCGCTACTTCAAGTTTTGACTAATGATTCTGTTTTTCTAGGTGACTTGAACGTGAATGCTAACTATAACCTGAAGCAAGAATCGTTAGCATGGTCGGGGTCTATCGCCGGTATAGCGATGAATCATGAAGCATTAGGCACTATCCGTTTTGAGGGGCTGAAGAATAAAAATCTTTTGAGTGCCAAGGTATCAATGGACGAAACTTTTGGAATGCTACAAGGAGCCATCCGAAAAGATGAGAACCCATTAACATATGAAATGAGCATTACAAACCTTGATTTGGGTTTCATTCATTCAAAAGTTCAGTCTCTTCAAAACGGCATGCCAATATCAGGTACGGTCAATGCAAAAGTTAAAGGAACCTACGATACTAAATTAACCTCCGATGGGTTTCTCAGTTTAAACAATGTAGAAACATACCTCACCCCAAACAAGATCTATCTAAAAGCAGATCGTGACACGATCTGGTTGAAAGATGACAAAGCTTCTTTTAAATATTTTAAGATCCTTAATAAAAAAGGTGAAACTTTTAGGTTTGATGGAACCGTCTCGTTAGAGTCCGATCCACAGGTAGATCTAACCCTATTCTCAAATAAATTTAGAATTCTGGATGACGAAAATAAAACAAAAAATATAAGTGGAGTCGTTGACATTTCTTCCAATCTAAAAATAAAACGAACCCCTAACCAGTTTAAAGTTAGTGGCTTGTTTGCAGCACTGCCAAACTCCTCCCTCAATTATCTTCTTGAAACATCTGTAACACTTGACGAGCGTGAAAAAGAAATAACATTCGTTTCTTTTGATGAACATGATGCAAGGCAGGTAGCAGCCACTGTGCTGTCAACTAAAAAGAAATTGAAGCCCATTGAGTGGGATGTCAATCTGGATATAGGCAATTCTGATATCGCAGTTATTTTAAGTGAAGCCTACCAGGACCAAATAAAGATGACTGCACAGGGCACCTTTCTGGTGAAAACAGGAAGTACTGATGAACCCTTCTTCTTCGGAACCCTGCAAAGCAAAGAGGGCAGCATTGTCTATGATGCACCCATGGTCTCTGATTTAAATTTCAAAATTGAAAATCTAACGGTGAATTAGAACGGTGAACTTACTCACCCACGTATCACTTTTCTTGGCTCCGAGCTCTTCAGGATTACTCCAAAAGGAATTCCTGGAATGTCTAATAACAATAATGTAGTGCCCATTACCGTGTTAGCGAAAGTGAATGACCGGCCTATTGAAGATTTTAATCTTTCTTTTGATTTGAATAGCACCAACCCTCAGGTTAAAAGCTGGATCAATTCATTACCAGCCGATTCGCGCGAAGCAAGTGCAATAAACCTGCTGCTTTTTGGCACATTAAATTTCGGAGAGTTGTCAAGTTCATCCTACATGCAAGGTCTTGTTTCTAAAATGAATGAGATCTCCAGAAGGAATATTAAAAACGCGGATCTTTCATTTTATGTGGATAGTCATAATGTAGCTGACTCCAGAGAAACTGCCGATCAATTAGGCTACTCGTTGTCCAAAGGCATTTTAAATAAAAAAATGAATGTTACGATTGGCGGTTCACTTGACTTTACGGGTGGCAGCAAATCAAACCAGAAAAAATCAACAGGTATTGGTAATGTTCAACTTGATTATATCGTTTCAAACAGTCCGGATATCTCGATCAACCTTGCTCAGAAGAGTACTTATGATGGTGTGATCAATGGGCAGGTTGCCCAATCTTCTGCGGGTATATCATACCTGAAAAAGTTCCGGAATTTTTTTAAATCGATTAACAAAGTAGATTCCAAATGAAACAGGTTGGTTCTATTTTGATTATATCGTATCTGCTCTTATCCTGTTCTGGTACAAAACATTTACCTAAAGGAGAATACCTCTACGTTGGAACCAAGCAAGTTAAACTTGAAAAAGTAAAATATGATAGCACATGGAAAATCTGGCAAGGTGGAAGAAAACGATCTATCGTCTATTATAATCTATGGGACCTTCCCAATGGTTCACTCGGTTTTCCTTTCTTTCGCTCAATACCTAGTCGTTTGATTCTCTACAATTGGTTTTATACAGAAAAGGAAAAAGGATTCTCACATTGGATGCAAAATAACTTTGGTGAGGATCCGGTAACTATTAGCAAAATTAACCCTGAGATAAAGGCAGAAAAAGTAAAAAACCTGTACGAAAACTGGGGGCATTTTGGAACCACAGCGCAATTCCATGTTAGGTATAGAAAGAAAAAACCTATTGCCACGGTGTATTATCAGTTCCTGATTCCCAAAGCGTACACCTACAGAAAAATCGATTATGTAGTGGATTCCTTGCAGGAATCAATCCATGAGTCCTTTCGACTGTATCGAACCAGCGCACTATTGAATGCTGGTGATGAGTTTGATTTAGATAAGATCAAAAAAGAAAAATCTTCTTTGCTCAACCATTTTCATAATTATGGGTTTTATTATTTCCGCAATGGAGATGTTACTATTCTTGCCGACACAACCGTTGGAAATAAACAACTAGATCTTCGGATTGGCTTTGAAAAAAATCTTCCAGCTACCTATTTCCAAAAACAAACCATCGCAAACACAACATTAACGATAGATTCCGTACTCCAACTACCCGGCAGTAAATATTACCGTTGGCCAGCAGGAAAAATCAGACAACGCGTGCTGGATAGTTTGGTCAAAGTATCTCCGGGAGATTTATATTCATTCGATAAAGTAAGAATGACCGTGCGCAACTTATCCGAATTGGGTATGTTTGTGAATCCTCTGGTTTCCTTTTCCATCGCACAACATGATTCCCTTATGTTGAATTCAAAAATTTCTGCTAATGTGCTGGATGCTACCACCATTGGATTAAATGCAAAAGCCAACTATAAAAATGTTGGATACATAGGTCCCTCCATTGGTGCGAATTTTAGTCAACTAAATGTTTTTGGAGGTGCCGAAAACCTGAGCGTAGATCTGGATGCCTATTATGATTTTCCAATTGGAGTATTTAGAGAACGTATCTCAAACTCTTCGGGCCTATCACTCAATGCTTCTTTGTCTGCGCCTTTGATAATACCACCGTTTCGTTTTATTAAACAGACTTATTCATTACCGAAAAAATTTATCGCATTACGCGGTGAGTTAAATGATCGAAAAGATTACTTCAACCTGGTGGGGTGGAATGCATCAACCGGTATTATCTGGAAGTCAAGCTCCAAAATTTCGCATCGATTAACTATTCTTGATGCCACCTACTCCAATGTTATAAACCCAACGGCCAAATTCGATTCGTTGACGATTGATAACCCCGCATTGGCCAATAGCTTAATTGATCAATTTATTTTCGGCAGCAACTATACCATTAAGTATGACAATTCTTCCCTGGAGGACAAACGTTTCGGAACCTACTTCGAAGGGAAAATTGAACTAGACGGCAACCTGCTTTCTTTGATTAGCAAAACCAATCCGGAAACCGGAAATAAAGAATCCTTTGGCATCCCGTTCTCGCAGCTGGCCCAGTTTGGTTATGATTATCGCGTCTATTTGAAACTTGGTGAAAAAGATCAATTGGCTTTTCGACACATTGGAGGTATTGGCATAGCCTATGGTAATAGTACACAACTGCCCTACATCAGGCAGTTCTTTATTGGAGGTTCAAATAGTTTGCGCCCAATTAACGCCCGCAGCGCGGGCCCCGGCCGCTATCTTGAACTTAATGAAAATGAAGTAAATCAGGTGGGTGATATTAAATTAGAATGGAACCTTGAGTATAGAGTTAAATTTGGCCGAAGGATACATGGCGCCATCTGGGCCGATGCCGGGAATATCTGGCTGTTGAAAGAAGATCCAATTCGACCTCTTTCTGGAATAAGATGGAACAAAATTTTACAGGACTCCTATCTGACTTCAGGTCTTGGGCTTCGGGTTGATGCGGGCTTTCTTATGCTACGCGTTGATTATGGAGTGGTACTCTACGCTCCTATATTCATAGATGGGTTCAAATGGGTGTGGCAGAATAAGCTGCCGCTCTGGGGACCCGTTATCGGTTTTGGGCTTCCCTTTTAGTGAGTGGGGAAATCCTTTTTACTTTTTCGTGAACACGAACTTATTCCCTATAAAAGTACTGTAACTTCTTTACCCATTACTTCGGATGGGTTTCCCAAACTCACAACCCATTCTTATCTCTAACTAATGGGTCAAGAATTAACCAATCATGACTTAGAAAGTTTTTCTTTATGTTGTTCCTTTGCGTCAACTTCATTCATGTTAAGGATTCTTCTTTTTTTATTCCTATTTGCAACGCCTTATTGCTATGCGTTTTCACAAAACCTTGATTCAACCCAGGTTGATCTGGTGGATGTTGTCATCGGGAGAAAAAAATTCCAGGAAGCGAATCAGTACCGCTCCAACAAAAAAGTACAGTTCTCCTTATTACCCGCACCCGTGAGTACACCCGGAGGCGGAAGGGCCGTGATCACATCCATTAACGCGGCCTTTTTTCTGGGAAACCCCGAGACCACGAATCTATCGAACATCTATTTGATTCCCTTCACTGACTTTGCAGGGCGGTATGGTGTCTACCTGCGTCCCAACCTATGGCTGAATAATAACAAATGGAATTTTATTGGCGACTATCGTATGGCGCGGTTTCCACAATCTACCTGGGGGCTTGGGGGCAGCACAAAAGCAATTGAAGAAACTTTAATTGATACTGACTTCATCAGAATCTATCAGAATGCATTGCGAAAAATTGCTCCCAACTGGTTTGCAGGGGTAGGCTATTCATTGGATTACAATTACAATATTGAAGAGAGTGAATTTGTAACAGAAGGACACCTTGACCGGTATCTGCTTGACAATAAGGATCCTGCTGTTTCGTCTGGGGTAACGTTCAATCTTGCCTATGATGCCCGATACAATGCCATCAATCCACCGAAGGGAGCTTACTTTCTGGCGAGTTGGCGGGTTAACACAACTTCGCTAGGCAGCGACCAAAACTATCAAACGCTTTTTATTGATGGCCGGAAATATTTTCCGCTTGCTGCAGCGCGATCTATACTTGCCATTCGCAGTTATTACTGGACATTACTTACTGGTAATGCGCCTTACCTGCACTTGCCAGCCACCAACTGGGCACCGGCATCAGGCATTGCCAGTCGTGGGTTTCAATCCGGCCGCTACCGATCCAATGCCATGCTCTACGGAGAAGCTGAACAACGGTATCAGGTTACGCAAAACGGATTGTTTGGCGTGGTCGCATTTATGAATGTAGCCTCCGCTTCAGAATTTGAAACGCAACATTTTAAAACGTGGAAAGTGGGAGCCGGATTCGGCATTCGGGCAAAGTTTAATAAGTATTCCAATGCAAACATCGCACTTGATGTTGGATTCAGTGAAAACTTCTGGAGTGTATGGATCAATTTGGGTGAAATGTTTTAAAGCACACGCAGAATCAACTCCTTGCTAGTTGCTAAATCATGATTTAAAAAGAAACGATTACACCTTCTCTTCAGTTGCTTCTTTGGCAGAGTTAAGCCAGGCCTGCAAAAGTTTATAACCTACCGATAGTATAATGGCACCTGTAAACAAGCCAATAAATCCAGAGGTCATAAATCCCCCTATGGAACCCAGGAAAACAACAAGCATTGGCACCGGTGCGCCTTTGCCCAGCATGATGGGTTTAAGTATGTTGTCACTTACTCCTACAATGAGCATCCAAATGGTGAGTAACACCGCAGTAGTGGTAGTGCCATGGCTCCAGATATAAATTATAACGCCAATAGAAACCGGCAAAATACCTACCTGCACAATTGCCAGTATAAGGCACACGACAATCCATAATCCAGCCAATGGAATTCCGGCTAATACAAATCCTATTCCTGCCAGCATAGACTGTATAAAAGCGACTCCTAAAATTCCTTTCGCTACGTTGCGAACTGTGATTTCAGCCAATCCAACCATGTCGGCCCCTAACTTGCCAGCCAATTTTATAAAAAATGTTTTTGCAAAATCACCGGATGGCTTCGCATACGCCAACAACACACCGCTGGCGATTACTGCAACCGTAAACAACAAAATACCCTTACCGGTGCTGGCTAATAAATCAAGAAATTTAAGTGCCACCGCTTTTGCCTGATCGGTGTGGTCAGCAATCAGTGCAGTCATATTAGAGGAACCTGAGGACCAAAGGTCAAATAGATTTCTCCCAATCACCGGCCAGTCTTTTACATTTTTAGAAGGTGGCGGTATATGGAATTTCCCGGCCCGATATAACTCCGCCAACTCCTTAACCTCTTGTACGGTAGATAATAAAAGCCATACAGCCGGAACGATGAGAACCAGCAACATAACCACGGTAATGAGTCCAGCCGCCCAACCATTCCGGCCACGCAATCTGGCTGCAATTATTTTTTGTAAGGGATACAACGTTATGGCCAACACGCTTGCCCACACCATCAACGTGATAAAAGGTTCTATGATCAAATAGCAGGAGATGAGCAAAAGTGCCAGCGCCAACAATTGAAGCGTGTAGTGAATTACAGGATTGTGTATGAAGGCAGGTTTATCAGAGGGTTCCGTAGACATAAACTGAGCGGGGTTGAGTAGTCATTAAGTGTATGTAAATTAAAGTTAAAACATTCCGGGTGATAAGAGAATGACAATTGGTAGTTTTTCCATAAATCGCATAAATCTTTACTCTCCTATGATAAAATTAACCCATGATTTCATTACACCATTAAACGGTGCCGTTGTTTTGTTAGTCTTCCTGTTGGGCTCCTGTGCTGGAATTAAAGTTGAGTCAACTCAAACTAAAGGTGTAGATCTTACCAAATACAAGACCTTTGCCTGGGTAAAACCCCATGATCCGGATCATGAATCCCGCAACGATGATAAGTTGTATTCAAAATTGATATTGGAACTAGCCAATGCTGAACTTCTTAAAAGGGGATTTGTATTGGATACAATACAGCCCCAGGCGATTTTTTTATTTGATACACGAGTAGACGAACGCGTCTCCTACAGTCAGGGACCTCCGGTAAATGCAGGTTATTCGGGTTACGCGTATGGCGGGTATGGCTATTACTACACTCCCATTCCTATTTCATCAGGTCATGTAAGTCAGCATGAATATGAAGAAGGGATGTTGTATGTAGATATGGTTGATGCCAAAACCCGCGTGCCGTTGTGGGGCGGTTGGGCCACAGCTAAGCTAACTGCAAAAAGTGATGTCGAGCAGGATATCCGAACTGCCGTGAAATCAATTTTCACAAGACTACAGGTAAACCACAAGTAGTTGTATTGACATGTAATCAATCGGGCTATTAAAGCAACAAGATGAAACTTATAAATGCCTTACTTCTTAGTTCCCTGATCTTAACTGCATGCCAAAACAAAAATAAGGATAATGATCAGGATAAGAGCACCCCGGAAACGCGTGTTTTTACAGCTGAGCGAGAGACTTTTTTTAATGGCTTAAAGAACCCTGAAGAAACAACCAAACTTATTCCGGGCCTTAATGGCTTTGATAAATCGTTACTCAACGTTTCTGAGAATTTCTACCGGTATGGAACCAGTGAGGTTATGGCAGCTGCCAACCTGGGCATTTATATGGCCGACTTAAACTATTGTATTCTCTTTAATCAAAATGAAGTTGCTCAACAATACATTAAAGCAGTTTATGAACTAAGTAAAACCATACAAATAGAAAAAGGCACGCTTGATTTTCTCATGAAACGGTATGAAAAAAATCTCGCTCAACATGATTCACTAAAATTAGTGATCAATGAATTGTTTAAGGAATCTACCCTCGGTTTACAGGGCACTGATCGTGAGCGATTGGCTGGGTTGGCAATGGCTGGATATCAAATCGAGAATCTGCACCTCATCCTGGCAACATTAAACTCGTTTCCAGAAGAGGTTACCGAACAACAACGTCAATCACAAGAAACATTGATTAATTACCTCTTGGAGCAACAGGGAAAAGTTGAAGTTATTTACAATTTTATTCGGGCGAACACCGATCCTTTAGACCCGGATAGAAATCCAAACTATCCCTATTTTGATAATGCACTGCGCGAACTGATTGGCCTCTTTAATAGCATTGACAAAACAAAACCTCAGACAGTAGAACTTGGAAAAAAAGTCGATGAGATCCGAAACAGAATAATAGAAATCAAGTAAGATTACTACAACTGATTAGTTGCCCGGGGTGGCAGCTTTCTCGCTTGGTTTTTTACCCGCACCAATCGGAATCCCCACAGTAAGATATAAGGCCCGGTTCGTTACTGACTCGCCTGAGTCATCGATGACAACATCTACCAGGCCATAATAGTATCGTACGCCCAGGTTCATACCATTACCACCCATCAGACGATATCCGATGCCCGTTGTTATTCCAGCATCCAACCGATGGAAGGCATCGCGGATTTCATTTCGGTAAGTCAGCTCATCCCCTTGTATCGTGTTGGAGAAATCATCGTAAGCTTTATAGAGCAAACCGAATTGCGGTCCGGCCTCCACATATAAATGATTGTTAAACTTATATTTCATCAATACAGGCACGTGGAAGTAACTCAACTTTCGCTCGATAGAACCGCCAGCAAAAGCATCGTCAAGGTTCGGGTCACCCAGTAAATAAACAGGCAACCCGGCTGCACCCACATTTGATTTAACAATCACACCCGTGTGGAGCATCCACGACTTTTGGAGTTTGAAATCGAAATAAAATCCAAGATTAAAGGTATTTAGTGCTTTGCTCTGGCTCAATCCCCCTTGGTTCGAGAGAGTCAATCCACCATCCAACCCAAATTCCAGTTTATCCGAATTTAATTTGTCGCCAAGTAGTAAGGAAATCAGCACCTGGCTTTGTGCTGAAGTAAAAACTACGCTCATTGCAATGAGCATTAAAAATCTATGCAACATAAAATCAGCAATTATTTTGTAAAGGTAAGTATAATTTAATCTCACATGGCTCGGCACTGATCGCCAAATGAAATTTATCCAAATAATAAAAGTTTGTATAGACGAGATCGTTCAATCCGGAATCTGGATTCCATAAATTCTAAATGGCCAACCGAGTTGAATAAAAAAAGCCCCGTTTCGTTGGGGCTCTAAAACTCTTCCTTGCTACTGATTAATTTTTAACCAGCGTTGAAGGTGCAGGCGCCTTTTTATTTGCCTTTGGTTTATCCTCAACAAATTTATAGAAAAACAGTCTCACGGTTTCGCCATCAGCCAGGGAGACTTCTGCACTCATCCCATTATGGATCTCGAGCAGAGCGCTAGCCTTTATATTTCCAGCCTCATCAACATAATTTGAACTTATTCTTTTATCCCACTCTTGAAACGTGCCATCTACTTTTTGTACCTGGGGTCTGCCGCTAATTTTTCCATCAATTACATCCACTTTTCCCATATAGCATTCAGAATAATCATCATGGCGAAAAGAGATGATAACATCATGAATACCCGTTGGAACTGGCTTCGCGCCCCTGTCTTTAAATAAAGCATACCACTCATTAAAACAGTCTTTAGAGGCTACCGGTTTTGCCTGTGTGCTTTGTGCAAACACCCCAAATGATAAAAAACTAAATAGAATAGCTAAAATTGGTTTCATAGATTTAATTATTAATACAATGTTAAAATAAGCCAATTTTCAGCTCGTATCAAAACTCAATTTTTGAGCCAGCTTATAAACACCTTCAGTGATTTCGCTTCAATATCTACGATTGGACACCAGCGTCTACTTCATCAAAATTAGGCCATGACAAAAGTCATTTTTTTTAGGAATCATGCCTTAGACTACCTGTTCAATATTCTCATATATTTGGTTCCTGATTTATAGTTAGACGAAAAGTCTACGTAAGAAGTAACCGGTAAAACCCCTATGAAATTCTCCCTAACGACCGTTAAACTACAGGCATTAATCCTGCTTGTAGGCTTGGCACTGACAGCCTGCAGCAAAAAAACGGAAACAGTAGCGTTGCCACCCGTAAAAGTAAACGTGGTGACGGCCATTCAGAATGATGTACCACTCTATGAAGATTTTGTTGCTCAGGTATATGGTGAGTCGGACGTAGAAATCCGATCACGTGTTGAGGGTTGGATTACTTCAGTAAATTTCAAAGAAGGATCGGCCGTAAAGAAAGGTGACCTGCTCTACACGATTGATGACATTCAATATAAAACGCGAGTTGACCGGGAAGCCAGTGAACTGGCCAGTGCGAAAACAGAAATGGTGCGCGCGCAAAATGAATTAAGCCGCGTAAAGCCATTAGCCGAAATGAACGCCTTAAGTAAGCAGGATCTTGATAACTCAACAGCCGCTTACGAAGCGTCCGCTGCCAAAGTGAAAGCAGCAGAGGCTTCACTTGAAAACACAAAAATAGAATTTGGATACACACGTGTATATGCACCCTTTAACGGTGTAGTCGGTAGCTCGAATGTGCGGGTTGGTGATTATGCCAGTCGGGCCGGTGCAACTTCGGTGCTTACTACCATTTCCAGTATCGGTGCGGTGCGAGTTCGGTTTCAAATCAGTGAACGTGAATACCTGCGCATCGCTCAAATGACACAAGAAGAATTATCATCAGCAAAGAAAAATGTGCAGCTTATTCTGGCCGATGGATCACTGTATACAGAAAAAGGTGAAGTCAATTTTGCTGATCGTCAAATCGATCCGAAAACCGGAACCTTAACGATAGAAGCTGTATTTCCAAATCCACAAGGACTATTGCGTCCCGGATTGTTTGTAAAAACACGCGTGTTGCTTAGCACCATTCCAAATGCGGTCCTCGTTCCGCAGCGTGCTGTATTTCAATTGCAAAGTCTGGCGCAAGTATTTACGGTAACAGACTCCAGCACATTGAAAGTGACCATTGTGGAAGCAGGTCAAAAAATTGGTGATGCTTGGGTGATCACCAAAGGATTGAAAGCAGGCGAAAAGGTAGCGGTGATCGGAACGGCTTCCCTTACTCCTAATTCAAAAATAGAAGTGTTAGAAATGAAGTGGCCGGATGATGCTCAGAAAAATAAGTAAGAACATTAACCCTCAACCTATTTTATGAGCGAATTTTTTATCAGAAGGCCGATTGTAGCGATGGTAATTTCCATCCTCATGGTCATTATGGGGTTAATTACGTTGCGGAGTATTCCCATTTCCAAGTATCCGGAAATCACTCCACCGATGGTGCAGGTGACTACTTTATTTAACGGTGCCAATGCGGTAAACGTAGAACAAGCAGTTGCAACACCCATCGAACAACAAGTGAATGGGGTTGAACAAATGCTTTACATGAAATCCATCAACGCAGCCGATGGATCGCTTACGTTACAAGTATCTTTTGAAGTTGGCACAGATCTGGACAACGCAAACATGCTCACTCAAAACCGGGTGTCGCAGGCCAGCGCAAAAATGCCAAACGAAGTGAAAGCCTTTGGAGTGACCACAAAAAAATCATTGGTATTTCCGATCATGTTGATTTCACTTTCTTCGCCCGACTCTACCTATGATGGATTATTCCTGAACAACTACGCCAACATTAATATTGTCGATCAGCTAAAGCGATTGAAAGGGGTAGGCGATGTAACTCTTTTCGGTGGTGCCGATTATTCGATGCGCGTCTGGTTAAAGCCGGATCAACTCACGAAGCTTAACCTTACGGTAAACGATGTGTCGAATGCAGTGAAAAAGCAAAATGCCATTGCACCGGGTGGTAAGTTTGGCGCACCGCCCACTCCCAAGGGAGTAGAGTACACCTATAGTGTATTGTTACAGGAACGTCTGGTTACGGAAGAAGAGTTTGGGAACATCATTGTTAAATCCGATGAGAAGGGTTCCATCATTCGCCTGAAAGATATCGCACGACTTGAATTAGGAATGGAAAATTATAATTCCTTCAGTCGACTTAATGGTAAAGCGGCCAGCACCATTGTGGTGTACCAGATGCCTGGTTCCAATGCCCTGGAAGTTGCCGATCTTGTTCAGACCACGATGGCCGACTTGAATACCCGTTTTCCGGAGGATTTGAGATATGACGTTTCACTCAATACTACAAAAGCGGTTTCGGTGGGCATTGAGGAAATTATTCATACGCTGTTTGAAGCAGTTTTTTTAGTGATCATCGTAGTGTTCTTGTTCTTGCAGGATTGGCGCGCTACCCTCATTCCATTGTTAACAGTTCCTGTCTCGTTGATTGGAACGTTTATGATTTTCCCGTTGCTCGGCTTCTCTGTAAATGTTTTATCCCTTTTGGGATTAGTACTAGCCATTGGTCTGGTAGTGGATGATGCTATTGTAGTGGTAGAGGCAGTAATGCACAACATTGAACACGGCATGAACCCGAAAGAAGCCACACAGAAAGCCATGAAAGAAGTGGGCGGGCCCGTAATTGCCATTGCGCTTATCCTGGCTGCGGTGTTTGTGCCGGTTGCATTTGCCGGAGGTATTACCGGAAGATTGTATCAGCAGTTTGCCATCACGATTGCAATCTCCGTTTTGTTCTCGGCCTTCAACGCATTAACACTAAGCCCTGCATTGGCCGCGATACTTTTGAAACCAAAAAAGAAATCAACCGGTTGGTTGCAACGGTTCTTCGATGCCTTCAACCGGATGTTCGACAAATTTACATTAGGTTATACGGGTGTGGCAGCTATCGTTGCCAGAAAGTCTATCCGATCTATTATTATCATTGGCGTTGTACTTTTGGGAACCGGAATTTTAGGTAAGAATATACCGGGCGGTTTTGTGCCGGAAGAAGATGAAGGCTACTACATGGTGAACATTCAGCTACCGGATGCTTCTTCTACTGAGCGCACGGATGAAGTAGCCAGAAAAATTGAAACCATCATCAACAAAACAGAAGGTGTTGCATTTTCAACCATGGTGGTTGGTTATAGTATGCTCACGCAATCCTTCTCTACCAACAATGCATTCGTGTTTGTGTATCTGGAACCGTGGGAAGAAAGAGAGAAAACAGCAAAGCAACTTATCCAACATACGAACCTTGCATTCCGAAATTCAATTTCAGAAGCAACCGCTATTGCGTTTGGTCCACCCCCAATTGAAGGTCTTGGAACTTCAGCCGGTTTCACTATGCAATTACTTGACCGGTCTGGCGGCACACCTCAGTTTTTAGATGAGCAGGCGCGAAATTTTATTGCCGAGGCTAAGAAGCGACCCGAGATTGCCAATGCATTTACATTATACCGATCGAATGTGCCACAAAAGCAAGTTGTTATTGATTATGACAAAGCTGAAAAACTGAATATTGATCAGAATGAAATTACCAGCACTATCTCAACGTATCTCGGAAGTAGTTATGTGAATGACTTCAACCGGTTTGGCCGACAATACAAAGTGTTTGTACAGGCGGAAGCAGAGGACAGACTCAGCCCGGATGATATAGCCCGCTATCATGTGCGAAACCGTGCCGGAGAAATCATTCCACTAAATACAATTGCCGAAGTGAAAGATATTTCTGGTCCTTCGTATACAAACCGTTTTAATATGTTTCGGGCCGCTGAAATTTCAGGAGCCCCTGCAGAAGGTTATAGTTCGGCCGATGCACTTCATGCGCTGGAAGAAGTAGCAGCAACTTTGCCAAAAGAACTCGGCATTGCCTGGAGTAATATGTCATATCAGGAAAAAGCCGCGGAAGGATCAGGAGGTTCTGTGTTCATTGCGGCCATCATATTTGTATTCCTGATTCTGGCTGCACAATACGAGAGTTGGAAACTTCCTTTCAGCGTGTTGCTCGGTGTACCGGCAGCTATCTTCGGAGCATTCCTAGGGTTGTGGCTTGGTGGATTGTGGAGTCCAAGTTATGTAAACAATGTGTTCGCACAGATTGGGTTGGTGATGTTGATTGGACTCACTGCTAAGAATGCAATTTTAATTGTTGAGTTTGCCAAAATGTTATATGAACAAGGTAAGCCCTTATATGAAGCTGCCATGGAAGCAGCGAAGCTTCGTCTTCGCCCAATCCTGATGACCTCGTTTGCTTTTATGTTGGGTGTGGTTCCATTACTCACTGCTTCTGGTGCAGGTGCCGAGTCACGTAAAGTAATGGGGATGGCCGTGTTTATGGGTACATTGATCTCCACCATCATTGGAGTGATAGTAGTTCCCGCTTTGTTCGTGTTCATTGAAGGCCTGGGCAAGAAAAAACTACCTCCCGGTCAAACGGCAACCCAAACTATTGTTTCACCTTCTGAACCGGCTCATTAATATGAAGAAGACAATTTTCATAGGTTCAATTCTCATACTTGCCGGATGTGCAGTAGGGCCTAAGTATTCGCGACCCACTACAACAAAACCGGAAGCCTATTCTCAGGCTGCTACAAAATCAGATTCTATCACCAACATGAAATGGTGGGAGGTATATCAGGATACAGCGTTACAAAAATTAATTACGATAGCCATCGATTCGAATTTCGATTTGAGTATTGCCATTGCCCGTGTGGATGAAGCGAAAGCTATTCTGGGATACAATCAGGCAAACATGTTTCCTTTCCTGGATTATAGTGCCAAGGGTCGGGCCTCTGATTTTGGTAGCGATGCGAGTCAGTCAGGTGTAGCCTTTTCGCAAAATTCAGTGGCTCTGCTAGGCAATGTATCGTGGGAGATTGATTTGTGGGGCAAACTGCGCCATGCTAATCGCGCAGCCTATGCCGACTTAGTAGCTACGGATGAGGTGAGAAAATCGGTATATATAAGTTTAGTAGCTCAGATTGCTGAATTGTATTTTCAATTGCGTGGATTGGATGAACGCATGGAGATTACACGCAGAACGTATGAAACCCGCATGGAGTATTTGCGCATCATCCTATTGCGATTTGAAAAAGGAAATGTATCGGAACTTGACAAATTACAAGCGGAACAAATCGCAGCCGATGCACAGGCTCAATTATTTAGTCTTGAACGTGCTGTTATTAATATAGAAAACGCACTTAATATTTTATTGGGTCAGACTTATTCTCCTATCACACGCGGCTTGAGAAACGATCAACAGCAATTGCCTTTAGATATACCAAGTGGATTACCCTCTGAGTTATTGGAAAGAAGACCAGACATCCGCTCGGCCGAACAACAACTTATCGCACAAACCGAACGCGTAGGTGTAGCAGTAGCCTTGCGTTTTCCCTCGCTGAGTCTCACGGGTTTCCTGGGCGTGGCCAGTCCCGAAATCTCCAATCTCTTTTCACCGGATGCATTTTTAGGATCTGTAACTGGTCAGCTGACTGGTCCGATTTTTCGATTCAATCAAAATAAACGGAGAGTAGAAGCCGAGCGAGCGAAAACCAAGCAGGCTGGCTATCAATATGAAAAAACAGTGCTTACTGCCTTTGCGGAAGTTGAAAATACGTTGGCCGAAATACGAACGTATCGCAATGAGTTCGGGGCCCGTCAAACTCAGGTGGGGGCAACAGAAAGATCGTTGTTGTTGTCAAAGGCATTGTATGACAATGGCTATACTTCCTTTTTGCAGGTGCTTGATTCAGAACGTGAGTTATACAATTCGCAATTTCAGAAATCAATTACACTACAAAATCAGTTAATTTCAACAGTCCGTTTATATAAAGCTCTTGGAGGTGGTTGGTAAAATGAAAGTCATTATGAAAAAACTAGTTTGTATCATTCTTCTAATTTCTGTTACATCAATGGTGGTGCAAGCCCAAAAGGGGGATACCACCCTTCGTAGAAATACCATTAAACTCGATATTACCTCTTACTGGCTTTACCGGAATGCGATCGTATTTGCCTATGAACGGGTGGTAAAAGACAAACCTTATCATACGTGGGGTGTAACTGCCGGAGTTCAACAATTCCCCACTGTGTTTGGTACTATCGATAATATAAATGTAACCCGGGAAAATAAGGCCTCCGGGATAAAACTTGGCGGTGAGTACCGATTCTACCTGCAGAAAGAGAATAAGTATAGAGCACCCCGGGGCGTATATCTTGGGCCCTATACTACTTTTCACAATTATTCAAATGGACGGTCTATTGAAGTAAATAATGATGGGGTATTGGAATATGCCGACTTAAAAACTGATTTAAATATTTTCAACATTGGTGTTCAGTTGGGTTATCAGTTTGTATTACACAATCGCTGGACGATTGATCTTGTGTTTATTGGTCCATCCGTTTCAAATTATAGTTTTAAGTCTAGCCTGGATGGGACCTATACGTTTGACCCCGATGAAATCACCAATGAAGTAATTATCGGTCTTATGGATAAATTCCCAGCCTTTGAACAATTGATCAATGAGGGAGAATTGACTTCCGGTGGAAAAATTAATACGTGGGCCTATGGCTATCGCTATCAATTTCAGATCGGCTATCATTTTGGAAGAAAGAAAAAGTAATCACTAACATTACCGATCTTATTAAAACCTAACCTGTATAAAATAAGAATTGTATGGAAACACTGGAAACAACAAATATTTCCGATGAGGCGAAGGAAGAGAAAAAGAAGGAAAAGAAGCAGGGTAAAAAGCAAATACAGTTAGAGCGTACCCGAACGGCTTTCGAAAGGCTGCAACTTGCCTCGATCCGCACCAGCCTCACCTTACTGACCATTGGTGTAGGTGCCTATGAGTATTTTTATAATCGTATTGAATCTGGAAAAGCACCTTTGCTTAACATAAAGTATTTTACCGGTAAGGAATTGGGGTTGTTCCTAATTGTTGCCTCGTTCGTCATGTTACTGCTTTCAACCATTCAGCATAACCGAAGCATGGCTACATTAAAAAAATATTTTCCTGAGGCTCAATATTCAGTGGCAACCCTGTTGTCTTATCTGCTGCTGGCCTTATCTTTCTTTTTGGGATTGATGGTGATATTAAAGACATAATATCATCTTTACAATTATTAGTCATTGCTCTTTTTAATACAAAATGCAATAAACATGTCATTTGAGATGTCTGTGCAGATTTATGATTATCGGCTACACAGATGTTTTTTCATAATGAATACCAGATGGACTCTTTACTGCTTTTTCTCCCACAATTTTTTATTGAATGCAATTCCAAACGTCCAGGTATCGTATACTTCGTCTTTGTTTTCGTACAGAAGGTTAATGGCAATTTCAAAGTCTTCGGTAATCTCAAAACTATATTCTGTGCCGGCTCGCACCAGGAAAAAATTTTCATGGGATTCCAGTTCATAGCCGGGGCCTATATAAAATGACCAGTGCCGTAGTGCATGATAATGAAGTACAGTTGCCAACACAACCGGAAAGCTGCGTTCAAGCGTACCATTCTTTTCTTCTATTTCAAAGCTTTGCAGTTTAATGTCACCTTGCAAGGCTACTGACCAGCGGGAGTGAAAAAAATAATCAACATCAAATCCCCATGTGGGGATCACGGTTGCTTTTTTTTCACCTTCAAACGCTTTGGGGATATGCGAGTTGGCCATCATAATGGCACCCCGGATTTTTGGCTTGAATTCCTCCTCTTCTTTTTCCTGTGCCAACGCGACTCCTGCCGATAATAGCAATAGCATGCTGAGCAGGAGACGGATTGATTTACTAAAAAGATACCTGGTGATCATGATGAATGAAATTATAAGTCATGGGATATTATAATTGCCATTACGGTTATAATCCAAAACGATATTGAATTCCTGTCATTACCTGCTTGCGTGAACCTAAAAATCCTGCTTCAAGGCGTATCATCAAATGTTTGTTGAATTGAAATTGTGATCCAACAATAAAGTTCCATGCGTCCTTGATCGTTTTGTCCATGGAGTATTGAACCGTAGAATTAGAAATGTTGTTGACAGCCAAATCGGCCGCGTTTAAAATTTCTCCGGCTCTGCCTAATGCAGCGTTGGCTGTTTCATATTTAGCTGCGTTCACCGGGTTATTCTGTTCCTGTTGGCTTAGATCACCCCACCAGGCATCTACCTGCTGTTGTGCATCTCCTACCTTCTGTATACCCTGATCGATTTTTGCAGATGCTTCACCACCTCCTTCGGGGAATACTTCAGCAAGACTGATGGAGCCTGCCGTTTCACTGCGCAGCCCAACCCTGAAGCCACCTACCCATACGGCAATGGTTCTTTCTGGTTTTTTAAGTTTGAAGTTTTTCCCGAAGCGCGGGCCAAACACCGAAGTGCGTGCCGGCTTGGATAATTGTGGTACATCCGTCCAGGCCATATTAAAGTCGAGGGCAAGAAAGCCTCCGCCCACGCCAATGGTGGGAGTCATACCAAAACCATAAGTGGTGGTTGTAAAATCTACCACAGTACCGGCCGTTAAAACTTGTTTTTCAACTCCGGTTGAATCAGGCACCCACACACCAAACCTTACATCGGTGGAGGCCTGCGAACTGCCGAGCAAGCCATACACATTCAGAAAGGGAAGCACCCATACATCAGGCCTGACGGTAATTGCCTGCGCCCGGGCTATCGCATCATCGAAGCGAACAATACCATCCAGGTTGTACATTTCGCCATTGTTAAATCCCACCATGAGGTTATCAATAATGATGGCAGACTCCTGCCAGAAATATTGAGCACTGATACCTGCCGAGTAAGGCAGGTGGTACCCGGCTTTTGTAACTTTATCGCCCCAGATGGGTAGCGCATAGGGGTAATCAGCGTTTTTTAAACTGTCTGCAAAAGCTGCGTTTTTCTTACCAACCTCTTTGTTGGAAAATACCTGCGCGAAGGTGGGCATGCTTGCCAGCAGGCAAAAACTTAAGATTAGATTACGTTTCATTGGTTTATCATTTAAAAAATATACGCGCCTGTAAACAGGCTTTTTGAGTTGGTTATATTCTTAATCACATCCTTGCTCCCTATAGTTATCTGCGAATAGATCGTGATGCACTAAAAGTTAAATCCGAAATGCACTACCCATCCGTAGGTATCTATGTTATATAGAAACCTTTCGGCTCCCTCGCCTTTGTCATAGTCGATACCAATGTAGCGGTAGCCACTGGTAGTCTGAAACAATTTTGAAAACCAAAATTGGGTAATGAATGGATTACTAAATATGACCATTGTCATGCAAGTTCAAAGATTTCATATTAGCGTGAACAAAGAAAGAAGGAAACTGCGTGATTATGTAGACTGCCACGTCTAATGAATAATCAATTATTAGTATGAAGTTTCTTCATGCCAGCGCATAGGGAAATGCAGTTGGTCGCGCAGTGTAAACTTAATAAAGGTTAGTTTTTTGCAGCGAGTTCAATGGCACGTTGAATCACTTCCCGGGCCTCATACATAAAGTCGCGCAAAAAAGTATAGTTCATGCGTTCGGGGGTAATCTGGGCATGAAACATATACCGCACCTGGTTATAATATTTGGTGGAAAACTCAAGGTGATCCTTATGGCCGATAAAATCAGCAAAAAGTTTTGATAAAACAGGGTCAACCATTTCGTTAATCTTCTGGTGGGTACTTACCAGTAACTGATCATGACGGTTTCTTACCAATTGACTGGTAAACATCAGTGGTGTCTTGTACTTAATGAGCAACTCTAAATATTCCGGATCGAATTGTTTAATCTGCTTAAGTTCATTCGTGTAGGTGATGCCAAGGTGCAAGTGGTGCTCCATTAATTTTTCCAGGAACGTATCACGTTCACCGAAATAATGATAATAACCGGATTTGTTCAGAGCGGTAATCCTGGCCAGGCGTTCCACTTGGATACCTTCAAGGCCTTCGGCTGCAAATTGTTCGTACCCGGCTTCAATCCAGGTGTGTTCAGAATTATTCTTACTCATAATGGGGGGGTAGAGTAATTATGCTCTTTGATTCCAGCCAAATTTCTAGACTGCTCAGTCTAATTGGCAAATCTACAATACTTATTCAAAGTATAACTAAGGGCATTTATTAGAAATGCGTTTCAAATTGACGGTGTTGGGATAAAGTCCAATGAAAGGACTTTAGTGGCCATGGATTTAAGCTCTTGGCTTTTGATGCCTATGTTTAGAATGACGTTAGCCCCCCAACTGATTACGTTGCGATGCGATTATTTGAAATGCCCCGACAATGGTCATTTCTTGTGATCGTTTTGTTGTCAGTTAGGTATTTTGACTGTCTTGGTTTTTTTAGCGAGTTCAACGGCACGTTGAATCACTTCCCTGGCTTCATGCAAAAAGTCGCGCATTTCTAGACTGCACTGTCTATGCACAAGGTATGGTTTTATAATTCATGATAGTTATCATTTTACATGTTATTATTTTGTTGTCACTTGGGCAGTGTAACATAAATGCTGACTTGGTTATGAGAGAGAGTATCATGGATAAACGTTCTCGTTAGCAAGCAGCATATAAAGGATTTAACATTGATCATTCAATCGACTATTTTTAAACATAAGTAAAGCCTGTATGAATACGAACCATACGATCTGCCATAGCTAAAAATTCAAAATACGCTATGAACTCCTATTTGAATTGTCGGACGATTGCATCAGCAACCCTGTTTCAACTGATTGCTGTTTGTTCGTTGCTGGCACAGGATCTTGATCCCCGTGCTTATCTGTGGCTTCCCATTAAAACCAATACGGTAGTTACCGGTTATTCTTTTTCGCAAGGCGGAGTGGTGACTGACCCCACGTTGCCTATTGAAGATCTGGAGGCTACCGTTCATGGCGCTTCGCTCGGGTATGTGCATACGTTTGGACTCTTCGGCCTTACTTCTTCGGCTATGGTAGCCGTGCCTTATTCATGGGTAGAGGCGTCAGGAAAGGTAGTGGGTCAATCGCAAAGTATTACGCGATCAGGATTGGCGGATACAAGGATGCGGCTTACCGTGATGGTTCATGGTGCGCCCGCTGCGGGTGTTGCAGAAATAATGAAAGCACCAAAAAAGACCCTGGTAGGAGTAAGCCTGAACATCGGTGCGCCTACGGGTGAATTTTTTTCTGATAAGCTGATCAACATAGGAACACACCGCTGGTCGTTCAAGCCGGAAGTGGGCCTATCTCAACCACTGGGTAAACGTTGGCTCATCGATGCCTACGCAGGGGTATGGCTTTTCACAACCAACTATTCGTTTTATCCGGGCACATCAAAGCGCTCGCAATATCCCATGGGTGCTTTTCAGGTTCATATCAGCTATAACATCACTCCAAGATTCTGGATAGCCTATAACGCTACCTATTATGTAGGAGGAACATCATCGATCGATGACATGATTAAAGACGATCGGCAGAGTAACACACGCATTGGATTAACAGCCGTCATGCCGGTAGGAAAAAGTAACTCTATAAAATTAGCAGCCAGCACAGGTGCCATTGTACGCGTGGGTCAGGATTTTACAACATTCTCCTTCGGCTGGCAACACTCGTGGTTTGGAAAGCCTGGCAGGGAGAAAACAGCTCAATGAAGTTTTGAAACTCTTCTACGAGTTGTCACGCATGCATGAGAATTTTATGCTGAGAAGCAGTGCGTCCTTTTTTCATTGCTGTCATCGCGGCCGAGGAATGAGAGCCGCCCCGATATATCGGGGTGGAAGTTAGCACACACAGTGCTATGAAAAAATGCTTGTGCTTATTCAATGGGATTCCGGCTCGCGCTGTGTAACTATCTTATAAGCATCAATATTTAAGAACTTCTTGTTGCATACAACAATATTCAAGCTTGGCCGGAATGACATTTTCATAGGAGTGCGTCCTTCTTTCAACGCTGTCATCGCGGGCAAGTTAACTGAAACTAAAACACAACCACTTATTAAAAACGCGACCCGCGATCCCAGTGAAGTGGCAGCCATGGAAGTTTCGGAACAGATCACCATCACCCAACAAAAAACATTTCAAATCATGACATCAGTCATGGTATATCGAAAATTCAAGATTGAACTTCGATCAATTATTAACGACTAAAGCAAAGCATAGAAGCTAAACGTTTCCGTTTATTAATAATTGCTAAATCAATATAGCTTACAAACTCAAGAATTTGTATGAAAAAGAATCTTCTGATTACCTCTCTACTGCTATTGATGATGCTTGTTGCGTATAGCCAGACATCACAACAACAGGCTCAAGGCAAGCGACCCAATGTTGTTATCATTCTCGCTGATGACATGGGCTATTCCGATATGGGTATGTTTGGCAGTGAAATAAAAACACCCAACATGGATGCGCTTGCCATGAATGGAACGCGCTTCACCAATTACTATACGCACGCCAGTTGCTCCCCCACAAGGTCTATGTTATTATCAGGGCATGATACGCACCTCAATGGTTTGGGTGCCATGGATGAGTGGACCGCCCCCAACCAGATGGGCAAAGAAGGGTACGAAGGGCATCTGAGCACCAGCCTGGTAACCTTCCTCAGTTGTTGAAAGATGCAGGATACCACACCTATATGGTTGGCAAGTGGCACCTGGGTAAAGCGCCTGACAAGATTCCGGCCGCCCGTGGCTTTGAACGAGATTTCACGTTGCTGGACGGGATGGGAAGCTATTGGGACATGACCAATATGACAGCACTCAATCATACTTCAGTGTTTACAGAAGATGGAAAATACCTGACCAAACTACCTAAAAACTATTATGCCACGGAAACTTATACGGATAAGCTGATAAGTTTCATAGATGAGGGAAAAAAAGATGACAAACCCTTCTTCGCATATGTGTCGCATCAGGCGCCTCACGATCCATACCACCTCCCCAAAGATTGGAGAAACCGGCATGTGGGTGAGTATGACAAAGGTTGGGATATGGTCAGACAACAAAGACTGAAGAAGCAAAAGGAACTCGGCATCCTTCCGGAAAATACCCAACTCGCCGAGCGGATGTGGTACGTTCCTGATTACTCCATTCTGGCACCTGCAGCCAGGGCTGTGGTTGGGAAGAAGATGGAGCTCTATGCCGGTTTAGTTGAAAACCTGGATTATCATATTGGAAGATTAGTTGACCACCTGAAAAAAATCGGAGAGTATGAAAACACCATCTTCATAGTTTTTGGTGATAACGGTGCGGAAGGCACCGACCTGGGCGCCATGATAGGAGGCACACCCGGCACACTCAATTATCTCTTCTTTGCATCCAAATGGTCCAACAACCATCCCAATGCGTGGGGAGAACCAAACTCATACGTGGGCTATGGTCCTGGCTGGGCACAGGTATCCATGACTCCCTTCAGTCAGTACAAAGGCTGGATAGCCGAAGGTGGTATACGGAATGCATTGGTAGTAAGTGGTCCGATCAACAAGCTGCCGAAGGGCAGCATCAACCATGGCACCATGTTCGTGGCTGACATTATGCCGACCTTGCTTGAAGTAGCCGGCACAAACTATCCCGACAACTTTAACGGAAAGGCGCAACCCAAATTAGCGGGTAAATCCTGGCTTCCTGTACTTAATGGACAAGCGGCTTCTCCACGAACAGATAAGGATTACATAGGTTGGGAGGTTTTCGGTAACCGTGCTGTACGGCAAGGCGACTGGAAAATACGCTGGGAGATAAAACCGGTTGGTAAGTCGGATTGGGAATTGTTTAACCTCGCTCAAGACCCTGCCGAACGAAATGACTTAGCCGCCCAAGACCCGGATAAGCTAAAAGATATGCTGATACTTTGGGATACGTATGCGAAGGAAAATAATGTGATACTTCCCAACCGCGGTCCTTTTGAAGCACTCGAAGATCAATTACCGCCAAGGTTCCCTGTTCAGGAAGGCTATCCTCCGCTTATAAATATCAGACAATTTATTCCGCCTAAAGACATGATGGCCGAACCTAAAGAAATAAAGAAGAACTAATCATGAACAACTATATAAAGTTTATCAGCATGCGTTCAGGTAATTTTTCAATAGCACTAGTTATCGTCATGTTTTGTGTATCCCTTTCCACCATGGCCCAGGGAGACGGTGCCCGTTTTTATTGGAAAGGGTTGATGGGAACAAACGCCATTCCGGTAATTTTTAACTCAATGGGTGGAAATGCAAACCCTATGGATCTTTCACATAATGTTATTCCCGGAGCTAATTTCGAAGCCACCACAAGCATGGTGGGTTATGCCAAGATGTTGCCTGTTCGCAAACGCTCTGCTATGGTTTCTTTACTCGTTCCAATGGGAAGAATTTCCGGTGACGTTTCACTCAATGGATTGGACTACAGTTCCACCGCAAGAGGATTCGGAGACCCCATGTTGCAGGTTGGTGTGAATGTGGTCGGCCCCAAAACAATCATGAACATTCCAGACATGCTTCGTTATAAACCTGGATTTTCTGTAGATATAATTGGAAGCCTTGCCATCCCCCTCGGGAAATATGATAATACAAGCCCGATCAACATTGGCCAGAACCGGTGGTATGGTCGCATCGGCACACCCATAGTATGGCAACTCGGACAGTGGATTCCAGGTAAGCGTACTACTTTCGAAATGCTGCCTGCCATCTGGATGTTCAGCGATAATACTGATTTCGTTGGCAAGACAATGAGTACTGAACCGATGTATCATATGGAAGGACACATTACCCGCGATTTTATGGAGCGTGTGTGGGGTTCCTTAGATGTGATTTCTTACACCGGTGGATTGGCTACGATTGATGGGGTGGAAGGCACTGCCCTGAATAATCTTGGCGTGGGAGCCACACTTGGATACCAGGTCAATGATAACATGCAGTTGAATATTTCATATTCCTCAACGGTAAACGACAGCAAGCCTGAAGACCTGAAAATGGATGGCTTCCGTGTTACGCTACTTTACGGATGGCATCCGCTGGTGGAAGGTATGAGACGGTTGAAGGGGGAATAAACATTAGTTGTCCACCCTTTATGGTGTAGGATAACTTCTATATAGGTCGATAATTGTTCAACAAAAAAACAGCATTATGGAAATGAAATTGCAGCAAGTCAGCGAGCATTGCTACGCAGTGCTCAATGAAAAAAACCGTGTATGCGATGCTAACTCCGGTTTAATTAATCTTGGTGGAGGTGTTATTATAGACACCCAGTCTGATCTGGCGCATGGCCGGGAAATGATCAGGTTGTTCAGTACGGTATGGACAGGCATGCCTAAACGCATTATACTTACGCATGAAGATGCGGACCACGTATGGGGCAATCAACTGTTTCCGGGCGCTGAAATTATCGCGCACCGCTCAGTGCCCGAACGTATGAAGCAGGTTGCTGAGCCTGAAGAAACACAGCAGCTGCTGCACGGTGTTGGTAATGTGATCAAGAACTTTGTAATCAAGGTGACTCACCCCGGCCTTGCTGCCGCAGGAAAGCAGTTGCTGGAAGATTACAATTTTGACGGAATACAACTGGTGTTACCTACTACATTGTTTGACACTACGTATCAATTAAATCTCGATGGAACAGAAGTTAACCTGACGTATGTCGGGCCTTGTCATCAGGTGGGGGATACCATCATTCATGTGCCAAAGGAAGGTGTGTTGTTTGCCGGTGATGTGATTTTCCGTCAGTCTACTCCTATGGGCTGGACAGGTTCATATGAAAAGTGGTTCAAGGCACTTGACCTGATTGCAGAACTCAATCCAAAGACAATTGTACCAGGTCATGGCCCAATTTGCGGAATTGAAGTGGTGAAGGATCTGAGAGCATACCTGCAGTATGTGCGTGACGAATCGAAGAAGCACTTCGACAACGGACTAACTTCGCTGGAAGCAGCCGGGAAAATCGACTTTGGTCCTTATGCGGAATGGCATGCACCAGCCCGCCTTTATATGAATGTGGAGCGTGCGTATCGCGAGTTCCGAAATGAAGCTCCGGATGCACCGTGGAATTCACCAGCTACTTTTGATGCCATTTACAAACTGGCGAAAGCAAAGGAGATCGAAGTTGAATTCTAAATCCAACATGACAAAAGCCTGAATGGCAAACAGCATAGCCCCGACCACTGTTGGGGCTATTAGTTTAATTTCTGCGTCCTTTCCTACAACGCAGTCATACCGGACGAGTTGACCGCATTACAACATTTGACTTCACTTCAAACTCGATCCGGTATCCCGTGGAAGTCAGGTAATGAGCTTGTACCAACATGTTCGGGATTCCGGCACGCGCCATCCACTATTCATATAATATCATTAGTTATGAATTTTTGTTTCATACAATAATATTCAAGCTTGGCCGGTATGACATTTTCATAGTAGTGTCTTTTTAACTTAACCACAAATCCACCGGCTTTTTCACCACAGGTGCAAAGGGCAATTCAATTTTCTTTCCTTGCTTAGCCGATGCGTAGGCAGCATAAATAACTTCCAGCACCCTTCGGCCCAGCTCTCCTGTTACCAATGGTTCTTTGTTGTTGCGCACACAATCGATAAAATGTTTCAACTCATGCGGGTAGCCCTGGTTGAATGCTTCTTCAAATACCGGAAAGCTTTCGTTATGCCTTTATGCAATACTGTGTTCATTGTGGCCATCACATTTTTTACCCTGACATTAAATCAAAAGGAATCGATGAAAGCCAAGAGTTTTTTTTACGCTATAAAACCAATTTTGGTCGGGTCGTAGTTTTTATAACAAACCCAGCCTTGAGCAGTGTAGAATACCACCGATAATTATTTACCTTGCCTCTCTATATTGTTAATTAATAAATTAAAACACATGTCTATAAAGCTTTGTTTAAATCAATACCCATTTACTAGAAAAGAAATACTTTCTGTGTTTTTGATTATGCTGGGAGTAATGTTTTTATTACCTGCAACCGCACAAAAGATTAAGGTGGATTATGACAATCAAACCGAATTTACAAAATTTAAAACTTACGCCTGGCTAGCTCCGGGCGATAGTGTGTTAAATCGCTATCGGTCTGAAAAATTATATGCGGGCACTATAACATATTGGGCCAACCAGGAACTGAAGAGCCGGGGATTAAAAATGGATACCCTTCGACCCGATGCGATTTTTGTTTTCAATACACAGGTGCATGAAATAACGAAGTATTCACAAAGTCCAACCTTGAGCGTGGGCGTTGGTGTTGCCGGTCCTGGCTATTATGTAGGTGGATCAGTGCCCGTGGCCGGTGGTAATATAACTGCTTCTACCGAAGAAGATGGAATTTTAAGCTATGACATGTATGATACCGAAACCGGTAAACTAGTCTGGACTGCCAGCACGGAAAAAACTTTTAAAATGTCGGATGACATTAAAAAAATACTGGAAGATGCAACCAAAAATATTTTTAAGAAATTGCCAATCAAGCCAACAAAAAAATAATCACTCAGTTAATTATTTTATTGGTAGCAACATTTATTGTTGATTGGTTACCAACGAAGCAAGTGACTTAGGAGCTACCTCACTGTAAGCAGTTTGAAGTGCATCCATACAAAGATTCTTGTTTACTTTGCTTAACTCAAAAAAAGTCCAGCCCGCTTTACCCCATTTATTTGGCACCGGGTAAACAATAGCCTTATCTTTTGTACTAAATACGGATTGGTCCACCTCGGACAATTTCATACACACTCTTTTATTGGCAACATCGAGCGTGGCAAAAATCTTTTTTCGTACGCGAAATGAGATCTTTTCAAAATGCGGAGCCACTTCTACCTCGGGGAATGCAATTGCTAATTTTTTAAATGACTCTATTGTCATCACAAATTCTGTTTCTTTAATTCTTGCACGGCATAATCAGCTGCGCGTGCTGTCAAGGCCATGTAGGTGATGGAGGGATTTTGGCACGCAGTGGACGTCATGCTGGCGCCATCCGTTACAAATACATTCTTCACGGCATGTAATTGATTCCATCCGTTAAGCATAGAAGTTTTCGGATCGCGACCCATCCTGCAGGTACCCATTTCGTGGATGGCCAACCCCGGTGCCTGATGGTTATCATAGGCGTTTATATTTTTAAATCCTGCAGCCTCCATCATTTCAGCGGCCGCATTTACCGCATCTTTTGTCATGGCATCTTCATTCTCGCGCCATTTGCAATCAATAGTTAACAAGGGTATGCCCCATTGATCTTTCTTCTCCTTGTCAAGTGTTACACGATTATCAGGATGAGGTAGCATCTCTCCCATGGCTGTCATGCCAAAACTCCAGGGCCCGGGTGTTGTTAATTCATTCTTTAATGCTGCACCAATAGATTCTTCGTTCATGCCCCGACCCCAACCGCCCCGCGATGCGCCACAACTATAGGCATATCCGCGAACAAAATCTTTTTGTTTGTCTTTACCCACGTTGCGGAATCTTGCCAGGTAGGTTCCGGTTGGCCTGCGGCCATAATAATACATATCTTCAAAACCATCTACCAAGGCCGTGGCACGCCCACGATAATTATGATCCATCAGATGACGGCCCAATGTGTCGCTATCGTTACCCAAACCATTCGGAAAGCGATCGGAAGTTGAGTTTAATAAAACCAAGGTCGTGTTTAAAGTTGCCGCATTCAGAAATACAATCTTCGAATAAAATTCTACCATCTCCTTTGTGTTGGTATCGATCACACGCACACCGGAAGCTTTTCCTTTTTGTTCATCATAGATAATTGAGTGAACTACCGAAAAAGGGCGGATTGTCAAATTGCCCGTTGCCAACGCGGCAGGAATTGTGGATGAGTTACTGCTGAAGTAGCCTCCAAACGGGCAGCCTGTCTGACACTGGTTGCGATACTGACAATTGTTGCGACCGATTTTTTTGTGAACATCCTGGGCTTGCGAAAGATTGGCCGTGCGACTAATAATATAATATCGATCGGGGTGCGATTTTTTTAATTGACTCATAAAGTGTTGCTCCACACAATTCATCTCCATGGGTGGAAGAAATTCGCCATCTGGTAATTGCGGTATCCCTTCTTTACTTCCGCTTACACCTACAAACTTTTCCACATAACTATACCATGGGGCAATGTCTTTATAACGAATCGGCCAATCGACACCGATGCCATCTTTTGCGTTGGCTTCAAAGTCGAGATCGCTCCAACGTTGCACCCAACGTGCCCATAACAGCGACTTACCGCCTACCTGATAGCCACGCACCCAATCGAAAGGTTTTTCCTGTTGGTAAGGATGATCCGTATCCTTAATAAAAAAATGTCCCGAATATTCATTGAATGCATATTCTACTTTGCGCTGAACCGGACTTTCATCATAGGCGGATAAGGTAAGGCGATTGCGGTGTGGTAGCTCCCAGGGATTTTTGCTGGTAGTCGGATAATCTTTAATGTGCTCCACGTTGCGACCTCTGTCGAGCAATAACACCTTTAACCCTTTTTCACAAAGCTCCTTAGCGGCCCATCCCCCACTGATTCCTGATCCCACCACGATGGCATCGTAAGTCATTTTCTCTTTTGTATCTCCTTGTAAGTACATACTCTGGTTGAATTAGGAACCCAATTTACAAAGAGAGAGATAGGTATCAAGCGATCGGCTATCCGCTTATCAAGATTTCTGCATCCGATTTAAATCCACCCATTCACGACCCAAAAAACTTTTTTGCAGCTTAAGCAGCCTACATGCCTTACTTCCTGAAAATAACCATAAATTAATAACCGTAAAGACTAACCCTGTACTATGTCCATTAAAGTGGCAATCCGGCACCAAACGTTTTATACCTACGATCGGCCCGTCAATTTATCACCGCATACTTTTAGACTTCGGCCTGCACCGCATTGTCGCACACCCATACTTGCTTACTCCTTAAAAATTAAGCCCGAAGATCATTTTATTAACTGGCAGCAAGATCCCTTTGGAAATATGTTAGCCCGGGTTGTTTTTCCCGCGAAGACAACCAAACTTCATTTTGAAGTTGAGGTCATTGCCGATATGGTGATCATCAATCCATTCGACTTCTTTGTTGAAAAATATGCAGATAACTTTCCGTTTGCCTACGACAATCAACTTAAGAAGGAACTTGCGCCTTACTTTGAGATCAGCGAAAACGGACCGCTGCTTCAGCAATGGATTAAGTCTATTGATGTTAGTAAGAAAGAGATTATTCCATTTTTGGTTGGATTAAATCAAGACTTATGGAAACGTACTCAATATACAGTTCGGCTTGAGCCTGGCATTCAGACCTGTGAACAAACACTAGACTTGCGTTCCGGATCTTGTCGTGACTCCGCGTGGCTGCTCGTGCAGATACTCCGCCACCTGGGTTTAGCTGCGCGATTTGCCTCAGGTTATCTTATTCAATTGAAAGCCGATGTAAAAGCACTTGATGGACCTTCCGGTACCGAGCATGACTTTACGGATTTACATGCCTGGGCTGAAGTATTTATTCCTGGAGCAGGTTGGGTGGGCCTTGATCCTACTTCAGGATTATTTGCCGGTGAAGGTCACATTCCATTGTGCTGCACACCCGATCCGGTAAGTGCGGCACCTGTTACCGGGATGACAGATGTTTGCCAGGTGACCTTTGATTTTAAAAATGAAGTTCAACGTATTCATGAAGATCCGCGCGTTACCAAACCCTATACCGAAGAACAATGGGCAACCATTATAGCGCTTGGCAATAAAGTAGATGAGGATCTATTGGCAGGTGATGTGCGTATGACGATGGGTGGAGAACCTACGTTCGTTTCCGTGGATGACATGGAAGGAAAGGAATGGAACACCGCAGCGGATGGTGCACAGAAAAGAAAGCTGGGCGGGCAATTGATCAAGCGATTAAAAAATGCATTCAATAAAGGTGCCTTCATTCACAAAGGTCAAGGAAAATGGTATCCGGGCGAATCGTTACCCCGTTGGCAGTATGCAGCGATCTGGCGCAATGATGGAGTGCCCATCTGGAAAAATGAATCGTTGCTTGATCTGGATGACGAACCATCTAATTATACCATTGACGATGCCAACCGATTGGCCAAAGAATTAACCAGGTTTTTGAATCTCCCCGAAGAACACATTCATCCTGCCATGGAAGATGCGTTTTACTTTTTGTGGGAAGAAAATAAAGTGCCAGTTAATATCGATCCCTATAAATCAAATCTTAATGATCCGCTTGAGCGACAAAAATTAAGTCAACTGCTGGCACAAGGATTGGGTACTCCGGCCGGGTATGTCATTCCCATGGAATGGAATCATTGGAACAACCGCTGGATTTCCAGTGCATGGCAATTCAGAAATAATTATCTCGTACTGCTTCCTGGAAATTCTGCCATGGGTTTTCGTTTACCCTTAAAATCTTTGGCCTACATCAGCGATTTGAAAATGCAAAAGCCCGTGGAGCGTAGTCCTTTTGAAGAACTTACCGCCCTGGAAAACTTTAAGGATAAGATTAACAACCGATACGATCAACCTATTCCATCGGAAGAATTGCCGCGCGAGTTTTTTCAAGACGCCTATCCCGAAGAAGAAGAGGACGAAAATTCATCCAAACCAAAAAAGAAAAAGGAGCCCAAGGTAAAAACAGAAACAACCTTTGATACTTTCATTGTTAAAACTGCCCTATGCATTGAACCCCGGGATGGCAAACTCTATCTATTCATGCCGCCACTTCAATATCTAGAACATTATATCGACTTGCTTACCTCCATCGAAGCGGCTACGGAAAAATTAAATCTGAAAGTAGTCATTGAAGGTTACGAGCCTCCATTCGACTATCGGGTTACCAAACTTTCCGTTTCCCCCGATCCCGGAGTTCTGGAAGTAAATATTCATCCAGCCAAAAGCTGGAAACAATTAGTAACCAACTACGATATTCTTTTTGAGCAAGCACGCCTGAGCCGACTCGGTAGCGAAAAGTTTATGCTCGATGGAAAACATACAGGCACGGGTGGTGGTAATCATATTACCATTGGAGGCAGTACACCTGCTGACAGTCCGCTATTGCGAAGACCCGACCTGCTTCGAAGCCTGATTACGTATTGGCAACATCATCCGGGTCTTTCCTATTTATTCTCATCACAATTTGTTGGCCCAACGAGCCAGGCACCACGCGTGGATGAAGGTCGCCAGGAAATTTTATACGAATTGGAAATCGCTTTTAGTCAAATCCCGGAAGGCAAAGAAGTTCCCTTTTGGTTAGTAGACCGGCTATTCCGAAATCTTTTGATTGATATCACAGGCAATACCCACCGCGCTGAATTCTGTATCGACAAATTATATTCACCTGATAGTTCCACCGGTCGATTAGGAATTCTTGAGCTGCGTGGATTTGATATGCCACCCAGTAAAGAGATGTGCATCGTGCAGTTATTATTGATTCGATGCATCGTGGCCATGCTATGGAAAAAACCCTATAAACAAAAACTGATTCGATGGGGCACTGCGTTATATGACAAGTTTCTTATTCATCACTATGTGCAGCAAGACCTGGAAGAAGTAATGAGAGACTTGCAAGAAGCAGGTTATCCTTTTCAAACTGATTGGCTGGAAACTTTCTTTGAATTTCGGTTCCCGTTGCACGGAAAAATTATGGTGCAAGATATGGAGTTATTCTTGCGGCAAGGCATTGAACCCTGGCATGTGTTGGGCGAAGAAACTGCCAGCGGTGGAACAGCTCGTTTTGTTGATTCCTCGGTAGAACGTATTGAAGTGAAAGTGAAAAACTTCAATAACGATCGTTACATGGTAGTTTGTAATGGAGCACCAGTACCGTTGAAAGAAACCGGTGTTATTGGTGAATATGTTGCTGGTGTACGTTACCGGGCGTGGAGTCCGCCATCGGCATTGCATCCAACCTTAGGCACTGATGTTCCATTGGTGTTTGATATCGTAGACAAATGGAATCATCGGGCTATTGGCGGTTGTACTTATCATGTGGCCCACCCCGGTGGAAGAAACTACGATACCTTCCCCGTTAATTCCTATGAAGCTGAAGGTCGCAGGATCAGTCGCTTCTGGAATCAGGGCCATACGCAAGGAACTTTCAGTCCTTCGCCAATCTTTACCGGGATTGAACGATATTTGGAAAAAAGTATGGTTCCCAGGAACTTCGATCCACCACAAATTAAGATTAGTCCGGAGTATCCAACTACGTTAGACTTACGACAATTTTGATGCAGCCCATGAATCAACCACAAAACTCATTGTTGGATTCTTTCACGCAAGGTTACTTTACTAACCAAACCTTTCTTGACGAATGCTTTAGCTCGGACGAGGGGCCAAAAGAAAGCTGGAAGAGACTTCTTACTAATATTGAGAACCTTGGACCTACAGAGTTTAAAAACCGACAACAGGAACTACTCAAGTTGTTGGAAGAAAATGGTGTAACCTATAATGTGTATGGCGATAGCAACGGGCTTAACCGGCCGTGGCTGTTAGATGCAGTACCTATGATCATTCCTGCAGCGGAGTGGCGGGGCGTAGAGCGCGGTATGAAGCAACGTGCCTTCGTGCTGAACAAATTATTGGAAGATCTTTATGGCGACCGGGTGTTACTCAAAAAAGGAATCATTCCACCTGAACTCATTTATTCGCATCCCGGGTTTCTGCGCGCCTGTGATAAAATCAGATTACCGGGTGACTATCAACTTCCTTTATACTCAGCAGATGTTGCTCGCGGACCCGATGGCAAAGTGTGGGTGATAAAAGATCGCGCTCAGGCACCTTCGGGCATGGGTTACGCCCTTGAAAACAGGAGTGCCTTAAGCCGGGTGTTACCCGAACTATTTCAACAACATCAGGTTGCCAAGCTGGGTGGCTTTTTCAATAGTTTGATGCAGTGCCTGATTCAACTTTCGCCACAAGGCAAAACACATCCGCGCATTGTATTGCTTACACCCGGCCCTAGAAATGAGACGTATTTTGAACATGCCTTTCTTGCATCTTATCTCGGCATCACGCTGGTGCAAGGCGATGACTTAATTATGCGCGATAGTTTTGTGTGGATAAAAACAGTAGAGGGACTTGAAAAAGTGGATGTCATTTTGCGCAGGGTTGATGATACTTTTTGTGATCCGCTTGAATTGCGCGAAGATTCTCACCTGGGCATTCCAGGATTGCTACAAGCAGTGCGAAAAGGAAATGTTTCTGTAGCCAATCCGCTCGGCAGCAGCATTCTTGAAAATACCGGATTGATGGCCTTCCTCCATGGAGCGTTTCGTTATTTTCTAAATGAAGATCCGCTCATACCCATGATCGCTACGTGGTGGTGCGGACAGAAAAAAGAAATGGATCACGTGATTGCCAACATTGATACACTCGTGATAAAGGATATTGTGCGCATGGGCAACTTCAAAACAGTAATGGGCAGTCAGCTGACACGCGCGCAAAAAGATGAACTAATACAAAAGATAAAATTTGAACCGACTCGTTTTGTAGGTCAGGAGGAAGTTCACTTTTCAACTGCCCCTGTATATACAAAAGAAAAACTTGAGCCCCGTTATTCTGTGCTTCGCTCCTATCTGGTAGCTGGCAAAGATGGCTATGAAATGATGCGGGGGGGACTAACCCGTTGCTCACCAGAGAAAGGCAGCTTTCTGGTTTCGAATCAGGATGGCGGCATTTCAAAAGATACCTGGGTAGAGTCACCAACAAAAACTGGAACTTCTGCTATCATCCGTCAGGCAGCCGATATGAAAAGAAAAGCTGTGTTGCCGAGTCGCACCGCTGAAAATTTATTTTGGGTGGGTCGTTATACACAACGGGTTATCCGCACTTCGCGCTTTATCAGAAACGTATTGAGAAACATAACTCAAAAGGGTTACCTGAGGAATGCCAATGAATCGGAATCTATAAAAGTTTTACTCCAAACTACTACACAGCTTACCGACACATATCCCGGGTTTGTTGACGAGGCCGAAGAAGTACTGAAAAATCCCTTAGTAGAAATTCATCAACTTATCTGCAACGCTGAAAAGGCGGGCAGTATTCTATTCACGTTAAATAATTTACTAAAGTCAATGTATGCAGCCCGCGACCGGTGGACCGTAGATAGCTGGCGGATTATTGATGACATTGAAAATGTAAAACGAAGAATTGCGGCCCTGGAGCCCGGCAGTGTGCGTCATGCTGTTTCGTTATTGGATGTGTTGATGGGCGGGCTGCTTTCGTTCTCTGAAATGACACGCCAGAGCATGTATCGGAGTGATGGCCGAATCATGTTTCGCTTGGGCCAACTGATCGAAGAAATTCAGATGGAGTTAATACAGTTTCGCTCGATACTTTCGTACCGGTTTGATGAAAGTACTGAATTTCAATTACTAGAAGCGTTGCTTTTAAGTAACCAGAATTTATCCACCTATCGTTCGGTCTATCGTACCTCCCTCGATGTGGCCCCTACCCTGGATCTGTTATTTCTGAACAATCTAAATCCTACGTCTATAGTTTCGCAACTCGAAGGCATCCTCACCCATACACGAACGCTGGCCCAACGAAATGGTGACTCCACCGAAAACGAAATTTCATTAGTCGTGTTCGAATGTTATAGTCAGGTACGCCTGATGAATATCGAAAAGTTAAAGGAAACAAACGCTGACACCAACCATCGGAAAAATTTGGATGAATTTTGTGAAACGTTGCAAAAGCAAATGGGTATTATTTCCATGAAACTAAGTGCTACTTACTTTAGCCACTCTACCTACCAGACCCAGGGAAGTAAAGAAGGGTTTCAATTTGAAGTATAATGCAATATAAAATCAGACATAGTACCGAATATAAATACCAGGAGGTAGTAACCACCGGCCATAACCGGTTATGTTTAGAGCCGCTTAACCTTCCTGAACAGATTCTGATTTCCTCAGATATAAAAGTATCACCTACTCCCGATGAACAAACCTATCTCACTGATTTCTTCGGCAACAGAATATTATTTATCTCTATTTATAAGGAACACGATGAACTAACTATCCTATCAGAAAGTGTACTTGACATTCAGCCGCGAATCAATGCCGAACGAGCCAAGCAGTCACCCTACTTGTGGCAAGATGCCAAAACACAAATCTCTTCGCAAAGTGACTTCTATGCAGACGTTATTCAATATACATTACCCTCCCTTCACATCCCGTACAGTGAAGAAATAAGAAAGTTCACATACGACTGCTTTCCAGATAATGGTACGTTGTGGAAAGGATGTGAAATGTTGATGCAGAAGATTTTTAGTTATGTAGAATTCAAACCCGGCTTTACTACTGTAAATACTCCGGTAGAATCAGTGCTAAAATTACGCAAAGGCGTTTGCCAGGATTTAGCACATCTTATGATTGCCTGTCTACGCAACATAGGTTTGCCAGCCCGGTATGTAAGCGGATATCTTGAAACGATGCCGCCACCCGGAAAAGAAAAGCTTGTTGGTTCAGATGCTTCCCATGCCTGGGTATCAATTTATTTTCCGGACATCGGTTGGGTTGAATTTGATCCTACCAATTGTCTGTTACCCTCCTATCAACACATCACGGTTGCCTATGGTCGCGATTACTACGATGTTGCTCCGATTAAGGGAATTGTTTTCAGTTCTGGAAACCAGACGCTTGAGGTGAAGGTGGATGTGGAAAAGATCAAATCCTAAATTCAAAGTTTAAAATTTGTTGGGTTATTTTTCATCAAGAATTTCTATTTCACCCATTCCTGTACTCACTGCCCAGCCCCGCAAAAGATGATTGTACACCAACCCTTTCTTAAAATCCAACACCTGGGCTACACCAATTCCATTCTCTTCGCCCCAGGTAATAAATAATTTTGAATCATCCACAGAAGCGATCACATAGGTTTCGTTTTCGAGTGTGCCTTTCTCATCTCCGGCCATGGCCTTCCAATGCATCGTTGAATCGGAGTCGATCGTTACATGGTAGATACTTTCTCCATAGCGATACTCGATAGTTTTTCCAATCAGATCTTCTGGCTTGATTAATATACCAACAGTCGTTTCAACAGACTTCTGCTGGCAAGATGCCGATAATACGATCAGGGAAAATAAAAATACATGCTTCATAATCAATTTTGGTTTTGTAGAAACGCAAGCAAGTCGGCCATATCCTGCGTAGTCATGGTTGCTTCCAGACCTTCCGTCATCAGGGATGTACCCAGGGAATTAAACGTTTTTATATCTTTTTTGCTGACGGTCGCGGTAGCACCACCCATCTTTTTGATGGTAATAAATTCATCCGTTTCGTTATCCACTATTCCCATGTGTACATCGCCCGAATTCGTTACCAACCTATGATTAATATATTTTGTATCCACTGCGGCATTGGGATCGAGTATCTCGTGCATGATGGCTTCTTTACTTTTTCTGTTGATCTCTGTTAGTACGGGTCCTACGTTCTGGCCCACAGCTTCATACATATGGCAAAGGCCACACGATGATTCGAATACTTTTGCTCCTTTAATCGTTGACCCGGACAACGTTAAAGCTTCCTTCATGGAGTTAATTGCCTCCTGCCGCGTAGTTACCCCGGCATCAGAAAAAAGTTTCTCCGCTCTCCGCTTAGTTATTTCATTATCCGTCCACCATAAGAGTTGCCTTCTTCGTTCAAGATCAAAATTCATCTCGCCAATATTAATGGTTCCATTCTCCAAACCTGTTAACAAAGCATCATGATAAATTTCTTTGTATAACAATAAATCACTGCACCACCGCCTGATTATGGGACCTAATGTTGTCCAAAGACTCACCAGTTTTGACCCAATGGTCAGATCATTGGAATCCGCCAATTGCCGCAAAGCTGCTTCCTGAATGTTAAGCGGTTGAGTGTTATCCAGACATTGAAATAATAACTCTGATTTTTCCTTATACGGCAGCAGGGCTACCAACGACATCTGCTTAAACCGGATGCTGTCCGGCAGTGTTTGGTCAGCTAACTTCTTAAAAGCTTCTTTGCTATAGGCAAGAAATTCTGGTGAGGGAGGTAGTGAAAGTTTTTGTCTAAGAGAAGTCAGCGAAGCTATCATGCCCGGGTCACCACTTTTTTCTAATTGCCTGATTGCAGACACGGCAACAGGGTTTGATAGGTTTGATTCTATACCCAATGCCAGCCGATCAATTATGGATTTCTTTTTATTCATCGTAAGTGTAGAATTAACCAAGGAACCAAGCACAGTTGTAATATCATTTTGATTCAATCCGGAAATACCAGCCAGGGATTCAAGGAGTGTTATACTTTCCACTTCATTTCCCTCGGTAATTAATTTCGCAAACAGTTCCGCAGGAGCGTGACGGGCTGCCAGGGTGATTGCGGCCACATTCCAATCATCCATGGACTTTTTTGATGATTCTGCCAAGGCATTGAAAAGTTCACTGGTATAGCGTTGTGTATTTTCTTTACTCAGTGTGCTCATTGACAATATTGCCTGCATACGCACGCGTTGATCATCATCCTTTGTTAAGCTCAATACCTTTTGCAAAACTGCATCTTCAGCATTCAAATGCTGTTCGGAAATTATTAAAGCATTTTCTCTGATTCCAGGTGCAGGGTCACTCAATAATTGCAACAAGTACTCCGCTGTCAAAGCCTGCTCCCCATTTAAAATCCACATGGCATGCAATCGTGCAAAGTCAGATTCAGCATTTAGTACTTGTTTTAAACTTTCCGTTTCACTTTCATTTAATATCTTTTCCATTAACAAACGATGAGCTGTTTTGCGCACCCATTGATTAGGATTACTTAAACTTGAGGTAAGGCCCTCCATTGTTTTGAATTGATCTTTCTCAAAATTGAATTTCTTAGTGCCCTCCCTTTGAATTTTATAAATCCTTCCTTTGTCCTTGCCGGCATGCAAATCCAAGGTCTTTTCAATCTCATCCGGAATCCACTCCGGGTGTTCGATCACCTGGCGATACATATCGATAACATGAATTGATCCATCAGGGCCAACCGTCATATTCACAGGCCGAAAGGATCGATCTGTGCTTGCTAGAAAATCGCGTTTGTCAAGAACCCGGCTTGCTGTAAACGAAGCGCCCTTTGCTTTTATCTTATCCACATGGATCAGGTTCAACACAACGTCCGCAACCCAAACCGTATTTTCATACTCATCACCGTATGCGCCACCGCCATAATACGTGACACCGCAGGAGCCTGAGAAATAACCCGACTGCTCCGGATGATTAACGCGTGATTCCTGTTCACCAATCGGATAAATTCTTGCCAGTCCATTCTCTTCATGATCAGAAATTACTGATAAGGAATGATTCTTCAACAGGCGAACATTATTCTGGTATCGATCAGGAAAAACAAGATGCGAAATGTGTTCGAGGTTATGGGTTTCATAGAGATGTCCCCATTCATCCATCCCTAAACCAAATCCTCCTGATGATTCACCAATGCGCTCCATCACATTGGTCTCCAGGTTAAATCTGAAATCCTGTCCGCGTAAGTCCATCACTGAAGCAGAATCTCTCCACCAATAGGGCTTACCTGAATTACCACCGTTTACAGCATAGATCCAATTATCAATTCCGTAGGTGAGTCCATTATAATTATGCTGCAGGTTGCCCGTTGAGAATCCTCCCATTAACGTATCGATAACATCCACTTTGAAGTCGTCATCTGTATCTTTAACATGCAACAGATAAGGGGGCGCTGCTACTAACATACCTTTTTTGTAGGGCATAATAGAGGAAGCCAACTGCAGATTTTCAGCATACAGACTCTGGCCCTCATAAATACCATCCTGATTTTCATCCTTTAACAGAACAATTCTGCTTTGTTGGTCCTCAAACGGATAGCCCGGCATCTCGAGCACAAAGGCATTTCCATCTTCGTCAAACTCAAGATCAACTGGATCTTTGATTAACGGTTCGTTGGCAACCAATGTGAGTGTAAAACCGGGTTCAATCTGAAAGCCCGCTGGTGTAGATTTCCTATCCAGAGAACAAGAAACAAGACAACAGGAAACAAAAGTTAAACCCGTAAAGAAATAAATTCTAGTATTCATGCTTGAAGGCTAAATGGAATTAGGGATAACAAAATAATCAAACTGTAGCTGAAATTAAAATCAACTGTGATAAACCCGGGACGCAATTATTTTATCGTTTTTGATTTCCAACACTTCGCCTACGCGAAAGGCCTCTTCATCGCCACCTTCACCGTGGAGTAAATATAACACTGAATATTTTGTTGTATTCTTTTTATCGTCATATCCAGGCGGTGTATATACATACATTATGCGGGTAAGACCAAGTGTTGGAGAATTGTACCAGGCGTGACTTACCGTCTCATGAGAAGCATCTTTTATTTCTAAAGAAATCAATTGCATCTCCGGAAATAAGTAATGTACTGGCATACGTCCGCGATCTCTTTCAATAGCCGGTGTTGACCCACGAAGGCCCCATATTTCCATTATTTTACCTTGTCCGTTAAGAGCTTCCGAGATGTATGTGCCCGCAAGTTTTCCGATTTCATAATTATCGGCACCCACATAGGCAGTGTAAAGGCTGGAATTAATTTTACTATCAACAATGATAACCGGAATTCCCTTTATAAACGCACTTTCTACAATGGGCGTAATCGGATCAGCTTCATTAGGTGAAACAATAAGTAAATCAACATTAGCGTCTATGAGATTCTGAATATCCTTTACCTGATTGGCATTATCCCCTGCTGCATCTTTAAATATAATTCAATATCCCAATGGAAAGCCAACTCTCCTTGCATGGAAACCAGCATCTGTTTACGCCAAGCATCAGCGTTGATACATTGAGAAAAGTCAATTTTAAATTTTTTGTTTGATGAATCTGTCGAGCAGGAGAATAGGAGCTCTGTCACTAATAATAATATGAATATAAGTGGCTTAATTTTCATTAGAATCAAGTTACTAGAACTGCAATTATGGGTAGTAAGCCAAGTTTTATGAGCGGCTGATTAAAGTTAAAGCTCCGCTGGATTGAAGAAACAATCACGTATCTAAATAAAATGAAATTATGTAACAATTAATCCAAAAAAGCCAGTTTTGATATGCGTAAAGTCAACAGATTCCAACATATTTGTGCCCGAGAAGCAACCTTATATTTTTAACAGAATCCAATCGCTCATTTTAAAGTTATCAAATTATGCAAATCACCAAACACAAAGTAGCCGCTATCCATTACACACTTACCGACAATGATGGGAATATTCTGGACTCCAGTTCAGGTCGCGATCCGTTACATTACATACACGGGATCGGCAACCTTATTCCCGGCATGGAAGAAGGCCTGGAAGGAAAAACAAAAGGCGACAAACTAAATTTGAAAGTAAGCCCAGAGAAAGGATATGGTGTAAAAAGCGAAGATCTAATGCAACAAGTTCCACGTTCAGCATTTGGCGATCAGAAAATTGATGTGGGCATGCAATTTCAAACCAATCAAGGTCAGGTAGTAACGGTAACGAAAGTTGGCCTTGATTCTATTACCGTAGATGCCAACCATCCGTTGGCCGGAGTTGAATTGAACTTCGCGGTTGAAGTACTTGAGATTCGTGAAGCTACAGAAGAAGAACTTTCTCACGGTCATGTTCATGGACCGGGGGGGCATCATCATTAAGAGATTTTCGTTCGAGTAATAATTCTGTTCTACGACAAAGGGTTGGCTTTATGCCAACCCTTTGTCGTTAAATTAATTCGTCTTAATCGTGTAAATAACACGCTAGTACTCCCACTGCGTGTTACAACCAACTAGTAAATATCCTATTCTATTTAGAAATTGACAAAGACTCAAAAATTATCTCAGCTGCGAGTTGACTGCCAGCCAGTGAAGGATGAAACCCATCGGAATCATAATAGGAAAAATCCTGAGTGCTATCGATATAACCTTTCCATACCGTACCTACCGGGCAAAGAATAGATTTTGTGTGCGATGCAGCTAATGAATAATTGGCGATTACTTCTGTAAAGGTGTGATAGTTAATACGTGCTGGCCATACCATATAGAAAGCCAGTTTTGTATTCTGTTTATCGCACAAAGATTTAATTTGCTCACCATACTCCAGCAACATAGCTTTTCCATCTGCCTGAGAGGACGGACCTTGCTGCACCACCACATAATCATAGTCACCATTGGCTATTAAAGATTGTAACTCACCATCACTCCAATGATCTTCCAATGCATAGTTTGAATAGGCTAGCATATCGGTTTGTATATGAATATCATTTCTAGCACCCACTTTTGTAACAAGCTGTGGCAGATTGTTGGCATAGGTAAGACTATTTCCTACAAAAAGAATTCGCACATGGGCAAGCTCAGGTTGTTGAGCACACACGGTGCAACAAAGGCACAACCAGAGCCAAACGAAACTTCTCATTTTTATTTCAATGAATTCATTATCAACTGAAAACTCACCCAGTAAAGATTTCCATTTCCATTTAGCGGTTGGTCCTTTAGTTGACTGATTGTTCGATAGTCGGTTTGGGCAGAGAATGAAGTGGGCAGCTGATGACGATCACTGGTAAAGAACAAACTTTTTCCATCAGGCGAAACAAAGGGGCAATAATCCAGTTGCTTCGAATTTAGTTGCTTCAGGTTCTGTGACGGCTTCCATTTTCCGTTCTGATCTTTTATGCTGATATATAAATCACCACCACCGCTGTCATCCTTCCGGCCATAGGAAGTAAAAAGAATATAATCTTCATTGGGTGATACAAAAGCATTAAACTCATAAAACTTCGTATTCACCGTAGTATCTAATGCCACTGGCTTTTGATATTTATTTTGCTGTAACCTTGATACATAAATATCTTCCCGACCTGGTCCACCTGCATACGTAGCTGTAAAATACAGATTACCATTTTTCGCAACGGAAGGATAAAATTCATCCGTGTCAGTGTTTACAGTTGTTCCCAGATTTTCAGGCCGTCCCCAGGTATTACCTTCGCGAATAACCTTCCAGATGTCAAAATCTTTTGGTGCATTTCCCTGTAAAGGACGGTTGGATGCAAAATACAATGTATTTCCATCGGCACTAAAGGCAGGTTCAAGGTCAGTGAAGAATCCGGCAAAAGGAGCCACTTCAGGTTTGGACCAACCCTCTTTTACCTTTCTGCAAAAGACAATAGTTTGAAACGTTGACTTAGGCGTGGAGATAGTGAAATATATTTCCGTTCCATCGGGAGACAGAGCAAAATCTCGCTCGTTCATTGCTGTCGATAAAAAACCTGGTGCAAGTAAACTTACATCGTTTGGCGGCATAGCAAAAGAAATCTGATTTTGACCATTAACGGATAAACTAACTATCCAGAGAACTATACAACCTAATTGCTTCATACTGCTTTATAATTTCTTGGTCCAAAACTAACTCATTACACTTTTCGCATCACAACGTGATCAGCAAAAAAAGCTACCCGTCCACCAATCAGCTACTTCTTCTAATAAAAGGCTCGTCATTCGAAAATACAATACAAGAATTGTGAATTTTATCAGCAATTCCATCTTACCTGGTTTCAACACAATTTTTCGTAAACAAAAACTCCGTTTCTGTCAACGTAAACACGACTTGTGTCAACGTAAGGATGTGATTATTACTTATAGAGATATAATTTCAGTTTGCTTTAAACTTAATTAGTGAGTTGTTTTGCAGTGTTTCAATGAAAAGAATTGCTACTCATATTTTCTTCTGGACAGCCTATGTGTTGTTCAAAACATATCTGAACGTTTCAGCAGGTTCGGACATTTTTTTTACCGATCACCCGATTGATTGGCTGAACATTCTGCTTCAGACGAGAATACAGGTAATCGTGTTGATAGTGAAAGTACCCCTGGTCTATTTCGCATTCTTCGCTCTCGATAAATTTGTTTCACACCAATGGAAACTGACTGTAGTCAGTACCGCATTGCTGGGAGCATTTATTACAAGCTCCGTTGCGCTATCTGCACTTTATAAGACTTATATCCTTCCAAATTTTTTAGACTACACCGGGGACCTCGATATTTTTAGTATTAATAGTCTGGTGTATTACTTTTTCACACTCGCGTTTGTGGTAGGCATTGCTAGTTCTATCCGTTTACTTAAACGCCAATATCAATCGCGCATTCGCGAAGCGGAACTTCAAAAAGAAAAAACACAAGCTGAACTAAAATACCTGAAAGTGCAAATCAATCCTCACTTTCTCTTCAACACATTAAATAATATTTATTCATTGGCAAGAAAGGGTTCCGACCAAACTTCTGATGCAGTACTCAAGCTATCCAAGCTGATGCGCTTTATGCTATATGAAGCCAGTCGCGATAGTATCTTAGTAACGGATGAATTGAAACTCATTCAGGATTACATTGCATTAGAAAAACTGAGGTATGGAGATCGGCTGACAATAACCTATGAAGAAACTCTTGACAACCCACAACAAACTATCGCTCCCCTTATTCTTATACACTTTGTTGAGAACGCATTCAAGCATGGTGTAAGTGAATCCAGGTTTGATTCTTTCATCTCCATCAAAATTTCATTGACCAATCAGGTGATGAATGCTTCCATCATCAACTCGAAAGCAGACGCGACACCCAAATCCGAAAATCAGATTGGGATAGAAAACATGAGGCGGCAACTGGAATTAGTTTATCCAACGCATACATTATTGCTGCAGGATGATCCGGATCGGTTTTCGGTTTCGTTAACAATATCCCTAACTTCGCAATCATGATCCGTTGTTTGATTATTGAAGATGAACCACTGGCTTCCGACATCCTTCGCGATTACATTGGCCATGTATCTTTTTTGAAATTGCAAGGTATATGCTCCGATGCTGTAAGTGCTTTGGAATTTCTACGGACGCAACCTGTAGAGCTGATCTTTCTCGATATTCATTTGCCCGGATTGAAAGGCCTTGATTTCTTAAGAACACTCAAAAACCCACCTGAGGTTATTTTAACAACAGCCTATCACGAATATGCTGTGGAAAGTTATGAGTTAAACGTGGTTGATTATTTATTAAAGCCAATTGAATTTAAACGCTTTGTAGAAGCTATCAACAAAGTGAAATTGCAACATCAACATATAAAATCTGAAACCATTACAGTTCACAGTGAAAAAAAATCAGTAATTATTCCTACCCAGGAAATTATATTTATAGAAAGTCAGAAAGAGTATATCAAAATACAAACTTTACAATCGTCACACATCACCAAATACGCACTCAGTAAAATAGAAGAAGAGTTAAACCCAACTCAGTTTTTACGCATACACCGTTCATTCATTATCTCCATTGCAAAAATTAAAGCGTTCAACGGTCAAGAAGTTGAGGTTACTGGCAAAACGATTCCCATCGGTGGCAATTATCGCGAGTCGGTAAGCAGTCGATTAAAAAGTTTGTTCGAATAGATCAGCGCATCAGCACAATCTTTCCCGTTGCTGATTTTTTTAGATCGCCAGCATAAAGCTGCAAACGATAGACATAAAATCCACGGGGAAGAAATCCACCCAAAGCATCACGTCCATCCCACATCAATTCGTTTGTGCCGATGGTGAATTGCTGAATATCATCGATGGTGAAGGTGCGCAAGCGTTGGCCCTGTGAAGTAAATATTTCCAGATTGAATTCGGTGGGTAATTCGTTTCCCGTCAGTAGAAAACTGAAAAAGAATGCATCATTAGAAGGATTGGGATATACACTTGAAAACTCTAAAGTTGGCTCAGATTTCACGTTAAAGGAAATTTCATAGGGAACTGAGCCACTCAGATTACCGCTCGCATCAGCTACCTGAGCAGAAAGCGTATAGGCGCCATCCGCAAGTTGTGGTGTAAACTCAATCCGGAAATCGGAACTTTCTGTAGCGGCAAACCATTTTACATCATTGCCACTCAATGAAATTCTGGTGAACGGACAGGATGCGTTTCCGCAGGGGTACCTTAGAAGCAAAGTGATTCCCAATGTATCTAACTTAAGTCGAAATGGGTTTTCATCAATCATTGAAAGTGTAATCAATGGAGTTGACGAAATAAAATCGTCATTGCGTAAGGTCCTGTTATCAAATGTAACATCCAGCATCGGTGGTGTTTTGTCAGCTTGCACATTCAGGTAGTCAAGCAGACTAATAAAATTGTTGTCATAATAAGGCTCGGCTAAAATTCTTTTGTTAACAAATACATTCACATCGTTCTTTCCAATCTTTGTTAGGGTGGAAGAAGTAATTTCAAAAAAGGTTGTGTCACCCGGTGCCGGTGGATCAATTGTAAAACTCTGTTGTTCACGAAGCTGGCTTTCTTTGGTGAAAATCTCTACGTCAGTTTGTAGTGGTCCAGTAAAATTCTTTTCAGTTATATTTGTGAACCCAAACCGGGTGCTCCAATCCTCACCTTCCTGTACCGTCACCGTATTCTCCGATCCCTTCCAAATTAATACCCCTTCGGCTACTGGCTCATACAACACCGCCCAATTATTCCACTGCGCAGGTGTAAGATTAATCTCATCGCGCGTATGAAAATTGACTTTTAAATAAGGATAATCCTCCACAGGAATTCCCGAAAGATCAAGATTATTACCAACAACATCCATCAAAAAATCTTCAACACCATCCAACCGGATTCCATAAATAGAAAATGCAATCTGATCGTTAGTCTCAAGTAGCGTTGCCTTGGAGATAAATTGTTTCCATTCAGAAGCCGGACCAATTGTGACTGACTTCATAAAGCCTTCAGACTTTCTTCCTGTGATACTTCCATTAACCGTAATCAGTTGTTCGGATAGGGGAGTTAAAAGAGAACGCGTAACAGAAGCCGTACCCGGTGCCGAACCTTTTCTTCCAAAAATTATTATCGGCTCACCGGCCTGAAGCGCATCTAAATCGGATAGTGAAATTCCGAGTTCGCCAAGTTGAGATTTTACGTTGGCTGACCATGAAGTGTAGCCAGGATTGCCAATGGAAAAAAGAACTACCGAATCGCTCACACCTACAACATCCATAAAGGCGGCCAGATCATCATTCAACCCCGTCTCCAATTCAGAAAGCAAAAAGCTATTGATTAATTGTGGTTCACGGCCACATGTGCGCGGGTCCTGAAAATTAAAAGGCAATGCTGCATATGGAATTGCGGTTGTCTTGTTAAAGGCGATCAGGTTAAGCGTATTGTTGCGGCAAGGTTGAAACTGAGTGGCCAGATTATATTCGGCACCATTAATTTTAACCGAGACATCCGTAAAGGGTAATGGACTATCACTTCCAAACGTGGAAATGGAAACGGTAGTTAAAGATTCTTCAAATTTGAATAAGGTTCCCTCTTCAGTAGGAACGAGGTTACTGAGAGAATTCTCGGTGAGCTGTTGCGAACTAATTTGTGCCCATCCGTCCGGACTTCCTTCAATAAAAGAAAATGTTGAGGTTGTCCACTCACTGCTTTCGCCTGGCTGCGGAGTTTTAAATTGTGTGCGCCAGAAATAGACAACCGAATCGACTTGCACCAAATCTATCTCTGTGCTGGCAATAACTTTACCGGCAATGGTTAAACTTTTTAAGAACGGACTATTATATTGATCAGTCGTATCGATCTCTACCAGAAATTCGCGTGAGGCAGATAGTAAATTAGTGGATTGCCAGATCAACTTAGCCGCTGATTGATTAACAATTCCATAGGCAGCAGGAAAAAGATTGAGCGTGGCGTTAGATGGGATAAATGTGGTGAAGGTGGCTTCATTATTATCTTCTTTTAATTCTTCGATTTTATTTTCCGGATCAAGCATAACAGTGAATTGATTGTTGCCGCCATCCGAACTTCCCTCACGATATTGAATAAATCTTAAAGTGTCCACATTGAGCACGGGTGAAAACAACGAGTCATAACTTACTTCTGCACCATTCTCGCGGGTGCGGATCATGCGGATAGCAATAGGATCTGTCTTTGCCAGACCCAGATTCTTTACGATGATCTTCACTGCAAAGGAATCACTGCTAGCCGTTACGGGCTTGTTGTCAAACGACTCCAGGGAAAGCGATGCATTCGTAATCTCATAGTCAGGTTTGTCGAAATTAAATAGTTTAACGGCCGGATCTCCTAACAACATCATCTGTTGCACTTGTGTGATATTGGCCATCGTTGCCGGAGCTGCGAGCATATATTGTCGTGCAACCTCCTTTTGCACGTCCCCTACTCCCTTCTTAATGAAGACAGAATCCGCTAATCCTATCTTATAAAATAAATCAGAGTAATATCTCAGTGTCGATACATAACCAAAGGAGCTGTGCGCAATAAAATTGCGGGCGCCTTTATTCGAGGTTAAGATCCAATCCTCACCAAATGCCATATTATTCGAAAAGAAATTACCCGCATTACATCCGTTGATTAAAAAGGTTGGATACTTACCCGGATTGCTATAACCCATGGTGGGGTTTGATACAAATCCAATGTCGATATCAATGGTGCTGGGTGATGAGTGTCCAAAAAATGTAATCAGGTTTACACCCGCATTGACTTTTTCTGAAATATTAATCAACTCCACCGGATTGGGATCACGTTTTGCTATGGTCGTTATTTTTCCGCCCCAAAATTCATTCTCACCAATTGATTTAAAGCCATCCATGTACGATCGAAACGTAACTAACTCTGCTGGTTGTATACCTCCACTTAAATGCAAGCCCTCCTTTTGCCAGGCTTGCGGCACATTACTGGTTTCTATCTCTTTGATTTTATTGAGATACGCGGCTACCTGAAGAGATGTGCTTGCCGATAATCGTCCCGTGGGAACGGCCGGTTCGTAGGTTGTACCGTTTAGTCCAGCGGTAAATGCCATGTCCGCACTGGGTAAACCTGCTGAAGGAACAAGATCTTTCAAGACAGTCGATGCCGGATTGATCAATCGATGAAATCCTGAACTTACATCGCGGCCCTTTCCAATTAAAAAAAGATAACGAGGCGAACCTTCATTCACCAGATAGCGCATGAATTCATACACAGCACGCGGTGAGGTTTCTCCATAATTGAATTGATTGTAGAGTTGATCGATGTTCACCACTAATGTATCATACGAGCCACCGGCCACGGATGCGCGATACCCTGCATAGGCTTTCACCGGATTCGCATAACCCAAAGCTGATTGCATCAATACCCTATTTGAAATAATGACAAAGCCAGCCTGATCAGGGTTAATGGTACGAAATGTAACCGGTTTAATGGATGGCGTTGTGGTTGTATTAAAAACAAACAACGATCGGGATGATTGTGTATCAGGCACAATGGCCTTCATTGTCGCACCAGTTGTTGTTGTGCCAATAGAAATGATAGACTGTAAATCGGTGACATCCCAAATCCGAAGATCATTGGCTGCATTATCTAATTCCAGGTAAGATTTATTAGCTGGATTAGGTGCGAGTGTAAACGACTTTTCAGTAACACCCGTGACATTGAAACTTTGCGGGAAAACAATCCTAACATACGAGGCACTAAACTGAAATCGGTTGTTCGCTTCGGGTGGCGCTGAGAATCGAACCATTAGTCGTCCATCTGCTCCAACATCACTCCACGCCAGTGAGTATGAAAGTTTTTCTGCTACAAATCCACTAAAGCTATGGGAATCCAAAATTCGTAAGGATCCTGCATTCGGCCCCACATAAATAGTAGCTGTATGCGGAATCTGATCGCGGCCCACTACTAAAATTTCAAGTTGCGGATCGCCCGAAGCAGGAAGTGCTTGGATAATCTCTTCGAGCATATAGTCAATACTCTGATTTTGTCGAATGGCTGTGCCCGTCCAACCCTCGCCTTCATCAAAGTGAGTAAACTGAATTACATCACTGAGTTTGTTTCCGGTTGCATATTCATTTTTATTAATGAGTAATCGATTTTCAGTATGATAAACTTCTTTTGGAATGTTGGTAACGTTGATCTCTGAAAAATTACTGATTCGTTTGCCCAGTACAGCGGAGAGTTGCCAGGTTAAAAAATAAGCTGTTGTGTCACTGTATAGATTATAAAATGAATGAGGTTGTACAGAGGCAGGTTTGTAAAGGTCTTTATCCAAGGTACCATCATTGGCAACTCCATAAAACTCGATGTAATCTCCGGGATCAAGAATCGCATCTGCCTGTCCCTGAACAAAAATGGTTTGCTCATGCCCACGATGAAAAATCTGAATGCGCCTTGGGTCAATAGCCGCAACCGGAACTCCTGCAGATTGTAAATCAGAGGTAGTAAGCCTGTAAACTCCTGTTTTTGCAATGGGTATTCGATAATAGGTTTGCCCTTGCTTGATCCAATCGTGCGAATACTGAGAAAAACTCAACAGAGGCAGCGCTAAAAAGAAGATCAAAAGCCGGAAACCTAACCCCACAGTTTTTTCTAAGATAAGATGTATCGAAGGTGAATACGACTACAAAATTACTTGTAACTGTGGTATTAACCTTGCGAATTCAGCGAAATTAGGGGACTTTAAAAAATATTTTAAATATTTACATCCAGTACTTGGCCATACATAGTACTTTCACCGTATAAGCCCTGAGATCTGATCTTAACTAATATGGATGTATGAACCTTGAAAACACACAAGTACAGATGAGAAAAGGCATATTGGAGTATTGCATCCTGCACATTATTGCACGCGGTGAGGTGTATGCCTCAGACATGTTAAATGAACTAACAGCCGCCAAAATGATTGTGGTGGAAGGAACCCTCTATCCCCTGCTCACCCGCCTGAAGAATGCAGGCCTGTTGGAATACAAATGGGTGGAATCTAAATCGGGGCCACCCCGTAAGTATTATACTTTAACGGAAGAAGGAACTAAATTTCTCAACGGTTTAACAGAAACCTGGGAAGACCTCGTTCATTCAACTCAAATGATCAAAACTAAATCTACTAGCTAAACTCCAAATCCCAGTTCATAACGATCTTTCAGCTATGAAAAAGAACATCAGTATAAACATAAGCGGCATCATTTTTCACATTGAAGAAGACGGGTACGAAACCCTTCGCAAATACCTCGATTCAATCAAGCGCTACTTCGCTTCGTTTGAAGACAGCAGCGAAATTCTTTCCGACATCGAGAGCCGCATTGCCGAAATATTTTTAGCCAAGCTCAACGAGGGCAAGCAAGTGATTACGGCAGAGGATGTTAGCAGCCTGATTGCTACCATGGGTAGTGTAAATGATTTCAAGGCAGCCGAAGAGCAGGAGTTTGCCGGAGAATTTGCGCAGTCAAAAGATGCATCACAAAAACAAAATCAGTCTGGAACGAGTGCGGCTACCAAAAAACTACAACGTGACGAAAAAAGGAAAATTCTGGGTGGTGTATGTGCCGGCTTCGGGCACTACTTCAACATCGACCCGGTGTGGCCACGTTTACTCTTCGCTTTACTTGTATTGGGCAGCTACGGTAGTCTGATTTTAGTTTATATCATTTTATGGATTGTGTTGCCTGCCTCCGCAGATCTGGAAGATGAACCTTCAGTAAAGAAAATGTTTCGCGACACCGAAAAGAAGGTGATCGGTGGCGTGGCGAGTGGTGTTGCTGCCTTTTTTGGTGCCGACATTGCGTTGATCCGCGTTCTATTTGTAATAGCCGCCATCTTTGGTGGCCTCGGCCTGATCGTTTATATAATTCTATGGATTGCCTTACCCCAGGCAAAAACCATTACAGAGAAGATGCAAATGCAGGGCGAGCCTGTTACGCTCTCGAACATTGAGTCAACGGTAAAAAAGAATTTGAATGAAAAAGAAGGTGAAGAAGAAAACATACTAACCAAAATTGTTTTGTTTCCCTTCCGGCTTATCGCGATGGTGATCGAAGGGATTACCAAAATTTTAGGTCCGCTTTTCAAAGTAGCCATTGATGTGTTACGCGTTGCCATTGGCGTTGTCATCAGCCTGACCGGATTATTAATGATCATCGCTTTGATTATGGTGGCCGGTGTAATTTTTGGATTTTTTAATTTCTCAGAATTGCCCTGGTTTCAATTTCCCGTTAGCGAAACGGGTATACCCGTGGAAGCAATCCGCAATAGTTTCCCCACATGGACAACCTTCTTTGCATTTACTGCACTGCTCGTGCCTGCTTTGTTTATAAATCTTATTGGCAATTCGATTATCGCCAAACGTGTGGTGTTCAATCCGCTGGTGGGCTGGTCATTGTTTGTTCTTTTCTTTGTAAGTATTGCGGTGCTCAGTTTCAGCATCCCTCAAATGGTATATGCCTTTAAAGAAGAAGGCGAACACAAAGTAGAAAAAACGTTTGCCCTTAACGGAAAGATAGCTGTATTGCGGGTGAATGAAATCGGTCTGGATGATTATGATGTTACTTCCCTTACGATTAAAGGGTATGAAGGAACCGATTATAAATTGGTACAACGGTTTGAAGCCCAGGGCAACACACGCAAGGCCGCTATAGAAAATGCGCAAATGGTGGAATATAAGGTAGATCAGCAAGACAGTATCCTGGTGTTTGATTCAAACGTACGTTTTAAAAAAGATGCCCGGTTTAGAGCGCAGCGGCTGGATATGGAATTGTATATTCCCATTAATACCCACTTTGTTGTAGAGGAAGCCATGTGGCGGTTGATTGACAATAACTATCGGGATTATAATGGATACATGGACTCTAACTTCAATCGTACCTGGAAAATGACCGATCGTGGGTTTGAATGTATTAATTGTGAACGACCCACCGAATCCAAAGCGTTAAGCTTGCGAGATCAATATGGTCTTCGTGATTTTAATCGGGTTGATCTTACGGGACTGTTCGATGTGCAGATAGAAAAAGGAGAAGACTTTGCTGTGGAAATGGATGGAACCGATAAGCAGAAAAAACGCTATGATATTTACCTCAGTGGCGAAACGCTGGTCATTGATTTTGATGATGATAAAAACTTTTTCTGGAAGAGAGATCTTTTTAAAGATGACAAAGTAAAAATCAAAGTCACCATGCCACAGTTGGAAGACCTGAAAATAAAAGGAGCCGGTCAGTTGTATGTACGCGGCTTTGAAGAGGATGACCTGGAAATAGATATTCTGGGAGCTGTTGAAGCAGAAGGAGAATTTAATGTGCGAAATCTTACTATAGACCTCACCGGGGCCTCCACGTTAGAACTAAAAGGTCGTGGTACATTTATGGAGGCTAATGCAACGGGTGCCTCTGGATTAAGAGCGTATAATTATGAAGTCAATGATGCGATTATCGGTGCGCATGGTGCTTCTTCCGCGCGGGTATTTGTTACTGATAAATTAGAAATCACAAAAGGAATGGCGAGTTCAGTATCTCATCGTGGAGAGCCGCAGGTAATAGAACGTAACTAAGATTTGCTTCATATTGACCAGGAGGCTGTCTCAAAAGTCAATTAAAATAGAAATGTCATTCCCTGCCTGCTCCGCCAAATGGCGGATTCGGCATAGGCAGGCTTTGAGCCGGAATCTCATTCTACCTCTCAAACCTGGGATCGCGGGTCAATGCCCGCAATGACCGGCCGACTTTTGAGACTGCCTCTTTCTTTTTAATACCTTTAAGTACATTTTCACAATTGTTGAATACTCATGAATGTACGACTGAAGTTTTTAGGAGCCGCCCAAAGCGTTACCGGATCAAAATACCTGCTTGAACTTGATAAAAAGAAAATTCTAATTGATTGTGGATTGTTCCAGGGACAAAAAGAACTTCGCTTGCGTAACTGGGAAAGTTTGCCCGTTGACCCTGCCAGCATTCATACCGTAATTATTACGCACGCGCACATCGATCACATTGGTTACTTGCCCCGGCTGGTAAAAGATGGATTTCATGGACGCATTTTATGCACACACGCTACCAAAGATCTGATGAAGATCATGTTGAGAGATGCCGGTAAACTGCAGGAAGAAGAAGCTCAGTTTGCTTTCAAGAAAGGTTATTCGAAGCATGAAAAGCCAGAACCACTTTTTACTATTGAAGATGCGGAGCGGGTTTTTCCGTTAGTGGATAGTACCCGACTGGAGAAGGAGATCAAAGTGTTGTCAAATGTTGCCCTTACTTTTTTCAATGCCGGACACATTCTCGGCTCAGCTATTGTCGAACTGAAGATCAAAACTGAGCGCCAATCAAAAAAAATAATTTTTTCCGGAGATCTGGGTCGTTATGATGATCCACTCATGTATCCACCCAAAGCCCTTACAGAAGCCGACATTTTACTGATAGAGTCTACCTATGGCAATCGGCTCAATCCCATGGAGCAGGTGGAAGCCGACTTAACTCAAATTGTTAATGATGCAATTGCGCATGAGGGCACCATCCTGATACCGGCTTTTGCTGTGGGACGAACTCAGATTCTTATCTATTATTTTCATTTATTGATGCAACGCAAGGTGATTCCTTCACTACCTATTTATATCGATAGTCCGATGGCCATTAATGTGACAGATTTGTATGAGCGGCATAGCGATAACCATAAAATAAAAGTTGAGCGGAAAAATGGCCAACTGATAAGCATTTTTGATACCTCTAATATTCATTTTTGCAATACACGCGAAAGCTCGAAAGCCTTGAATGATATTACAGAACCAGCCATCATCATCTCTGCCAGTGGCATGGCTACCGGTGGGCGTGTGCTCCATCATTTATTTCATCGTCTAAGGCGCGAAAATGATACTGTTTTGTTAGCCGGATATCAGGCAGAAGGTTCACGCGGCAGAAGACTGCAGGATGGAGAACCGTTTGTGAAAATATTCGGGGAAGAAGTTCCTGTTCGCTGTCATATAAATACCATTCACGGACTTTCTGCACATGCAGATCAACGAGAGTTACTTCTCTGGCTAAGTAATTTCAAACAAAGCCCAAAACGGTTGTTTATTACCCATGGTGAAATCGGTAGTTCGACAACCCTGGCGGAAAAAATAAAAGCGATGGGTTGGGATGCAATCATCCCTGATTATCTGGAGTCTTTCGAAGTATTTGATGGCATCTAGGCAGGCACTCAAAAATAATTGTTACCCGGTGCAACCTCTCCCTCCCAATGTGCATCTTGGTATTGATTCAGAATTTAAATGGAATTTCAGATTTACCGCGCTAAAGACGTTGAATTGATTGAAGGGTGCAGGCGACAGGATCGTCAGGCTCAAAAGTGTCTGTATGATCAGTATGCTTCGAAATTTTACGCGCTCTGTTGCCGCTATATCAAAGACAAGATGGAAGCGGAAGATGTCTTGATCACAGCTTTCACCAAAATTCTGAATCGGATCGATCAATATACGGGAGAAGGAAACTTTGAAGGTTGGATGCGGAAAGTGGTTGTGAATGATGCGCTGAGCTATCTGCGAAAAAACAAGAATATGTACCTGGAAACAGATATTAGCGCAGCCGACTACGAACCGGATTATGAAAAACTGGAAAATCAACTGGAGGCAGAAGACTTGCTGAAGATGATTGAATCGCTCCCTACCGGATATCGGATTGTTTTCAACCTCTATGCGATTGAAGGCTATTCTCATAAGGAAATTGGCGATCAGTTGGGCATCAGCGAAAACACATCAAAGTCGCAACTAAGCCGGGCGCGGGCAGCGTTGCAAAAATGTTTACTGGAATCAGAACAGAAATTGGTTCAAACGATAAACGAATATGAACAACCGAACGGATCAACTATTTAAAGATAAACTCGGGGACCACCGACTACCTCCGTCTGCGGAAGCGTGGTCGAAAGTAGAAGGCGGGCTATCAAAAAAAAATAGCGTAGTAATCCTATGGCGTGCAGCTGCTGTATTTGTTTTGTTCGGGTTGCTTACCGGAGCCTGGCTCTATTGGCAGTCCGGGCAAAAGAATCAACCGCAGCAACTAGTAACTAAGCCAGCAGAAACGAATAACATACCTGAAGTTCAGAAGAATGTACTTGTTCAACAGGAGAAAGAAAATAAAACTCAGGTGGCGGCAGTCGAAAAAATAAGAGACATCAAAAAAGAAAAAGGTAAAATCACAGTAGATATTCAGGAGAAAATAAGTGAACCTATATCGTCTGAAAATCTTCTTACCGAAGAAGCTGAGTTAGTCGCGGATTCAAAAGGGATACCCGTTGAACCACAAGAGAAATTAGAGAAACCGATTGTAATAGAGTTCACATTGGATCCGGTTCTTGCGCGCACCTTGATTGCACAAACTGAAGGTGAGAATGAAAAAAATAATGGCTTTGAGAAACTATTAGATAAAGCCCGGGATATTAAAAATGGCGATAGCGAACTGGGCAGCTTGAGAGATGTAAAAAACGAACTCTTCGCTTTAGACTTTAGAAAAGATAAAACAAAAAGAAATTAATCTTTATGAATATGAAAAGTGTTTATGTAGGCGCCCTCATGTTGGTAGGTTTGATCAGCCACGCACAAACCAAACCAGCCGATACGGTAATCATCAAAGTAGGTGAAAGTAGTAAAATCATTGTCGCTATTCAAGATAAAAAAGATCTTGAAACCATGAAGCACTATGATTTTCAGAAACTAATGAACGATCTTATTGCCAAGTTGGAAGAAAAAGATACCACAAATCAGCACAAACCTGCTGCCGACTACCTGAAAGAAGATTCTGTTAAACAAGAAATCACTACAGTAGTAGAAAGCAATCCTGAGGATGATTTTGACGAAGAGGAAAATTGGAACTCACATAGTAAAAAGAACAACTTGCATCGTAGAAGAACCTATCACTCCATAAATTTTGACTTAGGTATGAACAACTATTTATCGGACGGTACATTTCCAGATCAGGATAACAGTTTGTATACCGTAAAACCCTGGGGCTCGTGGTATGTAGGTATCAACTCGACCCAACGAACACGCCTCTCCAATAAATTTTTTCTTGAATGGGCATTGGGTGTGAGCTGGTATAATTTTAAGTTTCAAAATGAACAAACATTAATTACCAAAGATGATAATTCCGTGTTGTTTACACTCGACCCACGTGATGCAGACTTCAAGAAAAGTAAATTAACGGCAACCTACCTGAATGCTTCGTTGGTGCCCATGATTGACTTTGGCGGCAATCGCAGAAAGCCAAGCTTCTTTGATGGCGATAATGCGGACTCTTTCCGGATTGGTGCCGGGCCTTATGTAGGCTACCGAATTGATAGTTATAGCAAACAAAAGTTTGAAGTAAATGGCGATGAGCAAAAGCCGAAGGACCACGATAACTTTTATCTGAACAATCTACGTTATGGTATGCGGGTGCAGTTGGGATTTGATGATGTTGATTTATTCTTCAACTACGACCTGAATGAACTCTTTATTGAAAACAAAGGTCCCAAGTTAAATGCCTTCAGTTTTGGAATAACGTTCTAAAAAATAATAGCCACAGATTCACTGAGTTAAACTGCGAATCTGTGGCTTCCTATTTAAAAGCCTCACCCTTACTCAACACCATTTCGCGTTCGTCACCCCGAAGCTTCAATAATGCGGTAACCCGGCCCGGAGTGGGCCATTGCAGGAAAAACCAGGCGATCGTAACACCAAACAAAATGCTGAAAATCTGGTTGCCGGTTGCCAATAAACCCAGCGGCATGAACACGGTGATCACTGCTTTCCAAATCATGCTGGTGATCAACACCGAACCCAACTTTTCCAGTTTTATTCCTAATCCAACTTCGGATGCAATACGTGTTGCACTCTTCCTTGTTTGTATGTGAACAGTTGTTAGGGTAATTACACTTATTCCAATTAATACATACAACAAATAGGAATTAAACCTTGGTTCGATCAGAGGTTGGCTATCATAAAAGTAAGACTGACTGTAAAAGTAAATGAACAAGATCAGGGGCACCATCATCAGTTGATAGCCCGTGTTATTCATCTTGTAAAAATATTCTTTAACGGAATTAAACTTCATTTTCTATCAATCCGGAATTTTATCAAATTTAATTAATTAAATTAGCCTTCGATTTCGTCTACCATGGAAGCAGTAGGAAACTTATCCCGTAAAGAACAGGTAATCAGAAGTGCAGCAGCATTATTCCGTGAGAAAGGATATGCAGCATCCTCCATGCGCGACCTGGCTCAAAAACTGGGTATTGAGGCTGCCAGTCTGTATTCGCACATCAAATCTAAAGAAGAAATCCTTCAACATCTTTGTTTCGATATGGCTGCCGAGTTTCGTAAGTCTTTGGCAGAAGTAGAAAAGAAAGAAGTTACGGCTTCAGAAAAGCTTCGGTTGGGTATTATAGGTCATATACAGGTAATGGCTAAAGACCTTACCGCTTCTGCGGTATTTATGAATGAGCACCGGCATTTAAGTCAACCATTTTTACGCGACTTCCTTCTACTACGTATCAATTATATCAACCGGTTCAAAGCAATTATTGAAGAAGGCGCCCGCGTAGGAGAATTTAAAGACTCCATAGATAAAAAATTGGCGGTAATGACCCTTTTCTCATCCCTCAACTGGATGCCGATGTGGTATGATCCCTCCAGCAAAATTGACCCAACCCAATTAGGACATCAACTAGCAGATATGCTGGTGAATGGCTTGAAAAAAGTTTAATTCCTTCCATTCTTACTTTTTTTGCCGTACAAGACAACCCTTTACGTCCGGTACTGTTATATTTGCAAACGGTTGTTAGGCAATAAAAATCATTTTATTATGTACGGAGGTGGAAATACGTTTGAAGGCATTAAAACAGACAGCATCGCGCAAGAAGACCCCATTAAGTTGGCAGCCTTTGAAGCGCGCATAGCTCGCGGTGAAAAAATCGAACCCTCTGACTGGATGCCTCAACTTTACCGCAAGCAACTCATTCGCATGATTGAGCAACATGCCCATAGCGAAATTATTGGCGCACTTCCGGAAGGAACCTGGATAACCCGCGCCCCGGGTTTTAAAAGAAAAATGTCGTTGATGGCCAAAGTGCAGGACGAAGTTGGTCATGGCCAACTTTTATACAGCGCTGCCGAAACGCTGGGCAAACCACGCGAGCAAATGATCGAAGACCTGATCAACGGCAAGTCAAAATATTCTAACATCTTTAACTATCCCACATTTACCTGGGCAGATTGCTGTTTCATTTCCTGGTTAGTAGATGCTGGCGCGATTGTGAATCAGTTAGCAAACGCAAAAGGAAGTTATGGTCCATATTGCCGAGCGTTGGATCGTATCTGTGCAGAAGAATCGTTTCATTTAAAGTACGGACATCATTGTGTTATTTATTTAGCATCGGGCACTGCAGTTCAAAAGCAAATGTTTCAGGAAGCGTTGAACAGATGGTGGCCACCCATGATGCACTTTTTTGGTCCTACAGATAAAATATCTGCACATACCGAAGTGCTGATGCGATGGAAGGTGAAGATGGGAACCAACGATGAAATGAGAAATCAGTTTTTAGATATGTATGTTCCTAAAATCTGGGAACTAGGTTTTACAATTCCTGATCCGAATCTTAAAAAAGATACCGAAACGGGTAAGTGGAATTATACCGAACCTGATTGGGAAGAATTCAAACGTGTAATTAATGGAGATGGCCCTTGTAACAAAGAGCGATTGGAAGTAAGAAGAATTGCCGAAGAACGTGGCAAATGGGTGCGCGATGCACTTAAGACTTCCAAAACAACATATGTTTCACCTTTAGCATAGTTAATTCAAAATTCAATGCTCAAAATTGGATGTTGAAGTTTTACATTTAATCTATTTTGAATGTTAAATCTTAAATCTTGAATTCTTTAGATCCACGTGTAGAGCGATTGCCAGAAATAGGTGAAGAAGGAAAAATAAATCCTAAAGCTCCCTTGGATCAGTTTGGAACGTACGAAGTATTTGTCGAACCAAAACCCGGAAAACCTTTTCAACACGAAGGCGCTGTGCACGCTCCTAATTTAGAAATGGCGTATGTGCTTGCCAAAGAAACGTTCACACGCAGGTTTACGTGTTCTTCGTTATATGTTTGCGATACACGCGATGTGTTTGTTTCCCCCATGACGGAAGGGGAACAAAATGCATACGAACTTATCGAAGGAACTTCTGAGGGTGATGGAAAATCAGCATTTGAAATTTACCATTTGATAAAAAGAGGAAAGCAACATATTTACGTGGGATCAGTTAATGCCTCTGATCCAACCTCTGCTATGTTACAAGCCAAGACAACACTCAACACTGGAAAGATGGTTTATAATATATGGGCTATTCAAAAAGACAAAATCAGATTTACCACCGAAGAAGAAAAAGAATATTGGATCACCTTACCGGAAAAGAAATTTCGCGATGCCTCTGATTATAAGGGGGGTGATAAATTGAAAAGGTTTTTGGAAGAAAATCACCAATCATGAAATTGAAATATAATATCGGGTATCTAATATCAATCATTGTTATCATTATTGGCATTGCATTGATCTTCCTTAAACTTGATGGCCAAAAATATTTTTTACTCACAGGTTTCTTTTGCTTATCCACTTTTGGCTTTTATTATTTCATAAAGGAGTACAGCAAAAATTATGGAATAAAACAGTGGGGTCGGCTTTTAGCAAGTTTATTTATTCTGATATTGATTGCCGTCCACTTTATACTTAGTCATAATATTGACTATTACTTATATGCAGTCTTATTTTTCTTTGCAATCTCTTTAAGAGAAGAACCGAAAGTAATTAATCAACAAGAAAGATGAACTTGCCAATTAAAGAACTACTCTACAAAATAGCCGATGATCAATTAATCCTTGGTCATCGAAATTCGGAATGGACGGGCATGGGGCCTTTGTTAGAAGAAGACATTGCATTCTCTTCCATGGCGCAGGATAAAATTGGACAGAGTCTTGCCTTATATACATTACTGCAAGGGCTTGGCGAACAAGATCCGGATACTGTTGCCTTTACGCGAAATGCAAACCAATTTCACAATTGTCTGCTTGTTGAACTTCCGAACCAGGAGTATGACTTTAGTTTAATTCGTCATTTTTTGTTTGACACGGCAGAAGCTTTACGTTTTGAGTTGCTGACAAATTCTTCGTATGAACCCCTAGCACAACTTGCTAAAAAAATAAGAGGTGAACTTCGGTATCATACCCTTCACGCGAATACATGGATAAAGCAATTAGGATCGGCCACACCGGAAAGCATTGAGCGACTTCAAAAATCACTAGAATATGCAATGCCATTCGCGCTTGGCATTTTTGAACCATCTCCTTACGAAGAGGAATTGATTTCAACTGGAATTTTTCAAGGTGAGAATACTTTGCAGAATAGATGGATTGAAAAAGTAGAATTAGTAATTGCTCAAACCAGCTTAACCTTACCGGATTTAAATTCAATGCAACCCATGATGGGCGGGCGACAAGGCAAACATACCGAACACCTTCAGCCCTTGCTGGATGAAATGAGCGAAGTGTTTAAGATTGATCCCACAGCCGAGTGGTAATTTGGTCGATAGTTAACAGTCGATAGCAAAACTATGGACAATAGACTATGGACTATTTAACTAAACAATGAAAGAAAAAATCCTACATATTCTCGAAACAGTAAAAGATCCTGAGATTCCAGTGCTCTCACTAATTGACCTTGGTGTGATTACGGATGTAGTTGTGAATCAAAAATCGGTGCTTGTAAAAATGACGCCTACATTTGTGGGTTGCCCTGCCATGGATTACATGAAAACCGAAGTAGAAGCGGCTCTGCAGCAAAATGGTTTTATTCCAACTGTTCAAATAACTTTTGAAACGCCCTGGAGTTCGGATTTGATTTCCGAAAAAGGAAAAACTGCATTAAAAAAATATGGCCTCGCTCCGCCACCATCCAATAAAGTATTTACTGATCTTGAAATTTTAGAAACTGCAATTTGTCCACGCTGTGATGGCGGAAACACCGAAATGAAAAGTCCGTTTGGGCCAACGCTGTGCCGTGCTTTATACTATTGCCATGATTGCAAAGAAGCGTTCGAGCAGTTTAAGCCGTTGTGATAAAATTATTTTTTCGAACCGCCTACTACAAAAACAAATTCACTACCTTGTTTGTCTGAACCAAACTTTCCAAACTGCGGGGCTGTTTTTAATTTCTCTATGTAAGTCATTAACTCGTTTAAAGTCAGTATTCCATCTTCACCACCCCGAGATTGCAATGCTGAAATAAATTCCTTTGCGAAGGGTGAGTGACCACCAGCCTTCCCGTCTGAAACATATTCTTTACCTCCGCTGGTCAAATATTTGCGAGTCTTAAACTGCAATTTGCGAATGATTATTTCCGATTGCGAAGGCTGGCCATATACGCTTGCATCATCATCACCTCGCCCTGCATCTTCATCAAACGTGCCACCGAAACAAACATCCATCACCAAAAAAATATGTTCGCAAGGATTGTTATTAATGGAAGACCTCAATTCACTATGCCGCACATACGAAGTACGACCCGGGTCGCTGGGTAATGATTCCTTTGTAACTACAAAACCTTCTTTAAAAGTATCGTCATAAAATCCATGACCAGCAATAAAAATAAACAGTTGATCAAGAGGCTGATACTTTTTCTCCGCATACTCCCGGATCTTAATAAACATTTCTTCACGAGTTGCATTTTCAACCACATCTACTTTAAATCCATAACCCGTTTGTAATTCATTAGCTATGGTACGCGAATCAAAAATTGGATTCTTTAGCTGAGACCAATTATCATATTTGTCAGTAGCGAAAATCAATGCATAGTCCGTTCGGTTAAGTTTGGAAGCATCCGCCAGCAGTGTAGAACCAACGTGCACATACCTTCGAGCAATGGATTTAAATCCTTTTTCATTTTCAACAATGATTTCAATCTCGTTTACTCCATCTTGCAAGGTTAGTTGCTTGTCAATTCTAAAATTATATTTCTGATCATCCGTAATGGCTAGTGGTGACGAACCTCTCAAATCAGGACTGTCTTTTTCGCGGATGTTAATGACAGCACTTTTGATAACATCACGCGACTCAATGTTAGCCGATAATTTAATTTTTCCTTCTTTCAAAAAAGAAGTTTCACTTTCGGGGGTAAGCCAACTTATTTTTGGAATGGATGATGTGCCGCCCTTTGTAGTACTAAAATCTAAAGCAACTTCATTTGATTTTGAAGTAAGGTTTTGAGCCACCGAAGCAGAGGCAACAAATAATATTGGAAGCAAAAATGATTTCATATTGGTGTGATTTAGCCTTGAGTCATATTAATTTCCATTTGGATCGGTTGGATGAGAGGGTAAGTCATCGGCAACAGCTGGGGGATCAGTTTTGCTACCCGCTGCAAATTTAATACCTACACCCACTGCTGCTATTACTCCAACTTTTACTAGTAAGGGTACTTTAGGCTTTATTGTGAAAGGTCTCGAAACAACATAGTCATTTCTGTCTTTCGTGTTGGTAAACTTTAAGATGTAATCACTTCCTTTTTTAGCGGAAGATTGAATATACCATTGATATTTTCCCACGTTAGGTAGATTATTTTCGCCCCACACTCTATCTATTCCTTTAAACAATTCAACATTTACTTGTCCACTTAAATTACCTGAAGTCCATGTTACCGGATAATTCTTGCCACGCTTATACACCTTGCCCTCTTCAAACTCCACCAGTTTAACAAAGGGAACAAAGACTCGACCCCGAATTTCAAAAGTAATGTTGCCTTTAAATGCTCCTAGCTCTTTGGTTACATCCCAGATCACTTTCCGGTCTTTACCAGGTTTTACTTCTGTGCCTACGTCACCAGTTACCCGGGTAAGGGGTGCTGAAAAATTATCTTTTGATGAAAATAAACTAACCAGATATTGATGGTTCGGATTACTGTCTTCCAGATCATAATGCACTACAACCTTGTCACCCACCACTTCAATCCAGTCGAGGTTTAATTTTTGAGCATTGGCATATGCTGTAATACCCATTACCAATACTGCGATCTTAATACTATTTTTCATCGTACGATCAGTTTACCGTTAACTGCTTGTTGTATGTTTGAAGACCTAACAATCAATCTATAAAAATAAATGCCACTGCTGAGTTCGTTTTTAGTAGGATCTAATACATGTGTTGTGCGACCTGATTGCATCTGTTTTTGATAAGAACCTATCTTTTGGCCTTGGGTATTGATAAAATCAATGGTCACTTGATAGAGTCCTGAATTTTCAGGCAAGGCGAGATCAACTGAAAATGAATTTCCTGACTGCACGGGATTGGGATATGGCTCGCTTACAAACACCTTTACAGGTTTAATTTTGCTTTGCATATTTCTACCAAAGTAGATTTTAAAGGCACTCGATTTCGCGTTGTTAAATGCGTATGAATTTTCCTTTCGCATATCAACTACCTTATTATTTTCTTCATCATACAGAAATAATTCCTTTGCACTGCTTTCAAAAGCAGCATTGTCCCAGGCCAGCGTAGCCTGTTGAGTTTCATCTGCATCCACATTAAAACTCCACACAAATTCATCTTGTGTTGGAACAACATCTCGGCTAAATGTTTTTTGACTATGCTCGGGGTGCGGAAAGTTTATTTCTACAAATTGATCGAAGTGCGGGGGATTGTGGTCGTCATACCGATCCTTTTCGATTCGTGCCTCGGGATGCATCCCAAATCCCGCAAGAGTATTACTCAATTGCCCCCGGCTCACATTTAAATCCACACGCCAAAAATCCTCATTAATATTGGAGGTTATGGTTTCTCCTACCCGACCACCAATAGAATTCTGACCCTTGAAAGGAATTGAAATGGTTTGGTTTACCGCTCCATCTAAAAAAACAAACCCACCCTGAAAAGCAGCCACATCCGTTGCATTTGCATAGCCACTATTGGTGGTGCTGCCGGTATAAAGTTTTAAATCGCCTAAGGCAGCAGCCGCATTTAAAGGAAAAGCTTTTACATCATTCCAATTGATAGGCACAGTATAAGGATTGCCAATCAAATTCCATCCTGGCTTTAAGGTGATTTCAAAAAGCGAGGCGCGATGATTAGAAGGAGAAGTTTGTTCACCAAGGCTTAAGTTCTTGTCAGAAAACTTTCCGGCAATAATCATAAAGAATGCTTCCGCCCTATTGAGTGTCGTAAAATCCGAAGGAAATTCTTTCCACGTATTACTGCTGTATTGCCAGATTCTGTAATTGGACTTATCAGAACCACCCAACTCAGTAAAAATCTGGCTTACGCGCTTATCAACTAAATCATAAGGCAAAGACAAAACCCGATAATTCAAAACACTCGATCCATAAGAAAGCAATGTAGGAGGTAAACTCACAGCCGGATCTTTTAGATAAACTCGATTATACTCACTTATAACCAATGGGTGACGGCCTTCGTTGCCCTCCACATCTTTAGCGGTAATAAAATATTCAAGGCCCATAGCATCCGGCCAAGCCTCATTAACACTTACTGAAAAGTTTGGTGCGGTGCCGGTCATTGGCGCAGTTAAAAAATTCTTACCCGAAATATTTCTATAGTGCAGCGTAACCATGGTAGGATCTACTGAACCGCCAACATCGGTAACAGTAACTGCTATTGAATTCGTACTTCCTTTTACCAGTGTGGGCGTACTAGCCAATTGTATGATTGGTGCTTGTGTATCAGCTATTATGTAATTTACAACCTGCATAAAACCAGCATTGGTGGTGGTTGCGTTGGGTGCAGGGGGGGTGGATTGATAAACAATAGGCTGGCCAACGGAAGAATACAACTTTACGATGCCGTTAGAGGCCGCATCAGTAGTAGTGCCTGCTGAATACACACTTTGTGTGGGAATTTGTGTTTGCGCACTTGCATGTATGGAAAGTAAAAAAAGCAAGCTTACAAATGCGGCCTTCCTTCCTAAATACAAACAATAAAACCAAGTGGAGTATTTCATTGATTTAGATTTAATACTTAATAATAAAATTCACATAGATATTTTTGGGCCGTGATTCAGTACCAGTAGAATTTGATATACCGAATGGTAAACCAACAGTCAATACTGTCCTTGTCACAACACCGACCCCACTTATAGTCCCATAGTAGAGAGGAGTGCCAGTGTTATTATTATAATATCCATCAGTTGATGTGTGATTGTGAGGGCCGGTTTCGTCAGATTGAAGACTTCCAATGTTATTACCAGTCTGGCCACCAGAGCTTGAAGCAGTTCTCAAAGTTTTTTCTGGATCGTTTCCGGCTATGCCATCAACTCCTCTTAAAAATCTACCTCTTAAATCAGGAACATTAAAATTAGAAGCATTGCCACCAAACGCGCTTGCAATAACTGAAGAAAGATTAGGGTACGAAGCTCTGGTATATGAAGTGCCATCACAAAGCAACCAACCCGAGGGTGCAGTTGTACCAATGTAGGAAACAATGGTACCAGCAGGTATGGTAGCATTAGTCGAAAGCCGGGCATCAGGCAATGTGCCTGTAGTAATATTACTAGCACTAATACCACTCCCTACTTTACTCCCTGTTAACGAACCATCGGCAAGGTCTTGTAAGTTGGTACTTAAGCGCAAATCAGGTATAGTGCCTGTTGTAATGGCAGCGCCATCAACGGCTACAACACTTTGTGCTTGAAAGGCATAAGGCACAGCTGTAAGCGTTGCGCGGGGAGTTAACTCCGCTTGAGTTCCGTTTTTTACCCCAATATAATATTGTGTGCTGCCCAATGTATAAGGTAAAGCAGCATTATTATTTCCCTGGCCATTTCCGAGAATAACGGTAAACAACCCTTTAAAAGTTTGCACTGAAATAGCCCCGCGCGTAAAGGCTGCTGTGCCACCGCTGGGTGTGGTAAAAAAAGAGAAGGTGATATCGTAAGTAGCATCCGATACAGGCGCACCATTAGCATCGGTAAGTAGTCCTTGGTAGGAAAGCGTGGTTGGGACTTGGGAATATATAAAACCAAATGTGCAAATCATCAACGAGCAAGTGAATAAGAATTTTTTTATTTTTTTTAATACTTTATAATATAATTTACGTAAGCATTTTTAGGTCTGGTTTCACTACCTCCAGTAAAACTAGTTTGACCTGTATTAAAGTTCGCATTTGATACAGCAGAAGCTCCACTTTGATTAACTGACTGAGTATTCATATTAAAAGAATGCTGATGAGACTTCAATTCATCTGCCTGATAACTTCCTACATTATCAGCCACGCTTCCATTTGCAAACAAAGAAGTTCTCGAACCTGCATCAGGGTCATTACCCGCTGTAGCATCGCGACCTCTGGGAAAACGGCCACGTAAATCAGGTAATCGAAAAGTTCCAGCACCTGTGCTGCCCCAATTACTTCCAATAGCTGTAAATAATGCAGCATATGTACCTGTTGTTGATAATGATCTTCCATCACATAATTCCCATCCAGTTGGTATTGTCGTCCCGCCATAGGCTATGATAGTACCAACAGGAACAACCGCTCCCGAAGGAATAACACTGGCAGGCAGAGTACCAACTGTAACATTGGCAGCATTTATTCCTGCACCCACTTTACTTCCAGTTAACGAACCATCGGCAAGGTCTTGAAGGTTGGCACTTAAACGCGCATCAGGTATAGTACCCGTGGTAATGGCTAAACCATCAACAGAAACCACGCTCTGCGCCTGAAATGCATAAGGCACGGCAGTAAGAACAACACGGGGAGTTAATTCAGCCTGTATTCCATTTTTTATCCCAACGTAATATTGTGTGCTGCCTAATGAATACTGACTCGTCCTGAAAAAAGTTTACACTTTTTGGTTAGAAGTCCTGATTCAAATTTACACTTTTTAGTTAGTCCTGAAATCGCTTTACATTTGATTACCGGATGAAGCGGAAGCGGGCAATGCTGAGGAGCAACCCGCCA
>JBGSTJ010000026.1:0-124690 GCA_041736555.1 Cyclobacteriaceae bacterium
TGTTTGGCTCCCAATTTACGATAGGTCGTATCGCCCAGCAAATACTCTGCAATGATAGCTTCTTGTTCATGAACTGTTTTTTCTGATTTTCTCATATTGTTTACACGGTAAATCGTGTAAACCTATTTCAGGACGAGACACTTGTCCGACTTTTGGCGGATGAATCCAATTAAGAGTTCTTAATCAAGTTCCAGATAAATTCTCTGCCTTTTGCCGATTTGAGTTGCCTTTCTCGTTTCATTGCCTCAGCTTTTGCGTTAAACTCTTCTGTGTAAACAACTTTCCATGGCCTGTATCTTTTGGTATAGCCTTTGTCGCTTAAAGAGTTGTGAGATTCAAGACGGGATTTTAAATCGGAGGAATATCCGATGTAGATTTTTTGAAATGACTCGCTGTAAAGTACGTATACAGTGAACAATCAGTGCCTGGTTTAAAAAGTAGCGCGGGGGAGAGTTGAACCCCCGACCTCAGGGTTATGAATCCTGTGCTCTAACCACCTGAGCTACCGCGCCATTTAATTTTCTATTCCTTTAGTTGAACCCCCGTCCGCCAACTGGCGGATATGAATCCTGTGCTCTAACCACCTGAGCTACCGCGCCATTTAATTTTTAAAAGAACCTACGTTTTTCGGAGCGCAAACATACAAACTTTTCTCATATTCCATAAATAACCTGCAACGGGTAATTCTATAAAATGCCGAAATAAATTAATTGGCCTTGTTTTTGACATTATCTTTGCTGCTCCCATGAAAAAAATTGATAAGCTAATTCTCACATCATTTTTGGGTCCCTTCATCCTTACCTTTTTGGTGGTGGTGTTTATTCTCCTAAACATTCACATGCTAAAATACTTCGATGATATTATTGGCAAAGATTTAGGTTGGGATGTAATCGGACAATTACTTTTCTATTTCGCAATCTTCAATACCCCGGTGGCATTACCACTCGCTGTATTATTATCATCGCTGATTACGTTTGGAAATTTAGGAGAGCACTTTGAGTTAACAGCCATCAAAAGTTTGGGCATCTCCCTGGTGAGAAGTCTCCTTCCAATTTTTGTTTTTGTTCTGGTGCTCACCTACGGTGCATTTTTAGTGGGCAATTACCTGGTTCCAAAAGCTGCCCTCGAAGCCTATAGTTTGTTGTATGACATAAAGCAGAAGAAGCCTGCGCTTGACCTGCGACAAGGGGCCTTTTATAATTCTATACCCGATATCAGTATTAAAGTCAATGAGAAGGATCCCAAGAGTGGGATTTTAAAAGGTGTTATCATCTATGATCATAGAGGCCGGTCGGGCAATAAAGAAGTGATAGTGGCCGACTCCGGCAAAATGTATACGATATTAAATGATCAATACCTGAAGCTCGAATTATTCAATGGCTACAATTACAGAGAAGGGTCGGGTGGGGATAATGAAATTTCAGGAAGACAAGGCAACGTAGAGGATAGTTATCGCAAAACTCAATTTTCAAAATCACAGATCGTTTTTGATCTCTCTTCGTTTGGTCTTAAGCGAACCGACCAAAAGTGGTTTCAGAGTAACCGGATTATGCGCAACATGCGTGAGCTCGAGAAGGATATCGATTCTGTAAACACCGTAATCAAGAAAGAGAAAATAGCCATCTACACCACTGCCGAAAATCTATTCAGCTATCATTACAAGAAAGACTCAATCACCTGGCCTGAAGATATTTTGATTCTCAAAAGAAAAAAAGACTCACTTATAGCGGCAACCAGACCCATTGCGTCAACTACCACAATTACGGCCACAGTAAATAAAACTCAAAGCTCGATGAGCGTAGACTCACTCAACATAACAGATAAACATAAAAAAGTATCGGATAGTATTTTTCAGAAACCCTATACCGGCCTCGAGATTTCGGCTGCGCTTTCACAAGTCCGCATGATTAAATCTCAGTTTCTAAGCCATAACAGCAACGTAAAATCATATGCATTAGAGCACCGTACCTTTCAGATTCAATGGCATAAAATTCTGGCGCAGGCCATCGCTTGCATCGCTATGTTTTTGATAGGCGCTCCGCTAGGCGCCATCATAAAAAAGGGTGGACTTGGAATTCCCGTTCTGATGTCAATTGTGTTTTTTATTATTTTCTATGTGTTAACACTGATGGGAGAAAAGTGGGCCAAACAAGAAATTATCTCCGTTCCGGTCGGCATGTGGCTGGCCAATGCAGTCCTTGTTTCCATTGGGTTCATCTTCTTACGACAAGCCCGGGTAGATGCGCGCCTGTTTGATTCCGATTTCTATAATGTGATTTGGGATAAGATTTCAAGACGTTTCCTTAAAAGGGTCTAAAAATCATGTCTGGTTTGGTATTATGGACGCGTTCACATACTTTTGCGCGTTAAAAATACAGTAAAGTTAAATTTAGAACAGATGTACCTCAATTCAGAAAAGAAGCAAGAATTGTTCAGCAAACACGGTTTTGCTAAAAAGAAGACCGATACAGGCTCTGCGGAGTCTCAAATCGCGTTATTTACCCACCGAATAAGCCACCTAACCGAGCACTTGAAAGGCCAAAAGAAGGACTTTTCAACGCAACAAGGACTTTTAAAACTTGTTGGAAAACGCAAGAAACTCCTTAATTATCTCCAGAGCACAAATATCGAAAGATACAGAGCTGTTCTCAGCGATCTGGATCTCAGAAAATAAAAGAAGTCTTACGAATAGGGAACCGAATCTGGTTCCCTATTCGCTTTTTTAATTAACCATGGAAGGGCTGTGAATTATAGGTCTTTCCAATAATTCTACCTTATGAAATCAACTATTATCACAAAATCATGTACGCTTCCTGATGGACGTACCATTACTCTTGAAACCGGAAAGCTTGCCCGTCAGGCTGACGGTGCTGTCGTGCTTCGCATGGGCGATACGATGATCCTCGCTACGGCTGTGGCTTCGCAAACTGCCAAAGATGGGGTTGACTTTTTACCCATGTCGGTCGATTACCAGGAGCGGTTCGCATCAACGGGTAAGATACCCGGTGGGTTCTTAAAACGTGAAGGCAAACTTTCAGACTACGAAGTTTTAATCAGTCGTTTGGTGGACCGTGCCATACGCCCGCTCTTTCCGGATGACTATCATGCCGAAACTCAAATTGCAATTCAGCTTATCTCGGGAGATCACAAAGCATTGCCCGATGCATTAGCAGCTTTCGCAGCTTCTGCAGCACTTGCTGTATCCGACATTCCATTTCAAGGACCTATTTCAGAGGTAAGGGTTATTAGGCTTGATGGTCAGTATATTATCAATCCTACGTTAGAGCAAAAGGAAAAGGCCGACTTAGACTTTATAGTAGCCGCCTCTATCGATAACATTTTAATGGTAGAAGGCGAGTGTAAAGAGATCAACGAGGAAGACATGTTGGAAGCTCTTAAGCTTGCGCACGAGGCCATTAAGGTGCAATGCCAGGTGCAGATCGATCTTGCCCAAGCTGCTGGTAAAACTGAGAAGCGCGTTTATAGTCATGAGGTGAAAGATGAAGACTTCAAAGCTGAACTCTTCAAACTTCTTTACGATAAAGTGTATGATGTAGCCCGTCAGCAATTGGCTAACAAACACACCCGTTCAGAATTATTTGGAAAGATCGTAGAAGAATATGTAGCCTCTTTACCAGAGGACACAACAGTAAATAAAGACCTTGTAAAGAAGTATTACAAGGATATTCAGAAGGCTGCCTGTCGCAATTTAGTTCTTAATGAAAAAGTTCGTTTGGATGGTCGTAAGACAAACGAAATCAGACAGATAACATCCGAAATTGATTACCTTCCTTCGGCACATGGTTCTTCTGTGTTTACGCGTGGTGAAACACAGTCGTTAACTACCGTAACGCTCGGTACCAAGATGGACGAGCAGATGGTGGATGGTGCCATGTTTGATGGCTACAACAAATTTATTCTGCATTATAATTTCCCTGGCTTTTCAACGGGCGAAGTGAAGCCGAATCGCGGACCTGGACGAAGAGAAGTGGGTCATGGTAATCTAGCGATGCGTGCCCTGAAGCAAGTACTTCCGAATCTGGCTGAAGGACCTTATACGATCCGGGTTGTATCAGATATTCTGGAATCAAATGGTTCGTCATCCATGGCAACTGTGTGTGCAGGATCATTGGCATTGATGGATGCGGGTATCAAGATAACCTCTCCGGTATCGGGTATTGCTATGGGGATGATCTCGGATAGCGCCACAAAAAAATATGCGATTCTTTCCGACATCCTGGGCGATGAAGATCACTTAGGCGATATGGACTTTAAAGTGACCGGTACTGAAAAAGGTATCACCGCTTGCCAGATGGACCTTAAGGTTGACGGTTTAACATACGATGTTCTTAAGGAGGCTCTTGATCAAGCCAAAGAAGGTCGTCTTCATATTTTGAATGAGATGAAGAAAACGATCTCGGCACCTAAGCCAGATCTTAAGCCACATGCTCCACGCGCTGTAACGATCATGATCGACAAAGACATGATCGGTGCCGTAATCGGGCCGGGTGGAAAAGTAATTCAGGAAATCCAGAAGACTACGGGAGCTACCGTAGTAATTGAAGAAGTTGGAAACAAAGGCATCGTGAACATCTTTGCAACCAATCAGGACGTGATGGATGCTGCAGTGAAGCGCGTTAAAAATATCGTTGCTATTCCTGAAGTAGATCAGGTATACGATGGCGTAGTAAAATCAATCATGTCTTTTGGTGCATTCGTTGAGTTTATGCCCGGCAAAGATGGCTTATTGCATATCTCCGAGATTAAGTGGGAGCGACTGGAAACGATGGATGGTGTAATGGAGGTAGGAGAACAAGTTAAGGTAAAACTCGTTGAGGTGGATAAGAAAACAGGTAAATTCCGGTTATCCCGCAAGGTGTTGCTTCCTAAACCACCCAGAAAAGAAGAAGCCCCAAGTGCTTAATTTTTTTATCAAGTAATGTTTTTGGAACTAAATTTTCGTTTTTTCGTGTTTGATTTAAACGACCACTAAGTTCGATGAGACAGCTAAAGATCAGTAAGCAGATTACGAATCGCGAAAGCCAGTCCCTTGATAAATATCTTCAGGAGATCGGAAAGGTTGACTTGCTCACACCGGATGAGGAAGTAGAACTCGCCAAGCGAATCAAAGAAGGGGATCAGATCGCATTGGAGAAATTAACGAAAGCCAATTTGCGTTTCGTAGTTTCGGTTGCCAAGCAATATCAAAACCAGGGCCTTTCATTGGGCGATTTAATCAACGAAGGAAATCTTGGTTTGATTAAAGCCGCACAACGTTTTGATGAGACTCGCGGTTTTAAATTTATCTCGTATGCCGTATGGTGGATTCGTCAATCCATCTTGCAGGCGTTGGCAGAACAATCGCGTATCGTGCGTCTTCCTCTTAACCGCGTAGGTTCACTGAATAAAATCTCTAAAACTTTTTCCGAACTCGAACAAAAGTTTGAACGTGAACCGTCACCGGAAGAACTTGCTGAAGTACTGGAAGTAACTACGGCTGAAGTAGTAGACACCATGAAGATTAGTGGTCGTCATGTTTCTATGGATGCACCGTTTGTACAAGGTGAAGAAAATAGTTTGCTGGATGTCTTGGAGAACGACAGTGAAGAGACTCCGGACTCGGGCTTAATGACAGACTCATTGCGCAGAGAAGTGCAGCGTGCTTTGTCTACGTTAACGCAGCGCGAGTCAGATGTTATCACCCTTTATTTTGGTCTTAATGGCGAGCATGCCATGACACTGGAAGAGATCGGTGAGAAGTTTAACCTGACCCGTGAACGCGTGCGCCAGATCAAGGAAAAGGCTATTCGCAGACTGCGTCATACCTCCAGAAGCAAGGCCTTAAAGCCTTACCTCGGTTAATAATGTTAATTTAAAGCTTTAATAAAGGCTGTTTCAAGAGTCCTTACAATTGGAATGTCATTCCGGCCTTTGAGCCGGAATCTCGTTCTCCTTCACTAATCTGGGATCGTCAGGCCTTAGGCTTGACGATGACTGTCGACTTTTGAAACAGCCTCTTTCATTACCAATTCAAATTACAATTCATCAATGGAAAAAGTAAAAGTGTTGATTATCGGATCCGGCCCGGCCGGTTATACCGCGGCCATTTATGCAGCCCGCGCAGGACTTACCCCCGTACTTTATACCGGAGGACAACCCGGTGGGCAACTTACCACAACAAATGATGTTGAGAACTTTCCCGGCTACCCGGAAGGAATCAATGGCCCGCAGATGATGATAGACTTGCAGAAACAAGCCGAGCGCTTTGGTACTAAAGTTAGTTATGGATTGGTGACCAGTGTTGACTTTTCATCGTATCCCTTAAAAGTTACCATCGATGAAAAAGATACGCTGCTTGCAGAAACCGTCATCGTGGCAACCGGAGCTTCAGCAAAATATTTAGGTATTCCTTCTGAAGAAGTTTATGCTAACCGGGGTGTATCTGCCTGTGCAGTATGCGATGGTTATTTTTATAGAGGCAAAGAAGTTGCCGTAGTGGGTGCCGGGGATTCGGCAGCAGAAGAATCAACTTATTTATCCAAGTTATGTACCAAGGTGCATTTGATTGTGCGCAGAGATGAGATGCGCGCTTCTAAAATCATGCAACAGCGCGTAATCAACACACCCAATATTGAGATTCATTGGAACTCGGAAACAGATGAGATTCTGGGCGATGCTAATGGCGTCACTGGCGTTCGCATTTTAAATAATACAACCGGTGTGAAGAAAGAAATTCCTATCCAGGGTTTCTTCCTGGCCATTGGTCATAAACCCAGCACCGATGTTTTCAAAGGACAACTGGACATGGATGAATCAGGGTATGTGAAGGTGATTCCGGGAACTACAAAAACAAATGTGGAAGGTGTGTTTGCTGTTGGTGATGTGGCTGACAGAGTCTATCGACAGGCGATTACAGCTGCCGGCAGTGGTTGTATGGGCGCCCTCGATGCCGAGAAGTTCCTGGCGGCCAAAGAAATGGAAGTAGCACATTAATCTCAACCGATGAAACTCGACATACTTGTTTTGGCCGCGCATCCGGACGATGCTGAATTGGGCTGCGGGGGCACTATCGCAAAGCAGGTAGCATTAGGAAATAAAGTAGGCATCATAGACTTTACCCGTGGCGAACTAGGAACCCGCGGCACCGTGCAAACACGCGATCAGGAAGCGAAAGACTCAGCGCAAATCCTAGGTATTTCAGTGCGGGAAAATCTGAACTTCCGCGATGGGTTTTTTAAGAATGATGAAGAACATCAACGCGAAGTAATTCGCATGATAAGAAAATATCAACCCGAAATTGTTCTTGCCAATGCAACGTACGATCGTCATCCGGATCATGGCAAAGGAGCAGGGTTAGCTTTTGAAGCCTGTTTCTATGCAGGTCTTGCCAAGATTGAAACAACTGATAACGGTGTAAATCAAAAACCGTGGCGACCAAAACATCTATATCACTATATACAGAGTCAATACATTCAACCTGATTTTGTATTGGATGTTTCGGACTTCTGGGAAACCAAAATGAAATCTATCCGGGCGTATAAAACACAGTTTCACAATCCCGAAAGCAATGAACCCGAAACTTTTATTTCAAGTCCGGCTTTTATAAAATTTCTTGAATCCCGCGCCCAGGAGTTAGGTCATGCGATTGGCGCAACCTATGGCGAAGGCTTTACCGTGCGCAGGGTTCTCGGTGTTAACGATATTTTTTCAATTCGTTAATGTGCATCAGGGAGCGAGGCGATGCATCACCCACTCACCATCATTTTTATAATACACAATCCGGTCATGTAATCGGCTTGCACGGCCTTGCCAGAATTCTATCTCAAAGGGTTCTACGGCATAACCACCCCATTGGTGCGGCTTGGGTAAAACATCTTTTCCTTCAAATCGTTTTTCAATTTCTTTCACCCGCGCTTCTAACAATTCGCGATCTTTGATAATGCTACTTTGTGGCGAAGCCCAGGCACCCACCTGACTTCCGCGTGGTCTACTTTGAAAGTACGCTTCCGATACGGCTGCTTCCAATCGTTCACTTACCCCTTCAATTCTTACCTGACGTTCCAGTTCGGGCCAGAAAAAAGTAAGTGCACAGGCTGGATTATGTTCAAGTTCTTTTCCTTTCTTACTTTGATAGTTTGTGTAAAATGAAAATTTATTCTTTTCAACACCCTTCAACAAGACAACTCTTGCCGTAGGTCTTCCCGCCTCTGTTACTGTAGAGAGTGTCATGGCAGTGGGTTCCAATACCTCGGCTTGCATCGCTTCCTTAAACCACTTTTCAAACTGCGCGATTGGATTTTTATCGATTGTTTTTAATTCCAGCGAAGCCATCGTGTACTCTTTGCGGATTTCAGAAATCGGTGTCATAACTTTTTTTGAAAAATTAACAAAACCATGGGTTGCATCTTATGATTTCTCTCCTTTTATTAAGATATATTTTAGCAAGGCAATGATGGACTCAAAAACGCGCTAATCAGGTAATAAATGATGGAATTTTTCAAATACAATAACAAAATACTCCCGCAAAAGGGGGGGCTGCTATTATCCGAACCCTATTTGGCCGACCCCAACTTTGAACGCACCACTATTTTATTAACCGAACATAATGAAGAAGGTTCCGTTGGATTTATTTTAAACAAGCCTTCTGACTCTCGGGTTAGCGAAATAATGGATGATTTAAAGGAATTTGATTCACGCGTATTTATCGGTGGCCCTGTGCAGCAGGATACGCTGCACTTTGTTCATCGTATTACCACATTATCCGATGCCATCGAAATAGCTCCGGGTCTCTATTGGGGCGGTAATTTCGATCAATTGGTCGCATTGGTTGATACTCAAAAGCTTGCAGCTACCGATATCAAGTTTTTCCTGGGCTATAGTGGCTGGTCGCCCGGCCAGTTGGAAGAAGAGTTAAAGATCGATTCCTGGATTGTAAGTGATCAGATCTCAGAAGAGTTGGTATTTGAAACTGACCCTGAACAAATGTGGAAAACGGCCATGCGCGGGTTGGGCGGCAGGTTCTCAATTTATTCCAATTACCCGGAAGACCCCCGCATGAATTAAATGATTTTAGTATTTTTACGGTTCCTCAGATGAGGGCATTGATGATGGAAAACGGTAAAGTGGTGCAAGAAGAGCAAGTAAGAGATGCAGCTGAGGAAGTTTCTGATCCTGTATTAATTAAGAACAATGGTTTCACAGAAGAGCTGGGCGAGGTGAGTGAACCCGATACAGAGTCCGACCATCCGGTAGAGGATTATTCCAACTACACCAAAGCTGATTTTGTTGCGCGGGTAAAAGAACTCTCCAAAGACGATGATTTTCGCAAAGTTGATTCTGTGCTGAAAGAACTTAAACACGTGTTTGATGAAAACAGACATGCCGAAAAGATTCTTGCCTTAGAAAAATTTAAGAATGAAGGTGGTGTTGAAGATGACTTTGAATACCGGTTGGATGAACTAGACCACGCCTTTGATGCCACGGTTAAATTAATCCGCGATCGCAGAAATCAGCATTTCAAAAGTATCGAAGAAAAGAAGTCTGAGAACTTAGCAAAGAAGAACGAGATACTTGAAAAACTCAGAGCCCTGGTAGATGGTGAAGATTCGTCTCAATCATTCCAGATTTTTAAACAACTACAGCACGATTGGAAAAACGTGGGGCCCGTGCCCATGGCACAACTTAAAACGTTGTGGGCTAATTACAACGCACTCGTTGATCGTTTCTATGATCATCGCAATATTTATTTTGAACTCAAGGAATTAGATCGTAAAAAGAATCTTGAGTTAAAAAATGACTTGTGCTTTAAGGCCGAGCAACTGATCATCCGCGAGCGCATTAAAGATGCCGTGCGCGAGTTGAATGAACTCCATCATGAATTTAAACATTTAGGTCCTGTACCGAAGGAAGAACAGGAAACTGTATGGCAACGCTTTAAAGCTGCTTCTGATGCTGTATATGCCAAGCGCGATGCTTTCGTGAACAACCTGCAGCAAGAATTAAAAACGAATCTTGATGCCAAATTAAAAGTAGGTGAGGAGGTTACTGCCTTTGCAACCTTCACCTCCGACAGGATCAAGGATTGGAATCAAAAGACTCAGGAAATTCTGGACGTGCAAAAACGTTGGGATGCCGTGGGTGGTGTGCCGCGCTCAAAGTCTAAAGACTTAAATAAAAAATTCTGGTCCGCCTTCAAATCCTTCTTTCATAATAAGAATCAATTCTTTAAAAAGCTGGATGAAGAGCGCGATCGCAACCTGAAGGCAAAACAGGAATTGGTAGCCCGTGCACTCGAGCTCAAAGCCAGCGATGATTGGGCCCGCACTTCGCAGGAACTGAAAGACCTGCAACAAAAATGGAAAGACATTGGCCCGGTGCCAGAAAAGTTTCGTGATAAAATCTATAAGGAGTTTAAAGAGGCATGTGACTTTTTCTTTGAGCAACGCAGAGGCACACAAGAGAAAGCCGATAGCGAGCAGGAAGAAAATCTGAAAAAGAAAGAAGCCATACTGGAGGAATTAACGAAGGCAGCAATTGATAAAAGTGGAAGCCTCGAATCCTTGCAGGAACTACAGGCGCGCTTCAATGAAATTGGTTTTGTGCCCAAGCATGCAGTAGCCTCTTTGAAGAGTCGTTTTTCAGAGGCCACTTCCAAATACATTGAGTCTATCGGTGGCTTAAATTCTGCACAGAAAGATCAGGTGGCGTTGGAACTTCAGTTGAATAGTTTGAAGAATGACCCGCAAGCCGAGCGCAAGATCTTCCATAAAGAGCAAACGCTGCGCAAGCAGATTACAAAGGCCGAGAATGACCTGGCTACTTTACGCAATAATCTCGAATTCTTCGGGCGGTCGAAGAATGCCGAAAAGATGAAGGCTGAGTTTAACGATCAGATTGAAGTGGCCAGCGAAAACCTGCTCCAGTTAAAAAAGCAGTTAAAACTGTTGAAATCCGTGTAGGAGCCTTGTAAAAACCAGCAGTTCCACTATTTTTGCAGCCTCATTTTGCCTCCTTATCTGCCTGCGCTAAAGCTTCGGCAGATATAGCTCATCCGCCAGTTGGCGGAAACTGACTTGTAATCAGTAGGCTTAAATGAGAATAAACACCAGATAATGCCTCCTTAGCTCAGCTGGTAGAGCAACTGACTTGTAATCAGTAGGTCGCTGGTTCGATTCCGGCAGGGGGCTCTAAAGCATTCATCTTATTGGTGAATGCTTTTTTTATTTTATTAGTTGCTGGCCATGCCTACTGAAGCTTTAGCGTAAGTAGGTTCCCTGCCTGCGTGACGCAGTCAGGCGGGGATTCCGACAGGTAAGCATTCATCTTTATTGGTGAATGCTTTTTTATTTTATGGGTTGCTGGCCATTGCCACCTGAAGCTGACCAACAAGGCGTCATTCGCAGCCATGTCCCCCGCTGGCGTGGGCTAGAGAGTGGTTCACTCGCTTCATATTTTTCATTCCCTTTGTTCTTGTTGGTCGCCTTACCACCAAGGCGTCATCCGAAGCCATGTCCCCCGCTGGCGGGGGTTAGGGGGTGGTTTTATTCGCCTCTTATTTTTCTATCCAAGCAGAATCTCCCGCCTCAGTACTCCGCGTGCCATTCGCAGCCATGTCCCCCGCTGGCGGGGGTTAGGGGGTGGTGTTACTTGCTTCATATTTTTCTATCCACTCCTCCAGAAAACCAATCACACCCGTCATTCCCTTTAACACCTCATGATCAGAAAATCTCAGCACCGTAAACCCTGCCGCTTCCAGGTTGCGCTGTCTTTGCTCGTCCTTCAAAATCACTTTTTCATCGTGATGCGTAATGCCATCCACCTCAATAATCAGCTTCAGCTCCATACACATAAAGTCAGCGATATAGTTTAATACAGGTCGCTGCCTTCGGAACGGATACCCTTTCAGTTGCCTGGCCTTGAGTGCATACTTCCACAAGCATGCTTCTGCCTTGGTCATGTTTTTGCGTAAGCTATTGGCAAACGGCTGCAGGTTGCTATTGTATAAATGAAAGTTGTCTTTGTTCGCTTCCATATTTTCCACCCCCAACCCCCGCCCGCGGGGGACAAGTTTATGCGACTAATTTTTGAGTAAACTTCACCATCTCATCATTCAGCTTTGGATTAAATACTCCCCGAATTCCAGATGGCGCAGCCCCTCACTATGAAATGTCATTCAATTCAAGTTAGAGAATGGTTAATAAATAAAGGCAGTTGAATTTGAAAAAATCTCTTTGTAAGTCTGGCGCGGCCCAGCCCAGAGGCGTCATTCGCAGCCATGTCCCCCGCTGGCGGGGGTTAGGGGGTGGTTTTACTTGCTTTATATTTTTCTATCCATTCTTCCAGAGAAGCAATCACTCCGTTTGTTGTTGTTGGTCGCCTGACCAACAACCTTTTCCAAGCGGAGTCTCCCGCCTCGGATGACCCCGCGTAATGCCAGCAATACAGCAACACCAGGCGAGCACAGCAAGCGTTACCAGCGCCCAATCGGGCTTTAACTTTTGGTGAAAGAACGTTGCACCTAAGGTCGCAATTTGCGTCCTTAGAATATCGAAGATTACAAAGGGTAACCCTAGAAATGTAAGCATAACAAATGAGCACCGTTTTAGCGTCTACCGATTTCATAGCAACAAAAATTCTCTTTTTGCGAGATGAAAAGGTATTGTTGGATGCTGATCTGGCTTTATTATACGGTGTTGAAACGAAAGTTTTGAAGCAGGCCGTCCGCAGGAATATAGACAGGTTTCCACCTGATTTTATGTTTGAACTTACCCAAGAAGAGTTTGCCAACTTGAGGTCACAATTTGTGACCTCAAGTTGGGGAGGTCAACGCTACCCACCCTTCGCCTTCACCGAGCAGGGGGTTGCCATGCTCTCCGGCATTCTCAACAGCCCGCGAGCAATAGAAACCAATATTGCCATTATGCGCACCTTTGTGGCCCTGCGCAAGCTGATGGAATCCAACCAGGACCTTGCCACTAAAATTCGGCAGCTCGAACGGAAATATGATCAGCGTTTTAAACTCGTCTTTGATACCATCCAGCAATTGATCAAACAGGAAAAAGAAGCACGCCCCATCGGCTTTGAAATCGGCCGCGCAAGAAAAAAATCGAAAGAGTAAATCACAGCAGCCTCATCCATCGTTCTTGTTGGTCGCCTTACCACCAAGGCGTCATCCGAAGCCATGTCCCCCGCTGGCGGGGGTTAGGGGGTGGTCTTACTTACTTCATATTTTTCTACTCCAGTATACTTCGTTCAACCATCCGGTCATGTCTTCTTTCAAGCATTATAAAAGCATGGTGCAAGCGGCCCGCTCAGGATTGCGTTTCAATTTATTGTATTGGGGTTCTCTTTTCCAAGTGATTCCAATCCTGATCGAATGATCCCCCAATCCAGGTTCAATCCTGAGCGAACCATGAAAAGGCCTGGTTAGAAAATAAAATCCATATAGCGAATAAGTTCTCTTCGTAAGTAGAGCACAGAGCGAAGGATCCCCTCAACCTTGGTCCAATCCTGAGCGAACTTTGATTGAGTCTGGATAAAAAATAAAATCTATAAATAGAATAAGTTCTCTTCGTAAGATGAGCACAGAGCGAAGGATCCCCCCAATAAAAAACCTCACTTCTGATTAAGGGGATCCTTCGCTCCAGCAACTTCGTTCAACCATCCGGTTATGTCTTCTTTCAAGCATTATAAAAGCATGGTGCAAGCTGCCCGCTCAGGATTGCGTTTCAATTTTTTTTATTGGGGTTCCCCTTTCCAAGCGGAGTCTCCCGCCTCGGGACTCCGGGTGTCATTCGAAGCCATGTCCCCCGCTGGCGGGGGTTAGGGGGTGGTTTTACTTACTTCATATTTTTCTACTCCAGTATACTTCGTTCAACCATCCGGTTATGTCTTCTTTCAAGCATTATAAAAGTATTGTGCAAGCGGCCCGCTCAGGATTGCGTTTCAATTTATTGTGTCGTTTCCCCAGCAAAACCGATCTTTGTTTAGGTCGCCTGATATTTAACAACAGCGTTCTCATCAACTTCAACGGGGCCGGCCACATGCCGCACGTAGATTACCCGGCTGCATTCGCTTCGGCTGTTGAAACATTTATGCAGCACCAATCGCCCGATCACGAAGCAATGTCCCCCGCTGGCGGGGGTTAGGGGGTGGTTCCTACCTCAAAGCCAGGGCTTCCATCATTCGTATTGAAAACAACCTGGTGCGCCTGATCAATAAAGCCGCGTGGGACAGTGTGGCATCCCTCTATTTGCCGCACGCAACAATTTATCCTCCCGGTGCACCTCCCGTGCTGGGGCAAAAAGCGATCAGCACATTCTGGCGCACCGTGGCCAGCCGCGGAATGAAAGCGATCGACTTACAACTCGTTGACCTCGAATACTCGGGCGACTTGTTAATCGCCAAAGGAAAATATGAGATGACCACGCAAAAGAGCATCATCGATATCGGAAAGTTCGTGGCCATCTACCGAAAGGAAAAAAATCAATGGCGCCTGCACACCGATATCTTTAATTCAAGTTTGGAAACCCGATCCCCGATTGAAATACCGGATTATTTAACGGTGGAGCAGAAATAGTTCTTTTAGTGGCGGGGCTTGTCCGACTACTGGCGGAAACCAATCATTTTCAATTGTCCATTTTACATTATCCATTGTCCATTATTTAATGGCGTGTCCCCTCGTTCCTCGGGGTCGGGCTATCCGCTACAAGTCCTCGGGGCGCGAGGCGCACCCCTGTGGGCTTTCCGCTACTATCCCTCACGCGGGTTGTGTGCGTTGCATTGTAGTTTGTGTTTTGTGAACGTCTTCGCCCACTGGCAGATCCCTCACGCAGTTGGCCCCAAGTATTCAATTTTTCTTGATTCATTATCAGTTGTCAATTGACAATTATTGAGTGCATAGTCATTTTCCCTCACTAAATCAACGGGAGTTTCCCCATATCGATACGGGGAAAATCCCCTTTGTAAACTCATGATTTTTAAAGGATTTAGGTTAATTTTAGGATACTCCATCTTCTAACCCCCACCAATGGCCAAAAAAAAAGAAGCAAAAGAGAAAGGCGAAAAAGCGAAGCCTACAAAAGGTGAAAAACCTCTAAAAGAAAAGAAGGAAGTAAAGGAAAAGGCGATTGAAGTAGCGCTATGGGAGTCTGCAAATAAACTGAGAGGTAGTGTAGAGCCAGCAGAATATAAGCACGTTGTGTTAGGACTAATATTCCTAAAATTCGCCAGCGACAAGTTTGAGGAACACCGGCAAAAACTCATTGCAGATGGAAAGGAGAAGTACATTGAAATGGCGGACTTCTATAATATGAGCAACGTGTTTTTCTTGGAAGAAATTTCACGATGGAGTTACATTGTAAAGAAGGCACGACAAAATGATATAGCCTTAATAATCGACACAGCGCTTCACACAATTGAGAAGGATAACAAATCACTGAAAGGCGCTTTACCTGATAATTACTTTTCACGCTTGGGCCTTGATATTACCAAGTTAGCTTCTCTGATAAGTGAAATTGATAGCATCAATACGCTTAAAGATAAGAGTCAAGACTTGGTTGGCCGAGTCTATGAATACTTCTTAAAAAAGTTTGCCATTGCGGAAGGAAAAGGTAAAGGCGAATTCTATACTCCAAAAACAATTGTTAGTCTAATTGCGGAAATGATTGAGCCATACCGTGGAGTAATTTATGACCCTGCTTGTGGTTCAGGTGGTATGTTTGTGCAGTCCATCAAATTTATTGAAGCACACCACGGAAATAAGAAGGAAGTTTCCATTTATGGACAGGAATACACAAAAACCACTTACAAGCTGGCAAAGATGAACCTTGCCATTAGGGGAATTTCCGCAAACCTTGGTGACAAAGAAGCTGACACATTTGCTGACGACCAGCACAAAGACTTGAAAGCCGATTACATCATGGCTAATCCACCTTTTAACCAAAAGGACTGGCGAGGCGAAAATGAATTGATAGACGACCCACGTTGGAGAGGTTATGAAGTTCCGCCAAAGAGCAATGCCAATTATGGCTGGATTTTGAACATGGTTTCCAAACTTTCAGAAAACGGAGTAGCTGGATTTATCCTGGCGAATGGCGCATTGAGCGGTGGCGGTGAAGAATATAAAATCAGAAGAAAGCTAATTGAAAACAACTTAATTGAAGCGATTGTAATTATTCCGCGCGATACATTCTATACCACGGACATAAGTGTTACACTTTGGATTCTCAACAAGAACAAAAAGGGCAGAACGGTTGAAATAAATGGTAAAATGAAGAACTACCGTGACCGTGAAAAGGAAATCCTTTTTATTGACTTAAGACGTTGGGGACAGGAGTTTGAAAAAATGTTCATTGAACTAACAGAACCAGAAATAGGTAAAGTAGCGGAGAACTATCATAACTGGCAGCAAACCGATTACAAGAAGACCTATAAGAACGTACCTGAGTATTGCTATTCAGCAAACTTTGAGGAAATAAAAACCAACGACTTTTCATTAGTGCCGAGCAAGTACATTGAATTTATTGACCGCGACAGCGGCATTGACTTTGACACAGAAATGAAACGTATACAAAAAGACTTCAAAACACTGTTGAATGAAGAAAAGCAATCACAAGAGCAACTCATAAACGCTTTTAAAGTCTTGGGCTATGAGTTATAGGCGTATTGGTGATTACATACAACTGATTGACAATCGGAATAAGGATTTGGCGGTGACAAACCTCCTTGGCATCAACATTACCAAAAACTTTATGCCATCAGTCGCCAACACCTCTGAAACCGACCTATCAAAATATAAAGTAATTAAGAAAGGGCAATTTGCTTATAGCGCAATGCAAGTTGGAAGGGATGAAACCATTAGGCTTGCACTTTATACCAATGAGGAACCAGCAATCATTTCTCCTGCATACTTAGTGATTGAATCTAAAAACAATGAGGAACTGCTGCCTGAATATATGATGATGTGGTTTCAACGTCCTGAATCAGATAGATATGGTTGGTTTATTAGTGATAGCAGCGTAAGAGCAAGTTTGGAGTGGGAACGTTTTTGCGAAATACAAATTCCAATACCTGACATTGACGAACAAGGGAAGTTTGTTGCTCTTTACAACGGCTTAATGACCAATCAAAGAGTGTACGAAAATAGTCTGTCAGACTTACAATTGATTTGTGATACATACATTGAAAACCTAATTAAAACTGAAAAACCAAAAGTACTTGGTGAATATATTGAGCAATCTGATGAGAGAAATTCTGATTTAAGAATTGACAATTTAGTTGGAATTAGTGTTAACAAGGTCTTCATGGAAACCAAATCAAACAAAGACCAACTTGACTTATCAAAGTACAAAGTTGTTCGCCCAAGAGAATTTGGTTATGTATCTGTTACTTCAAGAAACGGAGAAAAAATATCAATTGCCCTTTTAGATGGTGAAGCGGGACTAGTGTCAGGAACATACACAATTTTTAGGGTTAAAGACATGTCGGTGCTTTTGCCTGAATATCTATTCTTGTTTTTCAAACGACCAGAATTCGACTGTTATGCAAGATTCCACTCTTGGGGAAGTGCCAGAGAAACCTTTGATTGGGCCGACATGTGCAATGTTAAATTACCCATTCCAGATATAAAAGTACAGGAAGCAATACTGACCATTTACCACACTTTGGAAACCCGTAAGCGAATCAATGAGCAATTGAAAAATACCATTAAGCCGCTTTGTCCTGTTTTGATGAAGGGAGTTGTAGAGAGTATGAAACTTGAATCAATTGAGAACTAGAAAGTAATCATGTTTATCAAGTCTATACATATCAAAAATTTCAGATTGTTCTCACCTGATAATTTTTTTGAGATTACTGACTTAAACATACCCGACCTGCAACATGAAGGTTCGGGTTTAACAATTTTTGTCGGTGAAAATGGGTGCGGAAAATCCTCTTTGTTAGATGCTTTCGCTTTACCTTATGTTTCGTACAAATCTGATAGCTTTTCTTTAGGGGACATAAACAATCCAGAAAACAAGGTTGAGATAAATATCCTTACAAGCGAAGTCTATACTTACAAAGGCACTATGCCAAAAGTAGACTACAAAGGAAAAGGATTTTCTTTTCTTGCTGGTATAAGAGCAAGAGGCAATCGCGGTTTTCTTTCTTCGATGATAGTAACTGACCAGAAGTACATCAAAGCAGATGGAGAAACAAAGCCACAAGACAATGCTCCCGATTTACGTCTATCTGTAAACAACCCTTGGAGTGGTTCGAGATTTAACGAGATTGACTACTTAATACTCGATAAGAACAGAACATTTCAAACAAGAAAAGGAACCTATAATGACACCAGATTTGACAGGTTGATGGAAGACCTGAATTATCAATATATTCAAAAGGAAAACCATCCAATTGATTTTAATGAACAAATTAAGGAAGTCAGAGACGTGGAGAATGAAGGCATTAAAGAGGCAATGAAAATGTTCTCTGAAATAACCGGAAATACAATTGAACTCAATTTAATTGACAACTGGAACCTTTTTTGAATGCCTATTTTGGTGCTAAGAAAGAAAATCTCCAATCAATCCATTTAAACCATTTGGGTTCAGGCTATGAGATGATTTTTTCTTTGATTTATGCTTATTGTTTGTCCAGGAAGGGCAATAAAAAATTAATTATTCTTATTGATGAACCGGAATTGCATTTACATCCGAAACTACAATCCGACTTTATTTCTCTGTTACTTGGTTTTTCTAAAGATTCGCAAGTAGTTCTTTCAACGCACTCTCCTTTATTTGTAAAGCAAGCAATGGAGAACACAAGAGTCAAAGTTAAAACATTGGTGAAAGACCAAAACACCGTTAAAGTCGCAGACCCAACTGCCAAAGTTTTATCCTATGTTTCGGCCAATGAGGTAAATTTTATAGCATTTAATCTCGCCACAGAGGAATATCACAACGAATTATATGAGGAGCTAAAATTGAGAAATGGGGTAACAAAAGGTATAAAGCAATTTGACAACGATTTTTTTCATGCCGTAAAAGGCGAGCCAAAGAATTCTCCTTGGATGGGAAATCCTAATGAGGTGACAAAGAATACCTTTATAAGAAATCAGATTCATCATCAAGCTGAAAATGGAAAAACAGCATATACTGATTTACTTCAATCTATTGAAAAGATGAGAGGATATTTAATTTAAGAAGTAGATGAAGTTTACAGAAGAGAAACTGGAAAGTGCATTTACCGAATTGTTGGGGCAAGAAGGAGTTCCCCACCACTTAGGCATTATCCTTTACACAAGATGAATCTTAAATTTAATAGAATTGTTAACTTGGAGTTCATTTAGCTTATATGCCCGCAAAAACAGCAAAAACGATACGCCATACCATCCGCCTGCAGGGTTTTGACCTGGAGAACGGTAAAATCTCGTTTTCGTTGCTGGCCAAGCTGAATGAACAACTATTGCGGCTGGCGGAAAGCACCCTCCGTTCTTTTGTAGATGGGAACAGTACATTAAAGCGGGGCAAGCAAGCCGAATGGCTTACTCAATCGCTTGATTTTAATCTTTCGGGTCTTAAATCGGGTTCGACCATCTTAGAAGTAGAGGCGCCCTTGTTGAAAGAAACAATGGGGAATATGCAAGTGCCCATGTTTGGTGACTTGCCCATGGATGAGGTAACCAGCACTTCGGCACTAGGTCTGGGGTTATATGCCTTTGACAGGGCCATTCAAGGAGATGTGAATTCATTCATTTTAGACAAACATCTTTTAAAAGAGATGCGGCATTTCGGCAAGTTTTTGAGTAAAAAGGGTTCAAGCATTGAAGTAAGCTCCGGAAAAAAATCAAAAACCATTCGACTAAAAAAAGAAGTAATCGAAAAAATCAAAACCATAGAAGATAAGACACCCGCCAGCATTAAAACAAAAGTTACGGGCGTGCTGGATGTCTTGAAGCACAGTAACAATCAACTCGAATTAATAGTAGATGACTCCAAGCGGATTCGTGCTGTTTTGAGCGAACAGCTTGCCATCAGCGAGCTTACTCATTTCTTCGGCAAAGAGGTGACAGTCTCCGGCACGGCCAACTACAATCCTTCCGGTGATGTGATTTCATTTGAAATCAGCGGATATAAACCCGTCAATAAAAAAGAAAAATACTTTAGCCAACTGCCCAAGCCGTTATTTGAAGAAACAGATTTGAAACGCATAGCTAATGAACAAAACTACAAAGGATATCACACGGAAAAAGTGAAGAAGATTACGAGGCAGATGGAGGTAGAAGAATCTTTAGAAGATTTACTCGCTGCACTCAAGTAATCTGATCGGATGAACTACCTGTACGATACTAATATCCTGGCGTTCATCATCAAACAAGAACCCACCATTGAAAAGTTTGAAAAAGCAATTGCGCAAGATTCTGGAAATCTAAGAATCATATCTATCGTTACAAAAGCAGAAATAGAAACGCTTGCTGTCCTGTTTAAGTGGGGCGATCACAAACGTGAGCAATTAAAAACTCTTTTAGATCAGTTTCTTATCGTTCCTATCGATTCACAACAGATTGTTGCCGCTTATTTTGAATTGGATACTTATAGTCAGGGTAAACATCTAAATAAGTCATCAGGCCTTACTGCGCGAAATATGGGTAAGAATGATTTATGGATAGCCGCCACCGCCATGGCTACTGATTCAACCTTACTTACTTCGGATAAAGACTTTGATCACTTGAATGAAGTTTTTATCGCAGTGAAAAAATTAACTATCGGAAAAAAAACTAAGTAGCTTGCCTTGTAGATGAAATTCACCGAGGAAAAATTAGAGAACGCCTTCACCGAATTGTTGGGCCAAGAAGGATTTCCCCACTACTTGGGCATTGCTATTGCCCGCAAGCCTGAAGAGGTATTGATAGAAGAAGATTTACAAAATTTTCTTTTAACACAATACGCAAGTCAGGGAATTACAGTAACCGAGATCAAATCGATCACTCTTCGACTTAAATCTCTTTCCGCTTCTGACCTGTACGAGAGCAACAAAACATTTTTGAAAATGCTTTCGGATGGTTTTATCCTCAAGAGAGAAGACCGAAATCAAAAAGACATTTACATTCAACTAATCGATTATAAAGGACTTAATAAGCACAGGCAACCGGAGGCGGATCAACTCATTTCTATTGTTGCGGAAGAGGAAGAAGCCTTTAATAAAGACAATAACATTTACAAGTTTGTAAACCAACTCGAAATTGTAGGAACAGAAAGGCGCATCCCGGACGGTATTGTGTATCTCAATGGGTTGCCCATTGTGGTGTTTGAATTTAAAACCGCTATCCGCGAAGAGTGTACCATCCACGATGCGTATGTGCAGCTTACTACGCGTTATCGCAGGGATATTCCTGAGCTGTTTAAGTATAATGCGTTTTGCGTAATCAGCGATGGCGTAAATAACAAGGCGGGTTCTTTCTTTGCTCCTTATGAATTTTTCTACGCATGGCGCAGAGTGGCAGGTCTGGCAAAAGACGTAGATGGCATTGACAGCATGTTTACGTTGATTCAGGGAATGTTTAATCACAATCGCCTGCGTGATATTATCCGCAACTTTATCTACATCCCGGATACCAGCAAGAAAGACGAAAAGATTGTCTGTCGCTATCCACAATACTATGCTGCGCGAAGTTTGTTTGACAATATAAAGAAGGCGCAAAAGCCATCAGGAACCGGAAAAGGTGGAACATACTTTGGAGCTACGGGCTGTGGGAAGAGTTTCACGATGCTTTACCTCACACGTCTTATAATGAAGAGTGAGCATTTTGAGAGTCCAACCATTGTATTAATTACCGACCGCACCGATTTGGATGATCAGTTATCGGGTCAGTTTACCAACGCCAAAAGCTTTATTGGCGACAACACGATAGTAAGTGTTGAGAGTCGTGCTCAATTGAGAGAATTGATACAAGGCAGGCAGAGCGGGGGTGTTTTTCTAACCACCATTCACAAATTCACGGAAGACACCGAGTTGCTAACCGATCGCACCAATGTAATTTGCATTTCTGATGAAGCCCACCGTAGCCAGGTAAACCTCGATCAAAAAATTAAAGTCACTGCTAAAGGAGTAACAAAAACCTTTGGCTTTGCCAAGTATTTGCATGATTCATTACCGAACGCAACATACGTTGGTTTTACGGGAACACCTATAGATGCTACGCTGGATGTGTTTGGAAAAGTAGTGGATGCCTACACCATGACTGAATCAGTGAAAGATGAAATCACTGTGCGGATTGTATATGAAGGCCGGGCTGCTAAAGTGGCGTTGAAAAATGGCGAGCTGGAGAAAATTGAAAGGTATTACGAAGAGGCAGCGGAAGCAGGTGCTAACGAATATCAGGTAGAGCAAAGCAAAGAACAGACAGCAAACCTGTATGCTATTCTAGGTGACCCAAAGCGATTGCGGGCAGTAGCAGAAGATTTTGTAACTCATTATGACAATCGCATTTCAGAAGGAGCTACTGTAAAAGGAAAAGCAATGTTTGTAAGCAGTAGTCGCGAGATTGCTTATGAGTTGTATAAAAACATAATTGAGTTACGTCCTGAATGGAACGAAATAAGAGCAGCCGAAGAAGGCGCAGAACTCACCGATAAGGACAGACGTGAGTTAAAACCCATTGAAAGAATTAAAATGATCATGACCCGTGGGAAAGATGATTCTAAGGTTCTATACGATTTATTAGGCACAAAAGACTATAGGAAAGAATTGGATAGGCAATTCAAAAATGAAAAGTCCAATTTCAAAATAGCCATTGTAGTGGATATGTGGCTCACTGGTTTTGATGTGCCATTCCTGGATTCAATCTATATAGACAAACCGATACAGCAACACAACTTAATACAAACCATCTCGCGCGTAAATCGCAAGTTCGAAGGCAAGAACAAGGGTTTGGTTGTCGATTACATCGGCATCAAAAAGCAGATGAACCTTGCGTTGGCCAAATACAACAAAGGTGATAAGGACAATTTTGAAGACATAGAAGAATCATTAATTGTGGTGCGAAACCATTTGGATTTATTAGCAAAACTGTTTCATCAATTTGACAGCACAAAATATTTTAACGGCACTGCCTTACAACAACTCAATACGCTGAATCTGGCAGCCGAATTTGTACAGCTCACCAAAGAGTTGGAAACCCGATTTATGGGTTTGGTAAAACGATTAAAAGCTGCTTATGATATTTGTGCCGGCAGCGAAAAATTAACACAAACTGAAAGAGACTATACCCATTTCTATTTGGCCGTTCGCTCCATCGTATTCAAACTCACCAAAGGCAATGCCCCTGATACAGCACAAATGAATGCGAGAGTTAGGGAAATGATTAAAGATGCGTTGCAGAGTGATGGAGTGGAAGAGATATTCAGACTTGGTGAAGAAGCGGAGACCGAACAGGATATTTTCGATGCAGACTATCTAGCCAAGATTGATAAAATCAAACTGCCCAATACTAAAATCAAATTGCTTCAACAATTACTTGCCAAAGTGATTGGAGAGATTCGGAAAGTAAACCGGGTAAAGGGAATAGACTTTACTAAGAAAATGCAAGCAATTGTCGAGCGCTACAATCAGCGCGATGAGAACGATATTTTGACCGGGGATGTGTTGGATGATATGGCAGAACAATTGACCAATATGATTTGGGAAGTTCACAGAGAGTTTTCAGCAGGTGATAAACTAGGAATTGACTTTGAGGAAAAAGCTTTTTACGACATCCTTAAGGAATTATGTATAAAATATGACTTCAAATATCCTGAAGACAAGTTAATTGAATTGGCAAAAGCAGTTAAAGACTTGGTTGACAAGCAAGCAAAGTTTCCAGACTGGAATAGACGAGACGACATTAAATCAGCACTGAAAGTTGGTTTAATATTACTCCTTGATGAGTTTGACTATCCACCCGTGGAGAGAGATGAGGTATATGTTGAGATATTTGAGCAGGCTGAGAATTTTAGGAAGTATTCTTCGAAATAGAAAAAAGCAGATTGAATATGAAAAGAACTAAATCATTAAACGGTCTGGTAACCCAATCTCTAGAACACATTTCCAAAGATATCTTTAGTAAGTATGCATCATTGATTACTCAACTTATTGAGAAATCTTCTGGTGTTTATGCTCTTTACGATGAAAATGAATTGTATTATGTTGGTAGGGCTATCCAACTAAGAAGACGTGTGAAACAACATCTAAAGGATAGGCATGATGCAAGCTGGACACATTTTAGCATTTACCTGATCAGCAATGATGAACACATCGGTGAATTTGAATCATTGTTGGTAAGAATTGCGAACCCAAAAGGAAATACGGTTAAACCAAGAGGAAGAGATTCAAGAGTTATGCGAAAACAACTTGAAGTCCTCATAAAACAAAAACATAGGGAAGAATTGGCTGGACTGCTTTCTAAAAAAATAGCAAACGCGAAAGAAACAGATACGAGGAAAAAAAGTTTGAAAGGAATGGTCTCCAAAAGAACACGAATCTATCGAACGCACAAAGGAGTAGAGCACAAAGCAATCTTAACAAAGACAGGCACAATTATTTATAAGGGTAAGAAGTACAGTTCACCCACAGCAGCAGCAAAGGTTGCAACAAAATGGACATCCGTTAATGGATGGCGCTTTTGGTACATCAGGAATGATGAGAACGAATGGGTTAGACTAGCTGATTTTAAATGATAGGACTTAGGTTTTAGGGAGAGGGAGTTGCCTATTGAGGCAGAGCCGGATGTAAGTTTTAAAACCAATAAGAAGTAGATATGAAATTTATAGATTATGGCATTATCTAGAAACGAGAAGATCACAATTGGAGCTGCAATAATATCATCACCCCTAATTTCAATAATATTTGATTTAGTCCGTGCTGTACCCATATTATCAACCTTTAAGAGTGTGTATAGCTGGTTGTTGAACATCTTCACAATTGTGTTTACTTATGAAATTCAAGTGTGGATTGTCCTTCTAATTTTCATACTGCTATTTGTTGTTCTATATATTTATGGAAGCCGTGATTCTAATAATACGCCAAATCCTCAGTTTAACTATCTTAAATACACGGAGGATACTATTTTAGGATTGAAGTGGACGTGGACATATGAGTTAGATAAAAACACTAATAAATATGTCGTATCTAATATGATAGCATATTGTCCTAATTGCGATTCACCCCTTAGACCCAAGAACTATTTTTTGGATCAACAAACGGAATGTATTCGATGTGATTTTAGTAGAGCAGGTAATGTTTATGGAGACATGCACAGAATAGAATCCTTGATTATTGATAACGTTGCGCGCTTATCTAAATCAAATATTAGCGGTGGATAGGTGTTGGTTCTTAAAGAAATATTTAGACGAATTATGTAAGCAATGAATTCGGAAAAAAGAACCTTTCATAGAACTATAATTTTCTCGAAAACTCGAATGCTTCGCATGTTTCGATATCGAGATATGTTTCAAGTCTTTCCTGCAACACTTAAAAAACTTCCTAAATCTAAGATACAGAAGCATTACCCGTTGATACTTGAATATTGGACGACCGAAAATGAAAAAATTAGAATTGAATCAGATTTCCTTGGCGAGTATCTTAAAGATTTTCGTGCAGAAGTTGGCGCCAGAATTAATAAAGAGGACTTAATTTTAAATTTACTTTCTTTGATTAGTAATCATCTTTTTTTTAGATATGAAGATCAAACTGGCGCCTGGGGATTTCCAATAGATGATAATCAGGGAGAAATGATCAATTCTTTATCCTCTAAATGGTGTCTTCCAATGTACCACTGGCCTGAATTACCAAAGCAACTTAAAATTTCATCATTTTCTGATCCTGGCCTTCAAACAGTTTCTTTTGTTTCACGTGACAATTACTATATGAATGATCCGAACTTCGATTATTATCCTGATCGAAACATTACGTTTCCTATCCTAACAGAGAAAATTTTAGACTCATATTTTACTCAACCAGAGTCAATTAAAGAAGTTATTGATTCAGCAATCTCATATTCCAAAGCGTCAATGGAATTAAGACAATCAAAAAAATCCCTATCGATCTTATCATCGTTCACAGCGTTAGAGACTATGATTAATCTAGAATACAAAGAATATAAAGTCGAAAAATGTTATGACTGTGGTCAATCCAAGTTTCAGGTTGTAAAAAAATATAGAGATTTTCTTTTCAAATATTTGGGTGAGTCAGAAAATAATAAAAGGAAATTTAACTCATATTACACACTTCGATCTAAGATCGTACATGCAGGACATCGCTTAAAATCAGAAAGGCTATATTCAAATACTTCAAAGGAGGTAAGACATACGGAATTGGTGAGTCATATTGAAATATTACAACTTAGTAAAATGGCCATTGCGCAGTGGCTTTTAATGAATTCAGTTTCAACCGGATCTTAGCCTCTCAATCAAAGCAGTTTCAAGTAGTAAATTATTTGTATGGAATTCTATCATCAGAAGGAAATAGAACAATTAAAACCTAAGTGTCCGAGCGAAACTTGTTTACCTATTGAAAGGGAATGCTATAGGTGGGTATTTGACTCAATTGAAGACATTAGAAACTTTCAATCTCAAGCAATTAAGAATCCTGTTGCTTTAAACAACAAAAATGACATTCAAAAATGCTCATTTTATGCACTTTCCTTTTTTATGTCAATTGAAAGCTGCAGAGTACGTTTTGAAGAATTTTCTAGTAGAAGTCCTAATGCCTACAAGAGGCTAGGAACTAAAATCGCAAAAGGATTGCTTAATAGAGAAGACGGAGTGGCTGATAAAGTTTCTTCAAGTGGTCATTTTAACTTTCATCACGCGAAGAATGCAAATTTATCATCAAAATTCGCTATAATTGAAGGATTATGATATCGCTCGAAAAAGCAATTAGTATTAAAAAGTTGGACTTTGAATTAACAAAGGGTGGTGATATATACTATTTTGAAGGTCCGTACCTTTCTCATTTTACAGACGAAAGAGGTATTGACTACTTGATGAATTGGGTTGATTTAGATGGTCAAGTCAATCGTTGGTTATTATTTCGTGTTTCGGGTAAATTACTAAATGGGTATTTTTCTCGTAAAGTTTCATTATTCGAATTAGTTACATCAACTGAGACTGGTGCCGTTTTCTTTATTGACCTTGACTCTGATTTAGCGTACAAGAATATTTATATACTTAATGTTCATGATACTCCGGAGGAATACTTACCAAAAAAAGATTCCTTTTTTGATCCAATCCATGCGGAAAAATATTCGCTTTCATTAGCGGGTTCGAATAAAAAAAGATTAACATTATCCGAGAATTCTATTGTCGAAAAAGTAGTAAAAGAGTTGTTTATTGAGCATGTGAATTTTAATTCCTTTATAAGATTCAATAGTATAAAGGTTAGTTGTTTTAATAACCCTAGTAATATTGATGAAATTGCAATAAGTCAAACGCTAGCTATTCCATTGATGCTTCATTATCATAGTAGTAATGATGAACGAATAAAAAATCTACTCCAAATCAGCCCGAGTATCATTTGCAGACGTGATTCATTCAATTCATACCTTGGAGATGTGTATAAGACAATTGTTAACCCAAAGTTGCCAAAGGAATTTGAGGTTGAGAGTATTCTAAAGGGAGTTTTGCAGAGTACTCACGATCTGGTTAAAGACAAACCTGATATTTATGGAAGTATATATAATGATTGGCTTTTAACAATTAAAGCTGAGTACAGTAACATTAATGGTATAGGCCATCTTGTTAAGGCTAGAAGGAGATTAACTTTAGCGACATTAACAAAAGCAACAAAGAAGAAATAGCATCGCTTTGCTCAGTCTATGTGTTTATGCTTCAACAACACAAATCTCAAGCTAAATTGCAATTGTTATAGTATTATACAACTTTTCACTACTGTAACGTCTTCCTACCAGACACTTACAATAAGTCCCTCGCCTTCGTTGGTGCTCACCGCACTGCTTTTTGTTACCATGTACAAAGCATGAAAACCTAAAGAATCTGATGCCCGGCTAATGAGTCACTCCAAGTAATAACTACATAAGCTACCCCGAAATGAATTAATTCCCCATGAAAAAAATAATTCTCCTCCTCGCAGTGGTATTGCCATGTTGCACCCCTTCACCAAAGAGTGAATCGCCAGAAGTCAACATCAAAAAAGTAGAAACCGGGTTGATCCATCCCGTCTACCTCGAGGGAGATTCTACCTGGACCATCGAAGCACGCATGAAACACTACCACGTGCCGGGCGTAAGCATTGCCGTGATCCACAACGGCAAAATTGCCTGGCTCAAAAGTTATGGCGTGATGGATGAAGAAACGAAAGAACCCGTCACCCGCACCACGTTGTCTATTCTCCGCAGAGTCACCCGCCTCGGGGACTCTGGCGGTTAAGAGTACAACTAATCGCAGCGTCCTGAAGCAGTGACTCTGCGAAGAAATAGTGACTCTGCGAAGAAATAAAGTGCTCGTGTAAGAAGGTGATGCGATTTGCTGTGCGCACGCTGTCCATTTGTTTTTCTTCTGACTACTAAAGGGAGAGGGGATGGCGAAAAAATGATGGACAACTCCCAATTAAATTTTATAACATTGCATGAAGGCAGTAGCGTGGGAGTTGACCACATCCCAACATCAGGTATGATTACACTAATTATTAACTGACACAGTTTACTTTACAGACCCCTTTGTACTCAGAATTTTCGCTATGTCTCATTTCTTTTCCTGATCAATTTCTTTCTTTGTACACGACCAACTTCTAGATCAATTTTATGAGTTACACCTCAACAGAAACCATCCATTTACAAGTATCTTCTCTCCCTGCGAGACTGACGCGCAGAATCCCGTTACCCTACGCGATCACTATTCTTCTTTTTTGGTCGTTGGAGTTTATTACGGACTATGTTGTTCTCTGGCGCCTTCCGGTGGCAGACGATTATTATTGGGCGCACGTTGGTATTATGGCCTTCTTTGCTTCCATCACCATCATGATCATTTATTGCTCAAATATTTTGATGGCAATTTACCCCGACTTAGCATCGTTCGTTGATCAGGACAAAGAGGAATTCCGGCTGTGGTACATCAAAAAATTAACGTGGTGTCTGGAGGGCAAGTGGCCCATTGTAAGCGGAATTTTGTTTGTGGTACTCCAGGAGATTACCGTGGGATCGATCATCCAATCTTCTGTGACTTTTGACCGACCGTTTCTTCAAGCCCTGTGGGTGGTGTACTTGATAGTCGGATTTTTTATGCTCGGCTATGGACTCTGGGCAATGTTGAATGTTGCCATTATTCCGATTCAGCTGTCCAGGTTTAAATTGAAAGTGAGCCTCAATCAAATTTCCGGAATCGGCCTTCAAGCGTTGGGGAGTGCTTATTTTAAAATGGCGCTTTCCATTTCTGTCAGCTTCCTGATACTCATCCTCATGGTGATGGTCTCACCGCTGTCGGGTGAGACATCGGTATTAGTTTGGGAGATTTTAGCGGCCGTCATGATCTTCAGTTTTTTTCTTTTGCCTCAAATGGGCGTTCATGGTATTATGGCTCTCGAAAAGAAAAAGTCGCTTACCAAGTTGTCCGTTCCGCTTGAGGAAGCCATACAGCGATCAGTGGATAATCCAACATCTGAAAATACAATGCGCTTGAAGGAACTTCTTGAGCTGCAACATCACATCAAGTCCATGAACGATTGGCCTTTCAATGTCAATACCCTTTGGCAACTACTTACAGCATTATTGATACCCCTGCTATTGGCATTATTAGAAATATTTTTTTAACGACATCTTTAACTATGCTTTTGATGCCTCAACCCATAATCTTCTGCAAAAGAAAAAGAGGACTTGGAGTTTTTAGATAAGTGCCCCTTCGAGCCCTTTGTTGTTGTTGGTCGCCTGACCAACAACTCTTTTCCCAGCGGAGTCTCCCGCCTCGGGGACTCCGCGTAATACCGAACGAAAAATACAATCGTTCTAACAACGTTCATCTGTCCGCGCCAAATACTGTGCAGCCCGATTAACCTTATCTATGGCGCGATGTTAATACCGTTTTTAATCCGTGGCCCCGATTGGTCGGGGCCACGGCTACAAACATTAAACCCCTACGGGGTTGGAATACAGGATCCCTATTCTCCGCAGAGTCACCCGCCTCGGGCCTGCCTGCGGTTGGCAGGGACTCTGGCGGTTAAGAGTACAACTAATCGCAGAGTCCTGAAGCAGTGACTCTGCGAAGAAATAGGAAAACACCCTTTCAATTTCAGTATCTTTACCCTTTCATTGCCTGCTATGGCCATCTTTTACGACATTGTTTATGACTCCACTACCAAACGGCACAAGCTTGAGTTTGTGAATCAGCAGCATGATGGCCTGATGGGAATCCGTTTCGATGATAAAACTGGAACCTATCGCCTTGATGTGCCGCTGGAGTTTGCTCAAAAAATTTTCAGCGAAGACAACGGAGGTGTGTTTGACAGCGATGAGTGGCTTACGCTGGCACAAAAAAAACTTACCGAAGCCGATACGATGTGGCCCGAAGGCAAACCCTCGTAACTTTCCACACTTGCCTATGATCGGTGTTATCACCGCACCATACCTCGGAGTTCATACCAACCCGCAATCCAATTTATAGGTTTGCATTACTGCTGGTCCAGCTTCACACCCGCCAGGATCGCCACCGGCAGATCGTTTTCATCCGGCACCAACGGACAGGAATATTTCTCGTTATAGGCACAGTAAGGATTATAGGCAAGATTAAAATTAATGATTACTTCAAGGCCTTCTCTGGGAATGCGTAGTTCAAGATAACGGCCTCCGCCATAAGTTTCATTATCGGTCGTAAGGTCGGTGAAGGGAACAAACAGGTAGTCGGTATACTCCGGTTTGTTCATCAGGCTTTTAGATTGATATACCGGCAGGGCATAAGATTTTCCATGAAGTTGAAAGTACGCAATTGCATAAGTACGGTATTCCTGCACAAGGCTACCGGTAGCCTTCATCGGAACAAACGGTGAGTTGGGGGTGAGCGTCAGGTGCGCGTCAACTGCATAATCCAGGTTGATGGGGAAGAAGTCATGGCGCTTGAATTTTTTGATGTCTGCAGGCTTCAGGGGCGAGGTTGCCTTATCGCGATATTCCGCATTCAGTTTTTCCTGAAAGGCAAGAATTTGATTGACCAGCGCCACCGAGTCGCGTTGCGCATAGGAGGTAAGCGAGAGGCTCATCAACAAGAGAAACAAAAATTTCATAGCGCTGCTTTTTGTAAAGTTATTGATTACTCATTTCTCCGGAAGATAGAATATTTGCGTGAAGGTAAGTTGGAAAAGGTGAACGCGTTGGCCGGGAGGTTTGGTTACGTGAGGACACGAACCAGGGCACGAGGACACGAAGGGCACGAGTGAGGTTGTTTACTGATCTTCAGTTTCGGGTAAAGCGTTAAATGCACTTCTCTTTTCATCCATCCAGGCATTCGTTGCTTCGGGCGAAGTCATTCTACTACGCATGTCATTCATTGCCTGGATATGCGCAGCATCTCCTTGACCTACCATTTCCCGGGCGTGTTTGCTAACCATCATAGCGATCTCATCAAATGTATTTGCGCTGAAAGTTTGGTTGCAGGCACCACCTAATTGTTTGCATGTCATCGTTTTCATTTTCTGTCGCGTTAGTTAATAAAGATAGGAAAAAGCTTTGGTAGGAGATATAGCCTACACCTTTTCTTAGCGGAGTCTCCCTGAGTGATGGAATGTGCGAGAGGCGTGACTCCGCGTATTGCTGGTAGTAAAACCCCTGGTTGTTGCGAGTCGCCTGACCCGCAACGTTAGACAACTAAATGATAGTCTATTCTTAGGGTGGTTGAAAAAGGAATAGAATGCTTGTTGGTCAGCGACCAACAAGAACAAAGGGGTCATTCGAAGCCATGTCCCCTGCTGGCGGGGGTAGGGGGTGGATTTACCTGGTTGTTGATCGCCTGACCAACAACTTGTCTATATTTAATCACAACCTCGCATACGCAGTGTTTACACTGAGCATACGCGTAAACACAACCTCGCGTATGGAGCGTTTATACTAAGCACCCTTGTAAACACAACCTCGCGTATGGAGTGTTTATACTGAGCACCATGGTAAACACAACCTCGGGTATGCAGTGTTTATACCAAACACCATTGTAAACACAACCTCGGGTATGCAGTGTTTATACTAAGCACCATGGTAAACACAACCTCGCGTATGGAGTGTTTATACTGAGCACCATGGTAAACACAACCTCGCGTATGCAGTGTTTGTACTAAGCACCATGGTAAACACAACCTCGCGTATGGAGCGTTTATACTAAGCACCATTGTAAACACAACCTCGCGTATGGAGTGTTTATACTAAGCACCATGGTAAACACAACCTCGCATCTGCAATTTTAAAAAGTGGGTGTCATCGCGGCCAAGTGCAAGTGAGTAAAGGATTTTGAATCTATTACGAGAGCCGCGATCCAGTCATAACGAAGTATAATCCAATCAACACCAACATTAATCAATTTCTAATCCACCAACACCCAAACGCGGACCTGCAAACGTGCCAACGTAATTTGTGTTGTCATTTTCTATCACTATAAAGTTTATAAAATAGCATGAAAAAAATGTAACCCTTTTGTGGATAGAAATCGTTGCAATCATTATAAAACAAAATACACTATGACACATGTCAAAAACGTGGAAGCGTTCACCAGGATGGTGAGCTTCTGCACCGGGTACGAAGGTAAGTACAACCCCGGTCGCCCAAACCTTCGAATCGAATCTTTGTCCAACCAATTGGAGTCAGTTCGTCTTGCACTCGAACATGTAAAGTCGACCAAGACCCACTACGACAATGAAGTGAACCTGCGCAAGCAAAAGTTCGATCAACTTTCTCGTTTGGCTTCCAGCATTCTGCGCACGCTGGAATCTTCCGGAGCTTCACCCGAGAAATTGGATGATGCCCGTCAGTTCGTTCATCAGCTTATCGGTGTTTCGCCAAAAAACCGGGCACCCATTCCATCCGATCAGGTGCAGGCTGCAACCAACAGGCGGTCGCAGTTGCAACTCGCCTATGTAAGCAAGGCGGATTCCTTTTCCAAACTGGTGCGCTCGGTTAGTTCCGATCCCGTGTATCAGGCATTAGAGCCAGAGCTTAGTGTGGAAGGTCTTACCGCGAAAGAACAGGAGTTGAATCAACTCAACCAGCAGGTAGGTGAAGCCCGCAAGCAGTGGAGCAATGCGCTCATCAACCGCGATCAGTTGATGTATGGAAAGGGTGTTTCATTGTACGAAACTGCCAGGGCTGTGAAAAAATACGTCCGTGCTATCTATGGCTACGATAGCGCACAGTATGCACAAGTAAAGGCGCTACAGATTGTTAAACTAAAACAAAAGTAAATGGCCCATGAAGAATGAAACCTCTGCGGGCCAGGCTTGCAGAGGTTTTTTTATTTCCTGTATCCAAGGTCCCACAATTTCAACTCTTCTCGCTTATGAAAACTACACTTCCTATACTTGCCCTCGGTTTAATAGTGGCCGCATTCATCGGTGGTTTTTTCTATGGCCGGGTTAAAACCACAAACACTCCCCAGCAACTTACGCTGGAGCAGATTCTTTCCATCCGCGAGTTGCACCTGGTAAAACATACCTACAACGATTTGTTTTATCTGCATAAAAAGAACAACCCGGCCAAAGCCATCCGCGCCATCGTGCAGGTGCCGGTTACCATTACCGCCTACCTCAACCTCAAAGACATTGAAATAATCAGCCACGGAGATAGCGTGCAGCAAATCATTTTACCCAAAGCCACCCTGAGTGATCCGGTGTATCATGTGAATAACATGATCATTCGCGAAACGCGTTCGTTTCAGATATATGCCGGCAAAGATTTATATCCGCTGGTCGGTAGTTACCTCGGCACCCTGATGGACGCGCGCATGGACACCACTCGCCACATGGCCGAAGCCAACAGGATTTTACTACAAACCGAAGCGGAAGGAAAAGAATACATTGAAGGCTTGCTGCATGTAGTAGGCAGAACCGACATCGTGATAACGTTTAATGATGCAGAGAAAGATCAATCCGTAGCGGAGTACATCGCCACCCACCGAAAAAAAACTATTCTCCCGCCCCGCAACCTTTCCCAGGCCGCTGTCATTCCGTTTGGGTATTTGCCGTTGAAGTAGACTAAAAGTGAATTTTCAAGTTTATTCAAAAACTTGCCGCACACCTTGTCCCCCGCTGGCGGGGGTAGGGGGTGGAAAAGAACCCTGATCCTTCGTTGGTGTTCCTCATCAACGAGCATAATTAAATTGTAAAATACGGCTAACTAAAATTAGAAACGTGTTGGTGAAAACGTGTTGGTGAAGAACACCAACACGGGCAAAGGAACCACGGTCAGAGAAGTAAAATTGAATTTGGTTCGTGAGGACACGAACCACGGCAAGGGGATGATTACTCATGTTTGATGAATTGTAAGTTTAGTAAGCTTGTTGGTCAGGCGACCAACAAGAACGGGGGGAAGGATACCCCTCATCACGGTCCAATCCTGAGCGAACCATGATGGGTCTGGATAAAAAATAAAATCTATATAGCGAATAAGTTCTCTTCGTAAGTAGAACACAGAGCGAAGGATCCCCTCAATAAGAAACCGCCCTTCTGATTTAGGGGATCCTTCGCTATACTTTGCTTCGATTAACGATTAGGTTATTTCTTCACGCAGGCATTATTAAAGAATAGTGCAAACTGCCCGCTCAGGATTGCTTTACAATTTATTGGATTGTCTTGGATGTCAGTGATCAGCAATTAATCCGCCCGATTCCCTGGTTATTGCGGGCCGCCTGACCCGCAATGTTAGACAACTAAATGATAGTCTATTCTTAGGGTGGCTGAAAAAGTAATAGAACGCATGTTGGACAGCGACCAACAAGAACGGGGCACCAACACAGGCAAGGGGAAACGCGCAAGGTGATGTTCTAATTTTTGTAATGAAACTTGAAGAGCGGTGGCCAGACAAAAAGGCGGGGAGGTGTGCAAGCATGAGCGGGGAAGCATCTTTTTGTCTTGATTTTTTTTGTTCCTTTTTTGTATCAAGACAAAAAAGGAAAAGAAAAGAAATTTTGATGAAGCCTGGTTACTGATGAAGTTAGTGTATAATACAAAAGTGGTTAAATTGCCCCGCCTTCGTTGGTATTCTTCACCAACGAGCATGATATAAAACGTGTTGGTGAAGAACCTGTCTGCCGACAGGCAGGCACCAACACGGGCCAGGGGCTCTGGCAGGCTGCTGCCTTACCCTGGATTTGAGATACCTTAACCTTATTTCTGATATTCAATTTTAGTGATCCGCCAAACAAAATTCCGCGCAGGAGTTTTAACAACTACTTCATCACCCACTTCTTTTTTTAACAACGCTTGCGCCATGGGCGAGTCCATCGAGATGTAATCTTTCGCTCCTATAAGTTCTTCACCACCTACTATGCGGAATCGATTCTTAAAGCCTTTATCATTTTCAATTTCCACCCACGCTCCAAACATCACTTTGCCTTCCTGGAAAGGGTTATAGTTCACCACCTTCAAGTCATCAATGCATTTCCGTAAATAAAGGATGCGCTTATCAATTTCGCGCAGGCGTTTTTTATTGTAATGGTAATCTGCGTTTTCAGAACGATCGCCAAGGCTGGCAGCCCAGTTAACTTTTTGTGTGGTGTCAGGCCGCTCAATCCGCCACAAATGATCCAGTTCAGCTTTTAACTTCTCTAAACCCTCGGGGGTTATCATCATTGTTTTCATGGAGTAATAGTAATTATTCTATGTGCCTGTGGTCGGTGTTTTCATTCCACCGATGATTGTTGTTAGCCGCCTGATCATGGTTAAAAAAATGCCAGGCTTAATATATTTCCATGGTAGTTGATTGTTATCACTTATCCTAATCCACCAGTTGATAGGCTGCCCGTAACCTAAACAGTTCCCAAGGGCTTTGCGATCCATTGGTTTGTTGCTCCACCTTAAGGCGAGTTTGCATAAATACGTCTTCAAGCCGTTGAGGTTTTAAAAGTTCCTGAGCGAGGGCTGCTGTATAAACCCCATTGGTTCCATCACCATCGAATGCAAGTGAGCCTGGCGAAGTTGCATAGGCAATCAGCGATCCACTCGGTGGCTTTAGTTCGGCTAATCCGGTGCCACTACTACGTGTCCAGGAGCTAAAAGGATTATTGCGGCAGGCATCCAATACAATCATGTTTAAGCTTTCATTATTGGTATACTCAATTGTATTGAAAATGACCTCTACATTTACAGTTTCAAATTGTAGGTCAACAGGTCCGTTTTTTAGTACGACATCCGTTGGTAATAAGTAATTGTTACCCTGGTGTTGTAAACCATGACCTGCATAATAAAACATGACGACATCTGCATCTGTAACCTGTGTGGCAAAAGATCGAATAGCTTCCATCATTTTAGCTCGATTTAGATTTTTATGTTGGTATACTTTGAAGTTCAGTTTTTGCAGCGTGTGACTAATAAGGTCAACATCATTTTCGGGATTCTTCAACTTTCCAACACCTGCGTAGTTAGCATTTCCAATCACCAATGCAATTTTGCGCAACTCCCGTTTTACAGGAGTAGTGGGTGAGTTCTTATTGGTGGTATCGGTTGACGCAGTTTGGCGAACGATTGGGATAGGATTTGGATTTTCTGTTATACGCAATTCGACCCTTCGGTTCATTGGATTGGAAGATTTAAATAGCGGTAAATCAGCACCATATCCCGTAACTTTAATCCGGCTCTTTTTTATACCCACACCAACCAGATAGTTTCTCACACTCTCCGCGCGGTCCACCGATAGCTTTCGGTTCAAACGGACGTCTCCTAACACATCCGTGTGGCCCATGATTTCTACCTTCATATCGGGCATCTTTTTCATAGCAATTGCCAGTTGGGTCAGTTGCTGAAGGTCCACATCTTCAAGGTTCAGGTTGGCATCACCGGCACCATAACCCAAGTCTCGAAAGACAAAAATGCTACCCTTTTCAAACAACAAAGCGTCTTGCCCGTGTGAGTGAAAAAACAAACATATAAGTAGGCAGGCGATCAGACACTTTTTCATAGGAGGTAAATTTCAAAACTAAAATAGCATTTTCTTTTTCATTTAAATTACCTCGCAGTCTTAAAACCCGCGGCTATAAACATACAAAACCTACGAGGTCGTGCTTTCATTGCCTTTACTTTAAGTAAGCGGATCTGGGGAGTGCGTTAAGCGTTATTTGGCTTTAACAAAGCCACCACACTTTCATCCACGCGTTTAGGCTTCATCGTTTCACCGTCCAGCAAGCACCAAACTGTTTTCGCTTTTGCCAGGAGCTTACCGGCATGATTTGTTATGTAAACAAACCGTTCCGAGCGCGGTCCCTTCGATTCACCTACCCACGTGGTGGCAACAATCGTATCACCTCGTAAAGCCGGGCTGAGGTAATCAATTTCATGCCGCAACACAACCCATAAATATTTTTGTCTCGCTTCCGCAGATGCCAAAGTGGCCCAATGTGCGGCTGCTACCTCTTGAACCCAGCGCACATACACCACATTGTTAACATGACTCATATCGTCAATGTCACTTTCCAAAACCGGCAGGGTGATGCTAAAATCGTTTTCGTTAGGGTGACTGATCATAAACAAAATAATGGATCAAGGTATGGGTTTTGCAGCTATTGGCCATAGGCATCAATTCCAAACAAGATTCACGAACTTACCTCGCCTTTGTTGGTGTTCTTCACCAACAAACTTGATGAAAAGGGATTACAGTTTAGTTACCTCGCCTTTGCCGGTGTTCTTCACCGGCAACTTCGTAAGCTTAACAGCTTAACAAATCAAATTAGCTTAAATTTGATTGTATGGTTGTTAAGCAATATCCTGAGTTTATTACGGTCACTGCAAATGATTGGCTTCCGGTACTTTCGCGGGATATTGACAAACAAATCATCCTTGATAGTCTTCAATTTTTAGTCAACGCACAACGCATAAAGGTTACCGCCTTTGTATTGATGGATACACACTTTCATCTCATTTGGCAGGTATTGGGTGAGCACAACCGCGAAGAAGTACAACGTGATTTTTTACGATTTACCGCACAACAGATTTTGAAACAATTGCGAAATGAAAAATCGGAACTGTTATCGAAACTACAAGTCAACACAAAAGATAGGAAGTACCAGGTTTGGCAACGGAATTCCTTAGGCATTGAATTGCGTAGTACTAAAGTATTTTTGCAAAAACTTGAATATATACATAATAACCCGGTTAAGGCCGGTTTATGTGCGTTGCCTGAGGTTTACCAGTATTCAAGCGCACGATTTTACGAACTGAATATAAATGATTGGCATTTTCTGACTCATTTCGAAGATTAGGTTACATGTTGGTGAAGAACACCAACATGGGCGAGAACTCATTTCGAAGATTAGGTTACATGTTGGTGAAGAACACCAACATGGGCGAGGATTAGGTTACATGTTGGTGAAGAACACCAACATGGGCGAGGCATACACCACATTGTTAACATGACTCATATCGTCAATGTCACTTTCCAAAACCGGAAGTGTGATGCTAAAATCGTTTTCGTTAGGGTGGGTGATCATAAACAAAATAATGGATCAAGGTATGGGTTTTGCAGCTATTGGCCATAGGCATCAATTCCAAAACAAGATTCACGAACTTATTGTACCTTGCGGCATCAATGGCCTGACGCCTTTTTTTAACTAATAACAACACTTACATTTTGACGTTTCACGATTTTACCTTCAATCCCCGCTTACTGGATGGATTGGACGCCATGGGATTTTCAAAGCCCACCCCCATACAAGAACAAGCTATTCCCGTAATCCTAGCCAAGCGTGATTTAATTGCCTGTGCACAAACCGGCACGGGCAAAACAGCTGCCTATGTGCTACCCATTTTAAATAACATTGTCGCCTCGGAGAAAAGACATCTGAACACGGTGATCATTGCGCCTACACGCGAACTGGCACAGCAAATAGACCAGCAGATTGAGGGCTTTTCCTACTTTCTGGGTGTAAGTTCTATCCCTATTTATGGTGGTGGCGATGGGGCCACATGGGATCAGCAAAAGCGGGCCATGGAAGGTGGAGTGGATATCATCATCGCAACTCCGGGCCGGTTAATTGCCCAGATCGCGATGGGCACAATTAAGTTCGACCACCTGGAACACCTGGTATTGGATGAAGCCGACCGCATGCTCGACATGGGTTTTTACGAAGACATCTTACGCATCATTAAAGAACTACCGGCCAGGCGCCAGACTCTTTTCTTCTCCGCTACCATGCCGCCTAAAATCAGGGCCCTGGCTAATAAGATTTTGCAAAACCCTGTGGAGATTAACATTGCCATCTCCAAACCTGCTGAAGGTATTTTGCAACAAGCCTATGTAGTGCATAATGAGCAAAAGGAAAAACTTATCGATACGTTGTTGAAGGAAAAGCAATTCAACAGTGTGTTGATTTTTGCTTCCACGAAAGAGAACGTAAAAAAACTCGATCGCAACCTGCAACGGTTAGGACTCAACGCAAAAGCGATTCATTCAGATCTTGAACAAACCGAACGCGAACATGTGCTGCGCGAATTCAAGAACAAACAACTTACGATTCTGATTGGCACAGATGTGCTTTCGCGTGGGATCGATGTAGAGGGTATTGATCTGGTGATTAACTTTGATGTGCCGCCCGATCCTGAAGATTATATTCACCGAATTGGACGTACGGCACGGGCCGCTACCACAGGCACCGCCATCACATTTATCAATGAAATGGATCAACGCAAGTTCTTCCGCATTGAAAGTTTAATTGGTAAAGAAGTGCCTAAACTTGCCTTGCCGGCTGAGTTAGGGAATGGACCGGTTTATAATCCGGAAGCAAGAACGCATAGTCATGGTGCTGCCGGAAAGAGTAAAAATTCGGGTAACAAAAAACCATTCCGCGGTAAGAGACGGCCGGATCAACGCCCGCGTTCGTAATTTTTTTGTAGGATCTATTTTTTTACCAGCGCAGAAATCATTTCGGTAAAATAGGTGCCATAGTGGGGTCCCACCCAATTCATCGTCATTACTTCTTCACGTTCCACTTGGTGGTAGTGCGCATCTTCTGTTATGTATCCGGCATAGTCGCCATTGAAGCTCGTAATGATTAAATGTTTGTTATGGGCCGCTGCCAGCTCGGCAAGTTGTTGCGTGACAAATATCTCTCCCGAAAAATCGCAGGGAGTGCCAATCAACATAATGTTACCTAGTTCTACGTAAGTGAGTTCACCCTGCAGGGGATCAAGGAGAGCGGAGAAAATCCAGTTGCGCAGTTTAAGATCTTTGGTAAGTCGCAGTTGGGCAGGCCCGAAAATGATAGGCACGTGTGCGGTTTGAATTTCTACAGAGTCAAGCGGCAAACTAGTGGTGGCGAATGAAATTTTGTCGGCCAGCACATTACCCGCCTGAGCTACCAATTCAAATTCAGTTGCAGTTATTCCTGCTAACCGGTGGCTGCCCACCATGCCGGCCATGAACATACCAAATGTATTTTCTTTCTTTTCCAACTCACTAACCAATGCTGCAGGATAGTCGCCAGAAAGGCTTTTACTTTTTTTGCTGATGCTGGTGGCGTGCGCGCTGAAAGTGATCATCCGGGCCTCACTGCTATCGGCTCGGGTTAACATCAACCCTCTGAGCCATCCATCATACGGAGCTCCAGCCAGCAACCTGTTCTCTGCATACTCATGTGCATCGGCTTGCCAATAGGAGAGTTGTGCCGGTTGCATGGATTGCTCAATCGATTTAAGCTGAGTTACTAGCTTTTCAGTTGTAGTAAGCACCCAGTCATCCTCATAGCTACCTAATATAAATTTACCTGCCACACTACTATTCCAGCCACCAATACCATTGTGCGTGTGCGTGGCACTGTAAAACAAAAAGGGTTTAGATGAAAACTCTTCAGCCACACGTTGATTTAATTTTTCTTTTACTGCCGGTGGAAAAAGTAAAAGATCAACACTGATAAAATAAACAGTAGTGGCCCCGTTGTCGATGCCAATCACACGCGCATACAACGAATCATGTACTGAATCAAAACCCGGACGGATGCGATACCCCGCCATGGGCATGGAATGATCCGGGGTGATGTTGACTTTTCCCCACCCGGCTTTTATTTTTTGAGAAGGCAAATACGGGTTGGGTTGCAATGAGTCCAGTCTGCTCATCATAGCTTGATAATATTCCTGTTCTGCCAGGGGCGTTTGATCGATAGAACCCACCAGCGATAGCAAGAGTACAGCACTGACTGCCAGAAAAATCAGAAACCCTTTCAGCCAGCGGTTCACACGCGGTTAGTTCTTGCGGCCATTATTTCTCGATGATAGTAAACTCCGTTCTGCGATTTAACTGACGGCCCGCGCGGGTTTTATTATCTGAAATAGGTTTATCAGGTCCGTAGCCGGCAACCGTAATACGCGTTTCCTCAATACCGGAACGTACCAAATGTTTTTTGACCGCTTCGGCCCTTCTGCGGCTAAGACCAACATTATAAGGATAAGAACCAATGGTATCGGTATGACCACTGATTTCTACTTTTACAGTAGAAGAGGTTTTCATGATTTGCTCGAGGTAAAGGATGTCTTCAAATGATTTAGGCACATCGCTATCGTGGGGAAAATATACATTCAAGGTTCGCCTGTAATTCACGGCAATTTTATCCAGGTAAATGGTATCATTTAATACCGGAGTTTGGAGCGGTGATCCGAAATAATACGTTGAAGAGTAGGGGATATAGTCATTGCTTGATACTAAGAGCTTATAACGGATCGATTGCCCTGAGTTTTTCACTTCTGTTTGATACGTACCGGGCGCCATCTCATTGAATTTAACTTCACCACCCTGCACAGAAGTTATTTTTACCAAAGCAGAAATAGGTTGACGCGAATCCCCACTGGCTACATACACATTAAATTTTACAATAGCCGGACCTTCCAGGATCGGTGTAGCAGGAGTTATTGGAGTTTTAGGTCTCGCTATGGCAGGTGATTCGTCTTCAAGAGCCCACACGGCATCCGCAAAATCAGGTTGAGTATAGGCTGGTTCTTTCCAATTGGTGATATCAACTTTGTAAATGTCTTGTTCACCGATTCCTTGCTGGCGCACAGACGAGATATAAGCATAATCCTCGTTGCGGGTGAGTACAATATAAATATCGTTTTCTACAGAGTTGAGAGGATAACCCATGTTGATAGGTTTCTCCCACATTTCTTTTTCAGCATTATAAACACTGCGGTAGATGTCCAGATCGCCCATACCGGCATGGCCGTTGGAACTAAAGTAAAGATGTTTGCCGCTGGCTGAAATGAACACGCCATCTTCATCCATATCGGTGTTTACCAATTTACCAAGATTGAGTGGGTTAGACCACCGGCCTTTTGAGTCTTTGGTACACATGTAAATGTCTGTGCCACCATAACCACCGGGTCGGTTGCTTGAGAAGAATAGCTTCTGTCCATCAGCAGTAATCGAAGCTGAGTTCTCGATGTATTCAGAATTGATTTCGAGTTCTTCCGGATCGGTCCACGTGCCATCGGGCTTTAAAAATGACGCAAGAATATCTCCGCCATTAGAGTCATGGTACAAGAGCATCTCTGTGCCATCGGGCGAAAGATTGACGCTGGCGTTGTGGTAGTTATTGTTTAGCGGACCGGCAAGATTTCGGGCGGGTGCCCATTCGCCATCTACCTTTCGGGAATAGAAGATCTCCTCGTAAAATTCGTTATCTGATGCAAGTCGGTTGTTTAGGTTTTCTTCTGGTCTGCGTGTTGTAAACACCATAAACGTTTCATCTGCGTTGATGGTTGGCGCATAGTCGGGCCATTCGGAATTGATCCTGTCATCGAGGTGAACAATTTTTACATCGACAGGTTGTGCCACCATAATCTTGGCATTGTTGCATTCAAAGATCTTGCGGTTTACTTCCGTAATTTTTTTTGATTTTTCATAATCCAGTGATCGGGCAAGCAATCGGCTGTAGCGGGTATATAACAGTATGGCGCTGTCAAACTTTTCAGAATAGTGATAGGCCTGACCGAGATAATAAAGTATATCCTCATCCACCTTCGGATCCAGCAAATAGGCTTTCTTAAAGTAGTCGAGCGATTGTTCCTTGCGAATGGTGAGCATTATAGAACGCCCTGTCATGAATTGTGCTTTGGCGCTTTTGGGGTTTACCCGGGTTGCCAACATAAACATTTCGGTTGCCTGCTTGCGATGCAAATAATCGAATACCTCCATGCCCTGCCGATAATACTCTTCGGAAAGGGCAACCGAATCTTGCTGGGCAAAAGCTGGGTAAATCAACAGAAAACAAACACTGAGTGCGAGGGAGCGGGGGTACACTAAAGCCATAAGTTAAATTTCTTAACCAAAAATAAGGGATTTCAAGATGCTATTCGAACCCTAAATTTATTGCTTTTTATTGATTCTTAATCAGCCTTATTTTTGGTTAGCATTCCTGTGCAGTCATTGTAAGTTTGGTCGCACCTACCTAAGCAATCGAATGCGATAGATAAACCAACGTTAGCACGAATTGGATAAGGATCAGCCGAACGTCAGGCGCTGTGCCGGTAGTTTCTTGTTTCCCAATCTGCCATCTCACGAATCATGGCCTGCTCACGGGGGGTGAGTGGCTCTTTTTTCTCTTGTGCCTGGCGCTGTGTAAGAGAAGTAAAGAATTGCAAACGATACTTAAAGACAGTCTTGCTTCCGATGGCTTTCTTAAGGTCACGCAACGGAAGATTTTCATCTACCCAAAGCAAAACAAGATCACTTTCTCCTTCCGTGCTTCCTGGCAAAAAAGATATTTCAGATTTATCCAGGTTATGGAGAATTTCTTCTTTAAAATCCGGTTTTCCGGTAATATATAGTGTTGTCCACGACATAATTTTTCTATTAGGCTCGCAGGTAGAACCATACGTAATTCTGTCAGGTTAAAGATTATCAGAACAAAACGTGGGACCGCTTAAGTTTAAAAAATTTTTCTTCTTTAGCTGCGATCTATCTATTTCTGCGAACTGCAAAGATAACGGAAACACACCACAATAAGTTGCGTGAATCTAAAAGTGAAAGGTGTTAAGGATTTGTAAAGTGACTTTAATTAATTCGAATTATGGGCCCATAGTATTGTTGATCTGATTTAGGATCCCTTTGCGTCTCAGCGCCTGCCTTTGCCGAATCCGCCATTTGGCGGAGTAGGCAGGCCTTTGCGGTAAAGCTAAAGCTACTTAATCATTCACCCACACCAGAAATGAAACGATCATCAACTGATCGCTGAGGTATTGAATGATCGGCTCTTCCGGATCGAATTGATTACCATATTTCTTTCGAATGGCTTTAAGCTCTTCTTCCGTTACCCATTCAGTAGCGATTAGTTTATGAGTTGGATCGACTTTCTTTTTGATAGATACCAAAATTCGTTTCATGCGGGTAGTTGTTGGTTAATCAAGACTACCATATAAAATAGGACTACCAAATGATTTTTATCATGTTTTCAACCGGAGAATCGTGGATTGACCCAATTTCTTTACAATACCATTTGACCTGTGCCCTGGGAAGTCGTATAATGACTGAATGAATCGAGTGCCACGCACAACCCCCGAAATACTCCGTGAGGCAATGGCCGGCAATTCGAAGGCATTTCAATTGCTGGTGGAAGCGCATCAGGCCTTTGCCTACCGGGTGGCCTATAGGTTTGTAGGGGAGGCCAATGAAGCGGAAGATATTGTGCAGGATGTTTTTGTAAAACTGTGGCAGCATCTTAATAAATATAACCATGAAGTGAAACTTACTACCTGGCTCTATCGCATGCTTGCCAACCGCTGCCTGGATTTTCTAAAATCAGCCCGGGCAAGACAACTCAAGAACCAGGTGGATATTCAAGAAAGCTATTCGATGTCAGGTTCTATAACACCCGATGAAGCGCTCCAAAAGCAGGAATTGATGAAAGCTATACAGGAAACCGCTGCCTTGCTTACCCCTAAACAACGGGCTGTTTTTATTTTGCGGGATCTTGAAGATCTATCGGTTGCTGAGGTGTGTGATATCCTTTCCATGACCGCAGGAAACGTAAAGAGTAATCTGTATTATGCCCGAAAGGATTTGAATGAAAAACTAAAAGAGTATTATCAAACGAACAACCCAATTGGTTTATGACGTGTAGAAAAATGGAAGTGCTGATTTATCAGTACACTGAACTGCGCCCTTCTGAAAGGAGCTTGGTAGATGGACATATCCAAACCTGTTTGTCTTGTAAAAATTTGTTGGAGCAAGTCAATCAGCAACAAAACCTGATCCGGCAGGCAGCCACGGTTCCGGTGGAAGTTCGCAATGCCGCGCAACTCACACACAAAATCATGTCTGCTATTCAACCAAAGCCTAAAGCATCGTGGTGGGGTCTGTTTGAAAATCGTAGTGTATTTGTGCCTCGCCTGGCGGTGAGTGTAGCTGCATCCTTGCTAGTTATTTTCTTTGCGGTTGAGTTTTTTAAGGAGAGCGTTCCGTCTACAAGTTATTCCAAAATCAATAAAGGTACGAGTACACTAAACACAACTCGGTTTTTAAACACGCAGTGGAAAAGAAAGGAATTGACTTCGATGTCCGTTTCGATTTATAACTGCCTGAAACGAGATGACTGCACATTCAAAAACATTTAAAAAACAACGAGATGAAATTAGCTAAAACATTTTTATTAGGGATTGTCGTACTCTTTGCTTTCGCGTCTTGTGATCATGATGTATCGATGGAAACTACGGTTCATGACGATGGATCACTCGATAAAATAATTACGCTGGAAGGAGACTCCACAACCATCATCAACAACCATATGGGTATTCGTGAAGCAACTGGTTGGAAGTTGGTGGTGACAAAAAAAGACTCGGTTGAAAAAAAGGATGAAAAGAAATTTGTTTTGACTTTCTCCAAACACTTCCAATCCTCAGCAGAAGCCAATCAGGAACTGGCATTGCCTAACGATACCTTGTTTCGGGTTACCAGTACGTTTGAGAAAAAGTTTCGCTGGTTTTATACCTACCTGTATTATTCCGATACCTATCACGCCATTAATCGGCTTAGTTTGGCTACCGAAGATTATTTTACAGAAGAGGATTATGCCTTCATCGATCGCCTTCCGGCAGAGGGCAGTTCAATTTCCAAAGCCGACAGCTTATACCTGGATAGACTGAATGAAAAGATTTTTGATTTTTATGGCTCGCGCGCACTTTTTGAATGGTACTACACCAAATTGGAATCACACTTGAAACAGGAGAATGAAACGCAGTGGTTGGATACCCTCAGTAAACACAAGGAAGCCATGTATGCTGAGATAATGAAGGAGAATAATGATTGGGATTTCTTTAAACTCGAAGGTATGCCAAATCTACCTCTCACAGATAATCAACTCGCCATGATTGAAAAAGAAATTGAAACCCGCGTTGATTTCTTTTCTTTTGCAACCAATGGCAAATATCAACACACCATTAATCTACCCGGTAACATTGTGAATACAAATGCAGACTCGGTTGCAGGTAATGCGTTGTATTGGCGGCCTTCTACAACCAAATTTTTATTGAAAGATTATAGGCTCTTTGGCGAAAGCAGAAGGCTTAATCTTTGGACCATTTTAGTTTCGGTGGGTGTACTGGGTGGGGCATTTTTATTAATCTTCTATCGGGGAAGCCGAAAGCAGAGTTAATCCCAATTTTAGTATCTGTTCCCATTTTAGGAATTATAGCACTTGAATATCTGGTTTCTATCAAAATTGAAAGGTTTTTCCGTCCGGCATGATTATCCCTTTAATAGGATATCATGGAGAAGAAGATTGTAATTGCAGTATTCGAGAACGATTCTCTCAACCGTTTTATCTACCAACGCATGCTGGAACTGCAGCAAGAGAAAGTAACATCTTACATTTTCAATACGGTTGAAGAGGGGCTGGAAATTGCACGGAATGTATCCTTTGATGTGGTGTTTATTGATCTGCACCTTCGAGGAGAACAATACAGTGGCATTGAACTGGCTAAAACTTTAAAAGCTCTTTCTGATAAACCTGTTATGGTTGGCATGACTACATTGATTCAAAAAGGTGATGTAGAAAGAACTATCGAATCTGGATTTGCAGCTTGCCACGAGAAGCCATTACCCTTTTTTGACCTTGATAAATTGTTAGCGGGAATTCGATAAGGAGAACTCAGCATGATCATTCCTGAGAAAAGTCATATTTATCGTATTATCAAAAAATTAGATTTGACACTTCTAAGATGAAGTGTCATGAGTAAACTCAATGCCTGGATTAATGAACATGCTATAGATTTGCTTCGCATCAGTATTGGTATTATCTACATCTGGTTTGGAGCACTCAAATTTTTTCCACAACTCAGTCCGGCCGATCAGTTGGCCAAAGACACCATTCACCTGATTACCTTCGGACTTATTCCCAGCGAAATCTCGATCATTCTATTAGCCATTTGGGAGACGGCATTGGGTTTGTTATTATTTATTGGCATCTGGAAACGGGCCGTATTTTATATTTTGATTTTACACATGATCTGCACCTTTGTACCGCTTTTCTTTTTTGCAGACATTTCCTTTACCAACTCGCCCTATGCATTTACGCTTGTTGGGCAATACATTATGAAAAATCTGATAATCATTTGTGCGGCTCTTGTAATCAATGCCCACGACCGCGGGTTGATTAAAATCAAGACAATAGGGTGATTCAATAACCATTAAATTCTTCGTAAAGTGTAAAAATTGAATTCAATCTATATTGAAATTGAAACAATTTTTTCTATTTTAGTTTACCCAAAACCCAAACCCCTATGAAATTCATCAAGTATGCAGGCTACCTGCTGGTTGTTGTTTTATTAGTAGTTGCAGGTTTGTTAACCTATGCAACCGTGGCCTTGCCCGATGTTGGCGAGGCCGAAGATCTTAAAATTGATTATACAGAAGCACGTATCGAGCGTGGCCGTTACCTGGCCAACTCGGTTTCCGTGTGTATGGATTGTCACTCGAAACGCGATTGGAGCAAATTTTCCGGTCCACTTGTGGAAGGCACATTAGGCATGGGCGGTGATCGATTTGATCAATCAGTAGGCATGCCCGGAGTGTATTATGCTAAGAACATAACACCTGCAGGAATTGCTCGATATACCGATGGTGAATTATTCAGACTAATAACAACCGGTGTCACAAAGGAGGGAAGAGCCATGTTTCCACTCATGCCATACCTTTATTATGGAAGCATGGATAAAGAAGATATTTACAGCATCATCGCCTATGTGCGGACTTTACCGGCAATCGAAAATAATGTTCCGGATTCTGAACATGATTTTCCTATGAACTTCATAATTAATACCATTCCACAAAAGCCAACTCCACAATCAAAGCCGGATAAATCAGATTTACTTGCTTATGGTGCTTACATGACCAATGCTTCGGGTTGTGTGGAGTGTCATACTCCAGTTGATAAAGGACAAATCATTCCCGACCTCAAGTTCGGTGGAGGTCGTGATTTTAAATTTCCGGATGGCTCCACTGTCTTTTCGTCTAATATCACACCCGATAAAGATACGGGCATCGGATCCTGGACGGAGGAAATATTCATTGCACGGTTTAAGTCATACGTTGACTCCACATACACAAACCCATCAGTCGCTAATGGCGAGTTTAACAGTGTAATGCCCTGGACTATGTATGGGCAAATGACTGAAGAAGATCTGACTGCCATTTATGCTTATCTCAAATCAGTGAAACCCATTTCGAATAGCGTGACTAGGTTTGTTGCGGCTGGTAAATAAGGTATGAGTATCCAGTTATGGTTTACATTTGTATGAATGAAATGTACAACGGGCAAGCGAGTATACCTTACTGAGCAACTGGCCGAAACTGCTTTGATCGAAGCCCATATTCACTTTGACTATCGTTCCGGGGGAGGTCCCTTAGCTGTGTATTTATGTGAAGAGTGTGCCAATTATCATCTTACTTCACGTGGCCCCATGAACGAGCGCTTGTCGCAACTTATTGCCAATGGCACCATTAAGAAGCAACGGGAAGCGAGTCGCTGGCAGGATAAATTTAAAGGCCGGTGGTGAGTTTTACCATACTGATTGCAATCGCTAATTCAATTACCATGTTGATACAATCGTTTTATTTAACTTGATTAAAATCTTTCGCTATTTTTATCAGCCTATGAAACAACTTGTGTGGATAATTTTATTATTGTTTAGCATTTCCTGTACACGTGAGGAGAGAAAGGAATCTGCATTTACGGTAGGCGCTGCCTCAGCACCGATCAATCCACCCATCGGAGCTTATATCGCAGGTGACAAACAAAATCGCACGTTCACAGCCGTGCATGACAGTTTATATGTAAAAGCTGTCGTTATCAACGATGGAAATTCTTCGCTGGCAATAGTTACGTTTGATTGTATTGGGTTGCTTTATACGGATGTGCAACAAATTCGTGAACGCACTGCGGCTATCACCAGCTTTCCGGTTGAGCGCATTGTAGTTTCATCCACGCACACCCATTCTGGTCCCGATGTGGTAGGCATCTGGGGTCCCGATTATCAACATAGCGGGGTGGATCTGACTTACATTGATTTTATCGTGAATACAACAGCTGAACAAATCAAAAAGGCAGATGAAAGCAAAAGAGAAGCAATTGTTGTAACCGGTGAATCTACTTTTGGTGAGTCGTGGGTACAGAATATCTGCAATGAAGAAATTGATCGTTCCGTAACCATCATGCAATTCAAAGACCTGCAGGGAAACAACATAGCAAGTTTTACCAACTTTGCTTGTCACCCTACTTACATGGACGCAAAGTTTACGGAAGTCTCTGCTGATTATGTAAATGGATTTTATAAAGAACTCAATGAACGCTGGCAAGGTGTCAATTTATTTTTGCAAGGCCCTATTGGTGGTTGGGTGCAGCCGGTAGATGGAGAAGGCTCATTCGAAAAGGCAGAACGAAGAGGACGGGAGTTAGCAACGGAAGCGATGGCCGCTGTTCAAACCGGAGATACATTAAAAACAAACGCAATTCGGTTTACTAGCAAGGTCGTAAAATTCCCTGTCGGGAATGAAGCCTGGAAGCAATTATCTGCTATGGGCACAATTAAACGATCGATACAGGATTCAGTAACCACCGAGTTGGTTTGGTTTGCAATAGGGGAAGCACAATTTGCAACGCACCCCGGTGAGACAGCTCCTTACTATGGGCTGGAAACAAAAAAACTAATGAAGTCCGGGCCGCGATTTGTGCTCGGCCTTAGTATGGATGCACTGGGATATATCCTGAAACCTACTTTCTTTGAAGACCCTGCCATTCCCCATGCAGAGTATCTCACCAGTATGTCAGTTGGTAAGGAAACCGGGCCGCTGATTATGAAATCGTTGAAGGAGTTGATTGAGAAGTGATGTATCGTGTGGCACTGATTTGGTGATCCCAACAGGATTTTAGTGTCTCAAATAATATTCGTGAAATAAAAAACACCTCCTTTTTACTTCATAACTTTTTTGCAATCTTCCTGAAATTTAGACCTCGATACTATGAGCAAAGTTACTCTGGATAAACTTCTTGGCATTGACTACCCGGTTATTGTTGCGCCCATGTTTCTGATATCCAATACAAAAATGATTAAGGCCGCACTGGCGAATGGAATTACTGCTGCGTTTCCGGCTTTGAACTATCGTACCGATGAAGAATTGCGGGCAGCGATCAAAGACATTAAAACGTTTTCCTCCAAACCCTTTGGAGTTAACCTGATCGTGAATAAATCAAACCCAAAATACAAAGGGCAATTAAAAACGTTGCTTGAACTAAAGGTTGATTACATCATTACATCGTTGGGCAATCCGAAAGAAGTAATTGAACAATGTAAACCATTAGGCATAAAAGTCTTTTGCGATGTAGTGGATCTGTCCTATGCACAAAAGGTAGAAAGCCTTGGTGCAGATGCCGTAATTGCCGTAAACAACCGGGCGGGCGGTCATGCCGGTAAGCTTTCCCCGCAAGCATTGATTACTTTGTTGAAAGAGAATTGCAACATTCCTGTCATTTCAGCGGGTGGCATCGCCTTTGGAAAAGACTTAAAAGAAGTGATGGATTGGGGTGCGGCAGGGGCATCGGTAGGAACAATATTTATTGCTTGCGAGGAAGCGGATATATCGCCTGAGTATAAACAAGCAATGATTGAGTACGGAGAAAAAGATATTGTAATGTCTACCAAACTTTCCGGATCAGCCTTAACGGTGATCAATACTCCCTACGTTCAACAAATGGGCACGAAAGCTAATTGGCTGGAACGCATCCTCAACAACAACAAAACGCTGAAGAAGTATGCGAAAATGATTATCGCCTACCGGGGCATGAAGAAGGTAGAGAACGCAGCCTTTGGCGCCACATATAAAACAGTATGGTGTGCCGGTCCGGCTATCGAGCATGTGCATAGCATTCGGCCGATGGCTGAGATTGTTAAGACATTAACGAAGGAGTATCGGGAGGCCTTTCAAAATGCCTGATTCAAAATTCAAACTACGGATGTTAGTAGGTTGAATTATGAGTTTTGAATAACAAATTTGGAAATATTTTATGGACGAGAAAAAACACTGGAACAAAATTGCACCAAGTTATAATGACGAAATCTTTGACGTTTTTCAAAGTGATAAGAAAAAAAAGTTACCAAAATATTTTAAAAAGCATGGCGCAGTAAATAAAACTGCTATTGATTTTGGATGTGGTAATGGAAAGTCATTTCCCTTTCTCGCCCCCTTGTTTAAACACATTCTTGGACTTGATATCTCCAAAGGTTTACTACAACAAGCCAAAGCCCGCGGATACTCCAATATTGATCTTCAACAAGCTGATTTAACCAAAAAGAATCTTAGACTTCCGGCAGCTGACTTCGCATTTTGTTGCAACGTGATTATGTTTCCTGAAATTAAAAAGAACTACACGATGATTGAGAACATTCATCGGGCTTTAAAGAAGGGGGGAACTGCACTCATAGTTTTGCCATCTTTGGATTCGGCTTTATTCTCATCATGGCGCTTGATCGATATATATCGGAAGGAAGGAGTGATGCCTGCAACTATTCCAGCTCATGAGTTTCATTATTTTAAGGGCAACAAGCGGGATATTATTCAAGGTATTGTACACATAGACGGAGTGCCAACGAAACACTATTCAGAATCTGAACTACAGGTTGTTTTTAAAGATGCGGGTTTCAGCGTTACCAAAATTGATAAACTCGAATACGAATGGAACACAGAACTTTCCTCACCACCGGACTGGTTAAAAGATCCTTATCCGTGGGATTGGCTGGTGGAGTGCAGAAAAGATTAAACCTGCTTTGTTATTTAATCCAGACTGAACATTATTACAAAAATTGTCATTGAGGCTGTCTCAAAAGTCAGCCGGTCATCGCGGGCACTGACCCGCGATCTCGTTTTATGTATGCACGACTGGATTCCGGCTCAAGCCTGCCTGCTCCGCCAACTGGCGGATTCGGCAAAGGCAGGGCCGGAATGACATTTCCATATTATTTAACTTTTGAGACAGCCTCTTACTCAATTTATTTTGAAACAATTTTGTTAATGTGTAGTAAACGTTTGACTACAGCCACAATAGATGCTACTTTTTATATTTCTCAAACCAGGTCATAATTCGGGGCGATACGTCCATCAATAGTTTTGGTTCTTGCGGTCCGTGTGGCGTGCGCGGATAAGCCACCATCTCAGTAGCAACTCCTTTGCGTTTCAGGGCATTATAAAACTCCTGACCCTGTGCAAATGGAACGCGTAAGTCATTAGTACCATGGATCACCTGCGTGGGAGTTTTAACATTCTTGATCTGATAGATCGCAGAGTGTTTTTCGTATTCTTCATACTCCTCCCAAAATTCTTTTCCGCCTGCATGAGCTACAATGTAATCGGGGATGTCAGTGGTAGTGATCATACTTATCAGGTTAGGCAGTCCGGCACCCATGCTTGCCGCGTTAAACCGATCGGTTTGTGTTACCACCCAACTGGTCATATAACCACCATAGCTCCAACCCATCACAAACTGATTGTTGCTGTCCGCGATGCCCATGGCCAGCACATGATCTACACCCGTAATTAAATCCTGGTAATCACCGAAACCCCAATCGCGGATGTTCGCATACCGAAAATCCTTACCATAGCCAGAACTGCCGCGAGGGTTAGGTTTTAATACAATAAATCCTTTTTGAGCAAAGTATTGGGTCATGTAAATACCCGGTGCTCCTGTATAAGTTTGTGAGAATACACCAGCCGGGCCACCATGTATCTGAAGTACAATCGGGTACTTTTTACCCTTTTCAAAACCAACCGGGTAGGTGAGCAGGCCTTCAATCATTAATCCATCTTGTGATTTCCAATTGATCAATTCTGTTTTCCCTAAAGCGGGTGGGTTAAAGTTTGCGTTTGCACTACTAATTTTTTTTGCACTTTCTCCTTTCAAGCCGGCTGTAAATACTTCTTTGGGTGTATTCACATCTTCAAATGTATAGCTTATCCTATTGCCTGACTTGCTAACTGAAAATGAATTGCTGGAGCCTTTTAAAGATGTAAGGATTGGTAATTTTGAATCGGAGTAAGCCAGGTAATCACCTTTTGGAATTTTGACATTATTGCTGGATGGAAGTGCCATCAACGCTTGAGAAGTTTTATAATTTTCAGAGACGAAAAGGTACGTGCCATCTTGAGCCCAGGCTACAATGTTCGCGTTACGGTCCGGTGTTTTTTGCAATTCAATCACATCACCACCCGTTACAGCAACTTTACAGACATCACTTAAACCTACCCGTTCCGGTTGGCCACCGGATGATTGAAACGCAATCCATTTTCCATCGGGAGAATATTGCGGACTTACATCAACCCCGGGTCGTTTTACCAGCGTGGTTACTTTTCCGCTATCCGCAGGGATCGTGGAAATGTCTGACTCTAACCCGGCATCGTTTATGGTTGGGTTGGGTGCATAAGAGAAGGCAATAGTCGATCCATCGGGAGACCAGTCAAACCCGTTTACATGATAAGCCCCACCCGTTAACGATTTTGTTTTACGCTTACCGTCCTGATCAGGTGCAAGTGAAATTGTATAGAGATGATTGTATTTGTAATTCTTGTCAACCAAAATCACATCCATCTTTTCTTTTTTAAGTTTCTCTTCCTCTTTGGTATCGGGGTCTTTCATCAGGAAAGCAAATCGACTTCCATCGGGAGACCATTTGAAGGAAACTACTCCGGTTTTAGTTTCGGTGATCTGTTCTGCCTCACCACCCATGAGCCGAACTACAAAAACCTGGTTCTTGTCACTCACACGATTTGAGAGAAAGGCCAGTTGTTTACCATCGGGGGAAAATTGCGGTGCCGTAGATGATTTTTCACCGCGCGTATATTGTACATCGTAGGAGCCATCCGTTGCGGCCACCCAGATTTGACTATTATATTCTGATTTTTCGCCCTGCATGACGGGCACACTGACCACATAGGCGATGTGCTTTCCATCAGGTGAAATATTAGTATTGGTGATGTTTTTATACTGCATAATTTTCTCGGCAGTCCACGTATTTTGACTAAATGAAATTTGCGCAAGTAGAAGTAGCAGAGGAATCGCTAAAGCAATCTTTTTCATAGTATCGATTTTGTAATTTGAAGGTGAGCATATTTAATGATGTTTAAGAATAAATTAGTTATTAACGAATCAAAAACGGTGTCAGGTGGTCATCGGGGCGATGTTTAATATTGAGTAACCATTCCTGATCATTGTCATTATTTACTAGTTGATTTTTAGTTAGATTCGCAATCGAAATAATAACTACCAATCCTATGAAATTCTACCTGCGCTTAGTTCCGTTACTCACAGTTATGGCTGTGGTGCTGCTTCAATCTTGCACAAATGAACCACCTACTGACTTAACCAAGGAAAGCATCATTCCTAAACCCGTGTCAGTTACGGCCACTGGAAAAGGATTTTCATTGAAGAATCCAACAATAGTTGATGATTCATTTCTTGGCAATTATTTGGCTGCGGAATTAAATAAACGCGCAGGCATAAACGCAAATGTGGCTTCAAGTGCTGATGCACAGGCAGATGGAAATATTTATTTAGTTGTTGCTGACGGTGATGCGGAACTCGGAACAGAGGGCTATGAATTGTCAGTTTCAGAAGATAGTGTTACGATTAAGGCAAATCAACCTGCAGGTGTATTCTATGGCATTCAGACTTTCATGCAGGTAGTTCCTTTGAAGGCCGACAAATCAGGAAATTATACAATTGCCACCGGTACCATCCGCGATTACCCAACGTGGGGCTGGCGTGGTTCTATGTTGGATGTAGCGCGTCACTTCTTTAGCGTGGAGGACGTAAAACGTTACATTGATATGATTAGCTATTATAAAATTAATATTTTACATCTTCACTTAACAGATGATCAAGGCTGGCGAATTGAAATCAAGTCGTGGCCCAATCTGGCGATCCATGGCGGTGTTACACAAGTTGACGGAGGTAAAGGAGGCTATTATACACAAGAGCAATACAAAGAGATTGTGGCGTATGCAGGCGCGCGATTTATCACCATCGTTCCTGAAATTGACATGCCCAGCCACATTAATGCAGCCCTGGCCTCGTATGGTGAACTTAACAATCCTGATACAAAATTTCCAAAGGATGGCAATTATGCAGGTCCCATTGAAACCAAAGGAATAGGCGAAGGAAAAGATAAACCAACAGACTTGTATGCCGGTCGAGAGGTAGGGTGGAGCACACTCAGTTTGTCGAAACCCACCACCATGAAATTTGTGAATGATGTAATTCGGGAGTTGTCAGCCATTTCACCCGGTGGGTATTTTCACATTGGCGGTGACGAAGCACATGTAACCAAAAAAGAAGATTACATAGAGTTCATCAACCGCTTCAGCGACATTGTAAAAGCCAATGGAATGCAGATGATTGGCTGGGAAGAAATATCGCAAGCTAATATCGATGGCAATGCTATCGCACAGCATTGGGCATCAGAGGATCATGCAAAAGAGGCTGCTGCCAAAGGCGCTAAAATTATTATGTCGCCATCCAAGCGTGTGTACCTGGATATGAAGTATGATTCTTTAAGTCGGATTGGGTATAATTGGGCTGCTTACATTGAAGTGGACGATGCCTATAATTGGGATCCTATCACCAGAGTACCAGGTATCAACAAAGAACAGATTCTGGGCGTGGAAGCACCCTTGTGGGGTGAGACACTCAAGAATATGGATGACGTGATGTACCTATTGTTTCCACGTTTGCCCGGGGTTGCAGAAATTGGCTGGTCACCCGCTGAAGGAAGAAGCTGGGAGGAATATAAAGTTCGGCTCGGAAATCACGGTCCACACATGAAGGCCTGGGGTATTGATTATTACCCGTCTAAAAAAGTACAATGGAGTGAATGATCGCTATAAGTACTAATGAAAAAAGAGGCTGTCTTAAAAGTCATTTAAAATTGGAACGTCATTCCGGCCCTGCCTTTGCCGAAGCGGCTACGAGCAGGCAGGCTTTGAGCCGGAATCCCATTCTGCATCTCAAATCTGGGATCGTCACGCCTGAGGCTTGACGATGACTGATGACTTTTAAGACAGCTTAATATTTATTGGAGTATCAAAAGTCATGATTATTATCATCAATTATTTGACTATTCTTTAGTAACATTGAGCATGAATATAAACAGGCTCATGCGTAACTGTGTAGGATTTGGATTCATTTTTTTGTTTGCCAGTTGCTCATTGAAAATTCAAAATACGTATGACCGGCAGGTTGATTTCAGTAAATACAAAACCTTTTGCTGGATGTCGGGCTGCGAATTCAAGTTCAATGGGCCTGCCTACTTAAATGATAGTTTGATTCGTGAGAATTTGAAAGTGGCGATTATCGATGAGTTGAAAGCTAAAGGCCTTACTGAAGACCCTGATAATCCAGACCTTTTGGTAGGATTTACCATTACCGTAAAAGATGAACAGGCCATTGTTTATCATCCCATCGAAGACACTCCGATTTATATCAAGCCGTTGGAGACAGAAAAGGAAGTGATTAACTACCTGCGTGGATCACTTATTATAGGCATGGCCGACAGAAGAGAAAGTAGAATGGTTTGGCAATCACATGCTATTAGTTATATGGAGACCAATCCGGACTTAACGGAGAAAAATATTCGTAAAGGAATCAGGACTGTGTTGAAAAATTATCCGCCAAAGTCTGCTCAATAAATTATATTTTAACAATAGCTTCGGCTTCCATTTCAACCAGATAGCTATCTCCGATTAATTCAGCTTTGACCATGGTGTTGGCGGGCTGTATATCTTTAAATCGTTCACCATGCGCGCGCGCAATAGGTTCCCAATCTTCAATGTTTCGAATGAAAATGCGAGTTCGTACTACTTCATCCAACGTGCCGCCCAACGATTGAATAGCTCCTTCGATTTTATCAATTATAAAATGTGCCTGGGCAGCAGGGGCATTACCACCAATAGCTTTTAGTCCATGCGTAGCCGTAGTACCTGACACCAAAATGCGATTACCTTTGCGCACCGCACGACTAAAGCCAGCCAGGTCTTCCCAGATTGTTCCGCTGAGTGCTTTGGTTCTTCCATCACTTCCTGCTTTGGAAGGATAGGGTGCAGGAAAATTTTCTACATGGTGGCTTAAATCTCCGGAAGCAGTTAGGAAGGGCGGCTTACGATATTCATCACCACAATCACCAGGAATAGGGGTAAGTGATTTAAGCGCATCTGAAATCTGCTTCAGGCTTTGCGTATCAAGTTCAAAAGAGAATAATTTTTCATTGTCAGCGATATGTGCACGTTGGCCAAGTCGCGCTCCGATAATCACACCCCCGACAGCGGGTTGTGCAAGCATGTATTTACTCGCGATGTTGGCAATGCCCACATTATATTTCAAAGCCACTAAATTTAATGTTTGCAACAGCGCCTGAAACTTTTGCCAGCCTCCGGCAGTATCGATGAAGCGTTTGTATTTCATCTGCGACCAGGTGAGTGAATCAGTTAATACAGGTTCAGGTTTATCTAACCATTTCTCAGAAAGAAATCCACCGGCTAAGGTGCCGAATGCCAGAAGTTTTACGTTGTGTTTCAGGCATACTTCCGTCATCTTTCCGGCTGCACGCTGATCCAGTAATGAATAGCAAACCTGGTTGGTAATTACTTCTATGCCACTGTTCACCACAATCTGCAAATGGGCACTATCAAAATTAGTGAGGCCAAGATGTCTGATCAGGCCTTCTTCCTTCAGTTCCTGCAACCAGAAAAGACAATCCAGCCATGCGGGGTGTGCATAACTCCACGCATGAAACTGCATCAGATCAATTTGCTGGGATTGCATCCGCGTAAGCGCCTGTGTTACCGCGGCCCGCACCTGGTCTTTTGTTACGGTTCCTGGTGAAGGTACCCACTTGGTGAACAATTGTGATTTGCCTGTGTATTGCGAACGGAATATACCGGCAATCTCTTCAGCTGAACCATAATGATCTGCCATATCAAACGTGGTGAAACCAGCATCGGTATAAGCCTGCATCGATTGAGCAGCATCGTGTGCATTTACTTTGTTGCCATCGCGCTCCATGTCTGCGATCTGCCATAAACCAGTTAGGGCACGACAGATAGTTAGGCCTGGGGCCACTTCAATATATTTTGATGGGGAAGTCATAATTATTCCGGAGGTAATTGTGAAAATAATTTTTTTGTATCGGTGCCTGATTTTTTCAATTTGTTGTATTGATAGAAGAACAGGATTGAGGCCAGGATCATCACAATCAGCCACACGGGTGTGGAATGAAAATACCAGGCCGAAACATTAGCATTCAAATCTTTAGTTATATGGATAAATAAAAATGCGGTTAACAGTATCGTACCACTCACTCCTAAAAACAACTGAAGCGCGCGTGATTTAAATACAGAGATTTGTGCAGCCAGCACGGGGTTGTGAGTCGGCAGCATCACCACAGAGAGACACATCAACATAAAGTTTACCAACATGGAAGTGACCATGATGTCGATGCCCAGAAAAAAGTCACCGGCAAAATGACTTCCTAAAATTCCTACTGTGGCCATGGCACCGCTTAATAAAATCGCCCGATGGGGTGTATGAAACCTTGAATGAATGCGTGAAATGGAACGTGGAAAAATTCCATCTTCTGCCCAGGAGAACATCAGTCGTGATACGGAAAGTATCATTGCCGGCAGATCATTGGTTAAGGCGATGGCAGCGCCAAGCACAATGAGTACTGCCCAGCCGGACGGGATGAGGTAACTTAATAAGCCAGGTGCAGTAATGTCTTTCAGTTGCGCTTGTTCGGCCACAAATTGCCAGGGCACTGCTTGGTATACCGAAAAGGAGAAAAGCATGTAGAACAAACTTACCGTTACGATGGCAATGCCAATGGCACGGGGTAGGTTGCGTGTTGGATTTTTTGCTTCACCGCCTGCTTGCGCGATGGAATCAAAACCGATGAAACTGGAGAATAGTAGAGCAGCAGCGGAGAGAAATGTACTCCAGTCAAAGGACGCAATTGTATCCGGAATGCTTTTACCTTCTTTGCTTTGCAGCGCCTGTGCAAATTCATCCTGCGTAAAGTTCAACCCGGTTACAATCACAATGCCACCGAGTGAGAACATAAGAATCATAAGCGGTATCAATGTGCGCTCATAAAGTTGAATGCCACGGATGTTGATAAACACAAACAGCCATAATAGAATTAATGACAGGGTTACACGCACCGAACCGGTATCGAGCGTGGCAGCCAGTTCATTCCATTGCATTGCCGCGGCTATGTCGCGCAAAAAGGGAACGATCACATAACTCACCACGCCAATGGCGATGGATAATCCAAACCATTGTGAGAAACTGGCAACAAAACCAAGATAGGGGTGTAACGAGCGACTGGCATACACATAGCTTCCACCGGCTCGTGGCATGGCAGAAGCGAGTATAATGTAAGCAAATGCTGCCAGTGTAGCCGGAATGGCCGCAAATAAAAATGCGGGTAATACGTAAGGCCCGATGCCTGGTACGTTGCGCTGGATCATAAAAGGCACTACATAGATGGAGGCGCCAATCATGGAGCAAATGCCTGTAGCGGCTAAACCAACCAAGCCCATTTGGCGGGTAAGGCTTCCTGGCGTATTCGGAGTTGATGTCATAGCAAAAACGAAAAGTAAATGATTTAATAAGTAATCGCAATCCGTTTATAAAAGCGTATTGAATCGATTTATAATTTCTAAATTACAGGATGAAAGCAACTGCATCGGTAGATTTGACAGGAACGAGGGATTCCGTATTCACTTCAATAAGTACCTATCTCAAACAGGAAGGTTTTAACATTGCATCTCACGACTTCAATCGTCCGTGGGGAGGTTTCTTCGTGCTAGATGAATCGCAGGCACAGATGTTTGCGCAAAAGTATTTTCCTGAGGTTGATTTTAATTCATTACAACTAAGTGGTAAGCTCAGCCCCAAAATTTTGGTTGTAGATACCAATAAAAGATTGTCGTGGCAATATCATCACAGGCGAGCTGAAATCTGGAAGCTGGTGGCTGGTGCCGCGGGTGTTGTTACCAGCGAGACGGATCAAGAAGGGCCAGCTCATGTTTTAGAAATAGGTGAAATTGTTCGTTTGCGACAAGGTCAGCGGCATAGATTAGTAGGATTAGAGGGTTGGGGAGTAGTTGCTGAAATCTGGCAGCATACCGATGCAACAAACCCATCCGATGAAAATGATATAGTAAGGTTGCAGGATGATTTTGGAAGAGGACGTTGAGCTTGATATTATTACGCCCTTGATTCTGGATCAGCGTGTCAACTTAACTGGTTATTATCCAGTATCTAACAATCAAGATTCCAGCTTCCAGTTTATTTCTTCATCTCCTTTGCCCACATGTCCCGCAAGGTTGCGGTGCGGTTAAAAACTAATTTGGTGGGTGTTGATTCCGGGTCTTTGCAGAAATAACCCATGCGTAAAAACTGAAAGTGCTCGCCTTCTTTACTGTTTCTTAATTCAGGTTCGGCATATACCGTTTTAACTGTAAGCGATTCTGGATTGAGGTGATTGGTGAAATCATCTTCGATCGCATTCAGATCTTCCGTTACAAATAAACGATCATATAATCTTACCTCGATGGGCAGTGCAGCAGCGATACTTACCCAATGGATTACACCTTTTACATTAATGCCGGAAACATCCGAGCCACTTTTGCTTTCAGGAATATAGGAACAATGAAGCTCGGCAACTTTGCCACTGCTATCTTTTACTACATCTTCGCATTTAATAATGTAAGCACTTTTCAATCGTACCATTTGCCCGGGGGATAACCTAAAGTATTTTTTAGGCGGGATTTCCATAAAATCATCCTGCTCAATATACAATTCACGACCGAAGGGCAGAGGTCTAACTGATGTGTGGTCTTCGGGATTATTCTCACCACTCAAGACTTCTGTTTTTCCTTCCGGATAGTTAGTGATAACAACTTTGAGCGGATCGAAGACAACCATTCTTCGGTCAGCCTTTTTATTTAAATGTTCGCGCACGCAAAACTCCAACAGACTAATGTCAATCAGGTTTTCTCTTTTCGCAACACCAATGCGATCGCAAAAATCGCGAATGGCTTCGGGTGTGTAGCCTCGTCTGCGCACACCACTTAGTGTTGGCATGCGCGGATCATCCCACCCGCTTACATGTTTATCATTTACCAATTGTAATAATTTGCGCTTGCTCATCATGGTGTAGGTCATGTTGAGGCGTGCAAACTCATACTGTTTGGATGGATAGATCTCCAGGTTCTCAATGCACCAATCATACAACTCACGGTGTGGTACAAATTCCAGCGTGCAAATGCTGTGGGTTATTTGTTCGATAGAGTCACTCTGGCCATGGGCAAAATCATACATGGGGTAAACACACCACGTATCGCCCGTGCGATGGTGATGCGCATGTTTGATTCGATAGATAACAGGATCGCGCATAAGCATATTGATATGACTCATATCAATTTTTGCCCTAAGCACCTTGGAGCCATCCGGATACTTGCCGGCTTTCATATCGGCAAACAATTGCAGATTTTCCTGTACCGATCGGTTGCGATAAATATTGTTTGTACCGGGCGCAGTAGGCGTTCCTTTCTGAGCAGCTATTTCTTCACTCGTGCTATCGTCTACATACGCAAGCCCTTTGTTGATCAGGTTAACTGCAAAGTCATATAACTGCGCAAAATAATCAGAAGCATAGAACTCGTTGGCCCACTCAAAACCCAACCATTTTACATCACCTTTTATGCTATCAACGTATTCAGTTTCTTCCGTTACAGGGTTTGTATCGTCAAAACGCAGATTGGTTTTTCCACCATATTTTAGTGCCAGTCCGAAATTTAAGACGATACTTTTGGCGTGACCCAGGTGTAGATATCCGTTGGGTTCGGGCGGGAAACGTGTAATAATACTTTTGTATTTCCCAGCATTCAGGTCGTTCTCTACTATCTCCTCCAGAAAATTCAAACTCTTTTCGTCTGCCATAAGGTTCGCTTAAAAAGCCGTAAAGGTAAACGCCTTTGTCAACTTGTAGAAGAAATACGGCCGGATATTATTTTCAAGGCAACTTTTGCCCTTAACTTTGGGTTATAACAGCGAATAATAAATGATTAATGACTACACTCTACATTAAAAACATGGTGTGCCAGCGGTGTATACTGGTCGTTGATCAGGAGTTACAGAAACTGGGATTACACCCGGAAAATATTTCGTTAGGTGAAGTTGTGTTACGTGAGGACAGCCTGACCCAACAACAGTCTTCAGATCTTGATAAGGCCCTTTTATCAGTAGGATTTGAACGTATGGACGATCGCAAGTCACGATTGATTGAATCCATGAAGAATAAGATTATACATATGATCCACCATCAGGAGCGTCTTGATCGGAAGTTTAATTGGTCGGTTATTTTATCAGAAGAATTTCACTACGATTATAATTATCTCAGTAGTTTGTTCTCATCAGTAGAGGGGATCACCCTTGAGCATTACATCATTAACCAGAAAATCGAACGGGTCAAAGAATTGTTGATTTACGATGAACTTACTTTAAGCCAAATAGCTGTGCGACTGGACTATAGCAGTGTAGCTCATCTTTCAGCCCAATTCAAAAAAATCACTGGTCTCACACCTTCCGAACTTAAGAGATCCAGAACTCAGGACCGCAGATCGTTGGATTCGATTGCCTGAAATTCTGTAATACCTTTCGGGGATTATATAATCACCTTTGAACAACTAATCTCGTTCTTTGTATCAGTTAATTACTGATTATGAAAGAAGATCAAATGATCAAGCAATCTTTTCCGGTTCTAGAAATGACGTGTGCAGCCTGCGCAGTAAGTGTAGAGTCTATGCTGAAAGCAACTGCGGGGGTGAGTGACGCCTCCGTAAACTATGCGAACCAAACTGCCCAGGTAGAATTTAATTCGGCCATTGCTAATACTACCGATTTGCAAAATGCAGTTCGGTCCATCGGCTACGACCTTATTATTGACGTGGAAGATCCACAAGCTTTAAAAGAAGAAGCTCAAAAAAAACAGTATGAAGAGATTAAAACGCGTACTCTTTGGTCATTAATTCTATCTATACCCGTTGTTATCATCGGCATGTTCTTTATGTATATGCCTTACGGCAACTATATTTCAATGATTCTTACGGCCCCGGTTGTCTTTTATTTCGGACGCACCTTTTTTATTCATGCATGGAAGCAGGCGCGTTTTGGCAAAGCCAATATGGATACGTTGGTTGCCCTTTCCACGGGTATCGCATTTGTATTCAGTGCTTTTAATACATTTTTTCCCGAGTTCTGGCATAATCGGGGTCTTCATGCACATGTATATTACGAAGCAGCCGCGGTGGTGATTGCCTTTATATCTCTTGGCAAACTTTTGGAAGAAAGAGCCAAGTCAAATACTGGCTCTGCGATTAAAAAGCTAATGGGCTTACAACCAAAAACCGTACATGCTATAGTGGATGGAGTTGAGATGGAGATGCCGATCGCTTCCGTTAAAGTTGGGTATTCTATACTGGTCCGTCCCGGTGATAAAATTCCTGTAGATGGAGTTGTAACCTCGGGCTCTTCTTTTGTAGATGAAAGTATGATCAGTGGTGAACCCATCCCGGTTGAAAAGAAATCAGGCGAGAAGGTCTTTGCCGGAACCATAAATCAAAAAGGAAGTTTTCAGTTTGAAGCTCTTAAAGTAGGGGGCGACACCATTCTTGCACACATTATTAAAATGGTTCAGGAGGCTCAGGGCAGTAAGGCTCCGGTTCAAAGGTTGGTTGATAAAATCGCAGGAGTTTTTGTACCCGTTGTGATTGGGATTTCGATACTGACCTTTGCTACATGGATGGTCGTGGGTGGAGATAATGCTTTCACCCACGCCTTGCTAACTTCGGTTACTGTACTGGTTATTGCTTGCCCTTGTGCTTTGGGTTTGGCAACACCCACTGCCATTATGGTAGGAGTAGGGAAAGGTGCTGAAAATAATATTCTTATTAAAGATGCCGAAAGCCTGGAACTGGCTCACAAGGTAAATGCCGTTATTCTGGACAAGACCGGAACTATTACGGAAGGTAAACCCGTAGTAACCGATTTGATTTGGGAAACTACTGCGGAAGAAGATAAAAAAATTCTATACACACTCGAAATGCAATCGGAGCACCCACTGGCCGAAGCTGTTGTTAATAAACTAAAAGAAGAGAATATCAGCAGTTTGCCAATCGAAAAGTTTGAGAGCCTGACTGCACGCGGGGTAAAAGCGAGTGTCAATCAAGTTACTTACTTAGTAGGAAACAGAAAGTTGATGGAGGAAAATGGAATCTCCATTTCAGAAGTCCTGACGTCTAATGCAACTCAACTTCAGGAAGAGGCTAAGACAGTGGTTTATTTTTCGAATCAATCCAGGGCATTAGCACTCATCGCCATTGCAGACAATATTAAAGCAACTTCGCGAGCGGCCATTCAATCCCTACATGAAAAAGGTATTGATGTATACATGCTTACAGGAGATAATGAACAAACTGCAAAGGCCGTTGCCCGTCAAGTGGGACTAAAAAATTATAAAGCTGAAGTATTGCCATCTGAAAAAGCTGACTTTGTAAAAAAACTTCAGGCCGGAGGAAAAATAGTGGCCATGGTGGGTGATGGTATTAATGATTCGCACGCATTGGCCCAGGCGGATGTTAGCATTGCGATGGGTAAAGGCTCCGATATAGCGATGGATGTAGCCAAGATGACGTTGATTACATCCGATCTTCAATCGATACCGAAAGCACTAAACCTTTCCACCATGACGATGCGATGCATTCGTCAGAATTTATTCTGGGCGTTCATTTACAATGTGATCGGAATTCCAATCGCGGCAGGTGTGCTTTTCCCTGTAAATGGTTTCTTGCTCGACCCCATGATTGCCGGAGCCGCGATGGCATTAAGTTCTGTAAGTGTAGTGAGCAATAGCCTGCGGTTACGCTGGGCCAAAATTTAGCGTAGTGAATTTAAAAGTAAGGCTACCCAAAGAAAATAAAATCAAAAATTTGTAAACTGCATCTGTTAATTTCCGGTATGACGGATAAGGAAATATTAAAGAAAGCCTTTGAAAGCTTCAATCCTCTAACGCCTGAAGGTCAGGAGGATTTTATAAGTATCTGGACTGAGTATTGCGTTAAAAGAAAAGAAATTATTACTTCTGCCGGAGAGGTTGAAAAGTTTCTCTACTTTGTAACCGATGGTGTGCAGCGTATTGTTTACCAGGACGATCAGAATCGTGAGTCAACCCTGGTATTCTCGTACCCACCATCTTTTGGTGGATCTATCAGTTCTTTTTTTTTGCAAAAACCTTCTCTCTATTTTTACGAGTCCCTTACACCTTCACGTTTTCTGCGGGCATCATTTGAGTCAATTGATGCTTGTATGCAAAGACATTATTGTGTTTCTGAAGCTATCCGATTAGGTATTACACAATCATTTTCAGGATTGTTGGAACGCATGGTCGAACTACAATGCTTTACTTCCGAAGAAAAATTCAGGCAGTTATTGAAACGAAGTCCACATATTTTAACACTGGTACCGCACAAGTATCTGGCAAATTACCTGGGTATAGACCCAACGAATTTCAGTAAGCTGATAAATTCTGTTCGCATTTGATAGTCTTGGCAAATACCAAGAATGATTTTTATGCAGTCATCCACCTTTGTTGCATCAACAAAACAAAAAACAGTATGACAGCAAAAGTTATTTATTTCTCAGCAAGCAAAGGATTCATCCTTTTTTCAGCATTAAGCCTCGCGTACGTAGCCATCATGGCGATGTTCAATCCGCAATCGGTGATGGACCTTGTGGGCGTTAAACTTCCCAACACGGATGCACTCAGTTCCATTCGGGGTATCTATGGGGGAGTAGGTATCACCATTGTTGTGCTACTTATTTATCTTACCTTCTATCAAACAGCAAAGGGCTTAAGTTTTTTAGCTCTATTTTGGGGATCCTATGCAGCTTCGCGTATCATCACATGGTTTGCTGATGGTGCATTAGGAGAATTTGGCACAAAGTGGTTAGTGATTGAGAGTATTATGTGTGTGATTGGTTTAGTATTGCTGGCCCTGAAAAGCAAAATCAAGGATCATTAATATGCAGAAGCAATCGCAGACTGATTTTATCAATCAACTAGAGGCAGAGGTTGAAGAACAATTGAAGGAAGTTATTGCGGTCTTCCAGAATCTTCCTGAGGACCGCCTTCTTCAACCTTCTGTTAGCAATGGCTGGAGTATTGCTGAATGTTTTGCTCATCTAAATACCTACTTCGAATTCTACATGCCACAGATCTCGAAAGTATTGGATCAGGCTAAACCGTTAGATGAATCGGGTTTGTTTAAGCATAGCATGCTGGGGCGGTATTTTATTACGATGATGCACCCCGATCGTGGAAAGAAGAAATACAAAGCGATGAAAAGGCATCAACCTATTGTCATGGCTAATCCGCATGCTACTATTTCTAAGTTTATACAATACTTAGAATATATGCTTGTTTTGCTTACCAATGCAAGGGGTAAATATTTGTTACGTAAATCTGTTACCACCTCACTGTCTTCATGGGTTAAAATGAATTCTGGAGATGCGATGTTGTTTGTGCTTATTCATAACAAACGACACTTGGAACAAGCAAAGAGAAACCTGATGAGTGCCAGGGCTTAATCTTGTAACGGAAACTAGGAATTATATAAATCGAAAATAGAAGAGTAATCGTTTATTTGTAAAAGATTAAAACTGAAATGCAACTTACACTCTTCAGTCCATAGAGCTACCGAAAAGCGGATTACTATTTTTAACAATAAAACAAGGATTATAACGATAGGATATGGAAAAGACAAAATTCAAAACCAACATTAAGTGTTCTGCCTGCGTGGCCAAGGTGACACCTTATTTAAATGAAGTAGCTGGTGAGAACCACTGGGAGGTAGATCTGGCTGATCAAGCCCGCACATTAACGGTAGACAACTCAGACGATCAGAAAATCGTAGAAGCCCTTCAGAAGGCTGGATATAAAGGCGAACGTTTAGCATAGTCGTCAGACCGCCAGCCTTTGCCGAATCCGCCATTTGGCGGAGCAGGCAGGCTCTAAGCGGTCAGACGCCTTGAATCTTTAATTAACAACTTGTTAACAGCTTTTTTATTACATTTGCTAAGTCGATGAAACTCATTAAGTCCATAGTCTCCTCCATGCTCGCCCTGCTGGTGCTTGTTTCTTCAAGCAGCTTTATGGTGAACATGCACTTTTGCGGAGGACATGTTCAAAGTGTTTCCTTGATCGAAGATGCTGCCTCATGCCCCATGGAAGTTCAACTTCCTCCGTGCCATAAGAAGATGGCCATAAAGAAGTCAGGATGTTGCGAAGACAAGCATGTTGCCTTTGAAGGCAAAGACTTTAACGCTCAGGTTCAGGATTTTTCGATGCTTACCTGGCAAGCCATCAACTTTGTTGCTACACTTCCGATGATAATGGAAGTCATTCAGGTTAATGAAGCACTCGCATACTCAAATCAAACTCCCTACAAACCACCCATTGTCGAGCGAGATATTCCGGTCCTAGTTCAATCATTCCTTATTTAATTATTAGCTAATCGGTTGCGACTGTCTGTACTACTACAGGCATTGTCTCAATTCTTGTGTCTCACAATTTGATACTCATTAGCTATGATAGAAAATTTAATCTCGTATTCACTTCGTAATCGCTTTCTGATCCTGATGGTTGCCATCGGAATATTTGCGTGGGGTGTTCATTCTGTCCGCGTGAACAAGATCGATGCCATCCCGGACCTTTCCGAAAACCAGGTGATCGTATTCACCGAATGGATGGGACGCAGTCCGCAGATTATCGAAGATCAGGTAACGTATCCGCTTGTTACCAACTTGCAGGGACTTCCACAAGTAAAGTATGTACGCGGTGCTTCCATGTTTGGAATGAGTTTCGTCTATGTCATTTTCAATGATGATACGGATGTGTATTGGGCCCGTGAGCGTGTACTCGAGCGTCTTAACTATGCCACAAGACTTTTGCCACAAGGGGTTACGCCAACTCTCGGTCCGGACGGGACTGGTGTTGGCCATATTCTATGGTACACCCTCGATGCACCCGGAATGGATCTTGGTGAGCAACGTGCTATTCAAGATTGGTATGTAAAATTTGCGTTGCAGAATGTGCAGGGCGTAAGCGAGATCGCTTCGTTTGGAGGATTTCAAAAACAATATCAGATTGCTCTAAATCCGAATAAGCTTTCCTATTATAATCTTTCAGTTCCTGAAGTAATTCAGTCGGTACGTTCAAACAACAACGAGGCCGGTGGTCGCAAGTTTGAAATGAGTGACATTGGTTATATCATTAAAACTACCGGCTATCTCAAGTCGGTAGAAGAGATTGAAAACATCGCTGTGAAAACGGTGAACTCGGTGCCTGTGAAAGTGAAAGATCTGGGTTCTGTACAAATGACTGGTGAAGCTCGTTTGGGAATTTTCGATCAGGATGGTGAAGGGGAAGTAGTAGGGGGTATTGTAGTGATGCGCTATGGCGAAAATGCTGATGAAGTGATTAAGCGTGTAAAGGCAAAGATGGAAGAAGTATCGAAGGGATTTCCGGCAGGAGTGAAGTTCAATGTGGTTTATGATCGCAGTGAGCTGATTGAAGAATCGATTTCATCGATTAAGACGACACTGATCGAAGAAATGATTGTAGTGTCATTGGTGGTCATCCTTTTTCTGCTTCACTGGCGTAGTGCCATCAGTATCATTATACAAATACCGATCACGATTGCTACGAGCTTTATTTTATTGAATGCTTTTGGTATTTCATCCAACATCATGTCCTTGACGGGAATTGTGCTGGCCATCGGGGTGATTGTCGACAATGGTATTATCATGTCTGAGAATGCCTACAAGCATTTGTCAATGCGCTATGCAGAATTAAATGGACCGATCCCGGATTTAGAGCGGCTATCAATCATTGAGAAATCATCAAAACAGGTTTCTCGTGGTGTATTCTTTTCTACGATCATCATCATCGCCTCTTTCTTGCCCGTGTTTATGCTCACCGGACAAGAAGGAAAATTATTTCATCCATTAGCGTACACAAAGACTTTCATTATGCTGGTGGATGCTATACTGGTAATCACACTGGCACCCGTGCTCATTTCATTTTTTATGAAAGGAAAGTTTAAGGACGAAAAAGCCAATCCGCTGAATCGTTGGTTAGAAAAAATTTATGAACCCATTCTTCGAGTTTGTATGAACTGGCGTAAGACAACGATTGGTGTGAATATTCTGGCACTGGCGGTGAGCATTCCATTATTATTCAGTATGGGCAGCGAATTCATGCCACCCCTGGATGAGCAGTCAATCTTGTTCATGCCGGTTACGTTGCCGGATGTATCCAATGAAGAAGTCAAGCGCATCCTTCAGGTGCAGGATAAAATTATCAAGTCCGTTCCGGAAGTCGATAAGGTATTGGGTAAAGCAGGTCGTGCCAGTACAGCTACGGATAATGCTCCTTTATCAATGATTGAAACGATAATCACGCTCAAGCCAAAATCAGAATGGCGTGAAGGGATCACCAAGAAAGATATTATCAATGAGTTGGATGCAAAGTTGCAAATACCGGGCGTGGTAAATGGTTGGACACAACCCATCATCAACCGCATCAACATGTTGTCAACAGGTATTCGCACCGATGTGGGTGTGAAAGTATATGGACAAAATTTAGATAGTATTTACGCCCTTTCAGAAAAGGTGAAAACTGCACTGGAAGGAATTCCGGGAGTGAAAGATTTATATGTGGATCCGATCACCGGAGGAAAGTACTTGACCATTGACGTAAATCGAGAGGCGCTGGGCCGCTATGGATTAACGGTGGACGATGTCAACCTGATTGTGGAGTCAGCAATCGGAGGCACACCGATCGGTCAGACTATTGAGGGAAGGCAACGTTTTTCCATTAGTGTAAGATTAGCGCAGGATTATCGCAATAGTCTTTCCCAACTTCAGCGCATTCCAGTGAAGACTCCTTCGATGGGAATGGTTCCTCTTTCAGCGGTTGCGAATATCCGTTTTGAAAACGGACCACCTATGATCGTGTCCGACAATGCCTTGCTTCGCGGGGCGGTACTTTTCAATGTGCGCGATCGCGATTTGGGTAGTACGGTAAAGGAGGCTATCGAAAAGTTGAATAAGGAAATGGGCGTAATGCCCAATGGTTATTTCTTTGAATGGAGTGGTCAATACGAAAACCTCATTCGTGGCAAGCAAACGTTAATGCTAATTCTGCCAGTCGTATTGTTAATCATCTTTATATCGCTTTACCTCGCATTCAATTCAATGCGCGAGGCGTTCTTCAGCCTGATCACGGTTCCATTCGCCTTGATCGGTGGGGCTTACATGGTTTATTTCTATGGAGTGAATTTATCCGTTGCCGTTGCCGTTGGCTTCATTGCGCTATTTGGCATTGCTGTAGAAACCGGTGTGGTGATGGTGATTTATCTGAATGATGCCATGAACCAATTGGTAAAACTCAGAGGCAATTCAAGCGAAACCATTTCGCGAGAGGAATTGAAAGAGTTTGTGATTGCCGGAGCAGCCAAGCGATTACGACCAAAATTGATGACCGTTTCAGTCGCTTTGTTTGGTCTTATACCAGTATTGTGGGCAACGGGTGTAGGAAGTGATGTGATGCAACCCATCGTGCTACCCATGATTGGTGGTGTACTTACCTCATCCACCCACATCTTATTAGTAACACCGCTCATCTTTTTGATGACGAAAGAATATGAATTAAGAAAATTCGGAAAACTTGATGTACATGAAAAGAAACATTGAAATCAGAAGTAAGTTGACAACGGACAATGGTCAATTGACAATGATCAGAATTAATTTATTGTCCATTGTCCATTGCACATTGTCAATTCTTATCACCTTTTTAGTTACACTATCCAGTTCGGCTCAAGTGATCAGTCTCGACAGCGTACTCTCAGCCATCGACAAGCAAAACCCGATGTTGCAAGAATATGACAGCAAGGTGAAAGCGTTGAATACTTATACCGAAGGAGCAAGAGGTTGGATGGCACCGATGGTCGGAGGCGGACCATTCTTCTATCCGTATCCCGGACAAACTTTAATGGATGAACGCGATAAGGGAATGTTTGTGATTGCTATGGAGCAGGATATTCCAAGTCCTGGTAAGTTGAATGCAAAGAAGAATTACTTTGCTTCCAAAGCTGCGGTAGAAGAGAAGGGACGGTCTTATCAATTCAATCAACTTCGTGCTGAAGCCAAAGAAAATTATTATCAATGGCTGGTGTTGGAAAGGAAGGGGAAAGTATTGCAAGAGAATAAACGCATTGTCGAGCTCATGCTGAAACTGGCGCGCATACGTTATCCATACAATCAGGGAAGTTTGGGGAACATCTACAAAGCAGAAGCCCGTTTGCACGAAGTGGATAACATGATCCTGATGAACAGCGCTGAGATTGAAGACAAGGCTTATCGCCTGAAGTCATTGATGAAACTTTCAGAAGAGGTTAAACTTAGCATCGATACCGCTACACAAATCTCTTTTGATGCCAACAATGTGTTATACGATACAGCTCAATTAAGCGCAAACCGCAGCGATGTGCAACAGATCAATCGATCGATTGAGGTGATGAGACAAAATCAGGCATGGCAAAAGACGCAGGCTAAGCCGGATTTCAGAATTCGCTATGAACATATGCAACCACGTGGTGATATGCCGTTACAATTTTCATTGATGGCCATGGTATCCATACCCATTGCCCCGTGGTCTTCGAAAATGTATAAATCCGAAGTAGCCGGAATGGATTATGAGATTGAGGCTATGCAGAAAGGTAAAGAAGCGATTATTATTGAAGCACGTGGCATGCTGGCAGGCATGGCTTCACAGTTGTTACGAATGAAACAGCAATTAGAAAATTATGATCAGCAGATCATCCCCGCTTTAAAGAAAAATTATGAAACCCTATTGATTGCTTACGAAGAAAATCGTGAACAGTTGCCCATTGTAATTGATGGTTGGGAAGCAATGAACATGGCCCAGATGGAATATTTAAACAAAATGCAGGAATATTATTTAATGATCGTGCGCTATGAGAAAGAAATTGAGAAGTAAGTTGACAGTTGACAATGGGCAATTGACAATGGCGTGGCCAAGAATATTGTCAATTGTCAATTGTCAATTGTTCATTCTAGCGATGCTGATTTTTGGTTGCACATCAAAAGAAAGTTCTCACGAACATTCAGACACCTACATCTGCCCCATGCATCCCACCGTAGTTTCAGATAGGCCTGGAGTATGTCCGGTGTGTGCGATGGATCTTGTTCGCAAAGGGAGACCGGGTGAAGAAGTTAAGATTACCGAAGACCTGGCTAAATTGATTAAGTCGCCCAATGAAGTTGTGCTGGCTTCGATCAAGACTGCCAAGGCCGAGTATAAATCGATGCCGATACTTTTAACTTTTCAGGGTGTGGTTACGTATGATACGCGCAACATCTACACCATTCCTGCCCGTGTGGGTGGAAGGCTGGAAAAAGTATTTTTAAAGTACAATTATCAACCAATTCGGAAAGGACAAAAGGTAGCGGAGATTTACAGTGCTGAGTTAGTGAATGCGCAACGCGAGTTTATTTATCTCCTCAAAAACGATCCCGGTAATCAACTGATCATCAATGCAGCGAAAAGTAAATTACTATTGCTGGGGGCTTCAGAAAAGCAAATCGATCTGCTATCAAAGACGCAAGAGGTAACCAACACGTTTTCCATTTATAGTCCGCATGACGGTTTCGTAATTTCAGATGATCAACCTGCTCCAGCAGCACCTTTCAATGGAGCGATAAAAAGTTCGGGCGGGATGGGTATGGGTGGCGCGGGCAGTACAACCAGTGCATCATCAATTCAAATCTCTTCGGCCTCTGCCTCATCATTTGTGCGAGAGGGGAGTTACGTTACTTCCGGACAAACGTTATTTAAGATTGTGAATACCAATTCACTTTGGATTGAGTTTAATGTTCCACTGGCTCAGGCATCACAGATTAAAGTAGGTGATAAGTTGGAGTGGATGGATCAGGATAAAATCAAGCCACTTAAAATTGATTTTGTCGAGCCGTTCTTTTCGGAAGGTGAAGATTTTATCAAGTTGCGTTCCTATTATAAGGGTTCTGATATCTCAGTAGGTCAACTAGTGGAAGCGAGGACTCAAACAGCATCGATGGAATCGTTATGGATACCACAACAGGCCCTGCTGGATTTAGGAATTGATGAAATCGTCTTTGTAAAAGAGCGGGGATTATTTAAGCCCAGGAAAGTAAGTTCGGGGTTACACGCGGGCGACTGGGTTCAGATTATAAACGGGTTGGCATCTTCCGATGAAGTTGCCACCAATGCGCAATACCTGATAGATAGTGAGAACTTTATCAAAACATCAAACTAATATGAGAGTATTAATCGGTAGTATTTTGTTTATTGGATTGTTTGCCTGCTCGAAAGAGAACAAACAACCTGAGGAAACTGCTCCCATGCAAATGAAGGTAGTCAGCAATGAGTTGATGCTTAGCGAGAGTCAGATTAAACTCGCCAATATCAGTACGCAGATTGTGAAGCAGCAGAGTATTGGTCAGATATTGCCGGTCAATGCACGCCTTGTCACCAATGAGGAAATGACCGAAGTGATCAGTGCCCGTGTTACCGGAAGAGTGGAGAAGCTGTTTGTGAAAGAGTCGGGTCGCATGATCAATAAAGGGGAGCCTTTATACGAACTTTATAGCGAGTCGCTCTTAACATTTCAAAAGGAGTATCTTCTGGCGCTTGAGCAGTATAAAACCATGATGTCTGTGGATAATCGTTACGAAGAATACCTCAAGTCGGCCAGGAAAAAACTTCTGTTGTACGGATTAACTGATAAGCAAATCGATCGATTGAACGCCACGAATGACATTCAACCGCGAATCACTTTTTTAGCAACCGCTTCTGGTGTTGTAAAAGAGATCAAGGTAGCCGAAGGACAATATCTCAATGAGGGCGATGCGCTCTATCAACTTGAAAATATTAATAAGTTATGGGTGGAAGCTGAACTCTATCCATCGGAATTGCAGTATGTGAAAGCTGGAGATCGTATTGCGGTTCAGGTGGCGGGTTATAATAACTCTCCGGCAGAAGCTCTTGTTACTTTTTTAAGTCCGGAATACCGGGCAAATACCCAGGTAACGGTGTTGAGAGCCACGTTGAATAATCCAACATCACAATGGAAACCGGGCATGCAGGCACAGGTGTTTCTAAAACATTCGGTGAGTACTTCCTTGGCGATCCCAACCGATGCGGTAATACATGATCAGCGCGGTACGCACGTGTATATTCTAACGGCAGATAATACCTTTGCGCCAAGAATGGTAAAGACCGGTGTCGAGAATTTTGATTCTGTTGAAATTATCGAAGGGCTGAAGGAAGGAGAGTTCGTGGTCGTTACCGGGGCCTATCTGCTTTACAGTGAGATCATTTTAAAGAATGGAAGAGATCCTATGTTGGGGCATAATCATTAAATCTAATTTAAATTATAATAAATCAAACAATTATGAAAATCAAATCCTTATTTATCGCGACACTCTATAGTGTGGTTACTGTTTTGGCCTTGAGCAATTGTTCTTCAAAGAAAGAAGAAACTGCCCAGGAAGAAATCCATGATGAGTCGATGCATGCAACGACCGAAGAAACTCCCGCAGAAGCATCGGCTCCTCAATTCGAGGTGGATGCAACCTTTCAGCAACAACTTAGTGGAGTGTTTACTACGTATGTTTCATTAAAAGATGCATTTGTGGCTACCAACTCTGCGCATGTTAAGGAAGCAGCAGCCAAAGTTCAGGAATCGCTTTCAAAAACCGACATGCTGTTATTGACCGGTGTGGCACACAATGATTGGATGATGTATTCAGGTGGATTAGATGCTTCGTTGAAAGAGATCCAGACATCGGATGATATTGAAATGCAACGCACTGCTTTCAGCAAGCTTTCTGATAATATGTATAAGAGCATCAAAGCGTATGGTTTAGGTGGTGCAACAGCTTTTTATGAATATTGTCCAATGGCATTTAATAATACCGGTGGATATTGGTTGAGCGATGTTGCTGAAATACGTAACCCTTATTTTGGTGATAAGATGTTGAAGTGTGGATCAGTACAAGAGAAATTAAACTAATGACTCGTGCTCGTTTTATTTTTTTTCTGATATTTCTTGCGGCTTGTGCTTCACCAAAGAAAGAAGACGATTCTGCCATACAAGCTACGGATCTTAAACTGACGGATATGAATGGTGATCCAGTAGATTTAACAAAACTGCAGGGCAAAACAATCTTCGTCAACTTTTGGGCTACATGGTGCAAACCGTGTGTTAAGGAGATGCCAAGTATTGCTTCCTTGCAAACTCAATTGGCAGGCAAGAACATTGAATTCTTCTTTGCGTCTGATGAAGAAGTTGATAAGATTCAAAAATTTGCGGTCAGTCGTAAAATGGATTTAAATTTTGTTCGGGTAGAAAATCCCGAATCACTGGGAATTCAAGCTTTGCCCACAACCTTCATTTTTGATGGGGATGGCAATATGGTATTCTCTGAAGTAGGATTCAGAAAATGGGACGATCCTGCAACGATAGAAATGGTAACGAAATTAATCAACGAATAATGTAGGCGTCTGACCGCTCAAAGCCTGCCTGCTTCTCCAAATGGCGGATTCGGCAAAGGCAGGCGGTCAGACGCCTTTTGTACTAATGTAAAAAGATGAATAAATATATTCTATTACTGATAGCAGTGCTATCGGCCTGCAAGGTCAACGAGAAACAAGAAGCTGGGGTAGTTATTAACCTCATGGATTCACCTACTAAAACTTCCAGTGGCGAGCCGTATTTATTTACCGATACCAACGGAAATACTTTCTTATCCTGGATTGAAGTATCGGGAGGCAAGAACTTTTTGAAATTCTCCAAACTGGAAAATGAAAAATGGTCGGAGCCACACGTGATCCGTTCAGGCGAAAACTGGTTTGTTAACTGGGCCGACTACCCGTTAATCGCAGCGCATGGAAAACAACTGATGGCTCACTACCTTGGCAAGAGCGGAGCAGGCACATTTGCCTATGATGTGATGCTAACTACTTCACAAGATGAGGGCAAAACGTGGAGCGAACCTAAACCCGTTCACGATGATGCAAAACAAGCGGAGCATGGATTTGTTTCAATATTACCTTATGGTGAAAACTTTTTGGTAGCCTGGTTAGATGGTCGCAATACGGTGATAGAGGGGATGGAGAACCATGAAGGTCACCACGGCCAGATGTCTATTCGGGCTGCCGTAGTGGACATAAATGGAGTGAAGAGCAATGAATGGGAACTGGATAACCGCACGTGTGATTGTTGCCAGACAGGCACAGCACTTACCGATAACGGACCAATTGTAATTTATCGTGATCGTTCAGATGAAGAAATCCGCGACATGTCGATTGTGCGTTTTGTTAATGGACAATGGACGGAACCAAAAACGATTTATGCTGATAATTGGAAGATTGCGGGTTGCCCGGTAAATGGACCAAGGGTTGATGCTATAGGAAATAATTTATCGATAGCCTGGTTCTCATCCCCGGAAGGAAATGCCAGCGTGCGTGTTATTTTTTCTACGGATGGTGGTGCAACATTTGGTGAGCCAGTAAAACTAGATGAAGGGAAAGCGATTGGCAGAGTAGATGTGGTGATGCTGGATGCTGATAACGCCCTGGTAAGTTGGATGGAAGGCGCGGAGATCAAAGCTGTGAAAGTGAATCGCGATGGAACGAAAGGAACATCCATGAACATTGCTTCTACTTCTGACGCACGGTCGAGCGGATTCCCTCAAATGACAAAGTCCGGTAATAAATTGATTTTTGCCTGGACGGATGATAAAGAGAAAATTATCAAAACGGCTAACGTACCCTTTTAATATTGGTAAGGCATAAGGATCAGTTTGCTTTCGTGGCTATGATTTATTTTTAGATCATTGTATGAATCCGGTATTATTTGTAATTAACGATCCGGATGAGTGAAAAATCAAAAGAGATAGGCCTATGGACAACCACTTCGTTGGTGATCGGCAATATGATTGCCTCGGGCTTGTTCATGTTGCCGGCTACGTTGGCAATTTATGGAGGCATCAGTTTGGTGGGCTGGCTCATTTCAGGAACAGGTGCGTTGTGCCTGGCACTGGTATATAGTTGGTTGAGTAAATTACAACCTTCGGCAACCGGTGGACCGTATGCATATACACGTGAAGGCATGGGTACCTTTCCAGCCTTTCTGGTGGCATGGGGCTATTGGATTTCTTGTTGGTGTACCAATGCCGCCATCGCGGTTGCCTTTGTTAGTTATCTTACAGCATTTATTCCGGCATTGGGTACTAATCCGCTATTTGCAGTTGGCACAGGATTATCAGCGATCTGGTTTTTAACATGGATCAACACGAAAGGTATTCGCGAAGCGGGTATCGTGCAGGTTATTACTACCGTGTTGAAACTGGCCCCTCTGTTAGTGATTACCATTGGTGGATTATTCTATTTGAATGCCGATCACTTTGTTCCATTTAATGTAAGTACTCAATCAAATCTTTCAGCGATCACCAGCGCTACTACGCTTACTTTATTTGCATTTCTTGGACTGGAGTCTGCTACCATTCCATCGGGAAATGTGAAGAATGCAGAGCGAACAGTTTCCAGGGCAACCATGATCGGTACGTTGCTTACTACGTTTATCTATATCGCAGGCACAATAGCTGTAATGGGTCTCATTCCACCAGCAATACTTCATGATTCGCAGGCTCCCTTTGCTGATGCTGCAGCTTCCATCTGGGGTGAAGAAGCCCGTTATCTTGTAGCCGGGGGTGCCGTGATCTCCACCTTTGGTGCACTCAATGGCTGGATTCTGATTCAAGGACAGATGCCGATGGCAGCAGCTCGTGATCACCTGTTTCCTCGCATATTCGCGAGAGAAAACAAAAATGGAACACCCGCTTTTGGTATTGTGATTTCCAGTTTGCTAATCTCTGTGTTGATGAGCATGAACTTTAGTAGAAATCTGGCCGACACCTTTACGTTTATGGTGTTATTGACTACGCTCACAGTACTGGTGCCATATTTATTTTCGATCATTTCTTTTGTAATGATAGCCAGCAAACGTCAAGCATTAAGTGGGTATAAATTACTCATTGCTGTTTTTGCATTTCTTTATTCTATGTGGGCGATTATTGGCGCTGGCCAGGAAACCGTCTATTGGGGCTTTGTATTGCTGATGGCCGGATTACCTTTCTATGCTTATATTCAAATCAAAAGAAATTCATCACTATGAAGGTAACGTGCCAATCTGAGTATGGGAAACTTAAAACCATTTTCATTAAAAGACCTAAGGAAGCATTTGTAGATGAGAACCAGATTGCATCCCAATGGAAGGAGTTGAATTTTCTTTCTAAGCCTGATTTTGTCATGGCAGAAGCTGAATACTTATCATTTGAAAACCTGATTACCTGTCAGGGTGCAGAAGCCCTGAGTTTACCGTTTGATTCATCCGTTACCATGGATTCGATCTATTGTCGTGATGCATCTATAGCTACTGATTTTGGTATGATTCTTTGCAACATGGGTAAACCTGCACGTAAAAACGAGCCGGCTGCAGAAAAGAAGGCATTTGAAAATAGTGCGATAAAAATTTTAGGTGAGATCACACATCCCGGTACCTTGGAAGGTGGTGATGTGGCCTGGATCGATGAACACACGCTCGCAGTAGGACATACGTACCGCACCAATTGGGAAGGAATCCGGCAACTAAAACATCTGGTTGAACCGCACGGAATCAAAGTATGGGTGGCAGAGATGCCCCATTACAAAGGTCCTTCTGATGTATTTCATTTAATGTCGGTGCTTAGTCCGGTAGATAAAAATCTGGCTGTAGTATATTCTCCCCTCATGCCCATCTCATTTAGGAATGGGTTACTTGATCATGGATTTTCTTTTGTTGAGGTACCTGATTCCGAATGGGATTCGATGGGTTGTAATGTATTGGCGATTGCGCCACGCGAAGTAGTGATGGTGAAAGGGAATCCAACCACAAAACAAAGACTCATGGACGCTGGTTGTATAGTTCATGAATACATGGGGGAGGAGATAAGCGTAAAGGGTGGCGGTGGTCCAACATGTTTAACAAGGCCCATAGAACGTTATAGCTAGAAATTGAATGATGAATTTCGAAATACGAATTGCGATTTGCTGTTTGATTCTTGAGCTTTAAACTTCGAAACATTTATGGATTCCTTTTTACATTTTTTTGAAGTGATGCCCTTCTGGCAACGAGGCGCCTGGGTATTGTCATGTTTAACTTTTTTCTGGGTACTGGAAGGTGGTATTCCCTTGTTCTTATTTAGCTACAAAAAGTGGAAACATGCTGGAGTTAATTTTGCGTTTCTGGGTTCCACGTTAATAATCAATACACTTTTTGGAATTGCTACACTTGGGATATTTCGCTGGATTGAAACCAATCAGTTCGGAATCTTAAACCTGGTTGATATGCCAGCCTGGATGGGTTTTGTGTTGAGCATGCTCGTGTTTGATTTGGTGGCTCAATACATGGCGCACTACATGCTTCACCGGGTGAAATGGTTGTGGCGGTTTCATATGGTACACCATGCCGATACGCATGTAGATGCCACCACGGGTCCGCGTTTACACCCCGGTGATTTTATTTTGCGTGAGATGTTGTCGCTGCTGGTTGTGGTGATCATGGGTGCTCCGTTGGCTTACTACTTATTCTATCGTTTTTGTACGATCTTTTTTACATATTTCTCGCATGCCAATATATCACTTCCTGCCTGGTTGGATAAAACACTCAGCTACGTCATCGTTACACCTAATGTTCACAAATTCCATCATCACTACGAGCGTCCATGGACGGATTCTAACTTTGGTAATATTTTTTCTGTTTGGGATCGGATCTTTGGAACATTTGTCTATGACGATCCAAAGAAAATTCATTATGGACTTGATGTATTGGAAGGCAAGAAGGATGAGGATATCGCATATCAGTTTAAACTGCCTTTTGATAAGAGTATTAAAACAGACTATTAAGCGTTAGCTAAAAGTAAAATTATAGCAAAATTTATCTCGCGTAGCTATCAATTTTTGTTATCGTATTGCTGATTGAATCTGAAAACTGTTTAACTTTAGCATCGGTTTATTGTGAGTAATTGTGTAAAATCAGCTTTACATTCTCTTGTTTCTCTTTTTATGTTTGAAAAAAAATATTTCCTGATTGTTCTTATGCTTGGGATAGTTGGGATAACTAAAGCTCAACCTGCTGGATATGGATATGGCAAAAAGGTAACGATCCTTGCCAGTGAGGTAGTAGGGGCAAGTCCCTTAGTTAATTACCCGCTGATGGTGCGATTTACAGGTGCAAGTGCAGATAACGATCTAAGAAGTGTTGCCAATGGCGGACGTGTAGAAAATGCAAACGGATTTGATATCCTATTTACATCCGATGCAGCTGGTTCGTTGATATTGGATCACCAGATTGAATATTATAACGCTATACTTGGAGAATACGTAGCCTGGGTGAGGATCCCCACCCTAAGCAATATTACGGATACAGAAATTTTTATGTTTTATGGGAATTGTTCTGTCGTTGCAGATCCATCCACAACCGCTACATGGAATTCCGATTATGATGCTGTTTATTTTCTCCATGATGATTTCGTTGATGCTACCGGAAATGGAAATAATGCAACCAATTCAGGAAGTACAAATGCTTCGCCCGGTATCATCGGAGATGGACAAAACTTTGTGAATGTTGTGTCACCGGGCGATCATATACAAGCGCCTTCTGCATCAATTTCTGCAAGTCAGGCTACCTTATCAATATGGCTTAATGCGGCTAGTTTTTCAGCCAACCACCAATATATTTTCGGGCACACTACAACACCTCCTTTTGCCAACAGGATTCAACTTTATGTAAACGATGCTACCGGTCTTTTAGACTTAGGATTAGGAAATAGTCATAATACGAATATTAATTTTTTCGATCTGAATACAGCAGAGTGGTATTATGTAGCACTTACCTGGAACGGCACCAACTACGTGGTGTATGTGAATGGAGTCGCTCAGGCTTCGGGTGTTTATGCCGGGCTAGGTACCCTAAATACATTTCATGATATTGGTAATAACGGTAATGCAGCTACACGTAACGAGACATGGATTGGCGATCTTGATCATGCCCGATTTTCCAATGAAGTTTTTAGTGCTGATTGGATACAAACTGAATACAACAATCAGCGCCAGGGTTCAACATTTTATTCCGTTGGTAATGAGTTTTCCGCAATTCGCACGTTCTATTCATTTGCCACGGGTGCATGGGAATCGAATACCTCCTGGTCATTTACCACAGATGGTTCAAGCGGGGTGGTGCCACCTGGTGTGTTTCCACGAAGATCGGATAATGTCGTCATCCAGGGACCTCATAATATCACTATTAACAATATTACTGATAATGGATCCTGTGCACTTTCTCCGGATGGATTAGGCAGAAGTAATGTAGGTCCTTTTATATCCTCCAACGTAGCTATGTTTTATCAAACGGGCGATATCACGATTAGTGGTACATTAACCGTTTCCGGTATGGAAATGATGACCGGGGGTTACACCCATGTACTTCCATCCGGAGCTTTTAATCTTTCATCGTATCTGGTAAATGTTGGATACTTGGAAGCAGATGCCGGTTCAACACTAAGTACATTAGATGACTTTGTGATTACAGGCAACAGCACGACTATCATCAATACCAATTCTACATCCGCAGACGACATTATTATTGATCACACCGATGCAACCTTGTGTGGTACCGGAACAGCCACCTTACAAAACGGGGCTGGCAGTGCAATTAGTTATTCAAATTCGGCCACAGTAAATCAGGTTTGTACAAGTTTTACCATCAATTGTACTGGTGGTGGCTGCAGTGGCTTTCCAGTTACAGGTACTGGAAATTTTGCTACTGGCAATATCGGCCCGGGAGGTGTTGGGGATTCCAATAACAATTCTCTTTGGTTACGAGCCAATGCAGGAACTTCTACAACTGCCAATGGTGCCGCGGTGAGTAGTTGGAGTGATCAATCAGGAAATGCCAATCATGCAGTCCAGGCATCGGCAAATCTTCAACCGCTTTTTCAGTCAACTGTAATTAATAACCAGCCAACGATTCTTTTCGATAATGTAGCAGGGGCCAATAGTGATGTGTTGACAGTACCGGATAACGACAATCTTGATAACACTAATGGTTTGTCCATCCTGGCGGTCATCAGGCCATTGAGTTTGAACAATAGCCCACGCGCAATTTTGTCCAAACGTGTAGGCTTTAATACCAATCAGGCCTACTCTCTATTCTTTTCTGCTGGTGGCGACAAGCTCAATGTAGATATTGACCAGGGCAACAATCGGTTTCCATCAGCACTATCTTTTGTCAATGGTACAAATTATATCACAAGTCTGTTGTACGATGGCACACTTGCAGCTGCACTCCGGGCCCGACTGTTTGTAAACGGCAACCTGGATATAACAGCCAATGAGGCAAGTGCAACTATCCCCAATTATGCTTCAGATTTATCTATCGGATTATTGAACGCGGCTGATGGCAGACCTTTTGGTGGACATATAGCTGAGATTATAATTTATAACAGAACATTGAATGAAGCACAACGAATTATAACGGATAACTACTTGTCGGCAAAATATGATATCACCCTGACTTCCAACGATGTCTATTTAATGGACAACTTCGTTAATGGGGATTTTGATTTTAACGTAGCGGGAATCGGTCAGGCCAGCGATGGATCAAATCATAAAGATGCAAAAGGCAGTGGGGTGGTGCGCATGTGGAACCCCGGTAACTTAGCAAATGGAGAGTTTCTGATTTGGGGTCATAACAATTTAAATTTCTCGGGCGGTAATGCCGATGTTGATGGAATACTTATTCAGGAAAGAATAAGTCGTGTGTGGCGGGTAAGTGAAGTTGGTGATGTTGGCACCGTTTCCATATCCGTTGATCTTAGTGGAACATTAGGAAGTGCCCTAGGTAATAACTTACGCCTATTGATTGATCGTGACGGTGATGGCTTTGCCGATAATGATGTGACACCCGTGGCAGGTTCATTTTCAGGCACCGTTGTAACCTTTTCGGGAATTAATTTGCAGGATGGCGATCGCTTTACAATCGGCAATACAGATTTAATAAGTCCGTTACCAATTCAATTGATATCATTTAGTGCCACAGCACAGCAGACAGAAGTTAAATTGAAGTGGAGCACCGCATCAGAACTAAATAATGATTTCTTTACAATCCAACGATCGCAGGATGCGGAGAGTTGGGAAGATGTGATTGAAGTGAAGGGCGCTGGCAACAGCCAGGCGCGCCTTGATTATGAAACAATCGATGGCTTACCCTATACAGGAATTTCCTATTACCGACTTAAACAAACTGATTTTGACAAACAATTCAGTTATTCGGGCGTAAGACGAGTTGAGGTTTCGCAAACTTACCAACTTAAAGTGTACCCCAATCCCTCGTCAGGTACATTCCGTATTTCAACGGGTTTTGAGCTTTATCCAGAAGATCTGAAGCTGATGAACATGCTAGGTCAGTCATTGCCAGTTAAGCTGGAAGCGGATGGCAATTCGTTTATCGTGGAATCAAAATCCCTTTCTCCTGGTATTTACATTCTCCGTGTGAGCAAAGGTTACTGGAAACAATCGGTACGGGTTGTGATTCAGTAAGTATTGCATCGGTCGGGAATTCAAAGTAGTCTGAATTTTTGCTATTTTTGTAGTAACAGATTGTTGGCTCAACTATGACATTAAAGCATTGGTGCTTCGTTCCATTTATTTCCGGATTATTATCAATTCAAGCGTTATCTCAGGCCAGTGTTGTACCTGGGTCTGTAACAACTTCTAAGACAGCCTATGCAGTTGGTGAAGGAAATAATCGGTTGATCGTGGTAGCAGTTTCTCACGAAGCAGTGGCCCCTGTAGGAACTGTAACAGGAATTACCTGGGGTGGTCAAGCGCTAACGGTAGCCAGGGTACAATCTAGTGGCGGTGGTGGTGGAGTATTACGGGGTGAGATCTGGTATCTGAATGAAGCGGGTATTTCGGCTGCTCGCGGAAGTTGTAGTTATAATTTTGTTGTTACCTGGTCATCAGGTCCAACGTCTGAAGCTTTTACAGCCTTTACACTTAAAGATGTAGATCAAGCAACTCCAGTGGCCTCAGTGAACAGTGCCCAGGCTAATATTGTTTCCGCTTTGGCGCCTGGTGATGTGGCAGCTGATGTTAATGATATTGTAGTTTATAGTTCTGTTTCCAATAATAACCGGACTCACACTGCAGCAGCGAGTTATACAGAACAAAGCGATCAGGTGATTGGTGCAACAACTAGTTTGGCCACGGCTGTTCGGCAGATAACTGTGGCAGGTAATGAGAATCCATCAGCTTCATGGGCAGGGGGAAATTCCCGATTGATTACCATTGGTGTAGCCTTTAATGGAGTCACGACTACCTCCGTTCAAACATATTATTCGTTAGCAACCGGAGCCTGGGATGCCAACACTTCGTGGTCGTTTAGTGCGGATGGTTCAAGTGGGGCAGTGCCAGCAGGAGTGTGGCCAAAAAGAACGGATAATGTTGTGATCAACGCAGGGCATAACATAACGATTAATGCAACGGATGATAATAAGAAGTGCGGTCTTTCCCCCGATGGATTGGCGCTTGGCAATGTAGGGCCATTCATCTCTTCCAACGTTGCTATGTTTTACCACACAGGTGATATTACCATCAGTGGTACATTAACGGTTTCAGGTATAGAAATGATGGTGGGTGGCTATACGCATGTGCTTTCAGCGGGAGCCTATAATCTTTCCTCGTACCTTGTTAATGTGGGTTATCTGGAGGCCGATGCTGGATCAACGCTAAGTACCTTAGATGATTTTGTGATTTCAGGGAACAGCACAACAATCATCAGTACCAATTCCACTTCGGCCGATGATATAATTATTGATCACACTAATGCTACACTTTGTGGTACGGGAACGGCCACGTTACAAAACGGTGCAGGCAGTGTAATTACCTATACAAATTCAGCTACGGTAGCACAAATTTGTACAAGTTTCACCATCAATTGTACAGGGGGTGGTTGCAGTGGATTTCCTGTAGTTGGAACAAATCCGGTCATTGTAGGTAATTCCGGGCCTGGTGGTGTTGGCAGCAATTCTGGGACATCCGCTTTGGTGGTATGGCTTGATGGAAACAATGGCGTAACTACTACCGGCACAGCGGTAACAAGCTGGAACGATCAATCAGGGTATTCTAATCATGCTACTCAAGGTACAGCGGCCAATAGACCCACACGAACTAGCAATGCATTGAACGGATTTCCTATCGTTCAATTTGATGGAGTAAATGATGTACTTTCTATTGCCGATCAGGCAAGCATTGACCTAACCCGATGGTCGTTCCTCATGGTGGCTAAAGTAACAACTCATAAAAACTACAATGCCTTCTTTGTAAAAGGTAATGATGCCACTGAGAATTACGAGTTCCTTACTAACTTCCCTGGAACGGGAAATATTCATTTCCCGGTTTACTATACCAATGGTACCCGTTCCTCGGATGCTGAAACCGCAGCCGGTCCCTCGATGTCGAATACCACATTTGGAATTTTTCAATATGATTACGACAACGTGAATACCAGGATGTTCAAAAATATGACTCAGTTATTTACCCGGGCTGAAACACGCATACCTCAAGTTAATGCAAACACTTTACTAATTGGCAATGAAGGTGGTACAGGCGGTCGAAACCTAAGTGGAGATATTGCCGAACTGATTGCCTACAATACAAAACTTAATTTAGCTCAACAGATTATTACTAACAATTACCTATCAGCTAAGTATGGGATTGCCTTATCGGCAAGTGACTTTTATTCTATGGATGATGTTGGCAACGGAAATTTTGATTTTAACGTGGCTGGTATTGGTCAAGCCAGCGATGGCTCCAATCACAAAGATGCAAAGGGCAGTGGTGCGGTGCGCATGTGGAATCCCAATGGCTTGTCCAACAATGAGTTTTTACTTTGGGGTCATAATAGTTTGAATTTATCAGGAGGCAATACGGATGTTGATGGGGTGATCATTCAGGAAAGAATTAGTCGCGTGTGGCGAGTAAGTGAAGTGGGTGATGTAGGCACAGTTTCCTTATCAGTTGATCTTGCTGGAACATTAGGAAGTGCACTGGGTAATAACTTACGACTATTGATTGATCGTGATGGCGATGGCTTTGCCGACAATGATGTGACACCCGTGGCAGGTTCTTTTTCAGGCACGGTTGTAACTTTTTCGGGAATTAATTTGCAGGATGGCGATCGGTTTACAATCGGTAATACAGATTTAACAAGTCCATTACCAATTCAATTGATATCCTTTAGTGCGACTGTACAAGAAACAGAAGTTAAATTGCAGTGGAGCACCGCATCAGAACTAAACAACGATTTCTTTACTATCCAGCGATCCCAAGATGCAGAGAGTTGGGAAGATGTGATTGAAGTGAAGGGCGCTGGCAACAGTCAGGTGCGCCTTGACTACGAGACCATCGATGGCTTACCCTATACCGGAATTTCCTATTACCGACTTAAGCAAACAGATTTTGACAAACAATATAGCTATTCGGGTGTAAGACGAGTTGAGGTTTCGCAAACTTACCAACTTAAAGTGTACCCTAATCCCTCGTCTGGTGCGTTCAGGATTTCAACCGGCTTTGAAATTCAGTCCGAAAATGTGAAGGTTATTAATCTGTTGGGTCAGACAATTCCAATTTCCCTGCACACGGATGGAACATCAGTGCATATTGACTCAGGATCTATTCCAGCGGGTGTCTATGTTGTGCAAGTAACCAGAGGCTACTGGCGACAATCTGTTCGGATTGTAATAGAGTAGCTATTGGTTAATTGCAATGGGTGCTGCAAGACAGGCGTCCGGAATATTGAAAGCATTCACCAGCGGCACAGCATCCTGCCGGATATCCCAACACAATTGATTAACCAGTCTGCGAATGGCTTTCGTTTTGTTTCCCTCCATATAACCCTGTTCTAAATACCATCCTTTATTCTTATCAATCTGCGAGAGCGCAAAAAGGGCGCATAGCTTTTTCAACGTTGCTTTGCAACCTGCATCGTTTGTCTTTTCTACTTGTAGAATAAACTGCTCCAAAATAATCCTCTCAATATAAGCCAGGCCTACCTGCACCAGGTGATGCTGGCAGACATTAAAAGCATCAAACGAATCCATACCACTATCGATGTGTTTCTTTAATCGTTTCGCGGCTGAGGTTAAGATATCGCGTTCGCGGTATTTAAAAGCACTCAATTGGAATTCCGGATCCAGTAAATGATCTTCACTGGTATTGCGAATCGTGATAGGATTCATTTCTGTCAAAGAAGTCTTAGCCTGATCTGCCACATAGTTTAATATCGTAAATACATTCATGTTGCTGAATTCCTGTTTGAACTCCGTCAGTCTACTTTTTGCAACCAATTGTAACAACACTGTATTATCTCCTTCAAAGGTTGTATAGATGTCTGTATCGTTCTTGAGAACTTCAATTCTATTTTCAGAAAGATAACCTTTGCCACCACAGCACTCACGACATTCCTGTAATGTTGCAGTTGTATTCCAGGTAGCGAAAGATTTTAAACCTGCTGCCAGCGCCTCAATCTCTTGCATGTCTTCTTCGGTTCGATGTAAAAACCGATTCGTAAGATATTGCAACGAAAAATGCAGTGCATAACTGTTAGCCAGCAAAGGCATTAACCTGCGCTGGTGGGTTCTGTAATTCAGGATGGGCACTTCGGTTCCACCTTCAGGTCCGAATTGCCTACGTTGATCACCATATCGGATGGCAATGGTAAGCCCTGACTTTGATGCAGAATTTCCTGAACGGGGAATCCCTATACGTCCACCTACCAACGTGCCCAACATGGTAAAGAATCTCCGGTTGTCACTGGCAATCGGACTTTCAAATTTTCCTTCGGCATTGACGGAGGTAAATCGATCCAGTAGATTTTCTTTTGGTACTACTACATGATTGAAGTAAATAACTCCATTATCAACACCATTCAATCCCATTTTACGGCCACAATCTTTGATGGTAACACCGGGCAGTACTTTTCCTTTCTTGTCACGAAGTGGAACAACAAGTGCACTGACTCCATAATCTTTTCCATCAACAATCAATTTGGCAAAAACCGTTGCCATCTGTCCATGCAATGCTGCATTGCCTATGTATTCTTTGCGTGCATATTCATTGGGCGTATGAATGTTGAAGGTTTGCGTTGAGTGGTCGTAAGTAGCGGTTGTTTCTATTCCTTTAACATTCGATCCGTGGTTGGTTTCTGTCATGGCAAAACAACCGGGAAGTTCTAAGGTGCCTATGTCTTTGAGGTATTTCTTATGATGCTTTTCCGTACCCAGGAAATATACACTCATACCCCAAAGTCCAAACTGAACCCCGAATTTTATTACCATGCTTAAGTCATGATAACTTAATGTTTCCATGATGGCAAAGTAAGAGCCCATATCACCCTTGCCGCCAAATTCTTTTGGATAAGCCATAGCACCAAATCCCTGCTCGGCAAGAAATTTACACCATTGCAATACCCGGGTTCGGTAAAGCATTAAATCCCCGGGACTCACGTATTGAAATTCAGGATCCGAGAGTAATGTCTTAACTTTTTTAATTATTTCGGCATAGTCGCCATCCAGAATTTTGGTCATTTCAGAAACAGAAAAATTCTGTTGTGTACTTTGTTCGGAGGTAATTGTTTTGTGACCAGCATGAAAATTAAAAATAGCTTCATGACTAATCAACCCAAGGGTCGATTCAATGTTGGACAAGGAAGGTTTTGCTCGCACGAGTGTTTCGCTGATGGTTCCATCACCCGTCAAACCTGCCAGTCTGATGCCCAGGTTTACAAGCGTTTCATTAGTAATCTTGGGATCGGCCACCTGCGAGATGGCAGTGCGCCAACTCATCAGCTCATCGGCAGTGGGTGGTGTAGCAGGATTGATCTTTGAAAGTAAAAAAGATTTTTCTGTATTCGTTAACCAACCTTGACTATTGATCAGACCTTCGAGGACAGAAATTTCGCTGGGCGTTAGTATTGCATCAGACCACACTGTATATAGAATGGGTACAAAAACCAAGAGGTTGGGATTTGCCTTTACTTGAGCAGATTCAATCATAATGGATTGGTAATTGGTACGTTATAAAAATAACGATTTTTCTGTATCAATCAGTCATCATAAATCAGTAGGTGGGGTACCAGTTTCTTAACCGTACTTCAATGGCCGGATTGCTATCTTTTACTATTTTCTGAAATTCTTCCACATCACTCAAGCCAGCTTGTCCACGATAATGAAAAGGATACATTATCGTAGGTTTGAATTCCAGTACAGCACTGGAAGCCTCATGAATATTCATGGTAAAAGGTTGGTTCATGCATACAAAGGCTACATCAATATTTTTTAATGTACGCATTTCAACAATATCATCGGTATCTCCGGAAAGATAAATCCTCTTTCCGCCCATCGTAAGAACATACCCATTGCCGCGGCCTTTGGTGTGTCTTGAATCAACAGCCTCGGGTAGGTTATACATAGGAATTGCCTCAATACTAATTCCCAATTGAGTTGTGGTAGTGCCATTGGCAACAATTACAATCTTAGTTTTTAGATTATCCGGAAGTTTATCAGCCACCGCCTGTGGTACGACAAGGATGGCTTTTGTAAGATCCAGTATTTGCAGGGTTTCCAAACTCATATGATCACCATGGATATCCGATATCAAAACTAAATCAGGAGGAACAATTCCTTCAAAAGCTTTGCTGCCGCCATAGGGATCTGAGTAGATTACTTTGTTGTTCCACGTAAAAACAACTGTGCCATGAAGGATCGGCTGGATAGCAAGGGAGCCTTGATTGGTTTCAATAAGATCAGGTACCGATCGCTGAGCCACTAGATTTGTAGAAAGGAATAATGTAATGGCCAGAATTACCAAGGATTGTTTCATAGTAGAAATAACAAATTAGATGGAATCATGTTTGAATTACCAAGTTAACTTTTATTACGATTAGTTTCCAGCCTCTATCCCCAGTCCACTAATTAGATGAGGTTTAGCGGGATCAAAGTTTAACTTGAACGTGCCTTTCAGTCCCATTTCACCAGCTATAACCATCTCTACATTATCTCCCTTTGTCTTTAAGGAAAGGATCTTGCCCTGACCAAAATCATTGTAGAGTCGTTGAAATATTTTAGTTTTCTCTTCCAGGTTATTGGCTGAATTACTTTCAGATTTTGAAACATCCCCACCATCCGATTGAACAGTTGCCCGCATCGGTTTGTCAATGAGAGCTTGTGTATAATTTTCCTGGATAAATTTTCTCCATTGTGCCGGATCATTAATTCCCAGAACCCGATGCATTTCCCGGGCTCTCTTTTCCATCATGGCCTCTTTGGTTTCCTGGGCCATCCCCAATGTAGTAGCTCCGTAAAGGAGGATGAATAGTATATGTTTTTTCATGTGTAAACAATTAATAATTGAATCTACCTTGAACCGTGGGATGATTGGGCGGTCAATTTAGTTTTCAACAATGTTACTGAAAATCGTACCTCTTCTTATATTTTAATTAGAACACACTGATAAAGACTAATTATGACATGTTTACGGGTATCAGCCGAAATCAGGCTTTTGTTATTTTCTGATATTTCCTAACTTACTCTACCTTAAACTACCAAATCATGAATTTCAAACCAGAAATCAAGAGTAAAGAAGAGCTCGCTGCCGGGCAGCCAAAGTACGAGTCGATCGTAAAGTACATGGTTCAACAGCAACATCTTGTTACTGTGCGACCTGATCAATCGATTAACGAGGTTATCAACATTATGATTGAAAAACGAATTTCAGGTGCGCCCGTGTTAGATGAAAACCGGAAGTTGGTGGGCATTATTTCTGAAAAAGATTGTCTACGGATCGTGGTAGACCAGGCTTACCATAATTTGCCACTCAGTTCACCTGTAGTAGCTGATTACATGACCCGAAATGTAAAAACGTTATCGCCCGACAGCACGGTGGTGGATGCTGCTACAGAATTCCTTAATTCACCCATTCGCAGAATGCCGGTCGTTGAAAACGGGGTGCTTATCGGCCAAATCAGCCGCATTGATATTTTGCGAGCCGCTAAAAATATAAAACCTGCGAGCTGGTAATTTTCCGGTAATTTTGATTTTTGAAAGTTGTAGGCTAGCGCCTACTTAGCAACAATTTAATTTTAACTCTTACACTATGAAATTTCTTCGGTATACAGTTTTTATTTTGATTTCTGTATTTGCTTTGACTGTTGCGTATGCCCAAACAGGAGTAGGTACCAAAGCGCCTAAAGGTGCGGAGCAGTTTTTAGACGGCAGCCGAAAGATGCTGGATGAAAAGTGGACGTATTGGAGTGGACCTCGCTTGGCAGCAACCTTACCGATCAAATGGATTGTTGAGAAAGATCCCGTTGATAAAGGAATGGTGGTTAACTCAAACGATCCGGCTGCAGCTGGTGGCTTGTATGGAGCGGCTGATATTGTGACCAAAAAAGAGTTTCGGGACTTCAGAGCCCATGTTGAGTTTCTTATTGTCAAGCCAGGGGGTAACAGCGGAGTGTACTTACAAAACCGGTATGAAATTCAGGTGCTGGATGGAGACTCCACATCGCATGGATTAGGAGCTGTGATTAATGAAAGCAAATCGCCCTATTTTGCCTACAATGGTTTGGGCAAATGGAACGCCTACGATATTGTTTTTAGAGCCGCTCGGTTTAAAGACGGTAAGCTGGTTGAAAAACCTATGGTAACAGTTTACTTCAACGGAAAGAAAGCGCACACCAATCAAGTCATCAGTCAGGTGTTTGGTGGACCGAACTCTGGACAGGATGGAGGTAATGACGGGGGTAAAGGTATTACGGATCGCCCGGGTGGATTAAAACTACAAGCTGAAGGCCATGATGTTTTATACCGTAATATCTGGATTCAGGAACTTGATTTGAAAGAAGCTAATACTGATTTTTAATTATCGTATTTCTACTTTTTTCTTTTCTGCTACAGAGCGGTAGATAGCTTCAACCACGCGTATGTCTTTCAATCCTTCTTCGCCCGGCACAAGCATGGGTGTTCTATTTATAATGGAAAGGGCGTCATCATCCATCTGTCTGGCTTGCTGATTTGGAATGGTAGCGTTCAATTTTTTTCCGTCACTTGTTATTCCGTTGATGCCACTATACGACTGAAAAGGTGAAAGCTTATACCAGCCTTTGGAGCAGGTCACCTGCAGATCATTCATGTTTTTACCAAAACTGGTTTCGCAGACTGCTGTGATGCCACCCGGAAACTCAAGTTCGAAGTACATGGTTTCTTCAACTTCTTTGTAAATGGCTGGCCGGGTAGTTGAGGCTCGGGCCGTTACCGCGATTGGTTCCAGGCCGGTACTATAGCGGGTTGCATTGAGGGGATAAACTCCCATGTCGTACATAGCGCCACCCCCCAAGCTCTTTTTCTGTTTCCAGTGATCAGTTCTTGAATCGAAGTACCCAGCCGCAGCCTCAACTTTTACAACAGAACCATAGGTTAACTCCTTTCTGTATTTTATAATCTGCTTCGTATTGGGTTCATGATGCATCCGGTACCCGATACTTAATGTAACGTTATTCTTTTTACAAGCATCGATCATTTGTTGACATTCCGCCACTGTCATCGCCATGGGTTTTTCGCACCATACGTGTTTACCGGCATTCGCTGCCCGAATTACATACTCGGCATGAAGGGAAGGTGGCAGTACGATATACACAACATCGATGGCCGGGTTATTCGCGATCGAGTCAAAATTTTTGTAATCGTAAATATTCTTGTCGGCTAGATTATGATCTCGTTTCCACTTTTCCGCTTTAGCTGGAGTGCCCGTAACTATCCCTGCAAGGTGACAATTTTTAGTTTGTTGCAAGGCAGGAGCGAGCAGATCGGTACTATAGTAGCCGAGACCAACCAGCGCCACGCCAAGTTGTGTTTTCTGTTGTGGTAATATGATATTGGCTAATCCGGAATTGGCTATTGTAAGACCAGTTGCTCCTGCAAGTACTTGTTTTGTAAATTTGCGCCTGTTCATCATTTCTCTTTTACTTCGGTAACAATGGATTGCCCTTTACTGATGGCCATCATTTCCTGCATCGTGCGTTTCATGCTATCTGAAGAACCATCGAGAAAGATAATATTTCCCTTGCCATGTTCCGCAAAATGACGGATTGATTCGGTCCACATAGAAAATAATATAAAGGATGAATCCAGGTGTGCGCTTTGCATTTCCTTGGCGGCCTGCGACATTCCCTTGGCCACTTCCTCTCTGAATAATGCCACACCCTGGCCTCGCATTTGTGCGGCAATTTTTTCCGCTTCCGCGGAAATCTTAATGGCATTTCCATCGGCCTCAGCTGCTTTGGTTTTTGTAATAAGTAAAGCCTGACCTTCATTTTCGGCCGCAGCCCGGAGGTTATTCGAGGCCACCACTTTGGCCATCGATTTCATAATTGTTTCATCAAATGCTATATCATTTAACTGAAGATCGAGTAGGTGGTAACCCCATTCTTCGAGTGTGTGATCTAATTGCTTTTTTACTTCTAACACAATTTCGGTTCTTAATGAAAGTATTTCCGACTGCTTTTTTGTTGCTACAAAGCTGCGGATGGATCCTTCAATGGTTCTAACAAGTGCCGTAGTGAAACTCTCCTCATCCACAAACTTGAAAGCAACATTTTTGATGGTATCTTCATTTTGGTTGAGTACCGCAAACAGCAGCATGGCTTTGAAGTTGACATTAGCCTGATCTATGGTTGTTGCTTGAAATTCAAGTTCGACAGATCGGTTTTGTATGGAGACCCGGGAATTAATTACTTCGATCAAGGGAATCCGAACGTTTAAGCCCGGCCGCATGATACGCCTGTATTTTCCGAAGATGGTGATCACCGCAATATTGCCTTGCTTTACGGTAACGAACATGGTGAATAACATTACGACAAGTACAAACAGAAATACAACTAATAAAATCTCAAGAATTTCCATACGAGTAGTTATGATTAGGGGTTAAGGTTAAGCAGGACGACAATAATTTTTAGGGCATCAAAGTATTTGCTTGGCTATTTTGCTTGTAAATTAGTGCTCATGAATATTAGAAAATTAGTTTTGGTAACTCTTCTTGTTGGGAGCACATTAATCGGTTGCAGTCCAAAGACTTTTCGGGAGCTGTCAAAAAGCGAAATTGAAGCAATTAAAAAGTATAGCAAGTCAATCAATTCGAAGGATGGACAATATCACGTATTGATAATGACCGATCAGGGCAACATGGTGGTGAAGCTCTACAATGAAACACCTTTACATCGTGATAACTTTATAGCCAAAGTAAAATCAGGTTTTTATGATAGCCTGATGTTTCATCGAGTGATCAATAACTTTATGATTCAGGGTGGCGATCCTAACAGCAAGAAAGCCCAACCCGGTCAAACCCTCGGTAATGGATCGGCACCAGGTGGTCTCATTCCGGCAGAGTTCAGAACAGAACAAGGAATCTATCATAAACGCGGGGTGCTGGCAGCTGCCCGTGACAACAATCCTGAAAAGGCAAGTAGCAATTGTCAGTTTTATATCGTTCAGCGACCAGCCTTACGCACTACGCAGCTTGACAGTACTATTGTTCAGCGAAAACTTACGTTGAATGAAGCGCAAAAAAAATTATATACAACTGTAGGGGGCGCTCCGCACCTGGATGGAGAATATACTGTGTATGGTGAATTGGAACTAGGATTTGATGTGCTGGATAAAATTGCCGCCACCAAGACCAATAAATCCAGGCCAGAAACCGATGTCAGGATGCGTATGTTTGTACTTAATGAACCCAAATTGAAATAGCTTATCATATCCTTATGAAAAAATCATTTTTTCTGTTTCTGATTTTGCTGATAATTGGTTGGCAGTCATTTGCTCAATCCCTTAATAAGTATTCTGTAGTTCAGAATCTTGAATGGGCGAAGCCGGAAGGCTATAGCCTAACCATGGATATCTATACTCCCGATACAGGAAAGAAGAAGTATCCGGTTTATATCATTTATCATGGGGGTGGCTGGCTTATCAACAATGAGACTATTATGGATGAGATGTCGAAGTATCTGGTTGAACATGGGGAGTATGTAATCTGCAATGTTAGCTATCGGCTGCTGCCAACAAATAATAATACCACTACCATGAATCAGATAGTGGAAGATGTCTTTGGGGCAGTGCTCTGGATTAAGGATAATATTTCAAAATACAACGGTGATCCTTCCAAACTGGCTGTCTCAGGGGACAGTGCCGGTGGGCATCTCGCTGCCATGATTGTAACCATGGGCGACCGATTGGAGTCTGATGGATTTGCAGGGCCAACGCTTGGATTTAAACCTACTTACCTGCCGGCAGGAAAGACAGCAGAACAGGTCGCAAAGAAAAATGGACTACGCGTGCAAGCTGCCGTATTCAATTATCCTGCAGCAGAATTATACAAACCTTGTTTAGGTTCCAAAGGAGATGGTTCAGATGGATTTGAGACTGCTGGCAATTTTTTCTGGAGCATGGGGCAGGCAACTCCAAGAGGAATTTTTGGTAATAACATTAACATGCAAAATAATCCAGAATACTATAAGGCAGTTTCTCCGCTCTATAACATCCCGAATTCCAGTAAAAGAAAACTTCCACCCATGCTTTGCGCTGTCGGCAGTAAAGATGATCTTACAACTCCTGCTTCCGTATTAGAATTTGCCAATGCACTAAAGTCAGCTGGTCATACTGTCGAATATTGGGAGTATGCCGGAAGACCACATGCTTATCTGGATTCAGGATCAAATCAATTTTTAGGAACAAGTTTTGAAAAGGACGCGCCTGAGGCTATCAATAAAATATTAGCATTCCTTGATTCAGTTTTTAAGTAGCAAACTAAATTCAATCGAAGTGAGAATAATTTTTCTAAGTATACTCGCATTACTGATTATGCCTATGGCGGTCTGCCAGACTCCCGTAATCAAAACGGTAAATGGTCCGGTTTCCGGTATAAAAAAAGGAGAGGTATCAATTTTTAAGGGAATACCTTTTGCGGCTCCACCCGTTGGAGATTTACGCTGGAAAGCACCTCACCCCGTTACTAACTGGAACGAGGTACGCAAGTGCGAAACCTTTTCAGCAAGCCCGATGCAAGGAAAGCCTGTTCCGTTTATGATGTGGACAGAAGAGTTCATTGCACCACCCGAACCGTTGAGTGAAGATTGTTTATACCTCAACGTGTGGACTTCTGCGAAAACTGCCCATGAGAAGTTGCCTGTTTTTGTATGGATATATGGTGGTGGTTTTGTTTCAGGGTCAGCGGCATGTGCAGTGTATGATGGCGAAGAATACGCTAAGCGCGGAATTGTATTCGTAAGTATTAACTATCGTGTGGGTGCTTTTGGTTTCCTGGCCCACCCTGAATTAACAAAAGAATCAGGTGGACAAGCTTCTGGCAATTATGCTTTTCTCGATCAGCTTGCCGCGTTGCAATGGATACAAAAAAACATTACAGCTTTTGGCGGTGATCCGAATAATGTAACAATTGCCGGACAGTCAGCGGGTTCGTTTAGCATCAACGCGTTGGTGGCTTCGCCTTTAGGCAAAGGGCTTTTTCATAAAGCGATTGCACAGAGCGGTGGTTTGCTTGGCACGTCCAGGGCAAGGCGATTAAAAGACGCGGAAAAATCAGGTGTCAACTTTGTGGAAAAGGCGAAAGCCGGAAGTATACATAAATTACGGTCAGCCAGTGCCGAAGAAATTCAGCAGTTTGCAAGTACGATGCCGTGGGGTTCTTTTAGTCCGGTGCTGGATGGCTACGTGTTGCCCGAAAATCTGTTAACTCATTTTCAGGAAGGTAAACACAATGATGTGCCACTGTTAACCGGTTGGGTAACCGGGGATGCTACGCTCAACGGCAATGCCAATTTGCCGCCAGCGAAGTTTAAGGAAGAATCTATTAAGAAGTATGGAAGCAGATCGGACGAATTTTTAAAATTATTTCCAGCCGATTCCAATAAGCAGGCGAAAGCGTCACAACTAAAATTGGGACTGTGTGATTTTGCTGCACTGCCTTCTCATTTGTGGGCAACTTATAATAAAAGCGATGCCTACCTCTATCAGTTTGGTTTTGTACCAACCGATAAACCAAACTTTCCCAATCATGGTGCTTTCCATACCTCGGAAGTTCCCTATGCGTTACATACGTTGCACCTCTGGAATCGTCCATGGCAGGCGCGCGATCGGGAAATGGAAAAGGTGATGTCGGAATACTGGATGAATTTTATTCGTACCGGCAATCCCAATGGCGTAGGATTGAATGCATGGAAACCATACAAAACGGATGGTGCTGTGCAGGTATTAGGGGATCAAATTTCGGCTTCACCAATATTGAAGAAAGAATTAGCTTTTCTGGAGGCGTCATTGAATTAAAAGTAATCGCCAACGGAAAAGCAAGTAGCATCTCAAAACGGTATTCATTACTTACTGCTATCTTTAGGCCATGAACATAACTTACTGGCAGATAATCCGCGATGATTCGAAACGAACCTTTGAGGTGATTAGTAAAACTACTAACGACAATGCCTTTACCAACCGAACCCATGCCATGCAAAAGGCGGGGATGAATGTAAGTTGTATGACACCTCCCGTTACCAATAAAACTGCCAGTAAGGAGTTGATAAAACTGGCAGGCTATACCAAAGAAGAAGGCTTGAATGATCGGCTCATGAAAGAGTATTCAGAAATTCTCAGGTCGATTGATCCGTGGTGATCTCTATCTGAATGATTCACGATTTTGCTTATATTTTGTTCCTACATGTTACCTTCGTTCTAACTTTTGCCTGAGTTATGAAAAAGACCTTATTATTCCTGACTTGCCTGTCAATCATTATTTCATGTAATAACACCGGTAAAGAATCAGCCGAAGTTACAGTTGTTGCACAAACCACACTTACCAAATCACAGCTCAAAGACAAAATCATGGGCGGCTGGGCAGGTCAAACCATAGGCGTAACCTTTGGTGGCCCGTATGAATTCCGCTTTCAGGGGGCTTTTATTGCAGACTATCAGCCCCTTCTTTGGTACGATGGTTATTTAAAGAAAACCATGGAAAATAATCCAGGTTTATATGATGACCTCTACATGGATCTTACGTTTGTAGATATTTTTGAAAAGCACGGACTCGATGCACCAGTAGATTCATTTGCAAATGCTTATGCAAAGGCTGGCTATGCGCTCTGGCATGCTAACCAGGCTGGTCGTTATAATATTTTGCATGGCATCAATGCGCCCGAATCGGGTGATTGGTTAAACAATCCCCATGCAGATTGTATCGACTATCAGATTGAAGCTGACTTTGCAGGATTAATGAGTCCGGGGATGCCGAATACGGCTTCGGAGATTAGTGATAAGATCGGTCACATCATGAATTATGGTGACGGTTGGTATGGCGGAGTGTATGTAGGTGCTATGTATGCGTTGGCCTTTACTTCTAATGATATTCCCTTTATCGTGAGTGAAGCGTTAAAGACCATTCCTCAACAAAGTGAGTTTTTTCAATGCATCAATGATGTGATAGATTGGCATAAAAAATATCCAACTGATTGGAAACAAACCTGGCTGGAAGTTGAAAAGAAATGGGCCAGTGATATCGGTTGTCCGGACGGAGTTTTCCATACTTTCAATATTGATGCAAAAGTAAATGCTGCTTATGTGGTGATGGGTTTGCTATATGGTGAAGGTGATTTTACTAAAACCCTGGAGATTTCTACGCGTGCCGGACAGGATGCTGATTGCAATCCATCGACAGCCGGTGGAGTTCTGGGCACCGTTCTTGGTTATTCAAATATTCCAACTTACTGGAAGCTTGGATTGAAAGAAGCTGAAGATATCGATTTTAAATACACGACCATTTCGTTGAATGATGTCTACGAAATCGGCTTTAGGCATGCTTTGCAAAATATTGAGCAGAATGGCGGCATGATTGAAGGCGAGCAGATCACACTTCCTTGGCAGGCACCCGTGGCCGTGAAATTTGAAAAGAGTTTTGACGGTCTTTACCCGGTTAATAAAATTCCCGTAACCTGGTCGGAAACAAAGGATGAAATCAACTTTGAATTTGAGGGCACCGGCTTTGTATTGAAGGGTAATTGTTCACCCTGGGCAAATACCAGCGATTATGTTTTCAAAACAGAATTGTATCTCGATAACGAAATTATTGAGAAACCATTGTTGCCGGTAAATTTCACTACCAGGCGTCATGAACTTGCCTGGAATTATAAAATCCCAAAGGGAAAACATTCCGTGAAGCTAAAGATTTTAAATCCTTCGAAAGAACACACGATTTATTCCTCCGAAGCAATCATATATTCCGATGCACCGGTGGATGGGTTAACGTTAAATATGCAGAAAGCGAAAGGAATATCGGAATAGAATTAAGATTGATAGAACTAAATGTATTATGGGTAAACTGATAAAGATTATTTTGTTTTGTATTGTTACGGCTTTTTTCCCGGGCTGTCAACAGAATGGGAAGACGGCAGAAACAGCTCCTATGGATACAACGGCTCACGACAGGGTAATTGGTGGTATGTTGGTAAAGGGTAAAGTGATTGACGATCAGACTCGTTGTTCGCATTACCATACGGACCTCGATATCATCGCCATCAAATTCAAATGTTGCGATACGTATTACCCCTGCTTTTCGTGTCATAAAGAAGCAACCACGCACGAAGCGATTACCTGGCCGATCGCTGAGCGCGATACGAAAGCAATACTGTGCGGAGTTTGTGGCCATCAGTTAACGATTCAAGAATATATGGACAGCAATAACACGTGTACGCAATGCCAGTCATTGTTTAACCCCAATTGCAAGAAACATTATGATTTGTACTTTACGATGAACTGATCCTAAACTTCAACGACTATGAAATACTTACCATTCTTATTTTTATGGGTTCTAATCAGTTGCCAATCCCCTTCGCCTGAACAAACCTCATTGGTCAATTATTATGACCTAGGTGAAACCGGATTAAAGAGTGGTGGAATTAAAATGATTCCGATTCACAACGGCAAGTATAAGGTATGGACAAAGCGCGTAGGTAATAATCCAACCATTAAAGTGTTGTTACTGCATGGCGGGCCTTCTGCTACGCATGAATACTTTGAATCATTTGATAGCTTTTTTCCGCAAGCGAGTATTGAATATTATTATTACGATCAGCTTGGTTCTTACTATAGTGATCAGCCAACAGATAGTAGTCTCTGGACAATAGAACGATTTGTAGAAGAAGTGGAAGAAGTTCGGACAGCATTAAACCTGGATCCTTCCAATTTTTATCTTTTAGGGAACTCATGGGGTGGAATCCTGGCGATGGAATATGCTTTGAAGTACCAGAAGAATTTGAAAGGCTTGATCATCTGTAATATGATGGCGAGTTGTCCTGATTATGGTCGCTATGCGGAGGAAGTTTTATCTAAGCAAATGGACCCGACCGTACTTGCAGAGATTCGGCAACTGGAAGCAAAGAAGGACTTTGCAAATCCACGGTACATGGAATTGCTTATCCCCAATTATTATGAACAACATTTATGTCGGTTCCCTGCAGCAGAATGGCCAGACCCGGTGAACCGCTCGTTTAAACATACAAACAGTACAGTATATACCTTAATGCAAGGTCCTAGTGAGTTTGGCATCGCTGGGCGATTGGAGAAGTGGGATGTCAAAGCGCGATTGCCTGAAATCGAAGTGCCCACCTTGACAGTAGGGGCCACGCACGACACGATGGACCCGAAACACATGGAATGGATGTCAACGCAGGTTAAGAATGGCCGGTATTTACATTGCCCCAATGGCAGCCACATGTCTATGTGGGATGATCAACAGCATTTTTTTCCTGGGGTAATTGAATTTATTAAGTCTGTGGATGCCGGAACATTTAATTAATGAGCAACAAAGAAAGAATAAAATGTCTGCTGTCACTGGCTCACATAATTGAAAAGCGATGAATTTGCGGCTCGTTTTGATTTTATGTATTCTCCTTAATAATTCTTGTTATCCTCAAGATCATACCGGATCAATTGTGATGATTAATGTGGGTGACGCTTCAAGAATGGACATTGCAAAAGCAATCAAGTTTTTAAATTCATACAAACCAAAAGTTATTTCTGTTGACCTTCAATTTTCACGCAACACTGATTATAAATCTGATAGTGCCTTAGTAGATGTGTTATGGAGTACAGATAATCTGGTTATGGCAAGTGTTATTGCAAATTCAAGTGGAGAATATGATGGTTTGGATGTGAGATATGAATTTGTATATGGATCTTTGCCTGAATTCATTCCATTTGAATCTAATACAGGGTTTATTAATGCATTAACAGAAAGTGATGAAATTAATACACTCAAAAGATTTTCAATGTTCGAGAAAGTTGAAGATAAAATTGAGTATCATTTTGCGATCCAAACAGCCCTCAAGTTTGACAGTTTAAAGGCAGTCCAATTCTTACAGAGCAATTTAAAAATAGTTGATGTTAATTATCGAGATTGTCTTAATAAAATAGCTACATATTCCTTATATGACGTATTGGACAATAAGATATCAAAGGAAAAAGTAGCAGGCAAGATTATTCTATTTGGCTTTCAGGGGCCTGGAGATAAGGATAAATTTTTACTTCCACTAAATAATGAAAATTCGTCTAAGACGTCTATTTATGGTTTAGAATATTTGGCTTGCATAATAATACAGGTCATAAGTGGCCATAAGTAGCCGTACTGTGGTTGCCCGACCAACAACTTGTTTAAAATGTAAATGCATTGTTGAGAATAATAATCTTTAAAAAGTTTATTTGCTGATCAGGATTTTCTTCAACGCATCTTCAATCGTTGTGATGTCCGGACTCCCGGGCTTTAGAATACATTGCTTTTTATTACTCCCGGTTCGCGAAACCAATCCACTCATCATTACCCGGTTTCCTATATGTGTGTTTGTATTGTTTAAAGCACTTTCGAACAAAGCCTCCAGTGTTTGAAACTGTACAGGGGAGATGGCTACCTCGCCCTTGCCGGTGTTCTTCACCGGCAACTTAGTGGGCAGGTAGCAAAATAAATGTAAATTTAGTGCATGCTGGTAAAGCATTATCCTGAGTTTCTTACAGTCACGGCACATGATTGGCTTCCGGTACTTTCGCGTGTGGATGACAAACGAATCATTATAGATAGTCTTCGGTTTTTAGTTAATGCACACCGGATAAAAGTTACGGCCTTTGTACTGATGGATACTCATTTCCATCTTATCTGGCAGGTATTGGGTGAACACAAACGCGAAGATGTGCAACGCGATTTTTTAAGATTTACCTCACAACAAATTCTGAAGTGTTTACGAAATGAAGAATCGGAATTGTTGCCGAAGTTACTGGTCAATACAAAAGACAGGAAGTATCAGGTTTGGCAACGGAATTCGTTGGGTATAGAGTTGCGTAATGGTAAAGTATTTTTACAAAAATTAGAATATATACATTATAATCCGGTTAAGGCCGGTTTGTGTGCCTTACCAGAAGATTACCTATATTCAAGTGCGCGATTTTATGAGCTGAATGTTAATGATTGGGATTTCCTTACTCATTATGAAGATTAGGTTGCATGTTGGTGAAGAACACCAACATGGGCAAGGCAGAATTGGAGGATATAGATTTGACTAAGTCGTTGTAGTCTTGAGAAGGCGCAGAGTTCCCGAGACGGGTAACTCTGCGGGGAAATAAAAGAAATATTGATAATTGGATGGTTTTGAACGGATCGAATTTTGAAAATGAAAAATTCTGACAACTGGCGCGAATATCAATTTAGAATTGTGTTAGGCTTTATAGGTGTAGTCGCATTCGGCTTTTTCGTATTTAAAGATTTCAAAAACTCTCGCTTCTCTGCCAGTAAGCTATTTATTTCACCTCAAACAAAATTGAATTCAAAGATTATAACTATCGATAGATTATCATCTGAAGCCAAAATCACATTACTTAGTGGAGAAGCCTTAAATGTTTCAAATGCGAGAAATCTTGCATATAGAAAGGTTGATATTTCAAATTTCTTAAATGCTGGAGATGTTTTATTCAAGGAATTAGGAAATGATACCATTAAAATAGTTAGAGGCGATAGCATTTACACTTTTGTTCTTCAAAAAAGTGTTATAATTTATGCCTACCCTAAATAGATCTTCCCATTAGTATTTGTTGGTCAGCGACCAATAAGATAGAAGGAGAAAAATTGTAGCTGATTTCTGGAATGCGTTTTAAAACAATCTCAATATTTTCAGCGTAAATATGAAAACATACGGATCAAAATTTATTTACTTCGGAGCAATTTCAATAATTTCCATTAATATGATTTTCCTTACTTACGTCTTTTCCAATTTTTATCTCAATGATAATTTAGAAGGAGCAATAGCAGCCTCCTTTATGAACGGTTGTTTTCTGATTGCATTGTTTTATTATCTCAGAAACTATATTTACTTGGAGGGTATGGATGACAGTAGCATACTAGGAAATATCTTCTTTAAAAAGATTGTTTCAAATGATAGTATAGAAATTAAACAGGTAAAATTGGTTAGGTGGACGTACGCTGTTACGTACAAAGGTAGAAAGTATTATTTTGGTAGCTTGCCAAATTATTGATCCTTCTGAACGTTATTTGCTGATCAGGATTTTCTTCAACGCATCTTCAATCGTTGTGATGTCCGGACTCCCGGGCTTTAGAATACATTGCTTTTTATTACTCCCGGTTCGCGAAACCAATCCACTCATCATCACCCGGTTTTCTATATGTGTGTTTGTATTGTTTAGCGCACTTTCGAACAGGGCTTCCAGTGTTTTGAACTGTGCAGGAGTGATGGCTATATTTTTTGGTTCACCGCCACTATAGGTGCCTGAAGAACTTTCTTCGGGTGTAACCGGAATATATTTTAGTTTGGTGAGTGTAATGACATAAACATTGGCATTACCATCAGCGTATTCGTAATTAGCAGGAGTAGTCATACAGGCGGTAGCAATAATTAGTAAAACAAAACACCATTTCATAATTCAACTTTCAGGTAAAGACTATGCTTTAGCGGAGCGCTCAATCTCTTTAAGATTTTCGATCTTTTTATTCCGCAAAAATCCATTAATGTCCTCAAAATGTTCGAGCACACGCTTGTTCCCGAATTCAAAAACTTTATTGGCCAGTCCATCCAGAAAGTCACGATCGTGCGAAACCAGAATCAACGTGCCATCAAAAGCCAGCAAAGCGTCTTTCAGAATGTCTTTGGTTTTGATATCAAGGTGGTTTGTAGGTTCATCAAGAATCAATAAGTTCACTGGTTGCAGTAGCAGCTTCAACATGGCAAGACGCGTCTTCTCACCACCCGAAAGTACTTTTACTTTCTTATCAATATTATCGCCACTAAACATGAATGCTCCCAGCATGTCTTTGATTTTAGTGCGAATATCACCTTGTGCAATTTGATCAATCGTTTCAAAGACGGTGAGGTCAACATCCAATCTTGAGGCTTCATTCTGGGCAAAATAACCAATCATTGAATTGTGCCCCAACTGCAATTTTCCCTCATAGTCAATTTCGCCCATGATGGCTTTTATCATGGTTGATTTTCCCTCCCCGTTCTTTCCAACAAAAGCAACCTTTTCACCCCGCGAAATAGTCATGGAAGCATCCTGAAACACTACGTGATCACCATATCGTTTGGTAAGTCCGTCCACTATCACAGGATAATTACCAGAGCGTGGGGCAGGAGGGAACTTAAGATTCAACGAAGAAGTATCCATTTCGTCTACCTGTACAATCTCAATTTTCTCCAACATCTTTACCCGCGATTGCACCTGAAGGGTTTTGGAATAGGTTCCCTTGAACCGGTCGATAAACCCTTGAATATCTGCTATCTCCTTTGCCTGATCGTCAAAATGTTTTTGCTGTTGTTCGCGTCTTTCTTTTCTTAGCTGAAGGTAGTGTGAGTAGTTTGTTTTGTAATCGTAGATCCGGCCCATCGTAACTTCAATAGTGCGATTGGTAAGATTATCAACAAACATCTTATCGTGACTAATCACAATCACGCCTTTTGCACTATTCTTTAGAAATTCCTCCAGCCACTGCACGGATTCAATGTCGAGATGGTTGGTTGGTTCATCGAGCAGGATAAGATCTGGCTTTTGTAATAGTATTTTGGCTAACTCAATACGCATCCGCCAGCCGCCACTAAACTCCTTGGTCGATCGGGTAAAATCACTTCTTACAAAGCCTAAGCCTATCAATGTCTTTTCTACTTCCGCATCAAAGTTTATCTCTTCAATCGAATAATATTTCTCACTGAGTTCAGAAACCTGCTCTATAATTTTTGAGTATGCATCCGATTCGTAATCGGTGCGGGTTTCCAATTGATGATTTAATTCATCCATCTGCTTTTTCATGTTGAGGATCTTTGAAAAGGCTTTGGAGGTTTCTTCAAATACGGTGCAATCGTCTTCGGTGAGCAGGTGCTGGGGCAGATAGGCTATTACGGCTTCCTTCGGAGCCGAGACTTTGCCGCGGGTGGGTTTGTTTACTCCGGCAATGATTTTTAACAGGGTAGATTTACCGGCCCCGTTCTTTCCCATGAGGGCGATCCTGTCAGTATCATTTATATTGAAAGTAATATCACTAAAGAGTACAGAACCACTAAATTCTACGGTTACGGAATCAACTGAAATCATACTTATACTATTAACCTGCCGGATAGTTTACAGGGGCGCAAAGATATTATTTTTTTCCTTTTGACCGAGCCTTCTTTTTTAAGGCTATTTTGTAAAATACCTTCGTAAATTACTGCCAATAACCGAACCCCATGGAAGACATAGTGCAGCTATTAAAAGAAAGTATAGAAGATGATTTTTTATCGAAAGCCGAACGGAAATCGCTGCGAGAATATATTGCCGAAAGACCAGTAGATGAACATCAGCTTAATTTTCTCCGGAGCAAAATCTATGAACTGGCTAATGAAAAAGTGACCCCTGCCAACTATAAATTTATGGTGGATTGGATTAAGGATGCCAATAGTGCGCTTACCATAACGAATAAACCAACCTCAACATCGGATGCCTACTTTAGTCCGGGTGATACCTGCCGGAATGTAATTATCCAACAGATCAGAAGCGCGGTCAATCAACTTCAGATTTGTGTTTTCACGATCAGTGATGATCTGATTACAGATGCCATTGTTACTTCTCACAAACGCGGCACGCAGATCAAACTCATTACAGACAATGACAAATCGCTGGATGAAGGTTCCGATATTGAGCAACTCGCTAAAAGCGGAATTGCTGTTAAGATGGACCGGACCCCCAACCACATGCATCATAAGTTTATGTTGGTAGATGGGAAAGCCCTGATTACGGGAAGTTATAACTGGACCCGAAGCGCAGCCCGCTTTAATCACGAAAACATTTTATTGACCCATGAAGCCGGAGTCGTAAAATCTTTCCTAAAGGAATTCGATCAGTTGTGGCAGGAGATGGAAGTATATTGAGTGGAAGGACGAATTAAGAAGGACGAACTACGAATTTCGAATTTATACATGGAGCTGTTAAGTGTATCGGGAGTAGGAAAATCAGGTGAGGCGGGCTACGTGCTGCAAGAGATTTCATTTACCCTCAATGAGTTTCAGAAAATTGCTATAGCAGGCGAGACGGGTTCTGGTAAAAGTACTTTGCTAAAGATTATTGCCGGGTTGGTTCAGCCAGATTCTGGAGCGGTCTACTTTAATAATGAAAAGGTGAAAGGTCCGGATGTGCAATTAGTACCCGGGCATCCGGCTATAGCCTACTTGTCGCAACACTTTGATTTGCAAAAGTTTTTGCGGGTTGAGCAGGTATTGCAGTACGCCAATTCCATTTCCGCGAAGGAGGCCGCTGCCATTTATTCTATCTGCCGGATTGATCATTTGTTGCAACGAAAAACAGATCAGCTTTCAGGCGGAGAAAAGCAGCGAATCGCCATTGCCCGGTTGTTGATTTCCAGGCCAAGACTTTTATTGTTAGATGAACCGTATTCTAATTTGGATATGGTGGTGAAAAGTATTCTGAAGCAGGTAATCAAAGACATCGGTAAAAAACTTCGCATTACCTGCATGTTGGTTTCACACGATCCGGATGATACATTATCGTGGGCGGATGAAATCATTGTTTTGAAGGATGGAAAAATAGTTCAGCAAGGAGTTCCTGAAACGTTATATCAGCATCCAGTCAATGAATATGTTGCCGGCTTGTTTGGTAGCTACAATATCCTTCCGCCAAATCTGTTAAAAGCGTTTGGCATTAAAGGGTTTCCAAAGGGTGTATTAGTTCGTCCTGAGCACTTCAGAATTACGAAGAAGCGAGAACATACCGGATGGCGGATAACGGAGATCAGATTTCATGGCAATACCCATGAACTTACGGTAGAACATAAAAAACACCTGATTCATGTTTCTACTACCCGCACTGATTTTAAACCGGGGGACTGGGTTGGGGTAACCTTACGGATTCCAAAAAAATAACTCGATCCTAAATCCTTACTCATCCCGATAAACTCTTATTTTTACCACTCTATAGTATTTCAATCTTAATTATTTTATTCACTTATGTCTCAAAATAATAATTTACCCCGCGTTGCATATTTCTGTATGGAGTATGCCTTACAAAGTGATGTTAAAACCTATGCCGGTGGGTTGGGTATATTGGCGGGGGATTATCTCAAGGGTGCCAAAGATCACGGCTATCCCATGGTGGGCATCGGCATTAAATGGAAACAAGGCTACACCGATCAACGGATTACAGAAAAAGGAAAAGTATTGGATACCTATCCAATTTATAAATATGAATTTCTGAAAGATACTGGCGTCACCGTATCAGTCACCATTCGCAAACGCGAGGTAAAATGTAAAGTCTGGTTGTGTGATGAGTTTGGCAATGCACCCATCTATTTGTTGGATACGGATGTTCCCGGTAACGAAGACGGCTGGATTACCGGACAGTTGTATGGTTGGTTTGGTGAAGAACGTATCGCGCAGGAAATGGTGTTGGGTATTGGTGGGGTGAAGGCCTTGCGTGCGCTGGGCATCAAAACAGATGTGTACCATTTTAATGAAGGTCATGCTTTATTTGCTGGTTTTGAATTGGTGCGTGAGAAGTTGGCGGAAGGAAAAACCTATGAGGAAGCCCTGGCAGCTACGCGCAATGAAATAGTTTTCACCACGCACACACCCGTAGTGCAAGGAAATGAATCGCATTATATTGATCGGTTATTGTACATGGGTGCTGATAATGGATGTTTTTCCAAAAAGCAATTAAAACAATTGGGTGGTTCGCCATTCAACATGACGGTGGGTGCCTTGCGCTTGTCGCGGAAGTCAAATGCGGTGGCTCAGCTTCATGCAGTAACGGCCAATACCATGTGGAAGAAAGTGAAAGACAAAGAAGAGATTGTCGGTATTACCAATGCCATCCATAAGCCAACCTGGGTGGATGCGCGTATGACGGAAGCAGCTGCCAAAGGAACCGATGTTTGGGCTCCCCACATGGAGAACAAACGAAAACTGCTTGACTTTGTAAGAGAACGCACAGGCGTGCAGTTGAAGGAAGACTCTTTACTGATCGGTTTCTCCCGCAGGGCGGTGCCCTATAAGCGCAGTGATTTTATTTTCAGCGATCGGCCCAAGATTGATTCACTGTTCAGAAGCGGAAAGTTGCAAATTATCTTCTCGGGTAAAGCTCACCCATTAGACGATCGTGGAAAGGAAATTGTTGAAAACATTGTAGCGCTCACCAAAGAGTATCCCAACTCAGTCGTGTTCTTAGAGAACTATGATATGACCATCGGCTCCATGCTGGTGCGTGGCAGTGATGTTTGGTTGAACAATCCGCGCAGACCGCAGGAAGCCAGCGGAACTTCCGGAATGAAAGCCGCGATGAACGGAGCGCTTAATTTAAGTATTCTAGATGGTTGGTGGCCGGAAGCCTGTAACCACGGTGTGAATGGCTGGCAGATTGGCGATGGCTATGAGAACAAGAAAGAAGATAAGCTGGATGCACACGATCAAAAATCCATGTATAAAGTATTGCTCAACGAAGTGATCCCAACATACTACAACAATCGCAGCAAGTGGGTGGAGATGATGAAGCAAAGTATCCTGAGCACGAAAGATCAGTTTGCAGTGAAGCGCATGCTGGAGGAGTATTATGAGAAACTATATCGGGTTAAATAATTAATTTCTTGCAATCGGGTCTTCCGATCCGACAGAACAATAAAACAATTCTAAAAAACCTCCTTGAAGTGAGCTACACGACAATTCAATTGTTCATCCGATTCAAAAAATTTAGCATTAGACTGTCAGGTCGAAAGACCTGACAGCAATGGAAAATAAATATAAATAGCTTATTTGTTGAATTAAAAATCCCATTTATCTGTAGTTCGAAATTGCTGGTATTTTCTTTAGTTCAAACAACTTTTTAAATATCTGCTCCATGCTTTTATATTAACTATTACTAACTAATTCAATCATATTAGTTTTAGGCTCTATAAGCTTTTGATTTCCTAACGAAATAAATATCCTTATTTCATAGTTTTGAAAGTCGCCACCAATTATCAGTAAAATTGGTTCAGGGCAATGATAAACTTTTGCATTTGAAATCTGATGCATCTGCACTATATCCTGCATACTGGGATTTGCTGAAGCATTAGGATGGTAGTGCCACTCACCTAAATAGTATTCTTTGCGCTTCCAATGTTTGTCTAATAATTTCTGTAAACCTTTTACTCCCCTTCGAAACCACGTAGGGCCAAATTCCGAATCTTTAGGAGGCCCTGTTATATGTTTCACATTAGCTACCAGGCGATCTTGAGTATAGCTTCCTAGTATTATACCACCTGTCTCAAAATTCTTAGCATCTTTAATTATACTTTTCAGTTGTGAAATCACATCCTTTGAAAGTGAAACTTTGAATCTTCCGTCTGGTGAACTATACAGCATCCCTTAAGTTTTAACAAGTAAGCCTGAAAAGGCACCTTCCGCATTGTACTGCTTCTCAATTACATGAAAACTAATGCTTGGAGCATTAGGATCAAGGGCTCCCTCAATAAGTTTGATGGAAGCCCCTACATGCATTTGAATGTCATCTATTCTTGCAGGAAAAAGCGGGTGCCAACATCCAATACCATCCACCAACTCTTCCGTATCTTTGGATATTTCAAGCTCTTTATCATGCCATTTCTTGAAATTCTCTCTAAACGAATCTGTCAAGGATTTTTTGTCTGCTCCAGATCTATAGACCAATAAAAAGAATCTATCTGCTTTGTAGCCAGTCGAAACAGATATAAAGGTCTTATTGGGAAATATAGAAGCACGTTCACTCATTAATTCAAGCACAGAATCATTCCCGGTAGCTTCAATTATAATATCGTAGTCTTCAATGAAATTAGGATTTTTATCCCTTACATCTTGAATTGTGTCTTGGTCAAACGTAATCCTTACAAAAGGTAGAGTAGCATTTAATTTTTTGCACAAGGCTTCGGCTTTATGACGCTCAACATCAGTAAATAATAAAGCATGCCTTGGTAGATTGCTAACATTCAGTTTCTCCGCGTCAACTAGTTTTAATTGTTTACAGCTGAGTCGAACAAGCTGGTCAGCAAGTAATGAACCCACAGCACCACATCCAACCAGTAGTACCTTTGAGTCGGTTAATTCTTTTCTGAGTGCACCACGTTTGGTAATCTGATTTTCATTCCAATTTTCGGTTTTAACCCATTTTACTTTTCTACTACCCGACAAGACTACATTTAATTCGTGATCGAAAAGAGCATGAGAGCCTTTCGTAAAACCCTTTGAGCTTGGATAGTCTTTTAGCTCAAATGCGAACCAATGGATTAAAGAGTTTGATTCACCTATTCGTTTGGGTAAAGGAAATCCGAGGAGAATAAAGCTCAACGATTTTCCTTTTCTCCGTAGGTTATGATAATGACTGGAAATACTTTCTTTCAGATCAATACCTTGAAGAGTTAAAACATCATTAAGATCACCAATCGTCAATGGAATTTGCCATGGATCTTCTACAGGCAGCTGACCGATCTTTAACCAGACAGCGTTATGCTCCTGTAGTTCGACTGTAGCCAATTTTTCTCCCCATTTTGTCGCAGGCTCATCCTTTTCATGTCCAAGAAAATTAAACACTACGTATAAACGAGGTGATTGATTAACTGTTTTCACTTCTGCGATTCCGCTTGTGACTGAAGATGTTGCCCACTTCGAAAATGATTCTTCACTTTCATTAAAAATAATTGGGTAGTCAGTTAATGACGGAAAAGGCGGAAGTTCAATTGGATCACCTTTTTGGAAAAGATCTTTAGAGGCAGCAGCTTTGATCCAATCAATACACCTATGAACATGCCACTTTAATCTTTCTATACCAGTAGGTTCGGCAGAATAGATTGACCTACCCCAAGAACCTTGTTTAGTATTCAGACATGGATCACCAGCACGAAAAGACACCTTATCATCCAAAGCATGATTGTAATTTTGGTGGGGATGAGTTGACGTAACTCCGTCAAGCTTATTTGGATAAAACTTAATGCTACCTCTAGGGTATTCAGAACCAATTAATACATGCCAGACAGTGCTGGGAGGAACAAATTTATTTTCCTCCACAGCAACATTTAGTCTGACTTTCATCATCCAAGACTTTGCCTTCGGAAGCCAAGCTAAATCTTCGAGGAGTTCGTATTCATGAATGGAATGTAGCAGTCGTCTTGCTGCTTTAAGCTCGTCCGTTACCTCCATTTATGCAAACCTGCCTGGTTCTGGCTTTGAAACTTCGTCTCTCTTTGAAAACCCTGGGGTTAAACCTAAGCCAAATGATTGGCCACTCTTTGTTCCACTAACAGATTCATTCTCATCTGCCTCGTATTTAGGAAACTTATCTCCAAAAATTTCACGCCACTTCTCTACCTGCTCTTTAAGAGTTTTTGCATTGATTGCTTCGCGTGCAATCTTAGCACAAGCTTTAACATGATCGTAGTACTTTTTAAATTCTTCAACTGATACTCGTTTCCAAACATCATGATTAGGTACTCCACGATCTGGGAGACTAGGTTTTGTTCCCACAGCACGATGCAATGCATAATTCACAACGATTGCCTCCAAGCTCAAGCATACCCCATCTGCAACAGAACTTAATCCATTGGGGCAGTTATCTCCAATCATGTGCTCAATTGGATAGCCTTTTGGATGCTTTATGTCTGTGACTTTTAAGATCCTCCACCACTTTAATGCCTTGACCACGTTTATATAATGCGTATTGGTATTTTTATTCTTATCACGTGTCCAGCGAATTTGCTCCAAAGGATGAGTTTCTACCCATTGTTTTGCGTCACGATCCGGAATCCAAAGTGGAGTTAACTTCCACTCAGGCTCTCTCTTTTGAGCTTCTGAAAGAGACATCATTCTGCCACTTACCGGCTCTGCCCAAGCCTTTATTAATTTCCAATCGTATGTAGGGCCAAAATCCTCCAACGAAAGAGAAGTGTTAACACTGGCAGATTTTAAAAAGTCAGTATCAACTTCTGAAGGAGCAGAAGTTATAACGATATCAAGATCAACGTACGATAATTCAATGCCTATAGATCGACCTTGAATTCTGTATTTTCCTTTGTAATACTTCTCAACGAAGGGTATAAATTTAGCGATAGCTTGCTCAGGCGTTAGCTTGCTCTTGTCTAAATTGGTTACAACTATCACATCCGCATCTGCTCGCTTATCATTAAGCGGCCTAACCGCGGTTGCTCGTTTGTAACTGCCTTGTAAAAAGGTGTTGATAATAATAGCCTTTAAATCTGGATCAGATTTAAGTCTATCTGTAAGTGTTTTGTGACCTGTGATTAGGTCTTTTCTCTGTGCATCTGTGAGGCGAATGTTCGACAGGAAGTCTTTGAAGTAGGTTTCAATTGATTTCATATATCTTATAATTTTAAAAGTGGTTACATTTTTTTATTAGGGTTGTATAGTAATGACTTGTTGATAGCTTCCGCCACGGGCATTGTCAAAATCGAACTCATATAGGGTTAATTGTCCCAGCGGCTTAATCTGTTGACCAAGAAAGAAAGCAAATGCGTTAGGCGCGGATAACAGTAGATGAACTTTACCGGTACGTAACGCACCCCTTCTGTTTGCATTTACGTAATGCATTAATTCCTCTACTGCTTTAATTATATGATTGGCATCCTTAATGGCCGCGTGCCCTGATGATGGAAGTATTGATCCATATATCACCTTTCCAAACGCATTTGGTTTAGAAGCAATAAAATCCTCAACATCTGGTTTTACATTTCGCGTTACACTAAGTGCTAAAACAACATCGTTAACTCCGTGCTCGAGTATTTGCTCTTCGAATTTCCAGAAGTTCTTAGTCTCCGAAGTGTTATCACCTGTTGGTCGCCAATGTAACTTTCCATTGTTCGTTTTCTGAACAATTGTAATGTCAAGCCCTCCGTATTTTGCATCTAAACAGTAGCCTAAGTATAAGGCTGTCGATAAGTGTGTATCTAAGTGTATGAGCAGAGGTTTAGCTATTTTAATTGCATCCGCTGCAAAACTCTCAACTCGTGGTTTTATATCATCGATCCACGATTCATCATTAATAATAAAACGATTCATGAAAAGATGCTGAAGGCATAAAACTGAATCTACTTCGAGGTGTAAATTTTCTGCTCCCTTTTGAAAACTCCTCACGCCAAGCTTATGATAGTCACGCGCTTGTTGCTGTCGTTCAGCAATGAGATCTTCTCTTTTGCAGATATCAAATAATTCTTGCCAGGTGAAGACATTTTTTCCTTCCTTATGAAGTTGTTGGATTAGATTTACGTATTGACTTGATCGAGTGTCATAAGTAACGGCTTTCAGGCCTGCATGTGAAAGTGAAACATTTAGGTTTTCTTTAAGGCGTTGCTCATCATCATAGCCATGCTTGATTACTAGCGATTTCAAAACATCAAAAAGCACTTCATCAGATATGCTTAAGTGCTCTCTCCATAGCTTCCGTACTTTACCGAATTTGGAAGCGTCAGTACCTTGATTAAGAATATTAATCTTTATTCTCCCGCTATTGTCAAGCAACTCATGAATAGTATTAGAATAATCAATTCCCCATGTGTTGACTAAATAGTACCTGGAACGCTTGAATTTATTCTTATCGCCAGTATAATGATTATATAGCCTTTGAAGAATGGATTCCTTTTTTGCCCCGATGAATTCTGGATCAGTTAATGCTTCACACGTGAAACCTTTCTGATGACCAACATGAAACTTAACTTGGAAATACTCCTCTGCGACTTCTTCTCCTAAATCAAGAATTGCAGGATCGTGATATAACACTACATCATCAAATCCGAACGTTCCGTTTAGTTCCCACGCAATCTTTGCGCCTTTTTTTGGAGTATGATTCAAGGCTGCTGCCTTAAGCCAAAAGAAATTGGCCTGGTAATCATCTCCGCTTTGTCGTGCAATTACACTTGTGCTCATTTTTTTGAAATTTTGATTGAAGTTATTGATGCAGAATGACAGCCAGTGTCAGTCACAAACAAATCGTAAGATTTGTATGTGACGTACCACTAAACTCACTTTTTAGGAAGTCCTAATCGCGTTATGCTTGTCGATTTTTGAGCGATTCAGCCAATTCTTAAAATCAGCGAACTGCACCACAACAATTTCAAAATTGTCATCATTCGGTACATACTTAATGAGGATTCTTCGAATCTCTAGATATAGAGATTCGCAAGTGTGATTTCCAACAACGAAGAACGTTGTGTTCAACACTTTAACTGCTTTATATGCAGTTAAAATGTCGGTTGAAATCGAATCATAAATTGATCTGTCTTTTACGCCATGAAGATCATAGGCGATCGTAAACTCTGTCATTGTATATTGTTTTAGACAGTGAATATTATCCCCAATCGGTGGGGTGATCGCCTTCAGCGTTTCGACCTGAAGGGCCACATATCCGGTTACAGATAAGAGCCGTACGTCATTACTTTTTTAATTTAAAATCTTTAAAAATTTTTAATTAAAAATAAACCATTACCTTTGCAGCCCGTTAGTGACCCATACCGATCAAGTATATCACTAAATCTGCCCAGTTCTGTTTGCGCAGAGAAATAGAGCAAGGATACGTATCGAAAGCTCTATACTGGGGGCAAAAAAAATCTCAGGATTTTTGCAGAACTGAGATTTCACAATCACCGATGTTCTTTTATTTACTCCTGGATTCTTCTACGTTATTTTGCGATCGCTGCAATAGTTGAACCACTGCCGAAATCGGTTGCTTTATTGATAAATAGGATACATTTTGGCAGAAAAAACCTGACAAATTGCGCCCGTACAACATAAAAACTGCCTGAAGCGGTAATAAGTTCAGGTTAAGTGGAGTTTTTTCTGTTTAAGTGGTAAAGTCATTTTTAACTCTCCATTCCAATTTTAAATACTGCGAATTTAGGTTGAATTAGGCTGTTCGGATCTCCTGTTACAACCTGTCTTTCCTGGCTCTTGTTGATGTTCTTCACCAGTAAGCCAAACGCTGCTCAAACCTTAACCCGCCTGCCCGTCTTTGCCTAAGATAAATTTCCATTACGTATAATTCCGTAACATAAATTCACGGTGCCATTATTTACGTACCTGGCTTTCCAGGGGCATCCTGCTGACACAGGTGTCAATCCTCGCTTTTATTTTGGCAATCTTTGTTCCGGTATTAAAACACCAGCACCCTTACGCAAAATCATCCACATTGATATTGATGCCTTTTATGCCGCTGTCGAACAGCGCGATAACCCCGGCTACAAGGGTAAACCCATTGTAGTCGGTGGCAGCCCGCTGGGCAGGGGTGGGGTAGTAGCCGCGGCCAGCTATGAAGCCCGTAAGTTTGGCATACACTCGGCCATGCCCTCAAAAAAAGCAGTGCTGTTATGTCCTGAGGTAATTTTTATCTATCCAAGGTTCAGTGCGTACAAAGAAGTGTCGGCACGCATACGCGAAATTTTCAAACGCTACACCGATCTCATCGAACCCTTGTCACTGGATGAAGCCTTTTTGGATGTTACCGAAGATAAACAAGGCATTGGTTCGGCTATTGAAATCGCAACCCGCATCCGGCAGGCCATTTATACCGAACTGCAACTCACAGCATCGGCCGGTATCTCCATCAATAAGTTTGTAGCCAAAATCGCCACCGACCTGAAGAAGCCCAATGGACAAACCTTCATTGGGCCTTCCCAGATCGAATCGTTTATGGAAAAGCTTCCGGTCGAAAAGTTTTTCGGGGTAGGAAAAGTAACAGCAAGGAAAATGAATGCCCTCGGTTTACACACCGGTGCCGACCTGAAAAAATTATCGGAACATCAGCTGATAAAACATTTTGGAAAATCCGGCAGGTTTTTCTACCAAATTGTTCGCGGCATTGACAATCGCCCGGTGCAACCCGATCGCGAAACAAAATCCGTCAGTGCTGAAGACACCTTTGCCCATGACCTCACCACGTTGGAAGAAATGAATGAAGCCCTGGAAACCATTTCCGAAGTGGTAGGTAAGCGGTTGCAACGGTTGTCGCTGAAGGGGAGAACCGTTACACTTAAAATCAAGTACCACGATTTCAAACAGATTACCCGAAGTCATTCGTTTGACAAGGCCGTGACCACGGTGGAAGAACTTAGCGAAGCCGCCAAACAGTTGCTTGCGGGCACCGACCTCACCGACAAAAAAATCCGCTTACTGGGGGTTGGCCTTTCCAACTTTGAAGGTATGATACTGCCTAAACAGGAACAAGAAACAGATCAGCTGAAGTTGTTTTAGAGGCAGCCTCTGGTTGTTGCGGGTCGCCTGACTCGGCACGTTAGACAACTAAATGATAGTCTATTCTTAGTGTGGTTGAAAAAGGAATAGAACGCTTGTTGGTCAGCGACCAACAAGAACGAAGGGACCCTGCGAAGAAATAAGATAACACCTTTTTAATCCCATGTTGGTGAAGAACACCAACATGTGCAAGGGGTTCAGGATACTCATTACAAAAGAAGACTTGAATGTTCGAAGCATCCAGTTTTTAAATTGAACCAACACCATGTCAAGTAACGCTGCGCGCTGGCCCGGCCGCTTGGCGAGGAGGCGCGTGGGCATGTGCGGGGAAGCATCAAGCGGCCTTGATTTTTTTGGTTCTTTTTTCATCCAAGGAAAAAAGAACGAAAGAAATATTGTGAGAATGCCTGGTTTTTGCGGGTCGCCTGACCCGCAACGTTACACAACTAAATGATAGTCTATTCTTAGGTTGTTGAAACAGGAATAGAACGCTTGTTGATCAGCGACCAACAAGAACGGAGGGACTCTGCGAAGAAATAATATAACACCTTTTCAATCCCAACCCCGGTCCAACAAGAACGAAGGCGGAAAGAATCCCCTCAATAAGAAACCGCACTAATGAGTAAGGGGATCCTTCTCCGCCAACTGGCGGATCAGGATTGCGTTTCAATTTATTTCTTTTCCAAGCGGAATCCCCTCAGGTGCAAGCGTAACGCTTGTACCTGTACATAAAAACTGGATTCTTCGTAATTTCCCTTGTTAAGAAAGGGATTGCTGAACTAAGTTATATAGTGAAGAGAAGCTCAAGCGTGACGCTTGAGCCTGGATGCGGGATAATTAACACAACAGACACGGTGTATAGAACTTAGCCCACATATTAACGAACAGACTCGCTGCTGGATAATAACAGACTCCAATCAGCACATTACGGGTGGCACCATACCCATTACATATTCGCACTGAAAGTTTTCGAAATGCACCGTACATATTAAGAATATCCTTACCGGAAAGACTATTTTTTCAAAAGCTTAATATGACTTACTAATCTATCTTCTAAAGAAAGCAAACACACGTAAAGGCCCGGATTAAATTTGGAAGTATCTACTTCATGGCCATTTAAGGCAGCAAAATTATTTTGTGAATACTCGTACACTACTCTGCCAGTGACATCAATTATCTTAAGTCCGGCTTTTTCCAAATTATACCCACCAAAATTAATTTTAAGTTTATCAGAGAAAGGATTTGGACTCATAGAAAAGGTAAGCTCTGAAGAATCATCTGCTATTCCTGTTACAAGCGTGTTAACTTCAAATTCAGATTTTACTGAAGAGTTATAAATATCATAAGCAGTTACTGTGACAGTTGCTAGTCCGGTTTTTAACGGATTGACTATAAGTGTTGACCCAACCACATTTGTCGTAACAATAGAGTTTACGTTAGTAGATGTCAAAAAGGTTAGCGGGTCATTATCTGAATCTGAGAAATACTCTAATAAAGGGATATCAATTCCACCCGAAATTAAACTTTGCATTGGAATCGGTTTTATTTGCTGGGGCTGATGATTTTGAAGGGTTAGTAATAGCCTTGTTTTTGACAGCGGAATTGCTGGATCATTTGAATTTATTTCAATTGTATAGTCGGCCTGACCCCCAAAAGTAAACATGGTGGGAATAAATGAAATCGCGATACTATCAACGGCCTGTCCTTCAATACTTCCTGCCGTTTTATTTGCTGAAAGCCAATTAGGGAGAGTAGTTGCAAAACTCCAATCCAATTGATCTCTTCCCTCATTTTCAATCAAAACATATTTTGTAGTAGGTACCAATCGGTTTACTGTATCGGAAATTAAAATAGTGATAGTGATTTTTGGAGACGGATCTTTTATAGTAAGAGTAACTGGAATATCAAAGGCCAGATTATTCGGATCATTAGTAGTGACCTTGATTTTTCCGTGATACAAACCTGGGCTTAAGTTGGTCGTATTACTGTTTACAGCAATAGTTTGAGAATCCATTGATTCAAGGCTTCCGATTATTTGAGATGTGCGAAGCCATGGTAAAACACTTGCCGGTTCGTATCTACCGAAACCTTTTTCTGAATCAGCTTGTCGGAAATAAACACCCTCATATCCGGGATTTGATGTATAAGCCAGACCACCATTGTTGCCTAATTTGAACAACGGAACAAACAAAGTTGTCCAAACATTATTGGCAACATCATATTCGTAAAGGTAGTCTTCTCCATAAGCGTAGTAGCGTTTATGTACAACATCTATGGTGCTTCCTAATGATGTTTTTCCGGGCAGTGGAATAAGGGTTTCCCAAACCCCTGTGTTGATTACAAATTTTGAAAACCTACTGTTGGAGGAAGAATGAGCATATATTGCGCCATCTAAATAACTCAACCCGCCAAGTCCATCTAATGGAAGAGAAGGCATGAGTAGGCTTTTCCACTCACCTGTTCTGGGGTTATAACTTGCGAACTTTCCTTCGCCCGCCATGTACACTAGCTTACCATCTGTGGTAATAGTTGCAGAGGCAAAGTTCAGGCTATTAGGCCTGGTTGCCCAATCTTTAAGAGTGAAGTCGAAAATGTAGATTTTTGATGGATCATCTGAGTATGAACAATACATCTTCTTGTCAAGAATAACTGCTCCAGCAAGGGCGCTATACGATCTTGCAGGTACCTGGCCAATTTTCGTCCAGGTATTAGTAGTTGGCGTGTAGGTGTATAACTCTTGGTACCACAAGTATTGGCCATAAAGTTCTCCTGAGACTGGATCAGCGGTAACAGCAGTTAAACTGATCCCCGAATATTGAAATGGCAGAGGTACGTCAGCCTTTCTTGTAAAAACACCTCCCATTGACTGCATGTTTAGTTCTTTGTCAATTCTCCACTTTAGAATACTTCCACCCTCATTAGAAAGTGAAATTTCTTCTGATCTTGACTCTCCCGGGAAGGAGGTAAAAAAAAGTTCAGCATTGCCAGATACAACCCTCGGAGGAATAATTCCTGTGCCGGTTATGTTCGTAACAGCCAAGCTTTCATCAGGGTCATTGGTAGTAAAAGTTAACTTACCCTTTTGTGGGCTATCGGAGATAGGACTAAAGCGAATGGTTACATCAAAAGCAGCACCCGGCTGCAAAGTAACTGGGGCCACACTGGAAACTTTGAATGCCGGATTATCTATATCCAAGGAAAAAATAGTGAGCGGTAAAGCGCCCTTATTTTCAACTTGAAAAGTGCTATCATATTCACCGGTTACAAATTGATTTCCGAAATCTAAACTATCGAGGGTAGTTGTAAAATCTGGAGCACTGGTAACATCTAAGACAATGGGGATGGTGTAGCTTGTATTGGTAGGATCTCCATAATCTACTACTACTATACCTCCACGATAACGTCCTTGTGTGAAACCTGTTGAATGTATCTTTGCTTCAAACTCCCGGCTACTATTAGCATTGATATTCATAGCTAAACCAACACTGTCAAGTTCGATCCAAACTTTATCACCATAAACAACTAAATATTGTGTTGCACCTTGCCCTATGTTTTCTATCATGAATTTTTTCTTTACTGTCTGTCCAGTTAGCAACGCTGCTTTGATTGTATCTGTTGGAACCCTCAGGCTTGCAGGATAGACTCCGGTTCCTGTTAAAGTAAAACTCACTTCACTTTGAAGGGGGTCATTACTGGAGAACGTGAATGAGCCTACTTGTTTGCCAACTGACGTTGGTTTGAAGAAAACCAAAATCGTTTTCGACTCTCCAACGGGCAATCTAAGCGATGATTCAGTAGCAGAAAAATCTGAACTACTCGTAGAAATGCTGCTTACAACTAACTCAGAAGATCCCCTGTTTCTAATAGTTAAATAGGTTCCCCGGTCGTAGCCTACAATGACGTTGCCTAAATCTTCACTATGCTTATCAAAGGATATACTAGGAGTTCCGGCAACTCTCAATTCCAATGGAACATTTTTTTGAATGTTTGGCCGCGTGCTGTAAATCTTAATATTGCCGCGATACACTCCTCCAAACAATGATTGTGCATTCACACTGACATTCATTGACTGAGATTCGCCAACATTAAGACTACCAGATGAAGGCGTGACCGTGAACCAATTACTTGCTGAGGGTGTCTCATAATAACCAAATTTTGTCCCATCTCCTTGAATAAGATAGATGCCGCTCACTCCTTCTTTGCCTACAAATGTTAGTCCGCTAACATATCCTACAGGAAATGGCATTGCTAATTTTGTCCACTCCCCACTTCTGATGTCGAGAATTGACATTTGAATTCTATTTTCAGGTAACGACCCGGGAGCTCCCACCACAAAGTACCTGGCAGTTGAAGCATCAATCGCTCCCCCTAAACTGACGCGACCCGTAATTCTATCCGATGTAAACCAGCTGTTTGTTTCGGGAAAGTATTTAAAGAAAAGAGTATTACCATCACCCGTAATTCCTTGCGCTCCATTCGCATAAATCGTACCACTGTGATAACTTAGAGCGCCAAAGCCAGACATATACAATGGGCCGGGCACTGGTGACAACTCGAGCCAATTTCCGGAAATTGGATCATATCGGAAGAGGGTTTTGTCGATTGCGACATAAATAAATTTGTCATCGTTCGTCAAACTCTCTGCACTTCCCACAATTGGAAAAGGAATTGCCGACCATATCTTAGATTGAATGGAATAAACATTTAACTGTGTTCCACCGAAATACAGTTTTCCACTTAGGTAGGTAGCCTGACCATAAAAACCGGAAGGAGCGAGACCAATTTGACTCCATGTATCTGATATAGGATTGTACGTATAAAAGCTTTCGCCTGCTAATGATTTTGCATAGATCAATTCACCAATCGGATCGTAAACTAATCCTGTAAGCGTTTCGGGGCTAGATGACTTTAATACAATTTCCCCAAAACTTGTTTTCTGTATTGGGCTTAGCGGTTCGATATTTTGAGATTGCCCAACAGCAGTCTGAGAGTTTCCTGTCGGATCAGTTCCAGATAATCCAGCGTTCCAAAAAAAGGTCGAACCTTCGATATTTCTGATTGTAATAGTTCTATTGGCCTCCGCGCCTTCTCTTAGTATTACTAACAAAGAGTCAGGGGTAACATTTATCTCCGGGGCTGGGATTATCAGCCCACGTACCGGTACAGATAAAACCCCTTCATCTGGATCATTGGAAGTAAAGGTGATGGATGCTTCAATAGGTCCGGTAAAATTTGATTGAACACTGACTTGCATATTAATTCGTTGGCCAGGCGCTAGAGTAGCTAGTGAAAGAGAACTGATTACCCGATTGTTGTCAGATTGAATTTGAGTGATATTAAGTGGTGCAAAACCACGATTTTCTACAATCACTGTGGTATCAATTGAAAATCCGATAAATCTTGTCCCAAAGTTAATTTCACTTGCCGTTTCAATATCAGTACCTGATATTACTGTTAAGGCCAAAGGAACGGAAAGCGCATTTGTTTTGGAGTTCATTGGGATTACACTTGCAAATCCCGTTAACGTGCCCGCATGTAAGCCAGCAGAGGTGAAAGTAACTGGAATTTCGCCAATTTGTCCGGAGCCAACAGCAATAACATCATTCGCTGATGTGAACCATCCTAAATTATTTTCATCTCCGGCCAATGCAGAAGTTATTGGATAGGGAAAACTATAGGCCACTGATCCATCTGTTGGCTTTATAGCTTTAATGGAAAATTCGTTGCTGTTTTGTACAAACAGGAGGTCATCATTACTTGAGAAAGCAATGGACCTTGGATTAGTGGCCGAAATTTCTCGAACTACATTACCGCTTGAAACATCAACCTCGTTAATTCGCCCGGTGCCCGAAGTCAATAGGGTATTGTTGGTTCCAAAAAAAGCCAACTCAGAATAGTGGCTCAATGTTCTTACTATTCTTCCATCATCTACATCAACTTCGTGGGTACCATAATTACCGGAATTATATCTTGAAACATACAAGTATCTTCCGGACCATGCTAATCCTATTATGGTAGTTGCATCATTCAGAAATAATGTACTTACAATTTCCCCAGTCGTAGAATGAATTTTGTAAATCTTTTGAGACCTTCCATAATATAAATTCGTTCCATCAAAGGCAAGCCCTTCTATTGTTTTTGACGAAGGCTCTGGCATGGGAACCGAGCGAATTACTTCTCCTGTTTTAGAATTTAATTCCTCTATCATATTGGTTGAAGTGTTGATAGCGAATAATCTTCCTTTGGCTCCAAGTTGAGGAAGAACCGGTGCTGATTGCAGCTCTGGAACACCAGATCGAACCAACAGCTCCTCCTCACCAATATTTTTTATAAATATTTTGCGATTTAAAATCCCTCCTGTAAACAGTTGCTCTGACAGTTGAGTTGTTATGAGCTCAGGAATTGGGGGCTTTAGTGTACGAATTACCAATATATTGGAAAGGGGAGAGACGTTATTAAAAACATCGATGCTTTTAACGGCAAGGTAGTAGTTGGTACCTGGAGATAAATCTTTCAACAAGAATGACACTGGCTCTCCAGAAAGTGGAGGGATCGGTGGATTGGATATTAATGTGGCTGTACTAAAATTCGAATCATCTATTGGATTGATTGAAAAACGTATTTCATATTCTGCCGCTTGTCCATCACTATTATTTTCACCAGTCGCTGTCCAGCCAAGCAGGAGTGATGACTCGTCCTGAAAAAAGTTTACACTTTTTGGTTAGAAGTCCTGATTCAAATTTACACTTTTTAGTTAGTCCTGAAATCGCTTTACATTTGATTACCGGATGAAGCGGAAGCGGGCAATGCTGAGGAGCAACCCGCCAG
>JBGSTJ010000040.1:0-92578 GCA_041736555.1 Cyclobacteriaceae bacterium
AAGCTCCCTGTATGTACGTAAGCTTTCAGGGCTGTCCAACTGTTGCGATCTCTACCGACCGAAACTTATCAGACCTTAAAATCCAAAAATCTGATCAAATTTTGCAGAAACTGGTTCGATACTGGTAGCCGCCAGTCTACATTTATAGATTATACTAGCTAAAACTTTTGATCCAGGTTCCCTGCCTGCGTGACACAGTCAGGCAGGGATTCTGGGCGAGACTACATTTATAGACTAATCCAGTTAAACGTTTGATTCACATTCCCTCCCGGGTATCGGTCAGGATTCTAAGTGCTGCAAAAAAAGTAGTTAGCCAAAAAGAATACCCTATTGAAATAAACATTTGTAAACGGCAGCGTGTTTACTCTGAGGCGCGCATATCTATCATGCAACAAATTCAACACGCAATCCGGCAGATGGTTACGATCTCGCAGCAGGAAATGGAAGGCTTGCTGAAAGATTGTTACTCAAAAACTATTAAGCTCGAAAGAAACTTTAAGCAAGCAAGGGCGGCACATGGCATCTAGCCTGCTCCAATTTGCTTTCAATGGAATTCAGGCACCTTCTTGTCTATCTCGTCATTCACAATCTTTGAAAGATTCAGAAAGATTGCAAATGAGTCATCAGCCAATAGTTTCTCCTTAGTAACCAAATCTATTGTCTCTTCTTGTGTGGCTTGTAGTTCCGCTTTCAAGGAAAGTAAGACTTCCTTATTTTCAGTTACTTGTGTTTTTTTACGAATCGATATCAACATTTGATAATATACATCGATTTTATTTTTCTTTTTCTGTTGCTTCCACTTTTGAAGTGTGTAAACCATACTTGCCAGGGTTACCAGAATGGTGACGATTACACCAATTAATTCAGCATAACGCTCAAAGAGAGAAGGCATATTTCGATCAAGGTATTCTCTGGAGCCCGGGTGAAGTGTAAAGCTAAGTTTATGCGGATCAAACTCGGAAGAGAACTGATAGAGCAGGGGATTAATATTTTTTAGATCCTGACTATTCTCAGACAGCGTTTGAATGGTATTGTAAATAAATGTGGGATCAAGATCTGTGCGACAAACCAGGACAGCATCGACCTTTATGGTAAGGATGGCCCGCTCGGTAAAGGATCCGTATAAATCGCGCGCTATCACGTAGGGCTCAAATTGCGGATGACGCGTGCAGATACCTTCCGCCAAAGACCCTTTTCCCAGGTTGGCGACTTCATCAATACTAAATAAATGATAGCCTTCTAAATCCCTCAATTCCTCCTGCGTAAGTAAATCTGTAAAGGCAAAAATGACATTGGCCTCAAAAAAATCATATACATCGACAAAGGTGCAGGTGGATTTGTCAATCCCAATATCCCGCATCAATTCGTTAACAAATCTTTTTGTGCCACTCCCTTCAATTCCAGCAAATATTTTGCCCATGCTGAAAAGCTCATGTATCGATTGTGGTGCCAGGTCTTTTCGGTAAAGAATATGAAGCAATTGTGGGTAGAGCGGCAATACCGATGATACTTTGTCGCTAAATCGTGAATAGTTATCGACAATGCCAAAATCAGCCTTGCCTAATTCAAGGGAGTCGAGATTTGCCAATGAACCCACGCCACTGATAACTACGACACTATCCTCAAGATGCTTGTTAAGGACAGAAGAAATAGTAAGCGCAATTTGATTTTGCGGATCTTCAATGTTTCCTAAAATGGTATAGTTGCTCGATTGCTTTTGGCATCCGGTCAAGAAAAATATGAGAGAGACTAAATACCGGATATGCAAAATACTTACTATTTAATCTTTCCTGTAGTCCGGTAGCTTTTGTAATTAGCTGAAGCGATCTTTTCGTTTGCCTTCGGATCTTTTAGCCATAACTCACGCCCATTAACAGATAGGGTGCGTTCAAATAGATACAATTTGCCTTTCAAGACCACGAAATTATCATACTTTGGAGTTGTGGCCCTGCCCATAGCCAAAGTCATCGAACACCATCCACCGAACTGAGGAAGGTATTTGGCTGGATTAGAAATGAAATTTTTGAGATTGGATTCAGAATCGAATTGATAGGTCACACCTTCAAACACGGTGCTGAAAATTTCTTTTCCGGCTAATGGTTTCTGCCCTTGAAAATAACTAACAGGGTCATAACCACCCACTCCTATGTTTCCCACAGCAACGCAATATTTTAAGGTGTCTGCAGGCTGAGCATAAGCAACCTGAGTAAGGGTTAAAGCAAACGCTATAATTAACAGTTTCATAGGAATGGTCGATTTGGTTTATACAATAACAACAAATACCGGCCATTCGATACGCTTTAAAATGTCTTATTGGCGACAAATGCCTCAATAACAAACTATCCGCACAGATTAAGGAGTGCACTCCTTTCACAACCTATTGCAAAAATTGCAGTTATGGAAGCAGTGCACTGTTCTTTCCTCTAGGCAACTACCACATCCAATTCCGGTGCTACCGGGAAATCGATAGCAAACCCAGTTAGATTGTGGATGTAATTGCTAATTATCTTATCTCCGATCACAACAACCACATCAATTAACCCTGCTTCGGTATAGCCAGCTGAAAAGAAGGATTCTTTAGCTTCTTCAGTTGCCCGACCGCGATTTTCTACAATCGATTTTGTAAACTTTGCCAATGCATCAAGCTTGCTATCAAAAGAAGCAGACCCTTTTCTTAGTTCAAGTATCTGATCTTCCGTGAAGCCATTCATTTTACCCAATGCCGTATGGGCTGATTGGCAATATCGACAGCCATTTATTTGGCTGGTAACAAGATTGATAACCTCGCGCTCTTTTGCTTTCAAGGTACTTTTACGGTTTTGAAGTGCTAAGTAGTCTGCCAGTGCGGTTTCGTTTTTGGCGTAATAAGCATAGAGGTTAGGCACAAAGCCTAATCCTTTTTTCAGGTTATCGAAGATTGCCTGGTTGGCAGGGCTCACCTCATCGCGGGTGGGCACCGTAAATGTTCTTTCTATTGTCATAATTTTTTTTGTTTGTTATGCTACAAAGGTGCGCTGGCCGACCTTCGTGTTGGTAGCCACAACTTCCTCAGGTGTTGTCAATACTTCCCTTCTCTCCGATCTTTGGTCTCGAAACTCGCTGGGTGATAGTCCTTCTCTCTGTCGAAAGGCACGACTAAAAGACTGAACATCCTCGTAGCCGATTTCATAGGCAATTTCTTTGATGGATTTATCAGAATAGCGAAGCAATCTCCTTGCTTCCAGCATAATGCGTTCCTGAATAATCCTTAAAGGACTTCCGCCACCTTGTTGTAAAAAATAATTGGCGAGTGTTTTTGGTGCTTTGTTAAGCAAGGCGGCATAGGCTGCTACCGTGTGTTTCTTTCTGAAGTGAGTTTCTACCAGGAAATTAAACTCGCGGATGATATCCCAGGTATTTGTTTTAACCTGTAACGAGGGGCGCTCAGCTTTATAAATTCTGGTACAAAGAATAATAAATCGCTTGAGCATCATCTGCAACATTTCAAATTGTAAATTATCAGCTGTAGCCATTTCAATCATAAACATTTCCCAAAGAATCTCGAATTTATCAGCTTGAGTCTTTGGAATAGTGATAACAGGCGGCTGCAGGGCTGTATAAAACAGCAGCCCTTTGCAGCTGACTTCATCATCGTGATCTTTAATGCAATAGAATGATCTATTAAATCGTATCAATCGAATTTTATTAAAAGAATCGGCTTCCACGCGGTGAAATTCGGTAAGGCACAAAATTTCATCAGCCTTAAGGTGTAGTATTGATCCGTCTACCTTTATGGACTGCTTGGTTTTAAACCAAAGAAATATCAATCCATGAGAGATAGGGATTGAGAGTGAATCAGCTGGTTTACCTTCAACACTTTCCAGGATAAGTAACTCCTGATTTCTTCCCTGATAATGCATGTTTTATTTCAACTCTTTAAGCACAGCCAGTAGGAGCGAACCTTTCAATCGCTTCTTATAATCGGGGTTGATGTATTCAAAGAGAATTTCACCGGCAGGATTTAAAATAAATACTGCAGGAACCGGAAGCACGTTTTTATTTTGGTCTGCAGAAGCTTTACTTAACATTTCAGCATAACGTTCAGGCGCCTGAAAAGCCAACCCAAAACCTCTCGATGCCTCCGAGAGATTGTCACTAAGCAAAAGATAATTTAACTTATTTTTTGATAGGGAGGCCTGCAAACTTTCGGGCGAATCAGGACTAATAGCAATGATTTGATATCCAGCTTTGATAATATCAGGTTCAATTGCTTGAAGTTCAGATAAGTGAAGGTTACAATAGGGGCACCAGCCACCTCTGTAAAAAACAAGTACGCTTGGCTTTTGGGAAGCAAGATCAGAAAGGTTTATTTTTTTACCGGATACATCGGATAAGGTAACGTTTGGAATTTTCTCCCCAATCAAAAGAGGTGAGATAGCTGTTGGATCAGGAGCTATATCAGATTGAGAAAATAACAAGGTGGTAATTCCAATAAATACCAGTGTAATAAAGAAGTGCCTCATAATTTTATGATTTAAAGTAAGTTTACAGTTAAAAGTATTGTCCAATGCCAATAACCAAACCGGCATTTTTGTTGTAATCATATCCATAGTCAATGCGAAGCATGGTGTCAAAAGCTCGCTTATAAATCAGACGAAAACCCAAGCCTGAAAAAGCACGCATGTTTTCGGTTTTAGAAAAATCGTCAATACTACCGCCAGGTTTGCGCCATGAGCCAAAGTCAAAAAATCCTACCCCTTGAGCAGCAAGAATACGTTTATCGAAAAGAGTGTAGCGTAATTCTGTATTGACTACCACAGACCCCGTGCCGCGATCTACACGGTTACCTACCCCGCGAATGTTTAAATAGCTATCGAGCACAAAAGGAGCAAATGGATTATCATCATTGGTGGCAATACCTGTGCGTAGGCGGTTAGCCCAATTGAAGCGTTTCCCAATCTGTTTGAAGAATCGAAAGTCATTAAATACTGTTACAAAATTCCGAACTTCATCAAGGGAATGAATAAATTCAATATTGAGTTGATTGTAAATACCGGTTACATAAAACGTGCGATAGTCCAGATGATTACTTTTGAAAATAAGCTTAGAAAGTAGTTTATTACCCTGCACTATTTCGTCAAGCTCATTCTCTTGTATTTGTTGCGCCTCAAATTGCTCATTAAAAATGCCAAGCCCAAAATCTAAGGTTTCCCGAAAGGTTAGAAACCGAACCGCACTCACATACCCGGTATAATTTGTATAGTTATAATTTGATATTCCACTCTCCGAATTTAAGGGTTCAACAGTCGCCCACTTGATCAGCGAGGCCGTAGTTCCCCATCGCGAATTACCCATGCGATCGGTGGCATAGTTTAAGTAAAACGAATGCCTGTCGTAATATTGATAATAGGCAAATAATTTATCACCACGCCCGGTTAAATTCAAGCTTTGAATTCCAGCCTTACACCAGAAGGTATCATCTGTTTTTCCTAGTGCAAAAACGGGTAGCGTGTTGATCATTTCGCGACACGCAAAAATTACTTTTATGGTATTCTCTTCAGTAGTAATCTTCATGTCAACTTCACCGAGTATTCCAAGATTAAGAAGCCGCTGCCTGTCATTAGCGAGTCGAGATGAGTCATACTCTTGGCCTATTGACGTAGTTATGTATTGCCGCAGGAACAATTCATTGGTTTTGGATAGCCCGGTAAATTCAACACTTGTTATTAGTGGCTGTGCTGTTAAACTTGTTATTATCCCAAAAGTAAGGATGACGTGAAGTATAATTGGGATGCAACGCCTTCTCATGATAGATTATTGAGAAGCCCTCACATCCAACAATACGGTCAATTCATCAGCCAGACTAATACTGCTACCGCCCACGCCAAAATCTCTCCTATTGATCTTAAACTCTCCGGTGAATTGCAATACACCAATTGCATCGCGATACCGGAACGGAAAGGAAATTTCTTTGGTGGTTTTCTTGATGGTCAGTTTGCCTGTTACAATGGCCTCATTCATCTTGCTCGATTTTTCCACTTTGCTTGAGACAAAACGAATGGTCGGAAAGGTAGCCACACCAAAATAATCTGGTTTACGTAAATGATTGTCGCGCATGCCTATACCGGTATTAATGGTAGATGCATCGATGGTTACATCGAAAAGTGCATTGGCGAGATTGGAATCATCAAAATTAATGATGCCTTTAAGTCCTTTGAATGTTCCATCAACGGTGGAACCAAAGTTCTTTATTTTAAAACTAACTCTTGAGGTAACATGGTCGGGAACATAGACTTGTGCATGAACTAAAGAGTAATGAACTATGAAAAAAAAGGTAATGATAAAACGCATGTTACAGTGTTTCAGCTTTACCAAACAGAGCTGAAAATTGCTGACACCAGATGAGTGCAAACTTAAATTGGTCAATATCGGTTCCATCCGGTATTGAGTAGGTTTGTTTGCCGCGGGTTGATTTTAATTCTCCCAAATTAACGAACGAAGTAGCGCCCGTGGTGGTACTTAGATATACCCTTAGGTCCGGACCGTTACTTGATGAAAAATTGTTAAGTAACAATACTTTTTTTCCATTGTCGTCATAGATCTGTGCTACTCCACTTACATTATAACTTCCACTCCCCATCCAGGTTCCTTCTCGAAGCAACGTGGCCATCGTTTCATCAAAGGCATCGTTGGCCGGATCGGTTGGTGTGGCATCTTCAGGATTGCAACCCAATGCTATTCCCAATAGAAAAAGGATAAATAATTTTTTCATAGTTAAAATTGTTTGGTTAGACCCAGACTAAATAGACTTGCTTTGTTGCGAAACCGGTCGTTGGCTTCCGGGAGTTGCTGTATCTTCGTTTCTGTAGTGTATTCAGTGAATAAGTATTGGTAGGCAAGTTTAATGGCAAGTTTATCTTTGATAAAATAACGCGCGTAAAATTCAGAATTTAGACTACCCCGATCATGGTTGCCAATTAATAAAATATTGAAGGAAGTGGGCTTAGCCGAAGTAGCCTGTCCCAGATTCCCATTGAGATAAGATCCGGTTTGTTTCCCTCCAAACGAGAATCCAAGTGCATCAATGTTGAAACCTAACCCAATTTTACCGGATAATCGATACCCAACGTTGATAGCAAGGTTCAATGCGTTAACCTGGGGTGATTGTAGTAACAAGGAGTCAGATGCACGTTCATCACTTGCCAGGCTCGCAGGAGCCGAGGAGTAATATTGTGAACTGGCAAAATAGGAGGTAAACCTGCCTCCGAGGCCAACTTCAATCTTTTTTGATTTACCTGCTTTCCATACATAGAAGTAGTCAACAGCAACACTTCCTTGATTCCTGCCAATGGCGCCAGTGAAGTCAGCATAGTTTACTGTTTTTGAATCTTGCGCTAACGTAGCATACGTAAAACAGCAAAAAAGGCAGGTAATTGGTAATTTCATAGTTTTCAATTCTTTTATTAATGTTACCAACATCAAGTTTAACTCGCTAGTTCGTAAATACTTGTCGTGGTGCTGACATCTTCACTATGTCTCGTAATGCTCCAGATCACTTCTGCAAAATATTTAACTGGTTAATAAAAAACATTTGTTAGCGGCAGCGTGTTTACTCTGAGGCGCGCGTATCCATCATGCAACAAATTCAACATGCAATTCGGCAGATGATTACGATCTCGCAGCAGGAAATGGAAGGCTTGCTGAAAGATTGTTACTCAAAAACTGTTAAGCCCAAAGAAATCTTAAGCAAGCAAGGGCACATCAGCAACGAAATATTTTTCATTTGCAAAGGAATTACACGCAGCACCATCGTGGATCAATCCGGGGTTGAGCACACCATCCACTTTTCGTTGGAGAACCAATTTGTGGCCGATTATTCCAGCTTTATGCTAAAGACACCGGCCTTGAATAGCATTGAGGCGATTGAAGAAACTGAAGTAATCGTAATGCCTAGAAGTGCGATTGAATGGGGTTACGCCCATCTGCAACAGGGTGATCGTATGGGCCGGTTAATTGCTGAATATTATTTCATCTATTTTGATAATCGTCTGAAAAATCAATACGTCTTTACCCCTGCCCAACGATACGAAAACATCAGTCGTGTCTTCCCCAACATACACAACCGCGTCCCCCAGCACATGATTGCCTCCTATTTGGGTATTAGTCCCGTGCACCTGAGCAGATTAAAAAAATTGATCTGATCAAAATCTAAACAAATGTTAACGAACGGAGGGGTGGCCACAGCACACCTTTGTTTCATGATTATTAATAATCAATAAAAAAATTATTCTACGTTAAACTCATACACTGCATGAAAGATTTGATCTTAATAACCGGTGCATCCTCCGGGATTGGTTTTGAAATGGCCAGGCTGTTAGCCGCTAAGGGATATGATCTGCTATTGGTGGCGAGGCGAATTGAAAAACTCGAGGCCTTGAAAGAAGAGCTAGAAAAAAAGCACAACATCATCGTTTACCCCATTCAAAAGGACTTATCACAAGTTTCCCAGGCGGTTGGCCTGTATGATGAACTTAAACAACGGAAACTAGAAGTAACCATGTTGGTCAATAATGCCGGTCGGGGAGCCTATGGAAATTTTAGCGACACAGATCTTGAAATGGAATTGCAGATGATTGAGCTAAATATTTCTTCGCTCGTTTGCCTCACCAAGTTATTTTTACAAGACATGCTCATCAGAAAGAGCGGCAAAATCATGCATGTAGCCTCTTTACTTTCCTTCCTGCCTTTTCCCTATTACACAGTGTATTCAGCTACCAAAACCTTCGTACTTTCTTTTTCTGAAACACTCGCAGCAGAATTGGAAGGAACGGGTGTAGTTGTTACCACCCTTTGTCCAGGTCCGGTAGATACAGCCTTTAATACAGACGCCATGTGGAAGACTAATGCGTACAAGGCAAATCAACCTGTGAGCTCTTTAGTCGTTGCAAGCCAAGGCGTGGCATTATTGTTAAATGGAAAAGGAAAGAAGATCGTGGGTTTTAATAATTGGTTTATTGCTAATTTACCACGCATCACTCCGGATGTGGTCATGATGAAAATCAAAAAGAATCTTGCGAGCCAACGTCATTAGTAACAGATGCTGATCATGAATTTTCTTTCAGAACTAAAATACCGAAACGAGACGCTTTACTATTTCGGTTTAATTTGTTTCATCTTTGCTTTACTTTGTTTGGTATTGGTTCGATTCAATTCAACTCAGGTGCTAGGCACAAGTGCATGGTACAAGCCTTTTAAATTTTTTCTATCCACTACGATATTTGTATGGTCAATGGCCTGGTATGCTTATTACCTTGGCAAACCAACAACAATATGCTGGTATTCGTGGATTCTGATTGCACTTTTTACGCTGGAAAATGTCTATATCGTACTACAGGCCGCACGAGGCTTAACTTCTCATTTTAACATTAGTACTCCGTTTTACTCAATGATGTGGAGCGTGATGGCTCTCGCTGCTATAGGTATTTCGGTAACTACAGCCATAGTGGGAATTTCATTTTTTACCAACCAATTCCCCGATTTACCAGCTGGCTACCTTTGGGGCATTCGTATGGGGCTGATCATTTTTGTGATCTTCTCGCTGGAAGGCATGGCCATGGGTGCGCGTATGTCACATACGGTGGGCGGTACAGATGGAAGTTTCGGCATCCCGGTAACCAATTGGAGCATGCGTCATGGTGATCTTCGCATTGCCCATTTTTTTGGAATGCATGCCTTGCAGATTCTACCGCTGGTTGGTTTTTACATTCTTAAAAATACACGGAGCATCGTGTTGGTGTCCGTTCTTTATGCTGCCTTGGTTGTAGCAACATTTGTTCAGGCACTTCGGGGGAAACCTTTTATCCGACAAGATTTTTTTAAAACCCGGTCATGTTAGGTACAAGGGTTGCAGCGTGATGAGGTAGAGTGTTTTCTTCGGTTAATCCTCACTACTCTAATTTTAGGTAGGGTTTGGTAAGGTGTTGACAGCCTGCTTTGTGCATTATTTGATTTTCGTAAGTATCGCATTGATTTTTGTTCTTCTCATACGCGGCCGGGTAGTTTAATTTGTAAATTATTCAACCAGAATAAACCTATGCACTTATCCCCAAACAGGCACTCTTTTGCAGGGGCAGCCGCCATCCTTGTTTTACTTCTTGCGAATTCTGATGCTTTTGGCCAGGCAAAAGACAGTACTTTCTTTTTCCATGCCGATGTGAGTGTAACGAATAACGGATTCTCGATTGTGCCGGCCTTTACACTGGGCGATCCTGCCGCTTTTCTGGATATGCGCATGGGTAACAAACGCATGAGCTTTGAGCCACAGTTTCGGTATGCCCTGGAAGGTCGGCCGTGGTCACTTATTTTTATTTATCGATACAAGGCAATTATAAAACCTAAATTTCAATTGTCATTTGGAGGTCATCTTCCCGGATTGAATTTTATTACCCGACCGGTAACCATCAATGGAGTTGAAGAGAACCTTTCCATCACCAGGCGATTTCTGGCCGCGGAAATTATCCCTACCTATTACATTAAAAGTAACATGAGTGTAGGGTTGTATTATTTGCGTGGCTTTGCTTTTCAAAAACATGGACCACAGAATACAAATTTCTTATCCTTACAAGGTAACTTCACCAAAATCAAAATGGTGGGAAAAACATACTTCAGTTTTAATCCACAGGTGTTTTATCTGAAAGTGGATGCCGATGACGGATTTTATGTGAATGCAACTACCACCTTTGGCATAAATGATTTCCCATTAACCATTTCCAGTATTGTGAACAAAGCAATTGAATCTGAGATACCGGCCAAAGACTTTGACTGGAATGTGAGTTTGATTTATACGTTCGATAGAAATTATATAAGGAAATAGTGATGCCAAATATGTAAATTTAATCCAACCGGCAAATCATCATGAAATCACAAAAGTTGATTATTGCTTCAATCCTTATGCTCCTCTCGTTTCAACTTGCCACAGCACAAGAACTTGGCCAGATGGTCAGGCTGGCAAAACTGGTCATTGATTCAACTCACCTGGAGAGCTATAAAGCTTTGTTAAAAGAAGAGATTGAAACTTCGGTGCGCGTGGAGAAGGGTGTATTGACTTTATATGCTGTTTCGGAAAAGGACAGGCCTACACACATTACCATTCTGGAAATCTATGCGGATGTGGAGGCATATAAATTCCATATCCAAACACCGCATTTCATCAAATACAAAAATGGTACGAAGGAAATGGTGAAGTCACTGGAGTTGGTGGAGGGTATTCCGTTGATACCCGCCATGAAGATAAAATGAGTAGTTAAAATTTTATAGTGTGTAGAGATGGACAAGATCGAAACATTGGAAGAGTTCTATAGAAGAAAGTTCGATTGGCTTCCTGAAAACATCAGGAATGATATTGGCCATTTCAATATTTTCCATTTACAGTATTCTGATGAAAGCAAGCCGGAATCTATTCCTTATCGAAGAAGAGATTTTTACAAAGTCATGTTGCTGAAGGGGAATAGCCAGGTGTATTATGCCGATCAGGTAATTAAAATCAAAAAGCAGGCATTGTCTTTTTCAAATCCGCTCATTCCATACAAGTGGGATCATCTTGAAAATACAGAAGTGGTGTATTGTATTTTCAACCAGCACTTTTTTAGTCAGTTTGGTAATATCAGTCAGTATGAAGTATTCCAGCCGGGAGGTAATCATGTGTTTGAATTAACAGACGAACAGGTTAATCATGTGCACGAAATTTTCGAGAAAATGGAAAAGGAATTTCGCGCGGAGTATAAATATAAGTATGATGTTATCAAGAATCTTGTATTTGAGTTGATTCACTTTGGACTAAAACTCGAGCCCAACACGCTTTCAGAGAAGCAGCAGATTAATGCTTCTCAGCGCATTGGGGCCATGTTTCTTGAGTTGCTCGAGCGTCAGTTTCCGATTGATGATTCGCATCCTTCTGTTCAGTTGCGGTCAGCCTCTGATTTTGCCTTTCGATTGAATGTGCACGTCAATCATTTAAACCGGGCCGTGAAAGAAATCACACAAAAAACCACCACGCAACTCATCGCTGAACGCATTCTTCAGGAAGCGAAAATCCTGTTGCGTAATAGTTCATGGAATGTATCAGAAATTGCCTATTCGTTGGGCTTTACCGAAGTGACATATTTCAACAACTTCTTTAAAAAGCATGTTCATACAACTCCGTTGAAATTCAGAAATATCTAATACTCTGATGAATTGCAAAAACTGACAACCGACATAAATAAAATAAATATTGTAGGCGAGCGCTATACGAACATTTCGAAACAACAGATGAATACATTGATCGTTAGATAATATCAGACCTCACTATGAAAACAAAAGCCCCGATTTACCGGGGCTTTCATTCTCACCTTCTCAACATCACGTTTAAAATATGTTTTCGTTTGAGCGTCAGTTTTGTTTCATCAAAATAGACGATTTCATGGGTATCAAGAATCCGGATCCTGTATGTTTTAGGGATCGTTGGCAGACACTCCAGAATCTCACCAACTTGTCCACTCATTAATGTCACACGGTCTTTCTTGTACATAACCCAGGTATTAAAATACTGATTGCTATTTAATCGTTATCATCATCATCGATGTCGTCATCGTCATCATCATCATCGCCACCTTCGCATGATTTTTCCAAATTGTTTTTAACGATGCTGGCCAGGCTGCTGTTTGTGGTATCATTAATCCGGATGACCCCATCATCACTCACCGTTGCGTTACTTAAATCTACTCCGCTAAACAGCGTATCGAGGTTGATCAGCACCAGGAAGTTTTTAAGGGTACCCTCCGTTACTTCGAATCCATTATCATCTTCAAATTCAAATTCCAGGGTCTCTTTTGAGGAAAACTCTACACGCACACTGTCTCCGGTTGCGGGCTTGTATTTGAATACAAAGAACATGGAGTTATTATTGGCGAGCGTTCTCCCTAATTCAATTTCAAACTCTTCGTAGAAACCAGGCTTGAGATTACCATTTATAAACTCTGGGTTGCTGGTGCCGGCAATCAGGTCTACAACAAAGGAGCCTTTGAATTCAACTTCTTCGTCATCATCGTCACCGTTATCGTCATCGTCTTCGGTTTCAAATTCAAATTCCCTCACACCCAGCAAAGCAGTTTCGAATGTATAACCACCGCTTTGAACCCTTCCGGATTTATTGATTTTTGACGTATTGGTAGTTGCCTTCATAGTTAAATTCAAACCCTCCATCGCTGGTCCATTGTCATTGCAACTCATCAACATCGTCAGGGCCATCATCATCAACGCAAAAAATGTAGTTTTCATAATTGTTTAATTGTATTTAGTTAAAATTTTAATTTTTCTATATTTTTTTGAATACAAGTGTTCGAGTGTCGTCATCATCCCCCTTTTCGAGACGGATCGTGGTGGATGTAAATTCCTTTACCGTCCAGTCTTCACTGATATCATCAAAAGGATCATTGCCACTCATGGAAAGCAAGAGTTCCACTTCTCCGCTGTCACCATCGGTATCCCATACTCCGGGGATGGTTGTCGTGGTGTTAACGGCTTCCACCGATTTATCTGAGTTGAATGTGAATACATAGCCTGTCAATTCATTGGTGCGATTAGCTCCATCATCGATAAATGAATCTACCTCCCACTGACTACTGATGAGCAAGGTTACAAAGTCGGAGTCATCGACATCATCATCATTATAATCGTTGTCATCATCCTCATCACAATCATCTTCAGCGTCTTCAAGTGCGTCCTCCAGTTCGTCAAAATTATTTACCGATAACTCGCTACCATTGGATTGAATGAGCGTAACGGGGAATTTGAGACCTACTAACTCTTCTTTTTTGAGTTGTTTAATAAAGTTGAAAAGCTCTTCATCATTGTTGATGGTGACACTGCCAGCCACCTGATTATTGGCATCGTAGGTATTAAATTCAATCGGGTACTTAAAGTCAATACATTCGATGTCATCATCCTCGTCACAGTCTTCAACCAGATCTTCAAAATCATCTTCATTGTTGATGGTTATTTCACTATGGTCGGCAAGAATCACTTTTATTGGAAAATCAAATTCCACATCATCGTCACCGGAATCATCAAAGAGATCTTCAATTTCATCGAGGTCATCGATTGAATTTACGGTGATGGTCTGGCCATTGGTTGTAATAGTTACGGGAAATACCAGGGTGATACAGCTTGCTTTATCGAGAATGTTGTCAGCGGAGCCATCTTTTCTGGAAACGCTCGAAATAAGTCCGGTCGCTGGGCTAGCACTGGTAATCGTGGTGCCAGCGGAAGGAAGTTTTATTTCTATCTTTTCTTCCTGACAAGCGGTGAAGAGCGCGATAGCCATCATCACCAGCAGAATAAGTTTTATCACGTTTGGCATCCTTTTTATTCGTTATGCTTTTTGTTGTTCCGTTCTGGTAATAAAACAGGTGACCTGGAAAAACTCCTACCCCGGGTCTGAAAATATTCTGTTTTTTGTTCAACAACCGGGCAGAATGCGGGTTGAATGAATCGGATTTGATTTTTAATTGTATTATCGCATTCTGATTTCATGGAAGGAGCCGATCAACATATTTGTGAGGAACGTGTATTTCGCAAGATTTTTAACGAGTGCTCCCGCGACTTATTCAATTTTCTATATTATAAGTATGGAGCAGAGAATCACCCCGAAGATTTGATGCAGGAGGCTTTCACCCGCCTTTGGGATAATTGTAAAAAGGTAAGTCCTGAAAAGGCCCGGTCATTTCTTTTTACGGTGGCAAATAATCAGATGCTCAACGAGTTGGCGAAGAAGAAAACGGTATTGAACTATCAAAAGGAGGACCAGGTATCGCAAACCAATGAATCACCACACTATATATTGGAGGAGAATGAATATATGAATCGCTTGCAAAAGGCTATTGAGGAACTTACCGAAGAGCAGCGCGTGGCTTTTTTATTGAATCGGGTAGAGGGGAAGAAACATCGTGAGATTGCCGAATTGTTGGGGATCTCTCAAAAAGCGGTGGAGAAGAGGATTTACAAGGCTGTGGAAAGTCTGCAACAAAAAATTGGAAATATTTCAACATGACCGGTAGGAGTTTTTGTCGCCAAACTGTTTTATAGACAGACAAAGGGTTTATGAATAACCAGGAGTACATAGAAAAGTGGCTGGCCGATACCTTAAGCAAGGAAGAAAAAACCTTGTTTGAACAGACAGATGCGTATCGCAACCTGCAGCGAATGGATAGTGCGCTGAAGCGTTTTACTCCTCCGCAGTTTGATGCCGAAGCTTCTTTTGAGAAAATAAAGTTACGCAGACAAAAGGAGGCTAAAGTAATTTCACTACAATGGCCTGCCATTCTACGCGTTGCAGCCGCGCTGATCATTGGTGCGAGCGTGCTCTTCTATTTTTCGGATACCTTCTTTGGGTCTTCTGAATTGGTGTATGAAACAGGCATTGGTGAAACACGCGAGGTTGTTTTACCTGATCAATCGATAGTAACGCTCAACGCGAAATCAAGCATCGCGTTCTCAAAAGAGAACTGGCAGGAAGAGCGCACTGTGAAACTGGAAGGTGAGGCATTCTTTTCAGTTCAAAGAGGAGAGAAGTTTCAGGTTGTGACTGCTAAAGGCACCGTAACTGTGCTGGGTACGCAGTTTAATGTAAAAGACAGAAATCAATTTTATGAAGTGATTTGTTATGAGGGCAGGGTGCAGGTAGCTGCAAATTCAGCACCCGTACAACTTACTGCAAAACATGCCTATCGTGAAGTTCGCAAGCAGACAACGCAGGCGGTGTTGGAAATTGCCGACACACCAACCTGGTTGAATAAGGAGAGCGAATTTGAAAGTGTACCCTATCAGGAGGTGCTCAGTGAACTCGAGCGGCAGTATGAGGTAACAGTTAAAACAAAAGACATTGACATCACACAATTATATACAGGTCGTTTCCCCAATACAGATTTAACTACGGCCTTAAAGTCTGTTACCATTCCTTTTGGTTTAACGTACCAGGTAAATGGTAAAGAAATCCTGGTGCTGCATGGTGACTAACCGGATAGCTGTTTTCATCCTCGGGTTTTCAATACTTGCTCTTTCTGCACAAGCTCAGCAAACTACGGCACAACCACTTCGTGCAGTACTGCAGGCCATCGAGAAAAAATTTAATGTATTTTTTACTTTTGCCGATGAGCTGGTGGCAGATGTTACAGTGACTTCACCCTCAAAAAAATCTTCTCTCGAAAGCACACTAACATCGCTTGAACAACAAACAGGATTTACCTTTCAGCAACTTAACAGTCGCTATATCATCATCAGTAAGCCGGATAAAAAATCATCAGAAATTCTTTGTGCTACCCTACGGTCTTCTGATACCGGAGAACCTATTGTGGGCGCGACTGTACAAAGTGGAAATGAATTTGCCGTAACCAATGAGGCCGGTTATTTTAAGGTACCACGAAGGGAGGGTGCTATTTTGATTCGATCACTCGGGTATGAATCCCGGACACTTTCTGCCAGCGATTTTACTGGTGACTGTGCGCCCTTGTTGATGAAGGTAAGTTATAGAACCCTGGAGGAAGTAACCGTGAGTGATGTAATTGCTACCGGCATCGAAGAGAAAGTGGACGGCACATTAACGTTGCGTCCTGAAATTCTTGGTATCCTCCCCGGGTTACCTCAACCCGATGCGTTGCAAACACTTCAATATTTGCCCAGCGTAAAAAGTGTGGCCGAGGCGGCTGCCGATATTAATATCCGAAGTGGTACCAACGATCAGAACCTGGTATTGCTGGATGGTATCAAAGTATATCAGACCGGGCATTTCTTTGGCTTGATTTCAGGACTCAATCCACACATCATGTCAAAAGTGAGCCTTATTAAAAATGGCACCAGTGCCTACTACGGTGATGGCACTTCTGGCACGATTGTCATTCAGGCGCAGGATCAGGTGAGCAATAAACTATCGGGTGGTGCCGGCATCAATTTGCTTTACGCGGACGGATATCTTAATGTTCCCATCTCAAAAAAAATGTCCATGCAAGTGGCGGCAAGACGCTCCCTGCCAGCTTCGTGGCAAACGCCTACCTACCAACAGTATTTTAATCGCGCTTTTAGCAATACGGAAGTTTCAGATGCCAATGATTCACTCACGCGCAACCAGGATTTTTACTTTTTCGATACGAGCTTTAAATTTTTATATGATGTTACGGCAAGGGATAAAATAAGGGCTACATTTTTTAACATCGCCAACCTGTTGGAGTATGAAGAAATCTCGCAACAAGGCGTAAGTAATACCGAACAAAAGATAAGTAGCCTTGAACAAAACAGTCTTGGCAGCAGCGTCACGTATTCACGTTTGTGGAGTGAGCGTGTAAAGACACAGGTAGAAGGCTTCATCTCCCGTTATTCACTCAATGCCATCAATCAAAATATTCCCATCAACCAGCAGTTAATACAGGATAACGAAGTGCTGGATCTTGGCGTTCGTCTTGCTGCACTTATTCAACTGCAAAAGAATCTTTACCTACAAACCGGTTATCAGTTTTTTGAGAGCGGCATCACCAATTCGGATGAAGTAAACAATCCTGAATTTAGCCGATTGATTAAGGAGGTGAACCGCACGCACGCATTGTTTGTGGAAGGTAACTATTCCGCCAACGAAGAACGAACCAACCTCAGGGTGGGATTGCGGTCCAACTACTATACGAAGCTCAACAATTTCTTTCTTGAACCGCGCCTGGTCTTCAATCAGAAGCTGGGTACCTATTTTTCTGCGGAAGTGTTGGGTGAAATAAAAACACAAACCAGTGTGCAGGTGATCGACTTGCAGAATGACTTTCTGGGCGTAGAAAAAAGACGGTGGCTGATGGCAAATGGCGAAGATGTGCCCATGTTGAAAAGTAAACAGGTTTCTGTAGGACTTAATTTTAACCGGAGCGGATTGCTGTTGAGTGCGGATTTATTTTATAAAAAAGTAGACGGTATTATTACTTCGAGCCAGGGTTTCCAGAATCAGTTTCAGGATGTGCGTGCCAGTGGCAGCTATGCTACCAAAGGGTTGGATGTACTCATTAATCAGAAAACAAAGTTGGCCGAGGTGTGGCTGGGTTATTCACTCGCAGAAAGTACTTATCAGTTTCCGGATCTGGTACCCGCATCTTTCCCCAACAATCTGGATATCCGGCACAGCATTAATGGCGGTGTAAGTTATCGTTTCAATCAGGTAGAAATTTCAGCCGGGGCTAACTGGCATTCCGGGCGGCCGGTTACTAATCCGGTGTCGGGCAATGAGATTGTAGCAGGCGAGATTAACTATGAGGCTCCCAACAGCGCACGACTGAATAATTATTTTCGGGTCGATCTGTCAGCCCGCTGGCATTTTTATTATGGCAACACGGTTAGAAGCCATGCCGGTGTTTCACTCTGGAATATATTAAATCGTGAAAATGTACTCAGTCAGTATTATCAGATTAATGCTGCCCAACAGGTAACCGCGGTGCAACAACAAGGACTTGCGTTTACACCCAATGTATTTGTAAGGGTGGATTTCTAAGCGAGACTATGTAATCGCCACATAGATCAACAAATATATAGTGACGAGTCACATTCTCGCCATGTACCAATTAAGCTCTTTTTCGATCCGCTCGTAATGGAAATAGGCGGTGATATTTTTCTGCAGGCGAAGGAAAGCAGTTTCACTTTTCACCACGTAGTCAAATGCTTTGTGGTGCATGCAGCTGATAGCCACATCAATTTTATCTTGTGCTGACAACATGACCACCGGTATATCGGGGTTAATGGCCTTTATTTTATCGAGTGTTTCAATTCCATTCATCGCATCTTTTTCAATCCCATTGAGGTGATAATCCAAAATAATAACATCTGGTTTACGCGATAAATTTTCGAGGCAAAGCTCGCCTGTTGCAAATGTTTCTACCGTAAAATCGGTTTGGTGTAGAAATTCTATTTCCAGGGATTTTAGAAACAGGGCATCATCATCCACCAGGAAGAGTTTTATTTTTTCAGTTTTCATGGACTGTCTTTTTTAGTTCTTTAAACTTTTCCTCCAACTCTTTGCACGCTTGGTTGCACTCGGCTTCCAGCTGCCCAACGAACTGATTCAGTTTAACGTGCTCATCGTCATCCTCCGGCAGCACTGCTACAGGGGAAGCATTTTTTCTTGAAAGCGCAAACTCTTGAATATCTTTTGCCATGCTCTCGAAGTGATCGCTCATGCCCATCATAGCAAACGAGGGGATTATTTTATGTGCCGATGCGTACACTAAATTCCAATCATGATTCAGCAAGCCATTTTTTAAGGCGCGAATTAAAACCGGAGTTTGATCCAGGTAAGCGCTGATCATTTCCATCATCAGTACCGGATTTGATTTGGTAAGTCGGTTGAGGTAGGACAGCTCAATGCTTTTTGGCCGTGGACTCGTATCATTTTCAATGTCTTTGGGCGCAAGTGGTTGCTTCACCAGGCCTACCAACTTGGCATACAATAAACGATCGTCCACTGGCTTTGCGATGTAGTCATTCATTCCTACGGCTCTGCACTTAGCCAGGTCCACGGTAGTCACATCTGCCGTAAGCGCAATAATGGGTATATCAGATTTCATTATGGTGCGGATATATTCTGTGGTTTCGAAACCATTCATCACCGGCATTTGTAAATCCATGAGAATAATATCGTATGTGTTTGTTTCCAATTTCTCGATGGCAATTCGGCCATTGCTGGCAATGTCTCGCTCAAATCCAAAATCGTCCAGCAGGGTTCGCATCAATAACTGGTTGAGAACAATGTCCTCAACAACGAGTACTCTGATAGACTTGATTGACGGATTTAGCTCGATCGTGCCAGCGTCTAATTCAGCTTGCCGTGTTGTGGTTTGAAAACCTAACGTAAAACTAAACGTGGAACCTTCTCCTATTTTACTGCTTACATCAATGCTGCCATGTTGAGCTTCTACCAATTGTTTTACGATCGCCAGCCCCAATCCGGTGCCTCCATAGAGTCTTGAAGTGCCACTCGTTGCTTGCTGAAAATTTTCAAAAATCTGTTTCATTTTATTTTCACTTATTCCAATGCCAGTATCCGAAACGGAAAAGTGAATAAATACTTTACCTTTTTCCTCTTTCTGTAAGTTAACCCTAATCGTGATTTTTCCGGTTTTGGTAAATTTAACGGCATTGCTTACAAGATTCAGAATGATCTGATGCAAACGAACCGGATCCCCTAGCAATACCTTGGGAATAGCAGAGTCGTACTCTTTTATTAACGTAAGATTTTTTTCCTGAATTTTCGGTTCAAACAAATGAAGCATAGCCGATATAGTCGAGGCCATTTTAAAAGGAGTTTGCTCGAATGTCATCTTGCCGGCATCCACTTTTGCCAAATCCAGGATATCATTGATAAGAACAATCAAGGCATCGCCACTAATCTTGATTGCATTCAAGTACTCTTTTTGTTTTTCGGACAGCTCAGTCTTTAATACTACTTTGGTGAATCCAATTATCGCATTCATAGGAGTGCGAATCTCGTGACTCATATTAGACAGAAATTGTTGTTTTGCTTTCACCGCATCTTCGGCTATCAGGGTGGCTTTTTCGGCTCTTCGTTTTGCTTCTTCCGCAACTTCGGTAGCTAACTCGGCTGCCACTTTTGCTTCCGTCAACTCGGTTGCAATTCTTTTTTGTTCAGTAACGTCTCGGGCCACAATTACGACTCCCAATACACTGCCTTTATCATCTTTGTAAACCGAGCCGTTAAATAACACGTCCGTTAGTTTTCCATTTTTATGTCGAAGGGTTAAGGGGGAATCGGCTACCGAGCCCATTGCGAAAACTTCCTGATACACCTCGCGTGCTTTTTGTGGCTCTGTAAAATAATCGAAGAAATCAGTTCCCGTAAGTTTTTCGCGCGGGATACCTGTAATGTTGGCGGTTGCCTCATTCATGTCTGTAATCTTACCCGCTGTGCTGATGGTTACCAGCGGGTCTAAGCTCGCTTCTATTAAACTTCTGGCATATCTCGACTCACGTCCTGTTGTCATTGACTTAACTTTTGGTAGTATTCATTTTAACAGCATCGTCTGAGTTGCCAATGTCTTCTATCGGTCTTCGGCCACTGTATTTTAATTTTTTAAAGGCAGAAGGTGACAGACCTGTCACTTTTTTAAATTGATTGGATAAATGTCCAACACTGCTGTAATGCAGCTTATAGGAGATTTGTGTTAGGTTTAATTCGCCATATCTCAACAATTCTTTTGCTCGTTCGATTTTATGAATAATAATAAACTGTTGAATAGTGATACCTTTTAGTTCTGAAAACAGTGTGGAGAGGTAGTTGTAATCGTAGTCCAGTTTTCCGACAATGATGGCTGAATAATTCATATTGATTTCTTCATCCGAGTTGTGAATCATCTCGGTGATCACATTTTTTATTTTTTCAATCAGGATCGCCTTCCGGTCGTCCATTAACTCAAACCCCTCACTCAGCAAAGCCGCTTTTAATTGTTCATGACTTTCTCCGGTCACCTCTTCCATAATCTCCACTTCACCCAGGTCTACCACAACGAAGTGCAACCCCATTTTCCTGAGCACCTCGCGCACCGCTATTTTACAGCGATTGCTGACCATGTATTTGATATATATTTTCAAGCGGCTTTGCGTTTAATCAGGCAAATTGAGCGTAAGGGGACGATCAAGACTTACACATTTATGATTATTTCTTGCAGATTTAACTGATTTGAATTTGAGCAAATGCAATAGCTTTAAAAGGGCATTCAAAACGCTTTCAGGTGAGTAAAAGAAGGATTTGTTCTGTGTCTAGGTACGCAGTATTTACGAGGGCAACGAGCTATGTCGTTTCCACAAAATACATTTTAAGAGAGCCCTTATTTTTTACATCAATTTCTCCACGGTAAGTGCAAGGAATGGTTTCTTTTACCAATTGATAAGTACTTTCTGAGATATTAATTTTTCCAGGTTCTGATCCTGATTCCATGCGCGCAGCAATATTCACCGTATCGCCCCAGATGTCGTAGGCAAACTTTTGTGATCCTACTACTCCGGCCACAACCGGGCCGGTATGGATGCCTATGCGGACCTCAAAGGCATGTGCGACTTCCGCTGACTGCCGGGTTGCAGCTACAAATTCAGCAATTTCTTTGGCTGCCTGCACCACTTTCAGGGCATGATCTTCATGCGGAAAGGGCAATCCACCCGCACACATGTAGGCATCACCGATAGTTTTAATTTTTTCAAGGCCGTGTTGTTGAATGATTTCATCAAACTTTGAAAAATAATAATCAACCGTTTCTACCAATTGCTCAGGAGTCAGATTTTCAGCATGCTGTGTAAATCCTTTGAAGTCAGTAAATAGCACTGTTACAGAGGAAAACTTTTTTGCCTGAACCTTGCCTTGTTGCTTTAATTCCTGCGCTGTTTCCTTAGGCAGAATATTCAGGAGCAAAGCTTCCGACCGGTTGCGCTCCAATTCAATGATCTGTTTGGTTCTCTTGATATAACGATAGCGCCTGTACAGTCCTATAGACAGCAACCCGATCAGCAAAAGTGCAATGCCGGTGCCAATGGCAATTATTTGTTGATTTCGTTTCTGTTGGTTGGCGAGATCTACTTCAATTTGTTTTTTGGAGACTTCAAAATCGGTGCGCAGGTTGGCCATTTGTTGCACAGCGGTAATATCTTTTACACTGTCTTTGTAGGCAATGTGATCTTTGTAATAATTATAGGATTCTGTCAACTTACCTGCCTGTTCATAAATCTGTGCTAGCTTTAAATAGGCCTCACTGATCTGTTCTTTTAAACCATGGCGAACGGCTAATTCCAAACTTCGATTGGCATATTTCAAAGCCGTTCCTTCATCACCTTGGGTAAAATAGATATCGGCAATGTAGTTTAGGTATACGGCTATGGGATAATATTCCTGTAACTCTTCCAGTAAAACAATAGCCTCATTCATCTTATCAGAAGCCTGCAGGTTGTCGCCCAACTTTGCGTAGATCATACCGAGGTTGCCCAGACTATACGCCTGGCCTAACTGCGAATGTGTCTTTTGAAAGATAACTTCAGCTTCACGTGTATAGTGCAAAGCTGTATCCAATTGGTTGAGTGTGATGAAAGCATCCCCTGCATTGAGCAGGGCCGAAGCAATATTGACTGAGTCTTTTGCTTCCCGCAGAATCTTAATAGCCTTCTGATGATAGCTCATTGCATTGGGATAGTTACCCATGATGGCATAGACATCTGCAATGGCTACGTAAACAGCTCCGAGCCGATGCCTGTATTTTTCATTGTCTACAATACTGGCTCCTTCGAAATAACTTTCCATCGCCTGACTTAAGTCACTCTTTAAGCGATAGGCATTCCCCTGCTCCAGGTATCCTTGAAACAGATACTCGGTAGAATCGGCAGCCCGGGCAGCCTCAATGAGCTGCTCACTAAAATAAAGTGCGCGATCGGCATTCGGATGGTTGATAGCCAGTTCTTTTAGCAGCAAAAGTTTTTGCTGTGGGTCATAGGTACCCGTGTTAAATCTTGTTTCAAGACTATCAATAATTGATTGCGATTGACTCTGGCTGGTTAGCCAACTAAATAAAAATAGTGCAATACATCCTGCGCTTTTCAGAACTTCCATCAATGAGCTTTATTTTCAGAAAGAAAATGTAACCGCTAATTAATGAACCCGGATAACAGGATCTATGTGAAAGGTTCCGTTGCGGTTTTTACCATTATTTTGCACAGTAAACGAAATCTTGTATTTGAATCGATCTTTTTTTTCATCCCCGGTTTTGTTCACCACTTTGCCTACTACTTTTTCAGGCGTACCACGGTCTCCAATCAAAACGTTCTGACCAAAAACATTCTTACCACCTTCGTGATTAATGGACTTGATGTTTACACGATCAGTTTCGGGTGCATTTGTGGAAAGGCCTTGCCACGTTACCGTATCACCCACGTTTGCATCAATGGTGAATTCTTCATTCGATACGCCTTCCGGTTGACCAAAGTTGCTTGTGGAAGCAGTATTCTTGTTCGTAACAAGGCTTGTGTCTACATACAGGGTTACAACAATATTTTGAGCCTGGTCCTGGCGCGTGCGCGTGATGGAGAATGCGGAGAGCGGTAACGTACCGGCTGCTAATAGCAATCCGGACTTCTTAATAAATGACCTTCTGTTTTGCATAGCAGGGTTGTTTTAAGGTTTGGAGACCCTAAGATAGTAAAATCAACAAGATTGGAGTAGTTGTACGAATACCCCTTGATAATGGCAATCGGTAAAAGTTGTATAGTACTAAGAGTTGAAAATGCTGTGGGTTAAAGGCCAACGAGTTTATGTCATGTTTGAAATTCATAGGCAATTGCCTGCTTTAAGTAGTTGCATTTATACGTAAAAAATCATTGCTTTATAATCAAAATCAAAATCTTATGGCAGTTATTAACTTGAACGTAAACGGAAAAAAACAATCCGTTGATGTAGACCCGAAAACACCTGTTCTTTGGGTGCTGCGCGAACATTTGAATCTGGTGGGTACCAAGTATGGCTGTGGTATTGCGCAATGCGGTGCCTGCACCATTCATTTGGATGGAGTGGCCGTGCGCTCGTGCCAGTTGCCGGTATCAGTAATCGGAGAAAAGGCGATTACCACCATTGAAGGTTTATCCGAAAACGGAGATCATCCTGTGCAGCAGGCATGGCTCGAACATGATGTGCCGCAATGTGGTTATTGCCAGGCCGGGCAGATTATGAGTGCAGCAGCCTTGCTCAAGGAAAATCCTGCACCATCCGATGAACAGATTGAAACCGCAATGAATGGTAACATTTGCCGATGCGGAACTTATGTGCGCATCAAAGCGGCCATCAAAACAGCAGCTACGGCTAAATCTTAATCACCTTAACCTTTCATTACCATGACAATCGTAAAAACGAATATAAACCGAAGATCATTTTTAAAGGCCTCTGCATTGGCAGGTGGTGGCTTTATGTTAAGCTTCAGTTGGCTGGCCGGATGCAAACCTGCAGTCGAAGAAGCTTTGGCACTTCCTAAAGAGTGGTTCGAATTGAATGGCTATTTAAAAATTGGTGAAAATGGTTTGGTAACAATTATGTCGCCCAACCCGGAGATAGGACAGAATGTAAAAACTTCTATGCCCATGTTGGTCGCTGAAGAACTGGATGTGGATTGGAAAAACGTAATCGTAGAACAAGCGCCATTGAACACCACGGTATTTACCCGACAACTGGCGGGCGGTAGTCAATCCATCAGTCAGGGTTGGAAGAGCTTGCGCATGGCCGGAGCCACAGCCAGAAAAATGTTGCGCGAAGCCGCTGCTAAAACCTGGCAGGTACCAGTGGACGAAATTACCACCGAGGCAAGTATGCTCTATCATAAAGCCAGTAGCAAGTCAGCTACCTATGGTGAAATGGCATCGGCAGCAGCCAAAATTGAAGTGCCTAAAGAAGTTGAACTGAAAAACAACAACGACTTTAAAATCATTGGCACATCGCGCAACAATGTAGATGGTAAGAAGATTGTTACCGGCCAACCACTTTATGGATTAGACTATCGCAAAGAAGGAATGTTGGTTGCCATGATCGCACATCCACCAGCGTTTGGTATGAAATTAAAAACTGTAGACGATTCGCAGGCGCGTACTATGCCGGGCATTAAAGATGTGTTTACCATTAAGAGTTACCCGGAAGATTACGCTCAGCAGTGGTGTGATGTTTCGTCCTTCCCCGATCTTGTTGTTGTAGTGGGTAACACCACCTGGGAAGTGATGAATGCTCGCAAGGCGTTGAAGTTGGAATGGGAACAGTTTCAGGATCATGAAATCAACTCCTCAACTTTCTGGGGTACTACGGTTAAGGTAAAAGTTCCGGGTGGTTTAGAGAATAGCGCGCAACATGCCAAGTTGATGACTGACTATGCCGCTAAGAATGCAAAAGTTGTTCGTAAAGACGGCAACCCCGAAACCGTATTCAAGAAGGCAGCCAAAGTTATTGAGCGATCGTATTCTGCTCCGTTCCTCGCGCACAACACCATGGAGCCGATGAACTTCTTTGCGCATGTTACGGATGAAAGGGCTGATTTGGTTGGCCCGATTCAGACACCGGAGTTCATGGAGAAAAGTGTGGCCGCTCGTCTCAACTTGCCGTTAGAAAAAATTGATATTCAAATGACGCGGCAGGGTGGAGGCTTCGGAAGAAGATTATATGGACACTACCTGGTGGAGGCTGCCGTGATTTCGCAAAAAATTAAAGCGCCTGTTAAATTGATTTACACCCGCGAAGATGATATGTCTTTCGGTGTGTACCGGCCTGCGTACCATGCCTTATATCGTGCAGCATTGGATGCGGATAATAATTTAATTGCCTTTCATGTGAAGGCGGGAGGTATTCCTGAGAGTCCGTTGTTTGCCGATCGTTTTCCGGCTGGTGCCGTGGATAACTATCTCGCGGAAGAGTGGACAGCTCCCTCCAACATTAGTGTGGGCGCTTTTCGTGCTCCGGCTTCCAACTTTATTGCGGGTGCTGAGCAGTCGTTTCTTGATGAGGTTGCTGAAGCCGCAGAAAAAGATCCGATTCAGTTCCGTCTTGATTTATTAGATCGTGCACTCAACCAACCAGTAGGTGAGAAAAACGACTATGAGGCCAAACGATTGAAAGGTGTGCTTGAATTAGTAAGAAGCAAATCGAATTGGGGCCAGGACATGCCCAATATACACCGCGGGGTTTCCGCATATTTCTGTCATGATAGTTATGTAGCGCATGTAATTGATTTGGCCATGATGAATGGCAAACCGCGAGTAGAGAAAGTTCATTGCGCGGTGGATTGTGGTATTGTCGTCAACCCGATTGCCGCAATTAACCTCGTGGAAGGCGGCTCGGTAGATGGTATCGGGCATGCGATGTACAGCGGACTAACATTTACGAACGGTACGCCTGATCAGACTAATTTTAACAAGTATCGGTTAATCCGACACAGCGAAGCACCCAAAGCGATTGATGTTCATTTTGTACCCAGCACAGTAGATCCAACGGGTCTTGGTGAGCCACCCTTTCCACCGGTAATGGGTGCACTGGCGAATGCACTTTATAAAGCAACAGGCAAGCGTCATTATCAACAACCTTATTTGGGTGAAGGGATAACGTTGGGATGATCTTTTCAAGTTGTGGCACCACTGTAGAGGTGCCATGACTAATTCATGGAGCTCCTATTCTCCAATTGCGACATGCCAACAACCATCACCATTGGCGATAAAGTATTCAAGGCTACACTTGAAGCAAATGCCACGGCCGCTGCATTCAAAGAAATGTTGCCTCTAACAGTAAATATGATTGAACTCAACCGCAAGGAGAAATTTTTTGCTCTGCCGACTAGCTCTCACAGGCACTAGGTTCGAGAGTAAAGTAACAGTGAAGTTTGAACTATATGGCAAATGATAACCTTAAAAACTCAACAATGAAACTCAAACTTATTAATTCAATCTCTGCCTTACTATTGCTGACCATTCTGATAAGCTGCGATCGTGATAATGCTCAACGTCAGCAATCAGGATCTGATTCTTCTCAAGATGCAATTTTTCCAAAGGGTGAATTAGGTCCCGCAACAAACTTCACGGGCAACGCCTACAATTTTGGCTTAGTCTCAAATGACTCCATCTACAATACACTTGTGGGGAATGTTTATTTCGAAATAAATGCAAGATCAAACTGGCACGTACATCCAAGCGGACAAATTCTAATTGTACTCGATGGTGAGGGATATCATCAACTGGAAGGACAGCCAAGGCAAACGATGAAAAAGGGTGAAGTCATCAGGGTTCCGGCAAATACAAGGCACTGGCATGGCGCCACTGAATATAACAGTCTTACGCAAATGTATATTTTGCCAAAGACAGAAAACGGGTTTGTCACCTGGATGGAACCCGTTACAGATGAGCAGTATAAATCCAACAACTAAAACAAATGGAAATTATTAAATTAGGTTCTCAACCATCCATCAAAGGCCCGGAAGATTGGTTCACAGGGTCAGTGCGCATTAATTACCTGTTTCAACCAAACGGACATAGACGCGCTGGTGCAGCAGAAGTAACATTCGAACCAGGTGCAAGAACAGCGTGGCACACACATCCTCTTGGTCAAACGTTAATTGTAATGTCGGGAATAGGATTAGCGCAACGAGAGGGTGGCGCTATTGAAGAAATCAGGCCAGGTGATATTGTGTGGATTGCTCCGGGGGAAAAACATTGGCATGGAGCATCGCCAACAATAGCCATGACACATATCGCTACGCAAGAGGAGCTGAATGGGAAAGTTGTGGAGTGGATGGAAAAAGTGAGCGATGAGCAATATCAAATCTCATCGTCAAATAATAATTAAAAACTGATCTATTCATTTTAACATTAACAAGCATGATCCATCGAATTGTTTACTCTGTCATTGCTCTTTCGTTAATATTATCTACTACTGCTGTTTCACAAACCAACCCCGTCATCGATATATTTCCTAAGGGTACTACGTTGCACGGAAACATCGCCTACAACAATGATACATTAGCCAAGCACTTGCTTGATATCTACCTGCCACCAAACGCAAAGGGCCTCGTACCATTGGTGATCTTCATACATGGTGGTGGCTGGTTAGGCAATGATAAGTATGCAGATATTGGTTACATGAAAAAAACAGTGGCGGAAATAGTTAGCAGTGGTTTTGCACTCGCCTCTATCGATTACCGGTTTGCAACGCAAGCGATTTTTCCTGCACAAATACAAGACTGCAATCGCGCCATTTCTTTTCTGGTGGACAATGCAGACAAATATGGCCTCGATAAAAAACGAATTGCGGTCATGGGCTTTTCAGCAGGTGGACACTTAGCCTCATTGACGGGTTTGTCAAAGAATAACAACATAGAGAGCTTTTTCATGCCAGAAACAAATAAATCGTTCATCTTCAGAGCTGTGATTGATTTTTATGGTCCTGCAGAATTAATATTATTTCCTGGAGCCAATGATCCCCAATCACCCGAAAGCCTTCTGATTGGTGCAACCCCATTGGCTCGTCCTGATTTAGCGAAAGCAGCAAGCCCCGTTACTTATGTCGATAAAAGTGATCCGCCTTTTTTAATTGTTCATGGTGAAAAAGATGACCTGGTTTCACCAAAGCAGTCACAGTTGTTAAGCGCATGGCTCACTTTAGCTGGCGTTCAAAACGAACTTATCATCGTAAAAGAGGCACCACATTATGGAGTGATGTTCGATACGGACGAGGTGAGAAACAAAGTAATGAGTTTTCTAAAGAAGCAATTGAATTGATTCGAATTGTTCCAAGTGAATTACCGATTCAACCTGTGGGCTAAAATCAACTAGTTTACCGCTGTCTGTGTTTGAATTTCTAAGCAACTTTCTAGTCAAGCATCGTCTCCGTTTCGGGACGATGCGTTAGTTTTCACATCGCTATCCAGATAATTCTTTGTAATGACTAATTTTTACGAAGGGATGCTCATTATTCAATTCATAAAACGCAGCACTTGAATGAAAATAGTCAACTGAACTCGGAGCTAAATTCCATTTGTCCGAGATTGGATTGGCATGCATGTATTCCAGTTTCTGAAGGACGAATTTCTGAGTGTAACATAGCTTTATGTCAGAGGAGGGTTCGAATATGCGATGTTTCTTTTTTCGCAATCGTTCTTCAGTTGAAGTACTTTCTGACAATATCTTCAATAAATCCATCCGGTCAAGCGCTTTGAGTCGCTTCACAATTTCATAGGCCATAAATCTCTTCCCATTTCCAAGAATCTTGTTAACAGTTGTCTCAGAGGCGTTCACGTGCAGGAGTAAATGAACGTGATTCGGCATGATAATAAAGCCCGCTACCTGGTGTTCCGCCTTAACTAAAAGATTAAACCATTGATAAATGTTATCATACAAATTGGATATTTCAATCAGAGGGAGCCAGTGAAGACATGTGAACGAGCAAAAGTATGTTCCACTTTCATGCTGAGCCTTCTTAATTGCCATCCCTAAATTTAAATACTTATAAGCAATTGCGCATCGTCCTCTTCGAGAGACGATGCTTGACACTAAGAATACCTATAGTAATCGTTGTCGAGCATCGTCTCCATTTCGGGCGATGCGCTTTCCCGCTATCCGTGTTTGAATTTCTAAGCAACTACTCCGACCGCAATGTTCTCGCAGGATTAATTCTTGCTGCTTTCATCGTCTGAAATCCAACGGATAAAAATGCAATCACCGTCACTACCATTCCTGCCACTATAAATAGTATCGGGTTGATGTCGATGCGATAGGGAAAATTTTGTAACCACTTGTTCATGATAAACCACGCAAGCGGCCACGCAATCAAATTTGCGATGAGTACTAACACCACAAAACCTTTTGAGAGTAAGAGCACGACTTCCGAGGAAGTTGAACCCAGTGCTTTTCGGATGCCAATTTCTTTTGTGCGTTGAATGGTCATGAAGGAAGCCAACCCAAACAATCCCATACACGCAACGAATATCGCCAGCGCGGTAAACATGCTGAAGATTTCCCCAAAACGTTTATCACTTTCATATTGACGATTAAAAAACTGATCCAGGAAAAAGTAATCCATCGGGTTGCCAGGAAAGTGCGTATTCCAGGCTTGTTCCACCTGTGAAAGTACTTGCTGATAATTATCGGTCTCTATTTTAAAGGAAAGAAATTGGGCAAAGTTGGGCGTGTACCGATACACCAACGGAGTCACCTGCTCCTTCAAACTCATCTGATGATAATTCTCCAGCACCCCAATAATCTCCATCGTGTCGCGACCCTGTACCACTTTTTCACCGATAGCACTTTTGATGTCTTTGAAATCCAATGCATCGGCCATGGCCCGGTTCAGAATCACACTTTTGTTGCCCTGTGTGGTGAAATCAAAATTCCGGCCCTCAATAATTTTTAAACCAAACGCTTCCACATAATCATGGTCCATGCCCACGATGTAACCCGAAATATTCCCGGCCACATCGGCTGTTAATTTCCGAATACCACTCGCCCAGAAAATTTCATCACCCGGAACATTTGAAGAACCCGTCATATTTTTTACACCCGGAATACGTATCGCATCTGCTTTTATACCTTCCAGCGATTGCCTGAACAACGAGTCCACCACAACACCCGGACCTTTTAATACAAGCGTTTGGTTAATATCAATGCCCAAATCCTGATTGCGCATAAACTTCAGCTGCTGATACACGATCACACTTCCACTGATCAACACCACCGAAGCCACAAACTGAAACACCACCAACCCCTTGCGTAAAAAATTTCCTTGCGGGTTGCTCATCACTTTGCCTTTCAGTACGCTCACTGGTTTAAAACCCGAGAGGACTATGGCCGGATAAAAACCTGCCAGAAAAGCACCTCCTAAAAACAAGCCCACCACCAGCAACCAAAAATCAGATTCTAATAAATAATCAAGTGGAATAGCCCGCCCCGACAAATTCGCGAACCCCGGCCACAACAACCACACGGCTACCACCGAGATAATGGCCGCGCATAAATTCACCAGCACTGCTTCACTCAAAAACTGATTCATCAATTGATTTTTCTGCGCACCCATTACCTTGCGCACGCCTACTTCATTGGCACGTTCAAATGATTTGGCCGTTGCCAGGTTGATATAGTTCACCCAAGCAATGATCAGAATAAAAAACGCGATAGCCGATAGCGCATACACACTGTCGCGATCACCGCGGTCGTCCGGCTGAGACTCTTGCAATAACACGGCACCCAAATGAATATCCAGCAGGGGTTGTAAGGGAAACTCCTGTTTACCGTTATACTTCTTCCAATCCTCGCCTCTTTCTTTCGCGAGCCATTCATCCCACTTGGCTTGCAACGCTGTTACATCCGTGCCCGGTTGCAGCAACACATAGGTATTAAAGTCATACCAACCCCAGGCTTTCTCCGATTCATTGTTGGTTTCGCGATTCAGCGTAGCATAGGAAAACAAAAAATCAAACTTGATGTGTGTGTTCTCGGGCAGATTTTCGAAGACGCCCGCCACTTCAAACTTGCGCGAGCCATCCCAGGCTATCGTTTTGCCAATCGGGTCTTCATCCGCAAAATATTTTTTTACTGCCTGCTCACTTAACACCACTTTGTCTGGCCCGGCCAGCGACTGAATCTTATCGCCCTGTAGCAAATTAATATCAAACACGGCAAACACAGAGGAGTCCGCGATTTGCATTTTATCTTCCCGAAACGAAATCACCCCCCGCGCGGGGCTGTTATAACTGGCGATGCCACTCACCGGAAACAGGCGTGTGAAGCGTAGCACCTCGGGGAAATTATTTTTGAGAGCGGGCCCCACGGCTGGCACCGCAGCCGCACACTCAAAGCGCAGTTTGCCATTTTGCCACTGGTTGTAATTCACTCTGTAGATATCCGCTGCTTTGCTATTGAACGTATCGTAGCTGCGCTCATACTTTACATATTGTAAAATGAGCAAGCTGGCCACCATACCGAGGCTAAGGCCAATTACATTGAGAAACGTAAACGACTTGTGCTTCAGAAAACTGCGAAGCGCGATGGTGAAGTAGTTTTTTATCATGGCAGGGGGAATTTGAGGGCTTGTCTGCCGAAGCAATTGCGTAGGCAGATTAAGGCTTAAACGGCAAGGGCACACGAATGTTATGGTATACCGTCAGCAGTGAAGATGGTTACACGAGTGGAAAAGTTGCATGCGGCCCCTTCGCTGGCTCCCTCGTTCCTCGGTAGTCAGCTCAGGCCGGGCTATCCACTACAAGTCCTTCACCCAACCGCACATGGCCAACCTTCGTTGTGGGCTTTCCGCTACTATCCCTGGCTGGGGTTTTGTAGATAAATTCTCTAGTCGAGCATCGTCTCCGTTTCGGGACGATGCGTTAGTCTCTTTGGTAGCGCATCGTCCCTGCCTACCGGCAGGCAGGCTCTTCGAGAGACGATGCTTGAAGTGTGGAATTTCGGTTTCTAGTCGTCTGACTACTCACTTTAAGTGGTCTTGATGACTAAGTTTGCATTCAAGCCGAGCAACGTCTCCGTTTCGGGACGATGCGTTAGGTTCCGCTTAGAGAATGAATTGGTTGATCACTTTTCTACTTCTCTTCGCTCTCCAATTTATTTTTTAGGAGTTCAAGCTCCCGCCTTCTGGAGATATACATGCGATGTTCCCAGCCGCTTGCATAGTACGCCAAACCAAAAAATATAAGTATCATTACCACCGTCCAAATGGGCTTACTTCCAACCCAGAGACCTGACACGACCAGCGCTCCCATCGGCAGGATGTTCCACCGCATGAGCCTGGAAAAATGAACCTGGTAAGTGGCCATCGAAATCGCGTGATGAAGATCTCCATGCATGGATCGGTCAAATTGCAACTCGCCCTTTATTCTTCGCAGCCGACTCACCCATACATACACCCCCGTACACAACATCCAGGCGGCAATCAAATACATAAACCCATTTCCACTTTGATTAAGTAAATTGATGACGAGCACAAAACATCCACCGCCAAGGTTGACCAGAATAGATAATAACTCACTCTTACTGGTGATGTGATGAGCGCTCTTGCGTTTTGACACAATGCGGCTATGCAGCGCTTTCTCATCCAGGGCATAGAGGGGCCGGTTGTACTGCGAATCCCAGATTTTTTGTAGTTCTTCAAATTCCATGGTCATCTTATTTTTTTGATTTGGTAATCAGTTGTTTTTTAATGCGCGTGATTTTAACACCCACATTCGTTTCTGTAATTCCGATCAGGTTCGCCATCTCTTTGTAACTGAATCCTTCCAGGAGCAATACCGCCAGGGAACGATCAATCTCGTCAAGTTTATAAATTTCTTCATAGAGCCACACGAGTCGCTCATCGATAGGCGAGATACTTTCGTGCAGAAGGTGGTGAACGTCTTCCAGCGGTTGTGTTTGATTACGCTTTCTTTCCTTCGTAGTCCACTTGATGGCCGTATTAAGTGAAATGCGATACAGCCAGGTCGTTACCAAAGATTCGTTTCGGAACGATGGAATTGAGTGCCACACCTGAATAATGATTTCCTGGAATAGATCGTCCTGATCCATGACTTCCCGCGCATACGATCGAACTATTTTAAAGATCAATCCTTTATGCAGACTTAGCCATTCCTGAAAAATATGCTGTTGTTCTTTTTCTGTCACCTGGGATATTTACACCATTAGTACTGATCGGAGATAAAATCCTTACAAGAATTGGTAAATAATTAAACAAGTTAAATAAATAGTGACTCTATAAGTGGTTAAAAAGCAAGAGGAACGCCAGTTCAATGACGTTTCAGTTTCGGTACGATGAGTTTTTTTAGTGTATAGCAACGTTTCTACATGACGTAGTTCCTCTTTGAGAACCGATTCTTGGCAGGAGTTTCGTGTGAGATTGATTCGTGACCCATGGAGACCGTATCTTTGATCGTTCGTCATCTTCAATCCACATATTATTGGAAGTGATACCAGGACGGAGTATTATTTATTAACATCCATAATCAAAACCTATGCACACCATTGTTCAACGTGCCTGCCAGGAGCTTGCTGGCTTTCAAAGTCTTTACGCACAAATGGAAAAAAGAATTCTGATTAGCGGCAAGAGCATGAGTACTTTAAATAACTACGCACGATGTGTGGCACATCTTTCACTTCATTTTAATGTTCTTCCCACACAACTTACACACGATCAACTTGAAGACTATCTGTATCTCTTAAAAAAGAAAGGCGCAGCAGAATCATTCTTTAAGCATACGGTGTATGGTTTACGTTTTCTATTTCGGATAGTGGGATTACCAGACCGGGCGATTAAACTTCCTGCTTTAAAAGGCAACTTAAAGTTACCTGTTGTATTGAGTCAGAAGGAAGTGCAGGAGCTATTGCAAGCACCTATTCTGTTAAAGCATCGAACGATTATTGCTATTTTGTATGGTTGTGGACTGCGTTGCCAGGAATTGCGAAAACTTCAAATTAAGGATGTTGACTTTGAACGGAATATGATTCACATCCGTCAAAGCAAGGGGAAAAAGGATCGGTATGTGCCCATGGGCGCAGTATTGATGAATGAGATAAAGAGCTACCTGATAAAAGATAAACCGATTAAGTGGTTATTCAATGGAAAAAATTTTAACGGGTATTCACCTCAGGGAGTTCAGCGGGCTATTCGTGAGGCACATCGCAAAACATCTATTCAAAAGCGAATAACCCCCCATACGCTTCGGCATACCTATGCAACACATTTATTAGAGCAAGGATTGGACATAGTATCGATCAAGGAATTATTAGGCCACTCGTATATCCAAACAACGATGGTCTATTTGCATGTGGTGATGGTGAATAATAAGTCTGTTTTTTCTCCGCTGGATACTTTATTTGATAAACCAGAGCGGGAACTCCGCGAAGGAATAAGTCAACAATCTTTTCAGTATGAGAATCAATTTTATCTTAACGTTCTGCAAAAGCGTGCAGCCAACAGGCTTCAGCGAACGAGCCAACAAACTTGCCAGTTTGAATTTTCGTTTGATGATCGTCCATCTACCATCTCAGTTCAAGCTTGATGGTTTGGTGTAAACTGTTCCGTCAGTGCACCCACTTGTGGGATAGATTATTTGTGATTATTTTGGGAGTAGATATTATGAAGGCAAGGATGATTTTTTGTCGGATTATTGATATCATAATTAAAGTAAGAAGGTATTTACCCCAGATGTTTATATATGAATTTCCTATTGCGCCAGCTTATCATTTTTGTGTTTACTTTGATTCTTGTCATACCGAGTGAGGCTCAGAAAAAAGTCAGGCTGACAAATAAAGGATCAAAACAGGAAATATTTTTAGAGGAAGGCCAAAGGATAAAATATGTACTGAATGATCAGGATGGTAAGGTGGTTGGTATTCTAAAAAAAGTGGATTCGGAACAGCTTGTTGTGGATGAAAGCACCATTCGTATCGTTGATATTAAGGCAATCGGAAGAAAGAAAAAGGGATCAGGCGCGGGTACGGGTATTTTTGCATTCCTTGGCGGATCAGTAATTCTTATTTCCCTGGCACCAGGAGTTAATTGCCTGACTTGTCAGACCGATACGAACGCAGTGAACTCTGGCAAAGCATTAGGTGTAATTGCGGGATTATCTTTTGCCGCGATAGCACTTCATATAGGAGCAAAGAATAGCCCGAAGGATGTGAGCAAGAAATGGCAACTTGATATTGTTGATTAAGATAAGTGCTTTCCGATTGGTAAAGGGTCAATCAAACACTGTCTCAGTTCCAGGGCGATGCGTTCGTTTTGATAATTTATTCTCTTAACCGCGCCAGATCTGATTCAGACGCGATAAATCCAAATGCAGAAAAATGTTTTCCCGCAATTACTTTTTGATAGATGTCAAATGCTTTCGTGGTATCGCCATTGTATAAATACCAGTTGCCCACCCCATAGCCTTGGGTGGCAAGCGCCAGATCGACATCAGCATGGGAACTATTTACCGATAAAACTGAATCGGGTGGTAACAACCCTTTATACATATTCAATCGCTTGAAGTAGGAATCATTTTCGATGATGGTCATCGCAGGCGTGATTAATTCCATCAGCTTCTTCGCTTCTTCATTCTTGCCCATTCTACGGTAGGTCATATAAAGCCAATCTACGGTAGCTGTTATCAAATCATCATTATCACTTACTTTCAGACATTCGAGATATGCTTTTTCAGCGGCTTCAAAATCTCCTTTCAGGTAATGCGCTAAGCCCAGGTGATACCATACATTAAATTGTGTGGAGGAGAGTGGCTTGTTGATTTTGTTTGGTACGCCATCGGGTTCTATTTCAAGGGGAACCCCTTGCATGAGTTCAGCTGCTTTGTTTAAATCGGCAATGGCCGCATCAAACTTACGTTGCGAAATGTAGCGATGCCCGCGGTGGCGATAGAGGCGGTAGGAGTTTGGATACTTATCAATACCCTCGGTAAAAATGTTGATGGCTTCATTGTAGCGCGTGAGGTAGGCCGTTCTGCGGCCCAGCCAAATGTAATTTTCCTCTGAAGGAACAACTTCAAAATTCTTTTTCGCCACAGCAAGGTTGCTATCGAGTTTTGGATTGGACTCCGTGGGTGCGTAGTATTCCAAACCTAACAATGAATAAACTTCAGCTGCTTCAGCAGCAGCTTCTTCTGGATTGTTTACCACACAGCGTGTAATCAAGAACGCGATGAACAACAGACCAATTGTTTTTTTCATAGGAGAGTTCAGTTAATAACTTACAAATTATACTTTGTGTCTTGGTGTCCCTGTCTGCCGACAGGCAGGTTTGTGGCCAATCAATCAATCAATACCGGGTTGCTTCAACACAAATCCTGCTTTCGCTTTTTCCTGATCAACAATTTTCTTTACATCCGCTAAAAGTTTTTTAGCGTCATACACAATACCGTCTTTGACGGTGTATTTAATTCCACCCACACGTTTCACTGAATTGTCCTCCATTAATTTAATAGCGCCCATGCCATTCAACGCTTGTAGATTCTCCAGTGGATTTACATCTGTAATGGCAAAGTCGGCAAGCTTACCAATTTCTACCGAGCCAACTTCTTTCTCCATGCCGAGTGCCTGTGCACCATGCAATGTTGCTGCCCGGATTACTTCGAGTGGATGAAACCCAGCTTCACGTAACAGTTCCATCTCTCTTACAAAGGCAAATCCATAGAGCTGAAAAATAAATCCAGAGTCGGTACCTACCGTTACGCGGCCGCCACGATTTTTATATTCGTTCACGAAGGTCATCCACAACCGATAATTTTCTTTCCACGCAACCTCTTGCTCTGTTCCCCACGAAAACCAATACGAGCCATGTGCTATGCGACTTGGTTGATAAAATGCCCAGAGTTGTGGTAAGGTATAATGCTCGTGCCACTCTTGCCTGCGCGCTTTATGTAAATCGCGAGAAGCTTCATAAATATTAAATGTTGGATCGAGTGTGAAATTAAATTTCAATAAGGAATCCATCAGTGCATTCCATTTTGGTGAATAAGGTGCAGCCGCTTGTTTCCATAGTCGTCCGGCTTCTTCAAAGCGATGTTGTTCGTTGGAGTAATTATAAGTTAGCGGGTAATCCTGAATAGTCGCATTTTCCAACATAGCTTCCGGTAATCCATACCAATGTTCCATCGAGGTCATTCCGGCTTTTGCCGAGTTAAATACATTCCATCGGGCCACACCTAGCTGTGCATGATGACAGGTTGATCGCAAACCGAGACGTTTGTTTTCGCGGATGGCAGCATCCATAATTTCCGGAGCGGCACCAAAAAACTTAATTCCATCTGCGCCTTTCATTTTGTTATCGTTTACCCAGGCGCGGGCTTGCTCGGGTGAGCGAATGGGTTCTTTGGCTCCGGCACCAAACGTTACATACGCTTTAATGCGTGGTGCGGTAATCAGATTTTTTTCGCTTTTCGTTTTTTGATCGAGTACCCAATCAATACCATTTCCAGAGCCTGGTTCTTTTACCGTGGTAACACCATGCGCCATCCAGAGTTTGAATACGTATTCTGCTATCGGTGCCTGATTGCCTCCGATATGACCATGCATATCGACAAAGCCGGGCATCAGGTACATACCTTCACAATTAAGTTCTTTACCACCCGCTTCGAGTTTAGGTCTGTTGCCCGTACTAGCCATGCCGGGGGTAGGCAATCCCAAACTAACGATCCGTTCAATCCGGTTTTGTTTTACAATAATATCAACCGGACCCACGGGTGGTGCCCCGGTGCCATCGATCAGCATTACGCCACGAATAATAAGTTGTGTGTACGGGCCTTCGCCCTCTTTTATTTCAGGTGCTTTTAAAACTTGAGCAACGAGTGCAGATGAAAGGAAAAGATTAATAATCAGGAATATCTTTTTCATGGGTATAATTAAGGATCGGAAAGTACGTATTTTGAACGATGAAATCTACAGGGTTGTGAAAAGCGAAGCGAATCGATGATGAAAGGAAGATGAGAAAGTGGGTGATTGTTTTTTTAGTTATCATAAGTTTAGCCGCTGGTTATTGGTTGTTTATGTTTCTCAATAAACCGCGTATCCGACCCATCGCTCCGGTTCGATCCACCCTGGATTCAACGTTGACATTGCCGGTGTCTACCATTCGGATTCCCATTGAGTTTCAATTAAAGGATCTGGAGAAAATGGTCAATACGAAATTGAAAGGAATCTTTATTCAGGAATGGATAAGGGTGGGTGATAAAGAAAAGGATAGTGTCTATCTGGAGTTGGAGCGTACTAACCCGATTCGCTTTACCTGGAAACCAGCTACTTTATTTGCCAGTGTTCCCTTGCGAATAAGTTTTCGCTTTGTAACCCGGAAGGCAGGCATCCGCATACAGAATGATAAGCCGATTGTTGCAGAAGTGATCCTGAACTTAAAATCAGAGATCAAATTAGATGATGCATGGCGAGTGAAATCTACGACCGAGTTGGATAGCGTGATCTGGGAAATGGAACCTTCTATCAAAATCGCATTTGTTAATTTTAATCTTCGAAAGTTTGCAGACACCTACCTGGAAAAAAATCAAACTAAGCTCACCACCCGGTTTGATAGCCTCACCCATGAATTACTCGACACTCGCAAAATAGTGGAGAAGATTTGGGGCGACATTCAAAAGCCGATTGTTATTAAGAAAACGGAGCCACAAATTGGTTTACTGGCTAACGCAAAGGATCTCACGTCACGATGGAACAATGATCCTGATGGTGACATCTCGGTGATGATAACCTTGAAGGCCCAAGTTTATTCCTGGTTTGAATCACCACCTACTCAAGCTATGCCGCCATTGCCCAAGCACAAGTATGCAACGAAGGCCGAAGAGGAACTTGATTTATATGTGATGGCGAAAATTCCTTTTGATAAGATCAATCGGTTTGCAAATCAAAACCTGCATAAACTTTCTTATTCCTACGAGTCATATACGGTAGCTATACGAAATGCCGAACTGTATGGTAGTGGACAAGAATTAGCGCTTGCGATGAATGTGAGAGGAACGGTGCGAGGAAAGGTTTATTTGCGGGCTCTGCCGTATTACGATACCTTAAATCAGGTGATTGGTCTGAGTAATCTGCGATATGATTTGCACACAGAAGAAGTTTTGCTCAGCTCAGCCGATTGGATGCTGAAGGATAAATTACTTGTGATGATTGCCGACACGGTAAAAAAAGATTTAAGTGAAGAACTTGCGGGTTTGCCGCAACTTATTGAACAGGCTATCGCGAAAGGAAAGTCGGGCAATAAAATGATTCTTACGGTAGATTCTTTGCGTGTAACCTCTCATGCTTCGCTTGTTACAGGAAAAGATATTCAATGGATACTAAGAGCTCGTGGAACCGCGGGCATTGCGTTGGATAAGAAAATAATGCAACGTGCAAGGCAAAAAAAATAGGATTTATTTAAAATGAGCGTCCTTTTTTACCCTATCGAAATCGTTTTCAGTAATATATTAGGTTAGATAGGTTTTATTTCTGCCCAATTAATCGAAATTTGGTTCAAATCTACCTACCATGAGCAAGCCTAAAACTCGCTGGATTGTCATTTTTGCAATCCTGGCAATTCTTCAACTGTTGGTACTTTTTAATGCTAGTGACCCCATCAGTGATGTAGCGGATACAATTGATAAAGCCGATACCGCCTGGATGATTGTGGCAACAGCCTTCGTTCTGTTCATGACACCGGGACTTTCATTCTTTTATGGTGGCATGGTTAGTTTCAAAAATGTTATCTCTACCATGTTGCAAAGTTTTATTGCGCTGGGGGTTATCAGTTTGCTTTGGTATTTAGTGGGATTCAGTTTAGCTTTTGGTGATAGTGTTGGTGGCTTTATCGGAAACCCCACAACCTATTTTGCATTTAAGAATGTTGGCCTCAATCCACATCCTTTGCTGGCACCTACATTTCCATTTTTGCTCTTTGCTTTGTTTCAGTTGAAGTTTGCCATCATCACTCCCGCTCTTATTACAGGAAGTTTTGCGGAGCGCGTAAAGTTTACTTCGTACCTGATTTTCATGTGCTTGTTTTCATTGTTGATTTATTGTCCGCTGGCACATTGGACCTGGCACCCCGAGGGATTTTTGAGAGTGTGGGGCGTGCTTGATTTTGCTGGGGGTACGGTGGTACATATGTCGGCTGGATTTGCGGCCCTGGCGGGTGCTTATATTTTAGGCAAGCGTGAAGACAAACAACATCATCCTGCCAATATTCCTTTTATTATTCTCGGTACCGGTATGCTTTGGTTTGGTTGGTTTGGATTTAATGCGGGTTCAGCGCTGGCCGCAAATGGTTTAGCCGTTCAGGCTTTTGCAACAACCAATATGGCTTCGGCATCGGCCATGATTACCTGGGTCATGTTTGACGCCTTGGTAGGAAGAAAAATTTCTGCTATGGGTGCTTGTATTGGAGCTGTTGTTGGGTTGGTAGCCATCACACCAGCAGCTGGGTTTGTAAATTTAGGGCAGAGTGTATTTATTGGCTTTGTTGCTGCCATTGTTAGCAACATGGCCGTGTATTATAAACAAAAGACAACGCTTGATGATACACTGGATGTATTCCCTTGTCATGGTGTGGGTGGTATTGTAGGCATGATCATGACCGCCATTTTCGCAAAGGATGTTGGTTTGATTCATGGCGAATATCAAACTTTCAGCTATCACATGTTGGCGTTGGTTATTGTAGGTGTATTTACCTTCGGTGGCTCTTATATCATCTTTAAAATAACGAGCATGATGACGCGCATGCGGGTATCTCCTGAAGATGAACGACTGGGTCTGGATATCAGCCAGCATTCCGAAACGATGCGTACGTCTTCCAAAATTGAGGTGTCGGCTTCTTCGTAAGCCGCCCGTCAAATAGTAGTATCATCATCCGAACAAAACTTTATTTTTACTTCAAACCTAATCTGTATGAAGAAGTTATTCTTTGCCTTTTTTCTATTGTCCTCATTCGTAGCGTGGGCTCAAAAGTCTAAGCAAGATGTTGTAAAATCTATTGATGCCGGGTACACTAAGTACGCTGATGTGGCACACAAAATCTGGGAGTTTGCCGAAGTAGGGTATCAGGAAACGAAGAGTTCTGCACTGCTACAGGAAACGCTTGCACAAGCTGGTTTTAAAATTGAAAAAGGAGTAGCAGGTATGCCTACTGCGTTTGTCGCAAGTTATGGTTCAGGCAAACCCGTTATTGGAATCTTGGGCGAGTTTGATGCGTTGCCGGGTGTATCGCAGGATGCAGTACCTGAAATAAAAAAAGTGGAAGGCAGACCGGCAGGTCATGCCTGCGGTCATCATTTGTTTGGCACTGCATCCGCTGCAGCGGCTATTGCTGTTAAAGACTGGTTGATTGCGAATAAGAAAGGGGGCACGATTCGGTTTTATGGTACACCGGCTGAAGAGGGTGGTTCCGGAAAAGTTTATATGGTGCGTGATGGTTTGTTCAAAGATGTTGATGTTGTATTTCATTGGCATCCTGCTGCGCAGAATAGTGCTGCGGCAAGAAGTTCATTGGCCAATAAGAGCGGTAAGTTCCGGTTCACTGGAATAGCTTCGCATGCGGCTGCTGCTCCGGAAAGGGGTCGCTCAGCGTTAGATGGAGTTGAAGCCATGAACGACATGGTGAATATGATGCGTGAGCACGTGTCTTCTGAAACAAGGATTCATTATGTTATTACGCGTGGAGGCGAAGCTCCCAATGTAGTGCCTGCCTTTGCCGAAGTTTATTATTATGTACGCCATCCGCAACGCGATGTTGTGAAAGAAGTTTGGGAAAGAGTAACGCGTGCGGCACAAGGTGCCGCCATGGGTACCGACACCCAAGTGGAGTGGGAGATAACAGGCGGAGTTTACGACATGCTGCCCAATGAGGTATTGGCACGGGTGGTTGATACCAATCTCAGAGTGGTGGGTGGATATACCTACAGTGCAGAAGAGAAAACATTTGCAGAAAAAATTCAAAAAACCTTTACTACCTCTTCGCCTCCGCTTACAAGCACCAATGCCATCAGTGAATTTAAAATTTTACCGGGCGCTGGTTACGGCTCAACTGATGTTGGAGATGTTAGTTGGGTTGTACCTACCGCAGGCTTGGCAACGGCAGCCTGGGTTCCGGGTACAGCAGCACATAGCTGGCAGGCCGTGGCTGCAGGTGGAACTACCATAGGGCAAAAGGGCATGATGATGGCTGCTAAAACACTTGCTCTTAGTATCATCGATGTATACACCAATCCAACACTTGTTGAATCTGCCTGGAAAGAATTTAAATCGAAGACCGGAGCAGACTTTAAATATGAATCATTGATTGGTGACCGGCCTCCGGCTTTGAACTACCGCGATTAGTTATTTATTCAAAAATTTACTGATTTCATTAAAGAACTTATCCGGGTCTTGCCAGTAGTTGCGACTGTATAAACGCAGAAAGGGCCATCGCTTTAACTCCAGTAAGTGAGGAGCAAGCGCGTGATCGGCCTTGGCACTTAAGCTTTGATAATAGAAATTGTCATCGGTGAGCAACGCGCCTAATATGTGCTTTTCTTTTTCAACGGTAAGATCATAAAACGGAAGTTTGTTTTCTTCCAGTTTATACTCAGGCCATTTTTGTAGTGACCATTTTTTGATTTCTTCCTTCAGATTTGTGGTCGACTTTCTTTCGGTAATGGGTTGCGTATAGGGTTCAAAATTTCCTTTTGATGCATCCAACACAAATTGAAGATATTCTTTTAAGAGCTTAGGGCCGCGGTTAAGCGTTTGGTCTACATTTAATTGATCGGGCCAAAAACTGGTGACTACAATTATTTTTTCCCGCGCCCGGCTCACCGCTACATTCAACCGATTTTCTCCGCCTGCCAAATTCAGACTTCCAAACTGCGCGTGCACAACTCCTTTTTTATCGGGTGCATAACCCACGGAAAAAATAATGATGTCGCGCTCATCGCCCTGCACGTTTTCGATATTCTTTACAAAGATCGTTTCGGGAAGTTCACCAAGTGTATTTTCCAGTGCATCGAGAATCAAATATTGTTGCGGTGCATTAAAGGTTACGATACCTATTTCTTTTGTTGGATTTTCACGTAGTAAGTTTGCAACCAGCGTGGCGATATGATCTGCTTCTTGTGGATTTGTATTATGCTCCCATTGCCCTTCAATCTTTTCATAGATAAGACACGGATCGGGGCTGTTGATCACCTGCATGTCGGGCAACAATTGAAGATTGCCCTTGTAGAAGTGGCGATTTGAAAAATCAATTAACTCAAGTGACTTGCTACGGTAATGTCCTTGCAATTGCGTATTCATCAGATAACGACTGCTCAAATCCAACAGCGAATCAATTTCAGCATCCGGTAGTGTTTCATCTTCTTCCTGCCAGCGCGATTGATAGAAATCGCCAGGCCTTAATTGCATAGCATCGCCAGCCACGATGGCTTGCTTACCGCGATACAGGGAAGGGATTCCGCGTTCGGCAAAACACTGGGAAGCTTCATCAAAAATTACGAGATCGAAAAGTTCGACCATGGGAAAAATTGCTGAGACCGATTCGGGTGATGCCAGCCAGCACGGAATAACTTTGAATATTTCTTCTTCAAATTCTCCGATCAGTTTACGCAAGGGCCAGATTTTTTTCTTTTTAGTTACCTGATGAAGAAGCTCCCGATACGTAACACGGTTATTAAGCCGGTTAAATTTGAGATCATCAATAACTTTTTCGCGGGCACGCAGGATTATGATTTCTTCACTGATGGCATGTTTTTCTGTAAGCAGATCGCGCAACTCATTTTCGAGCAATCCAATTTTTCCTGATGAAACCATCCGAAGTTCCGGTTTTTTTGACTCCAGGTGTTCGATCCAGGTCAGGCTAAGGCTGTTCACATATAATTTCCGCAGCGCATATTCATCCCAACTTTTTTCTTGCTCATGAAGTTTATTTAAAATCGCGCGTTCGTCCGAGGTCAGGCTTTCTTCAAGCCGGTCGAATTCACAAAGTGCATCAAAATCTTCTTTAAGACTATCCGAAAGTCGTTGGGCAAAGCCGGGTTGTTGGGTAATGGAGTTGATCTGTGCAGGCGTGAGATAATGCATCCATTTTATTTTATGCGCCCGCAACGGAGACAACAAATTAAAAAGAGTATCAATTTTATGAATGAACTCCGCCAAGGAGAGATTGGCTGGATCAATCATGTTCTTAATTCCCCGAATGCTACTGAAGTTTAATTTTGCCTGCAAGGCAAAATGCTGATCGGCAAACCATTGAATAAATTCTTTTTGTCCCATCGTTTCAGGAACATTGCGCAGCCAGACTTTGGATTTAAGTTTCGAAAGGTTGTGCTCCAGATTAAGTCGATTATCCAACTTGCGTTCCAGTGTTTTGAAGCCTTTCTTATTACTTTCCAATTCGTTGGCAACCAGTGTACGCTTGATCAAAAACTTATCTTTAGAAAACAATTCCCATCGCACAAGCCCAAATAGACTTTTTCGCGCTTTCATGCTGCGGTACAACGCCTTTTGTAAATTTCCAAGTTGGAAGGCGGGTGTGTGAGTTTCCGGACCATCGGCATTAAAGCAACTCATCAAATTCTTTTCAACATTGGAAAGCCAAAGCGCACTGGTTTCTTCATCCTGTTCGGGCACCATGTTTTGAAAGAAGAAATAGTAATCTTCGTGATCAAGTAATGTTTTGATCTCTTTTATCTGGGGTTCCATTTCTGTCAACCCCTCGTATTGCTCCCAATCAAGACGGGCGCCAAAATGTTTGATCAGTTCCTCCGATAAATCGTTAAAGAAGTTCGTGACTTCCTGAATTGATTTTTTTATTTGTTGTTGATCACTCACAGTGAATGAGCTGAATGACTTCCGTTTTTTCCACGGGTAGTCGTCCCGGTTAAAATTTTGGGCGTAATGGACAAAGCTGTTTAGTTTGCGAAGAAACTCAGGTAGTTTGTCAAACCTGAAATGTTGAAACTCCTGACGTAGATTGATAGTTTCTTGCGATGGATTGGACTGGAGATAAAGTTGTTTAATGCTGGTGCCACACTCCATCTCATCATAGAGTGCCTGCTTAAATGCTTCTAACTCTTCTGTAATTTGATCGATGCGGTGGCTGAGCTGAAGAAACTTCCGATCCAGTTGAATTGAATCGTGACTAAGATTTTTTGATTTGTATTCCTCGACACGTTCAATTTGCCGGGCAATTTTTTCGTAAATCTCTTTGCGATCATTTTTAAAATCATGAACGAGGGCAAGATAATCACTGAGTTGATGCGAACGCATTCTAGCATAAACAACATCCAGCGCTGCACGCTTCTGGCAGACCACCAAAACCCGTTTGCCGGATGCCATGGCATCACCAATTAAATTACAAATGAGTTGTGATTTGCCAGTTCCAGGAGGGCCTTGCACAACCAACGAGTGACCTAGTTTTGCGGCCTTGAACGCATTCTCTTGCCAAACATCTTGCGGAAAAACCGAGTAGACTTTTTCTTCCTTTACCTGCTGCAGAAAGTTTGTTGGGTCGGACTTGGTTTGCTCAACCGACCGAGCTTCAAAAAATTGTTCAAGATCCTGAATGGATTGTTCTTCCAACAGATGCAGGTAGTCGGGAACGAGATACGATCCTGCCTGAGGAAATATACCCAACACCGCTTTGGGAAATAATTTCAGTTCTCCGTTCTTAAGACCCTCTTCAAATTCTTCACGTTTAATATTGACGAAGGTGGTTAACTCATCCCGATAGTTATCCGGATTAAAATGGAGTTCTACATTGCTTTTTTGAAGCAGATGATAGAGCGCTGCTTTAAATCCAATGGTCTCGCGATCAATTTCCTCAAAGGATTCTTCCAATAGGGACTCATCGGGTTTTACCTTATTATAAAATGCATAGGCCAGCAGAAATGATTTATTAAATGAGATACCGGCCTCTGCGCGCGGTTCGAGTATCCACTGATTGTTGTGTAGTTTAAGCGCAACCGGGAAAAAGAGAAGTGGACATCGTACTAAGGTGCCATCGTTAAATTTGCCTTGTATTATGGGCCATCCTACATGCAGGTCTTTCGAGCCACGTTCTTCAAGTATCAGCTGATCGATGCGCTGTAGTTTTTTTAATTTTTTGCTCATCTCGTTGGCAGCCTCCATACGGGCATCCAAAACAGGGCAGATTACTTTTTGCTTTTCAACCAGCAGAGCCTGAATGATCGAGAAAGCATTTTCTCCATTTAATTGACTTAACTCCTGAACATCTATAAAATTATCAGCGGTGAGTTTAGGTAGAAATAAAGACCGGTTGTTTCCTGACAAGTTGGTTAATCTCCTCAGGTAGGTGGTAAGTAATTTTTTGGTTTGATCGGGATTGGCCACGTCAGGGATTTAAGGAAAGATAAGGTTTTATTCTATTATAGGACGTTTCATCTACACTGGCTATTTTCTTAAGGTCTTCAACAGCTATAAAATTACCGTGTTGAAAGCGGTAGGTGGCAATGGCCTTCGCCAAAGCGTATTTAATATAGGGGTGAGCGGCAAGTTCTTTTTCCGTAGCTGAGTTGATTGAAATCTTCGATGGCTCAAAATTTTCAGCAATAAAAATATTTTGTTTTAATTCTTTTATTACTGTTGAATCCAAACCATATACTTCCTCTATTTGATTAAGCGTGATAAATCCGCCTAATTGGTTTCTGTACTTAATTATTCGTTGCGAGAGTTTGGGCCCGATTCCGTAAATGCGAATTAATTGGGTTGTATCAGCCAGGTTGACATCAAATGGTTCTACTGTTTTAACGGTCGCAGTTTCTTTGGGTGTCCTTTCTTCTGGTTTGTAGGTTAGCTTTTCTGTTGGTAGATCGATATAAGCATAGAGACGATTGTAAACAGCGGAGTCCATACCATAGATTTTCAGAAGATCAGATTTGATTGTAAACCGACCGTTTTTAGAGCGGTAATTTTCAATGCGATTTGCCAGGTAGGTCGGAAAACCAATTTGTATTAGTTCTTCGTGGGTTGCTGTATTAGGGTTAAACGTGAAAAGAGTGTGCTCCACAATCTGCGTGGCACTATCCTTCTTTTCTTCCCATTTCCAATACGCCAATAAACTATCCAACTGTTTGGTTTCTCTCGAAAAGTCTTGCTTTTGATTCGCTTTATAATGCCGGTAAGCAGGAATCAAATAAATACTAATAAGCATCAAGGGCAGTAAAATAAGAAAGGCTCGGGTTTCTCTTCGCGAGAGACCAAAAGATGCCCTGAGCCAAGCCTTTAATCGATTCATGCATAGAAATTTAATAAAAAATTACGGTTGTTAAAGCAGGGTAGCGCGAATGGATTTGGTAAGTTGGACTTGAATAACTGACAGATCGGAAGCAAATTTTTGATTCACTTCTAACTCAATGCCTGTATACTTATCATTAGAATAATAGTTTCTAAGCCAGGTGGTAATTCCATCATCGGTACCTTTATAGGGCTCATTGAAACGCATGGTTAGGGAAGGAAGATTTTTTATCAATTTACCATAGAGTAAATCAGCATACATTTTTTCTGATGGTTGTTCCAGGTCAAAAAGAATCCCAATGTCTACAGAACGTGGCACGTTATTCCAAACAGGTGTAAAGGAATGAATGGAAAGATGAAGCACAGGCTTTTGAGACTCTTCAATCGCTTGTTGTATTTTATTCCGATAAGGATGATAAAGGGTCTCGATTAGATTTTTTTTATCAGTCTCGGGTAGACTAACAGAAAATTGAGAAAATAATTCAGCACTGTTGAGTGATCGATTAGCTTCGATGAGCAAGCGGGTAGTATGGCAGCCAAACAAGGGTGCGTTAAGATAGGCTGATAAATACCCAGCTAACTTCCAGGCACCGGGATCCCAACCGCGATGAGTTTTTAAAACTTCGGTGTGGCCTTCGAACAAAAACTTATAATGATCGGGCACTTCGTTGCCTGCATGCTCGCACGAAAGAATAACCGAACGAAACATGATCAAGGAATAAATAATTTATTCTCTTCCAGGCAGAGACCTAACTTTCTATACACAAACAGGATATTCTCTTTTGAGAAATCACCCTGTAATGCGGCCAGGATTCGCTCGGACAGCGAACCCTGATTCAGGATTGTGTTAATGATCTGTCGATTTATTTTTTGATAGGCAGAAGTGGCCGGTAGGCTCGCCAAGATGTTCTTCCAAACATCTGCTACGGTGGATGGAGCAGACAAACCAAATGAGGCCAGATAGGAGATATTATCAATCGGTGTAGCGAGTCCGGTTGCCATTGTTTTATCAAAGATGTTTGAAAGTTCCATGGTGTCCATGTTCATTTGCTCTTTCATTGGTATTGATTTTTCTGCAACTAACCATTGCAATGTCTCGACTACTGTGCTTACAATTGCCAAATCAGCAGCGGGACATTCCTGAATATCCATGACCCGGATTTCTATAGAACCCCGATCAAAGCGTGCAATGGCTCCGCGCGAATTAACCCATATCGGATCAAGAATTTCTTCCGGATCATAGGGCACAATTTCATTGGCAATAGGTTCATAGATTTGCCGGTTATAGGCTTCTTCTGAATACACGGCTTCAGGTATAACACTTCCGGTGATGATGGGTATCTTGGCTTGATTGGTTTTATAATACCGTAACCGTGTATCCAGCATTCCTGTTGGTTGACTATCCAGAATCGGGGAACTTGCACACAGTGCGGGTAGCAAAGGAAGTATCAGTCGAATGGCAGCATGAAGCTTTGCGAATTCTTCATTACCATGAAATGGTAAGTTAAGATGTGTACTCTGCAGGTTTGACCAACCATGTCCCTTTGAATCAAAGATTTTATCATACAAAGAATAAACCTCGTTGTTGTCATGTGGCCAAAGTTGTGTATCTGAAAATGGATTCATAAAAGGATGTGCCGCGGAGGGTACTAATCGCGCACCCCATTCATTTAGTATAGAATTGATGTGTGCCACATTACGGACAAATGCTTTTTCCAGAGTTTGTAAGTCCGCTTCGGGCCGAGTCGATTTAATTTCAATTACGTGAAGGACCAACTCATTGGACCACGTGACCATCCCATTTTCAAAATCACTCCCAATGGTTCCCAATTCATGTTTTAAAAGATTATCGGCTATGGGCTTTACCTGTAACGTTTCTTTATCAACAATCATGTATTCCAGTTCGATGCCGAAGCCATCAAACAGGTGATAGGGTGCGCTCATTTTTCAGCTTTGATTTTGTTTAGAAATACTTCCATGATAATTTCATAGAGCCGCTCTTTCAGAATTTTATCTTCTATTCCAGCATCAATGTTTGGATTGTCGTTGATCTCAATCACATAAAATTTTCCATCCACCTCTTTCATATCTACCCCATACAATCCTTTACCAATCAACGATGTTGCCTTGAGTGCTGTTTTTAATAAACCTGAAGGAGCCTGATCGATCGGGATACTCTCCACCTCACCATCACGCGACTGTTCTTTGGCGTTCCAGTTTACGATTTGCCAATGTTTGGTTGCCATAAAATATTTACATACGTAAAGCACCTGGCCATCAATAATGCCCACACGCCAATCAAAAGCGGTAGGTAGAAATTCCTGCGCTATCAGCAAGTCAGATTTCTCAAACATGCTTTCGCGGATATCTTTAAATTCTTTCAAGGATTCAATTTTAAAGACACCCTTTGAAAAGGCCCCATCGGGTTGTTTAAGAATGAAGGGAAACCCCATTTTGGTGTGAAGGGTATCGCAATTTTCTTCGGTTACCACAAAGGATTTGGGAGTCTGAATTTTTTTTGAATTCAGAAGTTCATGCAGATATACTTTATTCGTGCACTTTAGTATCGAGTCGGGATCATCAATCACAACCAATCCCAGTGACTCGGCTTTTTTGGCAAAGCGGAACGTGTGGTGATTTACGTTGGTTGTTTCCCGAATAAAAAGAGCATCGTATTGGATGATCTGATCAAAATCATTTTTGGTAATAAACTCGGTATTAAAACCTGCTTCGATGGCGGCACGATAAAATCTTTTCAAGGCCCGATCGTCCGAGGGTGGATTTTTATCATCCAGGTTTACCAAAATGGCCAGGTCATATTTCTTCTTATCTGGCCGGAAGTCCCGCTTTCGTAAGAGATAGCGTTCCAGCGCCAATACAAGCAATGGTTTGTCTACAGCTGGCACCTCACCTAAGCTGATGGGCCTGATGTTTTGCAAGACCCATTTTGTTTTTTTCGAAAACACAGCTTTCAAGGATGGGGCCTGTACCATTTGAAACAGTTGTAGAGCCAGCCTGTTCAAGTGTTCAGATTGTGTAGAACCAAAATAAATATTGAACTCTATCCGATCTGTTATTTCATTTTTAAATGAATTTTGAATAAGGGTATCGAAGTCAAGAGAATCGTCACGCAGGATGGAAGGAAAACGCAAATCCTGAATGGTGGAAACTTCCGGCAGTACCTTGTGACCGCGGGCTTCAGCCAAAAGCGATACATAATATCCTTCACTTTGATACTGATACGATTTGCAAAGGTTGAGTACTTTCAAATTTTTGGCTTCCTGAAAGATTACATCGGTTATATACCGATCCGGTGAAATCACCTCAACATCCTGCACGCTAAATTTCCACAGCTCTGGCTTTTCAACCACTATCAGTTTTGGCATGATGGATTCTTAATCTTTTGGTTCAACAATTAGGAGGTTGGCATCATAAGTAACTATCCCCAACATAATGCTGTTGATTAAACGATCGAAGCTTACGCTATAATACTGACTTTTCAGGGGATTGGGGTTCATGGGATCTGCCAGATATACGGTCTGCGTGGATTCATCATAGCCGTTAATGATAACGAAATGTCCGGCAGGCTCACCTTTAATTGAATCAAACTTGCTGTTAGCGGGTATCTCGCGGGGCGTACCATACAAATAGGTAGCACTTAATCCGGTTAGGATTGGTTTCGATTTTTTTAAATAGCTTTTTATCAGGTCAGCATTTAGTTCATGTTGATAAACCTTACCCCCGGCTTCAAGAAATTTTACATACGCCCGTGAGGCTACCAAAAGTTTTTTCTTCTTGAACTTATACCGCATTTGGCGTTTTAGAAAAGTCACCATTTTGTTGGATGAAAATTTAAACCACGAGGGGTCAAACACATTTAGATTGTAGGTGTAGATGTGTGCCTGATAACCACGTTGCAAGGCATGGTTACCCAACATGACGGCCAGCGTTCCGCCACTCTTCAGACTTTTAACTTGCTGAACCACCTCTTTGAGATGTACTTCATCGCGGTAATATTGATAAAGGGCATGGAGGCAGGTGGGCCCGCAGGTCACTTCATCGGGCTGCGCCTTGATGTCAAAATTAAGAAAGAGCGCTTGACGGTTTGGCATTATAATAATTTTGAAACAATCATATTAATAACTTCTACCAGGATAAGCAGAATAATAATCCACTCCAGTGTATTGCTTTCGCGTTGATGCGTAATTTCCCGAAATACACTCAGGTTGTCTTCAATGATTCGAAGGGTATACTCAATTTCGCTAAAGCGAACCCGTAAATCAAAGTGCTTCATTAATCCCTTGTGAAGTTTATCAAGGTATTCATCATCCCATACTTGTTCGGGCGCATCAAAAATATAGATGTTATCGGCAATATCGTTTTGTGTATTCAACGCTTTGCCAATAAACTTGAGCATGTTTCGCCTGCTAATACTCAGTTTACCGGTTGCCTCCAGGTGGTTTGTAAAACTCCGGATTTCCGTTAGTAGGTTTTCCGTAATTTGATGGTATCTATCTAATGCCACCGATTGGGCAATATTGAACATCGAAATCCGAAACACTTTTGCATCCAGACGGTCGACTACCACCTGATTAAATTCAAATTTCATCTCTCCCTCTTCCACACTGATTTCATGATCATCCAGCAGAAGGGACTTAGTTGGATTTTTCAGGAAAGAATCAATGGTTTTTATTGAGAGTTTTATTTCTTCCTCGCTATGGCCTGAAAAAACGACTACTCCATAGTTGAAATAATACTGATACTTATCACCTCCAAAACTGTAGAATAACTCGGAAGAGGTGTCGGCAAGGGGTTTTAGATCTAAAAAGGTTTTGATGCCTTTAAGATCTAATTGATTGGCTACCAGCAAGGCGGAAAGTTTTACCCGTTTACCCATACCATTTATACCAAATTTAAACTTATTATCATCCTCAGGAAATTTTGGATTGACTGAAAATCATAATATTGCAACCATATTGATAAAATTATGAGAAAGTTGGTTTTGGTAGTGTTTGGGTTCCTGGTGTTAACAGATGGCTTTGGCTGGGGAGCAACCGGGCACCGGGCTACCGGGCTTATTGCCGAACGCTATTTGACAAAAAAAGCGAAGAAACGAATTCAGCAAATTCTGGGTGGCGAATCGCTGGCGATGGTGAGTACCTGGATGGATGAAATCCGGTCTGACACAACCTATAACTATACAACCGATTGGCACTGGACTACCATACCCGATGGCGGTCGCTATGAGGATGTGGAGGCAAATCCCGATGGCAAGGTGATTGTGATGATTGAAAAATTTACGGCAGAATTAAAATCAGGTAAACTCACCACGAAACAGCAGCAGGAATATTTAAAAATGTTGGTTCATATGGTAGGGGATATGCATCAACCCTTGCACGTGGGCAAGCCGGGCGATCGTGGCGGAAACGATGTGAAGGTTAAATGGTTTCGGGCGGATTCGAATTTGCATAGAGTGTGGGACAGTGAGATGATTGACGACACGAAACTCAGTTACACCGAATTGGCGCAATCACTCGGTAATCCGGATAAGGAGACTATAAAAAAATGGCAGAGCACGGGTGTGAGAGATTGGGCTTTGGAATCGGTGGCTGCTCGCCCGCAAGTGTATGATATTGGAAATGGAAATCTGAGCTATCAATACGGGTATAAATATTTTTCTGTAGCTAAAACCCGCATGCTGCAAGCAGGAGTTAGATTAGCTGGCTTGTTAAACCAGATTTACGGATAGCACAGTTCTCAATTTTAGTTGTCATCACGGCCTTGTTTCAAGAGCCGCGATCCAGCTAGGTTTAGTCCAATCGGGATTCTGTTCGATTCAAATTATAATCCAAGTTAAACATACTTTCGCCACCACCATTGAAAAACAATGAGGGCCCAGATACGGGCATGCACGTCTTGTGGATTAGAAGACATTAATTGCAGTTTAAGTTTTTCTATCTCCGCATACTTAAAAATTCCCTGTTCACTAATTGTCTTCTCAGAAAGTAAGTCATCCATAATCAGCGACTTTAATTCCTTGCGAAACCATTTTAGTAGTGGAACCTCAAACCCTTTCTTGGGTCGGTTGTAAAGTTCGGATGGCAATTCATCCCGAAAAGTATCTTGCAAGATTCGTTTTCGGATTGACCGATTGATTTTATAGTCATCGGGTAAACTGAAAATAAAATTGACAAGTTTGTAATCCAGAAAGGGTACCCGCACTTCCAGTCCGTGCGCCATGCTCATCAGATCCACTTTTGTAAGCATGTCATTGGGAAGCACCAGGCTCGTGTCAGTTGTAAGAATATTACCTACGGATTCATTCTCTGGAATGAAACGCAAGAGTTCTTGTTTTCTTTTATCATACTCCTGCTGGCTAAACTTTTGTTTCGATTCTGCTGAAAACAGGTTAAGAACCTGATTCTCTTTTGCGAATCCTGCCCATTGCCAATAGCGTTCTTTGCTGATAAGTTTCATTCCATCCGCAAAGCGATTGAGTTGCCGGATTCGGTTACTCAAAAAACCATTTCTGGATTGAGGAAGCGATTTCCAAACTGGTGCTAAGGAACTGATCAGGTTTTCCTGCCAGCCCTTATTTATGATTCGGTGAAAGGCTGCATGTTTATTATACCCTCCTAACAACTCATCGGCACCATCTCCCGATAAGGCAACGGTGGCATGTTTGCGGGTTTCTTTGCTGAGGATGTAGACATTTAGAGCCGATGAATCGGCAAAGGGCTCATCGATATAATCCAAGACCGAATTTACATGAGCCAACAAGTCATCATTTGTTAACGAAAATACAGTATGTTCTGTTTTGAGATTTTTAGCTACCAGGTTGGCATAACTTGTTTCATCAAAGAATTTCTCGTCCCGAAAACCAATGGAAAAAGTATGCAGATCGGGTTTGTGTTTTACGGCCAGCGAAGCAATCACTGAAGAATCAACTCCTCCACTTAAGAAAGCTCCCAGTGGAACATCAGAAACTAATCTTCGATGAACAGAATCTTCCAGCAACTCTTTTAGTTTAACTTTTGCTTCTTCATAGGATAAGATTTGATTTCCAGCCTCTCTTTCAGGTATTGAGTAGTAAGCATGAGTCTCCAGTTTTTTGCGACTTACTTTCAGGAAGTGGCCGGGCATCAATTTTTTTACATGCGTAAAAATGGTGTTCGGTGCGGTTGTATAGTTCAGTTGAAGATAGGTGTGTAGCGATTGATAATCGATTTCCTTATCGATCCCGTATTCGATCATCGCCTTCATTTCTGAGCCGAAGAGAAATTTATCTTCATCGAAGAGATAAAGCAGAGGTTTGATTCCATACCGGTCGCGGGCTAAAAAAAATGTTTGTTCCTGCCGATCATAAATGCAGAAGGAAAAGAAGCCGTTGAGTTGATTCAGGCAGTTTTCTTTTTCGCGAATGTACAAGTTGAGTAATACTTCAGTATCGGATGATGAGCTGAAACAAACTCCCTGAGTTTCCAGCTCTTTCTTTAGTTCCTGATAATTAAAGATTTCGCCATTGAATACAATGCAAAATCGCTTTTCCCGATCCCACATGGGCTGATTGGCCGCTGAACTGGTATCGATAATGGAAAGCCTGCGATGACCGAGACCAACAAATTCATCAATATAAACATCCTGAAAATCGGGGCCACGTTTATGCAGAGCCATCGTGGCGGCAGTCACATGGATCATGTTAAACTTGCCTACGAGGTTAAATGCAAAGACTCCGGTAATGCCGCACATACTTTGCTAGTTGGCAGTAAGCTGAATACAGTGGGCAGGTATTAGTCGACTGCTAACTGGTGACTGCTTACTTATTAAATTTAAAGTGACTTGATTAGTATATTCCGAAACCACGCTTCACTGCCATGATCTTGCAGCACAATATGTCCTTTTGGAGAAGCACCATATCCGGTTGCTTCATTCCACTTGCTTGCTTTTTTAAGTGCCATCCATTCGGGGGAATTTAATTCATAGTCAACAACTTTGTCACCATTAAACCAATGTTCAACATGATTTTTATTAACCACTATTTTAGAGGTGTTCCATTCTCCGGCAGGTTTGATTTTTGTTTTACCGGCAGCATGCATGCCGTAATTTGATCCTGTTAGGTGGTCGGGTGTTTCATTTAGAAATCCGGTATCGTCCATGAGTTGATATTCCGGACCCGAGTAATAGGGTTGTTCAAACTCTTCGGTTACCTTAAACATGACCCCACTGTTTCCTTCTTTTGCAATTTTCCAATCAAACTGTAGTTCAAAGTTTTCATATTGCTCAGAGGTCATGAGGTCAGAGCGTTCATCGCCATCGCCTGTTGTACTTTCATTTAATGCCTTGCAATGAAGTACGCCCTCCACAACTTCCCAGGTATTATTTTTCCGGCCTTTGAAGATTTGCCAACCCTGTGTGGTTTCGCCATCAAATAATAATTGCCAGCCATCTGCTTTTTGGGTTTCGGTAAGCTTATTGTCGCCACTGGTTTCAGAGACCACTGCTTCTGGTTTTTCTTCAGTTTTCTTTGGGCTGCAACTGTTATAGAATACAGTGATTAGAACCGCAAATAATGATAGGAGTACCTTTTTCATGAATTTATGCTTTTAATAACTGGTTACTTATCTGATTTTAGTAGAAATTAAGGGCAAAAGTTAAACATATGAAACTGAAAATCTACTGGTTCACCACTTCATTTTTAATTCTTACAGGTTTGTCGACTCACGCACAGATCCATCTGGGTGCCACCTCTGCTTTCAATGCTACATTTGTATTGGACAAGGGCTTGAGTGAAGATCCTCGTTATAACTCTACGATCACCTATCAAACAGCTCCTATCGGCTTTAGCTTTGGGGTTGACTTCGGCAATAAATTTGGGCTTTCACTTGAATCTATCATCTCGAATCAGGGTCAGATTTATGATGTGATTAATACAGCAAAGCAAATTGCAGGAACCCGGAAAATTGATCTTCAATACATCAATATTCCCATGATGATGAAGTTTATGGGTGGAGGCTCTGGCGGTGTAAGGGGTAACTTTAATTTCGGACCTCAGTTGTCAATCCTTAGTAAAGGAATTGAAACGCTGCAAACCAGCAGTGGTAATTATGAAATTCCGGAGGGAATAGACTTTGCCACAATTCAACAAGATTATCCCTCAGCTGTTGATAACGGGAATGGTACGTATGAACTTCCCAATGATGTTCCTACAACGGCATTGTTACAAAAGGAATTGGATGACTTTAAGAATACGGAGTTTCAGCTTGCAGCAGCCTTTGGATTAGATATTGACTTATCGAAACATTTGTTTTTGACCACGCAGGTAAGAGCTAACTATAGCTTTACAGACATGCGTAATGAGGATATTATTAATCTCTTAAAGAGTGGCGATGTTTCTGAAATATTTGGTGGCCGTGCAAACTTTTTGGTAGGTGTGCAGGTGGGTCTGCATTATTATTTCGGAACCCTTAGATCTTTTAAGTAAGATAAATCTCCTTTTTGTTCCTGAATTTTAGCCGCAGATTCGCAGATTAAATCTGAGAATCTGTGGCTCTTCATTTTAGAATATTTTTCCGGGATTTAGAATTCCATTAGGATCAAAAACCTTTTTGATCCCGCGCATCAGGTTCAGATTTACTTCACTCATGGCCAAAGGCATATAAGGCCGCTTGGCAATGCCGATACCATGTTCTCCGGACAGTGTTCCCCCCAAGCTCACAGTGAGTTTGAAAATTTCTCCAATCCCCTCTGGAATTTTTGTTTCCCAATCGGCTTCGCTGATATTTTCCTTCAGGATGTTGACATGCAAATTGCCATCCCCTAAATGACCAAAACAAACCGTGTTGAATCCATATTGTTTACCTATCTCTTTAATGCCTTTGATAAGTTTAGGTAAATTATTGCGGGGCACAACCACATCATCAGATTTGGTTAGCGTGTACCAATTAACTGCGGGTGAGATATTTTTCCGCACTTTCCATAATTCCTCTTTTTGCGCACTACTTTCGGCAAACAGAACTTCGCCACACTGAAACTTTTCTACAACATTCATTACGCGTTCTGCATCGCGCATCAAAACTTCTTCATCATTGCCATCCAGTTCACACAACACATAGGCATCCATGCCAGCATCCAGCTTGGTAGTTACGGGGCTGTTCAAAACCTTTTCACAATATTCAAATGTTTTTGCGGCTGCTTCACGTTCAAAGAATTCCATCCCGGAAGGAGTAATGCCTTCAACAAAAATGGAGGCAATGGCTTTACACGCTTCTTCGCTGGTTACAAAGGGTATTAACAGCAAAACATTTTTTTGCGGATAGCCACGCAGTTTAAAAACAATTTTGGTGATGATCCCCAACGTTCCTTCGCTGCCACACATTAACTGGGTGAGATTATAACCGGTGGAATTCTTCAACACATTAGCGGCTGTCCAGATAATTTCACCGGTAGGCAGAACTACCTGCATATTTAATACATAGTCGCGGGTTACACCATACTTAACCGCCTTGGGTCCGCCCGAATTATTGGCAAGGTTTCCACCCAGAAAACAAGAGCCTTTACTGGCAGGATCGGGTGGGTAAAACAATCCTTTTTCTTTAACCGCATTTTGAAATACTTCCGTGATTACACCGGGTTCTACAGTAGCCTGCAGATTCAGTTCATCGATAGAAAGAATCTTATTGAATCGTTCCATCGAAATAATCACGCCTTTCTTTACCGGCAGTGCACCTCCGCTTAATCCGGTGCCGGCTCCGCGCGGGGTAGCGGGTATACGATGTTCATTGCACACCTTCAAAATCTCACTGATTTCTTCCGGAGAACCCGGTTTCAAAACTACATCGGGCAGAAACTGATAGTCTTCGGTTTTGTCATGACCGTATTCGTTTCGTTGCTCCTCATCTACAATAACATACTCGGCACCCACGATGGCACGAAATTGGCCAATGACCTCGTTATGCATGGGTGGAGTAATTGTTGTTTCACTTACTTTAGTGTGTGCCATCAATACCGTAACTTTGAATAATCTATGATCTCAAAAACAGGACACAAAATTAAGGAATTAAGTATTCAAAGGCTTTCGCTTTTCGTCCTCATTTTAATTTTGTTTAGCGCCTGTGGTTCTGTAAGAAAGTCCCGGGCCCGCAAAGAGCAAGCTACCCAGGTAATTCAAACAGCCCGCACCTTTACGGGCACCCCCTATAAATATGGTGGTACTACCCGATCGGGTATGGATTGTTCTGGTTTGACTGGAAATTCATTTCAGGCAATTAGTTTAAGTCTGCCAAGAACTGCTAGTGCGCAGGCATTGGTTGGCGAAAAAGTGAAACTTAAAAAACTTGCGCCTGGTGATCTGGTATTTTTTGCGACCGGGGATAAGAAAAGGGAAATAACCCATGTGGGAATCGTTACCGAGATTAAGTCAAGAGATAATGTGAAATTTATTCATGCGTCTACCTCACTAGGAGTGGTGGAAACTAATTTATATTCTGACTACTATACCAAACGATTTCGGACTGCCCGCAGAATTATTGATTAATTAAATTTTATCATACCTCAATTCATGACTACCCGCAGAAAATTTCTTCAACTTGGCACGCTGGCTTCACTTGCCCCGGTCACTAAGCTTTTTGGTTTAACTCCACGTCCGGCAGTTTCAAAACCCGTTGTTATTTCAACCTGGAATTTTGGAGTAGGTGCAAATGAAGAGGCCTGGAAAATTCTTTCTAACAAGGGTCGCGCGTTAGATGCAGTAGAAGCAGGAGCGAGAGTTCCGGAAGGTGATCCTAAAGAGAGTTCTGTAGGTTTGGGTGGGTTGCCTGATCGTGATGGAAAGGTAACGCTGGATTCCTGTATTATGGACGAGTTTGCTAACTGTGGAGCCGTGGCCTGTCTCGAACATATTGTGCATCCGGTTTCAGTTGCCCGAATGGTGATGGAGAAAACACCGCATGTTTTTTTAGTTGGCGAAGGCGCATTGAAGTTTGCCCTAAACAACGGATTCAAAAAAGAAAATTTATTGACAAAGGAATCCGAAAATGTCTGGAAGGAGTGGCTTAAAACTGCGAAATATAAACCCGTTGCCAACATCGAGAATCATGATACCATCGGGATTGTTGCTCTTGACGATAAGCAAAACTTATCCGGTGCCTGCACAACCAGTGGTATGGCTTTTAAAATGCAGGGTAGGGTAGGGGATTCGCCTATTATTGGCGCGGCTCTGTTTGTAGATAATGAAATTGGCGCAGCCACGTCAACCGGGGTGGGTGAAGAAGTGATTCGTATTGTGGGTTCTCATTTAGTCGTTGAGTTAATGAGACAGGGAAACACGCCACAAGAGGCGTGTGAGAAAGCGGTGCAACGCATTGTAAAAAATCAGCCAAAGAAATCAAAGGAGATTCAGGTTGGATTTTTGGCGCTGAATAAGAATGGAGACTATGGAGCCTATGCACTTCAGAAAGGATTTACCTATGCTGTGTATAGCAAGGAGGTGCCTAACAAAATTTTTGAAGCGAAGAGTTATTATTAAACTTATGAACACTGTAAAGATTATACCAACTACCAAAGTGGAATTTGAGTTAGCTGTTCATGTGTTAACCCAATGGCGAAACGAAGCGAAGGAAGTGTCATTGGATGATAAAGAAAATACAGGCTTGGCCTTTTTAATAAATCCTGTAGCATCCCGAATAAAAGATACAGACCCGGTCGGCAAAAAATGAAAAATCATGACTCTTGAGATCGTAGTCTACAACATTGAATCAGCGCTCAAGGCTCAGGAGGGTGGGGCAGATCGTATTGAATTGTGCGATAATCCTGCCGAAGGTGGCACAACACCATCCTTTGGAATGATAGAATCGGTACGGCAAAATGTAAACCTCGATGTGTATGTTATGATCCGCCCACGAGGTGGCGATTTTAACTATTCGAATTATGAATTCCATTGCATGAAGCGTGACATGTATCAATGCCAGCGGATAAGTGTGGATGGTATAGTGTTTGGAATTCTAAATGCCGATGGCACGCTAGATAAAAAGCGGTGCAAAGAATTAGTCCATATAGCCCGGCCTTTAAAAGTAACATGCCACCGTGCGTTTGATATGACTCGTGATCCGTTCGAAGCACTGGAAGATTGTATTGAAGTAGGATTTGACCGAATTCTAACAGCCGGCCATCAAACAACTGCCGCACTGGGTGCCGACTTGATTGCTGAGTTGGTGAAAAAGGCCAATGGCCGCATCGCGATCATGCCTGGTTCGGGGGTGAATGAAAATACAGTGGAAGAAATTGTACGCAAGACAAAGGTAACAGAGATACATTTTTCAGCTACTGCTTTTCGCGATAGTGTAATGCAGTACCGTAATCAGGCTATTGCGGGTATGGGTTCAGAGGAAGGAGCAGAGTTTAAATATCGAACTGTTGATCCTGAAAGAGTACGAGCCATGCGGTTGTTGGCGCAAGGAGTTAAGTAATATTCTTTAGCATTTAAGCTCTACAATAATTTAGAATTAAAATCAAAAATGCCGACCCTTTCGAGCCGGCATTTATCCCCCAATCACCTAACTAACCCTATTTTTTATTCACCTCGTTTGCCCGTCATCGGGAAGGATCCGAACTGACCCATGGTCATGGTGCCAACAAACTGATCACTGGTTACAATTCCTTTTACTAAAACTTCGCTCGTATTTCCGCCAAAGCTTACTTCATAGCTTGCGCTTAGTTCATTACCAACAACTTTAATATTTTTCAACGGAGTTTCGCGATTGTTGCGGCTGCTGATAATTATACCTGAGTAGGCATCACCCTCTTTATTGATTTTCATCGTGCCTCCGCTAGCGCCTTGAGGTGATTCTACTGAATAAGTCCAGTTGCCGTCAACCTGAACGATAGCCGTAGGATCAATTGCCGGTGTTGCTACATCTGATTTTGCTCTGGTTACTGCAGGCACTGCGGCTGCGGCAGGAGCACCTCCTCTTTGTTGTCCGCCACCACCAAAGTTTCCACCGCCATTGTCCATACCACCACCATCACCACCTTCTTTCATGTCATCATTGTTGATGGAGCGGCTTCTTCTGCGTTGTTGCTCAAAACTCATCTTACCAATGCGGTAACTCACGTTAACCCGGAAACTGAAGTTATTCAACACGGTTACGCTGCTTTGATTAATTGTTGGCGTTATTGTTTCATTTCTGATTTTCATTGAAGGTGCCAAAAAGTTTTCCAAGCCTAAGCCAACACTTCCTTTTTTGTTTTTAAATTCTCTGCGAGCACCCAAACTGTAGATACCAAACCCACCTTGATAACCCTGAAGGTTTACCCTGCGTCCCCGGTAAAAACTAAACGCTTGCAATGCCCAGCGATTTCCCAGATCATAGCTTCCAAACAGACGACCACTATATACCCAACCCTGGTTGCTTGCATTTTGTGTGGGGTCGGGTACATTATTAGAGAGATCTGCATAATAAACATCACCACCACCATTGAGGGATAACTTACCTACGCTGATGTTTGCAAAAAAGCTCATTCCATACGCATTCTCTTTTCCGATATTAGCATAGGTTGTTACAACTGTATCACCCGCTACGTTGCGCAAGCTCTGTATTGCATTGTTACTGTTGCGAAGAAACCCTGTAAAGTTTAAGGATGTTCCTTTTATGAATGTGCTGTATCCTAATTCAAAGTTATTGGTGTATTCCGGATCTAATTCAGGGTTACCAATAGTTCTCTGAAAAGGGTTTGAAGCCTGTATGTTTGGATTAAGAAATTGAATTGATGGGCGCTGAATTCTTCTGTTGTAAGAGGTTTTAAGCGTTCCTTTTTTGAGTTTTTTAGAGGCATTAATACTAGGTACTAATACGCCATACTCTGGAATATCAATATCTTCTTCAGTACGGGTGAATGCGTTAATGGTTGTGTATTCATAGCGGAGACCTGTTTTTAAACTATAGCCTGATTTGGCACTGTAGGTATAGGAAATGTAACTGGCTAAAACATCCTGGTTATAGTTTAATTGATTGGAAAGGTTTTGATTTTCCTGAAGCACATATTCTCCATCAGATCCAGCCGCGGTGAAGTAAGCAAAATCACTTAATACTTTTCTTCTGATATTCTTGGCCCCAACTTCAAGCATTTGGTTGGTCCCAATGGGAGTTTGATAATCTGCCTGAATCGTAAACTCTTCATTCAGGCCCTGATTTTCGTTTTTAAATCTTTGGGTAATTTCTTCTGTTGAAAAATCTAAAATTGAATTGGTAAAATCATTATTGCGATCATTTCTGCTATAGAGTGCAAGAACGCTGAATTCTTGTTGAGGTTTTTCAAAAAGATGGATGTAACTGAAGTTTAAATCAACCGTTCCTGACTGATCTATAGTGGTAACATTTCTTAAACTGGATGACAGCGGAGTAGTTGATCCGTTTTGAAATGATTGCGAGATAAGATTATCCTGAAAGCCGTTGTTATTACGTAGCCCGTAACGAACAGAAGCTGTTACCGAATTTTTCTTATTGATATCATAATCCCAACCCAGATTGTAATTTCCAAAAAGACCCTGACTCCGATTGTTTGCTTTTTGAATAGTCTGGTAGGTTTCAGTACCATCAATTGTATTTTGATCATTTTCAAAAGCACCCTCAATGTTATAATTAGCCCTTCCAAATCCGCCCAGCGAAAAGCCCATTTTTCCTCTGCGGTAATTACCGTTCAGTCCAAGATTGGAACCTCGGTACCCGGCACCCGCATCAATATTCAAAGTCAAACCTTCCAGAGTGTTTTTCTTGGTAATGATATTAATGATACCTGCAGATCCTTCAGCATCGTACTTAGCCGATGGCGAAGTGATCACCTCAACAGTCTTAATTTGATCAGATGGAATTTGCTTAAGAGCATCTGCTACCGAATTAGCCATAATGGTGGATGGTTTATTATTAATCAATACCATGATGTTTGTACTGCCGCGCATGCTCACGTTGCCATCAAGATCTACCGATAACATCGGTACACGCTTTAACACATCGGTAGCATCACCACCGCGGGTGGTTGCATCGTTCTCAGCGTTATAAATGGTTCTGTCTACACGCTCTTCAACCAAATCCTTCTGGGCTTCTACCACAACTTCACCCAATTGGGTAGCTTCTTCACCTATTTTAATAGTACCAACATTAATATCGCCTTTTTTCCCTTCAATAACCAGATCGTTCTTAGTGATTGTCTCATATCCAATGAATGATATTACAAGAGAGTATGTACCATCTGCTATTTTCGAAATAGTGAATTTTCCTTTTGCATCGGCTATGGTCCCATCAATAGTTTTTCCGCTGGCGTCTGTTAACGCTACGGTAGCAAACTCAACTGGCTGATTGGTTTTTGTATCGATAACGGTTCCCGAAATTTTTCCATTTCCTTTCTGGGACTGATCTTGTGCAGGCAATACAGTTGCCAGGCTTAGTAGGGTAATTAGCGTAAACAGGTTTTTCATTGTTTCTGATTGATTTAAGAGCTTGTTCGCTTTCGTGCACTGTTATAAACTGCAAAGGAAATTTTTTGTTCGCACTCCACATTGGGTATTAGACAGTCGGGTCATTTGCATCGACAATCCCATCACTTACTCGACAATCCCGTTAATTGGGCAGAATGGACGTTTGGTCGATTAATCACTATGAGCTGTAGAAAATCCAAACTTTTCCGTTTCAGAGTATCGATGGAGCACTACCTTTGATTTCTTTTTCAGAATTAATTAGAAACATGCAATCATTCTTTAACCGCAACAGGGTAACCTTGCTACACATCTCCTTTTGGTTTGTGTATCTCTCGTTTAATCTGTACCAAATCAGCGCGTTTCAGCGTGGGCGTGGATATGATTGGGAACGCATGCTAACATCTGCTTCGGTGCAGTTGGTTTTCACTATGCTGATAGCCTATCTTAATTATTTCATTACCTGGCCACGGTTTATCAAGTCCCAAAACCTGTGGCGTTATTTGTTAGAGTTTTCAGTGCCCTTTGCGGGATTGCTTACGGCTCGCGTTTATCTTCAGCGGTACCTCGTAGATGGCTATACGCATAAGGTAGAATACTTTTATTCCAGTTTTTTCATTGTTCAGATCGTTGCCGTCACCTTATTCATTGTGATTTTTGTTGGCATGTTGCGCTTTGCCGTTGATTGGTTTGAACTGGAGGCTAAACGTAAGGAGGTTGAAAATGAAAAATTGATTGCTGAATTGAATTTTCTTAAAGCGCAGATCAATCCTCACTTTTTATTTAATACACTTAATAATTTGTATTACCTGGCTTACACAAAATCAGAAAATACCACGGAGGTGATAGCCAAACTGTCGCAAATGATGCGGTACATGATTTATGATTCTAACCATCCGAAGGTATTACTAACTAAGGAAATTGAGTACATGCAAAACTATATTAGCCTCGAGCGATTGCGGTTAAACAATCAAATCCCGATCAATTTTGAGATTAAAGGCTCGGTTGAAAATCGTTGGATTGCTCCCTTAATATTTATCACATTTTTAGAAAATGCATTTAAACATGGTGTGAGCAATAATAATCCCAAAGCGTGGGTAAATGTTACCGTGGAGTTGGAGGGTAATGAATGCATTTATACGGTAGAGAACAGTAAACCTGAAAAAACGGATGCAAGCGAAAAATCAGGCATTGGATTGCAAAATGTGAATCGAAGACTGGAATTGAGCTATCCCGGCCAGTTTAAACTTTCAACCGAAGATAAAAAGGATGTATATTTCGTTCAATTGATTCTCACCTTGAGTTGAAACTGAATTGCGTTATTATTGAAGATGAGCCATTGGCTCGTAACCTCATGATAGAATATGTGAGGAAAGTTCCCGAACTGAATTTACTCAACGCCTTTTCAAACCCACTGGAAGCTCTTGAAGCGCTACGAACACTTTCGGTTGATCTTCTTTTTTTAGATGTGCAAATGCCTGAGATAACAGGTATTTCCTTATTAAAAGTTTTAAAGAAACGGCCTTTAGTGGTGCTCACAACAGCCTATTCAGAATATGCGTTGGAAGGTTATGAATTGGATGTTGCAGACTATCTTCTTAAACCGATCACCTTCGAACGGTTTCTTAAGTCAGTTGATAAAATTATGCAACGGTTGAATGCCGAGCCTAAGCCCGTGATTTCAACAACTGAGAATGCTCCTGCACCCACGTTTGTTTTTGTAAAGGACGGCACCAAGCTTGTTAAAATACAACTAAATGAAATTCTCTATGTGGAAGGGTTGAAGGATTATGTTACGATTCATACTACTCATCAGAAAATCACCACACTCCAACGCATGAAAGCCCTTGAAGAGCAGCTTCCGGCTGATAAGTTTATCCGCATTCATAATAGCTTTATTGTTGCTTTGAATGCAATTGATGTGGTGCAAAAAAACGAGGTTGAAATAAAGGGCACCTCTTTGCCCATTAGCGATACGTATAAAAAATCCTTTAGGGAGTTTATAGAAAAGAACCACATTCAATAATCTTAGTATTGCTGGCATTTTAAGTGAAGAATATCGAAGTCCGCCAACTGGCGGATGACCTCTTCAACTATACTAGAAGCAAACATTAAATAAAAAAATCTCACTGTTTGGTGAGATTTTTTGTGGAGAATATCGGAGTCGAACCGATGACCTCTTCCATGCCATGGAAGCGCTCTAGCCAGCTGAGCTAATCCCCCGTTTTAATGCGAGAGCGCAAATATATTTTATTTTGTGCATGTCACAAAATTGATTGGATTTTCGTCTATCGTTTCGATTTGTTACGTAACAACTACGCCATAACGGCAACCATCCTTAAAACGGGTTCAGCAAGTTTTTCATCACCCGAGATTTTGACCCTAATTTCGGCTTCTTCTTTTCGAAGGGCTTTTGTAAAAAGCTTCCAACTTGTATCCGGATCCAATTCAATGTTAGTTGCAATCTCACCGGGGTCATCGGTAAATTGCCAACGCCCAGCTTCTGTTTTTATTTTCCATTCCCCACCTGCTTCACCAGTTATATTAATGGAGATAATGGTGCCTTCCGGAGCCAGGGTATTACGATATGTGTGGGGCAGTGCCATCATAAAAGTTTGAATCAAGGGAAAGAAAAACATCCGTTCCATAATGCCTTGTTTATTTACAGCATCACGGATTTGTTGCTGATGATGCCATCGTTCGGTGTATTCCCGGGCAATGTGAAACCAGTTTTTTGATTCTTCTTCACCGGCCCACGACACAGCAAAACGCGCAGTTGCCCATAAATCGAGTGTATGATAATATGCAATGCAAGGCTGTTGAGTTACTTCCAAAAGCTCTATTAACGTTTTCGGACTTACTCGCTTCATAGCTTTTACCCAATCGGCATTTAACCGGTTCAGGTAGTCGACAAGATCCTTGTAGGAGTGGATTGCATCCGGTGGATCTCCGATATGGTTTTCCATGGCAGCCAGATTACGAATATTTCCATCAAGTAAATGTGCAGCAACATCTTTTACTTTCCATTGGGCAGCCACCGTTTGTTTGTTCCACTCGTCTTGTGAAAGAGATTTCAGCAACTCAATCAGTTTCTGATCAAGGGGAAGAAATAAATGTAAAGTCTGAATGGGAACTTCCATTATCATCTATCGCCCCCCCGGAGGACAGTGTTTTCTTAAATAATCTGAATACAGCGTGGAAAGATGTTCAAAAGTTCCTTCCCCTTCCGAAATGCTATGCGACCGATTGGGATAGGCCATAAATTGAAATTGTTTTCCGTGTTTCACCAATTCATTGATAAGCATTTCGGCATTGGCATAATGAACATTATCGTCACCAGTTCCATGAATGTAGAGCAAATTGCCCTGAAGATTTTTTGCATACGTTAGTGGGGAGCCCTTTACAAAATCGTCCAGGTTTTCTTGCGGCAATCCCATGTATCGCTCCTGATACATGTTATCATACGTCAATTGATTCGCCACTGCGGCAACGGCAATACCGGTTTTATAGATCTCCGGATATTGAAACATAAGATTAAGTGTAGCCGAACCACCCCCGCTCCAACCCCATACCGCAATCCGATCAGCATCCACATAGGGCCATTTTAAAATTTCTTTCGCTGCCAAAGCCTGATCACGGATATTCACCAACCCAATTTTTTTATAAACACTTTTGCGCCAGGCACGGCCCTTGGGTGCGGGTGTGCCACGGTTATCAATCGACATGTAGATATATCCTTCATCCGCTAAGTTTCCAGTGAATAGATGATTATTGGCTACTCCATAAGTATCATGTACATTGGCGCCCCAGGGTTCGGTATAAACATAAAATAAGACGGGGTATTTTTTTGAGGGATCGAAGTTATTGGGCTTTAACATCCAGCCATCCATTTCAACGCCTTCTTCGGTTTTTACCTTGAAGAATTCAACCGTTGTGGCGGTTTGGGCATCCTGTAGTTTTGCTTGAATGCTTTCTTGCTCATTCAACGCTTTATGATTGGGAAGCGAGATAAGTTCACTGACAGATTTAGTATAGCTGTTATTAAAACTATGTGTAGCAAATGCACCGGTGGGTGAGATTGAATAATCATGGGTACCGGCCATAGTAACTGGTGAAACCTGTTCAGTCTTTCCTTTGCCATCTAATTTAGTTTTGAATAAATATTTTTGTGTTGCGTTGGCAGGCGAAGCTAAAAAGTAGAGTAGATTATTCTTTTCGTCAATTAGGCGAATATCCATAACGTCATAGTCTCCTTTGGTAATCAACGTTTCTTTTGTTCCGTCTTTTGCGACTCGATAAACATGCCGCCAACCGTCTTTCTCACTGATCCATAAAAATTCCTTCCCCTTGTTAAGCCATTTAAAATAATGACGAAAGTCAAGGGCATACACATTTTCCCAAGGTGTATACAAGTCAATCCAGGCTTCATCTTGCTCGGAGTAGATCAACTTGGCGGCACCGGTGGTCGGCTGGCAAGAATAGATTTTACTTTCATTTTGCTTTCTGTTTATCTGCTGCACGAATAATTCCTGGGAGTTATTCCACTCGATCCGTGGCAAATAATTTTGTTTAGGATCACCCGGTATTGCCATCCAGGTTGTTTTGCCCGTGGCAACATCGGCTACACCTATTCTGGCAGGCGATGGAGTTTGTCCAGCTGTGGGGTATTCAACAGGTATAATTTGAGAGTACACGGAATCTGTATTGTTAAGCATGTAGAAGTCGCGAATCTGATTGGCATCAATTTGCCAATACGCCAGGTGCTTGCTATCGGGGCTCCACTGAATTCCATCCCGGCAAGCGAATTCTTCTTCATAGGCCCAATCGAATGTGCCATTAATTAGTTTACGGTTGCCGTCATTGGTGATCGCTCTTTCTTCTCCCGTTACGAGATTTTCTACATACACATTTTGGTTACTCACATAGGCTGCCTGGATGCCATCGGGTGAAAATTTAGCAAACATGAGCGAGGAGGCTGGCCTTTTTTTTCCAATTTGTTTTAAGGATTTAGAAGTGAGGTCCAAGACCCAATAATCACCGCGCGTATCCAATCGCCATACCTTTTTGGTATTGGTGAAAATGAGAAGTTTGGATTGATCCTGTGAAAAAGAGAAATTTCTAACGGAAAGAATTTTACTTTGCCCAAGCGGGGTTAAATCTGCTCTGGAAACAAGGGTTGCTTTGGTGTTGGCAGGTAACATATACCGGTTTATTTCTCCGGCCTCGATCCGATAATACGAGTTACCATCGTTGGCCCAGCGGATGCCTTGACCTTTTACCCCAAGGGGCCCAATTAAAATAATCAAAAAGAGGATTTTCTTCATATGCTAAGCTTCAGTTTTGTTGGTAGACTTCACTCGAAGTACGGAAAATTCAATAAGGGTAAAAATTACTTTTGAGGTAGTTATTTGAAAACCTGATAGGTGGTGAAATTTTTATCAGATGAAGTGGTAGAGACGCACTTGGGAATTCTTTACTGCCAAATTTTTATTCATGGTCAGTGAGCCTTGTAACGAGGTTATTAATTTGTATCTTTTGCGGTCAAATTGACCTGATAGAATGGCCAAACTTAAAAACATAGTTAAACAACTTTCAGAGAATGATTATAAATCAATTTATGATTCATTAATTGAGAGTAATGCCGAAAAGTCTGCTCATTTGTTAAAAGCATTGCGCGAGCGCCAGCTTTCTGATAGCAAGATCATGGTGGAATTGGAAGTCAATGCCAATGCGTACTATACCCTCCGTTCGCGCTTAAATCAGAAGATTGAAGAGCATTTGTTGCAGCAGATGGAAAGCCCACGCACGGATATACTCCGGAAGGTGGCTAACCTGAACGAAGTGATTTTCTCTAAAAAACGAACGATTACAATTGCCACGCTAAAGAAGTTAGAGAAGGAATTAATTGATTATGATCTGGCCAATGAACTGACGATTGTTTATAAATCCTTGAAGAAAATTCACATCAATTCTCCAGAACATTTCCAATATTCTCAGTTATACAACCGCCATGTCGCCTACATGCTGGCGGTAGATAAAGCAGAGGATTTGATGACTGAGTATTTCAAGAAATACGGAAACTTTTATCTTTCAAACGATGAAACGGAGAAATTAGGGCTTTCTTTGTTAATGAAGGAAATGCAAAACGTAGCCCGCATTTACGAATCGCATCGGCTTTATGTTTACCAAAGTTGCATGTTGGTTTTTCACCGACTTTTTGTTGAACCAGATGACAATTTACATGCGGATGGCGAATCGATTGAAGATATTTTTGCACATGTTCAGAAGATATTTGATACCTACAATCTTGATCCGCTCTATTATCATCTCAATTTAATTTTTGAGTTCTTAAAATTGGAGTATTACAACCATTACAAGGTTTATCGCCAGGTAGAAAAGCACTTTGAAGAAGTAAATGACGCGGCCACTAACTTGTTGGTGAATTATAGCTTCTATACATTTTCAGCACGATTCCTGATTACCAAGTTAGATCGCCATTTACGGTTGGGTACTGAAAAGGAAATTTATGGAGAGAATGAAAGTTTATTCGAAGATATTGAGGCAGATATTCAGGATGTGCCCAGGCACACAATTTTCATAATTTATCGGGCTCTTGGCTGCTACTACCTCGGTAAGTATGAAGAGGCCGCCAAACTTATCAATAGTTTATTAAACGAAGTGAGTCTCAAGAAGTATCCCTTTGTTCAAATGGAAGTGAAGGCAATTCTTGCTTTACAATATTGCATGCTGCGTGATTTTGAATTATTCAATCAACTCACCAGCAGCATTCAGCGACAAATTCGGTTGTTTGGAAAAGATGAATGTGAGAATGTATTGTTATTCCTGAAAATCTTAAAAATTGCTACGAGTGAAGCAAAGAAGGAGAAGGGAAAGAAAATCTCTTCAGTGATCCCTAAGTTTAAGGTGATTAACGTTACCTATTTTGCGCCCACCTGTTTTGTAAGAATGGACGAACAGTTTATCGAGAACCTGACGGCTATCGATGCGCCCGGCACCTGACCTATACATTTAATTCCAGGATACTTTCGTGTGACAGTGGCTTGTTCAGATAGAGTTTAACGTTAAGATATTTTTTGGCTTTGTTAAAGTCTTGCGGATTGATAGAGGACGTTAACATAACAATCTTGCATTTTTTCTTTACCAGATTTCCGAATTTTTCGAATTCATCCAAAAACTGAAAGCCATCCATCAAGGGCATATCAATATCAAGGAAGATAACATCGGGCAACACCTTATCAGCCACCTCTAATTTTTCAATGTTTCTTAAAAATTCTATGGCGCTTTTGGCACCCGTATGCGTATAAATATGCTTGGTGATTGCGGCTGCCTCAATCATTTTTTGATTAATGAGATTATCAATCTCATTATCATCAATAAGCATTACAGTTCGGTATTTGGGTTCGGACATAGATTTTCAATCAGTGTTTATAAAAATACTCCTAAGCGCTTTGATTTGCAAACTGAACTAAATTTCAAATTTAATCCCCTGTGCCAGTGGCAAGCTATCGCCAAAGTTAATCGTATTGGTTTGTCTTCGCATATAGACTTTCCATGAATCGGAGCCAGATTCGCGACCACCACCAGTTTCCTTTTCGCCACCAAAGGCGCCCCCGATTTCCGCCCCCGAGGTACCTATGTTTACATTGGCAATGCCACAGTCGGAACCCGCATGAGAAAGAAACTTTTCCATCTCCTGCATCTTTGTTGTCATCAGCGCAGACGACAGACCTTGTTTCACTCCGTTTTGGAAAGAAATAGCCTCCTCCAGCGTCTTGTATTTGATCAGGTATAAAATGGGAGCAAAGGTTTCCTGTTGAACGATTTCAAAACTATTTTTTACTTCGGCAATAGCGGGTTTTACATAACAGCCCGATTCATAACCTTTACCTTTAAGTACACCACCGTTAACAACAAAAGATCCGCCTTCAATTTTAACCTTTTGTAAAGCATTGCGATAGGCTTTAACAGCTAGCGTATCTATAAGTGGACCCACGTGATTGGTTTCATCCAGCGGATTGCCAATATTTAGTTGGCTATAACTTTTCTTCAGCTTCTCCTTTACAGCATCGTATACATTTTCATGAACGATCAGTCTACGCGTGGTAGTGCAACGCTGACCGGCTGTGCCCACTGCCCCAAACAAAGCTCCGCGAATTGCCATCTCAAGGTTGGCATGTTCTGAAATAATGATGGCATTGTTACCTCCGAGTTCCAGGAGTGCACGACCTAAACGTTCGGCAACCGTTTTTCCAACGGCCTTGCCCATCCGCACGCTGCCTGTGGCTGATACCAAGGGTACGTTTTCGTCCGCAGACATGCGCTGACCAATTTTATAATCTCCGTTAACGATACAGGATACTCCCTCGGGCACTCCATTTTTTTTAAAAACCTCATTCACAATATTCTGACACGCAATACTACACAAGGGAGTCTTTTCAGAAGGTTTCCAGATGCAGGTATCTCCGCACACCCAGGCGATCATTGCGTTCCAGGCCCAAACGGCTACCGGAAAATTAAACGCTGAAATGATTCCTATAACACCCAGTGGATGATACTGCTCATACATTCTGTGCTGCGGACGTTCAGAGTGCATGGTAAGTCCATGGAGTTGTCGCGATAGACCTACGGCAAAGTCGCAGATGTCAATCATTTCCTGTACTTCGCCCAATCCTTCCTGGTAGGATTTACCCATCTCGTATGAAACAAGTTTGCCGAGCGGTTCTTTGTATTTGCGCAGGGCTATTCCTACCTGTCTTACTACCTCACCACGCCTGGGGGCAGGCACCTGTCTCCATTCAAGAAATGCTTGTTGCGCTTGCTTTACTATTTTATCGAAAGCAACATCATCGGTCGCTTGCACAGTGCCGATTAATTTGCCATCAGCGGGAGAAAAAGAAGGAAGGGATGCACCTTTTGTCCGGAGCCATTTTTGTCCGGTTGAAGTGCCTGAGTTAGATTTTTTAATATTGAGTTTAGAGAGGGCTTCCGCGATGCCGAAGTTTTTCATAGGATAATAATTGTAGCATGCAAAGCTACTAAATTACCAATCCATCCCAATCGTTTGCCGCTCGCCATGGATCATAACACCCTCAATCAATACGCCTCCTTTTTTCATTTCCATGGCGCGATTTAAATCGCTCACGTTATCAATCGCTACTTTATCAATATGTGTAATAATAAAGTTCTCTTTAACCCCGGCCTTTTTCCATTTTCCGAATGAAAGTTTTTTCACTAATACGCCACCATCGAGATTAAGTTCAGTCAATTTTGAATAGGGAACTTCCTCCAGTTGGGCACCCTCAAGTTTATAACTTACTACTTTCTTTTTTACCTCTTCGGAGCCTTGTAGGTTTTTTAAGGTTGCAGTAACTTCTTTACGTTCTCCGTTTCTTAGAAATTTTACTTGTATAGTTTGACCCGGTCTTTTGCGAGCTACCCATTCCTGCAACTCTGAGGTGCCATGTACTTCGTGATTATCGATGGCGGTAATTACATCTCCATTTTCCAATCCGGAAACTTCGGCTGCACTTCCTTTATTTACGTAGCGTACAAATACTCCTCGTACAACATTTAGATTTTGATCTTCCGCTAAATCTGCCGTTACATCAATAATCTGCACTCCCAGCAATCCACGTTGAACCTGGCCATACTCAAGTAAATCATTCATTATTTTTTTTACAAGACTAACGGGAATGGCAAACGAATAACCACTGTAGCCTCCGGTTGCTGTTGCGATCGCAGAGTTGATACCAATCAATTCACCTTGTAAATTAACAAGAGCCCCGCCACTATTCCCGGGGTTAACCGCTGCGTCTGTTTGGATAAAAGATTCTACCTGAAGATTATTTTTGTCCCCAAGTATTCCAATGTTGCGGGCTTTGGCACTTACAATCCCTGCTGTTACCGTTGAGTTAAGATCAAATGGATTTCCAATGGCCAACACCCATTCACCGGTAGTTATACCATCTGAATCTCCATATTTAATAAAAGGAAGATTTCGTGCCTTGACTTTCAGTAAGGCCAGGTCTGTGCTTGGATCCTGTCCGATTACTTTCGCATAAAATCGTTGATTGTTATTTAATACTACTTCAATAGAGTTTGCATCTTCAATCACATGATAATTGGTAACGATATAGCCGTCATCCGAAATGATAACACCCGAGCCGGAGGCACGTGCTTGTGGATTCAGGTATTGATCCAATGCATTGATACTAAATCGACCGCCTCCGTACACGGTGCGAATATGTACTACTGCGGGAGTAACATGCCGTGCTGCTGCCTCAAAATCTATCCCTGCTGTAATGTTGTTTGAAGAATCCGGAGCATATTTGGTAAAACGTAAGTTCTGCCTTTCTTCAATCGAAGTATAAGCCGGTCCGGCATCGTAGAATGTAAGTGTAAAAATGGAGCCAACAATGGCTCCGATAAATGCGGTGCAGACAACCAACAGAATCAACAGCGAACGCTTCATAACCGTCTCTTTCAGGTAAGGTACGGCTAATCAGGTAAATGGATAAATGAAAAATGATTTTTTTGAATTTTGCCCGTCTAATAAACAAAAGCGCCCTTTCGTTTCCGAAATGGCGCCACTATCCCGATCGCTACCGGGATTAACCCACTTGCTTGATTAGTTCACTTTAATTGTTTGTTTCAACGCTTTCTTTTCATCCTTAGGGATGGTAAGCTCCAGAATTCCGTTGTTATACTTCGCGTTGATTTTGGAAGCATCAACATTTTCAGGCAAGGAGAAAGAGCGATTGAATGCACCATACTGGGTTTCGATGGTATGGTAATTTTTGTCCTTCTTCTCCGTGGAGAATTTCCGCTCTCCACTTACCGTGAGATAATTGTCATTTAATTCGATTTTGAAGTCTTCCTTGCTGATGCCAGGCACAGCGAGGTGTACTTCAAATGCCTCGGTGGTTTCAATAATGTCCACTTTAGGAACAAAGGCACTGCCACCAGAGCGGGCTAGTGAATCGTTGAAGAACTTATCTACCAAGGCACTGAATGTGGTAGGTGTAAAGTCGTTGGTGTTATAGCGGATGATGCTCATAGTATTAATTTTTTTTGTTTGACATAATTTTTTTTATCCAACCATTCTCTATGAAAACTATGCCGACCCAATTTTAGGGCAAAAAAGCGGACAGTATGGCTGTTTAATGACTAGATTAAGCCAATAAGATGACATTAAGTCCCGGAATGTGTCTAAATTCTCGCCTGATAAGTATAGAGTTGGTAATAACGCCCTTGTCTCGAAATCAGATCTTCGTGGCGGCCCTGCTCCTGAATTTGCCCGTTTTCGATGACCAATATTTGATTCGCCTGACGGATGGTGCTTAGCCTGTGGGCGATTACAAACGTAGTTCGGCCTTGCATGAGGGTTCGCAAGCTTTCCTGAATGTAGCTCTCACTTTCTGTATCCAGGTTGGAGGTGGCTTCATCTAAGATGAGGATTCTAGGGTTGGCTAGAATAGCTCGGGCAATGGCAATTCTTTGTCGCTGACCACCCGATAATTTTACACCACGTTCACCAATTACTGTTTCTAATCCTTTTTCAAAACGATCGGTAAACTCATTAACAAAAGCAGCCTTAACAGCTTTTAGTAGTTCTTCCTCGGTTGAGTTGGGGCGTGGAAATAAAATATTTTCACGAATTGTGCCTTCAAATAAAAAGTCATCCTGCAACACTACGCCTAACTGACTTCGGTAACTATCCAGAGAAATTTTTCCCATGTCAATTCCGTCTACGGTAATCGTTCCACTTTCGGGATTAAGAAAGGAGGCAGCCAATCCAGCAATGGTTGTCTTTCCAGAACCAGATGTGCCTACCAGTGCAGTTACCGATCCGACCGGAGCGGAGAAAGTAATATTTTTTAGTACGGGTTTTCCTTCTTCATAGGAGAATGAAACATTCTTAAATTCAATATCCCCTTTCATTTCGCCAATTTTTATGGTGCGTACGGTGCCATCGTCTTCTACGGGTGTGTTCATTAACTCTTCGGTACGATCCAATCCTGCAAAAGCTTCGGTTAACTGACTGCCTATGTTGCTCATCTGTACAATAGGCGCAATCATAAATACCATAAACATGGTGAACTGGAGAAAATCACCGGCACTTAAATTGAAATAGCCACTAAGGCCCATGATGCCTACACTGGCAAGGCCCACTAAAAATGTTCCTGAGCTGGTAACAAAACTGGTGGAGGTTAAACTCTTCTTTACGTTTTGAAAAAGTTGATCCACTCCTTTTTCAAAAACTTTTATTTCCTGTTGCTCGGCATTAAACCCTTTTATCACCCGCACACCATTCAATGTTTCGGTCAATCGACCCGTAACATCGGCCGTTATTTTTCCGCGTTCTCGAAAAACAGGCCGGATGATGGAAAAAGCTTTCATGGTGATCACGCCAAAAATGGACATTGGCAACAAGACGAAAAGCGTCATCAGTGGATTGATGTATATAAGAAATCCAACAGAGATAATGGCCGTTAATGTACCGCCCACCAATTGCACCAATCCAGTGCCTACCAGATTGCGCACACCTTCTACATCGTTCATCACCCGGCTTACAAGAGCTCCTGATTTTTGATTATCGAAAAATCGGATTGGCAAACGCAGTAAATGTTTTTGCACTTTGGATCGCAGTACAGAGATGAGATGCTGCGCTTCCACACTTAATATTTTCGTTAATAGAAATGAGGTTACGGCTTGAATCAAAATGGCGATGGTCAGGAAAGTAAGCAGCAAGGGAAGCTTATCGAGTTCTTTGTTAACCAGAATATCATCCATAAAGGGTTTGGTAGCCCAGGGTGGAACAAGGCCAGCTGCCCGGCTTATGATAATTAGAATCAGACCAACAAAAAGCAGTTTTCTGCGTGGCCAGATGATAGTTTTGAATACTTCGCGAAGTGAGACTTTGGTTTTAGACATAGACAAGTTAGATGATCAGGTGACTAACTATTGAATAGACGAATTGATTCCCCGATTATTTGAATCATGTTAAAGAGCAACAAAAAAAGCCGCGAACTGCGGCTTTTTTAAGCTCTCCCTTTTGGACTTGAACCAAAGACCCTCTGATTAACAGTCAGATGCTCTAACCAGCTGAGCTAAGGGAGAATGAAACCCAACCGAATTGGGAGTGCAATATTACAGGTTTGGGCCGGAAATATCCAAATACTCAAAGAATATTCTCTTTTCGAATGTAAAACCCTTGCGGGATGTATTCCGTTAGTTAACTTTGAAACTAAAAGTACTTTTATATGGAGCAAAACCAGACCTACCAAAAAGACATCGAATCCATCCGCCAGTTGATGGAAAGGTCAGTAAAGTTTCTTTCGCTAAGTGGATTATCAGGAATTTTGGCGGGTGTCTATGCTTTGATTGGGGCTTTGATTGCGTATTCAATTGTTTACAATCCTCAAACTCCCTTTGATTATCATGATCAGGCAGTAAAGGAAGTAACGATCGCTTTAAGACTTCTAATAATTGCTATTTCGGTATTAGTTGTTTCTATACTAACGGGTTACGTGCTGGCATCCAGAAAGGCTAAAAAGCTTGGGCTTAAAGTCTGGGATGCTACAAGCAAGAGACTTGTCATCAACTTAATCATACCATTGCTTACGGGTGGGATATTCATTTTGATTTTATTGGCGAAAGGCTATTACGGCATTGTTGCTCCCGTTTGCTTGATTTTTTATGGCCTCGCGTTAATCAATGCCAGTGCAAATCTTTTCGATGAAGTTCGTTATCTTGGTTTTTGCGAAATTGTGTTAGGACTTGTTGCTACGTTAATGCCTGGTTTCGGACTTCTGTTTTGGGCCATAGGCTTTGGTTTACTTCATATTGTGTATGGAGCCTTGATGTTTAAGAAGTACGATCGATGAAATGGTGTAAATTAAACATCGAACAATGGCATAATAATGATCTTAGCCATTCCATGTGGCCAAATACAAGAAATTATTAACACATGAAAAACCCTTTTGACAACCTCGACAAGGTAATGGAACATCGGGTACGGCTCCAGATCGTATCGGTATTAGTCGCCAATGAGTCGTATGATTTTAATGCGTTGAAAGAACTACTGGATGTTACCGATGGCAATCTGGCAACACATTTAAAGGCGCTTGAACGCGAGAAATACATTTCAGTCATTAAATCTTTTGTTGAACGTAAGCCCAACACCCGGTATAAGATCTCCGAACGCGGCCGCAGTGCTTTCAAAAAACACCTGGATGCACTCGAAGAATTAATCAAGCAACAGAAAAAGTAAAAAAAAATTTATCAATATACTTTTAAATACAAAGTACTTTTAATTAATTAAAAATTATGGAAACACAACACCCAAATCTCTTCGAACGATTCAATCAATGGATCACCGAATCTATTATGGTAAAATTATTTTCCATTGGATTCCTTATTTTAATCTTACTCATCCCGGCTTCCTGGATAGAAGATTTAATTCAGGAGCGACAGGGCAGGGCCAACGAAGTAATTCGTGAGGTCTCTGATAAGTGGTCGGGTACCCAAACTTTGTCGGGTCCGGTGCTGATGATACCGTTCACTAAAATAGAAAGAACCAAACGCTGGCAGGAGGGTAAACAAATTGAAGAGTTAACGGAGTCTGTTCACAAGGCTTATTTTTTACCTGAAGAGTATGTGGTGAACAGCAAAGTGGTTCCTGAAAAATTGCATCGTGGAATTTTTGATGTAGCTGTGTATGAAACAGATCTTTCTATGAAAGCAACTTATGCAACTCCAGATTTCGCAGCCTGGAATATTCCGGACTCTCAGGTCCATTGGAAAGAGGCTGTGTTGCTCAATGGAATAACGGATCTGCGCGGGATCAGCGAGAATCCTGTAATTCAGGTTGGTGAAAATAGAATTTTGTCAGAACCTTCCAGCGATCTTGGATTGCTGATTAATCAGCCCATATTTTATCAAAATGAAAATGAATCAGTAACAAGCACAAATCAATATCAGCTTACCAGTGGCATCGTTGCATCTCTTGGTTGGCTTACGCGACCAGAAGCTCAGCTTAGTGTATCAATTCAGTTAAGCTTAAAAGGCAGCGAAGGACTATATTTTGTTCCTACCGGAAAATCAACGCAGGTTGATGTGTCAGGTCCATGGTCCTCACCCAGCTTTGAAGGCAAGCTATTACCTAAAGATCGGACAATCAGCGAACAGGATTTTTCAGCAACCTGGAAGGTACTATCCTATAATCGTCCGTTTGCACAGAAGTGGATTAACCATGATCAATCGTTGAGTGGCTCTGAGTTTGGTGTTCGGTTGTTGATTCCGGCCGACCAATATCAAAAGAGTATTCGCACCGCAAAGTATGGAGCCCTGATAATCATTCTTGCTTTCACGGCATTGTTTCTTGTTGAGATCACCACCAAGATCAGAATTCACCCCTTTCAATATATTTTGATTGGCGTAGCCTTGATAATTTATTATACACTCTTGTTGTCGCTTTCAGAACAAGTTGGTTACAACATAGCCTATGGCATTTCATCAGTGGCAACCATTTTGTTGGTGAGTTTCTATGCCTCTAGTTTCTTACGAAAGAAATCAATACTCTTTTTGTTTACGACTTTGATGACTTTTTTCTATGCATTCATATTCGTTATCATTCAAGCACAGGATTTCTCGCTACTGATAGGAAGCATTGGATTATTCCTGATTATTGGATTGCTGATGTATTTCTCACGAAACATCAGATGGTATTGCGACAGGATAGAAAATGCAATCGAGAGTTAAGTTAAAAGTAGGCTGACTCAAAAGTCAACAATTCAATGGAGGTGTCATGCCGGGCCTGCCTTTGCCGAATCCGCCAGTTGGCGGAGCAGGCAGGCCTTGACCCTATATCTCGCTTGTCAATTCTTTTGAACTGCATCGCCCCGATAGATCGGGGCGATGACCGGGTGAATTTTGAGACAGCCTCTTTTTCATTAACTTTCTCTCATGATAAAATCACTAATCTTCGTGTTGCTGCCCATCCTTAGTCTGGGACAGAATCTTGTATCACCCTCCGATCGGGTTGTTAATCAGCGGTGGGAAGCCCGGTGGATAGGCCCTAAGGAAAATGCACATCAATATGGAGTATATCATTTCAGAAAATCTTTTACACTTACATCAAAACCGCACCAGTTTATCATTCATCTCTCGGCCGATAATCGGTATCGTTTTTTTGTAAATGGTACTTACGTTACTGACGGACCGCAAATCAGTGATGTACGACATTGGAGATTTGAATCGCTTGATATTGCACCTTTGTTGAGGCAAGGTGAGAATTTGCTGGCTGTGCAGGTAGTCAATTTTGCCGAGGAAGCTCCTGTTTATATGATGGGCAAACGCACAGGGATGATTATGCAGGGCGATGATTCAATTACATCAGTAATAAATACCAATCAGACCTGGAAGTACAAGGCAGATAATTCTATTACGTCTTTACCATTTAAGCCTGGTGACCCGAATCTCTTTTATCAATATTACGCTGCAGGCCCGCTTGAAAAAGTGGATGGCGCTAAATTTCCGTGGGGCTGGGAACAACCTGCTTTCGATGATGCAAGTTGGCAAACTGTTAAACCTTCGGAGACAGGTGCGCCCTTTGGTGTAGTTGGGTATGGCGATGCCACCTGGGAGTTGGTCCCACGCTCAATCCCTCTTATGGAGCGAACGTATCAAAAGAGTGGTCCGGTTCGCAGAAGCTCTGGATTTACACAATCCGTGCGCGAACTACCCATTACGCTTCCTGCGCGCGCAACGGTTTCGATTTTAGTGGATCAACAGGTTCTTACCACAGCCTTTCCGGAATTGATTACGTCAGGAGGAAGGGATAGTCAAATTAAGGTTACGTATGCTGAAGCACTTTTTGAAGACATAAAGAAGAAAGGCCATCGTGATTCTATCCAGGGTAAATCGATTCATGGGGTATATGATATTTTTTTACCCGATGGAAATAGATCCAGAAGTTTTACCACACTAACCTATCGCACCTTCCGCTATGTACAATTGGACATAACAACGGGAAGTGAACCACTGATAATAGAAAAATTTGGAAGCTGGTTTACGGGCTATCCCTTTGAAAAGAAAGGAACCTTTGCATCCAATGATAAAGACTTATCAAAAATCTTTGACATTGGTTGGCATACCGCACGACTTTGCGCCTATGAAACCTACATGGATTGTCCGTACTGGGAACGCTTACAATATGTAGGAGACACGCGTATTCAGGCTTTGGTTTCCTATTATGTTTCGGGTGATGATCGACTAGCAAAAAATGCCCTTGAGCAATTTGAAAGTTCACTTACCTACGATGGACTGACCTACAGTCGCTACCCATCCTCGTTGCCGCAATATATTCCAAACTATTCGCTGGTGTGGGTAACTATGGTGCATGATTATTTTATGTATCGCAACGATCCGGAGTTTGTGAAAACTTTCTTGCCCGGCATGCAACGTGTCCTCGATCACTTTGAACAGTACATGACGCCTAATAATATGATGCGCGAACAACCCTACTGGGATTTTCTGGATCATTCTTTCCCTACCCATAAAATCGTAGAAGAGAGTTTTTTTAAACGACTCACTACCAATTCTCTTTTTTATGCCTACACACTGAGTCTCGCTTCTGAAATGTTTGGCTATTACAATGAACCACAACTTGCTCAGAAATATTCAGTACGTAGCCAACAATTAAAGGCAGGAGTTAAAAAGCAGTGCTGGGATGCCAACAGGCAACTATATGCAGACACACCGGATAAAAAGCATTTCAGTATGCATAGTAATATTTTGGCGGTTTTATGTGGTATCGTGCCGAAAGAAGAACAACAAAATTTTATGAAGCGGATTGTGGAAGATAAAAATCTGACTAAGACAACTCTTTATTTTGACTTTTATCTTGGTCGGGCGATGAATCAAACACAAACGGGAGATTTGTATTTGACATTGCTGAATCAATGGAAAGAACTACTGAACGTGGGGCTAACAACCTTCCCGGAGGGAGTAGACCGCAGTGAATGTCACGCCTGGAGTGCGAGCCCCGATTTTGAAATGCTGGCCACCTTTGCAGGGATACAACCACAGACTCCGGGTTTTAAAAAAGTACTTATTCGTCCCCTTCTGCAAAAACTGGAAACTGTAACAGGAAGTATTCCGCATTGGGCGGGCGAACTCGCAGTTGATTTCAAGAAAAATGGAAATCAGCTAACCGGAACAGTCACGTTGCCATCGTCCATCACAGGTCGATTGGAATGGAACGGTAAAGTCGTTGAACTAAAATCCGGTGAGAATAAGATTTTAGTTAACTGATGTTACTATAACTTAACTCTCCTTATCCAAAAACGGATATCGATAATCTGTTGGCGTAACAAACGTTTCCTTAATCGTTCGCATGGAAACCCAACGCAACAAATTAACTTTTGCACCGGCCTTATCATTAGTACCCGATCCTCTGGCTCCACCAAAAGGTTGTTGACCTACCACTGCTCCGGTTGGCTTGTCGTTGATATAAAAATTACCGGCTGAGTTCACGAGCTTTTTAGTAGCCATCTCGACCGCATACCGATCTTTTGCCATAATGGAGCCCGTTAAGGCATAAGGCGATGTGCTATCCACCAGTTCAAGGGTTTGTTCAAAATTTTCCGCATGATAAACGTAGATAGTCATCACAGGTCCAAAAATTTCTTCGCACATGGTTAGTGAAGAGGCATCTTTGGTTACAATAACCGTTGGCTCAACGAAATACCCTTTTGTTTTATCGTACTTACCTCCGGAAATGATTTCGTTCATTGGGTTTTGGCGGGCCTTTTCTATATAGCCAGTAATCGAGTTGAATGCTTTCTCGTCAATAACGGCATTAATGAAGTTGCCGAAATCTTCGGTCGGTCCCATCTTGAAGCTTTTCAAATCTTCGATCAGGTATTTTTTTACATCGTCCCAAAGATTAGATGGAATATAGCAACGAGAAGCAGCTGAACATTTCTGACCCTGATATTCAAAGGCACCGCGCGCAATGGCAGTTGATACTTCTTTTGCATTGGCGCTTTTATGCACCATAATAAAATCTTTGCCCCCGGTTTCACCCACAATGCGTGGATACGAGCGATACTTATGGATATTATTTCCGATCGTCTTCCAGATGTTTTGAAACACACCGGTACTTCCTGTAAAATGAATGCCAGCAAAATCGCGATGATTAAAGATTACTTCGCCTGCATCGGGTCCGCTCACATACACTAAATTGATAACACCATCGGGCAGACCAGCTTCCTTAAGCACTTGCATGATTACGTTGGCTGCATAGATTTGTGTATTGGCAGGTTTCCAAACAACGGTGTTACCCATCAAAGCCGCGCTGGTGGGTAAGTTACCGGCAATAGCTGTGAAGTTGAAAGGTGTTAATGCGAACACAAATCCTTCAAGTGGTCGGTACTCCAACCGATTCCAAACGCCTGGTGATGATTCAGGCTGGTCGCGATAAATCTCACCCATAAAGTGAACATTGAAGCGCAAAAAGTCAATGAGTTCGCAGGCAGCATCGATTTCTGCCTGAAAGGCATTTTTTGATTGACCCAACATTGTCGCTGCATTGATTTTGTATCGGTAAGGACCCGCCAGCAGGTCAGCGGCTTTTAAAAAAATGCTTGCGCGATTTTCCCAACTTAAGCCAGACCAGAGTTCTTTCGCTGCCAGAGCCGCATTTATGGCTTGTTCCACATGACTTTTATCTCCTTCATGAAAATAGCCGAGTATGTGTTGATGATCGTGTGGTGGAGAAAGCGGTTTCTTTTTGTCGGAACGAACTTCTTCAGCCCCAATGTACATCGGTATATCTAAGACGGCAGTTCGGGCTTCAGCCAACGCTTTTTTTAGAGCAGCGCGTTCTTTGCTACCCGGTGCGTAGGATAATACAGGTTCGTTTTTTGGAACTGGGATGTGAAAGAAACCGGTTGACATATCTGTAATAGTTTAGTCTTTAGTGATTTTTGAGTGATTATCGGCCGAGCTTGTTGAATAGGTTTCGACAGGCTTAACATGACAGGTGTTTTTTATTTTGTAGCTGCAAATTTATCGGATAAACCCGGGGTTTTAAAGAATATCCTGTAACTCTTTCAAGTCATGAATTTCGTAATGAGTTTTTTCCTGGTGTTGGATTTTATGGGGGTTGTAAAAAACTGTATCCAGGGAAGCATTCCTGGCTCCGCCAATATCGGTTAATAAGTTGTCGCCAATCATCAGTGTTTGGTGCGATTCAAATCCACTTTCTGCCATTGCAAATTCAAAAATTTCTTTTGCAGGTTTTTTATACCCGGCTCTGGCGGATGTAACAATACTCTTGAAATAAGAAGTGATGCCCGAGGATGCTAACTTGGTTGATTGGATTTCATCAAACCCATTGGTTACAATAGTCATGGGGTATTTAGGAAATAAATAGTCAAGGGTTTCAACCGCGTTAGGCATTAGAGTCCCTTTTTTTGGCGACTTCTCCACATATTCGTCAGAAAGTCTTAATGATAAATCATAATTGTCAATACCCATCTCCAGCATTATTTTATGAAAGCGGTCATACCGGATAACATCCCGATGGATTTGCCCGGTATCATACAAAGTCCACAAATGGGTGTTAACGGTGACGAAAGTATTAATGAAATCATTTATTGAAGGCACCCCGACTTCGAAGAGCTTATGTTCATGAAAAATTTCATGGAGCGTTTCGGTAGAGTTGGTTTCGTAATCCCACAGGGTGTGATCAAGATCAAAAAGAATAGAGCGGTATTTCATGAAAATTGAGTGGTCGGCTTGATGTGAAGTTTATTGAGGGATAATTCCCGATTGCTGTAAAGTGTTTGAAAAAGTTGCTGATCCTTTTGAAGGACCGGATCCCGGCTCAGGAATTGGAATATCTGGCGTGTAATGTCAAAAACTTCGTCTTTAAGTTGATAAAATACCCATTGGTTGATTTTTCTTGAAGTAAGTATGCCCGAATTTTTGAGGTACAGCAGGTGTCGCGAAGTTTTGGTTTGAGTAAATTCAAGAATATGTTCCAGGTCGGTAATGCACATTTCTCCGTTGGTTAAAATCAGGTTTAAAATGCGCAACCGGGAAGTATCGGAGCATGCCAAAAATATCTGGGCACCTAAATCAATATTAAAGTGTTTTAATCGCATCAGGAACCTGTAAAAAGGCTGTCTTTTACCGTTGCGAAGATAGCAAAAACCATTGGTGGAGGAAGCCGGTTTTCATTAGGGTTGAATCGACTGAATCTTTATCTTTGAAAATTAACGATTGAAATGTGAGGAAATCAATTGGCTTTATTCTGTGTGTAGGACTTTTATTGGCGTGCACGGCCATATCAACAATGGCTCAAAGCAAACGGAGGATTATTCAGCTTTCCGGATTTGTGAGCGATAGTCTAAATGTACTCCCCGGAGTGCACGTGTATGTTCCCAAAGCTGGCAGGGGCACGAGTACAAGTCCCGCAGGTTTTTTTTCGATGCCTGTGTTAGAGGGTGACAGTGTTGTCATCAGCTCAATTGGGTATCACCGGCAACATTATATAGTGCCCCGAGGCGCTAATGATAACCTGACTATTATTGTCGAAATGGTATCTGATGTGACGTATTTAAAGGAGGTTCAGATCATGCCATTCCCCACAGAAGAAGTATTTAAAGAAGCTGTGCTCGCACTGAATATTCCTATGGATAATGGGATTGATCAGCGCAACCTAAACGCAGAGTTAATTGCATTGATGATCAAAACTACCCCGATGGATGGGGCGGCTAATTATAAGTATTATATGGACCAATGGTCTACGTCTGCCGTTGATAAATTTCAACCGCGCACCAATCCGTTCTTAAATCCATTCAATTGGGCCAAATTTATCCGCGATTTAAAACAGAATAAAAAGTAGGAGCAAGAGGGAACGTTAGATGCCTGAATTTTACTATTATTGCAACCTCAAAAATTTTGGAACAATATTACTTCGAGATGTAGCGCAGCCCGGTTAGCGCATCACGTTAGGGACGTGGAGGCCGGAGGTTCGAATCCTCTCATCTCGACTTGACAGGACAACTTGGAATATTTTCCATTTGTCCTGTTTTTGTTTCCGCCTAATTCACTGTCAATCATATAAATAAACTTTACGGCTTCATTGACACGCGGAGTTCGAAGTGATGTTCCGTCAAAAGTCATTTTTTCGGGGAACATCGAACTAATCACTTCACGCTTCTTTTCAATGTCACCTGTTTCATATATGTAATCCAACTTTAGCAGGCTGTCGATGCCCTTGCTCAAGAGTGGTTCAATGTTGGAAGGTTCATCGTTGCGTCCACTCAATTTGGCCTCCAACTTTTCAAGCTTATTGGTGTACTCGGTTTTCATCTCGCGGAAATCTGAAGGGTCAATTTGTTTGGATGACAGTAAGTCGCGGATGTAAGAGAGTTTTGCTTCCATCTGTTTTATTTCAGTGAGCAATTGTTTCCGGTCGTCATGTAGATGCTTGGTTTGATCATTCCACGATTCAATTAATAATTGTTTGTACAAGTCAACCATCTCCGTGCGGGGCACATATTTTTTCAATTCAGCTACAAAAAGTTCGTTGACCACATCCGCCCGGAAGCGACAGGTGCAACCATCAAAGCAATGATAGTATGAGTAATACTTGGTATGGCCTTTCGAGGCGCTGCCAGTCAATAATTTTCCGCAGCTGGTGCAAACCAAAAATCCCCGCAGGGGAAGTGACGTGTTGGAAGCTATCTTGAGTTTGTATGGTTTCCTTTTCCTACCGTCCAACGTGTCCTGAACTTCATGGAAGAGTGCCTCTGAGACAATCGGAACGTGCTGCCCTTTCACAAACCGGCCTTCTTCGTCCTTGTACTTTGGTATAAAGATCTTACCGCAATAAACGGGGTTCCGTATCGCGAACCAGAACAAGCTCTTTGTACCCCTGAACCCTTTCTCCTTCGCCTTTTTATAAATCTGCTCGGTGTTGAAAACTCCTTCGGCTATTTTTTCATATGACCAGCGTATCACCGATGCCATTGGGTCAGCGGGGACAATAGACTTTCTTCCGGCTTCATCTATGCGGTTGATGTAGCCAATGGGTGCGAGGCCCATATAGCGGCCTTCTTTGCGAGCTCTTCGCATCCCGTGTATTATGTTCAATGCCCTGCGGTCGTTCTCCACTTCGGGTGCGGCTAAATAAAAGGCGAGCATCATCTTGTTCTCAGGGATGGAGAGATCAAGTGGCTGTTCGATGGCCTGTGGTTCGATACTCAATTTGCGCAATGTGTTTATCATTTGGTAGGCATCACCAGCGTTCCGGCTGAAGCGATCCCATTTAAGGAACAACACCAAGTCGGCTTGCCCTTTATGCTTTTTGAGTTCGAGAAGGTATTTCTGCCATTCGGGGCGGTTGAATGTTTTTGCTGAATGGTCTTCCAAGATGACCTTTCGGATAGTGAGTTTGTTGATATCACAATATTTTCTCAGAAGTTCTTCCTGGCTGCGTTGAGAATACCCTTTGTCCGCCTGCTCATCGGTGCTTACGCGGATGTATAGATCGGCTGTTTTCATAATTGTTTATTTCAATGGTGTATCACTCTTGATTTGACTGTGGCGGTTTTCTAAGGTAGTTGGAAACGGTAATGTTTGCCAGTTTGCGGAGAAATTTTAATATCTCATCGGCCTGTTCCACAGTTACTTCAACTCCTTTGCATCGTAGCGCTTCAGTTATCTTTTCAGCATTTAAGCAGTCTTTTGGCTTCTTATGCGAATTCCGTTCCGGCTGTTGTATGTCTTCCCTAGTCATGCTCTCTGATGAAGAGAGCTAATCTGTAAAAGATGCTTAAAGATAATTCACAACTTGGTACCTACTGGGGTTAGATTTTTCTGTTTTGTCTATTCGTTTCTTTTCGGCCATCAAATTCGGTATACGCTTTCATCGACTGTTTCACACTTAACATATGTTAACATTCAAGTTCTAGCCCACCTTATAGATATGATCGTAAAGACTGCGAAGGTGGCTAAAGGCAGCTACCAGATAATTCTTCGCGGTCTCTTTGCTTATGTTCATTCTTTCAGCAATCTCCGCGTTGGATAAATGTTCAAGTATTCGCATCCTGAAAGCTTCCTGGCAGCGCTCCGGAAGCGTCCCGATATAGGTTAACATTTGTTCATTGATTTGTTCAACCGTTCTCGTTTCTTCCGGAATAGAGTCATAAGCAACCTCGAAGATCTTATAGTGTTCTACATACTTACGTTTTACACGATTGTGCCGTATGTATTGAACCACCTTGTATTTAGCCATCCGGAAAATGTAGTATTTCAGATCAAGGATGTGTCCGAGGCTTTCACGTCTGGTCCATAGTGATTCAAAAATTTCCTGCACCATTTCCTCACAGTCTTCCGTTGAGGAAATGGCCCTTCTCAGTATGCGAAAAACATCCCTGACATATTTGGTATAGATCGCTTCGAAGGCAGATTCATTGCCATCCTGCATTTTTTGAAGGAGTTCGCGATCCGGTGTGTCAGGATTATTTACAAACATTGAATGAGATATTATTAGTCTGCTTAGTAAAGCTACTAAAGTTAGTAGTATCAGCAAAGCAATTTAGAGGGATTTTTGAGATGTGAGCCGTCATCTCGTTAAACAAAAGAATTCCAAGAAGCTGAAATCATTCGGTGCAAATCTGAAGCGATTAAGGAACGAACGCAGTCTGACGCAAGAGCAACTCGCGGACCTTTCAGGAATTTCAGAGAACAGCATTGTTACTCTTGAAGCCGGTAAATTGAATACAACGATTGCAACTTGTTTCGAGTTGGCAAAGGCGTTATCCATTCATCCGAAAGAACTGTTTGAGTTCTGAAGCCTTAATATTTCAGCGCCTTATAAACAAGACTTCATCAACCCATTCATTCCGACAAGCTGCTCAACTAGGGGCATTTCGGGAAGCTCGTTAAGGGTCGCGATTCAAAAAAATCAAACAACCATCGCCACTCGTCTTGCCTTTGGAGTTCTGGTGTTAAAAAAATTGTCCCAATCTTCCTATTCGTCATTGTCAGATAAATGAGGCCTAAAGTAAGAGTATATAGGAAATTAGTTCGTACATACCCTCTTGTGGCCGACTAGGTACCCTCCCTTGTAGTCAGCAAGCTCAACATTTTAAACTAACGTGTTTGGCTCACTTATATAAGTCCTCGTCAACGACATTTAATTTGTCAGATTAAAGCCCACTTGTCAAAAGTTGTCTTAGCTCAGCTTTTATATTTTCATCAGATGGTCGCGGTGCTTTCATGTTGACAATATTTCCTTTCTGGTCGATTAATATATACTCGGGAACTCCAGTCAACTTATAGGTTGTATATAGATCTTGAATTTTATCGGGCTCGATAATTATATGAAGACCTTTCCATGCCTTATCTTCTTTGATAAATTTCTCCCAATCCGTTTTGTTCCTATCAATGGATACATTCAGAAACTGAATATTTTCTTCACCCGAAAATTCCTGTTGTAATTCTTTGTACGCAGGAATTTCAGCAATACAAGGACCACACCACGTTGCCCAAACATCCATGTAGATTACTTTCCCTTTCAGGTCTTTGATTGACATTTTTTTGCCCTCTGATGTATAGCCTTCCAATTCAGGAGCCGGATTACCGGGTGCAATTGCAAGCCATTCGTTAAATACCTTATTTAATGTCGGCAAATAATTGGATTGCGGGTATTTGCTTTGAAAGTCTGCGAAGACCGAGTTCGTTTGAGAAGTTATCCCAGATGCCGCAAGCCAATAATTTATGTCGAATGCGGAAAGGAATTCACGGATTGCTTCCGGATAGTCACCGTTCTTAATTAACGCATTCGTCCTAAGGGGCGCCACCGCTATTGAGTCTTTGGCTACCAGAAATTCTTCTGACACCGGTACATTTATATTATTGTGATAATAGAAATTAAGAAGCATTTGATAGTCTCCATGCCCATTCGTAATTAGCGATGTGTCAAATGGAATTTTGTTTGCTATCTCATCAAATTCTTTGGGTACCTGGGCTTTCACATATTCCGTCCCATTCTCCAGGGCTTCCCGCTTTTCGTGAAACGAGTTATTCAGCTTATAAAACTTAAACTCCTGCGCCACCCCTAAAAATTTAATATAGTTTTTATACTCCAGCATGGCTGTCGTCTCGTTGGTGAGTTGAACAGAGTCCGTGTAGCGCTTATGGAAATCAGTGATGGTAGTTTTGAGAGAGTTAAACCGATGTAGAAATTCACTATATTCTAATTGCGCCACACCTCTGCCGTTGGCCCATTTGATTTTTTCAACGTTTGAATTAACCCACGAGACATAGTTATTTATTTCAGCTCCTTTCCCTGAGAAAAGTAACGGCACATGATACGCCTGATCAACTTCTTCAATTGCTAAATCATATCCGGAAGCGAGATAAACTTCCCCGTATTTTTTCCCTATTTGAATGTTTGCAAACATGGGGCGCTGCACTGTTACTTCAAATGAACTATTGCCCAGGGAATCTGTCTTTGATTCATGAATAATGACTTGCTCCAGAGTATACAGGCTAATTTTTATTTCGGCATTGGGTTGAGTGCTCTTAATTCTAATTTTGACTTTATTATTCTCATTGCATCCTATCATGACGACATTCAATATGATGAGCAAAAGCCAGATTTTCGAAGATTCTTTCATATGTTGGAATATTTAACCGAAAAATTTATTTTATCAGATGCAAGGTGGCTTAACACCCGACTTTAATTCAATAAATGCTTATCAATTGTCGGGCTCCATTTTATACACCAAACGTAATTTGAAAAACTAAACTACAAATTTACATTGAACCCTGCCATTGATTATGCATTTTGTTGGCTGCTGCTATGCTAGTCCCAACTTTTTAACATTGCAATCAATTCTTCATAGTCTTCCTGGAATGCTCCGTCAAGCGTTTCGAATCTTGTCTTGTCAGTAAAATATTTATACGCTGTTTTGTCCCCAGAGATTGCAGCCATAAAAAGTTTATAAACCAAGTCCATATGGTCGTATGAGAGCTTTTTATCTAAGCGTTCATACTCAGTCAAAACGTTCTTTATCTCTTGTTCATTATATTTTCTGATTTTACTATTCAACCCAATACTTCTTTCAACTTGTCCGTCCCTGAAGTATAATTTCTCAATTCTCCATACAGTCGAAACGAATTTTAAGTTATCACCGGTCGGAAGATTTCGTAGTTCTTCAATTCTTAATGTGTCGTTGTCATTTTCTATCCTACAAACGAATAATGCGTCCCAGAAGTCAATTACATTATTTTGTCCACATACCGCTAGAACAAATTCTGAATATTGTCTTTGGTTGTCCTTGTTCTCAACATAACCACACAACGCAATACTCCCATTTGTCAATGTAAAAATTGTTTCGGGTTTCGTACCTGCATATTTGTTTGGTGGGCAATTGCAACTCTTGTCGAGAGTCTGTCCCACTGAATTAAGTGTCAGTCCGAATGTTAATATGAAAACAAATCTCATTTGCATAGTTGCAGCCAACGTTGGTACATATGACGTGCAGGGTTTTTGAAACGCGTCACTGTCCCACGTTGATATACTAAATTAGTTGATTACAAGTAAATAGCAACACCAATCCCCTGCATGGCATATGTATTTTGTGTGCGCCCAGTATGGCGTGTTTATATTCCAGACGGGAATATAGATTGATTATCCAAAGGGTGCAAGTCCCTGATGTGCACGCATCGATGCGCATAGCAAGCTGCAAGGTGGTTTGT